>CBDCWT010000074.1:0-349493 GCA_965223305.1 Pirellulaceae bacterium | reverse complement strand
TTCCCCGGTCGATCGCAGTCCTTGTCGCAACTGCAGCTGACGTAGTAGATGCAGTGACAGGGGAATATGTAGTAGCCGAGTTCGATGTACTTAAGTGCGAGTTCAAGGGCGTTCATGATGTCACCTTTCATTGTTGCGTTTGCCAAGTAGCTCTCTCGGGGCAGCCAGCGACTACCCATCGTTCGATCTCGTCAGATCGCCATCGGACGGAGTGTCCCAGGCGCACGGGCTTCGGCAGCTTGCCGGCTGCATCGAGGCGTCTGACAGTGCGAACCGAGACGCCCAGTCTTCGGGCCAAATCGATGGCCCCGAGCAGTACCAGATCAGACATATATCTTCTCCTAAGGAAGACCAGGATTCGGCCGTCCCAGCGACGGCCACTACCCCTAGGAAAAGCGGATGCGCGGATTTCGACCGAAGTGCAACTTCAGGCCGGAAAGCGGCAACGGGATTTCTTGTGAGAATCCGGTGCCGTCTCGTTCGATGTGGCGGTTCTCAGGCACAAGTCAGAGCGAGGCGGGCACTTGCGCCGTCGCCGGGTTGCCGTGAGCGCCAATCAAACTCAGGCTGAACTCAAGGCAAACTCAACGCACACTCAAAGGTTGGTAAGTGAGCAGAAGAGAAATCGGAGATGGATTGAAGCGAAAGTTGGGAATCAAGAGAATGATCCGGCTGTCAGTCCCAACTCGTTAGCCAGCGGAACGCCCATCGCGCCTGATAAGGCTTCTTCCCCCGCGTCCGGCAACGGGATTATTCTTCCGATCACCATGAAACCTTCGAGCCTTGCGGAGGTATCGCGCCCACGTATCGAACGTCGGAAGCTCGTGGTCCTTGGGGTAATTCCGCTTGAGCCAGTCGTAGACGTCCCGATCCTTCGGGTGACCTTCAAGCTCTTGGGTCGCCAACTTGTACTCACGAAACGCTTGCTCGCACCGCTCGGGAAGCACTTGTTTCGAGTTTGTGGGTTCTACCGATTCCGCGGAACCGGCGGATCGTACCGACTGTAACTGCTCATGGCACCATTCGACATACGCGCGGGCCACGGGTAGAAGCTTGTCCAGCGGAGGTTCCGAGCCTGGGCTGATGCGTTGGAGAAAGTCCTGCAGAGGCTGACGAATCTGTTCCCGCAAGTCGATGGCCCCAAAACCCAGACCAAGCATCTCCAGCTTCTCTACTCGCTGTGTAGCCCGGTAGTACTCCTCGATATCCCCCGACTTCATCGCCTTCACGACCGACTGATAGACGTACCGACACCAAAGAAAGAACTCATCAAGGCTCTCGGGCCCCTTGCGTTGCTCGCCCGGCGTACAGGGCCAGACTGCGCGGGCTAGCCGTTCTTCCTCTTGTGTCAGGTGCCATTTGATCATGACAGCGTCCTCACTCATGAACTGTAGCTCGCCGCAAGTGAAAACGAGC
The DNA here is from genome assembly GCA_965223305.1 of Pirellulaceae bacterium. Classification (GTDB taxonomy): domain Bacteria; phylum Planctomycetota; class Planctomycetia; order Pirellulales; family Pirellulaceae; genus CBDCWT01. The sequence continues at coordinate 348,077 of CBDCWT010000074.1, read as the reverse complement.
CATTCATTGCGTGATTCTAGAATCAACCGTCATAGGTAAACGGGCTCAGGAATCGCGAATCGGGCAACTGCCATCGTTTCCTAGTCCAGGGGTGTACCAGCGACTGTCAGTCATGGCCCACCGAAGCGTTTTCGAAACGTGAATCGCGAGACCTGACGGACGGGCTCGGCAGCCGTGCTACGATGCTCCAGATTCCCGGTCCGCCGAGGTTTGTCACCGTGAAAGCGATACCCAAGCCAACATCGCGACTCAATGCGACTACGACCGACACCTCATCGACGGAAGTTGGGTCGGCTGTTGCGGATGGGAAAATCCAATTGGGCCGATTCGCTGGCCGACCAGAACCTGATATCCTGAAGAGTTTCACCTTGCGGAACGTAAAACGCATGCAAACCGGGCAACGCCACAAAAAACAACTTGTCGGCATCGATTTGTTCGCCGGAGCTGGCGGAATGAGCCTTGGTGCTTTACTGGCGGGCGTTACTGTCGAGTTAGCCGTTGAACTCGACAAGTTCGCGGCCAAGACGTACGCCAAGAATCATCCCAACACGTGCTTGCGCGTTGGTGACGTTCGAAAACTAACCAAGCGGTCACTCGCACCTTGGCGGAAGCAACGCGACCGCCTGTTGGTCTTCGGTGGCCCCCCGTGTCAGGGATTCTCATGGTCGAACCTGAAAACTAGGAACACCGAGAATCAGGACAACTGGCTGTTTCGAGAGTTTGTCCGAATCGTCGGGTTGCTGGGGCCTGCGTGGGTCGTGTTCGAGAATGTCCAGGGAATTGTCAACACTGCCGAGGGCGCCTTCGTCGAAGAGCTGAGCGAAGATTTAGTGGACCTTGGCTATGAAGTTCATTCAAAACGACTGAACGCACTCGACCATGGCGTAGCGCAGGACCGAACGCGATTCTTCCTCGTTGCATCGCGTGACGGACTACCGTTTAGTTTTCCAAGGGCCTCACGAACGAGCTACCGAACAGTCGACGATGCCATTCGCGACCTGCCACGATTAGGGAATGGTCATTCTACGTGCTGGAGAGAGTATGGCCGAGCCAGGCCTTCGGCTTACGGTCGTCTGCTGCGTCGAAATCGCAAGGGGTGCTGCAACCATCTTGTGACTCGTAGCTCTCCACTTATCCTGAAACGCTACGCTCACGTTCCACAAGGGGGAAACTGGGAAGATATACCGCCTCGCTTGATGAAAAACTATGCGGATCGAACGCGTTGCCACACAGGGATTTATCACCGACTGGTACCAAGCCAACCGTCGATTGTAATTGGCAACTATCGGAAGAATATGTTGATCCACCCGTATCAGGACAGAGGATTATCCGTACGAGAAGCTGCGCGGATTCAATCGTTTCCAGACTCATACGTATTTGCTGGATCGATTGGGTTTCAGCAGCAGCAAGTTGGAAACGCAGTACCACCACTACTTGCCAAATCAGTTTTCACCGCCTTGGTTAGCCGGGCAGATTCATGAGTCACGTCAAGCCTACAAGCAGGCCACCGCTGTTGACCGACTGGATAGGCAACCAACCTGAAGTGAGCTTTCCTCCCCACGGTGGCATACCATACGCAAGCCGACTGAGCAACGTCGCTGGGTATCTGAATACACAGGTGCACCCACACGTCGAAAAAGGCGCCATTCAGCGGCGCGATGGTTTTCTGAACGATCACGGGCCACATCATATTGAGACGGTCGTCCAAAGAGCTTCGTGGTTGCTCTCGCATCCTGATTCTACGTTTCCGCAGCTAAGTGCGTACGAAGTATATCTGTTGTTGTTGGCGATTCATTTCCATGACGTCGGAAATATCTTCGGTAGAGAAGGCCATGAAACACGACACACCGAAGTGATGGCGCAGATAAAACAACACGTAGGCGACGAAATGGTCGAAAGGCAAGCCATTCTAAACATTGCTCGTGCACACGGGGGAAAAGTGAACGGCAACAAAGATACCATTTCAACTCTTCCGCCCGATGATCACATACTTGGTCACGACATTCGATACAAGACTCTTGCCGCGATCCTTCGCTTCGCAGATGAATTGGCTGATGATTGCCATCGTGCGGCACGGATGCCGCAGGCACTTGGCATCATCCCGAAGGAAAGCGAAGTCTTCCATGCCTACTCTCGCAGTCTCACTTCCGTAAAGGTGCGTCCTGCTGAGCACATTGTCGACCTTAGGTACTCTTTCACGAAGGAAAACGCAACTCGGACCTTTGGAAAGAAGACAGGCAAAGATACAGTAAGCGATGTGTACCTGCTTGATGAAATCTTCGACCGCACTCTGAAGATGCACTTCGAGCGAAAGTACTGTATGCGGTTTATGCAAGGTGTGGCTCGAATCGATGCTATCGACGTTCGAATTGACGTTTACGAAGATTCCAACAGCATGACGCCGTGCACAGATCCAATTGGTTACCGCCTTCAAGAGCAGGGGTATCCAGATGCATCCTCGACACAAATCAGAGATTTGTGTCCTGAAGTAGCAATCGACGGGTCTACGTTGGAACACCAGCTTACGGAGGAGCAGCAGAATGACGAAGCTTGACCTGCAACGCAACCCGTTCAAGGTGTTCACTCCTGAAGACATGGAGGCAAGCGACGTTCACGCACTATTCGTCGATCCATTTACCGATTCGAACAAGATTCGCGATCCAGGCCATACAATGGTGAACGGTCCGCGCGGCTGTGGCAAAAGCATGATCTTTAGGTACCTGCTTCCCGACTGCCAATGCCTGAGCCTAGGAAAACAGCTGGACGAATTGCCATTCCTCGCTTTCCTCATATCAATAAAGAACACTGGCCCGAACATTACTGAGTTCCGACGACTTCAAGATCAGCATGCCGATATTGTCCTCAATTCACACGTGTTGACAGTCTTCGTGACGACCAAAGTGTTTGACTCCGTCTCACGACTCACTCTTCCCGAAGACGAGATGTCGTATTCACATGCAAGAGACTACTTCGAGCAGATTTTCACTCCGCGATTGCTTAATTGTGGAGGCCAACCAGTCGAGCTTGACGAGAGTTGCTCCACGGCTGGCGATGTGTTTCGAGGCATCACGTCGATATGCGATCAGTTGTACGGGCAGATTGTACAATATGCACGCCGATTGGCCTTCCCTTCCAACAAGGTCGTTCCATATGAATCCGCGCTCTGCGGATACACCGACTTCCTGCTGCCCCTTCTCAATGGCCTCAGGTCGCTTCCATTTCTACCATCAACTCCAATTTATCTGCTGATTGATGATGCCGACTACCTAAACAAATCTCAGACTATTGCGTTGAACTCGTGGGTCTCTACTCGGACACAGGGTGACGTGAGCGTCAAGATTTCAACGCAATTGCGGTACAAGACGCTCGCAACGACGGCAGGGCTTCCAATTCAGTCGCCACATGATTACCAGGCGATCAACATCGCCGATATATATACCACCAGACGCGGGCGCTACCTTAATCGTGTGGAGGAAATCATCCGGAAGCGCCTGGCGAACGCGAAAATTGACAGAACGCCGGACGAGTTCTTCCCTGGCGACGATGCACAAGAGGAAACCATCAGGAAGATTGCTGACCGGATTCGCTCGGACTGGGACACGAAAGGCCGTGGCCACCGTCCAGATGATGACGCGATTCGCTACGCGAGGCCCGAGTACATTCGCTCTCTTGGGGGCAGTTCGAAGTCGCGAAGCAGCTACAGCTATTCTGGATTCGAGCACCTCGTTCACATTTCTTCTGGACTGGTACGTTACTTCCTTGAGGCAGCGGCCATCATGTTTGATGAACAGCAGAGCCGCAATCCACACTCACCCGTCACTCAGATACATCCCGGAATTCAGAATAAGGTTGTTCGAGATGAGGCCGATGCTCTTATGCTCAGTGAGTTCGAGAGAATTCGGAGAGAAGAAGAGGCTGAACACGTCCACGACGATGAGCCCGAGAAGCGGTTCGACGAAATACAGTCGCGCATGGACCGCTTGTACAACCTGATAAGTTCACTTGGCGGAACATTTTTCTTGAAACTGGTCTCAGATGACGCTGAACGGCGCGTGTTTTCCGTCGCAATTTCTGGCAAACCGGACCCTGAAGTGACAGAAGTATTTGAGTTGGGTGTAAGGTATGGATACTTTCATCGCTCGTCCATCGGAAATAAGGATGGAACAGGGCGGACTCGACTGTACGTACTTACTAGGCGACTTGCACCGTACTTCAGTCTCGACCCCACTACGTTTGCGGGTTACCTGTGGGTCACTACGGACCTGCTCCGGGAAGCGATGGCAAATCCGGATACGGTCGTTCGGCGCATGAAAAAGAAAGGTGTGTCGGAAACGCTTGAAACGGGGCAGTTAACCTTGTTCGACTGACGGAGCGATCGCGTGTACAGCAGCAATTTGGACAGGCTGAATAGTCACTTGAGCGGCAGCGCCATAGATGCGTTTATCTGTTCCGCTAGTTTCGAGGAACGCAGCACGGTTGTAGCTGAACGCCTCAATTTACAGGCAGCAAATCAGACGTGGATTGCGGTCAATCGCGAGTTTGAGGGAATTTCACGCGACCACCTGAATCGCATCGTGGCACAGGTGCCAGGTCAGCCACGCGTTATGAAACTCGACTGGTCAAATCCAATAGCGACCGCAGATGCGATCGCTATTAGTTTCATGGAATTATGCACGGGAGAACCGAAACGCGTACTAATCGACATTACAACATTTACTCGCGAGTCTTTGCTCATACTCGTCAAATTCCTGAGCACTCAACTGCGGCGGGATGACCGTGTTGAGTTCGTCTACACGAACGCCGGTGACTATTCGATCGGGGATTCCAGCGAAGACAAGTGGCTGTCGAAGGGAATCCATGAAGTGAGATCGGTTATTGGGTATCCCGGCGACTTGATTCCATCGCGAAAGAACCATCTGATTGTGCTGATGGGGTTCGAAGACGAAAGAGCATTAGCCCTGATTCAGGACAGTGAGCCTGCAAGGATCTCGCTGGGACTGGGAGATGAAACGGAACAGGCAACAGGCCCCCATCAGGAGACGAACGTTTCTCGCCTTCGGCGTGTCTGCAGTGTCCTTGGTTCTGTGAACCGTTTCATTTTCAAAGGATACGACGCTGAGTCCACGAGACGCACCATTCGTGAAGTCATGGCACAAGCTGATGGGTTCAATACCATTCTGGCGCCCATGCATACGAAAATATCCACTTTAGGAGCAGCCGCCGTTGCTCTCGAAAACGAGTCGGTTCAGGTTTGTTATGCACAGCCAAATCGCTATAACGTCGAGCGATATTCAAAACCCGGTAGTCACTTTTTTCATTTTTCGCTGGAAGGAATTCCTAAATGACGACGGGACCTACCGGTCAGCTGCGGCCGGCCGTCGAGACAATCGACAAAGTTCTCGGCAATCGCTTTCCCGTGCTCGATGATGGATTCGTCCGAGTCGTTGACTACATGGGGTCGGACGAAGCTATCGTGCAGGCGGCGCGAATCTCGTACGGCACTGGAACGAAGAAACTACATGAAGATCGGGGGCTGATTCGATACTTGATGCGCCATCGCCACACGACGCCATTCGAAATGTGCGAGATTAAGCTTCACGTAAGAGTTCCTATGGACTGTTGGCGACAATGGATTCGGCATCGGACGGCGAACGTCAACGAATACTCGACGCGCTATTCAGAAGCGATCGACGCATCTCAACAGACGCAAGCGGGTGAGTGGCGGCTACAATCGCAGGCGAATCGTCAGGGCAGTGGTGACTTCGTCGGTGAATCAGTTGGGGAGAGGTTGAGCCAACGAGAGAAAGAACTGCAGGGTCTTGCGAGGGACGTTTACGAGGAACGCTTGAACGCTCGTGTGGCTCGCGAGCAAGCTAGAAAAGACCTGCCGCTTTCGACGTATACAGAGGCATACTGGAAGATTGACCTGCACAATCTCTTTCATTTCCTCGCTCTGCGAATGGACTCCCACGCCCAATTCGAGATACGGGCCTATGCAAATATTATTGGCAACGACATCGTCGCTAGGTGGTGCCCGATGTCGTGGGAGGCATTCACCGACTACCGACTCGAAGCGACGTCGCTGTCGCGACTTGAGCGAGAAGTCATTCGAAGGCTAGCGACAGGCAACGCGGAAGCAGCAATCGAATTCGCCAAGGAGGTCAATTGGTTACAGGATGACAAGAAGAGAAATCGCGAGCGCGATGAGTGCGAAGCGAAGTTGCAGGACTTGGGATTCACGGTGCCCTGGTAGTGCGCTTGCTAAAACGAGCGATGCAAAAGAATGGACAATCTCTCCGAGGAACAGCGGTCCTATTGCATGTCACAGATACGCGCCAAGGATACGAAGCCGGAATATCGCGTTCGGCGATGTGTCCATTCGCTTGGATACCGTTATCGTTTGCATGTTGACAGTTTGCCCGGCCGGCCTGACCTAGTGTTTCCGCGGCGAAAGAAAGTGATATTCGTTCATGGCTGCTTCTGGCATCGGCATCGCTGTCGTGCTGGTAGAGTCATACCTCAATCGAATCGTGCCTACTGGCAAACCAAGCTTGAAGAAAACAAGAGCCGGGATGAACGCAACCGAAGGAAGCTTCGGAGACTCGGCTGGAAGAGTCTGGTGGTTTGGGAATGTGAAACGGCGGACCTGAATCGTTTCGTTGATCGAATCGTCAGCTTCCTCCAGTGACGACCCAGTGAGACTTGGTCTTGTCGTTGCAGCCCTCAAACACGGAATGTGAGTTGTGGGTGCCCAAGTCATTCTTGCCTTTGGGCGGAGGTCTCGTTTCCGCCCGACAGATACGTGGATGCGGACTCTGTAGTGACGGGAGCGTGCACGTGCGGGCGTGTGGTCAGGAGCCGCCGTACACACGTGCTCGTTTCGGCGTCGCCGAGTGTCTCCAGTGTTCACGTTGGTGTGTGGAGCGCAGACTCTCGCCTGCACTCGCAACGCAGTTAGTGCAAGAGTAGAGAAATCGTGAGTCAGGATCCTTTGATACTAGCATCAAATCAACGATCGAGTTTGCGCTCGGCAAGTCTCTGTGCGTGCGAGTCCTGGAGTAGAGTGGGACTTCCAGCGTTTTGCGGTTATCGATGCCGCCAACGTAATAGTCGTCGCCCATCAGTCTACGGGTGGGCTCGGCCTCCGGCGCGATCCCCGCGGCAGCGACGATCCATTCGCATTTCTGTGCACCCTTACTCAGTGTGAACCGTCATTTTCCGATCAACCAGTATTTCTCTCGATTTTCTGTTGTCGCCTCGCGCAAACCGAACCGCTTCGCAGGTGGAGAATCGCGATGAATTAATGTGTGAATGTCTTGAAGGACTTCACGGGCATCTGCGTAGTAGCCATGGCCGAGATAGGTCAGATCGACCTCTGTGCATGCAACGGTATCGATGTGCGGCAGTACGGTGACTGGCGGGTATAGCCCCGCGCGCGCATAGTTATGGAGAAATCCTGACGACGCAAGTGCCTTGTCTCGGGACGAGACATAGAGCGTCGTCCTTTCGGCTACTCTCTTGTAGTCGGCGGCCAAGTTCTCAAAGACGCCAACATCGACGTCGGCAGCTGCCAGGAACACTTGCCCAAACGGCTTCTTGAATTGGCGCTGCACCGTTGACAAAATGTCCTTCAGCGACCGGAGTATGCCGCGGTTCCCCATGCTGTGCGCAAGCACGTGCATTCGCTGAACATCCGGGTGCTCGGCAAAACGGGTGAGGAACTCCGCAATATGCTGCTCGCTCGCGGCAATCGTGGCCTCGTCGGCCACATAGCCACCCAGCTTTCCTTGCGAAGGCCAACTGTAGAACGCTGTTATCCCCGGAACCTTCAAGTCAACGCCCAGCTGCGCGGCCCGTAACGCCGCCTCCTGGAAATCGACGTTATATCCGTGGATATAGATCAAAGCAACTTTGTCGTCCGGTGCGTCCTCGCGCAGGCTGCGTCCAATGTCCGACCAAATCAGCTCATCCGACAACAATTGGAGCGTATCTTTGCGGAGGCTGAGACGATCGTCGGTCCAAGTGAGCAAACGTTTCCACCATCGCGAACCAAGGGAACCTATCCTATGTGACTTCGGTACTACGACCTTGCACTTTCCAAAGTGCAATTGATTATCACGTTCGGATCCAAACCCTTTTGACGCATCGGCAACGTCCACAAGCCTGCGGTTCGTGCCAAACCAAAGCGGATACAACGGCACATCTTTCTCGCGATCAAGTTCCATTGGATCGGAACGATGTGGACCAAAGGCAGGTCTAACTACGACGGGTTGGTCTCGGATGAAGTGCGGAGTCTCCACGCCCGGAAGGTTAGCAAGCTCGATTCGGTTGCGGCCCATCTCAAAGGCTGATTCGTAGTCTTTGCCGGAGCCGATTCCCAAGTAAAACCCCTCTGCAAACTTCAACGCGTCTTCATCCGCGATTGCACGTGACATGCCCACAATACAATCGACGGACTTGTGCAATTCATCCGCTAGTTCGGCTGAGTAGCATGCGTTGAGCACAACACATTGAGTTCTGGGGCTGGCTATTCGAAACAACCCAGCAAGCGCCGACGCGGACACGGGGTGCGCTGAACCATCACTTTCCTCAAGGATGATCTCTCCACTCTTTGTGCCATGTCCGCCGAAATGCACAATCGTGGGGTTGTGATAGACCAAGAGCCTCTGAAGATCGTCGCTGCGCACGGCGCGCATGCATTGGACGTTGAGATTCGCGTGCGTCCCGCCGTTGGCGAGGCTCGAGCGAATGATGTCTTCCTCTTTGTGCAGTCCGAGCCTGTCACTGGTCAGCGGGTTCGCTGACAGTACGAGTATGTCACATTTCGCACCCGGCTTCTCACTCGTCTCGGGAAGTGTCCTTGAGTTAGCCGCCGCGTCCCCGCCCGAGGTCAGCACACTTGCATAACGAGCATGGACGTTCGGATTCAGCTTCGCCACCTCAGCCACAAGTTTGTCCAACTCTAGATGGCGGCCAGCATACTCGACCAAATACCTGACTTTGTGGTCGAACGTCATCCCCTGAGTGAATCGAACAGCGGGAAATTTCCCCAGGGCGATTGTGTGAACTTCCTCGTCCATCAAGGCGTTCTTCACAAACTCGAGGACGGCGGCGATGTTGTATTTCATTCAAGTACCTGCTGGCTGCTTAAGGGACTACGGCAGCGTCCGCGCCGCTTGACGCAACTGTTTTCCAGAAAGTTATTTACGACGATTTCTGACATCCTCGCATACTCTTCGGTGAACCGGGACCGTGTACGCCGGTTGGGTCCGCTCCACTCGGATCCTGCACGCTGCATTCGAGCAACCACAAACGAAAAGCCAGGAAAAAACATGACAGCCGCAATGTAGATCGCTAGGATTACTCATCTGGGCTTGCAGTGCGGTTTGGCCAGAACAGGAATTCACCAACGAAACAACCAACGAGCGGGAGCCGTCGGGAGCATCCGTAATGTCGAAATCTAAGCGGGTTGTTTTCACGTTCGACGAACGAAGTCTGAATCGCCTTGAGAGGATAAAGGACGAGGGTGGGTACACGTCCTTGGCGGAGACCGTTCGTGGGGGCCTGCAAATTGTTGACGCGCTTCGGGCTCAGGCTAAGGAGGGATTCACAGAAGTAGTTGTTCGCAGTCCACTCACGGGTCAGGAGCGCGTACTTGTGATTCCCGCGTTGGTGGCCAGTGATCCTGTCGAGCAAAGCTCGCCGTAATTCCACCGTTGCGAGTCTACGTACCGCCTTCTTGATCGTCAGTGATTTCACGGCTGACTCCCAAAATGCCAACAATTCTTCCTTTGGCATCGTGTCGTGGCAGCTTCAGTAGTTCATAGCTGCGACCAAGGATCGACACGACGGAACGCACTTGCGGCGCACCACCCAGGATCATCTCGTCGGATTCCACTATCGCCGGCGCAGCCTCTTCCGAAAACACCTCGTGAGCCGTCTTTCCGATCACATCGGAAAAGTCCTGCTTCGACGCCTGCTCGAGGAATGCTCGGTTAACCTGCGTGTATTTGCCTTCTAGATCCTTGAGGTGAATCGCCAACGGGACGAGTTGCATGATCGTCCTCAGTTCCTCTCGTTGTTGCTCCCTTCTTTCACGCTCTTGATACCACCTTGTGATATCAATCGCTACACCTAGAACATGGCGTTCACCATCGACCTCAAAGGGGATTTTCGTCGTTCTGAACCAACGGGTGCTGCCATCTGCACCTCGAACGTCTTCAATCACCGAGATCTCGTCTTTTCCATCCAGCACTTCGCGATCATCCCGCACGGACCTCTCTCGCTGCTCTTCCGTCACAGAAAAGTCACTGTCAGTCTTTCCAACAATGTTGTGCTTCGTCGTGCCATAGAAATCTGCCAGTGCTTGATTCACAAAGGTGTACCTGAGCGCTCCATCCTTGACAAAAATCATGCTCCGATCCGTGTCGACTAGTTTCCGGATAAACCGCTCCCTTTCGTTAAGCCGTTGCTGGGCAAAAACTCGGTCGGTAACGTCGGTATGAGATCCGGAAAAAAAGAGTGGGCGACCCTCAGCGTCTCGCATTGCTCTCCCGCGCGAGTGAATCCATCTGTAGTTTCCTTCGGCGTGTCTGATGCGAAACTCGCATTCGAATGCTGCCGTCTTACCCGAGAGATGGTCATCATTGGCACGCCGCACTCGGTCACGATCCTCTGGATGCACCATCGCTAGAAGATCATCGAACGACAGTTCCGCATCACCTTCCATTCCCAGCATTTCCATCCATCGCCGAGACACTGCAAGCCGTCCTGTCTGCAAATCGCGATCCCACATACCGACATCTGCACCCACCATCGCCCGCCGGGCGCGCGCCAGAGTCGTGAGCGGAGCTGCGGAGTCGCCAAACGCATTCTCTCCAGCGACCTGTAGCTGGGATAGTGCTGAATCTGCCTGCGACGCGGTGACGGTGAGATCGATCGATACTACCACCACGCCATTTACCGTGCCCCTTTCATCGAAACGCGGGTATCGAGAGGTTAGGATCCAACTGGTCTCCTGTTGAAAGAGCTGATCTCGCCGTTCCATCTGATCGAGTATTGGCGTTCTTGATTCGATTACCTTCGCATCCGCGGCAGCTGCTGACGAGCAGTATGTCGCGGAAAAGAACTCGTAATCCGTCTTCCCATGTGCTATCGCGGGGCCGTGCGACAGCCGAAGCTCGCGAGCTGCAACATAGTTAATCTCCTCATACCGGCCATCCAAGTCCTTTACGATAATTTGCGGTAAGTATCGGGCAACGCCGTCCGGGATAGCATTGCTACCAGCATCGCTCAGTCCGTCTAGCGCGTGAAGAACGACTGCTCGATGCGACGACCTTCCCCGCTCCGTCTCAGAGTTTCTATTCACTTCCATCGCTACCTTCACGAATACACAGCAACACTTGGTTCATGCCGCCTGTCTCCAACTAGCTCTCGCATTCACTTTTCACACCGATATTGTTTGGCAAGCGAGCGCAAGACGTAGTCGATGTCCTGCTCCCTGCGCTGATAATGCATCTTGATTTGCGGGATGAAGAATCGGTAAGCGTCCTTCACACGGGTAAACACATACGTTTCCGTCAAATAGTCGAGAGCGTTCCGTAGCTCGGTGAATGCGACGTACGGCAACACGCGATCGACTCTCTGTGCAATCGCCTCCTCGGAGAGAACGTCTTCTTCGCTCGCAACATGGATGTGTACGATAATTCTCTCAAGGACGGGCATCGCACTGTCTCGGTCAATCAGATCGGTCAGTAGCCAAGAGAACGCATCGCTTGCTGCCACAAAATCAACATCTGTGGCATCGATATGCCTCTTGTTGTGAGCATCCAGTCTCTGCAGCAGTTGATCGCAGAAGAACTGAAGCAACCAGGGTACTGTTGAAGCGTGATCGAGCACGCTCTCCACAACCACATCACTCTCAATTGTGACCCCCAGCCGCTCCATGGGGCGCGTCACCAAGTCCATTGCTTCATGTCGGTTCAACGGACCGACGTGTAACACATCGCACAGATTGTGTATGTGGGACGTTCGGTCAGTGACCCGATCGCGCAGAGTCCGATATCCACACAATACGAACCGTGCGTAATCACCGTTTGAGAGATTGCGCATAAACGCCTCGAACTGTATCCGATCTGGACCTTGCAAGAGGTCATCAACCTCATCGACCAAGAAGAGAAACTGTTTGCCCGCCCTTTTTAGAATTCTGCCGAACTCGTCAAGTGATATGTCAGAGTCGAATACTCTGTCATCCTCAATTACATTCCATGTCTCTTGGCACAGTTCCCATCTGACACGATCGATAGTCGTAGCGTTTGTCAGATCTAGGTACACCGCGGCGGTGTCACTCTGTGAACCTCGAGCGTTGACTGCGCGTTTCACAGCTTTTAGGAGTGACGTTTTTCCGATTCGGCGCGCACCGACGATGCTATAGTTGCCGCGCTGCGAGTCTAAGACCTCACGTATTTCAGCGGTGCGGCCGGTGAAAGTTTCACCAGTGACCGGACCGTTGAATTGGTAAGGTGACAACGACTTTAGCGGAAGCGACTTAAGGAACGCTGATCGAAATACGCTCGCTGGGGCCCCCGCTAGCGCAATAGATTTCAAGAGCGCCGAATCGAGCAATACCGGTCGGTGCGAATCGAAGGAACTGGCCAGCCAGCGTGACGAAACGTTCGTTTCACCCAATATTATGACTACGGTCACTTCGTATGTTTCTCGCAGCGCTGTTTCTAGGTCATGGTCGTATCGATTCACATCACCGACACTCATGAAGGGAACGAATTTCACAGTCACTTCACGATTAGGCACAAGGCTAGCCGCGCGAAAGTAATAGTCCGCCTCCTCCTGCTTCACGCGCTCACAACCGATTAGTTTCGCAATCAGACACACAAAGTGCTCAACTTCCGTTCCACTCCGGCCTGTCAACATTGACTTGTAGGAAGCGGAGACAGCCCGCGCCGACGACATACTTAGACCCCTCAGCTCTCCCAGTGACACGAAACGTTCGGCGATTACGTCATGGCGCCGAGAGTCGATAACCGACTGCAAAGCCTCTAGCGGGATGCTGGCCAGGATCCGTTCGAAATGTGTCTTTAAGTACTCCTCCATGGCACGTATGTCTGGCAACCGCTGGCCGTGCGTCGAGTCGGCTGTGTCAAACGGTTGTGCAAATACTCTCTCATCGTCGATGAGACACGCGAGCAAAGGGAAATCAGTCAGAAGTTGGCCGTAGAAGTCTACAGACGCCCCTCCACCGGATTGGGAGGGATGTGAATGGCGCGATTGTGCAAGATAGTACCCCACAAGTTCAGCCAGTTCTAACTTGTCTTCTTGATCAGCGGGCATTGTCAGCTCCGATTTACAGAGTGCCAATAGATCAGCCCCAAGGGCTATCGCCCGGCGATTGCCCAGTGGACAAACACCTTCGCAATCACCGCAAACACCTCTTCCTCACTTGGCGGCACGACATCGTCCTCGGGAAAATATCGCTGGTACAAGAACTGTGCGCCGACGTGGTCAAACGGCGGCTGCCGATTCACAAGGAATCCGTGCACCTCTCGAATCATTTCGTCGCGAATCTCGACTGCGGTTTGCGAGTCGTGACCCCGAATACGACTCGCTACAAGTCGTTCCGCATCTGAAAAGAGTTCAGTATTGGCCAGCAATGTTTGGACTTGCGGCAAACGCACCAGTCGAAGCTCTGTTGAATTCAAATTGGGCAAATCCGGGAACATTGCGAATGCTTTTGCAAATACGGCAGTCACGAGAGGCGATCTCAAAGTGCAACGGTTGTTGCGATCAATCTTTGCGATTCCACGTGCCAGCAGCACACGAATTCCCGGCATGATCGCAAGTGGAAGTACGGGTTCAGAACAGATCAGCCGACGCAGATAGCCTGTCGCCTCAGCGTCGAGGCACGATAAATCCAATAAAGTTGAGAGAACCTTGCTGGGCTGTTCTAGCAATTCCGCTGTTGCCCGGAGTATGTCGTCCCTAGTGACGATGTTCGGGCGATCGATCCTATCGCAGACCTTTGCGCACAGTTCCTGGACAAGCGCTAGGCAGCCGTCCGTTTGGTAATGGAGATACTCGACTGACTCATCCGAGAACACAACGTCGTCCATGTGTCCTTCCGCACGTTTGATGAACTCCTTAGTCCGTGCGTAACTGAGATCATTCAGCCGAACTTCCAGCCCAATATTGTACGGGGACGTTGCACCAAGAGATGTCATTTGCGGTGGTTCGCTGCTCGCTACGACGAAGCTAATCCGTTCCGTACGGTCGTCCATGCGGGTGGCATGGAGTGAGCGAAGGAATCGGAGTACTGACGTTCGACTCTCCGTGCCAAGCGACTCGAGTTCGTCGATTAGTACGACCAACACAGCACGACCTGAAAGGCGTTCTCCAAGTGCTTTCAACCTAGCTTTCAGCTCGTTGTACGTTTCCACATGACGAGTATCGCGCAAAAAAGTCGCGGTCGATTCGTCTAAGGGATGCATTTCCTTTAAGACTGAGCTGCGAACTGGCTCCCAGAGAGCATTCGCAAGTGTTGCCTCTGTTGGCGAGTCACCCAAGTACTGAAAATCGATTAAGCTCGCGGCAGACATTCCAGCATCGTTGCGAAGATGCGATCGAATTAGATGCAGGAAGGTCGTCTTGCCGCTCTGCAATGGTCCGATAACGTTGACGTACTCACACGGTGTGCGATGTACTGCGCGCATAACGGTTGCGATCTCTTGCTCGAACGGATAGACGGCTTTCCAAGCCGGGAGATCAGCGCTCACGTGGCCCCGGCTGTGAAATGGAGAGTGGACCTTTGTATGCATTGTCTCACGCTCGTGGGGGAATTTGGGGAGTTGTGCAACGATGGGATCCTTTGTGGACATCGGTGATAATTGCAGTTCCGGGCCAAGCTCAACCGGCGGAGCACGCATGACGTGTTGTACTTCATTGGAATGGGACCTACTGAGGCGACTTATTACACTAAGTACAACTGCTGATACGTCGTTGAACGGGACAACTGTGTCTCGCAGGCGTTCCGGTTTGTGTAGTACCGAATTGAGGTCGAACCGTGGTCCTAGGTAGGGTGCGACGAAGTGTGAAACCGCACTGAGGCTGAGAACTTGGTATGTGTCTGGAGCGGGCAGCGCATCAAGGAGCAATGCACGCACATGATCATGGAAGTCGTAGACTCGCCGTTTGGGCTCACGTAAATGACTGACCACTCTAAGGAGACCACTCAAGAATAGCTCCGCCTCGTGGGCGTAGCTGCACTGCGTTCCGAGGATCCTTGTTCGAATGGATCGCAAGAGCGCAAGATCAAAGGGAGGCGCAGCAGCCATAACCGTCGCAAGGCGCCGTGTCGGTGGCGATGCTGACGCCCAGAAAGAACGGAGGATGTCGGTTCCGGTTGGAGATTCCTTTGATTGGGCAAGAGAATCACGAAATGCGCTATCAAATGGCAGTGTGACGGCGGTTAACCGTCGCGAGTAGGCCTTGGTGGCCCAACTCGCCCACGTGGCTATTGATTCGAACGTGAGCGACACCACCGGGAGAGAGACGCCTTCGTTGTCATTCCCTCTTAAGAGCGGAACGGCTTGCGAAACGGCAAATTCGCCGTTAGGAGCAACCGCACGTGATGCGGAAACCATACTGTTGTGCGCGGCTCGAAGGCCCGTGCGAGACCAAAGATACCGAGGTAGGAGTTGAAAGAGAACCACCGGATGTGTTCCGGTCCAGTTGCTCAGAAGTTTCGCCACTGCGCCGTTGTGCCAAGCAGTTGAAACGCAGTCTGATAGTACAAAGACCAACCTGCGGCGCGTGTGGTCAACTAGTTCGAGGGGCCGACATTGTGCTTCCGACGCAGAATTCCCAAGGTTTCGGTAGAGGCGCAGCGATTCACCCTCTTCGGTGATGCGCCATGTCTGCACAGATCGGAAAGCACCCATTGTCTCGAGGAGTCCACGGAGACGGAGAATTGATCTTCTCCAGATATCCATTGACCCATCCACGTCGACCACCAACGCAACATCCATCCATCTTTCTTGTGCGTGACGAAGCACCGGCACCCAGATCCGTTCATCAGCAATGCGTTCCGCAGTTGCGACGTCATCGACATCCCAAGACGTATCAGACCGGACCCGGCGGAAAAACGGGCGAAACGCTCGAGATACTGCCAACGCCTGCGGCAGGGCGTTTGCTTCAACGTGAAGGACTACTCCCGTCCGACCTCCAGTGGTGTGAGAGCCATATGTAGATACCGCCGATAATGCCGAGCCTTCTTCACCATCGCCCGAAGAAATCACAGCTGCCTTGAGATCTTGCTCTTGCTGACCGTCCGTGCGGTCGGCCGCGATTTCTGAAGGATATGATCGGGCGCCTCGGGCAGCTGGAAGATGCTGGGCAAGCCAACAGGCATCTGCGATATCTTCCGCAGTGAACCTAATCTCCGCGTTTCGCAACCCGTCGACAATCTGCTGAATCAACTCGTTCATCGCCGTCCCAGTACCCGAAGCACCGCATCCAGGACTCTCTGTCTTTCCTCACCCTCCGGAAGCCGTCCCTGCGTTACCAAGAAGATCGCGTTCAACAGTTGGTCGGTTGCCAGCAGGTTGCCCTCATCTCGCCTTTGGACAAATCCTTGCAGCAGTTCCTCCACTGGTTCAGCGTGCTCAAGCAAGTTCAGGTGCGCGGAGACGATCTTCTCTAGTTTTTCTTTGTCGGGATCGGTGATGTCGAGGCGGAGGCACCTTCTAAGAAATGCCGGCGGCAGGTCACGTTCACCGTTACTGGTCAAGACAACAAATGGAAAGCTCTCGCACTGGATTCGACCAGCCGTGATGGCGACCTTATCTTCATCGGATGACCCGTCATATGGAAGAACTCTTACAGTGCTCGTATGGTCAGCAATACGAGTCAGTTCTTGAATTTCGAATTCTCCTTCTTCGAAGACATGCAGCAGGTCGTTTGGCAAGTCGATGTCGCTCTTGTCAAACTCGTCGATCAACAGGACCCGCGGATTCTTGTCAGGTAGCAGCGCCGTACCCAAAGGACCCAAGCGGATGTAGCGTCCGATGTCTTCGTGCGATTCATGTGAGCTGCGATCTCGGTCCACGGCATCTGAAAGCTGCGCGAGATTGGCATCTCGCAAACGAGCGATTGCATCGTAGGCGTAGAGCCCTTGCTGAATGTTCGACCGCGAATTTATGGACCAGCGAAGAACCGATCCCAGCTTTAACTCCTGAGCGACGGCGTAGGCCAGAGACGATTTTCCGTTACCTGGGCTACCTGTGACGAGAAGAGGCCGACGAAGATACAACGCCGCATTTACTAGGTCGATCTCTTCCGGACTTGCCTGAAAGGTGAGGCCTCTCAATTCCCGAGCCCGGCTGAAGTCACGCCATGGCGGAGCAGTCGGCAACCGGCTGGCGATGTCGTTGTGAGGTTCGGCATTCCCCTTGAAAATCTTCCAGTCGCTCATAACCAAGGCTCCTTTTACTGAGGCGCAACGAGCAAAGACTCGTCCTCGAAATCGGGGTGCGGTTTTGCTGGGTCGTCGAACAACAGCGACAGGTGGGACCCTGGATGCCACTTTGCTTCGTCTTCTCGCTCAAAAGCATCTAAACGTCGATTGAACACGCGAGCTGCAAGTCGTTGGAGCGGCTGCCCTTGGACGAGATCGATCAACTCTGTAGCGGAAACCTCGGAGCCCTGAATTGGGTGCTCTCGGATCCACATTACGGCTGGAACACCTTCAGCAAACAGAACGGTAAAGATACTCGGCTCGCTGTGATTGACGTTGACTGAGAACCCAAGCAACGCACAAACAAGACTCGGTGCTCGTCTAAGTCGAGCTCTGAGGGACCTCAGCTCGTGCCGGTCTTCTCGGAGGAAAAGTGCCGCCTGCTGAACCGAAGCTGTGAACTCTTCAACGACCTGACACTCATCGTGAGCTTTCAGTGAGTCCCAGCGACTTCGCAGCAAATTGCGAGCGATGGGGCACGACGCGCGTTCCAGCGACCTTAGGACAAAAGGGTAGTGACAACCAATAGGCATTGCCAAACCAAAGTCATTCAATAGCCACTGGTCAATATCGGTCATCAGGAGCCCACCGGACAAGAAGAGCTCAAGTTCGGTCTGATCTCGTGCGACACCTCGTGTGGCTAGATCCATGCGAAACTGCTCGAGCTTCGCGCGAACGTCGTCTAGTTGGCCGAGCGTAGCGCCTTCGACCAGGCACGAATCCAGCTGTGTCCCTCTTATCCACGCTTTGAGAAAAAAACCTGCCTTTCCCATCTCTTCCAAGTGGAGAATGAGGCGACACGAACTACCAGGTCTCACGGGCGTTCCTGCAGTGCCAAGGTCAGGTGCTCCCACGAAGTCGACACCTGACAGACGTTGACTGGAATCCGAAAGCCAGCTACTAAGAGCCGAAGCGAGTTCCGGATTTCGATGCTGAATCTGTAGCCTTAGCAAATGGACGAATCGGAGCAAAGGAAAAACCTTGTCTGCATGTTGTCGTGTCAAAGGCGCCAGTTGCTCCACGGCCTCGCACAACTGGAGCCCCTGATCGGCGACTGATAAGTGTGCATCCGGCAATACCGCGTCGCTGAACCGCGGGACACTTCTGACAAATGCCGCGTTAACGTCAATATCTTCGACCACCAGTCGGCCAAGCAACGGGCATAGACTGCTTACGACCGGACCAGCACCGAGCGCATCGCCTGCCACCTGTGTTGGCTCACTCATCGCGAGCGGGTCCTGATGAATCAGTCGCCTCTCGAACTCGATGTATCGAGCCCTATTGATTCTACGAACTTCGAAGAGCAACGCCGACGTTGCGCGATGCCGCGTCACGAATTCCGTAAGGATCCTGATTCGGGCGGATCTAGACTGCCCTTCAGTGAATTGACGGCCGACTTTGCGGAAGTGGCCGGCGCACAGGTCTTCAAAATCGTCAACTCCTAGCGCCTGATCCAACAATTCAAGGATTGCTGCGTTGTTGAATGTGAGCATGTGTCGCCAGGTTGCGTGTCGCGAGTCGAAACGAGTTTACAAAACAGCCGGCTTCAAGACTTCATTTATACTCCACTTGGTGACACAAGCCACGTGCTGAACGATAACAAAAACCAGGCCTAAATCGAATCGTGTGTAGTTCTGACATCAGTTATGACATCACATGCTGCATCAACGTTGTCCCGTTGTGACTTTTCGCATCTGAAGGCCTCTGATTTGGGCTCTTGCACACCAACCGTTCGTGGCCAATGCTTGCTGGCCGTAGTCAGCACCCCGTAGCGATTAAGATTCCCTCTTGCCCGCAAGTCGGCCAAATCGGCTTTCGTTTTAACTCGGCAACTCTCCTTCGTCCTGTGCCCGACGTCCGAAGATCAGCTTCCGTTCTTTGTACGCCCTGCGCGTGGCCGCAATGAGGGAGACGCGGCGTCGTCGAGAAGACGACGCACTCAGCCCGTCGTTAGGCACAGCCGCCCATTTCGAATACCCCGAATCGCGGTGTCGCCAACGTCCGGCGGTGTACGAGCCCGCTGGACGTAAAGAGTCGTTGGTCAAGCTGCCGCGGTGGCCTCGACCGACGTATGTTGTCTTGAAGTTCGAACTCGTTGAAGTTGGCGCGGCCTAGCGTTTCGCCCGACTTCAGGCGGCGAAGGCAACCTCTGCAGCCGCTATATCGCGTGGGGTACGCACTGTGGTCAGTGGCGATGAGCGGTAGCAAGAGGCACCGTGAGTCGAGATCCTGGCGATTCCGGGCTTTGATATTAGAATCACGGATCCGCTGACGGGCCCATGTCACAGTCGACAGCCCTTCGGTTACCGTGGAATAGCCACTCCAATTACTCAGTGGAAAATAACCCCTCCCCCGGCTTGGCCGGCATAATCGTTACGACCGTTCAAGTTGGCACAAAGCGGAAAGAACTCACGGTTCCAGTCTCACGAGACTGATAATCGCTGCCCGAATCGCGGCGGGCAACGTTGGCCAAGCTTCTACGATCTCTGTTAGTTCGTGATCAAGTTCCGGAGGACTGGTACAAGCTACGGTACAAGCGTCGGAGGGCGTTGCCGTTAACTCTTTTGGTTCCACGCTTTGCGGCGACTCATCTTTAGATTCAAAATCCAGTGAGCTTAACGCTCGTGAGGGTTCGAGTCCCTCCTCTGGTACTTTGAAACGAAAGGACTTACGGCGTTGGTCGTGAGTCCTTTTTTGTTCCCAAACGGCCAGATGGGGACAACGTCGGTATTTTGGCCGATGCAGATTGAACTAAGCCTTGCTCTGCGGATTGCTTGGGTGGTCGAGTGGTGACGTTTCTTTCGAATTTTCCGATTTGCGCTCGCGCTGTTTATGAAGCACAGTTGGTTGAGTGGCAAGCTCCGCGATTGGAGTTCTTGCCGAATGCCAGGAGCCAGCTTCATGAGTGTACAGCAGTTGATCGACGAGATGCAGCGCCGCAACTATGCGGCCAAGACAACCAAGGAGTATGCCGCCAGTATTCGTCGTCTGGGAACGCACTTCAGCTGCTGCCCGTCGAATCTTTCGCTGGAGCAGATTCGCGCTTATCAACTACATCTGATTCAGGAGAAGCATGTCTCCTGGAGCTACTACAACAGCACGATGGCCGCCATCCGGTTCTTGTACTTGAAGGTGCTCCAGTATGATTGGCCGATTGAGCAGCTTCCTTACGGCAAGCGCGGACGACAGCTGCCAGTGGTTCTCAGTCGCCAAGAAGTCTTTCAGCTTTGGGGCCCTTTGCGTCAGCTCAAGCGACGAATGCTACTGATGACCGCGTACTCCGCTGCGCTGCGGATTTCGGAGTTAGTGCACCTGCGCGTGGAAGACTTGGATGGAGAGCGGATGTTGATCCGCATCCCACGGAAAGGTTGCCGCCAAGAACGGTTCGTCCCCTATTCCCCCACGTTGAAACAGCGTTTGGGGCCCTACCTGGCCGACCATCGTTCGCCATGGTTGTTTTCTGGCAGCTCCAGCGAACGTCCCCTCCCCACGTGGGCAGCCAGCAACATCTGTCGCCATGCGGCACAGATTTCCCAATTCGAAAAGCCGGTCACGCTGTATACGCTACGACACTCCGCAGCGGTCCATTTCGTGGAGATGGGAGTCAACCCACGCACGCTGCAGAAGGTTCTGGGGCATGATCGACTTAGCAGCACCATGCGTTATATCCAGGTCACGTACCAACCTCACACGGCGCTGGTGCATCCCCTGGACCTGTTACCGAAGGAGGCACCAGACGATGACACCTCTCCGCACGCGGATGCTTGAAGATCTCAAACGGCACAATCTCGCAGAGCGTACGCAGCAATCGTATCTCAGCTTCATCGCACGACTCGCCCGTCACTTTGACGTTTCGCCGGATCATTTGACGCGCGAGCAACTGGACGAGTTTCAGCACGAGCTGATCCGCCAAGGCGTCGGCCGATCCACCTTGAAAGGAGCCGTTGCCGCGATGCGGTTCTTCTACAACAAGACCCTGCAGCGGAACTGGCAGATCGAGCCTGTACTTGTACCCAAACAGCCCAAGCAGCTACCTGAGGTGTTGACCGTAGAGGAAGTGGCTCGGCTGTTGGCAGCGGTGCATCCTGCCAAGTTGAGAATGCTGCTGACGACGATGTATGGCTGCGGATTGGCGCGTTTCGGAAGCAACCCGATTGACGATCCAAGACATTGATAGCCAGCGGAAGGTCATCCGGATTCGAAAGGGCAAGGGGCACAAGGATCGCTATGTTCCCTTGGGGGATTCGTTGCTGGGGGAACTCCGCGATTACTGGAGACAGGAGCGTCCCACGGCACTCCCTGTTTCCCGGAAGTCGACCGGACGCACAGCTGGCCCTCGGCACCGTGCGGCATGCGTTTCGCCGTGCCAGTGAGATCGCGGGCATCGAACCGCCCTGCTCAACCCACATTCTGAGACATTCCTACGCTACCCACTGCTTGCAGGCCGGCATGGATCTACGCACGATCCAACAGGTTTTGGGGCATACGAGCCTGCAGACCACGTCCATCTATATGCACGTTACCGACGGTACAACGCGCGCGGGTGACACCTTTCCAGATCTCCTGGCCGAAGACACGTAAGCGGCCGATAGCAGGCAGGTCATGCCACGACCTGCCCTCGAAATCGCCGACATCTTTCGACGCTACGGCCCTGCCTTCCAGGATCAGTATGCCCGGATGCTAACGCCTTTACATCTGCTGGTACTCAAGGCGCTCGCACTCTGCCGTACCGCGCAGCTGGGCGGCCACCTATTCGAATGCGATCATTGTGGCCACACCAAGCAAGCGTATAACTCTTGCAACAATCGCCATTGTCCGAAGTGCCAAGCAGGACTACGGGCCGAATGGTTTGACAAACGCGAGCAAGAGCTATTGCCCGTTGACTATTTCCATGTGGTCTTTACCTTGCCTGCTGAGCTAGGACCGCTGACGCTGCAGAACAAGGCCTTGATCTACAACCTGTTGTTTCGAGCAACCGCCGAAACGCTGCTCGAGATAGCAGCCGGTTGGAAAGGCCTACAGGCCAAGATCGGTTTCTTTGCGATCTTGCATTCGTGGGGCCAGAAACTCGACCTGCACCCTCATCTGCACTGTGTCGTTCCCGGCGGTGGTCTTTCCCTCGACGAGACACGCTGGGTTAGTTGTCAGCCCGGATTCTTTCTGCCGGTCAAAATGCTCAGTCGATTCTTTCGCGGCAAGTTTCTGGCGCTGCTTAAGGACGCTCATCGTCGTGGAGAATTAACGCTCAAGGGACGCTTGAAATCCATTGCGTCGCCGCAGGATTTCAGTATTTGGCTAACTCCCATCTACCAGAAAGAGTGGGTCGTGTACGCCAAGCCACCTTGGAACGAACCGCAACAAGTGCTCAAGTATCTGGCACGTTACACCCATCGAGTCGCCATCGCCAACTCGCGTCTGGTGTCGATGGACAACGGCCAAGTGACCTTCCAGTACAAGGACTATCGCAATCAGAACCAACAGCGGACCCTCACGCTCCAGGCGACTGAGTTCATTCGTCGCTTCATGATGCACGTCGTGCCGCGCGGGTTCATGCGCATCCGTTACTACGGATTCCTGGCCAACACCCATCGCGAAAAGCAACTCGACAAGATTCGCAAGTTGCTTAGCGTGGACCAACCGGCGACAAGCTCGCAGCAAGAGGACAGCGAGCTGGAGGATCCACGCAGTCAGCGTTGCCCGAATTGCAACTGTGGCACCATGTGGCCGATCGATATTGGCCCCCGACCAAGGTTGTCCGAAATCCTTGAGGCCCCACTCCTAGTGCCGACATGACGACCAATCGCACTCCCTACCTATCTTCAACAGCTCCAGCGGCTCAAATGGGTACGGCGCATACCGTCTGTCCACTTGCCAACGAACGGCCCTCCTATCTGCTTATGGCGCGATCAAAGTCGCTCTATCCGGATCGCTTTCGCCAGTCTCATCAGACGTTCCCGGCACTTCAGCCTGATCGGAAACCCGAGCCACACTCGCGGACACCCAAGCAATCCGCATAGCAAGGCCCGTTCAACCTCTTCTTTCCGGAGGGCCCCGGTTCACTGGACACCGGCGGCGCACTCCATGCTCCGGCTCGAAATCTGTCGCGGTTGCCTCCGGAAAGAATCCTTTACGTTGGCAGTTTCGTATCTGCCTCAGGAGGGTCACTCATTTGGTCGTTTTGGTCATTTCCTAAATGCCCCACAGTCGGTTCGTCCTGAGCGTGCGGCGCGATTTGCACCATTTGGGCGATTGGTGTGTACTACAAGTGGTTCTGGTACCTTGATTTCCGCTAAGACGTGCACTTTTGACATCGTGGAGGTCATTGGTTCGAATCCAATACCCGCCCACTTCCTTCCAAGTGCTTTCCAGCCCAGCACTTCGAGGCTCAACCGAGCGACCGCTTTTCTACAACTCTGACGAGAACGTTAGAGATTTCGTCAGAGCAAAATACTCCGGGCGGCTGCCAACCCGTCGACGTTGACGGAGGCCATGAGCACGTAACGCTCGCCCGTCAGAAAGCCGTCGTCGAACGCGGTCAACTCGATTGCAGCTTGCTTTACCCAGGTTTCCGTTGCATTCGTCGGGCAGTCGGCGAAGTTGACACACCGTGTTTTGAATTCCATCGCGAAGAGCAGGTAGAACGTGACGAGCCACCTTTCGTCCACACCTCGACGGTCGATTCAACGGGAGCTTGAGAGATTGGGAAAGGACTTAGTGGGGATTCTTGCGGCGTTTGTTCTCTGGTGGGCAGCCGCCGTTATCATCGGCCTCTCGATGTTTGCCCACTGGCCGCCGAAGGTTCTTACACCGCCGGTATATCTCTTGAGCCGCAATACATTCCAGGCAACGCAATCGGTTTCATCCTGGCACTTTACGCTTTCGTCAAGTGAGTGTGTAAAAATATGTGTTCCGCCTCTGGGGAGTACCGATTGGTTGTCCTGACTGAAGACGGCGAGCTTCGTCATCGGACTTGAAGCGACTTCACCGGTGCGTCGGCAGCGTGCGGAATCCAGTATCCGAATGGCACGTCCATGACCGCCGCAATCTCCCATTCTCTCTTAGCCAAGTGCCGTTTTCGTTTCTGGGCGATCATCGACGCTGTGCAGGTAACGCGCTTGTACTTCTTTGATTCTCGTTCTGCCAATCGGAACTCGCGTTCCGTTGGTCAGTTCGAGCTCATACCGGCTGCCGGTATGGCTGTAGATGCAGCGGGCATGCTCGATGTTCACAGCATAGGAACGATGGGTCCGCACGAAATTGCTCGGCAAGACTGCGAGCAGGCGATCGAGTGTCTTGTTGTGAAGATGCGTTTTACCAGCCATCTCGACTAGTTTGGAGTAGTTACCAGACGCACGCACAACCAGGATCTCGTCGATCGGAACCAGATCCACGCGCCCCGGCCGGCGAACGCCAACGAATTTGAGCCTACGACGATCCACTGAAGACTGCCCGCCTTCACCGCGTACTCTGCCCAAAGCCTCACGTAGGCGCGCTTCGCAGAAAGGCTTCCGAACGAAATCCAACACACCATACTCGAAGGCCTCGATCGCCTTTTCAGTATGGGCCGAGACAACGATTGTCTGAAAGGAACTTGCCGTGATATCAGTCAGCAGCTCGAACCCGTCGTGTGAATTGAGATTCAGGTCCAAGAACAATACATCCAGCGTCGAAGTTGCAAACGCGTCTCGAGCGTCATCCACATTATCGAAGCACCGAATCTGCAATTCACCGTCAATTGCATGCAGCATCTTCTTCAAGCGACGCGCGATGATGGCTTCGTCTTCTACAATGAAAACCTTCACGATGAAACGATCTCCGAATGGATTGACTCCGCCCGACGCCGATTTGGCACAACGACAACGGTTGTCCAATGATCGGCGCGCCGCCACGAATCGAATTGGAAGGCGGACCCGAATGCCTCTTGAAGCTTGGTGTTGATGAACCGAGTTCCCATCCCCTGTCGCTGCGAGCGGTCTACCGAGTTGCCGGATTCCGAACGTTCTTGTAGCGGGCAGGTGAATTTGAACCGGCGACCGACGCGTAGGCTCTCAGCGGCGAAGCTGAACTCGATTGCCTCCGCTGAGTACTGATTATGTGTGATGGCATTCTCCAGTAGGGTCAAGACTACACCCGGAGGAATGCGGTCCGAGGCTAGGACGCCAGTGGCGCTCAGTTGGAATTCGATGTCCTTGCGAAACCCGATCACTTTAAGGTAATTCGCACAGATGTTCAGTTCATCGCTGACTCGGATCAAGGATCGATTAACCGTGTCATACAGCCCCGCATAAAACTCCCCAAGACGTTGTATCATCTGAGCGCCCTTGGCCGGGTCGGATTCGGTCCATTCCTGGAGTGCCGTCAGAGTGTTCATGAGAAAGTGAGGTTGCATGTGCTGTTGAAGGAGCTCAGTTCGCAGACGCTCGGCCTGCAGACTGGCCTCGACTCGCATCTGTTCTTGATGGGCGGCAAAGCTGACCTGAGAGATCATCAACGTGATAAACATTGCTGTCATCGCCAGGTAGCCACCGATACTCAAGTACTGGTGCGGAAACGCAAACAGGATACCGACCAGAGAGGCGATCCCGATGAACGCGTAGCCAGAACCTCGCTGCCTTCCGTACACCGCGTGAACGACGAGTGCCATCGCCGATCCGTAGAGAAGTTGCAGAACGATCAACGTCTTGCGGTCGTATCCAGGGAAGTACAATGCCAAGAGACAAGCGAGTGTCACGGCGCCTACCAGCCACTTCCAGAACCGCGGCAGATCAAACTGGAATAGTAAGTAGAGGTTAACAAGAAGTCCCGAAGCCAGCGCGAGCACCCAGATCGCCCGCAATCGCACCACATGCCAGTCGTATGTGTAGACCACAAAGTGCCGCCACACTTCACAGAGGAGCATCGCCGCGGTGACGACGGCCAATGTTGCCAGCACAAGATGAGCCGTACGACCGAGTGCTGAAAAAAAGAGGCAGCAAAAGTAGGTTGATGCCAACACGAACGCTCCCAGCGTTAGGACCGCAACCGTTTCACGAGTCCAACCCCGTTGGTCGGCATCTTCGACTGTAGCCGAATAGAAGGCGGTTGTGGCGAGAAACCCTCGGTGATGGGCGGATAGCCGAATCGCAACGGTGTGCCGCGCATCGGTTCGTAAGTTGTTCGGTATGTAGTGTTCGCTGCGGATACGGCCGGGGACTTCGTGATCGCTATCGTTTCCGACGGTGCCACTGCTGCCGAGTCTGTGGCCGTCCCAATACACCTCACAGCTGCCAAGACCCACGAAAACTATCGCCAGATTATTCAGCTGCTGCTGCTCGGGCGCGAGTCGTACCGGAAAGCGGATCCAAAGGCTCTTAATGTCCGCCGGCACCGCGCTGAGCGCACATTGATTCCAGTCGGCGTCATCAAACTCCGGGCGGGCCCAGGCCATGTCGTCGCCACGTTGCCACGATACAGTAGCCTCTGCCGGTGCTTCAGCCAGCGCCCAGAGACAGGACGCAACGGCAAATATCGTATTCAGCAAGGGTCGCATACGGTCATTCTACCAAGACTGTCGCCCCCGAAACCGCAGTTCACCATCCGTGTGAGCAATTCACGAGTTTTTCGTCCGCAGACCGGCTTCAAGTTCGTATGCTTCCTGACGGCTAATCTGTTCCCTGCGCCAGGTAGTCGCCGCGTGTGACACCAAGTGCGGATCGCATGTCAGTGCCAGTACGCCACGTGTGCATTGGCTGTTGGGCGCATTGGCCAATGGAATTCTCAGCACCAGGTTGGACAGCAGAAAGGTTTCGAGGAAGGAGATCAAAGTGGGAAAGCTCATCTTGGTAACTAGTTTAATAGGTATGTCTGCCGGGGCAGTGTGCTTGCCCTCATCAATTCATGCGGACGATAACCTGGCACGCCTTGACGCCTTCATTAGCGATTACGCGAAGCATGCTCTCTATTCAGGTTACGTCTTGGTGGCTAAGGGAGACACGGTCATCTTTCAGAAGGGATACGGCAAAGCCAATTTTGAGTTTGGCGTTCCCAACACGGCCGACACCCGGTTCCGCATTGCTTCAATCTCAAAGTCCTTCACCAAAATCGCGCTGGCGACGCTGCTCGAGGATGGGGAACTCGGCCCGGATGAAACTTTGGAAAAACAGTTCCCCGCTCTTCCGAGGTCAAATGAAATTTCCGTCCGACACCTGTTGGACGACACGTCCGGAATAGCGCATCTGAACAGTCTTCCGTGGTACGATGAGCTCGCGAAGACAAACATTTCTCTGGCTGAAATTATCAGTCGGTTGACGGCAGTGCCGTTGAGCTTCGATCCGGGTACGGATCGCGGTTACAGCAACGGTGCCTATGCCGTGATGGCGGCCTTGATTGAGAAGATATCTGGGAAGGATTACTATCGCTATCTCCACGAGGACGTGCTTGGACCGTTGCAGCTTCACGACACAGGTGCAGAACGCCCATTTTCTGTCGTGGAACGGTTAGCGTCGGGATATAAACCGGGCCCTCGTGGTGGGTTGATTGCCAAGCCGAGGTTCGCTGCCACGGCAATCAAGATCGGCGGGGGAGGATGCTATTCAACCCCCAACGACTTGTTGAAATTCTCAAGGCTTCTGTACCGTGACAATCTTCTCTCCGAAGAAACGTGGGAAACGATCTTGCCGAGGAGGGAGGTGCTGTTCCTTGACGGCAGAAGGCCCGGCTTTTGTTCGCACTTCATCAGAGATTCAAAGCATGACCTGACGATCATCAACCTGTCCAACATGTACCTCGGTTCGTTTGGATTTGACGACGCGCTGTTGAATATCACGACTGGTAAAGCAACCAGCTATCGCAGCTTGAAGCTGGCTCGAAAAACATACTCTAAGACGGAAGCGCGCGAGTTTATTGGCGAGTTCATTCTGGAACCCATCGGAACCTTCGTCGAGATTGCTCACACGAGCCAGGGCGGTCTCGTATACAAGGAGCCCAATCTAGGATCGCAATTCGCGTTCCTGACAGCGTCCGAGGGCGGCTTCTATGCCACGCAATACGATATGTTCTGTACTCCCGTAGACGGCACTTACGAGTGCACGCCCCGACTCTCTGATTTTGAACTTCGGCTGCGTCCGGTAACGCCCGAGGAACGAGCGGAGATCGCATCCCGAGCGGGAAACTAGCCGGCGATGCCTCATCATACGGCGAACAGAGGAAGCGGACTGTGGCTACTGGGACAAGCCCGCAGCATCCGGATTTCTTGACACCAGCGGGAGTGCCACCTAAGATCTGGCCGAGATGCCATTTCTTTTGGCGCGTTGGCTTGCCGTGTGCCGAACCGAGCCGTTGCTGGGCGTTCCTGCGAAGTTGGCGCGTTCCGAACTGGTCGAGGAACTCATGATGCACAACCGCAAGAAACACCTCGAAGTGTCGCGAATTCGAACGCGATGGGATCGACGCGCGCGTCTGTTGCGAGCCATCCGCCGCCTTGGTTGCGAACGTCTGGAAAGCCGAACTTTGCTAACGACAGTTATTAATGTCGACCCGCCAGCAAATTCTGTCGTTGGTTCGGTGGCGACCGCCGTGTCCGTGACGTTTGACCAGGATGTGACTGCGGCAACTCCCCAGACATTTGTCGTCCATGGCTCTCTCAGCCAGGGCACGCTGACAGCGGCTGACACGACGGTGACCACAGCCGGTGCCGTTGCAACCCACCAACCGTCGGGCAACTTCCAGCCCGGCGAATTGGTGCGAGCAACGATCACAGCAGGCGTAACAACAGCGGGCGGTGCTGCCACACCGAAGGTGTGGCAATTCCATACGGAAAGTATCTCAGGTAGTGGCGAGTTTGTGGACTCCGGGCAGGTCCTCACTTCTGGCCATGGCAACCGATCAGACCTCGGCGATGTGGACCAGGATGGAGATGTCGATGCACTTGGAGACAACATTCTGCTCAACGACGGCACGGGTGTCTTTACTGACAGCGGCCAAACGCTGGGGTCCGGCGAATTCGTCGACGTCGACGGAGACGGCGATCTCGACGTCGTCCGGGACAATGTGTTTCTTAACGACGGCAACGGTATCTTCATTGCTACCGGCCAGTCACTCGGAGGTGGAAATCAGGGGTTCGGTGATCTGGACGGTGATGGCGACATTGATGTCGTCAAGGGTGTCAACTATGCAGCCAAACGCGTCTGGCTTAACAATGGGAGCGGCACGTTTACCGATACCGGGCAGGCGCTTGGTACGCTGACCAGCCTTGGGATCGAAGTCGGCGACTTGGACGGTGACGGCGATCTGGATTTCTATTCGGCGAACTTCGGTGGGCCGAACCGCGTGTGGCTGAACAACGGCAACGCAACCTTCACCGACACCGGTCAGGCCTTGGGTGGATTCTCGTCCAGTCGCCGTGCCATTATTGGCGACATCGACAACGACGGGGATCTAGATGCGATTGTTGCCGACGACTACGGGACGGGCGGCCCGACTGTCTGGTTGAATGACGGCGACGCCGCATTTACCAGCGCCGGATCCTTTGATGCGGGCACGGCGGCTAGAAGCGTAACTCTCGGTGACCTCGACGCGGATGGTGACCTGGATGCCGTCGTCGGGAGTTTGAACGGGGCCCGTGTCTGGGAAAATGATGGAGCTGGCGCGTTCTCTGGTGGAACGTTTCTGACCTGGGACGGCTTTAAACGGAGCCGCGACGTCGACCTAGGAGACGTTGACGGTGACGGCGACCTCGACCTCTTTACCGCGAACTACACCGCCGCTGGCGCCCGGCTGTTCATCAACCAGAACCTTGAACCCAACGTGACGCTGAGCGTCGACAACGGGAGCATTGTCGAAGCGGCGGGTACGGCGACGGTCACCGCCACACTCTCAGCGGCACATACCGAGCCCGTGACGATCGACCTCGAGGTAACCGGCACGGCTACCCTCACGGACGACTATACGGTCTCTGGTACGCAGGTCGTGATCCCGGCCGGGCAAACGACCGGTTCGATCACAATTGCCGCGGTTCAGGATACCGTGGATGACGATGACGAAACGGTGGTTGTCGACATCACCAACGTCACCGGCGGCCAAGAGGGTGGTACACAGCAGGTTACAGTCACCATTGTCGACGATGACGACGCGGTAGTGCCCGACGTGACCCTGTCGGTCGACAACGCGTCGATTCCGGAAGCCTCCGGCATTGCAACCTTCACGGCATCACTCTCCGCCGTCACCACGGAAGCGGTCACCATCGACCTCGGCCTGAGCGGCACAGCCGCGGCCAATGACTTCACTGCCTCGGGAACACAGATCGTTGTTGCCCCCGGTGCCACCAGCGGATCGATTACGGTGACCGCCGTCCAAGACATGGACAACGAACCGGACGAGACGGTGATCGTCGACATCACCAACGTCACGGGCGGCAACGAAGTCGGTACACAGCGGCAGACAACGACAATCACCGATGACGACGATCCCCCAAAGCTGACAGTCATAGATGTGACGCCGACCGAGTCGGGATTCACAGCGGAGTTCAGCACCGATCTGAACACGGCCGTTCTGAATCTCTATGACACTGTGAGAGCCGGCATGGGTGGCGCTGACGTGACTTTGCAGGGTGCGGCAGTGGGGACCGTGGCGGGTTCACTGGTAGTCGATCCGTCGGTCCGTGAAGTGACTTTTGTCAAGAGTGGCGGCCCGCTGGCTGCGGACACCTACACCGTAACGTTGCGGAGTGGCGTCGATGGCTTTGTAGACGTGAGCGGGCAGCTGCTGGATGGGAACGATGACGGCACGGAGGGGGACAATTACACGAGCCAGTTTACGATTGCCGAGCCGGCAGCCAACTCGGTGACGATCGGAATTCCAGACATTGTGCGCGGCCCCGGTCAAGCCGTGAATTTACCGGCTGACGCAACCAATGGGTTTCCGGTGACGATCAGCGAGGGAACCAATGTCCGCGCAGTGGACCTGCGGGTTGGCTACGACCCGAACTTGCTGACGATAACCGGCGGGATTGTGGGAGCGGATGCGCCGTCGGGCGCATCGGTGATTGCCAACACCAGCACGCCAGGCCTGGCGATCTTTGTATTCTTCAGTACGACGCCGTTAGCCGCGGGCCCGGGCGAGTTCCTGAACGTGCAGGCGACGGTCCCCACGACAGATCCCAGCGGGATTTATGGAATGCAGCAGGTGTTGGATCTGCAAGGTGTGATTGTCAGTGATGGGAACGACAATGAAGCTCCGGCAGTGGTGGACGACGCGTTTCACTTAGTGAGTTTCTTTGGCGACGTGTCGGGCAACGGTCGCTTGAACGCGGCAGATGCTGCTGGGATAGCGCGGAATGCAGCGTTGCTTGAAAGTGGGTTCGGAGCGTCGCTGAGAGCCGATCCGTTAGTCGTCGGGGACATCAGCGGCAATAATCGTTTGAACGCGGCGGACGCTTCGCTGCTTGCACAGTCGGCAGCGCTGATTACCGTCCCTCAGATTCCGGCGATTCCCGGCGGCGTGATCATTGCTAGTTTGGACGCTGGCTCTCTTCGGTCACCGCTGCCTTCGCGTACACCGGCGGGCCCACCGCAGAGCCCGGCGAGTTCGGGAAGTGCCGATCATTCAAACGGTGACTCAGCTGCGGGGTTCGTGTTCGCTCCGGCAAGCGACCAGCAGCCGGCAATCGATCGTGTCATGGCCGAGTTGGGCACACGAATAGACCAGGAAATCGAGCCACAGCTTAGTCTCGAGGACGCGATTCACGAGCTACTTGGCTTACGCCATGCACTCTGATCGTCTATGGTCTCCGAAGGAATAGTCTCCGCGACCGCAGGGGAACGATTCGCCGCCTCGCAAGAGGGTTGTGCGATTACTCAAAGAACACCCAATTCTCGGACCGCTCCAGCCATCCGCTGAAACCGTGGCCAAGGCATCGGCTGGTCGCATCGCGTTCTTCCAAGATGCACTTGTCAGTCGGGGAAATGCTCCAGAAACACTCTTGCGCTACAGAGGACTGCTCAAGGACCACGAATCTGAGGTGAACGCCCCAGCTGAAGCAATTGTTCGCCTCGAATCGCCAGGCGAGTTCACGCCGGGTTTCAGACGCCACTACCTTCTAGAAGTCAACGCCTTCGGCGACCTGTTGCCCGGCATTGTGCATCGGGGGTGTGATACTTATCAGGCCGAGATTGATTCCGTCGACCACTGGAAGATTGCCGTCCGCGATAGCAAGCGATTCTTTGATTCTTGAATCAACCGTCTGATGATCAGCAGCGATCACCATCGCTGGACAATTAGCGCAACTAAGGCCTTGCAACGTGCGAGTAACTTGATCGATTCAGTCTGCGTAGGACGTCGTAGGACTGTGACAGCCCTCGTCGCTTGCGCTGAAACGCAATTCCGTCCGAATAGTCGGTTTGTTCTGGTTGCACATTTGACAGTTTCGGAGTCCTCCGATAGGTTGGATTCGATCCCTAATCCAGCGTAAGGAATAAACAGTGGTTCAGTTGCATAAGATAACCCACCCTCTCCCCTTTGCGGTTCTGGCGCTACTTGTATTTCCATTTCCAGCAACTATGGTCTCGGCCGCGCCAATTACTTATCGTCTAAGCTCTACTACGCAGAACGTCGACGGGGCTTTCTTGCTCTTGAATGCTGGTTTCTTCACGACGGATGGAACTACTGGGTCCGTGACGCTAGGCAGCATTCTCCAAGATTACGAGATCAATATCGCGGAGGGACTAAGCACAATCACGCTGACTCCAAGTAACAGCACAATCACAGACGATCAACTTCTATTCGACGTGACGACGACTACAATTACCCTCCCGTATCCGGTGCCAAGAGGCGACTTCCGTATCATGGGTGGATTCGGAGAACGGTATTCTGTATCAAGTTCCAATGGCAACTCTGTAGCTGTCTCGGCAGCGGGCCAAACCGTGTCAAGCCCCGTACGTTCTCCAATCGTAATAGCGTCAGATGGCCGGACAGTTCCTGAGCCATCCACTTACATTGCTCTTCTATCGTTGGCTTGTGTTGGGGTTGGCCTCTGGAGGCGACAACGATAGGCGAAGCTAAGGATAGGCAAGTGAGTTAGCTCGCGATAGCCAGCCAAGTTAGCTGCAAGACCTGGAGACCATGGGGATTCGGTCCGCGGTCGGCGATTACGCATCCGGTCACTATCAATCATGCGCGGCGGCCAAGCAGGCAGTTGCTAGCTGCCTGTTGAAAAACGCCTTCCTGGCGTTTTTCAACCTCACCAAGCTCAGAACAGAGTTCTTCGCGGCTCGCAAATCAACGACTTACGTCGCTGACTTGGCATCACATCCCTGTGAACGATCGTCAGCTGCCAACCAGATTTCGACTAACTCGTCTTCGACGCTCAGGACCTAAACGACTGTGTATTTGGTCATTCCTGCTCCAACGACTTCTTGAGGCGATCGAGTACCTGCTCGGTGGTGCGCCTTGGTTCATCGGACGCCGCACGTCGTCTTGCAATGGCAACGTCTTCGCCGGTGAATGGGCGAGCAACAAAGCCAAGCCGATTGCCGCGGCCGTCGACAATTTCGATGGCATCCTTCGCTTCGGTGATAGTTTTAGCTTGATTTTCTGTAACGACGATCTTGACCATTTTCGGGCACCTGCGATGAAGTCATCACCCCTGACTAGGTACAGCATTTTCATTGTCGGCCATGAGTAAGTTTCCATTTACGGTAATTGGAAATCTGTAGCCACTACGGATACTGCTTCACCGGCCTATCGTTTCTTTCGTTCAAATACCGAACAGCACCGCGGACACTATGACAACAGTTGAATGATTTCTTCGTAGGCCGACGCTGGCTGGTTGGTACGGTGGCCGTTGAGGCGCGATTGGTCGTGCTCCTTCTCGCTGTAACGAGTGGCGTGGTCCTCGAGGTAATCCTGCGCATACCGCAACGGCTTGGCCCACGTGGGAACGTCTGGGTTTTTGTCGGCGCCTTGTTCAAGGAAGAACTTGACCATCTCGACCTGTCCGTTGCGTGCGGCGTAGCCGAGTGCGTTCGTGTGGCTCTGCACGTCAATCGAATGCAAGTCAGCGCCGAGATCGAGCAACATCTTCGCGCGACTGAGATTGCCTTCAGCCGCTTCGGCTTGCAGCAAGGTTCGACCCCACCAATCGGTACGGTTCACGTCGTGCCCGTGTCGGATAAGGGCTTCCATCGTCTCGCGACCGGGACGCGAATGCGGACCGAGCCCCCACCACAGGTCTTTCAATCGCTCGGTGCCGTAGTGCTTCGCCCAGCTTTCGACGTCCTCCACGCTCTCCATCCAGTGGATAGGAAAAACCTGCTCGACAATCTCCTGCGGAAGTTTGGTGAAATCGATTTCGTCCGGATCGACCGCACCGTGTTCGATGAGCAAATCGTATGCTTCGCGAGCCGGGTGGTTTCCCCATTTCTTGTGGTCAACGAGAGTACTCAGGCAGCAACCGGTCGAATCGAGTTCGGCATTTGGATTGGCACCCGCTTCCAAGAGCAGACGCATGATGTCGTGGTGCCAGTTTTCGGTCGCGATGAATAGGGCATCGCCGTGGGCACCGTTGGGAACGGGCCGGTTCGGGTCGGCTCCGAATTCAAGGAGCACCTTGACGATCTCCGTCTTCCGCAGTCGAGTAGCCAACGTTAGCGGAGTCTTGTCCCGAATGCCGAGATCGTTGATGTCGGAAGCATCCGTCTTCAGCCGCGTGCGAAGATCGTCGGTTAGCCCGCAGGCAATCAGCGTGTAAAGCGTTGGCTTGACCCCACGGTGGAGCAGAAGGGGAATCGCCGAAGGGAAACAATCGACTGCATAGTCCATCGGAGCCCACCCGTGCACAGTCTTTGTATCGAGCGAAGCATCTCGTTCGAGTAGAGCGGTAAACAGTACAAGATTTTGCGCCTCCAGCGCCACGTGCATCAGTGTCAAGCCGCGTCGATCGGTCGCCTGCAACAGAGTGCGATCCGCGTCCACGGCAGCGATCACTTTGGCGTTCGACGCTTCCACCTCTTTCCAACTCGTGGCTTTGTCCCTTTGGGTGAGTTCCCGCAGCCTGTCGAACTCTGGACGGTAATTTGGAGCCAAACCGGCCTTCCAGCGTTTGCGGTATTCAACCAGCTCGCCAAAGCCACGCCGCCGCATCTCGTTCTCGGTCGTGACATAGCACCATTCCCACGTGTGATCGAACAACCAACGCCGCTCATCCGCATCCAGCATCACCTTCATGATCTCTAGATGCCCCTCGCGCATGGCAACGTCGATTGGCTTTGCATACCAAATCTGAGCGTGTACAAGGTTGGGATCACCGTCGATTAGACGTCGTGCCTTGTCGAGGTCGCCATCCGCGCTCGCGCAAAACAGCGCCCAAGCATCGTCGCCATCGACACCTTTAGCTGGCCAACGATCGCCGTCGACAATATACTCCGGGACGCCGTCACGCCGATATTCGCGTCCCCGCATAAACCATGGTTGCGACATGCGAGAGGAGATTTTGGAGCGAGTGGTCATGTTTGAGTTCCGCTGCGTGTGTCTCGATGGGAGAAATATGCCCAGTAATGAAGACGGATGAACACAGATAAGTGCGGATGTGAATGAATCCGTGTTTATCTGTGGCCATTCTCCTAGTGCGCCATGTCATTTTTTCGCGCCCTTCGATCTCAGGAATTCGGCGACTTCCTAATGCCCCCTCGTCTCGGCCCAATGCAACGGCGTTGCCCATGCTCCTACACACAGCGTGTGCCCAGATCTTTCAGAAGCCATCCACCATTCGGATTTTGGCTGGAGACAGACGGTCGCGAATCTCAACTCGCGAAAAATACACGCTAAGCAGCTATGCGTGAGACACATCGGCGTAAGCCCATTGCTCCGAACGGGGACCCCCTTGTTGGCTGCTGAACTCGCTCTTGGTTTCAGGTAGCCGTTGAGATTTGCCCGGTGTGACGTTAGTCAACAGTCTCCTCGAGGTATTTTCCAGCACCGCGTTCAAGCTTGAGGTGTGGCTTTCGTCTTTGGAAGCGGCCATACCACGTTAACGGCGTTTCGCCGTGCGCGTCGGTTGCGGTAATGTTTGCGCCAGCTTCGACCATGAACTGAATCATTTCCTCACTCCCGAAGGCGGCTGCTCGATGGAGTGGCGTCTCACCGATGACTTTCGTCCCAAAGTCCAATGCGGGAGTGGCGATGCCGATTTTGCAATGAACATTCGGATTTGCTCCCGCTTCCAGCAGCAACCGAACGCACTCTGTGTTGCCTTCGAGCATCCCTCGTAGCGTGGCGATGTGCAGCATCGTTTCGCCTGTTTTCGGGAAGGTGAAATTCGGGTCCGCTCCTTGGGCGAGCAGAAGTTGGACGATCGCCGGATGGCCATAGTTGACCGCTCCCATCTGAGAATCGCAGTTATGGACAGCCTCGGCTCCCTTTTCAAAGAGGTACTCCGCTACTTCGCGCTGCCCCTCGTGAATACTGGCAGAAAGAAGTCCCGTCCAGCCATCAACTTGGCCATTGACTGGAACTCCTTGAGCAAGCAGCTCCTTCACACGTTCCAGATTACCGTCTCTACAAGCCTTTAGACATTCGGTCTTCAGCTTTGCCAGTTCGTCGTTAGTCATTGCGTTTCTCCAACTCTGTTGATGCACAAACTAAATCAGCGGCTTCCTTTCGTTGGAGCCGAGACGTTTTTTGCGCACCCGTATGGATCAACGAACCCTTTGTCGAGCATCACATACAGCATCTTGACAGTACTCGTGTACCGATGCTCCTCACCTCGCTGCTCGACCAGCCAATCGTGAATCTTCCGGACGGTACACTCACCGTCATTCCACAATAGTCGCAGAACCTGGCTTTCAAGCTCCGTCGGCCCGCTCGTTGGACCTCTTGGCACGGTCACTCCTCAACAATGAATTTATTCGTCAACGTGTTCAGGATAACGAATTCATTCGTCATTGCAACGGGGCTAGGAAAAGGTGGATCTCGTGGAATGTCGGCACGAATTCAAGCCGTAAGACACTAGCAAGGGCGACCCCATTGGAAGTGGCGTCACCGAAGCGGGAAAGTAATATTCAACCAACGCATGAAGCAATCAGGGATGCGATGGGAAGTCGAAACTGGACAGGACGTGGTTGATCTGAGAACTGGCGTTCGTGGACGTATCTGGTCGAGAATCTGGTCCCGCATTCTTGCCAATCCAGCGTCGCTTCCACCGATAGCTCGTCGAAACCAACCTCACGATGCCGAACGCTTTGAAGTTGCGCTTTTCGCCGTCTGGCGGATATACGCGATGTCAAATTCACCGCGTTTTTCGTAACCCGAAGCGTAAGCGAGGGGGAGTTGGTATGCCAACACAAGTCAGTCCCTCGCTTACGCTTCGGGTTCCGATTGGGCCAAGAGCGCAACTTCAAGGAGCGTTAGCGAGGAGTGTTGGTACCAACGTAAATAATTCCTTCGCTTACGCATCGGGTTCCGATTGAGGCGAGATGCGCAACATCAAGATTTCAACGCAGCGGTGTACATCACGTGTAAATCACCTCAGCAGGCAGCTGCGAGTTCCGCGCTCCTCACATCCGATGTGGAACTCCTCCGATCGAGGGCAATTCAACTGTCGGTCGCTGCCCCATTTACTGATAGAATTGAGGAGATTCAGTGGAATCGCCGAACTTACTGCTTGGAGCTTCCTAATCCATGGCGAGAAACCTCTGCCGTTTTATCCAACAGCCCGGGTGGCTCGCTGCGGTCGCTCTTTTTGTGACGCCCCCCTTTGCTGGCACAGGTAGCCGATCCTGCGCCCAACGAGTTCTTTGAGAATAAGGTCCGACCGCTGATATCGTGGGGTGAACGTGGTTCCGACCTCGCCCAGTCAACTTCGTCAGCGCTACGGGGACGAGGACGATGGCACGAGGGACTAGTGGCTAGCGCCGATGAACCATGAACGTAGTGCAAACGAACAAGCCACGACAATTCGAGCTGTGGCGTCTGTTGATAGCGGCTCTGCTCATTGCGTTGGCACTCGCTTGCCTGCAGATTGCGAACTCGTCAATCCAAGAGTATGGGACCGGTGCTTTCCCCTGGACTCTAATACTTTTGGCGCTATTGCTGGTCGTTTCAGCCTTGGTCCTTTTGTTTCGCCGCGCATGTGAATGGACAATTGGAATGGTCGTACGAATCATCGAGGTGCTAGTCGACTTGTTTTCACCTTGATCGGCGTTCGACCAACGCAGTTCGTGCCATCGACTCACCGATTTCTCGGAGTGGCCTCCGGTGCTGTGCTGCCACGGCTAGTCAACACGGAGTCTGTATCATGATCGCGGCGCCATCGGATGCAAACGTCCTGCTCTACAGTTTGCCGACGGACATGCGTCGTGGCTTTGGCATCACATCCCTGTGATGCGGCAGGCGCGTTGAGAAAATCAGCAGGCTGCTAGGCCTTGCGTTTCTTCCGTCGCCACACCACCACGCCGACTGCGCCCAAAGATATCAATCCAGCTACGGTCGATGGCTCGGGAACCTGCCGCCAATCTCCTTGGACCGTCAGGGTCATTGTTGGGTCAGACGACCTCAATTCTACGCGGTCGTTCCCGGCCACTGTGGTGGCACCTAACAGCAATTCTGTCGTCATCGGTACGACGGCCGATACGGGGGGGTCGAAACTGCGCACACCGCCTTCTGCGGCAGTTCCCTGCTCTAGCCCGCCGATCCCGTCCGGTGCAAACCCGCTGTTGAACGTGCTGGTGAAAGTCCCTGGGTACGGACCCGCAGCAAAACCGAAGACGGGAGCTCCGATCGCCGTGAATTCGAGGCTGAGCACGTCAGTGGCGATGCCAGGCACAGTCGCCATGTCCAGGATCGCCAAGATTGCTCCATCACCCGCACGCTCGAACTGATAGAGGTTCGACGCCTGCACGGCAGGGGACAACAACGCGAGTGTGAAGCAGGCGATGAACGCGATGCGTAATTGCTGGCGCCGCATGCGGCTGACAGTTTGATGAGTCATTTGGATGTTCTCGCTTTTCGGGTTGATTCGTCGTCAGTGGTAGGTCAAGTGATGTAGCGATGTGTCGCTGCGCTCAGCCAATTGTCGACGACCGAAAATGGCAAAGCAAGCATCTCTTAAAAGAAATTCAGGGATTTCCCGGATCCGCGAACTGCTCGCTGGCCCGCGAGACCTCTTGGTCAATGCAGCACACTGGATGCAAAAAAAGCGGCGCGTTTGCCACGCGCCGCCTTGTACTCAGACTTGAATGTCGCCGCGCCTTACTCGACGAAAGTCGGCTCGGACCCGTTCTTGGTTCCGAGTGCCCCCCAGATGCCGTAGACACTGCCTTTCAGGTTGCTGATCGAAGGACCAGGCAACGAGACATTACCCACGTCGATCGTGTTCGAGATGAACCGTAGCGACCCGTCCGCCATCGCCAGGTTGACGCCACCAGGGTGGAAGCTGTCCGCCGAAAAGATGCCCCACTGCCACTGCCCGCGACCGTTGGCACATTGCGGAGAGTTTGGCGGAAGCACCGTCGTGAATCCGGACTGCATAGGAAATCCCATCCACAACGATTGACCACGGCGCTGGTGACTGGTCGGATAGTTGCCGATGACGGTTGCATTCGGGCCCCGCGTCGCCAGGCAGGCGGCCGGATTGTTGTCGAGCCCGCTGACAATCGTGTAGCAGCCGTGCAGGCTGTTGCACGCGGGGCCGCCCCAGGCTGTCTGAATCGTACTCTCACTCAGCATCGCCGTGTTGCTCGTGCCGTCCTTGACGTCGCGAATAGCCGTCCCTTTGATGTGCTGGAACATTCCCCGGTTGTTCCTGCTGTTCTGGTTGTTCTTGATCGAGTCGCCGACCGATGCCATGTAGTTGAGTTTCGCGGTTGCGTTGCTGGCAACTCGGATTCCGCGGCCGTCCGAGGGGCAAAGAGCAGAGGAGATCTTGGTGCGGTACGTGTAGTAACCAGTCCAATTACCATTAGCTCCGCCGGGCCCAGTATGTACACCCGATGTATTCGAAAGAGGCCCTCCATCGTTGATCTCATTGGCCAGCGAACTCTGATCGAAGAACGGCAACGCCTTCTTGATCCAACTGCCGCGGTTCCCCTCATGCAGCCGCCAGTTGCCCGACCCCCAGTTGCCAGGCGGGTCCGTGCTCCCCACGCTCATCGGAGGAAACGTGTTGTATGAATCGTGGTAGCTGTGAAGTGCCAGCGCCACCTGCTTCAAGTTGTTCGTGCACTGCAAGCGCCTCGCAGCTTCGCGTGCCGACTGAACAGCCGGCAGCAGTAGACCCACCAAGATTCCGATGATGGCAATGACAACTAACAGTTCCACCAGTGTAAAACCGCGACGTGCGCACCGAATGTGCTTACTGGCCATGACGATGTCCTCCAAGAAGATGGATGGGAGAGTCGGCTGGCGATTATCCGAGGCTCATCATAGCGCTGTCAAGTATTTGGAGGTTGTTTATTTCTTTTCTCAGGCAGCCGTTTGATGCGCGGCGAAATTAGTATATTTTCCATGGTTATTTACCTAGTTCTCGGCGTACTCTGTAATCGTCGCTTGATTCAAGTGCGTAGAGCTTGGCCCATCCCGTCCGACGGCAACAGCATATGTTGGAACCCAACTGAGCGATGCGGTCCGAGAGGGTCGGTGTGCGCGTCGTTGACCTCGAACATGGCCCGCTGCAGGAAGGACCAAGGACTGGCTGGACACTATTGGCCCCCCCTCAAACTGGGTATTTTGGCAGCGACGGGGGAGTCACACCGGAGCGACCCTGTAGCAAGTCGCAAGTTCATCCGTATCTCTCCCTCTCTCCAAGACCTGTACAAGCGGCTGCCGGCGGTCCGCGAGTCAGCTGCTCTGGTGTCCCTGCTGCGGACGACTTGTGCACAGGTTTCGCTTCGCCGACGGCACGGGTGCGAATCTACCGCCACTGCGGACGGTCCTTGACTGCCTGCGAGGGCTCAATGACCACCGCGTCCGCCGGGCAGCTCGACGCATGCCCCTCTGATTCATTGCAGGATATGAACGAACCGATTGGTGTGTCAGAATATCAGTGGGTAAACGCATGAAAACCGCGCACACTTGATTGAGGAATCACCGAGCAATAAGTTGCCGATATTCGTCTCCCCCAAGTTTCACAGACGGCACGCTTCTCGACACTGAACTTCGCTCGTGATCGCCCTGCCGTTGATGCCATGGGAAATGAGCTGCTATGTGGCGGCGAATGATAGCGTTGTCGAATCTAGGGGCAATGGCCTCTATTATTTCTCTCTTTGCCACTTTCGTCGTCTCACCTGACGGATTGTGGAATACCATCTTCACGCCAATGTCTGCGTTGCTGGTCGGCGGCTCGCTCCTTCTTTGGTCCTGGTCCATTTGGCAACAACGTAAGCTCCGGTTTCTCGAGCGCGGTTTAGCCGGGCTCACAAAGAACCAGACTTCGGAGTTGATCAAACTGCAGCTGGGAGTGGTTTTGCCCGAGGCGATGAGCGGTGAGCAGTGGATCCGTAGTCGGCAACACGACGCGATCCTGAAGGGATTTCTGGCGGCGTGTGTCTGTGTCGTCGCAGTGGCGGCGATCGTCGCCTGGACGATTGCAAACCCAACAGCCGAATCCACGACTCCAAATCGGCACCAGTCTTCTCGTTCGACGACAGAGAACCTGGGCGAAGCACGAACGCCTCCAGCAGAGCATTCCACAATACCACCGCGGGTGAAGAGCGACTTCGCGATCGCTATCTCAACGGAGGTTTCCACAAACTACGATAACACCACCGCCAAGCTGACACCATCCGAACGTCATCTCACTTATGTTCAAACGAATGACAACGGTATACGCCTTACGTATCACATGCCCTATCTAGACAGCTATCGGGCAGGTGGACCGATTACGGGCACCCAGCCATCCTCTCCGTTCCTTTGGGACTACCCAGCTATTTCTGTCAAGAGCCTCAACAAATCGCTGAAACCGGCGATGCTGTCCGAGGTCGTCGTCGACGTTGTGACAAGCGAGCTGGTAGATTTCCCTTTGCTCACAGTTCACGATGACTCCTACAACATGCTTATTTTTGTCAATGAAGGTTGGGGTGAAGTGACGAATCCCGAGTTGACTTTTCAAGTTGGACCAAAGTCAGGAAGAGCTGAGAGTGAAATCCACGAAGCGCAGCTGCCGTCGTTTCTTGACGAGGTCGAATTTCGCATCGAAGACTATGTTCCCAGTGACCTGTTGGACGAGGACGCTGTAGCGGTGTTTGGCCACATTACCTATGGACCCGACGACCTTCGGACCCGACTTGCTTTCAAAACCACTGTTGCTCTGCAGATTCGTGCGGGTCACCCCGTTCCGCCATCCTATGAATACGAAATTCACTTGACGGCCGGCAAAGCGGGGGCGTCGCATGTTGTCCCGCTAGCCCAGCTGGTGAATCCGTTGGATGCAGATCACTTCCTACTACGCTTCGCAAGCGATCGCACTGCTGAGTATCAGCTTCATCTGTCGATCCGTTCCGCGGCTGGCGACGTCGTCAGTAGGCAGCGCGTGCATCTCGCCGTTTTCGTTCCCCGCTCGCAGGCTGCCGTACGCCCGACGAGACAGGAACAAAGTGCCTTTAGCCGCGAGGAATAGCGTGCTTACACTTCATCATCGAGCAACATCTTACCTGCTCGTTGCTTTCCTACTTGTCAGCCACCCTACGGTGCTGCAATCGCAGGATCAGACTCCATTCATTGGTGACGCAATTCCAGTCCATGCAGTTCCTCAGGCCTTCCTTCTACAAGATCTCAAGGAAGCCATCTCCGTTGCTGACCGCATGAAGGGACTTAAGGGTTCGCTGGCCACTGAAATCATTACACGCAACTCGCACGCCGCGATCGTCGTTCAGCTGGAAGACGAGAACCGTGAACCCAGGTCACTCCGAATGCGGACGACAGAGGGATTGGTCGTCCTGTACAACCTGAACGGCAGCCGACATCGGATGCTACTTAGCGGCCAACACATACAGGATGCGTTACGAGAGACAATCATCGACGGACGACAGGTAAGAATAATCCATGAACCGGTCGACCCCGGCGATGCCACGCCTGACTTGCAGACATTTGCCAAAGAGCAAGCGGACAAGTACTCCAATGTCACAAAGTATCCGCCGTCACCGCTCACTCTGTCCGATGGTCGCAACGCCATCGTGTGCAAACTACTCTTTCGAGG
Source organism: Pirellulaceae bacterium (assembly GCA_965223305.1). Taxonomy (GTDB): domain Bacteria; phylum Planctomycetota; class Planctomycetia; order Pirellulales; family Pirellulaceae; genus CBDCWT01. Next base: position 304,392 of record CBDCWT010000074.1, on the reverse strand, counting down.
GGGTGTAACCGTCGATCCGACGGTCAACATGCGAGCGTCATCGCTGGATAGTTGTCAAGCAGGTCTTGGTTGGCGTGTGTCGATGCCCCTTCGACGGCCATCCGGTGATCCAGAAACGTTCGCCAGTGGTCGCTTTGAAATGCAGCTCGCAGGTTGAGCATGCTACGAGCACCTTCAAGCGTCCAGCGCATCCCGCTGCGTTCCATGCGATCTTTCACCAAGTGACGGCACGCGCCTTCAATGACACCGGTCGCAATCGGATAACCTCGACGCAGGTACTCGTCATAGCGCATTCGGTCGGCGTTTTTTTCCAGATAGCCGCAGATTCGAGCCAGGTCTTTTGCGGCCCTCCCAGTCAGCCCCGCCGTGGTTCCGAGGCGGCGCAGGCCCGTAATGACAGACCGTACTTCACCTCGCAAGATTCGCAACAAACGTGTGCGAGTGAACGCTTTGCGGCCAGCATCGTCCTTTTTGAACAGACCGGCTGCTTCCCAGACATAGGATAAGGCATGAAGGATATCCAAGATCGGAACTGTCCGCGCACCGAACGACAGATGCAGCTTCATCGTCTCCCAAAGGCTGTCCTGGCCATCCATGAGCGTGATCAAGACTTGTCCACTGCGTCGGCGTGCAGTCACCTGACCGATGATCCAGGCTATGGCTACGTGAATTCCGCTGATGGGAAGTTCACCGCCCACGCCATCACTTTCCAGCGTGGGAAAGTGAGCGGTTGTGTTCTTGTTCTGAGGTCGAGGGCGTTTGACTTGCGTTGTCTCTTCATCGGGTTCGTCGCGAAATAACGCTGCGACGACCTCTTCAGCTGAGCGGACGTGAGGATCAACCGTGTAGACACTGGCCACTGTGGCCATCCGTCGGTTACCAGGATTCTTCTTTGCCGTCTCGAATGCAGCGACCTTGGACGAATCGTTTTTCACCAGGGGTACGCCCTTACAGTCCGCAGTGGCTACAAGCAACTTTGCCTCGCTGCCAGGTTCTGGTTGCGGCAAGTCGTCGAAAAACTCACCTGCGACCCGCCCAAGTTCGGCATTGATTTTTTCGGCCGTATCGACCGAAAACGTACCACCGAGGATCGCCCCCAAATTGGTCATCGCTTGTTCGTACGACGAGTCAACCGCCAACATTTGCGAGAACTCTTGCAGCAAATAGGACCACTGCCGCGGTGGCAGCGACATGCGAGCGCTAATCGGCCGCAGCTGGATCGCCTTCTTGGCACCTGGTGCGTAGGTAAACTGCTCGAACCGATGAGTTCCGAAGATGGATCGAACCGTTGTCTGATGAGCCTCCTCACTCCGGTAGAGGGGCTTACCGTCGTTGCTAGCGATCTCAGGACCCAAATCGCCTTCTCCTTGCAGGCGTATGAACAATTCGATTGTCTGATGACCCAATTGAAACACCGTATCACGAATGCTTCGTTCCACCGAATCGAACGAACTGCCGCTCTGAGCTGCGTCCTGAACGGCCTGCTTCAGCTGCTCAGTAACCGAGTCGATCATCTCGAGCGCGTCTTCGATTGCTGTCACATTCTCCGAGTTGGGGTTGCCCGAAGCATTTAAATCAGCGACCTTCATGGGAAGCGGCCTCCTTGCCTTGATGAAACGGATAAAACACCCGAATCATGGCAGGTTGGCCGCTTTTTGTTTACCCAGATTTCGCAACCAATCAGATCGGCCAAGCGGAACCGCGGTTACACCCCTTTCGAGGAGCCTCTTCTCGACCAGACAGTACCGGCGTTCAGTTTATCGCAACCATCGTTGGAGAGTCCTTCGTTGCAGTAGAATCCAGCATCGGTGCCGACACAACCGAGGCACATGTCTTGCAATTCCTGCGGGATGCGGCGCTCAGCATCCGCGCCCTACCCGACCTGCCAGCTGACAAGGCACCTTTAACTGACGAACAGATTATGGAGCGGGCGACGGAACTTCTGCAAAGAGGTGTCACCCTAAAGCAATCGTTGCTCATGGCACAACTTGTACCGGGTGTACGATGGTCTGCATTGTTGAACGACTCTCTTGCATCGAAAACAGACAGAGCACTTCCTGGGATCGTGGTTCTAACGAACGACGAGTTGATACGGCACGTCGGACTTTATCTTGCGATTAACACTTGGGAACCAACCAGTAACGACACTGTCTCCTTTACCGCCTTCCAGAGACTTGGTGCAGCCCATGCCAGAGGCCTGCAGACATTCGTCTTCGACGGACGCTCGGCACATGCGATCATGTTGGTACCTTTTGAATTCACTCACGAACAGGTTGTCTACTGGGAGCCCTGGGGAGAAGGTACATTTCTGAGTCCACCTCACAACAGAGCCGAGATCACTGCCACACCGCATCCCAAGTTTGAACGGTACTTCATCCTTAGCACCAAAGACCTACACACCGTTCTGTATTCGGCCCAGATGCCCGAGCAACAAATGGCATGGCTCCTGCGCGCTATGCAGACGTTTGCCGCGCCGCCCGAAGACGCCCTTCGGGCGGCTCGCCTGAAGGATAGTGGACTATCGCGGCGCGATCTCCTAATCCGGGCCGGTAAGTATTTTCTGTCAGTTAATGACAGACTGCGGGCTACAAACGCGTTCGTGATATGTCGGGCACTGCATAACGAATCAGCGGAAGTGTCTGCGGGTCTCGCAGAGCTCGCCTCTATTGCCAATAACGGCGAGGAAGCGAAACGCCTTTACTCGAAGGCGATCACGCAGCTCACCACGAGTCCGCTAACGGAGAGGCTTGACCGACTGGAAGCCCGGTATCGTCAACGACTCGCCGACCTCCAGCAAACGCGATGACAGACTTACAGCGATTCGCCTCTACTTCCCGCGTACTCGATCCTAACGAACTTCTCTGTCGCTGAGTTCTCGTTTTGGCTGAACCGCGAACCCGCGGACCGAAGAACTGTGGAGACGTTGAACTTGTCCAGACGGAGAGTCCACTGCATGAGGGTTTGCGACTAGCTATAGATGGGGCTGCCGCGGAGCGGAATGGCTTGGAGACGGGCATGAGTGCCCGTCCTACTTGTCAACAAAACTAGCGCTGGAAGGCGTCGCTTTGTACGACCCGCCGAATGAGATCTCTGAAACCGACCTGCAACGAAACGGCCCCGGCGATCTCGTCCACTTCCAAGCGATCGTGTACCGTCGGCAGCCTGCCAGTCCCGTATGTCAGCAGCTTGGCGGTCAGGTTCTTTACGAACTGGTCTCCGAGGCCCAGCAGAAGCGGGCGTAGCTCAGCCACATTCGCGAACCGCTCGCCGGTCGGCAACTCGCCCGAGCTGTCGACCGGCAAACGCGCACCTCGACCGCGTCGGTGCGCCGGCACGTAGTGAGTCCGGTGGCGCCCGATCTCATCGAACGATTCCAAAGCAAATCCCAAAGGATCGATCTTCCGATGACACGCGTTGCATGTCGACACGTTGCGGTGCATCGCGAGTTGCTCACGAATCGACTTCGCGCCGCGAATATCAGGCTCGATCGGTTCTACGTCTGGCGGTGGTGCCGGGGGAGGCGTGCCCAAGATGCACTCCAATACCCACACCCCGCGAACCACAGGCGATGTCTCGATTCCGTTCGCGGTGGCCGTGAGCACGCTGGCCATACCTAACAAACCGCCACGAAGTTCCGTTCCAAGACGCACGCGGCGGAACTCATGCCCATGAACGCCCTCAACGCCGTACAGGCGAGCCAGCGGTCCGTTCAAGAACGTCCGATCACCAACCAGAAAATCGGACAGCGGACCGTCGTTCTGTAACAAGTCGTCGACAAACAGATGCGTTTCACGTCGCATCGCCTGCTCGAGGTTCTCGTTAAAGTACTCCGGATGAGCTCGCTGGCTCGGCAACATCGTCCCTAGCTTGTCGAGCCGCAGCCAGGCGTTCGTAAACTGCTCCACAAATACTTGGGCTCGCGGATCGCTGACCATTCGATCTACTTGCGCACCCAGTACAGCGTCGTCTGCTAGTTCACCAGCTCTGGCGGTTTCCAGGAGCTCAGCATCAGGCGGAGCCGACCACAAGAAATAACTGAGCCGCGTCGCCAGATCGTATTGATCCAGTTGGCCCGGCCGCTGGTGGAAATAGAGAAATCCCGGTGAGCTAAGTACAGCCTGGTAGACAGATAGCAGCGAGTCCTGCAGCGACGCGCCGCGTTCTCGTTCGCTCCGCTGCAAGTCAACCAGCGAGTCGACTTGCTCGTCAGCGACAGGCCGGCGATACGCTCGCTCCACAAAACGCTCGATCAGCGGCCGCACGTCATCCTCGGTAACCTCCGAATCCCCAAACAGCCGGCGATGCGACTCGGGAGGCCAAGTATCGTAGAACGGTCCTTCGATGTGGATCTGATACACCCGGATCCGAGGCCCTTCGTACTCGCTGAAGAACTGCGACCAGGCCTGTCGCGTGTTGATCGGATGGCTCAGCCCGAACTGCGCGTACGGCTTTCCCGCCACCTTGAGACTCCGTTGCTCCTCCAAAAACTCCGCTGCCAGCCGGTCCCGCTCGGCCGGATCAAACTCCGGGTGCATCGTGTTGAACTTGGGTACGTGCCCGGCGATGTATCCCGAAAATCGCTCTGGGTAGTCTCGGACCAGCCGCGATCGTAGCGCCTTTGTCGAAATCGGTCCGTTGGGAAAGGCAATCCTCGGCTGGTAACCCTGGTCCAACCAGGCCGTGACTTCGAACCACTGCGGTGAGTTGTCGGGCAACTCGAACTCGGCGAGCAGCACGTCGGTCGGATTGTTGGTGCTTAGGTCACCCCCGCGGTGAGTGCCCGCGACGATCTCCATGCGGAGCGAGTCCGCCTTCATCACCTTTACCAACTGCTCGGGATAGGGATAGTCTCGGCCGATCGCTTCGGCCCGCACGCGAATCCGGTAATCGCCGCTGTGAGGAACTCCCTCGGTCAGTTTCCGAATCCACAAGAAGCCCCCCGCATCGTGGTAGTTCTTGCGAATGTGCTGAAATCGTCCCGGTTCGTTCAGGCCGTCATGGCGGTTACCCGTGGGACAAAACGGTGCCGTGAAACGCCATGTCTGCGGCCGCGGCTGTTGCTGCGGATGGGTGGCCGCCTCGCAATAGAGCTGCGCCGCATTCAAGTAGCTCCGCAGATGAAAGTCGCTCATGACCAATTTCGAGCCAATGTTTCGAAAGTGGTCCTCCGCATCATCCGGGGGAAAGCTGTCAGTTGGATCTGCCAACATGCCTTCCAATGAAAGAAGTTGCCGCACCGACCGATCGTATTCGAACCGGTTTAATCGCCGCAGCAAGGTAGCCTTGCCCGCAGGCGACAACGATTTTCGAGCTGCGGCAACCAGTGCACCGATCTGCTCGGCTACGACGACCCGCTCCGCAGCTGCGGGCTGCCGTGATTCTGCGGGTGGCATGTCACCGAGATTGATCCGGTCCAAGGCGTCTTGCCAGAGTACCATTCGGTCTTCGACCGACAGCTCAGCCAGCTGATCGAAACGACGATCCGCCTCTTGTTTCGCTGGGCCGTGACAGCGCACGCAGTACGTCGCCAAGAACCGCGCGGGATCTTGGCCGAGAGTTTGCGTCGCCAATCCCCACACGCACAGCGAAGTTATGACACTCCGACAAATCACGCCAACTCCAACTGGTTAATGGTGCCTGTTGCAGTATTGAATCGCTCGACTTCTAAGCCGAAGGTCTGCAATATCGTCGTGAACAAGTTGCAGAGCGGCACGCGCTGATGGTCTGCCTCGGGCAGCACCAAGTGCCGGCCATGCCGAAACCCTCCCCCTGCCAGCAAGACTGGGAGATTCTTGTTGCTGTGCGAGCTGCCGTTTCCCATGCCGCTGCCGCTTAACACCATCGTATGTTCGAGTAACGATCGGCCGTCTGGCTGTTCGATCTCGTCCAGGCGATTAATAAAACGCGCCAACTGCCGCATCTGAAAACGCTCGATCGTAAGAAGCCCCTCTCTTAAGGAGCTGTCTTTGCCGTGATGAGAAAACGCGTGGTAGCTGCCCGACAGCCCCAAGTCGGCGACTGGAAGAGTACCTGGAATGCTCAACGTGGCCACGCGGGTGGAATCCGTCTGCAAGGCCAGCGCAACCAGGTCGTAAAACAACGGCGTGCGCCGGGTAAAGGCCTGGCGTGCGGCCGGAATTTCTAACTCGACCTTCGGTTTCGGCCGGTCCACCCAGTCGATTGCCATTTTCATCTGACGCTCGACGGCCCGGACGCTTCCGAAATACTCTTCTAGCTTCCGGCGGTCGTTCTGACCCAGGTCGCGTTTCAACAGGCGCGCCTGCTCGCGAACTGCATCCAACACACTGGCATGACGGCGCAGCGTTTCGCGCTGCTTGGACCGCTCCTGAGGATTGCGGGCCACAAACAGCGACTCGAACAACAACCGCTCATCCGTCACCGGCGGAACATTGACACCATTCCTGGTCCATGACGTTTGGCTGGAGATCTCGCCGATCGCCCGACCCACACTGGCCACTATCGATGGGTAACGGGTGCGCGAACCAACGTGCTCGGCGGCCCGTTGATCGATCGAGATGTTGCGAGCCGGGAACTGCGCGGACTCGTTGTCGCGGATGCCGCTGAGAAATGAATGAACCGCTTGGTGTCCGCCACTGACGCCGTGATCCAGGTTGCTGAAGACCGTGAACTTGGATTTGGGCAACGGCTCCAGCAGTTCCGTCGGCTGGTACTCGGGGCCAGCCTGTAACGGAAAAAACGCGTCCGGAACGAAGCCCAGAGGGTTCGCTACACAAACGAGTCGCTTGGGAGTTGGGTTGGCGGGAGTGGAGGCCCGCACACTGGCGAGCTCCCGCTCAAACAGCGGGAGCGCTAGCGTCAGCCCCAACCCGCGCAAGAATGTACGGCGCCGGATCGATTGCATGGGTATGGTCCCAATTCGTGGGAGGTTGCGGTGGGTGTCCGGATTAGCGCGGGCGGGCCCCGCAGCAGCGGTACCACAAACACCCGCGCACTTTCTACGGACTGTGTCATTGTAGCCGAACTGAGACGCCCTGGGCAAAACAGAAAACGGGGAATACTTGCCACCCGCCATCGACGCCCCTATAACGCAGCGATCACAAGTTCCTCCAGCGAGGCGTTGATCATGACACGTACGACTCTCTTCAGTCTCCTGTTGATCGCGGCCAGCGGGCTCAAGATAACCATCGCGGCGGATGGACCGATTGTATTAGACGTCTGGCCGGAGGAGGTGGTTGGCGACTTCGGGACGTTTGGTCCCGAGCGGCTCCGCGCCCCCGACAACTCACCGACGCGCACGGCCAAGTGGATCACAAGCGTGACGCAGCCGACGATTTCGGTATTTCGCCCACCAGCATCAACCAACAACGGTTTGGCAATCGTCATCTGCCCGGGAGGCGGCTATTGGAATCTCGCCTGGGATCTCGAAGGAGAAGAGGTCGCGACTTGGTTGAATTCAATCGGGGCAACGGGGATCGTGCTCAAGTACCGCGTGCCGCGTCGCCCGGGTCAGCCAGAACCTCTCCCAGCGCCGCTGCCTCTGCTCGACGCCCAGCGGGCAGTGAGCCTCGTGCGCAGCCACGCGGACGATTGGGATATCGACGCTCAGCGAATCGGCATCATCGGCTTCTCGGCTGGCGGACATCTGGCGGTCACAACTGCGACTTATTTCGATCGCCGCAGCTACGATCCCATCGACCAGATCGACACGATCAGCTGCCGGCCTGATTTCGCCGTTGCCGTGTACCCCGGGTATTTGGTGCCCGAGGACAGAGACACGGACCAGCTGGCGCCTTACATTCGGATCCCTCCACAGACGCCGCCGATGTTCTTTGTGCACACCAGTGACGATCCTGAGTCCGGCCCACAACACAGCCTGGCCATGTATCTGGCGCTAAAGCGGGCAGGCGTTCGCTCTGAAGTTCACATCTATTCGGAGGGAGGCCATGGGTACGGTGTTCGCAGCAGCGAGCTCCCCTGTTCGACCTGGTCGGAGCGCTGCGTCGACTGGCTGCGAAACGAGGGATTCGTTCGCAAGGAGGCTTGGCGTCCTCGCTACACTGTGCAGCATGCATCGGATGCCATCCAGATCGACGGACGGTTGGACGAAGCTGATTGGAAGAGCGCCCCGCAGCGTGGGTGATTTTCGTTTTGCCTGGTGGCAGGAGGGAGCCAAGGAACAAACACAGGCGAAACTGTTGTGGGACAACGAATTCCTATACCTCGCTTATCGCTGCCAGGACGCACACATCTGGGCCAAACACACCGAGCGAGATAGTCCGGTCTATCAAGATGACTGTGTGGAGGTCTTTACGGCGCCCAATCCCTCCAAACCGAGCAACTACTTCAACATCGAGATGAATGCTGCCGGAGCGTTCTTGGACCAACATCACCCAGACGGACCTGGCGTGCCGATGAAGGAACCGTGGAACGCGAGCGGCGTGCAGATCGCAGTGACCGTCGATGGGACCTTGAACGACGATAGCGACACGGACCGCGCGTGGGTGCTGGAAGCGGCGATCCCGTTTACGAACTTCGTGAACGTCGCCGCGCACACGCCGCCACAGCCAGGTGACATCTGGCACCTCAACCTAAACCGGCTTGGGGGCCAGACGAACCCGCAGCACAGCCAGTGGTCACCCAGCAAGACGGCACGGCCCGCGTTCCACGCGCCGCAGGACTTCGGACGGGTCGTGTTTTCCAGGGCGCGGGCTGTCTTGGATGTGGCGCGCTGAGTTGTGGCTTGCAGCGAAAACTGAAGCAAGGCAGTTCGCTGGTCTTTTCGTAACCCGAAGCGTCAGCGAGGGGGAATTGATGTACCGTTGCAAATTGTTCCCTCGCTGACGCTTCGCACTTCCGATTGAGGCGAAATGTGCAACTTCAAAACTTGCGATTCGGGTCCGATTGAGCCGAAAGCGCAAGTTCAAAGCGCGCTGGCCAGCGATGCGGCGATTTTCGCCTGCCGCAGATGAGGGTCGTTGGTCTGTCTCGCGTATCTGCGGAGGGCGGCAGCTAGTCGCCGGGACGTGGCAGCTGTCTCCGGTCGACCGTAGAAGTTGTGCAACTCGTCAGGATCTTCCTTGGCGTCGAACAACCAGGGGATGTCGTTCACCGAAATAATCAGCTTGTAGCGGGCATCAACCGCTGCCACCCAGCTGGCTCTTTTGCCCGCATTCCGTAAGAACGTGACCGGGGCCGGCTGATCCGCGGCCAATGGCTGCGATGCGTCAGCCAGTTGGGCTGACAGGTCGCGCCCCTGATCCTGCGCGTCGCCGGGTAAGTTCAATAGGCCCATGATCGTAGGCGTCAAGTCGACCGTCCGATCGGCTGCGTATAGTACTCATTCGCAGCGATGCGCCCCGGCTGACGCAGGATCATCGGTACGCGAGCCGATCCCTCATACGGGTTCCCTTTGTTCTGCCGATCGTGTTCATAACAGAGGTCACCGTGGTCGCTGGTCATGACGATCAGCGTGTTGTCGAGCTGTCCTGTTTCTTCCAGCCGATCCAATAACCGTCCGACGTTGTCATCCAAACACTGGACCATACCGAAGTATCTGGACATGTCGTCGCCGCGAAAGATTGGATGTTTCTTCGCATTCAGCCACTTCGGTGGAGCAAGTCCCGTTCGATAGGTTCTCGGAGGAGCAAACGGCAAGTCGTCAAAACGGTGATCGTACGGAGCTCGAACGGTATTCGGTCCGTGCGGATCCGGGTAGCTGATTACCGTGAAGAACGGTTTCGGCGACGCCTCATCGGTAATGAACTCGATCGCGCGATTCGTGAGCCAGTCCGTCGAGAACGTCTCTTCGTCTGCGCCGTTCAGATCATAGGACGGCTTCCTCCGCCTGCGTGCACCGACCGCAGGAACCCCGTTTTGCAGCACAAACTTTTTCCAGTGTCCACGATTGAACATGTACTTTTTGAACTGAAATCCACCATCGACCAACGGCTGCCACTCGGGCTTACCCTCACCACCTAGATGCCACTTGCCGATGAACGCGGTTCGGTAACCGGCAGCGTTGAGTCGATCGGCCAGTGTTGGCAGCGAACGGTCCAGCGCCAAGTTGTTGGCTGGAACACCGGTCGCATGGGGATAGCGCCCTGTGATCATCGCAGCGCGACACGGCGAACACACCGGAGACGTCGCATAGGCCCGTGTACAGAGCACTCCTTCTGCAGCAAGCCGGTCCAGGTGCGGAGTTGGCACAACCGCCCCCAAGCCCCACATCTCCGCTTGCTCGCGCGGCATCAACTCGCGGTAGCAGCCGAGCGTGCGAAAATTGTGCTCATCCGAGATGATCAACAGCACATTCGGCAGAGCTGCCGATGCAGCATGCGGTGCGTAGGCAGCAAGCATGCCGGTCAACAGGATTGCCAGTCGTAGCACGCGGTGTTTCATGACGAGCCTCTCGATGAGAGTCTTGGTTGAGCGATCGATGGTGTGGCCGTCAAACGACCGGTCACCCTCAACGTTTTTCCTGCTTCCTGCTTCCTGCTTCCTGCTCCTGCTCCTGCTCCTGCTTCCTGCTTCCTGCTCCTGCTTCCTGCTCCCGGTTACGGCTCGGCGGGAGCCTCGCCCTCCCGAACGTCTTACGCGACTGAAGCCCACGGTTCCTCCTTAACCAGCACCTCGACGTACTCCGGCTCGGCAGGAGCCTCGCCCTCCCGAACGTTGATGGAATCATCGCTGGTCTCGTTCGCCGATGCAGTACAACCATTCCTGCCGTTGACCGCCCGTGCTCTGCGCGACACGCATGAAGATCCGACTGCCGCAAAAGGTAGGCGTTGCCATCACGTGATCGCCCAGTGAGTTTTCACCAACGAGGACAAATTTCGTGGGACTGGCCTTGAAGATGAATGTGCGGCCGCTTTCATTGGTGGCGAAGATATGTTCGCCCACCAAAACGGGCGAGGCACTAAAGGTCCCGCCCAATCGCCCCTTCCATAGCTCGGCGCCAGTTGTTGAGTCCCAGCAGGCAGCAACGCCCGCATCGAGTACTCCATACAAGTACCCACTATGTGACAAGAGAGACGGTACGTAGACGCGCGTCTTGTGCTCCCAGACCACTTCTCCAGAACCGTCCGCTCGCACCGCCGCGATGTGGTTCTTGGGAAATCCACCGCTAGTAAAAATAAGTTCTCCATTGGTCACCGTCGATGTCACGCATTCCGTCGTCGCCCCCTCAATCTCCCAAATGGTCCGGCCGGTAAGTGGCTCGAAACTCGAAACGCGATTACATCCAATAAACAGCAGCTGCTCGTGACCAGCCACAGGCAGAATGATCGGCGAGGCGTAATTCGGGAGCTTGGGCCGCGTGTTTCTCCAAACCGTCTCGCCGGTGATACGATCGAGCGCGACGACAGCGCCGCCACCCTTGTTGTCGGCCGAGATGATCACCAGCGGGCCATAGATGGCCGGCGAAGAGCCGAAACCCTGGTGAACGACGTAGTCGGTGATCTTCTCCTGCCAAAGCTGGTTTCCGTCGCGAGATAAGGCGGTTGTATACACGGCACCGTCATTCCAGAAACTGATGAACAGACGGTCCCCGTCACAGGCGACTGTGGCGGACGCCAGCGAGGCCTTGGCGTTCAACTTCGGTGCCGTCAGACCACCGTGGTGGATATCGGTTTGCCACCGCTGCTCGCCGCTGTGCCGATCGAAACACAGAACCGACTGAGTCTGCCGGTCATGGTCGGCAGTTGCCAGAAAGATCTGGTCGCCAACCACAGTGGGTGATCCGTGACCGTGGCCTGGAACTTTGGTTTTCCAAGCGATGTGCTCGTCGTCGCTCCAAGACAGCGGCGGGTGTTGGTCACTCGCAGCGACTCCGTTCCGATTCGGGCCGCGCCACCATGGCCAATCGGCGGAGTCGATTCTGGTGGCGGTGGGCGGCGCGCCGCGATCCGCGGCATGTGAGACGGTCTCCCCGCGCGCAAAGAGAATGGCCGCGACGGATAATACCAGCAGGAGTCGATGCATGATCAATAGCTTCCTTTTCTAACTCGTTCGATGTCCAGGACCGGGAGCCAGGCATCCCGCGCACTTTGAGGTTGCGACTGTCGCCGCGCTTTTCGTAACCCGAAGCGTCAGTTTTGATGTTGCGCTTTTCGCGGCGTTTTTCGTAACCCGAAGCGTAAGCGAGGGAGAGTCGGTGTACCAACACAAGTCAGTCCCTCGCTTACGCTTCGGGTTAGGATTGAGCCAAGAGCGCAACTTCAAAAAGCGTCAGCGAGGGGAGTTGGTGTACCAACGCGTTGTTCCCTCGCTTGCACTTCGCACTTCCGATTGAGCCAACAGAGCAACTTCGAAACGTCAGCGATTGGCGCGCAACCTCCAAAACCTACGCATCAGGGTACTTCGCCGGAAACTCGCGGTCGAGGTCGCAGCACAGCTTTTGCCCCCGATCGCCTGCTTCCTCCCTGCGGGCGAGAGTGAGCGAACTCAAACGGCGGCGCAACTCACGTTGCTATCGGCGATACCTGCGAGCAGGTGTTTGACGACGTCGCGGGCATAGTAGGTCTGGGCATCGTGCGTCGGCAAGAACTGGACCAAGTCTCGCACGTCATCTCCACTGGTTACAAGTGGTAGCTCTGGGCGTCGATCGCGGCGGATTTGTCCGAGTCCAATTGCTGAGACCAGCCCGTTGCAAACGCACTTGCGCCCGTAGGTGTCGGCCTCGCACCCTCCTTTGGCAACGTAGGTGTCCGTTGGTTCCGCAGGACACCGCCAGCCGAGCGTTCTGTCCCTTTTCTTGTACGCGTGTCGAAGATATCCCAAATCACAGCCCTGCTCGCGGCCCTCGTAGATGTCAGCTTCGGAGACAGAGCCGGGAAGTCGGAGTACCTTGAGCGGAAAACCTGTGGGCGATGCGACCGGGTCGGTGTACACCTGGACTTGTCCCCTCCTCGACATGTCGAGCACACGCCGTTTGATGTCCGGCGCTAGGCCAGATTCTTCGCAGTAGGCAAACGCCGTTCCAACCTGCACCCCGGCTGCGCCGGCTGCCAGGGCCTCGGCAACTCGCCCCGGCTGGCCGTACGAGCCAGCCAGCCAAAACGGACGGCCCAGCGATGAGATCGCAGTGAGATCGACTTCGTCACGCTCACCGTAGATAGGTTCACCGTTGTCATTCAGTTGCAGGGCACCGCGGGGTGGGGCGTTATGGCCGCCGGCGGTTGGGCCTTCGATGACAAAACCATCGACGTGGCCGGTCGCCTTTCGAGCAAGCATCGTGGCGAGTGTCAGCGAAGCGACAATGGCCAAAAACATGGGCCGCTTCAGATCACCCTGAATGCGGTCGACGAACTCTGACGGATCAAAACAGGTCACGTAGCGGTCGTCACGCGCCGCACCCTCGACAGTTAGTGAGAGTTCGACCGGCTCGCCTTTCACCAGAGAATCGAGAATACCGGGAATTGCCCGTGGAATGCCGGCCCCCATCAGTACATAGTCGACGCCGGCCAGCATCGCGCCGTAAATGGATGGCAGCGTGGGAAGTTGAATCTTTTCGAGATAATTAATGCCGACGGGTCCTGCGTGTCCTTCCCGTGCTAGATAGACCTCGACGAAGTTCGAGACCAATAGCAGCTCGATCTGAGATCGTGACGGCCGAACGGATGGCATCGGACACGAAATAAATGGCTCGTCGACTGCCTTGCCACCCTCGATAAAGTATCGATCGAGAATGCGTTCGACCATTTCGGGGAAGGGAAAGGCCGCCATCGCCCGCCGCAGGTGTTGCTCGGGATCACCAACTTGCAGCCGCCGGGCGACGATCAAGTCCAACGCCGTGCCCGAAACCACACCCATTTGCCCCGCCTGAGAGACCGCGCGAGCTAGCGGCCAAGCCGAGACTCCTGCGCCCATGCCTCCTTGAATAATGATCGGGTGGCTTGTTTCGCACATGGGCTTCTCCGCATTGGGTAACGCTAGTATTGATGGCGCCGTCGCTTGACCGGTTGATCGGCCGGTTCCACGGTCGCCCACGTCCTTTTATACGAGTCTGCCCGTGCCGGGCACAGCTTCAAGATGTAATCTTTGTGTCAAAGCTTTGTGATTCTGTTGTCGCCCCCTTCCAGTCTCGCCAGCCTCGCCAGCCGATCCAGCGGGTTGTCGGCCCGGAGTGGTTGCCAATGGATAGGACCCGTTGAGGAGCGGTGCAAGTAGCGACGCGGACCAACGTGACGCGGGTCGGTCTGCAGAGTAAAGTGTGTCTAGTGCTGGTCGACCTCCCGGGACCGACATGGCGCCGCCGGCGCACTCACTACGAACGAACAATCAAGCGAGGAAACTGTGACCAACTCTTCGAATCAAGCAACGCGGCGGTCTTTTCTAGCATCCGCAACCGGATTGTTGGCCGCTTCGGCCGCCCAGCAAACAGAAGCCGCGGCAGCTCGCCAGGCGAGCGGCGGCATCAAGGTCATCTCTTCGGCGAACGGGCTGGAGACGACGCGGACCGCCTACCAGAGGATCTCCAACGGCGCCGATTGCCTCGACGCCTGTGTCGCTGGAGTCAATCTCGTCGAGGACGATCCCGAAGATACGTCGGTCGGCTACGGTGGACTCCCTGCAGAGAATGGAGTCGTTCAACTCGACGCCGCCGTGATGCATGGGCCGACGCATCAAGCCGGCGCCGTCGCGGCGCTGGAAGGTATCCGGTTCCCCTCCCGCGTCGCACAACTTGTCCTCCAGCAGACCGATCACGTGCTGCTCGTCGGAGCCGGCGCCCTGCAGTTTGCCAAGGCCCACGGTTTCCAGGAGGAGAATCTGCTGACCGAGCGGGCTCGCAAGATCTGGCTGCGTTGGAAACAGTCGCTTTCGGACAAGGACGATTGGCTGTTACCTGCTGACAACACCGACGACCCACAGGTCGCCGCTATTCTTCGAAACCGGCCCACCGGCACGATCCACTGCGCTGGATTGGACCGGGCAGGCAACCTGTCGTGCGTGACAACCACCAGCGGTCTGGCCTTCAAGATTCCCGGCCGTGTCGGCGATTCGCCGATCATCGGTGCCGGGCTGTATGTCGACAACGAAGTCGGTTCCTGCGGCAGCACCGGCCGGGGTGAAGCCAACTTGCAAAACCAATGCAGTTTCGCTGCGGTGGAGTTGATGCGCACGGGCATGTCGCCCCGCGCAGCCGGCTTGGAGATCCTGCGACGCGTGGCCAAACATACCGTGCCGAGGCTGCGGGACAGCAAAGGACAGCCGGACTTCGGGTTGAACTTCTATCTACTGCGGAAGGACGGCGAACATGCGGGAGTCACCCTCCGCGGGAAAGCCCAATTCGCGATCACCGATTCGAACGGCAGCCGGTTGGAAGATGCGGAACCCCTGCTGAAGTGAGACGCAAGAAGTTAGGGCGTTTCTGGCGCGTCGGCCAGCTGCAGCTGCCGCCCGAGAAACTCCGCCATCGGTTGCCCGGCCCGCTGATAGTACAGCCCCAGATTGTGCGCCGTGTCTGCCAGCACGACGATCTCATGCTGGACCGCCAGCGGTCGCAGTGTCTCGGCCAATGCGGCGAATGCTTCGGGGCGATCGTCGTCTCCGTTGACCAGCAACATCGCGAAGCGGTTCGCTTTGAGAGCCTCGGCGTTGGCCCGAGCAGCGGCCAGCAGCGCGTCGGCGTCCCGAAAAATCCCACCGCCCCAACTCCCGGCCGCACAAAACAGCTGCGGGTAGAGCAACGCCAGACGCACGGCCCCTCCGCCACCCATCGAGAAGCCCGCTACGGCGCGCGATGCCGCCGTCGGTTTGGTGGGGTAGGTGCGGTCGATGAGCGGAATCAGCTCTTCTACGATCATTGTCTCAACGCTGCCTGCATATCCGCTACGGCCACCGTTGGGAAACACGCAAATGACCGGCGGCACAACACCGGCCTCGATCTGTCGCGCCACCAACGACGAAAAACCGCCTGAGTCGGCGCTCTCGTGGCCGCCCATGCCGTGCAGGAAGTAGATCACGGGATACCGCTTGGCTCCGCTCTCGTTGTACCCGGGCGGTGTCCATACGACATATCCCACGTCGTGCCCAAGCGCGGTGCTGGCCAGCACGTGATGTTCGAGTCCCCGGACACTGGGCAGGCGCGGGTTCACCCAACTGACTGGCTTGCGCTCTCGTTGCTGGGCCCGCGCCGACGGTTGCAGTACCAGTAAACTGCCAACAATCGCCAGCAGTAAGCCCAATTGCAGCGAACGAACCTGCATCGGCATCTCCCAATGTCAATATATCAGTGTGGGTATTTCGATAGACAACCACCCCGATCAGCAGTCCTCTGTTTCCAGTGTTTACGGATCTGCCGGCTGATGCAAGCCAGCAGCCGAGAATCGCAGGGGAGGGCAGGGCGACGAGCAGAGTGTCGGCAACTAGTTGTTTTGCAGCGCCTAGGAACCACGACCCGCCACAGATACACGATGATCCGCTAGACTGGCGGGTGATGTCACCACGCAACCGCGCTGCGGAAAAAACCGACGGAATGAGGTGGAACATCCAACTCTGGATCGTGGTTGCAGCCGTTTGCTCGCAGATGGGATGCAGCCGAAGAGTCGCACCTACTTCTGCTTCCACTCACAATCTGCCGCAACGGCAGGAGTTAGTGGCCGAGGATGTCATGTCGCCTGAAGCCCGCTTCGTCAAGCTGAAAGTCAAGGGACCCTCGTCGGTGGCGTTCCACGCAGCCCGGGAGACAGTGCTGGTGGCTAGCGACGACGGTTATGTCGCCGAACTCGATCGGAGCTTAAAAAAGCTCAAGCGATATAAGACCAAAGGCGACCTCGAGGGAATCGCGGTCAACGCGGCAACAGGGCGGGTATTGCTGGCGTCCGAACGAGAAGGTGCCATCCTGGAGCTCGACCTGGACGACGAGCGCGTGGTACGCACGATGGTCATCGATTTCGAATCACATCCGGAGTTGGAGAGCGTGAAGGGCGACAATCGAGGGATCGAGGGGCTCGCCCTGGTCCCAACTAGCGCTGCGGAGTACCGATTGTTCGCGGTACTGCAGGCGGACCCTGCTCGCCTGCTGGAGCTGAGTCACGATGTAGAGGGCGGCGATCGACTTTCCAAGAAGATGCGCAAGAGGGTCCGGGACCGTGCTGAGTTCGGTAAGAAACGGCGGGGGAAGTTCGAGACGCTTCGAGTTGAGAGCGTCGTGCAACTGGATCTCAAGCCGTTATCGGACGTCGTTTTTGCACCCACGCTGGGGGCCCTGGTCGTCGTTTCGTCGGAAACCAAACGCGCCCTGCTGTACGAGCTCGAGCAAAGTAGGGTCGTCGGCCAGTTTCGCCTTCCGGGAAAGAAGCCAGAGGGTCTCGCCATTCTCCCTGGCGGTGAGCTGTTGGTTGTCGACGATGAGGGAGGAGCGTGGTGGATCGACGACGCCGAGAGCTGGATCGCCGCCAATTCGATCTAGCTGGTCGAGCTTCTTTTATGCGTGATGTCCGTCTTTGCCAGGATGTACAGGATCAACAGGATGGCCGATGGCCATGACAAAGATCAGCCGCCGGGCGTTAGCCGGCGTTAGCCCACGGTTCCACCAAAACCGGATGCTAACGCATTCCGGCTGATTTGTGGTCCGAGCGAGCTAGATCTGTAGGCCGTAACAAGCGGCGGGAGAGATGATTCTCTAGCCCGGCGTGACCGCCGCGCCGTTCCGGCGCTCGCGGAGCCGAGCGTCAGTCGGCACCTGCCGGAACAGCGCGGCAGGAAGTCCGACGCGCATGGATGACTTCTTGCGCCGCTTGTTACGGCCTACTTCTACGATCAGGTCCGCCAAACTCTGGCGAGTTCGGCTACATTCCGAATCAGCCGCCGGGCGTTAGCCCACGGTTCACAAACCGGATGCTAACGCATTCCGGCTGATTTGTGGTCGGAGGGCGTTTTTCACTCTGGCTCCCCCCCTCATCCGGCCTTCGGCCACCTTCTCCCCCGGCGGGGGAGAAGGGACTCCACGCCAAACAAGAACTTCAAACTAAGAACTTTAAACACAGAGTAACGGAGGGCACAGAGACGCCTAGGTCGGTCGGTGGGGTTCGAAGACAGTGGCCCCCGATTGCTGCGCTTGCTGGACCGCCTGGCAAGCTTCCTCGTAGAGCAGCTGTTGGCTCGAAACTCGTTTGCGGCGACCAGCTTTGACGCGGCTGTAACTGCCATCTGGCTGGAGCGTGGACGCTTTGGCCGTATCACGGAAGTAGGTATCTAAGATCGAGATGAGTCGGCGCCGCGCAGAGGTTGTCTCTATCGGCACCAACAACTCAACTCGGCGATCCAAATTACGGGGCATCCAATCGGCGCTCGAGATAAACACTCGCTCGTCACCGCCGTGGTAAAAGTACAAGATCCGGGCGTGCTCCAAGTACCGATCGACAATGCTGAGAACCGAGATGTGTTCGCTGAGTCCTTTGACACCGGGCCGCAGGCAGCAGATTCCGCGGACGTTGAGCTTGATGATGACGCCGGCTTGGGAGGCCTGATAGAGCGCTGCGATGATCTCTGGATCGACGAGCGAGTTGACTTTGGCCACGATATGAGCCCGCTGGCCCTGCTGCTTACGACGTGTCTCGGCGGAGATCATCTCCAACAACCGTTCTCGCAGTCCGATCGGCGCGGCTTCGATTTTCCGAAACGGCTGGGGCTGAGAGAATCCAGTGAGCGCATTGAAGAAATTCGTAGCGTCTGCACCAAACTCCTCGTCGCTGGTCATGTAGCTGATATCGCTGTAGATGCGGGCAGTGTTTTCGTTGTAGTTTCCCGTGCCGAAGTGGACGTAACGTTGGATGCCGTGCGGTTCACGGCGAACAATGAGACAGATCTTGCTGTGCGTTTTCAGGCCTTTGACGCCATAGATGACTTGGACGTCCTCATGTTCCAAATACTTCGCCCATTCGATGTTGCGCGCCTCATCAAACCTCGCTTTGAGCTCAACAACCACCGTAACGTATTTGCCTTTTTGCGCAGCGCGGGCGAGTGCGACCACAATCGGGCTGTTCCGGCTCGTGCGGTATAGCGTCTGTTTGATGGCGAGCACATCAGGATCATCCGCCGCCTCTTCGATGAGGCGAACGACCGGATCAAATTGCTCGTACGGATGACAAAGCAGACGGTCGCCCTCGGCAATCGTGGTGAACATACTGACGGTGGGGTCGATCTGTGGAGATGGCTGGGGAGGCCATGCCTTGTAGCGGAGCTGTTCGAAACCGGCAATCTGCGTGACGTCCATATAGTCGGTCAGAGCCAGAGGGCCGGGGGCCTCGAAGATGTCCGGCGAGGCGATGCCGAGCGATTGGCGGAGGAAAGTCAGCATCTCCGGGCTGCTGCTGCCGGCAATCTCCAAGCGAACACAATCGCTCGTCTTGCGGGCATCGAGCAGCTCCTGCATGTCGGCTAGCAAATCGGAGGCCGTATCGTCGCGGACAGCAATGTCGCCGTTCCGAGTGATGCGAAAGGGCACACATTCCACAACGTCCTCACCCGGGAAGAACTGTTGAGCGAACATGGCAAGGGCGTCTTCGAGCAACGTAAAGGCATAACCTCCGTCCGAATGCAGCGTCATGAATCGCCGTGTGGTGCGACCAAAAGGAATCACCGCAAAGCGGTGATCCGGTCCTTGCTTGGGATCGGGCGCAAGCCGGACACAGACATTCATCGTCTGGTTAATGACCCGTGGAAACTCGTCCTCCGAAGCTACCGCGATCGGGGAGAGAATCGGATGAATCTCCTCGAGAAAAACCTGCTGGGCCGACTCGATTTGGCGGTCGGTCATTTCGTCAGCCAGCACGCGATTAATCCCGGCCTCGCTCAGCTTTGGTTCGATCTCATCCATCAGACAGGCATACTGATCCTGGATCATCTGCTCCACCCGCTCTCGAATCGCTGCCAGCTGCTCGGAGGCGGTCATGCCCGAAGGATCCGACTTCGTAGCTCCGCTGGATTGCAGGATTCGCAGTCCGCCGACGCGAACCATGAAGAACTCGTCGAGATTCGACGCCGTGATTGCCAGGAATTTGAGCCGTTCGAGCAAAGGAATCTCTGGATCGTGCGCTTCGTTGAGGACGCGCTGGTTGAATTCCAGCCAGCTCAACTCGCGGTTCAGATAGTGCTCACTTGGCCGACTCATGATTACCTCGTCTCCCCGCCTTCGGTCCGCAGCAGTACCTGGAGGCCAAAGATCTCTTCGAACAGCGAACCGTTCTGACGGAGAGCCATCTGCTCGAGCGAGAGATCTTCGATCTTTGGTACGGAGATGACCAGACGGTTCTCCTCGCGGCGGCAGCGGAGATTCTCGATTCGCTGACTGCGGGAATCGTCGAGCGCGACCGCGATTCGCAAGATCGCCGCCATCTTGGCCACCGCCACGCGTTCATCCCCCCGCTCCAAGCTGGCATAGCCGTCGTGGGTGGGCTGTGGCGAAGCCCTGCGGTAATAGCGAGCAACGAGCGCGACCAGCAGCAGGTCTTTGCGACTCAACCCAAACAACTCACTGTGCCTGATGAGGTACATCGCATGCTTGTGGTGACTCTGGTAGCTGACGTACAGGCCAATCTCGTGCAGCAGCGCGGACACCGCCAAAATGACCTCGTATCGCTGCTCTAACTGATGCTGGTCCCGCAGTTCATCGAACAGCAACTTGGCCAGATGCGATACATGCCGGGCATGCGCTTCCGCAAAGTCGTAACGCCGCCCCAGATCGATCGCCGACCGGATGATCTGGTTGCTGAACTCCTCGGTCCAAGCCGATTTGACCGCCATTTCCTTGAGCAATCCATCCCGCAAGTTGGTATTGGTCACCAGCAGATTCACGCGCTGAAAGGCGCGGGCTAGCTCGACATAGGTCAGCAGCGCCGGTCCCAACGTCGCTGCATCGGGAAAGCTCAAATGGTACTTCAATACCAACTCGTCCTCGGTCAGCTGCAGCACCTGATTCGTGAACTCCTCCAGCTCAACGACCGGCACTCGAGCTAGAAAATTTGAATTCCAATCGCGGATGATCTGGGACGTGGCAAAGCGGACGTCACTTCCCAAAGCGATCATCTCAGTGTCGCCGTTGCCGACGGAAATATGCTCCCGGATCTGATGCACCGTGCGGTCAATTTGGTTCTTCATCAGCGCCCGGACTTTGCCGGCGGGAGCGTTGTAGGCCTCCAGCGTTTCACGGAGGCGGAGCGAACCGAGACGATACGAGTGGGCCAGCAGCACATTGCCATTGCGGACAACCAAGCAGTCGGTACTGCCCCCGCCGACCTCGATGACGATCGTCTTGGCGTGGGAAAGTGCCGGTTCCGCCTGCAAGTAGGGCAGGATCCCCAAGTAAGTGACGCGATTCTCTTCGGCTTCGTCGATGGGGTCGATCTGAAGTCCAGTAGCAATGTAGACGCGGTCAATGAACGAGAGCCGGTTCTTGGCCTCCCGGACCGCGCTGGTCGCCACCACTCGTATCTGATCGGCAGCGGAGATCTGGTGCTCTTGCAGAACTTGGCGGTAGCTTTTCAGCACGCGCACGCACTCCTCGATCGTGGATCTGTCGAGATAGCCACGTGCGAAAGTGTCGCTGCCCAACCTCACAGCCTGGGACAGCGAGGCCAGCTGCCGGACACCTCCATGGTCGTCAATCTCTGCGATCGCCATCCGAATCGAGGAGGTACCAATGTCGATCACCGCAACCGGCTTGACCTCGGAAACTTCCTGAAGCTCTCTGGTTTGTTCCGACATGGCAGTGCCCCGTCGCTGGCGTGCTCGGTTAGTGCGCTGGGAGATTGACGCGCGGCAGGCTACATCCCCCGGGCAGCCTCGGTCTGCTCCGCGGCCAAAGCGAAACAGTCACCTAGCGTTTCCTTCCATCATCGGCACGTAAGACTTCCTTCTTGGCCCAAGCTGCGGATCCCATCACCGCAGCATCGTCACCCAGCTCGGCCACGCGGACAACAAAAGAGTCGACGAAGGATGGCATGACATGCGACCTCGCGGAATCCGTCACAGTCTCGACAAACAGCTCTGGCATCGCCTCGGCCAACCCGCCGCCGAGCAGCACGAAGTCGGGCGCGACCAGGTGCACTGCTGCAGCAATGCCTACGCCGAGCTTCTCCGCCGCCTTGCGCACAATGTCCTCGACGACGGCGTCTCCGCCGGCAATCGCGGCCGCCAGGACCCCGCTGCGAATGTTGGCCAGATCGGTACCCGCCTCAGACAAGAGCTGCGGTGTCTCGCCACGATAGGCCGCGGCCGATACCTCCGCGGCGATCGCCAACCGGCTGGCCTCCGTCTCCAAACAGCCGCGCAGGCCACAGCCGCACAAGCGGCCACCCCTGGTTACCTGAATGTGGCCGATTTCCATCCCAGAACTACTGCGCCCACGCACGATCTCGCCGTCGTAAACGCAGCCGCCGCCGATACCCGTTCCAGGAAAAACGCCTAGCACGGTTCGCGCCGAGCGGGCTACACCAAAACAATACTCGCCGTAAACGCCCGCATCGACGTCGTTGAGCACAACCGCGCGGCAGCTGAATTCGGTCCTCAACAACTTTGCCAGCGGAACGTCCTTCCAAGTCAGATTCACCGCCTCCAAGACAATACCTCGCTCGGTGTCCACCGGACCAGGACACCCAATACCAATCCCACGCACTTCGCTGGGATCGACTTCCGCGTTCTTGATCGCCTGATGAACCGTCCTCACAATCCGCGCGGTGACCGTGTCCACTCCTTCGTAGCCCTTGGTTTTCTTGCGGTCCCGCCCTAGAGGCTTGAAGGAGTCATCAAATACCGTAGCCAGCATCTTTGTGCCGCCGAGGTCGAAGCCGACCCAATAACCCCGCGGTTCGGTCTTACCCATACAAAACTCCTGTGTTTCCGTCCGTCCAGCCGGCCGCTATTCTACCGGCTGCCTCGTCGCCGGGCAGGTCCGCCCGACGCCAGACCCTCCGCGAGGGAACTACTTACATTATATTTGGCGTGGATTGTATCCACCGCCCCTCGGCGGCCCCTAAAAAACGTGGAACCCACGACTAGCTGGTTTCCCCAAGCATCTTTCGCTCATTAGCTGTCGTGATGGCGATCGTGAGCAGGAATAGGTTTCAAGTATGAAGAAACATGGCCCTTGGAAAATCGTCGCCTCCAAGGAAATCTACCGCGACCGGTGGCTGACCTTGCGGAAAGACGATGTGATTCGGCCCGACGGCTTACCTGGAACCTACAGTGTGGCGACCCTGATGCCAGGCATCTGCGTCTTGGCCGTCGACGACCAAGAGCAGGCCTTTCTGACCGAGGAGTTTCACTATGGTGTGGGACGAACGACATTGGAAGCCGTGAGTGGCGGAATCGAAGAAGGTGAGGATCCCACCGAGACCGCGCAACGCGAACTGGCTGAGGAACTCGGCATCGTTGCCGAAAGCTGGCAGGACCTGGGAAGTGTCGACCCGCTGACCGGAAGTATGGTGTCGCCTGCGCGACTCTACCTGGCAAGGAAACTCACCTTCGGGACGGCCGCCTGCGAAGGAACCGAACAGATCCGCTGCGTGCAGATGCCGCTGGCCGAGGCGGTGGAGCGCGTCCTCAACAGCCAGATCACACATGGCCCCACTTGTGTCTTGATCCTCAAGGCGGCTTGGCTCATGAAGGAAGGCCCGAGACCGCTCGCGTGATTCAGGGGCCGAACTGCGCCCCCGCTCACACGACAAACTTCCTAAATCCGTCAGCACCGGCTGCGGCAGACAGCGACGCTTGCGGCGTCCCGCTACGGCTTTTTGCATCTCACTGCGATCGATTCGAGGACAGTTCCCGAAGATTCAAGTTCGGGGGTGATTCGACGGGAATTCGAAATATCCTCTAACCTGATTGTCCGTATACACTTGAGTTCCTCGCGGACCAATTATCTCGACTCCGGCACTCTACTTGCTCTCAAGATTCTGTTGTTGCGGACGAAGAGGCAGTTAGTCAAAGGAGGAACTATCATGCAAGCGACGACAAAAACGAGAGGACGTGAGTTGCGGGCGATCGTACATGCGATTCGATCTAGCTGGACCGATGAGGAAAGAGAGCGGCGACGTCGGATCGGAGAAGCCCGTCAGAAATGGTTCTTGGCGATGTTGCAGGACGCGGCAGAGGAAAGTCGGTTCGCTTCATAGGTCCGCGTGGTGTGTGGCGAAGGAGTGGCTTGGCCGCTACGGCGCGAACCGAAATGAAAAAAGATCTGCATCTTTCATAGCGAGCCGCATGCGTACCGGCCGCCCGGCGAGTGCTGACACGTCGGGCCCATTCTTCCAGGATACGACTCGGGCGACTTCGTTCCCAATCTGCTCGACACAATCGTCGAGTCCGAATCCTGGAATCGGTTGTTCCGTGTCCGCCGCCACCAATTCAACCCGGACGCCCCCGGCCGCGGAGGTCGCGAAGTTGATCGTCAGACGGCTTCCCGAGAACGTGAACGGCTTGGTGCGCAGCTCGCCGCCGGCGAACTCCGCTCGCGCGGAAGCGAATCCGTCCAGCCGCATCGAATAGCGGCGCAGGTGCGCCGTTGGCTGGGCGTAGTCTTGATTGACGTACAGCGACATTTCGGTGGGGCCGGTCTGCACGACGTTCAGCGCCGGGTAGTTTGTGCGTGACACCCAGTTACGCGCTCCGATGGCCGGCCGGACAAAACTGCTGAGAAATGTCCTGTCGTAGACCAGACCGCCGCGCGTGGTCATCAGCACCGCGTCCGACGTATCCCTGAAATAGCGCGGACTGACCCCGATCGAGGCTGCCTGCTCGTCGGTGAGAACTCGTCTTCCCGGCATAAATCGAGCCGCGATCGACAGGTAGATGTGCGGTGCTCGGAAGTAGGGATGGGTTTGATTCGTGTACAGATGCTCAATCGGCGCAGGCTGATCACGGTGCCGGTACTCCATCAATCCCGGCTCCGTCCAATTCACGAAGTCGTCGCTGGTCGAGCGGCAAATCCGCCGGATGCGATCCTCGAAGACCCGGAAATAACAGAGGTACTTCTGTTCACCAGGCGACCAGAAGACCAGGTTCTGAGAGTCGAACATGTAAGGAAACGGGACCGATTCCTTTGCCAAAATGGGCTCTGGGCGGAGCTGCTTCCAGTGAATGCCGTCGGCAGATACCCAGGCGATCAGCCCGCTGCTCATCGTGCCCCCGACGGCCTTGAACCGCTCCTGGGATGAGATGCCCGGTTTGGTGTCGAGCAGCGGACAGAAGTTGTGCGTCACGGGCGCGGCATCGGCCAGCACCACGTTGTTGATCTTGTGCCCCAACACCTCGAACAGACCGAGTCGAGGTTTCCTCCAGTGCACGCCATCCACGGACTCGGCGTAGCAGTAAACTTCTCCGTCGTCCCCGTCCGCACCCGCCGTTGGCCGGCCGCGGTAGTACAGCCGGAAGCGATCGGTGTCTTTAATCACGGTGCAGTAGCCACAGAAGCGGCCTTCCCATGGTTCGTCGAAGTGCAGCACCGGGCCTTCGTCACGCGGTCGGTTGAGTACCAACCGCACGTCCTCAAGCCGATCGATCAGAAAGTCGTCGACGAACAGCTCGCGGCGTGAACCGAGATCGGCAATCGCTGAATCGTCCGCTGCTAGGGCTGGAGAAAAAGCAATTGTAGAGAGGATCGCAAGACGCCCAACCAAACGCGCTGACATGAGTGTGTCTCCCGGTGAATCGCAGGAACAACTTAGCAGAATGATAGCAGATACGCGGTGGGACATAGAGCTGGGTGCTGCAGCGGCATGCGGCCGGCGACAGTCGTCCTGCAACGCAACCTCGATGACGCCTGCGCCGTCACCGGTGTCAGCCGCGCGTGAGTCGTGTACGATGGGCCGAGGCAGCTACGCCCAAGCTTCGAGAGGTGTTCGAAGCTCCGCCATTTTCTGTTCCAACCTCTCTGTCACCTGTCACTAGCAACTGCCACAAATCTGATCTGCGACAGAAGATCGGAGCAGAAACTGATTGCCGGCTTTTTGAATTGATCGTGAGGAACGCTATGTACGACTTTACTGGCAAGGTCGCCTTGGTGACCGGGGCAGGGGGAGAACGCGGAATTGGCCG
The DNA here is from genome assembly GCA_965223305.1 of Pirellulaceae bacterium. Classification (GTDB taxonomy): domain Bacteria; phylum Planctomycetota; class Planctomycetia; order Pirellulales; family Pirellulaceae; genus CBDCWT01. The sequence goes on along the minus strand of CBDCWT010000074.1, from coordinate 278,376 downwards.
AGCGATAGCGCGGCGGCTCGCCGAAGAGGGAGCCGACGTCGCTGTCAACGATCTCGCGAACGACGGGGTCGGATCTTGGGGCGGACTTCCAGCAGTCGTGGCAGACATCGAAGCGCTCGGCCGCCGATCGCTGGGTTTAACCGCTGACGTTTCAGACGAGAAGCAGGTACAACGCCTAGTCGACGCCGTGCGCGACCACTTTGGCAGGATTGACCTCCTGGTAAACAACGCGGGCGCACCCGCGGGACCGGATCGAGTTCCGGTGGTTCAGCTCGACGAAGCGGTCTGGGATCTCGTGCTCAAGGTCAACGTCAAAGGAACGTTTCTCTGTTCGCGCGCCGTAGCTCGCCACATGATCGCTCAGGGCGAGGGCGGCAAGATCATCAACATCTCCTCGACCGCTGGAAAAAAAGGAGTCGCACGCTATGCCGCCTACTGCTCGTCCAAGTTTGCCGTCGTCGGATTCACTCAGTGCCTGGCACTCGAACTTGCTCCACACAACATCCAGGTCAACGCAATCTGCCCAAGTCTGATCGACACCGAGCGGCTGTTGGGTATAGCGGATGGGCTAAAGCCCGAGGGGACGACGAAGGAGGCCTACTACGAGCAGTTCATGGAGCGAGCTAACCGGGACTGCCCGCAAGGCCGCATCGGCCAACCGCGAGACGTGGCCGCCATGGCCGCCTTTCTGGCAGCCTCGGAATCGGACTACCTGACCGGTGTCGCCATCAACGTTGCTGGCGGCCTCGTAATGCACTGAGCGAGTGGTATGTCGTGTTCTTCGTAAGCGCGAAGCGTCAGCGAGGGGGAGTTGGGATTTCTTGTAGCCGAATTCGCCAGAATTTGGACGAATCGGCAGTCCACCAAACTCTGGCGAGTTCGGCTACCTGGCGGGTCAGTCCACCAACCCAAACTCTGGCGAGTTCGGCTACGGTTGCGCTTTCGGTTCAATCGGAACCCGAAGCGTAAGCGAGGGACTAACTGCGTTGGTACACCAACTTCCCTCGCTGACGCTTCGAGTTACGATTGTGCCAACGGCGCAACTGCAAACTTGCGCTACGGGTCACGATCGCGTGGGCGGCGCACATTGAACGCTCGCTACGACAGCAACATGCGTGAGAACTCAGCGAGCACAAACATACCGCTGTAATAAGTCGCGGTGAAAAGGGCAATGGCAGCGATCAGCGTCCCGATCGTCTCCGCCAAAATCGCCGGCACCAACCAGGCATCTCCCTCGTGGTCCAAAGCCAAGCCGCAGAAGGAGAGGGCGGTGCCCAGCCAGAAAACGACCACCATCGCCGCCGCAACGGTCAAATAGTCATGCAACCCGGCGCCGCAGACGGCGAATGCCAATGCACAGGTGCCCAACATGGCCAGCATCAGCCGCAGGCTGAACTGAGGCGAATCGGCATGGTCCCGTTTACGGCACCGTCCGCCGCCGGCTTGAGGGGTGGAAGCACGATAAGAGACGGTCATCGTGATATGCCTGCTGAGACAGTTGGCGGCGAAGAAAAGGTCAGCCAGAAACCGCTGAGCACATTTTACCAGAAATAGGCAACTGCTGCGTTATCCGCTTGGAGGTAGCAGCCACGATTCCGTATAATTGATGGACCACACCATCGAGGTAGACATCTTCGTAAGTCCATGCCCCAGCGGTCCGAAATGAGGAGGCATTGATGAGAAGCGAACCTTGCCTATGTCTGCTGTTGCTGAGCCTCGGTTGCCTGGCAGCACCTCCGCCCGCTCTCGGCGAGGGAGGCGGCGGACTCCCACTCGCGCACCACCACACGGTTGCTAGCGACGTTTAAGGAGCTAAGCGGCGCGGAATCCTCCCAGCCGGCAGCGGATCCGTCGGGTGACACAGCCGATGGCAAGTTGCAAAAGGCGACTTTCGGTTCCGGTTGCTTCTGGTGCACCGAGGGCGGTATTCGAGCAATTGCAAGGTGTCAAACGCGTCGTTTCCGGATACTCGGGCGGCCAACTTCCGTTCCCCACCTACGAGCAAGTCTGCAGTGGGCTCACGGGACATGCCGAGGTCGTTCAGATTGAGTACGACCCGCGACAAGTCTCGTTCGCCAGCTTACTAGAAGCGTTTTGGTTCACTCACGACCCGACAACCCTGAACCAACAGGGTGTCGACAAGGGAACCCAATACCGGTCGGCGATCTTCTACCACACAGACGAGCAGCGGCAGCTCGCAGAACGCTATAAGGCTCGGCTCGACCGATCTAAGGCCTTTCGCAACCCGATCGTGACGGAGATCACCAAGTTTCGGACCTTCTATCCTGCCGAGAAATACCACCAGGATTACTTCAAACTAAACGGCCGGAAACCCTATTGTCGGGTTCACATTCGGCCCAAAGTACAGAAGTTCCGCAGGGTGTTTCGCGACGAGCTGAAAGGCCGAGACTCGGCTACTTGACCAAGCGCATGTAGCCGAACAGTACGATCAGTGCGCCGAGTATCGACATGATCCAACCGGCGGGGTTGAGGTAGCTCTCGGAACTGCCGAAGATCAGCGTCGAGATAGCTCCCCCAGCGAACGACCCGACGATCCCAAGCGCAATGGTCAGCGGCAAGCCGATGTTCTGTTTTCCGGGCATTATGAATCTGGCAATCGCACCAATCACAAGCCCGAATACAATCCAGCTGAGAATGCTGATAATGGTCGCCACGTGGTTCTCCTTTGTCCAAGCAGGGTGAAGAGTATTAACGAAATGAAATGCGACGTTTATACCTCAGCTGCTGCCCGGCTAATGCACTGTCGCGCTACGGTTTGAATGCCAGTGTGTTCGTAGTAGTCGGTCATCATGTCGATGGCCGCAGAAAGCCAATCGAGGCTCCCTTCCCAGCGGTCCGAGACCCCTTTTAGGCTGCTGGCTACCTTCGTCGCGGTAATCGCGTGGTCACCCAAGAATTTGGTCGACCAGTCCCGCACAGAGCCCAGACCTTTTTGAATAAAGTCCAGCTGATCCTCGGAGCTGTCCCCCGGAATGAGCCCTCGGATCCGTTGGAAGCGTTCGTTGGCGACCAGCTTCTTGGTTGCTTTGCCATCGAGCATGTTGGCGGCCTTGTCGATGAAGTCGGGCCCCAGCGGCAATACCCCGTCGACGCAAACCAAAGCGGCGATCCGCATTAATGACTCGTGGCGGTAGTCTGAGAGGGACTCCACAAAATCGCCGACGCTGTCACCCGGTATTCCGTTCAGCGAACAGAAGGCGACAATCTCCGCCACCAGCTTGAGGCCCAAGTCGATGGCCTGAGTCGTGTCCGCTTTGGGGGTCAGCCGATCGAGGAATGAGAGGAAACTGATGTTCTCCGCAATCTTCGACATGAACGCCATCGCCGCAGCCAGGCCCTGTGTCGAAATCGATCGTCTGGTATAGCCACAGCGCCCGCTGGTAGCCCTCCGATGGGTCGTTGAAGAGATGGATGGCACGCTCGCCGACGCGTTGGACGTGGCTTTCGTCCGTCGAGCCGGTAACGGTGCGGATCATCTCTTCGAAGGAGGTGATATTGGAATACTCTCCTGGGACGACCCAGTCCAAGGCGCCCAGCAAACTTGGTGTCAAACCTCGTTCGGGCAGATCGTTGACAACTTTGTAAAGCGGTCGAGCCATGGCGAGCTCCTGCGAATGAAGAAAAGAAATGATTTATAAGGCATCAGAGGCAAAAAGGGCGTCGAGATATCAGTAAGGCGGAATGCTTGACGACGGCTCGAACGACTGACGGCCCCTTCACCCGAGTTGTGCGGTTTGCCGCTCCTTCGCGAACTGCGCTAGAAGGCGTTGGCCAGGCCAGCCAGGTCAAACTTCTCCAACCACGCGGCCCGGTCACTGGCCGGCAGCGCGTCCTCCTCCGATCGCAGTTGCACTTGAAATCGGTCCGCGACGAGAACCGATGTTGAGCTGCCTTGTACTGCGGCTGGATAACCGCCGATGTTCTGGAGAGCGTCTTGGAATTTGTCCCTCGTCGTTGGGTTGCTGCGCGTGTCAAAGATCGACATCGTGCCGATCAACTTGCCGTCCCGCAGCAGGGTGGCTTGGGCGAAGCCCTCCTTCTCTTGCTTAAAGACAACGTCGATGCCGTTTCCCTGACTTGGAAAAAACTTGTTAAAAGCAGCTCCGTCCAGTGCAGCTTCGGAGACCGCCGTGCCGCCCTCCGAAGCTTCCTGCGCCGCCTCCCAACGCGAGGTGTCTTCACCACAACCGGCGAGGATGGCAACGAGGGTCAGGGGCGCCAGAGTGCTAAGGGTTTTCATAGGAATTTGCCTCATACCCAGTCAACTTATGATGAGCCGGCGAACGTTGACGCCGAAGTAGATGAATACCAGCAACATACCCCTGCTCTGCGGCCTACGGCTAGCAGAGGTGGTCGTTCGTGGAACCTGAAACTTCTCCGTGCGATTCCACGGATGGCATGCGGTGCTCACGTGGGCGAAAGCGACCACCGAGGGATGTGTGGGAAGGCGCTGTCACCAAGAAAGTACCGTGAAGACCCATACCCCGCGCCAGCTCGTCAGCAGCCCCAACCGATCGCTCAGGGCTCGCCTGGTGACACGGCGCCAGCACCGGTAGCCACCTCCACAGAGCCAGCAAACAGACGACGGGTGCCGTGTTCCGTGCTCAGCAACAGCGCGCCATCCGAGCCAATGCCGGCGCAAACTCCCTGGGCCGTGTGGTTGCCCGTCGTCACCTCGATGCGCCGGCCTCGCAGACCGCAGTTTCGCTGCCAGTCCGCAGGCAAGCCCGGATCGTCTCGAGCCAGACGAACCAGCTGGGCTTCGACCGCGCCGAGCACGGCTAGAAGGACTTCGATCAGTTCGAACTCCGTCTGCGTGACGTCGATCAGCGAAGTAGCGACGGTTCGCTGTTCCTGCGGAGCGGCCCGAAAGGAATTGTTGACGTTGATCCCGATCCCGATGACCAACGCGCTGGTCGCTTGCCCGATTTCGATCAAAATGCCGCTGACCTTCCGGTCTTCCAGCAGGACATCATTGGGCCACTTCAGCAGGCTCGTGTGCTTGGGTGCCAGCTGCTGGATGACGAGGCAGACGGCGAGCCCGGTCGCCAGCGAAGCTCGAGGGAAGTCGCGGTCGGCAAGGCCCAACTCTTGGGGGTCGACGATCAACGAAAACATGAGGGCCCCAGGGCTGGACCACCAGCGGTTCGAACTGCGTCCGCGGCCCGCGGACTGTGAGCCGGCAACGACAAGTAACGGAGTGGCCAGCTGGGAATCGCGACAACGGTCCAGTGCGACGTCATTCGTCGAGTGGATTGTCTCGTAGTAGACCACCTCGCGGACAAACGTCTCGGCGACGACACGATTCAGGTCGAAGGGGCCGCCAGTCATCGATTGCGCGATCCTGTGATGTTCGACGACGCCGAGTCCAATCGACAAGTCTCATGAACTAGCCATATTCGCGTCCCGTCCGTGGCATCACGACCAGTGCGTGTCTTCCTCTTCCGGCTCCTCTTCGGCGTCTAACGCAAGCAAGTGGTCAGACTGAAACAAATACCGCAAAGCGCCGCGGACAGGTACCAGCAGCGCGATGAACAGCGGAAACAGGATTCCCAGAGCACTGGTTTTCACAAACCACAACACCGCAAGACAGCCGGCTTGAATCGCCGTCATGGCATGCATCGTCCAAAACGGAACCCGACGGACGTAGTGCGTTGCTGGGTAAAGCGAAGGGTCGGTGAAGACAAGACTCAACCGCTCGAAGAACTGGTTACCCTTCATCGAGACGACGCCCATATACAGGAACAGTCCGTACAAGACCGCCATCGGAACCAATTTTATCAGAGGCAACAGAAACAGAGAGCAAGCAAGCAGCGCGTGAATGGCCAGTCCAGTGAGCCGGTTCTCGCGGACGTGTAGGACGTGCTGATGAGCCTGCCCGTCTCGGCTGACTCGCTCCTCGATCGTCGCCAGGCCGCGCACATGGTTGAGCGAACGGACTGTGGCAGCCACAAGCCACGGCAGGCCAAACAGGGAGCAGAAGCCAGTCAAGCCGGCGACCACGGCGAGATCCACGTGATAGCCGCCGCCTTTCTGCAAGTTGTGGTCTGGGCTGTTGACCAGCCGCGCGGTGATGTTCTGGTCCAGGAAAACGAGCACGCTGGCCAGGATGGCCGGCCCGATCGCAGCGAACCAGATCCAGACCGGTACCGAAAACGGCGAGCTTAGCCAAGCCCGCCCGGTCGTCGTGCCAATATGGTCCGGCGCCGCTAAGGCGTCCAATTCAACTTGCCCCTGCCACGACGCCACCAGAGTCATGGCCAAAATCGCGATCGCTGGTCCAAAGTCGGCTAGAAACTCGCGCATCGATGAAAGTAGATAGCGGCTTCGCCGGAACGCCGATAGCCGCATGGCAATATAAAATGTGCCGATCGCCAGCAGCAGCGACAACAACGGCTTGTCATGGTTTTGTTGCTCGCCAGCTTCCGCAAAGACATCCACCAGCCGATGGATCGCTTCGTAAATGAAGATGATTGAGATCAGAGCAGCGAAAATCTCATCCGTAAAACGCGTGAAGTACCGCATCAGACAGCTGGCGTCCGTAAGTGCCAGAACCAGCAGAATGACGGCGGTCCAGATACCAACCCAGGCATACGTCGGGAGGAACGCAATCTCCAGGTCCTGGCAGAGCTGAAACAAGATTGCCGTAAACACAAGCATGGGACCGGTTCCGCCCAAAATAATGAGCGGCTGACCGGAGACGAGCGCGTAGATGACGCCGCAGACCGCCGAGGCCACGATCATCTCGACAACACCAATGTTGCCTTCCGTCTCGACAGACATCACGCCGCCAAACGTGATAGCCGGCGCCAGGCAGGCGAAGAATAAGAACACAATCGCACTGACGCATTTGGGATGTAGGCCATCCAACCAATCGCTGGCGTAGTGAGGCAACCGGGCGCGGATGTCGCGCATCAAGCCGCCGCCGAAACGTCCGCTGTAGTGCAACTCCTCGGCATGAGGTTTCGGACGCGGCTCTCGGACGCGATCGATAAAGTGCTGCAGCGCCGCCCGAAACTCGTCGACGCTGTGAGCTGAACCCGCCTCGTACCGGAACTCGTCGTCCGACATCACACGGGCGATCGTCGCCAAGCTATCTAAGTGCCCGGCCGTAGCTTCCTGGGGACCCAGCAAGGCGAAGACAAAACGGGTCGGGATCCCGTCGGGAGCGCCCAGATTGAGATCGTCCGCCAAGCGGGCAATCACAATCGCGGGCTCTTTCAGCGCATCTAAATAGGCGTGCGGTACGGCGACCGCGTGACCGATCGCCGACGACCCCTGCCGCTCGCGCGCCACCAGAGCGTCTATGATCTCTTGTTTGCTGCCCGGATCGACCGTGCCCCGCTCCACGAGCCGATCGACGATCTGCCCGAGCACTTCGGTCAGGCTCGACGCCTCCATTTCCAGGAAGACGAGGTTGTCGTCACAGGACTTGAGCAACAGTTGCATGAGAAGGTACCCGATTGGCGACGACGACGGCAGCGTCGGTGAATCTCGCTCGAAGTGCACGGCAACGTAACGAGTAGGGCGTTTTGGTGCAACAGGGGCACAGGCTGTACCCTCTCGCTGTTACCGTGGTTGCCCGCCCTGGATCGCGCGCGCCAGGACAGGGCCGCCGGGATCGTTGCTGTTGACTGACAAGGCACTTATCCCGGATTATCTGTAACTCCAGGCGCGTTGTCCCCCGAGTCGGGCCTTGGCTAGAGGGTTCGGTGAGCTCGCCGTTGTCGCAAGTCCCGGTCCGGCCGCTCTGACGCCCACTCGACGCGGTGCGCTGCTGGTTTCGCTGAGTGAGGAAACTACTGCCTTTTTTGATGACACGTCGAGTCGAGTTCGGTGACTTCCAAACACCCCCGTCGCTGGCGGCACGCGTCTGTGGGCTGCTAGCTCGGCAAGGTGTGGCGCCGCGCTCGTTGGTCGAGCCAACCTGTGGCGAAGGCTCGCTGTTGCTCGCGGCGCTTGAGCAGTTCCGCCCACAAACGGCGCTGGGGATGGACATCAATCCGAGCTACATCCGAAGCCTGCGACGGAGAGTCGGTGGAGCAGCGAGCGTTCGCAGAGCGGACTTTTTTCAACAGGATTGGCGGGGCGTCTTCGAGGACTTGCGGGCACCGTTGCTAGTTGTCGGCAACCCACCCTGGGTGACCAACGCGGTCTTGACGACCATCGACGGAAGGAACCTACCGCGCAAGCGTAACCATCAGCAGCATTCCGGGCTGGACGCCGTGACCGGCAAGGCCAATTTCGACATCTCCGAGTGGATGCTGAGCAACCTGGTTACCTCACTCGCCGGCCGCCGGGCGACATTGGCAATGCTTTGCAAAACGGCCGTGGCCAGGAGAGTGTTGCGTGATGCCTGGAAGAACGAGATCGGCATCTCGCTGGCGGAGGTCTTTCGCATTGATGCTCAGCGAGAATTCGGGGCGGCGGTCGACGCCTGCCTGCTGGTCATCCGACTGGGTAAGTCTCAGAACTGTGATTGCGACGTGTACGAGTCTCTGGAGAGCGTACAGCGGTCCTCCTCCTTCGGCCTCCGCGACGGACTGCTGCTGGCCGACCCGCAGGCGTACGATCGTCACAGCTCTTACCTCGGGCAATCCAGCTTCCGTTGGCGCTCGGGTATCAAACACGACTGCGCTAAAGTGATGGAGCTGACTGAGGACGGGGCGCTCTACAACGGCTTTGGCGAAACGGTCGACATCGAGCCGGCAACTTTGTTCCCCTTGCTCAAGAGCTCTGAACTTGCGAGCGGAAAAAAAGTCCGACCACGCCGCTGGATGATCGTCACTCAGTCAAAGGTCGGTGAGGAGACCGGACGACTTCAACAGGACGCGCCAAAAACTTGGCGGTACCTTTGCCACCACGGGGCCTTGCTCGACAGCCGACGCAGCAGAATCTATCGCAACAGACCACGGTTCTCCCTGTTCGGCGTGGGCCCGTACAGCTTCGCACCGTGGAAAGTCGCGATCTCCTCACTCTACAAACGCCTGGACTTCCTCGCTCTCGGAAAATACCGCGGCAAGCCGATCGTGCTGGATGACACCTGTTACTCGGTCGCCTGCAAATCCAGAGATGAGGCCCGGCGAATCGAAGCGGCACTCAACGCACCTGCCGCCCAGGAACTGCTGTCCGCGTTTGTGTTTTGGGACGCCAAACGACCCATCACTTGCAGCATTCTGCAGCAACTCAACCTAGAGAAAATCGCCTTCGAACAGCCAAAGTAGCACCCACGCTCCGCCGCACCGTCCACAAAGTAGCAACCACGCTCCCATCTGCAAAGTAGCAGGCACGCTCCGCGTGCCGTCCGCAACGTAGCAACCCCGCTCCCCTCACCATCCGCAGGTTGCGACACACGGAGTCTGCCGACTCCTCTTCACACGCCGGGCAACCGCAACACGAACGTATCACGCCGGGCCATTGCGAACGGCCGGCCGGTATAGACGGTGTCTGAAAAAATGGCAAACTTCGTTTCTTCTGACGATGCTTGCTGGAATTCTCGCGCCTTCTTCGCAATGTAGTTTCGTATCTGCTGGTTGTAGGGAGTTGCCGGTGTCTTGCCGTCGGCAGGCGTCAGCAGTACGGACTCGGAGGTTTCCTCATCCAGGCTTTGCAGCTGCAGAGCATGCCGGCTCAGCACGTCCAGGTCCTGAGCAACCTCCGGCGTCTTGGGGACGACCCAGAAGTGCAAGATGAGAGGCGCGGAGTGGGCGCCGATCAGGCGATTGCCGTTGGACCAGGTCACGACAAATACCAATGACCTGTTCTGCCAAAGTTGCTCGCGAATCGCGGCATTGCTGAACGGCGGCTGCAGCTTTGCCGTCAAGAAGCGGAGCTCCAGTCCTGTTCCCAGAATTCCCGAGAGTGCCCGGATACCAACCTTGTCGAGGAGTTCCGACGAATCTAGGGGCGACGGATCGTCCGCCACCTCCGCAGCGGTTGGGCCCTGCTCCGCGGGCTCTGCCGCCATCGTTCGCCTACTCTTGCCTTCCTTCTTTATTTTCTCCTCGAGGCTATCCGCAAGATGCTGGAAGTTACTGGGAACTTGCCGCGTGTTGGTTCGGATAGGGTTGTGAACCGCCTGGACTTGTCGAAACTTCTGTACCGATCGTTGCTTGATCGCTTCCTCTCTTTGCCGCACTAGAATCTCCCAGCGATTCAGTTTGTCCTGATAAAGCGCCGCCGCGGCTTGTACCAACGACGCTGCCACACCAAGTTCACCCTTGCCGTACTCGGTCCAGGCTGCGTTCAGCTTGCTCAAGACGTCGGCCACGCTCACCGTGGCGCCCCCCTCAACCATCAGCCTTGTCTTTTCGACGGCTCTTCGCACAACTGAAAATGACTGACGTTCCGCTTCGGACATACGGGGCGTGTCCACTCGGGGTTGTGGCTGCTGTGGGTTGTTTGTGGGAAACGACACGGCTGTCTTTCTCTAATCGACGAGATGCAGGCCCTAACTAATCCGCTATTTCTTTCCAAGATTGTACTTACTACGTTGAATAGCACGAAACGAACAGTGCTGTGGTGGATTCCCGCGTTTGGTTCTGGCGATGGATAGCTCCGTAGAACTCCATGGTGTAACGAAGACATTCGGCCGTACGGTCGCGGTCGAGCGGCTCGATCTATCCGTCCCAGCAGGCTCGATCTACGGCTTCATCGGGCCCAACGGTTCGGGCAAGACGACGACGCTGCGATTGATCCTGAGGATCTTTCCGCCGGACTCCGGCCAGGTCGTCGTACTGGGCAAGCATCAAGGTCAGGTTGCCGACGACCGCCTCGGCTACTTGCCAGAGGAGCGTGGACTGTACAAGCGGATGAAGGTGTTCGATCTGATCACTTACTTCGCACGCCTCAAAGGGTTCTATGCCTGCCGCACAGCTGTCACCGATTGGCTCGAGCGGCTTGACGCCGCAAGTTGGGCCAACCGGAAGGTAGAAACACTGTCCAAGGGAATGGCTCAGAAAGTCCAATTCATCGTCGCGGTCATTGCCCGCCCCAAACTGGTCATCCTGGACGAGCCTTTTGCCGGTCTCGATCCCGTCAACCTCGAAGTGCTCAGAGAGGCGGTGTTGTCTCTGCGCGAGCAGGGAACCACAGTCGTCTTCTCGACGCACGATATGAACATCGCCGAGCAGATGTGTGACACGATCTTCATGATCTTCCAAGGTCGAAAGGTCCTGGATGGGCCGCTGTCGGCGATCCAGAACGAGTATCCGGCCAACCAAATCAAGGTTCGTGTTGCTGACGGTGATCGGCTTCCCAGCGACTTGCCGGGAGTCGCATCTTGCGATTCGGTCAGTGGTTTTCATCTGCTCAACCTCCACGACGAGTGTGAACCGCAAGCCGTCCTCCGCAAGTTGACACCCTCAGTCACCGTCGAACATTTCGAGGTCGTCCGGCCGACACTGCACGACATTTTTGTGAAGATTGCCAGACCCCAAGAACCAGGAGCCCGTTGATGCGCAAGGTGTGGACAATTGCTTGCCGGGAATACGGGGCGATGGTGGGCACGAAGGCGTTCCTGTTTTCCATCACGCTGATGCCGATCTTGATGTTTGGCGGCATTCTGGTAGCCAACCGGCTCAACAGTGTCCAAGAAGTGGACGAGAAGGTGATCGTGGTGGTGGATGGCTCAGGTGGCCAGCTCTTCGATGACCTGCAGCAGGCGGTTCGTTTGCGCAACGCGTCGCTGTCAACCGACAAAGCCGCTGCTGCCGACGATCAGCCGCAACGGCAAGCCACCGGGAACAAAGCCAGTGGCCCGCAGTACTTGCTCGAACGACACCCGCAGGTGCAACTCAGCGACGCCGACCGTCTGGAGTTATCCAACGAGATTCGTAAGGAGCAAATCGAGGCCTTTGTGGAGATTCCGGCCGAGATCCTCTCGGACGCTGCGGCGAACCAGGGTAGGGCCCAAGTCAGGTTCCACTCTCAGAATGCGATCCTCTCAGCAGAGCGGCGTTGGATCGACCGCGCCATCAACAACAGCGTCAGAGCGAGACGGCTTGCGCGGCTGAACATCGATCCCGAGCAAGTCAAGAAGGCCAGCACTCCGGTTTCGGTCGTACCGCTGGGGCTGTACAAGCAAGCGGCAAACGGGACCGTTCGCGGCGCTGATGAACAGCGGAACATGGTCGATATCTTCCTGCCGATGGGAATCATGATGTTGATGTTCATGGTGATCTTCTTGTCGGCGCAACCGATGTTAGAAAGTGTGCTCGAAGAGAAGGCGGAGCGGATTGCGGAGGTGCTGCTTGGTTCGGCCAGTCCATTTCAATTGATGTTGGGCAAGCTGTTAGGCAACGTTGCAGGATCGCTTTCCGTCGTGGGAATCTATGCCGGTGGGAGCTACTTAGCAGCCGTCTACAACGGTTGGACCGACCTCGTCCCGTTGCGGATAGTACCCTGGTTTCTCGCATTTCAAATCTTGGCTGTGTTGTTGTTCAGCTCCATTTTCATGGCCGTTGGCGCGGCGGTCACCCAGCTCAAGGAGGCGCAGTCGATGCTGTTGCCCGTGTGGCTGTTGTTGTCGTGCCCGCTGTTTGTATGGCTTCAAGTGGTACGGGAGCCCAATGGCGCGATCGCCACATGGCTATCTTTCTTTCCACCGGCCACGCCGCTGTTGATGGTCCTGCGGTTGGCTTCCGAATCGGTGATCCCACTCTGGCAGCCGGTGTGTGGTTTGGTACTGCTCTGCGTAACAACGCTGGCAGTTGTTTTCCTGGCAGGTCGTGTGTTTCGGATCGGCATCCTCTGGCAGGGGAAGACACCTCGCTTCACTGAACTCTTCCGCTGGGCGCTAAGTGGATAGCCGAAGAGACTGCAGTCCTCACCTCGCCAACCTCGGTAACCACCCCATTTTCCTGCTCCTGCTCCTGTCTCCTGCTCCTGCTCCTGCTTCCCGTCTCCTCGTTACGCCGGTTCGACAGAACTTGCAGAATCAACACGCCAGCGAACGCGATTCTGCAACATCAGCCGCTGGGCGTTAGCCCACGGTTCCCCCGTTACCAGCACGTCGCCGTATCGCGGCTCGGCAGGAGCCTCGCCCTCCCATCCCTTCATCTTGTCGATCCTGTTGATCCTGTCTTCGGCTTGTTTGACAGAATTTACAAGATCAACAGAATGGCCAGCCCGCCAAACTCTGGCGAGTTCGGCTACGGATCCGAATCAGCCGCTGGGCGCTAGCCCACGGTTTCCCCGTTGCCAGCAGGTCGCCGTATCGCGGCTCGGCAGGAGCCTCGCCCTCCCGAGCGCCGTACACGACCGGTACACCGAGCGAGAAGGACACTCCGCATTGAAACCGTCCCTTCATCTTGTCGATCCTGTTGATCCTGTCTTCTGCTTGTTTGACAGAATTTACAAGATCAACAGAGTGGCCAGGCCGCCAAACTCTGGCGAGTTCGGCTACGGATCCGAATCAGCCGCTGGGCGCTAGCCCACGGTTTCCCCGTTGCCAGCAGGTCGCCGTATCGCGGCTCGGCAGGAGCCTCGCCCTCCCGAGCGCCGTACACGAGTGGTACACCGAGCGAGAAGGGTACTCTGCATTGAAACCGTCCCTTCATCTTGTTGATCCTGTTGATCCTGTCTTCTACTTGTTTGACAGGATTTACAGAATCAACAGAATGGGCAGCCCGCCAAACTCTGGCGAGTTCGGCTACGGATCCGAATCAGCCGCTGGGCGTTAGCCGAGCCCTTTCAAGCTAGTACTTCCCTCGACTTTTGGCGAGGACGCGGGCTGTTGCGACGTGATTTCCGCGATTGCCGGATTTTCTTTTGGGCGGAGGTTTCTTGGGTCCACGTTTACTCTTGAGAAACCGCTTCAGGTTCACCTGTTTGCCGAGGAATCGTAAACGGGCTGCAAGTTGTGCTGCCGTTCGATTACCCTCAAGCTTGGCGAATTCTTCGTCGGTCAATGCGATTCGAAAACCTGACCACGTTTCCGATATTTCAAGTGCAATGTAGTAGGTCGATACTTCCTCCGCGATCTTCGGATTGTCGTGACCAACTGCGATTGCGGTTTTAATCACACTCAGAACATTGAACATCATCAGTCCCATGGAGAAGCTGAATAACGCTGCTTTGGGATAGCCCAACGTTTCGATCTCACAGTGAAGCACTTCGGCAAGTTGTTGAAATGCTGTTTCGATCGTCCATCGCTTGCGATACGCACAAGTAACTTGCCGAGCCTTAACCCGCTTGGGCAAGTTGGTCAAAAGATGAATCTCCTTATCACCCTTTCGCGTCGGTGTGGACAACTTGACCGTGATGCGGCGTAGCTTAAGCGTCTGCCCGCGGAACTCGATCTCAATCGATTGTTCGTAGAGCGTGTCGCCCCCTATCTTGCCGATCTTGACTCTCGAGCCACATGATTTCCATCCCGGCACGTTTCCCAAGCTGTGACGGAAGATGAAATGCGATTCCTTCTCCAAGGCCATCGCCATCATCATGGTCTTGGTGCCAAACTTTCGGTCTCCAATCCATAGTTCACTGGGCTCGACCAACTCAAGGATCTCGGGAAACATGGTGCATTCCGAAGCATGACCGTCTTCGCAAGGAATTACATCGTGTATCAAACGATGGTCGGGGTCGAGAATGGGGATGCATTGACCAGGCAGCGCCGCGGCCCCCAAGGTGCGAAGTTCTTCGATCCGATGTTGCGTGCCTGCGAAGTGATTGCCATCGATGATCCGAGTCTTGTAACCGCTCACAAATGAAGCAGGCAAGCCTTTCTTGAGCGATCCGAGTACCGTCTGTAGATCCCGCGCAGTCTCTGCAACCATCGCCCGCCCGACTGCAGGCTCGATACCCTGCAGTTTGTTGTAAATCGAGGCGATTGACACACCGACTTGTTCTCTTGTTCGGTGCTTGTACGCAGCATTGACTGACGGCTTTGCTTTGATTGCTACCAGTCCCATCAGGTCGGCAACCGTCGAAAACGCTAGATCTCCACATTTCTGCTGGACTGCATATTCCTCAAAGAGCCGATCGAGCCGATCGCTATCAAGAACATGCTCAAGCGTGGTGCGGGCCATAACCGAAATCGGACTCTCCTTCTCAAAGCGTTTAAACACTTCGGCGACTCGCATATTTGCATCCTCCTGCCAGATTACGAAAACGTACACCAAAGTGATTCTACGCCTGTCATCCGAGAGAAGAAGTCGCTAGCTTGAAAGGGCTCGGCGTTAGCCCACGGTTTCCACCGCTACCAGCACTCCGACGTATCGCGGCTCGGCGGGAGCCTCGCCCTGGGATGGTGAAACGTTCTTCACAACATGTGGTAGTCGCCGAGCGAACTTGTCCCAACATCTTCGATGCTATCGGGCGCAGTATAGGAGTTTGCCTCGAATTGCATTGGTTTTGTGACAACTAGCATGCATTGCTCCCACCAAATGTTGCGATAGCAATTGCTTTTTGACACTGCCTGTTGTGGTCCAAAGTTTTCGTCACCCCAGCCTCGCCCTCCCGAGCGCCGTACACGACCGGTACACCGAGCGGGAGGACACTCCGCATTGAAACCGTCTCCTCCATCTTGTTGATCCTGTTGATCCTGTCTTCGGCTTGTTCGACAGAATTTACAAGATCAACAGAATGGCCAGCCGGCCAAACTCTGGCGAGTTCGGCTACGGATCCGAATCAGCCGCTGGCGTTAGCCCACGGTTTCCACCGCCACCAGCACTCCGACGTACCGCGGCTCGGCAGGAGCCTCGCCCTCCCGAGCGCCGTACACGAGTGGTACACCCGAGCGAGAAAGACACTCCGCATTAGAACCGTCTCCTTCATCTTGTCGATCCTGTTGATCCTGTCTTCTGCTTGTTCGACAGGATTTACAAGATCAACAGAATGGCCAGCCCGCCAAACTCTGGCGAGTTCGGCTACGGATCCGAATCAGCCGCTGGGCGTTAGCCCACGGTTTCCACCGCTACCAGCACTCCGACGTACCGCGGCTCGGCAGGAGCCTCGCCCTCCCGAGCGCCGTACACGAGTGGTACACCGAGCGAGAAGGGTACTCTGCATTGAAACCGTCCCTTCATCTTGTTGATCCTGTTGATCCTGTCTTCTACTTGTTTGACAGGATTTACAGAATCAACAGAATGGGCAGCCCGCCAAACTCTGGCGAGTTCGGCTACGGATCCGAATCAGCCGCTGGGCGTTAGCCCACGGTTCCCACCGCTACCAGCACTCCGACGTATCGCGGCTCGGCGGGAGCCTCGCCCTCCCGAGCGCCGTACATGACGGGTGCACCGGGCGGGAAGGGCACTCCGCTTTAGAACCGTCTCCTCCAAGAGGCTACGCATACTTCTCTCGTAAGCGCCGCGCTGCTTCCACTTCGTTCTTCAGCTTGACGTAGACCTCGTCGATGCTCACTTCCGCAGCCGAACCCGGGGCGAAGCCGCACTCGGGATTCAGCGTAATGCGTTCGGGGGCCACGTGCTGGAGCGCTTGCTCCACACGGCTCACGATGGTCTCGACCGAATCGACTTCGCCCGGCAGGCAGCTCACACAGCCGAGCCCGATCTCGACGTGCTCGGGGAGTTGGCGAAATACGGACATCTCACCGGATCCGGGAGTGGTGAACTCCATTGTGATGTGGCCAACCTGAAGCCTCCTCAGCTGGGGCATGATCGGTTCGTAACTGCCCTGGTGCTGTGCTTCGCCACGGGCCCGGGCGCCAGCGCGGCGGCAAAGGTGCACGGCAAAACGGACGCCGGTTGTACCTGCTACGAGCTGATTGTCCATCTCCACTGCAAAGTCCGCTGCCTGGTCGGGTTGCTCGTAGCCGGCACGCACACCTGGATCGACAAACAGACAGAGATGCGGATCGTCGATCTGGACAATCGACACCTGCTCGTCTCGCAGCAGCTCGATCTCGCGGCGTAGGATCGGGATGCAATCGTGAACGAACTCCTGGCGAGTAGGATAGGCCTTGGACGACACCGCCGGATCCCACATCCGCTCGCCAAGCAACGCGGGCGCTGGGAGCGTGGCTTTAATGGGCCGATCGGTCAGCGTCCTGAGGAAGGAGACTTCGCGGGCGATAAAGCCCGGCTGCTTCGGCGCCAGCCGGTCGACGACAACCGTCCACGGCCGGCCGTCAGCGGGATTTAAGCTCAACTCGAACCCGTGGGCGAGCTCTGCAATCACGCCAATATACGACTTCCTCCACCACTCGCCGTCGGACACCACGTCCAGTCCGGCGGCTTCTTGCATGGCAACCGCCGCACGAATCGCAGAACCCATCAGCCGCCGATACTCGCTGTCAGGAAGCGCGTCGCCCTTCGCGAGCAAGTCCTTGACGAAGGTCGGACGCGGCAGCGAACCGATGACCGATGCAGGAAAGAGTGGTTTGGTCGGCATCTCATTTCTCCAAATGATGCGACGTCCAAAAGCGGCGGGCATACTCGAAGTCTTGTTGCGTGTCGACTTCGATGTAACCGCCAGGCGTGTCGACATGTACCATCCGCTGGCCCGCTTCAATCATGTCCTGTAGGAGGTGGATCAGATATGCCTTTTCAAATAGCCCGGCTTCTCGGAACGGTCGACCTGCGAACTCTGCCCGCCGCTGGTGGTAGTGCTGCCGAAAAGCGGCAGCTCCTGCGGCCGAGAATCTCGTCAATCCAATGAACTCGCCGTGCGCAACGGACTCTGGAATCTCGCGGTGAATCTCGGTGATGACTCCGCTGGAAACGGTCACCTTCTCCGCGTCGTCACTGGGGTGTTCCGTACGGTGTTCGTACCGCACCAGCCATTCGCTGTCGGTGGCCAGCGAAATATCGGCATCGCTTCTTAACAACTGCTCGACGATCGAGGGAGTAAAGAGGATGTCGGAGTAGCAGCAAACGAACGGTTCATCCATCAAGTCTTCTGCGTAGAACAACGAGGCAAGGATGTTGTTATTTTCCCACTCGGTGTTGTGCCGAAAGGTGAAATCCGGATATTCCTCGCGCACGCGCTCGATTTGGTAGCCACCGATAAACACGATTTCGTCGATGTCGTTTTGGCGAAAAGCATCGACGGTCCAGTCGAGCAGTCGCCTACCGCTAACTTCGGCGAAGCACTTTGGCGAATTAGCGGTTGTCGGCATCAGCCGACGTCCGCGCCCAGCTCCGATGATGATGGCCCGCACTTCTTGCCTCCGACTTTAGCCCCGTTCTTCGCCGCTCCGATCGGCGGTTGCATTCCACAGTAAACCCGCAGCGAGCGCGGCACCGAGCGCCCAGGCCGCCCACAAAACGATCGCCCTCTCCCAGCCGTAGGTGTCCAGCATGCGCCCTGTGAAATAGTCACCCGACGCGGCACCGACGTAGCCCATGCAGTTGACGAACCCGGCAGCCGCTGCAGAGGTCCCGCGACGCGCGAGATCGGCTGGGGCCGTCCCGACCAGTAGAACCTGAGGTCCGTAGATGCAGAAACCGATAAACACCAGCAGCACGATCGTCGCGGGAACACTCGTGCGCGCCACCGTATCATATGCCAAACTCAACAACGCAAGCCCGACCAGCAGCAGGCAGGTCACCGGCGCGCGACGGCTGCCGAAGAAGCGATCGGTGGCCCAACCGGCAACATACGAACCGGCGATCGCTCCAAATGGCAGCACGGCATACTTCAACGCAGCTGTCCCCACTCCGGTCTCCTGGACCTCCTTGAGATGCGTCAAACCCCAATCTAGAAATCCGTACCGGCAGGCATTGAGCAACCCAAGCGAGAGGCCCAGCAACCACAGTTTCGGGTTGGAAATGGTCAGCAAGAAATTCTGCAGCACCGAATGCTGTGGATCGTTCTTGGCCGCGGGGCCAGCTGACCCGATACCATCCGCGCCGGCCGCGTCCCGCTCTGGCGGACGTTCTTCGAGGAACAGTAACATCACGACGGCTGAGACGACCATGATGCCTGCGGAGACCCACAAGGCGCCCTGCCAGCCAAACGCCTGCGCGGCAAAACCGGAAACAACGAACGTGGCGACCGCCGTGGCCTGATAGCCCGTTCCCACAAAACCGATCACCTTGCCGCGCCGCTGAACGGGAAACCAGTTGGCCAACACCCGCACGCAAGGGGTCCAGCCGAGCGATTGCGAATAGCCGTTAAGTGCCCAGATGAAGATCAGGAAGTAGAGAGCCGTGCCGAAGCCGAACAGCAAGTTCAGGGCTGCCGTGCCAAACATCCCGAGTGCCAGCAGTTTCCGAGGAGCGATTTGTTCGGCGAGCTGCCCATTCAACAACTGCCCTGCGGCGTAGGCGATCTTGGTCGACCCCAGAATGTAGCTGACTTCCGTGGCGGTCAATCCCAGGCCTCCCGCCTCGACTGACTCCTTGAGCCCCGGGACGGCCGCTGAGATATTCGTCCGACAGAAGTAGAAGGCTCCGTAGACGAACCACACGGTCCATAACAGGCCGTTCTCTCCACCGGACGGACCGTTCTTGCCCTGGTCGCGGATCGTTGGTTCAGACGGCTCGGACACGGCAACAACTCTGGGCAAGATCAAGATGACATCGCGACTCGCAGCAAGGCCTCATCGTAAAGGATCGACGGGCAGTCGGCGAGCGTAGTGGAGAGCTTTCTGTAGACAGCACCGGCTTCGATAGTCCACGACACTCAAGGACACTCAGCCGTCATCCTGTCAATCATGTCAAGAAAAGACAGGATGAACAGGATCCACATGATCATGCGGCGTGTGTGGCGCGACGCACTTCTGCTTTTGCGATTCGTGGTTTGGTCTTCGATCTTCGGTGGATCCACAACACGCAAGCACATTCGGCCGTCATCCTGTCGATCATGTCAATCCTGTCAAAAAAAGACAGAATGAACAGGATCTACATGATCACGCGGCGAGGGCGGCGTGACTCTCTTGCCGCACCCGGCTGCCGGCGCAGCGAGTGTCCAACGTCCAACCTGCGACGTCCAAGGTCGACGGAAGAAAGGAAGAGATGGAGACCAACAGGTCGCCGACTACAATATGGAGATGCCCTTGGCGTCGGCGTCCCCATCAACCACCGAATCGGATGAGCAGTTAGATCATGTCGAGCACCAATAGAAACAGAGTTGCCATTCGCTGGATGCTTGGCTGCTTGGCCGTAACGAGCGGCTTACCTCAGCTGTTTGCCGACGAACAAGGGAATCGCGGCTACTACCGCTTCCCGGCGGTTCACGACGACACGATTGTCTTTGTTGCTGAGGGTGATCTGTGGACGGTCAGTCTCGAAGGCGGAAATGCTCGCCGCTTGACCTCCCACGCGGGCGACGAACTTCGTCCGTGCCTGTCCCCCGACGGCAAGACAGTCGCTTTCGCGGCCACCTACGAAGGCCCCACAGAAGTCTATACGATGCCGCTGGACGGCGGGCGGCCGAAGCGTCACACCGTGGAAGCCGAATCATCACAACCGGTGACCTGGACGCCGGCTGGAAAATTGGTCTACGCAACCCAGCACTTTTCGACGCTACCGACGACTCAGCTGGTCGCGATCGATCTGGAAACGAACGGACGACGTCGCATACCGCTCAGCCAAGCCAGTGATGCAGCGTTCGCTGCCGACGGTACGATCTACTTCGTGCGGCCGCGTTTTCACCGGCAGCAAGTCAAGCGGTACCAAGGTGGCACGGCGCGAAACATCTGGAAGTTTCGTGAGGGCGACGACGAAGCGACACTGTTGACCGAGGAGATCGCCGGCGAAGCACATTCACCCATGTGGTTCGACGGGCGGATCTACTTCATCACCGACACCGACGGGACGATGAACATCTGGTCAATGGATACGGAGGGCAGAGAGCTCCGGCAGCACACCGAGCACAGTGGCTGGGACGTCAAATCAGCGAGTCTGCATCACGGCCGCATCGTCTACCGGGTCGGTGCGGATCTGTGGAAACTGGACATCGATACCGGTGTCCAGCAGCGCATTTCAATCCGGCTAACTTCCGATCTAGACCAGTTGCGGGACAAGTGGGTCAAGGACCCGCTAAAACAACTCTCCTCCGCGCACCTCCACCCGAAAGGTGAGTCCGTCGCCTTGGTCGCCCGCG
The DNA here is from genome assembly GCA_965223305.1 of Pirellulaceae bacterium. Taxonomy (GTDB): domain Bacteria; phylum Planctomycetota; class Planctomycetia; order Pirellulales; family Pirellulaceae; genus CBDCWT01. The sequence goes on along the minus strand of CBDCWT010000074.1, from coordinate 257,346 downwards.
GCCGGCTGTTCGTCGCCCCAGTCGGGAAAGGCCGACTCGTCCGCGCATCGCGCGAGCCAGGGGTCCGCTACCGTGATGCCGTGTTCCTGCCCGATGGGAAGAGAATCCTGACTCTGTCCGACGAGTCGGGCGAGATCGAATTCTGGAGCCTCGCCGCCCGGGGCCTCGGCCCTGCTCGGCAGCTGACCACAGACGGCGCAATACTCAAGTGGCGTGGTTATCCGTCGCCCGACTCGAAACGCATCGCTTACAGCGATAAGAACTACGACCTGTGGATTGTGGATGTCGAATCGGGGCGACCGACCTTGGTGTCCAAGAACCGCGAGGGCATTCGGGGGATCGCTTGGTCGCCCGACAGCCGCTGGCTGGTCTACGGGCAGGTAGCCTTCAATACCTACACGCAGCTGCTGCTCTACAACATCGAACAGCAGACGACCACGGAGCTGACCAGCGATCGCGTGAACAGCCTCAGCCCTGCCTGGAGTCACGACGGGCGCTGGCTCTACTTTCTCTCAGATCGAGGCCTATTGTCGGTGACTGCTGGCCCATGGGGACCCCGCCAGCCCGAACCGTACTTCGACGAACCGATGAAGCTGTATCGGCTCGCCATGCGGCGGGGTGTGCGATCTCCGTTTCAGCCGCCGGACGAGCTACACGTCAGGCAACAGCAGGCGAAAGAGGCGAAGACCAATGTCCCTTCTCCCCGCCGGGGAGAAGGTGGCCGAAGGCCGGATGAGGGGGGGAGCCAAAGTGAAAAACTCGCGCACGGCGCGAAGACTTTGACTATCAGTAGCACAAAGGAGTCACCGGCGGACAAACCCGCAGCAACCGACGAAGACGCAGACGGGGAACAAGGCTCCGCTGCCGAAGACACGCCGCTGCAAATCGACCTGGACGGGATTGCGCGGCGAGTCAAACCGCTACCGGTTCCGCGGGGCAACTTCCGCAGTCTCGCTGCGGGCGAGAAGGCCCTGTTCTGGCTGGATCGCGACGGCGACGGTACTCATCTGATGTCGCTCCCGATCGGAAACAAGACCAGCAAGCTGACCAAGGTCGCGGCGGGTGTCGGCATGTATGAGCTCTCGGCAGACCGGCAGAAGCTGCTGATCCGTAAGGGAACTCGGCTCTATGTCGTGGACGCCAAGGCGAGCCAAGCCAAGCTGGAGGATCACCGTGTTGACTTGAGCTCCTGGAGTTTTGTGCTGAACGTGCGCGAAGACTGGCGACAGATCTTTGTGGACGCCTGGCGATTGCACCGGGACTACTTTTACGATCCCGCAATGCACGGCGTAAACTGGAGCCGAGTTCGCCAAAAATACGAGCCGCTCGTTGATCGAGTTACCACGCGCAGCGAGTTGAGCGATCTCATTGGGCAGATGGTCGCGGAGCTCTCCACCTTGCACACCTCCGTGAGGGGAGGCGATCTTCGCGAGGGCGCGGATGACGTGTCTGTACCCACACTCGGCGCCCGCCTGGTTCGCGACGAAAACGCAGGGGGCTATCGGATTGACTACATCTACCAATCCGATCCAGACTACCCGAGCGAGCTCTCCCCGCTATCCGATCCCGACTTGGAGGTCCAGCACGGCGACTTGATCGAAGCGATCAACGGGCAACCCGTGCTGTCGACAATCGATCCGCACCTGTTGCTACGTGAACAAGAAGGCAAGCAGGTGCTGCTTCAGCTGAAGGACGTGGACGCGGAGGAATCGCGTGAGGTGATCGTCATCCCCACAGATGACGAAGCGGCACTTCGTTACCGGGACTGGGAATACACGCGGCGACAACATGTCGAGAGGGCAGGGGAGGGCAAGCTTGGCTACGTGCACCTCCAGGCCATGGGCCGCAACAACCTGACCGAGTGGTATCGGAACTTCTATCCGGTCTTCAACCGCCAGGGGCTGATCATCGACGTCCGCCACAATCGCGGCGGCAACATTGACAGCATCATTCTCGAAAAGCTGCTTCGCAAGGCCTGGTTCTATTGGCAGGGCCGTGTGGGCAAGCCGTACTGGAACATGCAGTATGCCTTCCGGGGACATCTGGTGGTCTTGTGCAACGAGTACACGGCTTCGGACGGCGAGGCGTTTGCCGAAGGGTTCCGGAGGCTTGGACTCGGCCAGGTGATCGGCACCCGAACCTGGGGTGGCGAAATATGGCTCACTTCATCGAACCGACTGTCCGACGGCGGGATTGCGACAGCTGCCGAGTTCGGTGTTTACGGACCAGAGCGAAAGTGGTTGATCGAGGGTCACGGAGTCGAACCGGATGTGGTGGTCGACAACCTGCCACACGCAACTTTCCGCGGTCAAGACGCGCAGCTCGATGCCGCAATCGAACACCTGCAAGCACTGATCGCGCAAGACCCGCGCGACATCCCCGAACCTCCTGTGTACCCAGACAAGTCGTTTGATTACCCGTAGAGTTTGTCTTCACACTCAAGACAAGGCCGCGCCTTCCAGTGCGACTCGCCAACATCAGCCGCTGGGCGTTAGCCCACGGTTCCCACCAAAACCGGATGCTAACGCATTCCGGCTGATTTGGCAGAGTGCCCATCACACCACGGCAACAACCGTACATAACGCTCGGGAGGGCGAGGCTCCTGCCGAGCCGAAATCGCAACATCAGCCGCTGGGCGTTAGCCGGCGTTAGCCCACGGTTCCCACCAAACCGGATGCTAACGCATTCCGGCTGATTTACGGATCGCTAGGCCTCCCGCGAATTCGTGCAGTAAGTTGGATGTCGAATAGTCGGTCGAAATCGACCTTCCATGCGGCTTCACTGGACAGCCGCAGAATGCACGGGACATAATCGGCAAACCACACGTCGTGTGGTTTCGCGGGCCTCGCAGAGATCTCCGCAACCAGACACTGACTTCGAGTTGTCTCTACCGCGACGCCAAGACCAGGTTCAGCCTTTTTCCGATTCACCTTCCCCAACCGCCAAGGCGACATCAATGGGACGCTTCGTTCGCTCAATCCTCACAACGTTTACTGCCTTCGCTTGTTGGACTCCAATCTGTCAGGCTGCAGAAACGTCATCCGAACGATTCTCTGTGGAGGACTTCACCACCATCGAGAAGATCGATATCCACTTTCATCTCCACTCGGAAAACACAGACTTTGTCAGGCTGGCGAGGCACGACCGATTTAGTTTCCTTAACATCGCGACCCAATCGGCCGGCCCGGAAGTCATGAAGCAGAAACACCGCACCGTGTTTCTACAGTATCGGGCGAATCCAGATCGCGTCGCGCCGGTCTCTTCGTTCTCAATGGACGGTTGGGACGGCCCCGATTGGCAACAGAAAACGATCGCCTTCCTAGACAAAACGTTCGACGAAGGTGCCGTCGGCGTCAAAGTCTGGAAGAATATCGGCATGGTCGCTCGCGATCAGCACGGTGAGCTCATCATGATCGACGATCCAAAACTGGATCCAATTTTCGACCATCTCGAAGCGCGCGGCATCGTGTTGATGGGCCACCTCGGCGAGCCTAAGAACTGCTGGCTCCCGCTAGAAGAGATGACCGTCAACAACGATCGCAGCTACTTCAAGAGGAACCCGCAGTACCACATGTACTTGCACCCCGAAATGCCGTCTTATCAACAGCAGATCGACGCCCGCGATCGCATGCTGGCCAAGCACAGGAATCTGCCGTTCCTGGGCGCTCACCTCGCTAGCCTTGAGTGGAGCGTCGACGAACTCGCGAAGTTCCTGGACCGATTCCCCAACGCCGTGGTCGGCGTGGCGGCAAGACTGGGTCAGCTGCAGTATCAGTCTCAGCAAGATCGCTCCAAGGTCATCGCTTTCTTGAACGAGTACCAAGACCGCGTGCTTTATGGCACTGATACAGGAGTCGGGGCCACCACTCCGATTGAGGAACGCTATCGGCAGACAAGAGACCGTTGGTTGCGGGACTGGAGATACTTCGTGACTGACGAGATGATTGAAGTTCCCGAACTGGACGAGCCCGTCCGCGGCTTGGCGCTATCGAAGGCAGTGATCAGTAAGCTCTATCGGACCAACGCCGAAAAACTATTCCCAAAATCGTGGGGCCAGAGTCGCCGCTAGAACCCGGTGATTCGTGGGAGAGTGACGAAAGATGAAATCACCCACTAACTTAGAAGCTGCACGATCTCCTTGGAGGTTGTGCAGCTTTTACGCTTCATGCAGTCCACCAAACTCTGGCGAATTCGGCTGCGCTCCAAATCAGCCGCTGGGCGTTAGCCCACGGTTCCCCGGTGAATCCGACGCGTGCGTCCGGCGAGTGCTCCCCCTCTCCGGCCCTACGGGCCGACTCTCCCCAAGGGGAGAGTGAGCAAAGACGAGATCACGCACCAACTTAAAAGCTGCACGACCGCTGACGCTTCGGGTTCCGAAAAGCCAGGACTCGTCACCTTCAGCCTGCCAAACTGCGAAAAGCGCAACATCCAAACTGACGCTTCGCGTTCCGAAAAACGTGGCGAGGTTGACATCTTGTGCCCACCAGACACAGTTCCTAAAAGCTCGCTTTTCATGCGCTCAAAGTTTCTTGCAACTGCCTGACTTTTTCCGGGTGCTCTTTCGCCAGGTTCCGCGACTCCTGCTGGTCCTCTTCGAGATGGAACAACTGCCATGCTTGTTCGGGGCGCGCGCGCACAATCTTCCAGTCGCCCTTGCGCAGAGCGGTATGTTGGCGGTACTCGAAGTAGAACGACTCATGCGACGAGGGCGCTGCCTGTGTCAGTAACGGCAGTGGATCCAGGCCGTCGAATACAATGTCCTCCGGCAGCTCGACTCCCGCCAGCGCGGCACATGCCATCACTAGATCGGGGGACCACCATGGTTCGGCGATCACCTGAATGCGACCCGGCCAGCGAGCGATCGCGGCCACACGTAGTCCGCCCTCCCAGCAGGTAACTCCGCCGCTCCGCAACGGGTCGTTGATGCCCATGTCCAGCCCCTCACGATTGAGTCGAAACGCGCCGTTGTCCGACATGAAGAAGACAAACGTGTCGTCCGCGTCGCCCGTTGCATCGAGAGCTCCCAGCACGCGGCCAATAGCGGCGTCCAATGCAAAGACGACGGCGTCATATCTTCTTTTAGGATCGGTCTCATCCGGAGAAAGCCCAATCGCTTGGAACGCATCGTCGGGAGCCTGCCAGATGTTGGGTTCGCCATCTCGCTTGTTCCCCGCAGTGGGAAAGTGCGGGGCATTGAACGGCAAGTAACAGAACCAGGGACGACCGGCTGCGCTATGGCGTCTTATAAAATCGATCGCGGCGTCCGCAAAAATGTCTGTCGCATAGTCGCCTTCGCGATGAAGTTCTTCGAGGCCGTGATAAAGGTCGTGCCGTTCACGATAGTTGTGGCGATAGTAGTCGATGTTGCCGGACGCGTGGCCAATGAACTCATCAAATCCTCGCTCGGTGGGGCGCGAACCCATTGCAAAACCAATGTTCCACTTCCCGAAACATCCGGTGACGTAAGGCGTCGCCGCTCGCTTGAGAAACTGTGGCAACAACATCTCGCTGTGGTTCAAGCCGATGCCATAGTTGCCCTGCACGCCAGGCAGTTGATAATCGAGCCCGTGTCGCTGCGGGATGCGTCCCGTCAGCAGGCAGGCACGCGAAACGGTGCAGGTAGGCGACGCGGTGTAGAAACCGGTCAGCCGCGCTCCCTGGGAAGCCAGTCGATCCAGATGCGGCGCCTGGATACTCGTGTCTGGGTTGTAACACGGCAAGTCGCCGTAACCAAGGTTGTCGCAGGTGATCAGCAGGATATTGGACCGTTCCCGGCCGCAGGCGGATTGCAGCCATGCGGGCAGCACCAGGGTCACGAGCACGAACGAAACAACGGCAAGTTTCATTGTTCTGGCATCCTTAAGCTGAACTCAATATCGCCGATGAGCGTAGGAAACCAAGGGGTGGCCAGGATGGGAGGCGTTCAATGACCGCCAGGCTTTCGACAGAACCCACAGTCGGCGAACAGGAAGCCGTCGCGGAACCTGATTCTGCTGAGGGAACAGCGATCAGAGAAATCTTAGCCATCCTGGCAATCACCGCGTTGGCAGATATCACACTCTATCGCGGACATGGCTATGGAGGGCTCGCCGCATTTGTCTTGCTGGCGCCGCTGCTTTTGCTTGTAGGCCAACTGGGTCTTCAGAGTCATCGCTCAATGTGGGTCATCGGGTGCATGACGGCACTGATCTCTGCGCGGCTACTGTGGTATGGTTCTCCGTTGCTCGTCGGCGTTGCGTTCGTTTGGCTGTTTGCGTTCGCCGCTGCATTGCACGGCCACACGCCTTTCTTTACCGTCGTGCTCGGCATGGCCTCGCAGTCGGTCGTGGCCGGCTGCCGGGCTTTGTGGGAGTATCAGGCAATCTTCCGTCGTGCTAGCCCACGTGTACGCACACACGGCACCATGACCGTCGTGTTGCCAGTCCTCGCTTTCGTTGCATTCAGCACACTGTTCATCCTCGCAAATCCTGATGCAGTCACTTTTGTAGGTCGTCACATCCAACGGATCGTGAAGGCGACGAGCGACTGGTTCATCGATCTGGCTCTGAGGCCTACTGAGTTGTTGTTTTGGATTACGGTGATCTGGATCGCGGCAGGTTTAATGAGGCCAATCTTGCACCTATCGGCGGTCAACACGGTCGGCAAGGATCAGGAAAAGCCGATAAGAACGCCGCTCTTTCCGGCCTACCGAAACACGTTGCTCACCGTCATTGGTCTGTTCGCAGTCTACTTGGTCTACGAGTTTTACTCTCTGTGGACTCGTGATTTTCCTGAAGGCTTTTACTACGCCGGGTATGCGCACGAAGGCGCAGCTTGGCTAACGGCCGCACTCGCACTCGCGACATTGACGTTGTCCGTCGTGTTCTCGAGGCAGATCCGAAACGACCCTCGATTGCACAAGCTGCGATCCCTGGCCTGGATCTGGTCGCTGCAGAACCTGCTTCTTTCCTTGGCCGTCTACAATCGGTTGTTCATCTACATCGACTTCAACGGCATGACTCGGATGCGCATTGTTGGCTTGTTCGGGATTTCTGTGGTCGTCGTCGGGTTCCTCTTGGTAGTGTGGAAGATCGCTCGTGGGGAAGATTTCCTGTGGCTGATACGGCGGCAGATGTGGGCTTTGGCCATAGCGGTTTACCTGTTTGTCTTGGTACCGGTTGACGCGATTGCGGTATCCTACAATGTGCGGCGGATTCTCGCCGGTGACCTATCCGCTTCGATGCAGGTCGGCGTGCAGGAACTGGATTTAGAAGGGGCATTGTCGCTAGTGCCCCTTCTTGACTGCTCCACACCCGAGATCAAAGACGGTGCTGCCGCACTTATCGCCGAGCGATACTCGCAGCTCGAAAGTGATCATACGAGGCGTCAGCAAGCCGGTTGGACGGCGTACCAAGCTTCCGATAGCGTGGCACTTCGACGGTTCCTGAAGGTCCGTAACGCCTGGAAGCAGTACGAGGACGACGCGAAGAGAAGGGCAGCAATCGAACGATTCTACGACTTCGCTTTCAGATGGTATTGAGATGTATCGCTGCTGGCCAGCTGAAAGTGATATGCAGCTGAATTGGTATCAGATGGTACGCAGGTGGACGTTCCGAGACCTGGCCAAGTGGATCTCGCCAAACGACGTTCCATTGTTCTATGCCGTCTTGTGTTTGGAAGGTCCGATCGAGCGAGCGCCCCTTCATCTGTCTTGATTGAAGGCGCCTCCTTTGGGGGCGCGCTCTCTCTTGGAACATCTCTCCACGGTTCGGCCACCGCCTGAACTGCCGCGCTAAAGCGAGGCAGCTCGGCGCCTTGTGACGCAGTTTCATGCTTGCAGGTCCAGACGGCACACCGTTTGCACCTCCGGCAGACTATTCATTTATTCTCGTTATTTGTTGTCGTAAAGCTGTAAAAGGAGTGAAGCGATGTTCAAGTCGTCAAGGGGGAGGTGCGCGCGCACAACGTCAAAGAAATGTAGAAAAAAGAAGCGTCAAAGCTGCTCGTGCAGCAGAAGGGCCCGGCGATGCAGAACGCTCGAAGGGCTCGAGCCGCGGTGCTTGCTCGCAGGCGCCGTGCCCAGTGGCATCAGCCCGTTCACAGATAGTGAGCAACTGCTCGGTAGCCACAACAGTCGAGCGGTCGCTCTTGGTGACCTGGACGGAGACGGCGACCTCGACGCATTCGTCGCCAACAGCAACCAGCATGGAAACCGTGTCTGGCTCAACCAGGCGGGACAATTCACCGATAGCGGACAGGTGCTGGGAAGTCAGAACAGCAACGATGTCGCACTCGGTGATATAGATGGTGACGGCGACCTGGACGCGTTTGTCGCCAACGATCTGAATGCCAATCGCGTCTGGCTGAATCACGACGGAGTGTTCCACGACAGCGGCCAGTTCCTGGGAGGCCAACATAGCAACAGTGTCGCTCTTGGTGATCTGGATGGAGACGGCGACTTGGACGCGATTGTGGCCAACTATCGCCACCCCAATCGGATCTGGTTTCGTGAGGGAGGGGTGTTCGTCGACAGCGGCCAACACTTGGGAGACCATCAAAGCAGGAGCGTGTCGCTCGGCGACCTGGACGGTGACGGCGATCTCGATGCTTTCTTTGCAAACTACGCCGAAGAGAATCGAGTCTGGCTCAACGACGCCGGCAGCTTCCAAGACAGTGGCCAGCTACTCGGAGAGGGAAACAGCTGGGATGTCTCTCTTGGTGACCTGGACGGGGACGGCGACCTCGATGCGTTCGTAGCGAATGCCCTCCAAGGCAACCGCATCTGGTTCAACCAAGGTGGTGCGTTCAGCGACAGCGGTCAAAGCCTGGGGAACCACTCCAGCTTCGGGGCCGCGTTGGGTGACCTAGACGCCGATGGAGACCTTGACGCCGTGGTCGCGAATCTACGCGGCAATCGCGTCTGGCGAAACGAGGAAGGCGTCTTCGTTGACAACGGCCACTCCTTAGGAAACCACAGCACATTCGACGTTGCTTTGGGAGATGTCGACGCCGACGGTGATCTGGACGTCTTTGCCGCCAACTATTATCGGTCGTACCACAACCGAGTTTGGCTCGGGGCGGAGGACTCGCTGTTGTCGATCGAGCCTCTCGACGCGCAGCGACCGGAGGGAGACACAGGCACAACGGCTTTCACCTTCGTCGTCCATCGAAGAGGGAGCCGCCACGGTGCCATGTCCGTCGAGTACTCGGTAAGCGGGTCCGGCATGATTCCGGCGGACAAGGAGGACTTCGGCGGCACGCTGCCAGCCGGCCATATTGAGTTCGCCGACGGGCAAACCTCAGTTCCCCTCTCTGTTACCGTCAGCGGAGACGCAGCACTTGAACCTCCTGAGCAATTCACCGTGAGGCTTTCCAACCCGACAGCCAGCTCGGCACAAATTGTGCAAGCCGCGGCGACGGGTGTGATTGGCAACGATGACGGTGCCCTTCCTCTTTTTGTCACCTCTCTGGCGCCGAGTCGTTCCGGTTTTGCTCTAACGTTTAGCAGGCCATTTCAACTGCCACGGTTCGACGGACGTGGTTCCGAATCCAGCCAACTTGGAACGACTAGTGTTGTCCTGCGCGGTGCGAGTAGTGGAGTCGTTGCTGGTACAGTCGTCACCCAGCCGAATCGACAAGAAATTGTCTTTATTCGGACGGGTGGAATCCTCGAGCCGGACGAGTACACGGTGACCATTCGAAGCGATCCGCACGGGTTTGTCGATGACGAAAACGGATCACTCGACGGCGACGGTGACGCGATCCCGGGAGGCGACTTCGTGAAACACTTCACTGTCCATCCGTTGGGCGACAACGTCAAAGTGCTGAGCATCCCAGACTTTGTTCGGGGGGCGGGACAGCAGGCCAACATACCCGCCAACGCTACTATCGGTATTCCGGTGACTGTCAGCGACGTCGGCGGCGTACGTATGATATCGGCGACGATTCAGCCCAAAAACGGACTGCTTGAGCTCAGCTCAGCGTCTCTTGGTGACAACATGCCGGCGGGCGCTCGTGTTGACTTGAGCCGTGACTCGGACGTCCCGAATAAGTGGCGGCTGCAATTCTCCAGCGAGCAACCGTTGCCACCGGGAGAACGGGTGATCGCGTACTTGCAGGCAAGAGTCCCTTCCGAGCTGGCAAGTCAGTTTTACAGCTCGAACGAGTTGATTGATGTCGAGGTTGAAGCGATCAGCGACGGCGGAGACGTCAGCTACCCAGCAATCGGAGACGACGCGCTGCACGTTGCTGCGTTCTTTGGAGATCTTTCCGGCGACGGCAGAGTCAACGCTATCGACGCGTCGCGATTGGCACGGTTCGCAGCGCAGGCCGACTCAGGATTCCCCGCGTTTCCCTTGACTGATCCAATGGTCATCGCTGACATCACAGGAAACGGGCGGATCAATGCCAGCGATGCGTCGCATATCGCGCGGTTCGCTGCGATCATTCCAATCTGGCAGATTCCTCCGCTCCCGGCCGGCCAGGTCATCTCGCCGGCCCGGCAGGAAACGGCAACCGCCGCTAGGCGAATGCCGCCGATCACGGCCGCCAGTGCTCAACTGATAGTGGACTCACACACGGCGTCGTCGTCGCTCCCGCTCACCGCGACTTTGGAGCAGCCGCTGCACGAAAGCACGGTCAGTTTGCAGTCCTTTGTGATGCACTCCGGGCCAAGCGGCCAACCGATCGAGCCCGAAGAGGCCATTGCTGTCCCGACAAATCCGTCCCTTCCTGCTCAGCTCGTTCAGGCGACCGTCGCGGAGTCCAGCCAAGCACTCGTGGGTCTGCCGGACCTGATACCAGTTTGGCAACTCCCAGCCACCGCCTCGCCGGCGAGTGCCCCGCCTGAAGATACTAGACGGGCTCTAGGGCTGACGTTCAGCTTCGGCGCAGCGGTCGGAGATCTTGATGGGCCCGATGCCTTAGATGCGTTGGCCGCAGACTTTGCGCAAGGGACTGCACTCTTCAAGCCAGACTGACAACAACTGAATACGCTTCTGACGCCCATCACCGCGGTGGCGGGTCTTCTGCGATTCATCGCCGCGCTCGGACCGCTCGTCGCTGCGCGGAGCCTGTTCTCTGAGACTCCGAGCCGACCTGATAGACTGTTACAATCGCGGGACGCTCTGCGAATGCGAGATGTCCTGCCGTTCGGCTGAGCTGCTGACTCCTGCAACAAATTGAAGTGCACTCAGTGTCCAGGAGAAAAGAGAATGAGACGTTGGTTGCTCTTGGTACTCCCGATCGTAGTGTGTGAACCAGTGGTGGGTGCCGTTGACCGGCCCAACATCGTGCTGATTTTTGCCGATGATCTGGGCTATGGTGATGTTGGCTGCTTCAACCCGAACGGTCCCTTCGAGACACCTTCCCTGGATCGGATGGCAAGGGAAGGGGCTCGGCTCACCAGTTTCTATGTGCCGACTCCCTACTGCGCGCCCTCGCGAGGAACGATTCTCACGGGACGTTATCCATTTCGCCATACTGTTGTGAGGAATCCGGCGCCGGACGCCGGGCAATCTAACTTTGGTCTCCCTCAGGCGGAGATAACGATCGCTGAAATCCTCAAATCAGCAGGTTACGCGACGGCGGCGTTCGGCAAATGGCACCTCGGACACAAACCTCAGTGGCTGCCACGAACACAGGGATTCGACGATTATTTCGGCATTCTCTACTCCAACGACATGTTTCCCGTCCAGCTGGTTGAAAACGAGTCGGTGCTGGAGTACCCCGTGCCGCAATCCACATTAACGCGGAGATATACGGAACGGGCCATGCAGTTCATCGACAGGCACCAGCACGAACCGTTCTTCGTGTACTTGCCACATGCGATGCCGCACAAGCCGCTGGCTGCGTCTGACGACTACTACACCCCTCACACGCGCGACGACCTGTACGCGGATGTGATTCGCGAGCTAGACGCTAACGTCGGTCGCCTGCTCGACAAGCTTCAGCAATTGTCGCTAGACGAGAAAACGCTGGTCATCTTCACCTCAGACAACGGTCCCTGGTACGGTGGATCGACGGCCGGTTTGCGAGGCATGAAAGGTAAGACCTGGGAGGGTGGTCTCCGGGTGCCGATGATCGCGCGGATGCCGGGCGTGATCCCCAGTGGCGTCACCAATCCTGCGCCGGCGGGAACGATCGACATCTTGCCCACCATCTGTCAGCTCGTGGGCGCGGCACAGCCCGACGATCGGGTCATCGACGGGCGCGACATCATGCCGCTGATGAAGGACTCCGCCGCGCCCAGTCCACATGCCGCCATCTTCGGGATGCAAGGTAACAGGTTAGCCACCATCCGTGCAGGAAAGTGGAAGCTGCACGTCCGCAGTCCAGGACCGCAACGTTTCAGCAGCCTCTCGGACGAGGAATTAGCCCAGTGGATCGATCCCCGCGGGCCGGATGGGGTCACAATCCTGGCCCCTTACGAGCAAGCAAAACCGACGCAACATCCAGGACTAACTGCCGGCGACGGTCCTAAGTCCATGATGCTGTTCGATCTGGAGGTCGACCCTGGAGAACAACGCGATGTCGCCAATCAACATCCCGAGGTCGTCGAACAATTGATGGCAGTCTTTGAAAAGCAGAACGCTCAAGTCCCCGACTTTCCCAGTGAGAAGTCCGACTATCTGTTTGAGCAGCCGACTCGGGGCCGACCCCGGACGCTCATGCGGCTGATTGGTGGCGAGCTGCGCTACGACCGGATCCCCGCATCCCAGCGTCACCTCATCAAGAAGTCACCTTAAGAAAAGCACGTCAACGAACGGCCCCGAGTTTCATTCGGCGGGGAGGAACCAGATCGGACTGCTCCAAGCCAAGTGGTTGCCACTCACATGCAACCGCACGTAGTACCACAGCCCCTTTTTCGGCGGAGTCGATTCGTCGATCCACTCGAGATCGAGTTCTCGTTGGCCAGGTTCCACGGCATGCACGATCGTGTTATTGCGGAGGACGACTAGTTTCTCGATCACGCGATCCGCGACGGCTCGCACGCGAAGTTCGATCGGCGAGCTGTCGTGACGCACAACTTTGTCGCCCATCATGTGGTCGCCGCTGGTCACCAGCAACCCTAATTTGACGCCGGTCGTGCCGAACGTGTGGCGGTCGTGGAAGGCCTCAAACAGAGACTCGCGTGTCAGCTGCCCCGCCCAAACCCCTGCCTTACCGCGGCCCCCGCCGTGGTCGGGGCTGGCAATCACACCGATCACGTGCCCCCTTTCCCACGCGTCCTGTAGAAAATGGCCCTTCACCGCCATCGATCGTCTCGCCTGCTGCGGACAGCCCAGATGTTCGTAGGAACCTCTTGTCTGAAATATCTCCGCCAGCGGCTGTCGCCATTCATCGTGAAAAGACCAATCGGTGGGGCGGTTGCCGAGGTCCGCCAGCTGGTGGGGGATCATCAGGGCGTGCTTATCTTCGAGTTGTTCCCACACGTCCTGCGGTGTGGCATCTCGGTCACGCGAATCGTAGAAGGTCTTGTAGTAGGGATCGCGAAAGATAATGTTGTGATGCCCGTAGCGCCGCAGCTCGACACTCGCTCCCGTACCGATCATCGGGACCATGATCTTAGGATCATAGCTGACGTGGTCGCTGGTCCATTCTTCGCCTAATAAGGTCACAAACTTGTCTGGATCGTAGTTGGCTCGTACCTGTTCTGCGGACCATTGCCAAAGTGGATGATCGAGGTTGTAACCGTGATCCGTGATGGCGGTGAAATCGAGTCGTTCGATGTCCCGTTTTGTGTTGTAGTTTTCGCGGATTGGTGGATTGAAGGCGCGCTGGCAAACGGATAGGTCGGTGTGGTCGTGCAGGTCGCCCCAATAGAGCGTCAGACGTTTTCCGGCCACGACTGCCGTTTGTCGTGGGAAATCCGCACCGCTATGTCGGATGCGTTCCGCCAGACGATAGTCGGTGGGCGGCATCCGTAGCGGAATCGTCTGCAGCGATCTGGCCGACGACAGTTCGGATGGACGGAACGCTAGCAGACGCACGTCACACGACCAATCGTCGGCGATGCCGGTGTCGATTCCCCAACCCGCCGGGTAGTCGTCGCGCTGAACGGCCGCAATACCGCGGCCATCTCTGCCCCAAGCGATAGGGATTGGGCGCCAACGGCCCGGTGTTTCGGTGAGCCGTGAAGGGCCCTGCCAGCGGTCACCCTGATAACACCACAACAGCGGCTCCCAACCACTGTGCTGGCCGATTGGTCGACGTCCCGTCGCAGGCGCCACGCCCATCAATGACCGCCGTACCGTCAGCCACAAGCGGCCTTGAGCATCAAACGTCAGTCTTGGACGCAGCAGCAGGTGATCGTCTTGCACGACATCGTCAAATAAGTGCTGCGGTGCGGCAAGCTGCCCGCCTTTCTCGAGTTTTGCCACGACCGCCTGCTGGACATCGAGATGGGTCACCCGATCGTCACTATGGCTCTGGGCCTGCCAGGCGAGCCAAACGTCTTTGCCGTTGGTGGCCAGAGATGCGAATCGTTCCAGCCGTGGGTCGTGAGTGATCCGGCGTTCAGCTTCCCACTGTTCGGTGCGGCACCAGGCGCCGTACAGATCAGCCTCTGCTCCGCGTACTGAATCCCAGGCTGCAAACAGAGAACCGTCATCGGTGGCGACAACAGTCGGATTAAGACTCACGAATTCCGGCGATGAAATCCGCTCTGGTGGTGAGGCGCCGTTGTCGCTGAGCCAGGCTGCAAAGATGCCTCGCGGGCCGGCGGCATTGGACTCCCACACCACGGCGTAGCGGTCACCGCAAGATGCCACCGATGGCTCGATGTTGGCAGTTCCTCCGGCGGTGAGGTACTGGAAGGTCGGTTCGGTCGCCTCGTCTTTGACGCGCGTCACAGCCACTCGCCAATGATTGCGCTGTTCGACCGCAAACGCCACGAGGCAACCGCTTGGCAGCGGAGCCAAAACCGGCGCACCGACACCTGTCAGCTTGGCCGGGCGTAGTGTCGCGACCAAGTGTCGACCGCCCTCGGCCAAGCGATACACTCGGATTTCGCGACCAGGAAGAGGGCGCGCGACGACGGCCAGCCAAACTTGGCCTTCACCATCAGCGATCAGGTTTGGAAAGTCCTCAAATGCGGTGTCACGAAACTCCGCTTGCGCCTTGCGCGCAACCTGAAGTTCGCCAATGGCCGCTCCTGTTTCGAAATCAGTAATGGCGACCACATTCTTTACGGCCGCAGACCTGCCCGAGGAGACAGCGATCACGTCGTGCCCCAGAGCGCGGTGGGAGGCAAGCAGGCACATTCCCCAGACGCAGCCGAGTCGAGCAACACGTCCGGCGGTGAGGGGCGACGACAAGCGCGACCTGCCCGCTAGCTTCAGCAACGTGTTCATCTCCATCAGCAACCTCCAATCAGCGCCAGCCTATGGAGGGCCGGTACGCCCCACAGCAAGCGGACGTCGGCACGACCATAAACAGCGTTGTCACTTAGTATTCAATCATCTCTGAACCTGATCGGGATCCCAGATTGTGGCTGCCACGTAGCGGGCACTCGTCGGCTGTTCATGGAAGTAGTAGACCGTGACCACTTTCCCGTCAGCCCGCTGCGCTGAACGCGGATAGCCCAGGTCGGTTCCGCCACCGTCATCTCGCAGGATGATCTCGCGTTGCCAGCTGCGACCACTGTGATCGCTCAACCGAGCGCGGATTCCGAAGGGCTGGTCACGGTAGCCGTACGTCAGACAGACGCGACCATCCCGAAGGCGAATCATACTTGGTGGGTTGCCGGCGCCCAGGTCGGGAGCGGCTACGGTGTCGAGTCTCCAGCTCATACCGTTGTCCGAAGATCGATAGGCTTCAATCCACCGCCGCGGTCCTTCACGCCGTCGGATGGCGCTCAGCAACTCGTTATCGTCCAGCCGCACGGTGGAAGGCATGATGGCGAAACCGGTTGGTTCAGGTCCGATCCAGCCGACGAGCTTGAAAGTACGGCCACCATCTGTTGTGCGGACACATAGAGGACGCCCTTCGCGACCGTTCGACTTGGCAGCAGTCATGAAGAGCATGCAGTCGTGCTTACCATTAACGACGTAGTCCGTTCGCGGCGCGAGCCCAGCTTGACCAAACATCGGCAGGCGAAAGGGGCCCTCCCAGTTGTGACCTCGATCCGTCGAGTAATAGAATCGTGCGGGTCCCGAGTGTGCGCTGGTCATGCGAACGGCTAGACAGAAGTCTGGATGAGTGAAGTCGATGCCCCCGGGGCAGTCGAGCCAGGCTTTCTCCTTCAGACCTGGCGGCGTGACACCGTGCAGCGCCTCGCCGACGGGAATCAACGCGCCTTTCTCCGCTGGATTCTCGATGGTCCACGTTTCACCGCCGTCGAGTGTCCGCGCGAGCAGATGTTCTTCTGGTCTCTCACGATCAATATGGTGGCGGTCGCCCAGATCCTTGTAGTAGCCCGCGCTGAATCCGACGACAATTTCGTCACCCCACGACCACATCCCGTGATTCGCCGGCCAGCCACCAAAGCGGCCCTCGACCGCATAGACAGGAACGTGCCTCACGCTCACAGCGCGGGCCCCGGTTGGTTGTGTTGCCTGCGTGGGCGATGCCAAGCTCGCCAGCAGTCCGAGAGTCAGACTCGTTTTCGCAGAACATCGCAGTTGCGCCATCGGCCAGCTTCCTCCTAGGGCATCAGCTTTCGCGAAGCTGCTCCAGTTGGTCCCCTCCTGGCAGCGGAAGAGGATCAGCGTGAGGAACATAGCTTGGAGACAGAGCCTAGTCTACCACCAGTAGGAGCTGCTGCAGAGTGAGTTTTAGCCTGCGCAGCGCCGACGTGCCGGATCGTCCTGAGTGCGTGCCACGGTTCGGAAAGCGTTTTGCAAGGGTACGGCTACCCCCACCAGGTCTCGCCCGGTGCGAGGTGGGCTTTGACCACGTCGTGATTGAGTTCGATCCCCAGGCCGGCTTTGTTCGGCACTTCCACGAAACCGTCACGGCAAAGAGGTCTGTTGTGAACGATAACGTCGTCCATCCAGCCGCCGTCAAAGAACACCGTTTCGCAGGCAAGATAGTCGCGAATGGTTGAGGCCCAGTGGATAGTGGCCATGCCGTTGACGATGCTGCCCGTGTTGTGATTGGCCATGGGGAGGAAATAGAGGTCGGCGAGGTCTGCCATGCGCTTGTTTTCCAGGAAGCCACCCGAGTTGCGCAGGTCGGGGTGGAGGATGTCGACGGCAGCGTTGACCACAAAAGGGAGGGCGTCTGCGCGCCGCAACCAGTTTTCGCCGGTGCAGATTGGAACGGGTGACATTTGCACGAGCCGTTTCCAACTTTCGGAATAGGCGACGGGCAAAGGATCCTCCAGAAACAGCGGCTTTGTGGCGGCGAGAGTCCTCGCGAGATCGATGGCTGCGCGCAGGTCGAACTCCCAATGGCAACCGATCAAAATGTCGTGCTCAAAACCGAGGGCTTCACGGCAGTTCTCGAGTCCTTGCCGGATACGCCGTAATTCATCGCTGGAGAGGAGCCGGTTCGATGGGTCGCGGCCCGGGTCACCGGAGGGATCGTTACGCAGCGGGCCGAACTTGTGCATGTTGATCCCATTCGGACTCTCCATCACCTCTTGGCTCCAGGCGCGGCACGCTCCCTTGTCAAAGAAATCGCTCGGGCGGGAGTGGTCGTAGAGCCGCACGCGGTTGCGAAACTTGCCTCCGAGAAGCGCGTGCGCGGGGACATCGAGCAACTTTCCGGCTAGGTCCCAGAGCGCCATTTCGATGCCACTCATCGCCCGCTGCTGCGCATGCGCGCTGCCGTCCGTGTAACGGTAGCGTGTATACAGACGGTCGATTTGAAGTGGGTCCTGTCCGATAAACAGGTCCTGCAGGCCATGGATCGCTTCTCTCACACCCAGCCCCGGGGATCCGTACGCTTCGGCGATACCGTAAACCCCAGCGTCGGTTTCCACTTTGACTAAAGTGTAGGTACGCGGACCCTGCAGCATCATTGTCCTGATATCGGTAATTTTGACCCTGTTCCGTTCGGCGGCAGCCAGATCAGTGTAGCTAGCGAGCCAGGCCGACGTAGGCAGACTTGCGAGCGAGGCGAGGAAGGAACGACGAGAATGGGATTGCGTCATCAATTCACCTTTGCGCGGGTCAGCGCGACGGCAGCTGTAAGTAGTTTGACTCGCCGGTATCTAGCAGGCAGGCACCGTAACGTCGCTGGCGGCACGGCAGGGCCCGCCGAATCTTCACGGATCCGGATGAAACACAGATCGACCGGGATGGCGATTCGCCAACGGTCGTTATTCATTATTGCAGTTTCGACCAGAGGGTGATGCGCCCGCCTCAAATGTGCGTTTATCGCTCGGGAATCCACTAGTCCGAAGAAGTAAGGGGCTTTGACACAGCTGCGAGGCCTCGAAATCGCGATACCATTTCTTGGACTCCCGCCGGACGGGGTAGAATGGTGCTGAATGCCCGGAAGGCTGTACCGTAAACTCAAGGGCTTTGTGACTCCACGAAAACCACGGGAGAATTATGTGGACAATCCGTACGAATCTCCCCCGCTAGGCGACCAGCCCAAAGCAACACGGGCGTCTCTATTCGGCCCGGCGTTGGGGATACTTGTTGTCTCGTTGATTTGGGTCTTCTTTTGCCTGTTTGGGGTCGTGTACCAGCTCTCAATCATTACCAATCCTGAAACACTCCCCGAGAATCGAAACTTTCCCATCACGATCATGCTCTATGCACTCATCAGCATGGGCTATAGCCTGCTACTCGCGTCCGGCGCGTCGAGCATGCTCCGCACGAAGTCCTACCTGTGGGCTTACGCGACAAGCATCCTCGCCTGTGTTCCAATTGGTCCGTGCTACGTACTCGCGATCCCGTGGGGTGTCTGGGGCATAAGAGTGCTGAGTCGACCGGAAGTGAGAGCATCCTTCTCAAAGCCGTAGTCGACATGCGAGGGGGCTCATCGGGAGCGGTACCGACTCCTGTGACCACGATCCCGGCAAGTACGGCAAGACACCAAGTGCTGAGAGTTGAGGACATGAGCCAACCTGGAGCGCGCCTGACCCGGAACGCCGCAACGCTGCTGGAGAGGGTCGCAGACGAGCTTGAACCGAATGCGTCGTACTGGCGACGCGGAAGAGACGATCCGTCTAAGTACTTCCTAGAACCCGAGGTGGTCGACCACATTGCCTGGGCATCTCTAAACATTGTCCTGCCTATCTTGACCGGCGTTTCGGCAAACATACTTACAGAAATACTACGCCGGTCATTGTCGCGAAGCGATGAAGATGCAAACGCCGAAACGTCTGTTTCTCTAGTGCCGGATGTCAACGACAGCACGCCAAAAGCCAAGGAAGCGGCAACAGAAGCGCTGCGGGCTTACTTGAGCGAGCATGGATGGCCCGAACGTGACGCATCGCAGGACGCTGTGCGCGTCGTTGATCTCGCGATTCAGTCATTCGGCGAGGACGACTTCTAAGACAGGATGAGAACCACACACTCAAATAGTATCGACTGCCAGCACGAGGTAAAGGAGATACTCGATCGGATCGTGTGAAGCCGCCCCTGTCGGTGATCGTTGACTTGAACTCACGCACCGGTGCAAGCTGCTGGAGAAACAATGTCCCATATTCACAGTACTGAAGAACTGCTGACGGTGGAAAAGGCTCTACTCGAGCTCAGCACGAGAGCCGCACGAGGAGAGAGCACGGCCGATGCGGCGCGCGTTGTCGAAGAAGCAAAGTCAACCCTGGACAGCTTCGACGGTCCGCATACGACTGAAGCCGTTCGAACGATGCTGGTCGTAAGTCGACTAGCAAAGTACTTACGATGTCCAGCCCTCGCAGAGACTTGCCTTCGAACGGCCCTCAATTCGCTGCAGATTTGTCCGAACAGAGAGCAGATGGCGCAGGTTCTCATAGAGTTGGGTAAGTTACAACATGACGGTGGTCGTTTCGCGGACGCCATCGAGAAACTACGGGAGGCCCATGATATTAACATCGAGTTGTACGGGAACGATCACGAGCAGAGCGCCACAACAGCAGAGCTCTTGGGGTCCTCATACAGCAATTCTGGCAACCATGAGGCAGGAGTTCCTTTTTTTGAGTTCGCGCTTGCGTATCGGCGATCTGGTGGTATCGACAGTGAACAACTGGCTTTAGTGTTGCGAAATCTCGCAATGTGCTATCTCGCCGTGGACCGGATCGAATGTGCGTCAGAAGTGTCGGACGAATCCATGTGTATTGTTGAGCGGACTGAGGGCCCAAATGCTCCAGAGATGGCCCGCAGCTTGGACACGGCAGCCCTGATCGCAAAACGCCTCCCGGACGGACTTTCCTCGGCATTTGAGTTGCAGGAGCGCGCTGCCTCTATTTGCTCATCCTTCGACTACGATTTTGATTGCGGTGTCATTTTGGCAAATGCAGCAGGTACAGCCTTTCAAATTGGCCAAGCGGATCGGGCTATCGAGTTGTTGCGACTGGCAGTCGCGAACAAGGAAGTACACCAGGGGAATGCGCATCCGAGCCTGCTCCGAAGCTTGACCACCCTCGCCTGTTTTCTCGCCGAACAACATGACTACTTAGAAGCCGAGTCGATCGCCCGACGAGTTCATGACACGCATATCGCACTCTATGGAGCTGCTCATGCAAAGGCTCAAGAGTCTCTTGAACTACTCGATAAGATACGTGACGAACTGCCTCGTGAAGATGGACCCGTTCCCATTGCGCGTCACATCGCACCAACAGCTACTATTCCGAGCGCCGTCGACGCCCTGCTGGACAAGCAGATCGATGCATTTGTTCTAAATCGCGCTCGCGAAGTGTATGAATTGGAAGCCGAGGCTTTGGACCCTGAGCAGCATCGCGATCTGCTCTATCCCGCGCGCGAGAGCAACGATAGAACCGTTTTCCAGGACAACTCACCTGTCGAACGGCCCGCTATTCTCCTCGATACCGATCGCATGGTGGACGACGTGTTCATTGATCCGCCATTTTCTGGACAAGGGCTGCCTCTCAGCAAGTATATCGGACAGATACAGCAGTTCTTGCAACTCTTGATGACACCCGGCGCGCAGAGGGCGCACATCCTCATCTCACGGACAATAAACGAGGCGCGCCGTAAATACTCGACGGACCAGCTGAGCGATTTTGTCATCCGACTCTGGACAACAAGATGGTTGACTGGTGGACACTGCGCCGCGAAGTGGCTATTGACGTCGCGATTTGAATCAGAAGCCGAGTTCAATCGGTACGCGGCGGATACGGCGGCACTGAATGACTACGCGTCCACAGTCAAAGCCACTGTGCTAGCGACAAAGGACCGCGTCAAGAATCTCGACGAGTGGTTCCACGAGATGTATAAGATCATGCCATCTGTCTATGCTGTTTGGGTGCTCGCGCAGCGGAACGGCACGGATGACGGAGACAAACAGCATCGTTTTTTTGAGGAGATAATGGCTGACTTTGGAGGCACCCTGAATCTCTGTGTCGGCAGGGCTCTGAGCGGTGAAAAACGTCCCCTCTCTCAATCGTACTTGTTCGACTTTAGAAGTAGATCGGACGCCGATATTCTGAAAAAGATACGTTACAACTATCGATCTCGGACAAATCTCCCTAAGTTTTGGTTCGAAACTGCGACGTCCTTTATTGAGAATGGAAGCCGCAGCGATCCACCGCAATCATTGGACAAGTTTGATCTGCGTCGTGCAGCAAGCTTGTTTACGACGCTCTTCGTGGAACAAGGCACGTTTGAGAACTGGTACACCTAACAGTCGTTGAAGGGTGCAAGTCAGCGTAGTAACGACTTTTTCAGGCGTTTATTGGCATCGTGAGGTTCGTTTCGACGAGCTATCGGTGGAAGCGACGCTGGATCGGCAAGAATGCGGGACCAGATTCTCGACCAGATACGCCCACGAACGACAGTTCTCAGATCGACCACGTCTATCGCACAGGGCGCCTGCACCGTCGGCAACGTCACGCGGAGCGTGACGTCTACGTAGCCATCACGCTCCGCGTGATGAGGCATCGCAGGTAGCGTGAATTCTAAGATGGTCCGTCCGACTTCTCAAAGCACGTCCTCCAATCGGCGTTCAAATAGCTCGGTCTTTTTGGGCGTCGGCGAGCCGCTTGAAAAAACATCGTACCGCCGCCACAAGTCGCTAAGCCAGTGGCACGAGGCGAATCATCAAATTACTCGGGACAACAACGAGAAGGGATTTCAGGAGTCGAGAATCCCATGTAACCTGTGCCATGGCGCCCGTCCTTCTGGGTTATTTGGCTGCGAATCAAAAAAATGCCCATCAGGAGAACGCGGTTAGACTTCGATATCACGTCTATCGCACAAGGCGTCTGCACCGTCGGCAACGTCACGCGGAGCGTGACGTCTACGTAGCCATCACGCTCCGCGTGATGAGGCATCGCAGGTAGCGTAAATTCTAAGATGGTCCGTCCGACCTCTCAAAGCACGTCCTCCAATCGGCGTTCAAATAGCTCGGTCTTTTTGGGCGTCGGCGAGCGCTTGAAAAAACATCGTACCGCCGCCACAAGTCGCTAAGCCAGCGACGAATCGTCCACGAGACAAATCATCAAATTGCTCGGGACAACAACGAGAAGGGATTTCAGGAGTCGAGAATCCGATATAACCTGTGCCATGGCGCCCGTCCTTCTGGGTTATTTGGCTGCGAATCAAAAAATGCCCATCAGGAGAACGCGGTTAGACTTCGACACCACGTCTATCGCACAGGGCACCTGAACGGTCGGCAACGTCACGCGGAGCGTGACGTCTACGTAGCCATCACGCTCCGCGTGATGAGGCATCGCGTATCGTGCGGCACGACACGGGCGACTGGAAACAGTACTTGAAGCGCTTGGTGCAACAGGAGAGACTGATCGACGAAGACGACGAGCCCAGCGACGAGGAGCTATGACGCTTTGACAAACGCGGACAAACAAAAGAGTTTCCACAGAGGAGTGGGGTGACGGCGATGAGACCGCCGCCCGTACCGGCTGTAAAATCTCAACCTGCGCGGACTCATACAACTCATTGGATTGCGAACATGGACAGACGCGACTTCTTCCGTTTCATGGCTCGTTCTTCCGGCGCTGCGCTGGCCTGTGGTATGCCTGCTGACGAGTAAGGAGATCGGATCAGAAGCTCGTCTCCGAGCTACAGCAAGGGCGATAGCGTGGAGCTACTTCGCAAGACTTCGTGAATAGATGGCCCGATCGCTCCGGCCAGGGCCACTCCGTATCTGTTCGTTGGGCGATATGGCGGCAGTCCGAGGCATCGGCTTGTCCAGCCGCTAGTTGGGAATGAGGTTCTTCGAACCCTTCGCAAGCTGCCCGCGAATGAACCCGGGGGCGATCCGGGACATCCAGTGAAGCTGGTTGGACTGTCCCGGTCGAATTTCCTCTTTGCCGGCCCGCAGTCCCCCTTCCGTCGCCGTGACCAACTGATCGGTCGTCAACATTTGGAAGCCGGCATCGTCAGGCAGATCTGCCGTCAGTTGAGTCTTGATCGCTGGCGGCATCAACTCGATGACCTCCACCTGCGATTCAGCCAGCTGCTGTCGGAGCGCAATGGTGTACGAGTGCACGGCGGCCTTCGTGGCGTTGTAGACGGGACTGCATTGCAGGGGCACGAACGCAAGCCCCGACGAAACATTGATGATGGTGCCTTGAGTGGACTGGAGCTGGTCCATAAATGCCGAAGTCGTTCGAATCAATCCGTTGAAGTTGATCTCGACTTCCGATGTCAATCCCATCAGATCATCGGTCGACCGAGTCACGTTGAGATATCTGAAGATTCCCGCATTGTTCATCAGCACGTTTAAGCTCGGAAATCGATGGCAGACTTCGTTGCGCGCTGCGAATATCTGATCCACGTTGGCAACATCGCACTGGATCGTCTCTAAGCCCGGATGCTCCGCCCTGGCTTGATCGAGCCTCTCTTGGTTTCGGCCAGTTACGATCACCTGATTGTCAAGCTCCAGAAATCTCTTCGCAAACGCCAAGCCGATCCCTGCGCTGCCACCCGTGATTAAGATCGTATTCCCGCTGACTTTCATTGGTCTTTCCGTCCTGCTTGGTCCGTGAGTTCGTTACTCCGACTTGACGACATCGAATGATTGTAACGTATGGCCTGTCGTTAGTTTAACCGCGCCCCAGAGGAGTTTTGCAGAGGTGGACGTTGGTTTCGCGGCAAAGCCCGGTCAGCAAAACTCCGGCGGCAAGCGCGCACTGCGGGTTTACCCACGGCCTAGGCCGGATTATTCATGAAGATCGTCGCGAGAGGTTGTAAGTACGTTCGTGGCAAGGAAGGCGAGCAATTCTTCCGCAGGCGTATTAGAAGCAATACGTTGAGGGAGAATTGTGAAGCATGACGAAGCCACGGATGGACTTACGACCTCGCAGCAGATCGCTCATGAATAATTCGGGCTAGACGGCCTGTTGATTTTCTCAACGCGCGAACCGCGAAGAACTCTGTTCTGAGCTTGGCGAGGTTGAAAAACGCCAGGACGGCGTTTTTCAACAGGCAGCTAGACGGCCACGACGTCAGAGCTTTCAATGGACTCGTCCGATCTTCGCTCGAGAGATCCGTTAAAACCCAGCACTTGCCTAACGTCGTCCACTATGGCTTGTGCCGCTGCTTGATTAGCAACGCGTTTCCCGAAATCATAGCTTTTCCCGTCCTTGGTGGTGAGCTGGAGATCGTAGTATAGCGTCCGCCCCGACTGCATGCCCGTCTTGGATGTGACGGTCTCGATTTGGCTTCTGTCAAACGACTGCGTCGAAGATAGACCAACGAGGCCGGCGCGCACGGAAACTCCTTGCGGGTTGACTTCCGTCACGCTTCTCCACAGCCAAAGCTCCAGCGCGAGCCAGAAGATCAGGAGTGCGAAAAGACCAAAAGCGATCGGGAACAATAGAGGTGCTCCTAAGTGGATCATCAACACAATGGCGCCCATCCAGATCGACAAGAACACGGTGGCCCCTAATGCCGCTGCCCAATTGCGGAACAACGGAAACTCAATTCGAATCCCCCTTACGGTCTCATGCCGACGTATTCCGCATTCTCGATAAACGTCCGCCATCGATTCCTCGCGAACGTACTGTGAAATGGCTGAGTCATCCGGTTGATAGTCGGGGGAGCTATCGGCAGTATGAAACACCGGCACTTCGAATGACGCGTGGTAGTCTACACCGGGGGCATCGGCCTGTATCTCCAATCGCCAAAGGACTGGACTTGTCGCTCCGGACGGCGTCGTAGGTTCCGCGTCGTACGGGATATGAAACTGAACGGGAATTGCCGACGTGGTCGAGTCAGCCGCCAGCTCCTGCTGAATGACACGTGACGACTGCCACAGGACGTCCTCGCGCGTGCTGCGATGCTCTCCGCTCCCCGATGTGACCTTGCGTAAGCAGGTTAGCGTCTGCCGGAATCCCTGTTCAGGTCGCAGCTTCGCCGTGGTATGGACCACGCCAGCCAGCGGCCCACCCACGACGCCTGGAACAGAAGCCGCCTGAAAAGTCGATTCGCCGTATTTGACCCAACGTCTGGCTGAGATGAACGCCCAGATGATCAACCCTACTCCGACCACGGGAAAAAGTAGTCCAATCAAGGCAAGATAGTTCTCCTTGCGAACTTCTGCTGGCAGCAGGAACAACACCGGCGACGAGATCAGATTCCACATGATGGCAAAAGAGACAGCGGCCAGCATGCTCGTCTTCGATGACGACCGAACATTGCCTTCCGCCCAATCCTCGCGCCACATCCAAGGCTGGTCGGGATGTTCCTGTCGCAGGCTATCTGATTTCCTCAATTGACGCCGGGCATAGAAGCTGTAGATCAAGATGCCGCCACCGGCTCCACCAAAAACGAGGCCAAACAACAAGTAAAAAGCCAGTTTCTCGAGGCGGAACTCCCTGTACAAGACAGATCGCTCCGGAGATGCGGGGTTGACAAAGCAGGGAACCGGCTGGCTGCGGCTCATCTTCCGCTGAAGCTCAGCAACTTTGCGCTCATGAAAATTGCCGAGGTTGTCTCCCGTGGTATCGACGCCGACCCGGTCTCCTTCGTAGTTCACGCCTTGATAGTTGTACTTGTAACGAGCGACGGCGCGATACGTCGTTCCATCGTCATCACGACGCTCCTCCAAATGGGCTTCCAGCACAAGCGCCGGGACTTCGACCCAGCTCTGCATGCGCCACCAGTCGGAAAGCGCCCATGCGGTGAGCCCAAACATGAAGATGCCGATTCCAGCGAATGGCAACGCGAAAAGGAACAGACAACCCGCGGAACGGTGATTGACTTTGTCCGACATGGAACGTGCTCGGGTATGAGAATCGGTTTCCGTTACAAACCTCCGGTCGATCAGCAGCTGCACAAATCTAGTCTATGGCGTCGTCCGTGGGAGCGTTTGCTGGCTGCTACGCCCCCGGTAATGCCGGTCGTAGCGGACAGTATGTCCGTGCCGGCCAACAATCCCGGGGGACAGGGGTCGGTTACCTGATCGCTTGAGATAATGGACGACAGATCGCCCTACGTGGGGAAACCGGCCACGCCGTTTGAGGACCGGACCACACCGCGATCACCCAGCGTCGGTCAGGCTACTTGGAACGACGCATGAACTCCTGAGCTCCATCGCTGATCCACGCAGTCACGTTGGTGAAAAGCCCGGAAACTACGTACACCGTCTCGCCTGCTGCCAGCTTTTGTTTGACTTTGTTGGTCCTGATGTTCATCCTGCTCTTTCCTGTGCTACTAATAGTCAAAGTCTTCGCGCCGTGCGAGAGTTTTTCACTCTGGATCCCCCCTCATCCGGCCTTCGGCCACCTTCTCCCCGGTGGGGAGAAGGGACTTTGGTGGCGGCTTTCGCACCAACAAAACCTGTCGTGATGGACGACTTGAGAGTGACCAAATGGAGCCTGGTGACTCAGGAGCCGAACCACCGAGCGATCTTGCCTTCGCGGTAAGAGAGGTTGGCAAGGTGTGCGGCTGCGGCGGAGCGGACTCCCTCTTCCGCCGGGCAGGATGGTCGCTTTCGAGTCCGCACACAATCGACCCACTCTCGCAGATGATATAACGCGCCATCCACTTCATCGTAGAAGTCCAAACCTAGGATGTCTCGCTTGCCGTCAACTCGCTTTTGCGGTTCGACGCTTTTGCCGCGTTCCGGACGGACTTCATAGCGACCGCGGTCGCAGTATAGGTTGGCCTCTGTGCCGAGAAACGTCAGCGATGACCGGTTCTGGTGGTTGACGAACGTGCCCTCGAAGTACGCCTGCAGCTGCTTGTCGGGATACGAGAGCAGCGTCTGGACGGTGTCCGGTGTTTCCCACAGCCCTTGCGCCGCGAAGTGGTCCCCGATGCTCATCGCCATAGCCGGATTGTCCATGTCGAGCATCCAGTATGCGGTGTCGATCCAGTGCACCATCAGGTCCGTGAAGATGCCGCCGCCAAAATCCCAGAACCAGCGCCAGTTGCGCAACCGGTACTCGTCGAACGGCTGGTCCGGCGCGTTACCGAGAAACTGCTTCCAGCGAACGGCCCCCGGATCGATGCCGTACTTCGTTCGTGTCCAACGTGACTGATTGCGGTTCCACGACAGATGAATCTTGTGGATCTTGCCCAACACCCCAGACAACAGGATCTGGCGAGCCTCGAGCAGGTGAGGCATGCTTCGCTGCTGAGTTCCAACCTGCACGATCCGCCGGTGTTCGTTCTGTGCGGCAACTACCGCTTCGCCCTCGCGGTGATCATGTGTCAACGGTTTCTCGACATAGACATCCTTGCCCGCCTGACAAGCCGCGATGGTCATTGGGACGTGCCAGTGATCCGGCGCACCGATCACGACGGCGTCGATATCCGAGCGATCCAACAATCGACGGAAGTCTGTGTCTTCACGGATAGCATTGGGATCGGCGAGTTTAGCTCCGGCTGCGAGGTGCGCGTCCCACACATCACAAACAGCAGCGATACGAACGTTGGGGATTTTCGCCAGACGCGGCATCAGCATGCGCTGCGATCGACCACCCGTCCCGAGACAGGCGACGTTCAGTGTGTCATTGGTCTGAAATCCTCGCGCTGACTCGACTGCAAACAGTGAAGCCGTCGCCAGTCCGGCAGCAAGAAAGTCTCGACGTGGCAGTGGCGTGTCAAGCATTGTGTCTCCTTATTCACCAGTTTTTAACCTCCCCTGCATGAGATGGTGCAGCCTTTACGCTTCATGCAATCCGCCAAACTCTGGCGAGTTCGGCTACGCTGCAAATCAGCCGCTGGGCGTTAGCCCACGGTTCTCCAGCGAAACCGACACGTAGCGTCCGGCGAGTGCCCCCTCTCCGGCCCTTCGGGCCGACTCTCCCCGAGGGGAGAGTGAAGAAACACGAAATCACGCACCAAGTCAGAAGCTGCACGACCTCGCATGCGTGAGGTCGCTCCGAGGCTCCGCACGAGCAAGTCCCGAGGCTCCAGTCTACCACCAGCACGAGTTGCCGCAGAGGCAGCTGGTGGACGTCACCGTTTTACCATCTACTCTGTTTGCTCTGACCGTAGACTGAATCCGGCTCGCTTGACACAGCCTACAAGAATCCACAGGATGCCAGGTTCTGAGCGGTTTGTGATGTCCGGGGACCCTCGTCCCGAAGCCGGGAGTAGTCGACAGGAACGGGAGAAGTTTCATGAAAAGAGTTCTGACGTGCCTGCATCTGTTTGTTGGATCGGTAACGCCGCTGATTGCCCAAACCCCGGAGGTTCCCGGAGATCTGTTGACGGTCGCAGAACGAAGTGGTTGGCGCGCGACATCGACTCACGACGAAGTAACACAAATGGTACTTCGTCTTGCCGACCGATCGCCGTTGATACACGTCGAAGTTGCGGGAAAGACGTTCGAGAAGAAGGCGTTGCCGATCATGGTGATCGCCGACCCGCCGGTCAAGACTCCTGCCGAGGTCGGTGACCGGCTGGTTGCTTTTGCGTGGGCTGGAATTCACTCCGGCGAAGTGTGTGGCAAGCCGGCGACGCTGATGCTCGCGCGTGAGTTGATCACAACGACAGATCATCCACTCCTAAAGAACTTGGTTATCGTCTTTCTGCCTTTGCTCAACGCGGATGGAAATGACCGGATGTCTCCGGAGAACCGGCGCGGACAGTTAGGCCCCATTTTGGGCATGGGCACGCGCGCCAATGCGATGGGTTTGAACATCAATCGTGACTTTACCAAACTTGACACTCCCGCTGCCCAGGCCGTAATGAGAGTGCTCAATCGGTGGGACCCTGCCATCGCGATGGATCTGCACACGACCAACGGATCGCGACATCGATACACACTGACGTACGACGGACAGCGACATCCGGCTTGCGACAACGAGCTTCGCAAGCTTACTCGATATGAGTTACTGCCTTGGGTTACCAAGACGATGCGTGAGAACACGGGCTACGAGACGACTGTCTATGGCAACATTCGTGGCGATCGCTGGATCATCGACGACGCACTACCTCGCTATAGCACGCATTCCGTCGGAATGCGCCACCACATTTCAATCTTGTCCGAGGCGTATTCGTACGCGACCTACAAGGATCGTGTCTTGGCAACGCGGGAGTTTGTGAGGCACTGCTTTCAATTCGTCTCCAACAATAAGGAGGTCGTAAGACAGCTTCGCGTGAAGGCAAAACAGCGCACAACGGAGCTGGGCAACCATCCTTCCGACAACAACCTGGTTGCCCTACGTCGTCGGCCAGATTTTGGAAAGGCCCCAATAGAGATTCTGGGGTATGACAATCCACGCAACCGAGGTGACGCTGGTAAACCAAAGACGTACACTCTTTTTTACAACGACCTGAGCGAGCCGACGCTGTCCGTCGCTCGGCCGTTTGGCTACGTCGTTCCAAAACGACTAGCGGAAGTTCATAACCGGCTCAAACTACATGGCATCGCAGTGAAGGCGTTGAAGCAAGATCTGGAAATCGAAGTCGAGGTTTATCGTGTCGATGATCTGAAACGTGCTCGACAAGAATACGAAGGGCGTCGACTTGTTACTCTCGAAGTAACTCCTCGTGTTGAAACACGTACGATCGAGGCGGGCACGCCGATCGTGCGCACCGGACAACCGCTTGGAACGCTCGCCGCCTACCTGCTGGAACCCCAGTCCGAAGACGGCTTTTGTACGTGGAATTTCCTGGATGATGAATTGGCGGTTGGCAAAGACATCCCGGTACTTCGGTTTCCAAAGCCTGTTCCCGGTCTCTGATGGAATCGAGACGTTACGTCCAGAAATGCCGCGTTTTGTTGCACACGGGGAGCGCGGTACTCAAACTAGGAAGAATCGCTATCTAGTCCAGCTCTACACACAGAGGCGACAACATGACCCGCATCCTCCACTCCGTACCCTTGATTCTAGCCATGTCAGGCGTTCTCGCTTCTGCAGATGAAGATCCCAAGAAGTCACCCGTCGATCCGCTCGCAGCAGCCGACGTCAGCGCCTTGAAACTTCGTTCGATCGGACCCGCGTTCATGTCGGGACGGATCGCCGATATCGCCGTGGATCCGACAAAGCCAAACACCTGGTATGTGGCTGTGGGTTCGGGAAACCTCTGGAAAACCGAAAACGCAGGTACCACCTGGACGCCTATCTTTGACGACTACCCTTCTTATTCGCTCGGCTGCGTCACCATCGATCCCAGCAATCGCCACACCGTTTGGGTAGGGACAGGCGAAAACGTCAGTGGACGCCATGTTGGTTACGGCGACGGAGTCTATGTGAGCCATGACGCCGGTAAGACGTTTACCAACGTTGGCTTGAAAGAGTCCGAACATATTTCAAAGATTGTAGTCCATCCTCACGATTCAAAGACGGTCTACGTCGCCGCGCAGGGGCCGCTGTGGTCAGCGGGTGGCCAACGAGGTTTGTTCAAGACAATCGATGGTGGCCAGACGTGGTCCGCCGTTCTGACGAAGGGCAAATGGACCGGTGTCACCGATGTGGTCATGGATCCGACGGACGCGGATGTACTCTACGCTGCGACTCATCAGCGACATCGCACGGTCTGGGCACTGATCGACGGCGGCCCTGAGTCCGGCATCTTCAAGTCGACCGACGCCGGTGAGACGTGGATCGAGTTACAGAACGGTTTGCCTGCCAAAGACAAGGGCAAAATCTCGCTCGCTGTCTCACCTCAAAAACCAAATGTCGTGTACGCAACGATTGAACTCGCCGGCCGCAGCGGAGGAATCTGGCGTTCCGCGGATGGTGGAGCGAGCTGGTCCAAAATGAGCGATTACACCAGCGGTGGAACCGGTCCGCACTACTACCAGGAGATTTACGTAGATCCACACCGCTTCGATGTGTTCTATCACGCCAACGTCCAGCTCGGTAGAACTACGGACGGCGGAAAGAACTTTGAGGATGTCGAAAGTCCGCACAAGCATGTCGACAACCACGCCGTCGCTTTTCATCCCACCGATCCGGACTTTCTGTTGGTAGGTTGTGACGGGGGGCTTTATCGAAGCTGGGATCGTGGCAAAACATTTCTGTTCACCGCGAACCTGCCGCTGACGCAGTTCTACAAAGTCGATGTCGACTATGACGAGCCTTTCTATCACGTCATTGGCGGGACGCAAGACAACAACACGCAATACGGGCCGACGCGAACCAAGAACAACATCGGCATCCGCAACAGTGATTGGCGGATCACAATCGGCGGGGACGGCCATGACTGCGCCATTGATCCTACGGATCCCAACGTCATCTATTCTGAATCACAGCAAGGGTACCTGCGCCGTGTCGATCGCCTCACGGGTGAATCCATTGACATCCGGCCGCGGCCCCAGGCGGGCGAAGAAGAACTGAGATACAACTGGGATTCACCCATTCTGATAAGTCCTCATTCCCACAAGCGGCTGTACTTCGGGTCGAAGAGACTCCACCAGAGCGACGATCGCGGTGACTCGTGGAAAACCATCAGCCCAGATCTGTCTCGCAACCGTGACCGATTCACCTTACCAGTCATGGGACGTGTGTGGAGTATCGATGCCATGTTCGATCTCTCCGCAATGTCGCAATACGGAAACATCACTTGCATCAGCGAATCGCCAATCCAAGAAGGGCTCATCTATGTGGGAACGGACGATGGCCTGATTCAGGTCACCGAAGACGGCGGGCAGACGTGGCGCAAGATCGAGAGAGTTTACGGTGTTCCCGAGTTTTCCTTTGTCAACGATGTGAAGGCGGATCTGTACGATGCAGATACGGTGTATGCGGTGTTCGACAACCACAAGACCGGTGACCTTAAGCCGTACGTCCTTCGCAGTCGCAACCGGGGCCGAACGTGGGATTCGATCGCGTCCGATTTGCCCGCAAGGCACGTGGTGTGGCGGATCATTCAAGATCACGAACTGAAGGACCTGTTCTTTGTCGGCACGGAATTCGGCATCTTCTATTGCCGCGACGCGGGCCAGCATTGGATCAAGCTCTCCGGCAGCCCCACAATTCCTTTTCGGGATCTGGAGATCCAGCGGCGCGAGAACGATCTTGTCGGCGCATCCTTTGGCCGCGGTTTCTACGTACTGGATGACTATTCACCACTGCGGCAGATCGACGCTGAGTTTCTTAAGCAAGAGGAATTCGCGATATTCCCGGTTCGCAAAGCGCTGCTCTACATTCAGGACCGACCGTTAGGAGGACCGAAAGGATCACAGGGAGACGGTTTTTTTGCGGCCGACAATCCACCTTTCGGCGCGGTCATTACATATTATCTACGAGATGGCCTCGAGACCCGCAAATCAAAGCGACAGGCAAAGGAGAACAAGGCCAAGCAGACCGGAGGTGACAACATCTACCCCGGCTGGGATGAACTCAAAAAAGAGGAACGTGAGGAGGATCCAGTAATTACCTTCAACATCAAGGACAGTGCGGGCGACGTGGTTAATCGCTTCAGCGGCCCGGCGTCCTCGGGTATGCACCGGATCGCCTGGGATTTGCGGTATTCGGCGTTCACGGGCAGGGGGGGAGTGGGCCCCTTGGTCACGCCGGGTAAGTACTCGGTTTCAGCGACCAAACGTATCGACGATGTCGACACCGACATCGGTACACCGCAGACCTTTGACGTCGTGCCGATCAGCGAAGCAAGCTTGCCGCGCCAAGATCGAGCACAGACGTTGGCTTTCCAGATGCAGGTCGGTCAACTGCAGCGTGACGCGGTCGGCGCAACACGAAAGCTGGCGGAAGTGCTGTCTCAGCTTGGCGAGATCAAGCAGGTCGTCAAGAACACACGAACGTTGGACCAGAAACTATACGATGACTCGCGTGGCCTTGAACTGAAACTCCTGGACATTCAGGATCAACTCACCGGTGACCGCACACGAGCAGCGCGCAGTCAGACAGCTCCGTTGTCCATCATAGACCGTGTTCAAATCGCGTTGTCGGGAACGCTGCGTCAGACGCATGGGCCCACCAATACGCATCGTCGCCAGTATGAAATTGGACGGGACCAGTTCGTGACTGCGGCCGAAACTCTGAAGAACCTGCTCGAGGGAGAGTTTCAACAGATACTCGACAGACTCGACGAAGCAGGAGCTCCCTGGACATCTGGCCGCAGGCTGCCGGCGACGAATTGAACCTCCCACGAAACACGGAAACAAACGCAGTGCGTGTGTGACCGAGTGGGGAAGTTCTTGCTTGTCCATTGGATGTGAAAGCTGACATCATTATTAAGATTAAGCTCTCGAAACTGAATCGCGACATCCACCGTTGGGGCTCGATTCTCGTTGCCTTACCGGTGGCGGTAATCATCGTCACTGGTGTGATTCTGCAACTGAAAAAAGAGTCCGCCTGGATTCAACCGCCGACGCGGGAGGGGTCCAGCAGGGACCTGTCTCTCAGCTTCGATCAAGTTCTAGCAGCGGCTCGAGAAGTCCCCAAAGCGGAAGTCAATAGCTGGGATGACATTGACCGTCTCGACGTACGTCCAGCCAAAGGTATGTTGAAAGTGCGTTGCAAGAACCGCTGGGAGATTCAATTAGATTTGAATACCGGTTACGTTCTTCAGGTTGCCTATCGGCGATCAGACTTGATTGAAAGCATTCACGACGGTAGCTTCTTCCATGATCGCGCCAAACTCTGGGTGTTCCTTCCCTGCGCGCTCGTGCTTGGCGTGTTGTGGGCAACGGGGATCTATCTGTTCCTTCTGCCCCACTTCGCAAAATGGAAAAGGCGGCGAAAGAAGGCGCGCGCGGGCTCCCTTTCCAAAGTTGACTTTTGACGAGACAAGGTGTTGGAACGGCTTGGTGTCTACAGGAGATCGGCTGTCTCAACGAATCTGCTCCCCCAGCCAAAGTGTGGACTACCGTTATGAAAAAACGGCCGTGCATTTTCCGCGGTTGCATTCCTGCCATGATGACGCCGTGCAACGACCGGGGCGAACCTGATTTTGACGCTCTCGTTGCCAAGGGCCGAGAGCTGATCGAGGTGGGAATGCACGCCGTCGTGTATTGCGGTTCGATGGGTGACTGGCCGCTGTTGACAGACGCCCAGCGGCAGGAGGGCGTGCAACGACTAGTCGAAGCTGACGTTCCGGTTGTGGTCGGGACTGGTGCCCAGAACTCGGCATTGGCCTCGGCACACGCCGCACATGCGAAGGCTGTCGGTGCCGCTGGATTGATGGTCATCCCGCGAGTGCTTTCACGAGGAAGTTCGACCGCCGCTCAGCGAGCTCACTTCGCAGGCATCCTGAAAGCGGCTGTCGATCTGCCAGCGGTGATTTACAACAGTCCTTACTACGGCTTCGAAACAAAGGCCGAATTGTTCTTCGATTTGCGGCGTGAGTTTCCGAACCTGGTTGGTTTCAAGGAATTCGGCGGAGCGGAATCGCTGACTTATGCAGCCGAGCACATTACGAGCGGCAATCCTGATCTCGCGCTAATGGTTGGCGTGGATACGCAGGTGTTTCATGGCATGATGCGATGCGGCGCGGTCGGTGCGATCACCGGCGTGGGCAACGCCTTGCCTCGTGAAGTGCTTCGTTTGTTCGAGTTGTGCGAAAAGGCTGCAGCAGGAGACGCTGAAGCCAGGCGCCTCGCTCTCGAACTGGAAGACGCTCTTGCCGTGCTGTCGATGTACGATGAAGGTCCAGATCTGGTGCTCTATTACA
The DNA here is from genome assembly GCA_965223305.1 of Pirellulaceae bacterium. Classification (GTDB taxonomy): domain Bacteria; phylum Planctomycetota; class Planctomycetia; order Pirellulales; family Pirellulaceae; genus CBDCWT01. The sequence goes on along the minus strand of CBDCWT010000074.1, from coordinate 222,250 downwards.
AGCAGCTGATGGTTCTCGAAGGCGACTCGGAATACCAGCACCATTTCAACAAGTCGGATGCACTCAGCGACTCCCAGCGAGGCTTTCTTGAGCAACAGTGGAAGGCCTTTCGCAGCTGGTGGGAAGTCTGGCCAGGGAAAGCATGATGCGCGGTCAATCGACTGGAATTCGATTTATCGACTCGCACACTGCAGGCGAACCGACACGAGTCATCATCGCTGGCGGTCCCGAACTGGGGGCCGCTTCGTTGAGCGACCAAGTAAGCTACCTTCACGATACAGCGGACCACTTTCGGCAGTGCGTCATCGACGAACCACGCGGCTGGGAAGCACTGGTCGGAGCGCTCCTGTGCAAGACGGCCGATTCGTTGTGCGCGGCGGGGGTCATCTTCTTCAACAACACCGGATACTTGGGGATGTGTGGCCATGGCGCGATCGGAGTCGCGGTGACGCTCCACCACCTTGGCAAAATCGGCCTGGGTGTCCAGCGGCTGGAGACTCCGGTTGGAGTTGTGGAAGTCAATTTGCTCAGCCCCAACAAAGTCACGATTACGAACGTGCCCAGCTATCGATTGTATTCTAGGTTGGACGTAGAGGTTGACGGACTTGGTACCGTCAACGGCGACGTCGCCTGGGGTGGTAACTGGTTCTTTCTGGTCAATGGGACGCCCGCGCCGTTGACGCTAGAACATATCGCGGTGTTGTCCAACGCGGCTCAGCGCACTCGCGAGGCGTTGCGGCGCGAGGGAATTACCGGTGCCGACGGAGCTGAGATTGACCACATTGAGTTCTTTGGCTCACCCGAGGCGCCGGACGCTCACAGTCGTAACTTCGTTTATTGTCCCGGCGGAGCCTACGACCGTTCGCCCTGCGGAACTGGCACCAGCGCTAAACTTGCCTGCCTTGCAGCGGATGGAAAGCTGCAACCGGGCGAAACCTGGATTCAGGAAAGCGTCATTGGGAGCCGCTTCGAAGCGAGTTACACGAACGCTACTGGCGGTCAGATCATTCCCGCGATTACCGGAACAGCCTACCTATGCTGCGAAGGAACGCTGATGCAACAGACGGACGATCCGTTTCGCAATGGCATCGGCCGGAGGTCGCGGTGAATTCCTTCGGCCGAGATGAATCAGTAATCGTTGTGGGCGCCGGAATTGTTGGAATCGCCTGCGCTCACTATCTGACGAAGGCGGGATTGAATGTTACAGTGATTGACAAGGGAGCGATTGCCGGAGCCTGTTCGCACGCCAACTGTGGATTCATCTGCCCAAGCCATGTGCTCCCTCTGACTGAACCCGGGGCGATTGGCACGGCCATCAAGTCGCTGTTCAATCCGCGTGCCCCTTTTCGTGTGAAACCGCAACTGAGTCCGGCGCTGTGGAATTGGATGTGGCAGTTCGCCAGACGGTGCAGTCATCGTCAGATGCTGGTGACCGGAAGGCACTTGCAGGCGATACTCAATGCGTCGATGCATGAGTACCGTCAGTTGATTTCGCAGCACTCGCTGAACTGTGAGTGGAAAGAAGACGGGCTGCTATACGTTTTACAGACGCAGCACGGGATGGAGCGTTTTGAGGAAACGGACCGAACGCTGACCGAGCACTTCGGCGTCACGGCGCGACGACTCGAAGGTGCAGACCTTCCAGAATTCGATCGGGGTTTGAAGCCCGGCCTTGCCGGAGCTTTCTACTATGCGGGCGATACCTCGGTGCGACCGGACCTGCTGAACAAGGAATGGGCAGATCACCTACGAAACAACGGTGTCCGATTCCTGGAAAACTGTGAGCTGCAGGCTGTCCGAAAAGCCGCAGGCCGAGTCACTGCGCTCAAGACGTCAGAAGGAGAACTGGAAGCCGATCGATTCGTGTTTGCGATGGGCGCGTGGAGCACTCGCTGGTCATCGGAACTACAATGCCACATCCCGATTCAGCCGGGAAAAGGCTATTCCATTACGATGTCTCGCCCCGAGTCCGGTCCTCGTCATCCGATACTGTTCCCGGAGCACAGAGTCGGTGTCTCCCCCTTTGAGGACGGATTCCGACTCGGCTCAATGATGGAGTTCACTGGTTACGACAAATCTGTTCCGTCGCACCGAATTCAATTACTCCGGGACTCCGCCCGTCCATACCTCATGGCTTCAGTGGATGGCGAAGCTCAAGAAACCTGGTTCGGCTGGCGACCGATGACATGGGACAGCCTGCCCATTATCGGCCGTACACCGGAGCTGAAAAACGCCTTCCTCGCAACCGGTCACAACATGCTGGGACTCAGCCTCGCGCCGTCGACCGGAAGGTTGATTGCCGAGATGGTCGCCGGAAACACGACACACATCGACGCCGCACCGTTCTCGCCCTCGCGGTTCTGACGGGCTAACCGAATACATCCTTAGCCTGGTGCTTCCAGCCACCATAAGTCTCTGCAAATCGGCCGCGGTCTCCTTTCTCGTTGTTATCCGTAGCAATTTGATGATTCGTCTCGTGGACGATTCGTCGCTGGCTTGGCGACTTGTGGCGGCGGTACGATGTTTTTTCACGCCGCTCGCTGACGCCCAAGACGACCGAGCTGTTTGAACGCTGATTGGAGGACGTGCTTTGAGAAGTCGGATGGACCATCTTAGAATTCACGCTACCTGCGATGCCTCATCACGCGGAGCGTGATGGCTACGTAGACGTCACGCTCCGCGTGACGTTGCCGACAGTGCAGGCGCCCTGTGCGATAGACATGATATCGAAGCTAACCGCGTTCTCCTGATAGGCGATTTTTGATTCGCAGTCAAATAACCCAGAAGGACGGACGCCATGGCACAGGTTACATCGGATTCTCGACTCCTGAAATCCCTTCTCGTTGTTGTCCCGAGCAATTTGATGATTCGTCTCGTGGATGATTCGTCGCTGGCTTGGCGACTTGTGGCGGCGGTACGATGTTTTTTCACGCCGCTCGCTGACGCCCAAGACGACCGAGCTGTTTGAACGCTGATTGGAGGACGTGCTTTGAGAAGTCGGACGGACCATCTTAGAATTCACGCTACCTGCGATGCCTCATCACGCGGAGCGTGATGGCTACGTAGACGTCACGCTCCGCGTGACGTTGCCGAACGATGATGCCACAACTCTGCGATCGCCTCTTCCAGACTCAGCGGCAGATGCTCTGTATCGTCGGCTGCCAGGGAAGAGTCATCCCACTCAGCGATGGCTCGGTCGACCGCAGCAGGAACACCATCTCTGTGTGAATCGGACAGGTCGACGGGACCACGGTCGGACCGCAGCGGGCCTCCTCGTTTCACAGCCTGATCCACCTCACCCGGCTCGAGTACCTCGGGCGGCAGGTAGGCTGTTCCCGAATTCGCCAGCACAAGCGGAATCGGTGGGATCTGCGGCACGTCGAACAAGATAGCAAACCGCGCCAACAGGGATGCATCAAACGCGTTCACTCGGCCGTTGCCGCTGAGATCCGCAGCGATCCTGGGATCGGTCAGCGGTGTCGCGGCGAGTCCGCTGTCGACAAGCGTCGCGATGCGTGCCACCCGCGCTGCATCGGCTGCGTTAATGCGTCCGTTCCCCGACGCGTCTCCGAAAAAAGTAACCAGATGAACCGCATCGTCGGCAGTCGCCGCAATCGGGTCGGAGTTGACGTCCGTCAACGTGACACTTTGGATGTCGACGACTTGCTGCGTTCTATAGTGAACGCTCCCGTCATCCGCGGGAACACTGGCTTGCAGATCGGCGAGCACGTGATTCCCTGCGGGCAAGTCCACAGGACTGCTGAAGACAAGCAGCACTGACCCCGCAGTGGATCTATCGAGCTCCACCGTGCTACCCGCAGGCATCGTCGCGCCCAGGGTCGCACTGGTGATCGTCAGCAGCTGGGGGTCAAAGGCGATTCGAATGGTTGCGCTCCGCACACCGGTGGTGTTGCTAAGCGTCAGCGGGATGCCGGAACCTCGATCGGCCGGGAGACTCACCGCCTGCCCGGGCCCTCTCACGAAGTCAGGCACACTGACCACCGCCAGGTCGGCGCCAGCGCTCACGATCGTAAAGGAAGCTTCAAAACCATCGCCACCGACACCGTCTCTGTTTCCGTCAAGCAAAAGGCCGGCAGCGGACTTGAAACCATCCTCTGCACTGCGGAGCCGGACTGTGTACACATCAGACTCGAGCGGACCACCTGTCTTGACGAATGTGACTTTGGTAAGCGAAGCGTCGATCACCAACGACCCCCGAATCGGCCCGCTCGATGCTCCCACGAGAGTCAAGTCCGCGGCTCCCAACTGGGCGGTCTCAGCATCAAACAGATTCAACACACTGGGATCTAGCTCGTCGCTGAACTCGATTTCAATCCCCGAGCCCGTGGGGGTCACCGTTGTAACCTGGAATGCCTGCTCGTCTCCCGGCACGAACTCGTTGACCTCGACCAAGAATGTCTGTTCGTCCCGACCACCGTCTTGGTCGTCGACAGCCACGGTCACTCGATATCGACCCGGCACCTTGTATTGATGCTGAATGTCAAACGTCTTGTCTGATCGAAACACGATCGGACGACGAGTACCGTCGCCGAAGTCAGCTTCACCTAGCCACAGATCGCGTCCTGGATCCGTGAAGCTGCCGCTGGAGGTCAACTCGCCGCCTGGCAGCGGACTGTCGGGCATGCTGAGCTGCATCTGGGGGGCAACATTTGTCGCATCAATAACGACAGCTGCCGAGCTTCCCGTCGCGCCCTCGTCGTCACGCACTGCGAGCACGACCTCGAAGCGGCCCTCATCGGCGGCGGTGAATGAATAACCAGGAATCGGTTCGCCAACGTCGAGGATATCCGAGACAGAGTCGACAACTTCGCCCGCTTCGTTGGTGACCGTCCAGCGGTAGAAAGTAACGCGGTCTTCGAGCCCCACGTCCGAGGCAGAGGCCGTCAGGTTAACAAGCGTTCCCTCGGTAACCGTGACATGCGGCGCCCCGCTAGCTACTGCAATCGGCGTGCCCGTTGTGCCGGACGCCGCCGGCCGGCCGGCACCCACGACTACGACCGGTTGCGGTGGAGCATTGGCAACCCGCAACAGAAGTTGATCGCTGTGCGTCGCACTGGAAACCGCGTCAACCGCGGTCAGAGTTACCAGGTAGTCACCATCATCAGCTGGTGTAAATTCAAAAGTTGGCGAGTTGCCGGTTATTGTTGTCGTACCGTTGCTCGCTTCCCAGGCGTAGTCGGAGAGCGTCAGCGGACTTGCAACCGTGAATGACTGCAGAGTGCCTTCGACGCCGCCACGATCGGGGCCTAGGTCAAGCGGCTTAGTCAAGCCGAAGTCGATCGTCGGCGAAAAGGCACCGCCGAGCAACGGCGTTCCCGCAGTCAGGCGAACATACTCGAGCTCGACGTGACCGCCATACGACGTGGTATCCAGGCCGCCGACAATCAGTTGTGGTTCGTCCGTCGACGTCAGACCAGAGCCGAGCGGCTTCGCATTGCGATTGAGCAAGACTCCATCACGCCAAACGTAGAATCGATTCGCGTGGCCGGGCTGCTGAACGATGCGAAAGTCGTGAAATCGATCGGTATTGTCCGCGGTGCTCAGTGAGTCCTTGTCTAGGAGTCCCCAACCGACCGAGCTTTTCCCGATGTTCAGCAGAGAGTTGAGCTCCGAGCCGGCGGGCGATGCGGCCAGGCTGAATGAACCGGCAGCTGGGTTCTCGGGATGCACCGCATCATCCAAGACCTTGAGCCGAACATCAACCGTATATCCTGACTCGACAGTAGGGCGGATGGTCTGCCAAAGTGTTGTCGTGTTTTCGGCCATCGTGTACTGGTCGCCTGTCACGAGACGCGCTACGCCGCCCGATACCACCGGGGCACCCACCGCATCAAAATCGGCAGCTCCATTACCGTCCAGATCGATCAGCGCCGGATCCGTAGCATCGACGTCGAACTCGTAAGAAAAACCCAGATCCCGCGATGACCGGACGGGAAGGTCCGGCCACAACGGAGTCTCCGGCACCTGCCAGGCGCCGGTTGTGAAACGCACGTAGTCGACTTCCACGTGGCCGTCGTAGGTGGTCCCGCCGCCGTCGCCGAAGATCAACCGCGGTCTGTCCTGGAAACTGAATCCAGAGGCAAGCGACACACCGCCAGGGTTGAGCAACACGCCGTCACGCCAGACAAAGTACTGATTCGAATCCCCCGGCAGCTGGACGACGCGGAACTCGTGGAAACCATCGGTGTTGTCGAAGCTCCCGAGCGAGTGCGTGGGCGCTCCCCAGCTAACGGACTGCTTGCCGATATTCAATAGGCTGTTGGCGGTTGATCCATCCGGAGAAGCAGCCAAGACGAAGGACCCTCGCGATCCCTCTGGGAACGCCGGGTCGTCGATAACCTTCAACCGCACTTCGATCGTGTAACCCGACTCGACCGTGGGGCTGATGGTCGGCCAGCTGGTCGTGGTGTCTTCGTTCAACCCATAGCGTTCATCGCTGACCAGTCTCGCGATGCCGTCAAAGACCTCCGGTGTCCCGACCGGGCTCAGGTCCGCGCTACCATTGCCGTCCAAGTCGATGAGACTTGGATTGCTGGGATCGACGTCAAACTCATATGCAAAATCAAAATCGCTGGACGGCTTCACTGGGAGCTCGGGAGTGCGAATGCCGAGCGGAACGGTGCTGTTGCTGGTCACCTGCCAGCCGGCCGGTGGCTCGATCCCGACCACCGCACTGCGGGCGGCCGGTCGATCGCTGACCCGGTAGTTCCCGTCCGCATCGGTGACTGTGGATGCAAGGACGTTACCCGAGGCATCGAGTAGATGGATGGCCGCCCCGGAAACTGCCGGTTCGCTCGCGTCTCGCATTCCGTCAAGATTGGCATCGTGAAAGACTGTACCGTTACACGTACCGTGTCAGGTCTTCTGATGCCGCGGCCAGTTCTGTCGAGTCGACATTCCAGTCAAAGGCGTTACGGCTCTGGCGTCCGTTCTCGTCCTGGGCCGTCACCGCGATCCGCGCCGACCCAGCAAAGTCACCCGAGTAGGTGATGAGCAGCTCGTTGCCGACAACACTCGTGCCAACCCCGACCGTGCTGCTCAACGCCGAATAGGTGATGGCATCGCCGTCCGCGTCGACCGGCAATCCATCGACTGTCTGCAAATCGACGATACGCGTGGTCACAACAGGCGCGTTGAGAGATCGGCCAGGTGCCGGTCGTGTGTCTCTGGCGGCGTCAAGGTTGCCGATGACGCTGTCGCCCAGAATACCGTGCCAAGCGTTGACGGATGAATCAATCGCTTGCTCCCCGTCCGAGGTATCGAACTGGTAATAGGCCCGCAAAAAACGACTGTCATCGCCGACCGTGCGATCGTGGAACTGTGCGACGTGCTCGTCGATTTGACTGACATCTTCCCAAAACCGATCCCAAAACCGCAGCTCGTCCAGCTGGCCGAAGGTCGCCTGACTGGAAGCGTATTGTCCACCCAGGTCATCCTGTTCCTGCCCGAGAACCAGTCCGCCATTGCCCACCAGGATCGGTGCGACGGACGGCAGGCCCTTCGAGTCGATCAATTGCCCGTCGACGTACAACCGCAGCGTCTCACTGACTGTGTCGCGTGAAACTGCGTACTGATGCCACCGGCCGTCTGTCAGATCAAACGGGATTGCGTAGTCGAATCCCTCATTCTGGTCGGCGACACGAACAGTATTCGCGTCGAGCAACGCGATGAAGAATTCGTTGCTACTCGCATCCGACTCAGCGACAGAAAATACCGTACCGTGATTCGCGACTTCGGTTTGGTGCCAGAACTCGACCAAGAATGAAGTGACGCCGTCGAGAACCTCGTCCGGTAAAACGACGGCCTGATCGTCAAACGACAGCGCACCGTGCCGCGCGGTCTGCGGACCGATTGGGGCGAGCTGGGGAGCCTGCTCGTTCGGTGTTAGGAAGATGTTTGGTGCAGAGGGACCGGCCTCGAGCCGAGAGATAATCTCATCGCGGGAGACATCGCTGATCGGGTTGCCTGCGGCGTACAATGACTCAAGCGACAACGCAGGCTGCGCGACCAGCTCCGCGCGGACTGCATCGGCCGCGAGCGGGCCACTGGTTCCCGTCAATCTGACTTGCACCATACCAGTCGTGGATTTGAACCGGCCCAGCAATTGCCACGGTCGACCGCCGAAGTTGGCATCACCGACAGCATCAAACGGTGACAGCGTTTGAAGAACGGCAATTGTCGTCTGTAACGAGTCACCCGAGTCAACGTGGTACGCCGCATCGGCAGCGACGTCGTTGTCCAGCGTTGGCCAGGTCGCGAACAGGTCGATTTCCGCGCCGACGGGTACACTGAATTGATACTCCACTTCGCCGCCGTCGTGGCTATATCGGTAGTCGTCCAGCCACGCGCTCTTGACCGTGAAGACCTCACTCTGCCAACTACCAAGATGCTCGGAGTAGCCAACATCCCCTTCATCAACAATGCGGATGCCCGCCAGTTCAGACAGGTCGCGAATCCGGTTGCGTTCGACAAACAGCGACTTCAGATTGGGTGCCTTGGAGAGGTCGTCCAGACTGAGTGACTCGATGGCGTTGTCGGCCGCATCCAAAACTTCCAGATGAGGATGGACCGTTGGCAATGCCAATTCGGTCAGCGCGTTGTTGCGCAAGTCGAGGAAGCGAAGGTTGATCGCGTGCTCCAATCCAACCAGACCTTTGATCCCCAGCCCAGACAGATTCAATCGCTCAAGTTCCGCCATCTGGCTGGCGAAGATTGGCTGATGCGTGATCAGTCGACCCTCGGGACCAACGGTCACCGGATGGCCCAGTGCCCGAGCAATTCCAGCTCGCAAACTCGGATCGACCCCATCGCCGACTAAGACCGGTTGATCGGGCTCAGCCGGTCTCTGATTGCTGGGTTCATTCGTTGGCCTAGTCGTTTCTCCGGAGACCTCGTCGAGGTCAAAGACCTCGATGGACTCACCTTGGAACAGATCGAGCCCGCTTTCTCCGAAAAGCACATCAAGCTCGCCGCTACCACGAAGTAGATCATCTCCGTCACCACCCAGAATGTGGTCGCGATTCGTCGTGGGATGTGATTGACCGATGGAAGGAGCGTTGATTTCCAGTTCGTAGGCCACAGAACCGGCAGCGGTCACACCAACCGGTCGATGAACTCGGAGGAAATACGTCCCGGCCTTCACGTTTCGCAGGTCGGTAATCGCCTTGTCGCGGCTGATCAACCGGCCATCTTCGTCAACCAGGTCCGCCACCAGGCCGCTCGGCTCGACGTCTAGTCGTGGGTTCGGGCGAGTCGCATCCTCGCCTGGAACGATTTGGACTTCCGGCGTACCGGCGGGTGTCGTGATCCTCAACGTGAGTTGTTCACGGCCAGCGCTGATCGCGTCGCTGATCGCCGGTGCCAGGTTGATCTCGAATGAACTGCCGCGTCCCTCAAAGGTTAGCTCGACATCCGTCGCGACCGGCGCGGATCGATCACCGGCAGCTACCTCGCCGTCACCATCGACATCCAGGACAGCGACCGACAGATCGGTGGTTGGAAACTCATCGGTCTTGATGGTCTTTGTAGTCGATCCATCGGTTTGCCATAGCAGCTCGTCCTCCAGGAACATCAGCCTGTCACCGATTGCCGTGAGCTGTGTGGGAACACCTACGGTGGACGTGACCTGGCTTAGCATCCCGCCAGCGATGCGGTAGAGATCGCGCTGCACTCCGTTGGTAGCGGTGAAGTAGACGCTGTCACCGGCGACGGTCATCTCCTGTGGAGCGGCCCCACTCGGGCCCGCGTTGATGGCGGTCACTCTCTCCGGCGTCGCATCGACCGCGGTTTTCGAGACCCGATAGACTTGGCCACCTAACGCAGCGTCATCTGCAACGAAGTACAAGTCGTCGCCTTGAAGCAGCAGCGATCTAGGGTTGCTGAGACCTGCGGCAACTTGGGTAACACGCAGGTTCACGTCGTAGTTCTCTCGGTTCACCAAGCCGCGGCCGCGAATGCCATTGTCCCGGATTGTCTCGATCTCGACTCGGAACAACGCTCGTCCAGCCGCCGCACCGTCAGCAAAGAGGTACAGGTAGTCCCGATTGAGATCCAGATTCGCCGCAACCCATTCGTTGAAGTCACCTGAACGCGTGAAGTGCGCAGGCGTCAGCTGGTATCCGTCGACTTCGGTCAGCAAGTCGGTAGGGTTGTCAATATCAGTGAAAAAGTACGAAAAACCGACTCTATTTCCGCCACCCTCGATCACTCCATTGGTAACTTGCAATTCCGAGGACCTGGATTGCAATGCGAGAAAACCGTCGAACGCCGTCATGTTGGTGGGCCGTCGGTGCCTGGTGCCAATTCCCTGGTCGCCAACCATGAACAGCCCATCGGGGTCATTCGAATTGTTCCCCCCTGTTGCGTACAACACCGATTCAGACCAGCGTGTATCTTTCGCATCTACAAAGACGATCGGATCGGGTTCAACATCGCTCTCGACGATCGTCAGGCTGGCAGGATCGAATCCTTCGATCGGATCCAAAAAGCTACTGATCGTGACTTGGACCGTATTGGCAGCTGTTCCATCAGTCTCCCACAGTTCCAGACCACCCCGCGTGGCAAAGAACACCTTTGCACCACCGGCGACGAAAGCTTCAGCCGAGATGTCGATGTCAGTTACCTTTACCGTGCCCGCACCGGTTCCATCACTCTTCCACAACTCGGTTGTCGCCGCCGCCACGTCGTCGTTACCAGTGAACAGCAGAACGCCGCCGAGATCCGTCAGGTGATCCGGGTCGGTGACCTGCGTGCCTAACACAAGGCGCCTGGTTCCCTGGCTGGTTCCATCCGTCACGAACAAACTGCGCCCAAAGTCCGGATCGTCCGCTACGAAGTAGAGTGCGTCCCCGACACGCGTGAACTGCGAGATTCCCGGGACATCAAAGTTGTTCCCAACCGACTGAGCGTCCAAACGCAAGTGGACCTGAGGAATGTTCGCTGGGTCTGACCATTCGCGCGCCAGGCTGCGGAGATCAAACTCGAGAATCGAGACCGCGTTGTCATCGCCTCCGACAATGGGCGTCATGGGCCGAGAAACGGTGCCGTCTTCGGCCACAACCCCTGCATCAACTGGGGCAACCGAGAACGGCGCGAAGCTGGCACCCGGTGTCACGCGAATGTGATCGGCAGCATTTGTGGTCGCGCCGCCGTCACCAGCAAACGTAAAGCGATACCAGTCCTCATCAGTCGACAGCTCTAACGACTCGAAGGTCTCCGGTTGTCCTGTTTGCCGGTCAACCAGCTTGCCGCTGAAGTTCTCAAGGTCGGTAAGGTCCGCATCGTCCGGCAGCGGAATGCGGCTGCGGCTGCCCGCAATGAAGTACACCCTGCCGGCGTCCGGCCTAATGCCATCGATCAGTCCGTCAAACCCGCCGGCGCCAATAAAGACGTCAACCAAACGGTCGCCATTCACGTCCACCAACGGCGCCGTGGCAATCGTTCCTGCTCGGTCGAGGCCGGTGGCACCTGCGAGGATATGATCTGCCTGCTCCCAAACCATACGCTCACCAAGGCTCAACACATCCAAGAAGATCGCTGTCTGGCCTCGTTCCTGCCGTTGAAGGGTCACGTCCAGGTTGGTGTGAACGATCGACTGAGTCGGCGAACCCACGATGAGGTCGGCCTTACCGTCATCATTGAGATCGCCGGCGACAGCATTCAAGCGACCTTGAATCGCCGTTCCCACGACCAGGGAGCCGGCGCCTTCGCGGGCGAGCCGCAGATCGGCATCTGAGTCGCTTAGCAGCAGAACCTCCCCCGGAATGGGGTGGTACTGCTTCCGCCCAAAGTAGATCAGCAAGCCACCGTCGAGCTCGCCGGCCGCCTCGAGCGATCGAGATATCGCCACATCGTCGAGACCATCGTTGTTGATATCGCCGAGGGCTGACACGACCTCACCAAGAGCTCTCGCCTGAATCCGCGCATCACTCTCTGTAAGCAGGTTGACCGCCCCGGTACGGCCACCCAGAACAAGGAAGGTGTATCCCGCCGGTGCACCATTGGGAAACTCAAGGACATCCGGCGCCGCGATCATCAGATCATCGAGTCCATCACAGTTGACATCTCCGGCGGGTGTGGCGGTATATCCGGCGTTCTCGTTGACCACCAGTCCGGACGTGGCAACTTCGTGGGGGTCGAAATGCAACGACAGTGTCGTGGACCCGAGATCGGTTCCAGATCGAATCTCGGCCAGCAGCCCGTCCTGTGGCGAATCATGCGCAATAACAATGTCAGCGACTTCGTCTCCATCCCAGCTCAGAAGCGCCGCACCGACGGCCCCGCGCGGTGCGTCGTCTCGGATGCGTTGTTCAGCGGCGAGTGTTGACTGCAGCTGTCGATCCAATCCGCCACCGCCAGCGTGGATCTCCAGAGTGAGATCGCACAGATCGTCGACGCAGTTCCCTTCCCGAATCAGAACAATGTCGTCGATACCGTCTTCGGTAACATCGCCGTGGCCAGCTGCGATCTGGCCATCCGCAATCACGACGTTTGCCAGGTCGTCGATCGACTGAACTCCACGGGCGTCAAACGGCCCTAGGATCAGATAGACCACCGACTCGCCGTGGATCGCGACGTCCATCACACCGTCGCCGTTCACATCGCCTACCGCGCGACCGACAGAGAGTTGTTGTCCGTCCGCGACTCCTTCCACCGCGAAGGCGTCCTGCAGCGAAGGGGTCTCGTCGAGCACCAGGTCGACTCCCGGTTGTCCATCTTGTTCGGTCGATGTGATAGCGGGCTGCGCCAACCTCGGCAACGCAACTTCAACCGGTAGAGTCGCGACAGTCGTCGAGTCATCAACCGGCAGTGGCTCAGTTGAACCACCAAACATGACGAACATTCCCGATTGCAGGGGTGAGAACACTCCAAAATCTTCACGGTCGTCCGCGTTGACGTCGCCCAACGACCCGAAGAGAGGCAGGTCGAGTGCCAACGCTGCAGTGTTTTCGAGCTTTAAGAAGATTGCATCGGGCATCTCGAGCACCAGATCAGGGCGTGCCGACGCGCTCATCAAACGGTCCATTCGATCTGGATCCTGCGGATCATCGCTAGCAGGGTCATCGCTCATGTACAGATGCGTCACCCAGTGAGCGTTTGGTCGTCGATCGGGATCGTCAAAGGTGTCGTTCACTTCGAACACTCCCGCGGCGAGCTCTACGAAACCGTCGCCGTTCAGGTCGCCAACCGCCCGTAGGTCTGGAACTGGTATCGGAACCAAGTTCGGTTCATTGACTCCGTCACCAAACAGCAGCCAACTTCCGCTTGGCCCCGCGATTACCGCATGCGCCCAGCTGTCACCGTCGATCGCGCCCCCGGCAAAGAGATCGGCGTTCTCGAATGATCCTCCGACTTGTGTCGTCGGCATGTTTGCCAGATCAGAGTCCCCAAAGTAGATCTGCACTTCCGTATCGCCGATGAACGCAAAGTCATCCTTATTCCCGTCGCCGTCTGCATCGCCCAACGGAGCAACGTGATTCGCCGAGAGTGAGAAGAGCCGGTCGGCATTGGCGACAGTTGTTCCCTTACCCTCGATGCGAATGTTGTCGATTGCCCAACCAAAAAGCTCGTTGTTTTCGGGCGTGACGGAGTCGAAATCGAACACAAGACGGATTTGTGAGCCCGCAAATTGGCTCAAACTGAAACTCAGTTCGTCCATCGCGCCAGCTGGACTCATCCCGTCCGGCAGCGACCCATCTTGGTTCGACGCCAGCGAAAACCGCTCTCCGTCCACTTCAACCAATAGACGAGCGATATCCCTTCCCGGCTCGTTCTCGGTCTGCAATAGATGATCGAAATAGAGTGTCGGCTCGATCGCCGTCCGTAAATCGATCAGCGGCGAGGCAGCCGAGGCAACTGTGGGGAAAATGTCTTGGACTACCTGCCCTGGGAACTCCAGAGTGGTCCTGTTGGCGTACGTCGCGTCGCCACCCATCACAATTCGCCCGTCCGTAACAGACCAGATGTTACGTGTACTGTCATTGTCCGAAAACTCGAACGAGCTGTCGGTACCCTCGAAGTCGAAACGGAAGACACCATCATCCAACGGCAAGAGCTTATCCTGCAGCCACCCGCTCTGATTCCGACCGCGGAATAGATAGCTGGTCGGTCCATCGACCGCCACAATGTCGCTGAGTTGGTCACCGTCCACGTCACCGACAAATCTCGTCTCGACCTGATTGCTGAAGCCGCTGATCTCGACGACCCGACCCTCAGCCGCGGCTTCGTGCAAGACATCTAGCTGCGCCGGTGTAGGATCCGTGTGGCTGCCGAAGACGATGAAGACACTACCCGACTCCGTGCCCTCGGTCGTCGAAATGACCAGATCATCCGTGCCGTCGTTGTCGATGTCGCCTCGGGCGTCGATCGACGCCCGTGATCCCTCATCCATTAGCAAACTGCCGGGCAGTTTGATGATCGTTCCCGATGTTGGCGAGCTATCGTTCGATGCGCGGTCCAGCAAGGGATCGCCGCCGTAAATCACCCTGGCGTAGCTAATCAGCCGCCCTGTGACCTCGTCGAGGGCACCTGTCAGGGAGAGAATAAAATCCTGCTGCGAGTCACCATTGAAATCGCCGATCGGGATCACCACTCCCTGTCCACCTAGGTTCTGGCCGTTCACGCGGATTTCCAGGTCGCTCGCAGCACGCGAAAACCCCGTCGCTCCTGCTGCGGTCAAATCTGCCACGGAAACATCAATCGAATCGCCTAGCGGGGACAGGTATTCAATCGAGTATCGACGAGCACTCGATGACTCGTTTTCGACGCGCAGCAGGACCTGGTCGACGACACCCACCAGCGTGTTGACTGGCACCAGCTCTTGCTCATCGCCAGCTGCCTCAGCCAGGAACAACGAGAAGTTCAGCTCCTCACCTGAATCGATGTCAATCGCGCGGATCATTTCCGGCCGAATTGCCGCGACCGACTGCCCAGCAAACTGCCGGATCGCCCTTGGTGAGAGCAGATACCAATCGGCTGAGTCACCCTCGTGAAAACTGAGGTTACTGACGGATGTTCCCGCTACAGGAATCGGCAGTTCCGCAGCGAACTGGAACGTGTCATTGGGTCCGGAACCAAACGTCCGTGACGTGAACTCAAACCGATCGGGCGCTACACCTGTTCCGCCGCTGAGGACATCGTTGTCGGCTCCGCCCTCAATGAAGTCGTCGCCCAGCCCACCGGCAATGAAATCAGAACCGCCGCCCCCGCTAAATCGCTCGCTCGCCGCTCCGCCGAACAGTTTGTCGTTTCCGCTCCCGCCGAAGACTTCTATCGTCGTGAAAGCCTCAGCACCGGCTTGAATGTCCCCTTCCTCGATACCCCATGTCGTGGCGCTCGGATCACCTTCAAAGATGAACCCGCTGTCGGCTCGAAGCGTGTCGTTGCCGGCGGCAAGATCGACAGTCGTCTTATCGATCGCGAGCGCCGTGAAAAAATGCCACTCCCGCAACGAGGATCCGGCAGCGAGATCAGCCAGTGATTCGGCCGGTACATATTGCTGGTTGTTGATGTCCCACACAAGCGAAGAGAGTTCGTAGCGTTGCAGCAGCCGGTTGAACTTGAGCGCGACAAAGTCGTCAATCGGCCGACCTCGACGGTCAAGGTCGCCACCAACAAACACAATGCGGTTATCGCCGGCACCGCCGTCATAGCGATCGCTCTGTGTTGGCAAAAACGTGGTTTCCGTACCCGTCAAGAGCGGCAGTCCATCCGGAATCGACTGAAAGTCGTCGTCGCCTGCTTGGCCAAATAGCAGATCGCTCGCTCCTCGATCCTTGCCGCCCGTCAGTACATCGTTGCCGGCACCACCAAACAGAAAATCCTCGCCAGATCCACCTTGCAGAACATCGTTGCCGGCGCCACCAAAGATCACGTCCTGCCGACGAAAGTCCGTATCCGCGCCCAATTCCACACCGGCCGCATCCACGCCGGAAAGCAAATCGAACATCAGGCTGTACACGGTCGGCACGCTATTCGAGCTGACACGAACAACGTACGGCGTGTTGGCCTGGAGCGTCGACAAGCCCAGCCCAGTCATTCCGTCGGACGGCTGGCCGATCATCTCCTGACTCGCCGCATCGAACAACGCCAGTTCCAGGCCGTCAGTTTCGGCAATACTGTCGGCGGTCAGCCGCGGGTTACCGCCGAGCGCGGCAGATGACAGTTCGAATTGATAGTGGTCGACGTCACTCGGATTGTCGATCGTCAATCCACCGTAGACGGTGCTGTGAACCAGCGTTGACGACGGCAAGGCGGAATCGCTCTCCGCAAGACCCAGCTCCGTGACCGCAGGATCGTCTACGGCAGCCGA
This sequence comes from Pirellulaceae bacterium, assembly GCA_965223305.1. GTDB lineage: Bacteria > Planctomycetota > Planctomycetia > Pirellulales > Pirellulaceae > CBDCWT01. The sequence goes on along the minus strand of CBDCWT010000074.1, from coordinate 205,920 downwards.
TATTGCCAGACGCGCTGCTGAGCCCGTACTGGTCGTCGATAAGGCAATCGAGTTCCCGGCGCGAGTCGCGATGACACGCCCGGCCGCTGCTGTCTGTGAAATCTGACGGTTGATATCTTCGACCAATTCGTCGAGGCCGTCCTGTTCTCCGGCGTTGGAATTCGGGACGGTGTTCAAGGCCGTTCCGTCGGTGATCGACGCAGGAACTTCGACCAGCACATGCTCGCTCAGCTCGTCGACAATCAGGTAGAAGCTTGCGTCCGCCGTGAGCATGCCGCTGGTCGGTGCCGGTCTCGGAGCGAGCAGTAACGGGGGGCCGCCTAGTGTAAAAGCGCTGCCGATCGAGTCGTTTCGTTGGTCGATCGGGTCGGTTTGGTCGATCAGAATGGCGCGCCCCGATTCGATCTTGACGGTGTCATCTCCCTCGCCCGCATCGATCCACACAGACTTCTGTACCGTGGGCCCAACGTTGACCTGATCATTACCACCGAGAGCATCCACGATGATCGCCTGGAACTCACCTTCCGCAGGTAGCAGACGGCTCAGCGCGACCGCGTCGCTGAACCTTGCGTCGAGTGCCGCTGCCCGAGCAAACGGATCGTCGTTAGCCAGATCATCAACGTCCGCCAACACGTCGTTGGGATCCCAAATCAAGCGGCCGTCGTCGTCCGTTGCACTGAAGTCGAGCCGAACTTGGGCGTCAAAGCTAAAGCTGCCGTTGTTGTCGGTCAGCCGCGTCACTAAGTGGTGGCCTTGGAGGATGCCAGGCTCCGTCACGAAGTCGACGGAGATCACGTCATCCACCTGCGATCCGCCAGCGTACCAGACGTGTCCCGTCGAACGAGCATACTCCTTCCAGGCGTCACCGGCTTGTTCGCCGTCGAGGTCCTCGAACGCAGTTCCGTCGCGGGTGAACAACTCGTCGTTGCCACCACCTCCAAACAGTAAATCCAAGCCTGCGCCGCCGTACAGCTGATCGTCCCGGGGTGACCCGATGATTCGATTGAGACCGGTGTCCTCCAGCTCATAGGTCACATCAGACGTCGAATCTTCTTCGGGGCGCTCAATTCGTAGAGTTCCATCGCTGCCGCGGAAGACCCCAAAGTCTCTGCCCAGACGTGGATCCAGCGACCAAGCGAACAGTTCATTGGTCCCTTGGCCGCCCAACACATCGTCGTTTCCGGCGCCGGCATAGATCACATCGTGATCGGTGACGCTGCCGTCGCCGCTTCCCTGGTCCCCCCAGAGTCGATCATCGCCGGCAAAGCCAGACAACATGTCGCTGCCCCGCCCGCCGTCGATCCGGTCACGACCGGGCGAGCCGAACAACCTGTCGTTACCCGGACCACCATCGATCGTCGACACAAAGTCCCGACTGCGACCGACCAACGATGACACATCCACAGCATTCTCGCCGCGCACGAACTCGATCGTGTCGTCCCCCGTCCCGCCGCTCACGCGGAACTGTTCGATCAGCGGATTGCCGTTCTCGGTCCACACCGCTTCAATGCGGGCTTCACCATGCTCGACCATCAATTGTCCGCCAATCGCGGTCCCGATCGGACTGCCCGAACCACCTTGTAACGGCTCACCGGAAATCGACTGACGCAGCCGGATCGTGTCGTCACCGTTCGTCCCCATCACCAGCAGCACATCTGTAGCGTTGTCATCGGGGGAAGTATTACCGTGACCGTCGAGTCGTTGCTCGCCGATAATCCGATAGTTCGGATCGACGTCCAAGACAATGAAGTCGATGCCTCCACCGCCGAGCAGTGCGTCACGACCGTCTTGCCCTTCCAGCCAATCCCCATCTGGACCACCTTCCAATCTATCGTCACCGCCGCCGCCGAAGAGTTGATCCTGACCACTGCCGCCAAGCAGCGTGTCACGGCTACCTACGAGGGGATCAGCCGCGCCCGCGTTCAAAGCCGCCATCTGGTTCTGGGCGTAGTCGGGGCCCGCTGCCCAATCTCCACTGAGGAAGTCATTGCCCGACTCTCCGATCAGTAGTTCGTCGCGGCGGTTGCCGTACAGGAAGTCGCCGCCAATTCCACCCCAGAGTTCATCTCCCTTGGTATCCGCGTCGCTGGCATCGCCCGCTGCCCAAGCGAACAATGAATCGGCACCCTCACCGCCAAACAGACGCTGCCCATCCGTGGACCCATTCGCAGCACCGGCATCGCCGAATAGCGTGTCGCGACCGGGACCGCCATAGACCTGGTCGATGCCGGGACCCCCGTGGATCACATCATCACCCGTACCACCGCGCAGCACATCGTCACCGGGGCCGCCAAATATATCTGTGTCGTTGCCTAGACCGCCGTCCAGATAGTCATGGCCGTTGTCGCCAAACAGGGAGTCACGATCCGCGCCACCAAACAGCCAGTCGGTTCCATCACCACCCCGCAACAGGTCGTTGCCATCACCCGCTGCACCGTCCACGCTCAGCCCGGAGACGATCTTGGGCGTGAAGAGCGGCAGGGGGAGTGAATAGCTACTGCCACCCAGAGCGGTTGCTTCCTCGAATCGAGGAGGAACCTCGAACAGGCCGGGCGCGCCGGCTCGAAATTCGTCGGCAGCGATGGACTCTACGCCGCCCCAGACCAAATCGCTTCCCTGCCCACCGTTAATCGTATCGTTACCGAATCCGCCAATCGCCAGATCATCCCCAGCGCCGGCGTCGACCTGGTCGTTGCCCTCGCCGGCCTCGATGACATCGTTACCGGCGAGGGCAACGATCACGTCATTCCCGTCACCGCCGATCAGCAGATCATCTCCGCGGGCACCAATCACAACGTCGTTGCCTGCGCCGGCATCGATCGTATGGGCCGCAGCGTCATCGTTGGCCGCGTCGTCGTCGGCCGCCAGAATGCGATCGTCGCCTTCGCCACCAGCAATCGTGTCAGGACCACCACCGCCGCGCACCAGGTCGTCGCCGGCCCCGGCGTCAATTTGGTCGTTGCCCGTTCCACCGTGAATCGTGTCCGAGCCAGCACCAGCTGCGATCACGTCATTGAGTTCGCCGCCGTCGATGACATCATGGCCCTCGCCGCCGTCGATCGTATCGCTACCCTCCTGACCTAGCAAAACATCATCGCCGCCGCCGCCTTCGATCACGTCACTGCCACGGCCTCCCGAGATCTGATCGGCGCCAAGACCACCACGCAATAGGTCGTCGCCGCGCTCGCCATCGAGCACGTCATCACCGTCGCTGCCCTCAAGCGTATCGGCGCCGAAACCGCCGACCAGCACGTCATTGCCCTCGCCGCCTAGGATCACATCATCGTTGCGTCCACCATCTACGTAGTCGTCTCCGCTGCCTGCTTCCAACAGATCGTTGCCGCTACCGCCGATCAACGTGTCGTCGCCCTCGCCACCTTGCAAATGGTCTTCGGCGGGACCTCCGACCAATTGGTCATTGCCAGCGCCGCCAGTGAACACGACCGGTCCACCACCGGCTGTCAGCCGATCGTCTCCTGCACCACCGTCAAGTTGAACGGCCACGTCAACCCCTGCGGCAATGCTAACGACGTCGTTCCCAGCCATGGCATCACCGACGATCTGGGTGATGCCTGTCAGTTCCGTTGTTTGCAGCCCCTGTCCTTGCACGATGATCGAGCCTTCTGTTGCACCCGGCACAATCTTGTAGGCATCGTCGTGTGCAGTGAATTTGATCGTCAGAACGTCACCCGCACGTGATGTCAGGAGTTCCGTGGGCGAAGGTCCGCCGCTCGCGGGACGATCGATCTCGAAATCGAGTAAGTTGACGCGCGCGATTTCGAACTCTTCATGGAGTTCGAACAGCAGCAAGTTCACATCCACAAAAGCTACGAGCCCTGCGTCTAGACTGCCGCTGACGTCGAAGATGTGAATCGGTCCCAGCTCAAAGTTCTCGGCCAGTTCGCCACCTCGCACACGTCCGTCTCGGTCGTTGTCGTGCAGGTTGAAGTCAACACCCGCAAAAACGCCTCCGCGGACGCCGGCTTCGGCGACCAGCAACTCCAGTTTTGCGCCGGCGGTCAGACTGCCGCGCAGGTAGACTTCCGGTACGTCCGTCCCGGTTCCGTCCGGGTTGACGCGGTCGCTAACGAAAAACCCGTCGAACACATCGACGAAGTTTCCCGTGCGGTTAAACTTGCTGATTCCGGTGGTGTCGAAACCAAAGGCAAAGTCGGCAACCGCAGCAATTCGGCCGGCCAGCTCCGCCCCCAGGATCGGGATCGGAGGCACGGGGAAGAACTGGCTGTAGGTGAAATCGATACCAAGCCGCGGGGCGTCGTAAAGAAACAGGTCGACGTCTTGACCCAGCAGCAGTTTGAATGCCGTTAGGGGACTCTCCAGCAGCGGAAAACTCAACGAACCCTTCGCGTTTTGCAGGTTGTTGGTCCAGTTGCCGCCCTGTGATCCAGCCTGTGTGTTCAACCTGACCGATGGGGTCGGCGTTCTGCTGAACGTTGGTCATCCTCAGCGAGCCGGGAGTTCGACTCGGTGTCGACCCTGGGCCCGCAAAACCGCCAAGTGCCTCGGGGTCAACACCAAACCCGCCAAGGGTCGATCCATGTCTGGGGTCCAACCTCCGGCAAGCCTACGATCAGGTTGTTGATGTCGATGACTGCCTGCGCAAAGTTGGCAACATCAGCGCGGCCGAACAAACGCGCCAGGTCGACCAAGGTCACAGTCGATCCGCTCAAGTCGCTGATGACCGGTAGCGGAGTTGTCAGCGCGTCAATCACCGGCTGCACTGGCTCTAGAACCTCCTGGACGTTGCCGAGCAGTTCGCCGGCGAACCCGCTGAAGAAATCGCCCAGGTTCATTTGCACGTTCTCAAACTTGACCTCGGGAGCGTTCAGTCCCTGTCCGGCAGTGAACTCCCAATCGACAATCAAGTCGGTGCGTAACCGCGGGAACAGGCTGTTGTCGCCGAGGCTGACCAGCAGATTGAGATCGACATCGGCTCGGGCTGAAAGCGTATGATCGACGACATCGGTGAAGCTGCCCGAGAACATCTCGTCCGCCGTTAACAGGCCGTTCCCGTCACCGATCACGTTGTCCGTGAGAGTTACGACAAAACTGCCATCAAATTCTGTAGGCGAGCCGGGAATCGTCGACGCCACGATGTCCAGAAATGCCAATTCACCGTCGGCGGACAACTCGGGTACATCCGCGTCGAAGAACAGTTCCAGTCGGGTCCGCGCCGGATCCGTCGCGAAGAAGAAGCCCTCATCGATTCCCGCGCCGAATCCTAAACGGAAGTCAGCACCGAAGCTCAGCTCGACCGGGGCATCCACGTCGAGGTTCAGGCCAGGAAGCCCAAGGTCAAAGTCGACCGGCAACTCAAGACGCTCGACAGCCTTAGCAAGGTGGATGTCGAAATCGACGCGATTGTTCGCGGTATCGAAAACGGCGACGACGTCGTCCCTGGTTAGCGCACCGTTCGCATCGGCATCTTGTAACAGATTCAAGCCGCCCGGGCCGAGCGCATCGAAGATTCCCGTCTGCACCAAGCTGATCCCCTGGTCGGCGACGTCGGAGATGTTGTCGAGCACCGATTGCTTGATGTCTTCCAAGAAGTCGGCTTCATCGGCCAGTGCGTCGCCAACTAGTGGCAGCGGAACGCCCAGCACCTCGCCCCGCATCGTTTCAATCAGCAGATCGAAGGCGCCTTCCCAGCCGCCTACCATAGCCAGCAGATTTGAGCCGATTCCAGCGCTGGTGAGGTCGTCAATCCGTCCCGAGATCGCATTCTTGACTTCGTCCAGGTTGAAATCGTCTCCGTCAGGCAGAGTCGTTAGGTCATTCACCGAGAACATCAGCGTTGTGACTGCCGGCGTCCCGCTCGGAATTTGGATGGGGAAGTTTGCGAACGCTCCGCCGGCTGCCGAGGTCTCCAACATCAGCGACCCATCGAGGGGAATTCGGCCGTCGGAATCTCCATCAGCAAACTTCACCAGGAACTCCGCCGGCTGACTGTCGCCCGCGGCACCGGTACGATTGATCGCGGCCGACCCACTCGCAATGGCAACACCGATCGGTCCCAGCGACGCGTCGAAGTTGACGTCGCCGGCGCTCGCACTGGCCGTCAGCTGGATCCGTGTCCCCGTTTGATCGGCTGAGTTGAAGTCGTACAAGAACGGGCGGACGCCACCACTGGAAACCTCCAAGCCCAACGAGAGTGCCGCGGCGGCGCCAGCTGACAGATCCAGCACCGATGAACCGCTCACGTCCAACAAATCACCAACGCCAGCTAGTCCCAAATCACTTAGGTCGATCTGGAACGGGTGCTGAGCCGAGGCCGCTGTTTCCAGCTGCAGGTCGATCCGCAAGGCGATCGCACCGACCTGGCTGGAATCAACGGCCAAGGTCAGCGCATCTGCTGAAATCCCGAGCGCCGATTCGAGTACGCTCTCAAGTTGCTGCAAACTGCCGCCACCTGCGAGCTCAAGCTCCCTAACTAGAGCTGACATGAGACCGGCAAGGTCCTCCAGCGCCTCGGCGTCGAGGTCGAACCCGGCAAGTTCAACATCAACGCCAAAGTGCTGCAGAAACTCGGACGCCAGCCTTTCGGCAGATACCGTCTCGTTCGTCCCGGTCGATTGAAAGAGATCATTGACTGCGGAAGCGAACGACGTTAGCGAAGGGAACGAGACCTCGAATTCGGGCAATGAAATCGGCTCGCCCGCAGCACGCGCGAGCGTATCGCCGATCGTACGCAGCGTCGTTGAACCCACCGAGTTGATGGCCGCTGTCAGCTGACCGAGCAGGTCACCCAAGCCAACCACATCAGGAAGCTGAACGTTGAGAATCGGCAGGCCGACCGAGAAGGCGGACTCATCGCCGAGATCCAGCAGTTGAGAGAGACCGTCACGAAGTCCGACCAGCACGTCGGACATTTCCAGTTCCGCTAGATCGGCGAGTCCGGAGTCGATGTTGTGCGTCACGATCGCGTCGAAGGCGTTGCCGAAGTCGGCGATCGAGATGTCCAACGCTCCACCGAACTGACTCGCGCCGACGATGGCAGACACCGGCAGGTGCAGATCGAGCTGGCCATCGAGGCCCGCACGGGCGAGGACGCGGCCAGGCATTTCCTCGTCAAACGCCCGCAACAGCTCGCTCAAAGTGACTCGTGAGGCGACCGTACCCGCGTCCCGATCGACGAGTTCGATGGCAGCGGTGACATGGCTCGGGACGCCTGTCGAATCCACGAACGCGCCGTCGCTAATCCCCAACTCAACAAAACCTAAATTCGCCGTGGCGCTGATCGAGCTGCCCGACAGATCGACCGTTCCAATCGCGATTGGCGCATTGTCGAGCGGCTGCAGGAAGAGGTGCTTTGCGAACGAGTCTCCATGCAAAGCCTTGCCGTCAATGACTCCGTCGCCATCCTCGTCAAGGCCGATTGTGCCCAGCCCCACACCGGCGAGCGAATCGCCAACCGCGCGGATACGAAAATCGGTGCCTCGGTCATCACTCTGATCCGTCATTCGCAAACCGACGGCCTTGCCGTTTTCCTCGCGCAGCTCGACGAAGAACTCTGACGAAGACACGCCTGCAGCGTCGCGAGCGATGTGAATCGCATCGATCGCTTCTCCCACGGTCGCGGAGTCACCGAAGTTCACGTCGAATGACCGTCCGTCGCGAAGCTGCACCTCAATGTCGTCGCCTTCCTCGAGCAACACGCCGGCGCCGCCGTTCAATGCCGCCAGCGCTGTGGCCTCCGTGATTGCCGCAACGTTGTGTCCGAGTGGGCGAAGGTCGATGCCAAGTTGGAATCTGCTGGCAACATCGGCCGACAGCGAGATGCTGGATTCGGACCTAGCTCCGACCAACTCGCCTAGATCGACATTGAATTCAAGGGCGGCTGTCAGCTGATCGCCGAGCGTCCCATCTTCCTGCTCGAACTGCATCGACTGCTCGAACTGCACGTCAAACAGCAATTCAGCCGCCGCTGCGTCGTATTGAACCGCACTCACTGCTGGAACGGATTCAACCAGCTCCTGCGCCGTACGAAAGGCGCTCATTCCGTCGCTGTTCTTCAAGAGCTGCACGAGCCGCTGTTCGAATGCGGCGCGCAGATCGATCGCATCGCCGTACCGGGTTTGCCGCGCGAATGGAAGATCGGTCTGCAAACGCTCGCTCGAGAAATCGCCAATCCAGCTGGACAGCTGTTCGATACCGCCAACCAGATCCCCTGGTGCGTATTCGAGAAACGGTTCGAATACGTCGAAGCCGACTGGCTGCAGCGCCGATTCGCCGCTAAAAACGTCCCCGGCGGGCAGGCTGAGCGAGCCGCTGAATGACTGGCTGCCCAACGCTGCGATCACGGGCAGCTGGAACAGAAACTCGCCGCTCGCAGAGGTGCTGACGATTTGGTCGATCGGCTCGTCAACGAGTTGCCCCGCCGTCACAGGTTGGCCACCACCGACCGACGTCGCCAGCGTTGCGGCCAGATCCGCCATCCCTCCTTCGGACGACACTCCCAGCAAGCCGATCCGGCCCGCAAAGGAGGGCGTGTGGCTCGCGGCCACCGTGGCGTCCGCCGCGTCGAATTGAATTGTTAGCGCCTCCAGCGGCGAGGCCGTTAGACGGCGATCGACATCGAGCTGCAGAGCCCAAGCCGAAGTCGTCGTCAGATCGAGTTCCGGCAGATCGGCTTCAGCGACAATCAGACCGACGTCGGCAGCCGCGTCGCCCAGTACGATCGACGAGCTTGTTGAACCGACTGCCTGCAGCTGAACGTCGAATGATACGCGCTGCTCGGTTTCGTTGAATCCAGTGACCGACACTCCTGGAACGCTCTCCCACGCCGCGCGAACATCCTCCCAGCTAGGGCGGTCGCTTGCTTGCAGCAAGTCCTGAACGGGTTGCTGAAGCCGCGTTTTCAAAGTGGTGTCGATGTCGATCGCGCCTCCCAGGCTGATATCGAGGGCCGGCAGCGGATTCGCATAGGCAGTTTCGGACTCCAATCGCGTACCGAACTGCGTTAGGGCTTCGATTCCTCGGGTGAGTGTCTCGCTGGCTTCGTCGTGAAGCGCATCCAACTCCTCGAACGAGTGCAGGGTGACCACCGGCGGCGCAGCGCCGAAGAAGCTAGGCTGAGAGATTTCCACAGTCGCCGGGGCCTCAAAGAAGATACTCCCGGCAATCGGGCGAACGTCGAGAACGACCGCCGCGTCTCCCCGCGGCAATAACGACAGCCCAGGAGATCCAACCAATTCGGATGAGTTAAGGCGCCCGTCGGTCCCAGGATCGGCGAAGATCTCCAGCTGGCCGTTGACGGCGACACCGCCCGAGATGCTCTCGAGCGCGACGAACCCGTACTCCATCCCTGGCGAGAATAGGGACTCGGTCGACGACGAGGCAGCGAAACCGAGCGCGCCGAGCCCAACTCCGCCTGTTAGCTCCAAGCGGCGGATTTTGGGCGAGGTCGAGCGTAACGCCAATCGTCCCGCGTTGTCGACGGCAACGACGCCGCCCGCCAACCCTGCTTCGTCCAGCGGCTGAGCCAGGGCTGCGGTCAATCGATCAGTCAGCGGCGTCTCGTTGCCAGAGGTCGTCGCCGGCAGCGTGGCGGTGACGCTCGTGGAGTCGTTAATGAGCAAGCTGAAAGTGATCGCTTCGTTGACCGCGGCAGGGCTGGGCAGCGGATCGGTGGCAGTGATCTCCACTGCATCGATGGCTTGGAGGTTGAAGTCGTCGATTGCAGCGAAGAACGATCCATCGGTATCGACACCAAACTGCAGATCGAGCGTCATGCTGAAGTTGAGTTGCGATTCGTTTCGATCAAGCAGTCGTAAACCAAGGTCCGGCTCAGCGGCACTTAGGTCGACCGAATAGTCAACCAAGCGGTTCGCGTAGAGAACTGTGTCGAAAACCAGCTCGCCACTGCCGTCCTCACCGGTCGTGGACCCAACTCGGAAGTCAAGCCCGTCGAAACTACCCACCACCTGGTCGCTGGTCAGGAACTCGGCAACTTCGTCCGACGTCAGGCCGGCTGGACTGTCGGCAAGAAAACCTGCGAGCGGGTCGACAAACCGCTCGTTCAGCACGGTGGAGAGATCCAACTGAGAATTGAATGATTGTCCGATCAGCGCCAGCGGACGGTTTAGCTCCGGAAACGAGTCGATGTGTTCGGCAAAGACGGCGAGATCGTCTAGATCCGAGACAAGCACGTCTCGCTGTGCCGGACTTAGCGGGTTGGCGCTGAGCAAGCGTCGATCTTCAAGTCGTTCCAATAACCTGCGCCGGCGGCGGGCCTTACGATTTCTTGAGCGCCTCTGCTCACGTTGTCGAGCTGCATTGTCAAACATGAGTGGTGATCCATCGACTGAGGGTGTGCGGCAAATGTGATGTTTTTCTGTCGGTGTACTGAATGATTGCGTGTCCGGAACTTAATGTCGTCGAAGCCCCGACGCAACGTTTTGCGCCGCTTACGGATGGGGGAGATTGCGTGGCAAGATGGTCGCCGCGACAGTAAGTAGATGGGATTTGGCGGAAAGAGACTGACAGGGCTTTTTGAAGATTCGTCACAAAGTCCTGCGAGTTAGCGTGTTACGCCGACGGATTCGGGCTCCTTCGGCTGCGGAAGTGGTTAAGCAAGGCCCCAATCTCAACCCGAAGCGTCAGCGAGGGAATAACGTGCGTTGGTGCACCAGCTCCCCTCGCTGACGAGGTCGTACAGCTTTTAAGTTAGTGCGTGATTTCGTCTTTCTTCACTCTCCTTTGGGGCCTTTGGGGAGAGTCGGCCCGAAGGGCCGGTGAGGGGGACCACGCCTCTGGGGCGATCACTCCCCGGGCAGCCCTCCCCGGACGCTACGCGTCCGACCCTCCCGCGAGCGGGAGGGTAGCCTTGTGCTCGCAAGAAGATCAGCCGGAATGCGTTAGCATCCGGTTTGTAGGAAACCGTGGGCTAACGCCCAGCGGCTGATGTTGCAAGAGCGGTAGTAGGCCGGAACAAGCGGCGCCAGCAGCCATCCCTGTGCCTACGATTTCCCACGCCGCGCTGTTCCGGCAACACCGGTTTGATGCGTTGCGTCGCCGGAACAGCGCGGCGCTCACGGAGTGTGAAGCCAGAGCTCTCCCGCCGCTTGTTCCGGCCTACTTTCTCTACGCGTCCGACCCTCCCGCGAGCGGGAGGGTAGCCTTGTGCTCGCAAGAAGATCAGCCGGAATGCGTTAGCATCCGGTTTGCAGGAAACCGTGGGCTAACGCCCAGCGGCTGATTTCGCAAGATCAGGCTCGGTCATTGCGCCGTTCGCCGTCTTTCGTAACCCAAAACGTTACAATGCGTTGAGCCTGCTTTGCCAGGCGGAGAATTGATGCACACCGAGTCCTTTGCGAACCTGATCCAGAGCATCGACGCGGGCGATCGCGAACAAGCCGCGGTGCAGATCTTCTGCCGATTCACCGAGCGGCTGATCGCTCTGGCGCGCACCCGACTCAGCGATCGAATCAAACAAAAGGTCGACCCAGAGGACGTTGTTCAGTCCGTGTACCGCAGCTTCTTTCGCCGGCAGGACGACGGGCAGTTTACGTACGACGCGTGGGAGCCGCTGTGGGGACTGCTGACGATGATCACACTTCGCAAGTGCACTGAACAAGCTGACCGTTTCGGCGCTGCCAAGCGGGACGTCCAGCGAGAGCTTCGGGCTACCTCCAACGGCGAGATACGCATCGACTTGATCGACAAGGAACCGACACCGTTCGAAGCAACGGCCTTGAGTGACACTGTAGAATCAGTGATGGTGAAGCTCGACCAGCGCGAGCGCGAAATCTTCTCGATGACGCTACAGGGGCTAACCGTTCAGGAAATCAGCAACAACGTAACGCTTTCGGAGCGAACCGTGCACCGCGTGCGCAAGTCGTTCCGCGCGATCCTCCAGCAGATGCTGCACGATGAAGCCTCCCCCTAGAACGCAGATCGGTCGGCAACCACTGTCCGCAGCCGTGGATGATCCGCAGCAGTCGGACGCGTTCAAGCAGGCAATCTACCGCTTCGAGGAAGACTGGAATCGGGGTGAGGCCTCGTCCATAGCCGACTACTTACCGGCCGACTCCGAAATGCGTTGGCCGCTGTTGGTGGAATTGGTACACATCGAGCTGGAGCGCCGCCTAAAGACCGGTGCCGATGTGCGCACCGACGAGTACCTCGCGCAGTTCCCCGAATTGGCAGACCACCCTTCCGTGGTCGAGGAGCTGCGCGATGTGGAAAGGCAAATGCGGGCCGAGACCATTTCCGGGCTAGAACAATCTGCGTCCCCACCGGACCCTCGTCAGCAGCGGACCGGAGTGGATCGGCAGACTGCGGAAACGACCATCCGACCTGTCGCACCGCGCATCAACTGCCCGCTGTGCCACACCGCGATCGATGTCTCCAGCGATACAAGAAGCGCCACGTGTCCCAGCTGCGGTGGGGCGATCCAGATCAACGAGGAACGCGAGTCACGATCGATACCGGATGAGCTGCCACAGATCGCCCGGTTTCAGCTGCTCGAGCCTGTGGGGCGCGGTGCGTTCGGCACGGTCTACAGATCGCACGACAGCGAGCTCGATCGTCAGGTGGCGATCAAGATCCCCCGTGGCGGTCAGCTTATCACCGACGAAGACAAGGAGCGCTTCCTCCGCGAGGCACGCAATTCGGCCCAGCTGAACCATACCGGCATTGTCTCGGTCTTCGAAGCCGGGCGTAGCAGTGGCCTGCCGTACATCGTGACCGAGTTCGTTGACGGCGTGGCCTTAAGCGATGCGTTGACTTCACAGAAGTTTGAGTTTCGCGAGTCGGCGCTGCTGATCCTGGAGGCAGCCGAAGCACTGGATCACGCGCATCGACGTGGGGTTGTGCACCGCGACATCAAGCCGTCGAATATTCTGCTGCAACGGTGGAACGCCGACGATGACTCGAGAAAATCTGAGAGTGATTCGCAGCGAACCGTGTCGACGGCGGCGCTGGCAGTCAAGCGGAGCGAGCTTTCGGCCTGGCGTCCGCGCATCACTGATTTCGGACTAGCACGACGCGAACAATGCGACGTAACCGTCACTCGTGATGGCCAAATACTCGGCACGCCCGCGTACATGAGTCCTGAACAAGCGCGGGGGGATGTCTCTGACGTCGACGCCCGCAGCGATGTCTATAGCTTAGGCGTGACGCTGTTCGAGATGCTCACAGGAGAACTGCCGTTTCGCGGAAACGTCCGGATGTTATTGCAACACATCATCCACCACGATCCACCGGGCCTGCGACGGTTCAACAGTTACATTCCTCGCGAACTGGAGGTCATTTGCCTCAAGTGCCTCGAGAAGCAACGCGAGGGCCGCTATCAGTCGGCGCGCGAGCTGGCGGACGAGCTGAGCCGGTTTCTCAGCGGCGCGCCGATTCTGGCCCGTCCTGTCTCGAAAGCCAGCAGACTATGGCGTTGGTGCCGACGGAACCCGCTGGTCTCGGGTTTGTCGGCGACGCTAATCGCGAGCCTGGTTGGCGGTCTGATCGGCATGACCGCCTTGTGGCTAGCCGCGAAAGAGAGCGCGCGGCAAGCAAACGAGCTTTCCCTGTTGGAAGCAGAAGCACGCGCTGCGGCGCAGCGGGAAGCGAAGGCGGCCCTAGCAACCAACGCCGTTCTGAACGACCTGCTCGAATCAGCCAAACCATCAGAACTTGGTCGCGAAGTCACGGTCCGTGATGCGATTGATGCGGCAGTCGAGCGACTCGACGCAGGATCGCTGCGGGGCCAACCGGCGGTCGAGGCGTCGATTCGTCGCACGATCGGGGGGACATATCGTGGACTCGGCCAGCTGAACGAGGCCGAACATCACCTCCGCTTGGCACTGGAACTCTGTCAGCAAACCGATGGGCCTGAGGGACTCGACACGTTGACGACAATGGACAAGCTGGCGGGTGTTCTGAGGTCTCGCAAGTCCAACCATGACTTGGCGGAGGCGGAGTCACTGAGACGGCTGGTCCTGGAGGCGCGGACGCGCCAGCTAGGCGCGGATCATCCAGATACGATTTCTACTATCAACAACTTGGCCAACGTGCTCGCCGATCAAGGACAGCATCGGCAAGCCATCGACATGTATCAGCGGGTGCTGGCGACTGATGCGTCCGAGGCCGTCCGCACGCGCCACAATCTTGCCTCGGCTTTATGGCAGGTCGGCGAATTGGACGCGGCAGAATCTCAGTTTCGCACGGTGCTCGACGAGCTGGAAAGTGCTGCCAACCCGGATGCCCTGAATGCGTCGAACTTGCTGGCCGGGGTTCTGGCAGATCAGCAGAAGTACACCGAGGCTGAAGCGCGGTATCGTGATGTCCTCGCGGGGCGCGAGAAGGTACTCGGCGCGAACCACCACCACACACTCACGACCATGCGGAGATTGACACGGCTGCTGGTCGAACAACATAAGTACGAAGATGCCTTACCGTTGCTGCGCGACTGTCTGAAAAGACACAAAGACCGGTTCGGACAGGACCGCGGCTTCACCTTTGGCGTCCGGTCATATCTGGCGCAATGCTTGGAGGGCTTGCGTCGTTTCGATGATTCCGAGCAACTTCGGCTCGAGACCTTCGAGATTCTCAGGGAAGGCCGCGGCGCGGATCATCCCTATACGCGGCAGGCTGCCGAGCAGCTGGTCGAGTTCTTTATGGCTCGGGACCCGCCCGACAAGGCAGCGTCCTGGCGGCGCCGGAACACGGAGTGACACGTTTTCACGTCGTGCGCGACGTTCACCAGTCGTCACAAGGCTCCTTCAACGTCCGCTGGAGATTATTCCCAAAAGAGAGCCAACTAATGGAGCAGTCGAGCATGACATTGAACAAGCCGTTTTGGTCTCCCGGAGTCCGCACCGCCTCGTTGCTGGTGAGTATCTGCTTGCTGATGGGATCGCCCACGCTGAGCTGTGCGGATCAGTTCGTGCTGTTCGACGTCGTCTTCACCTATACGAAGGAAGACGCGGATACGTCCAAACCGAGTAAGTCGCACTACTACGTCCGCGAACCAGCGCTGAACCCGGAGCGGCCACACGACTGGACGGCTCCAGTGGACTATCGAAACGGGACCGTTCATATCCGCTTGGAGGTGATCGAGAAACCCGCAGGAACAGAACCCACGACATGGACCCTCTGCTATATCCCGAATCGCGGCCAAAAGAACGGCTACGGTTGCACCGGCACCGGTATCTACCACGAAGAAGGCGTGTATGAGCGAGACGTGTCGATGAAGTCATTTTGGGAGCATGATTCCATCATCTGGTCCGAGGGCATTAGACGCATGGACCTGGTCATCAAAGACGATAGCGGTGGTCGAGGGCATGCGCATCGGAGAGCCGATTGGCAGAAGTTCTTCCCGACCAAGGTTCGGATCACCATGATTCAGGTCTCGGCGGGTTCGACCTACGATCCGGCCCTGCTTCCCGGCCCACCTGCCGCTACGGCACACGGCCGAGAACCGACGAACCGCCCTACAGATCGAGTCGTCCCGACGGTGGACGACACCGGTCGGCAAACGATTGACTTCGCACCTGTTGACGATTTTCTCAAGCTGCCGGCAGGCATGGAACTTGGTCCATGCAGCGCCGTGGACGTTGACAGCCAGGGCAACATCTACGTCCTTCAACGCGAAACGCCACCGGTTCTATGCTTCGACGGCTCAGGGCAATTTCTGTTCTCTTGGGGAGATCGTTTGATCGGCCACGCTCCTGATTTGCGCGGCGCTCACGGACTGCGTGTCGACCCAGCGGACAACGTTTGGATCGCTGACCGGGCGCGGCACTTGGTCCGCAAGTTTGACCGTAACGGCCGGTTGCTGTTGACGCTGGGCACAGAGGACCGCGCGGGGACGGGCGAGCAGCAGTTCGACCGGCCCGCTGACGTGGCGTTCGGCCCGGCAGGGGAGATCTATGTGGCTGACGGCTACGGGAATAGCCGTGTCATGAAATTTGATCAAACCGGGAAGTTCCTGACAACGTGGGGACGCGCTGGCTCCGGCCCGGGTGAATTCAATCTGCCGCACACGATGGCGGTTGGTCCGGATAAGCGAGTCTACGTAGGAGATCGATTCAACCACCGAGTCCAAATCTTTGATAGCCAGGGAGTGCTGCAACAGACTTGGACAGGTTTTACACCGTGTGGGATGGCCTTCGACGACAGCGGCACGCTGTTCGTCGTCGACGGCGTCAGCAAAGTGCTGCAGATCGGTGTTCAAGGGGAGGTGGTCAAATCGTGGGGCGCCGAGCCGGAGGAACTCGGGCTGACCCCGGGACAACGTTCCGTGCCGCCCATCGAGAACCCTGGCGGCTACCGTTTCGTCCCGCACTTGATGGCAGTCGATGCGCGGGGAAACCTCTACTTGGCAGACGTCGCGGACCGAATGCTGTTCAAGTTAAACCGCAAGCGGCAAGGAGACTAGGATTCGCGGTCCGCCAAACTCTGGCGAGTTCGGCTACTCTCCAAATCAGCCGCTGGGCGTTAGCCCACGGTTTCTGGCGCTTCCGGCTCGGCAGGAGCCTCGCCCTCCCGGCCTGGTGACGGATGACCTCAAATGAGCGCCAAACTCTGGCGAGTTCGGCAGAAAGTAGGCCGGAACGAGCGGCGGAAGAGCTCTGGCTTCACACTCCGTGAAACGCCGCGCTGTTCCGGCGGCACCAAGTTCGATGCACTCCGTGTTGGTTGCCTAACCGGCGCGTGCCGGAACTGCGCGGCGGGGAAATCGTAGGCTGATGGAAGCTTCTTTTGCGCCGCTTGTTCCGGCCTACCCCTCGGAGTAGTAGGCAGTTGCACGCGAAGCGTGCCAGCAACGTAGTCGGCACACTCCGTGTGCCGTAGCCTTGCGAGCAAGCACGACACTCACTTAGGAAGACGAGACGCCTGTAATCTCTGCCTACTTCTACCCTCCCGCGCGCGGGAGGGTCGGACGCGATAGCGTCCGGGGAGGGCTGCCCGGGAGTGATCGCCCCTCGCGTGCCCCCCCTCTCCGGCCCTTCGGGGCCGACTCTCCCCGAGGGCCCCGAGGGGAGAGTGCGGAAACACGAGATCCGCCAAACTCTGGCGAGTTCGGCTACTCTCCAAATCAGCCGCTGGGCGTTAGCCGGCGTTAGCCCACGGTTCCTGGCGCTTCCGGCTCGGCAGGAGCCTCGCCCTCCCGGCCTGGTGACGGATGACCTCAAATGAGCGCCAAACTCTCGCGAGTTCGGCAGACGAAATCACGCACTAACTTAGCTGCACGACCTCCCGCATGGGTCGCGAGCCTGGCGGCTGTGTGGACGCCTTAGTTCGGCAGAGTTTGCACCAAAAGCTAAAAGACTCTAAATTAGCAGCATTCTTGCCCGTTTGCCTCAACTGAGCGATTTCGCTCTACCCGCCTTTGGGCCGTACGTCTACCAGACTCGGTGGTAACACTTGCGGCATTGCACACTCCTGATGGGACGGTTCACCATGAAGACTGACCGGGTCCGCCGAGTAACATATGCGCTCGCTGCAGTCGTCTATTTCTCCGCATTGTCTCCGCTTGGTGCGCAGGAGACGGCGACCCTCGACGCATTTCAGCAAGAAATGCTGCCGCTTCTCAATCGCTACTGCGTCGAATGCCATCTGGAAGGCGGTGCGGAAGCGGGGATCGCCTTCGATCGATTCGAAGATCAGCAGGAGGCTCTCCGGCAGGGGAGGACCTGGCTGCGCGTGCTGGACGCCCTGGAAGCGCGAGCGATGCCTCCGGCCGACATGCCGCAACCGGCCGCTGCGGAAACGAATCGAATGATCGAGTGGATCGAGAACGACTTCTTTGCCGCGCAGTGTCGAGAGCAGGTGAGTTCAGCAGCGGTCGTCATCCGGCGGCTGAACCGGCAAGAGTACAACAACACGATTCGAGATTTGACGGGACTTGACCTTAGACTGGCCAACGACTTCCCGTCAGATGAAATCGGTTTTGGCTACGACAACATCGGCTCGGCACTCAACATCTCGCCGATTCATATCGAGAAGTATTTCGACGCAGCTGAACGCGCGATGCAAGCGGCGATTGTCCTGCCGGACGCCGAACCATACTCTCCAGCCGAGTTGATTGGCTTGAGGACTTACCCGCTCCCAGCGAACGAACCGGTCGAATTCGAGCATCATCTCGCGCCGGGTCGTTACTTAGCCGACTTCAGCCTGGTGCGCGTTGGCATCGCCGAGTCGGTTCCGCCACCACGCCTGGTGATCGGATTTGGGCAAGACCGGCGCACCGTGGAAGCGGTGAGAGTGCAAGACGAAACTGTCGTCTACCGCTATTGGCTCAAGGTCGCGGCAGGGGACGATCAAGTGCACGTTGCCTTGGCTCCGGGACAGTCGGACAGCCCGAACGTTGTGATGCGAGCGGAAACAGCCACCAATGTAAGTGGCGATCAACGCTATGGCGGGAATCGCGGATTGCACGTCGACTCGATGGTCGTCCGAGGTCCGGTCCGGCTGGACCAATTGCCCGATTCGCATCGGGCCATTGTGTTTTGTAATCCGGACTTCGGCGATGTGTCTCGTCTGGAAAGTGCCCGGCAGGTAGTCACTCGGTTTGCTGAGCGCGCGTTTCGGCGACCGGTCACCACACAGAAAGTCGATTCGCTGCTGCGTCTCTTCCGTATGGCCAATAACCGGGGCGAAAGTTACGAGCGTTCCCTGCAGATTGCCTTAACGACAGTGCTCGTCTCGCCACAGTTCCTCTTTCTCGTCGAACCGGAAGACGTGAAGGAAGATCGCTTGCTGGACGAATTCGAACTCGCCAGTCGACTCTCGTACTTTCTTTGGAGCACGATGCCCGACCAGCCGCTCCTCGGCGAGGCCCGCCGCGGAACGCTGAGAGTGAACCTTGCCGCGCAAGCGTCCCGGATGCTCGACGACCCCAAATCTGAAGCATTTGTAAAGAACTTCACCGGCCAGTGGTTACAGCTTCGCAAGCTCGGCGGCGTGGCCCCGGATAAGGACTTGTTCCCGATGTTCGATGACGAACTCAGGGATGCAATGAGCGCGGAGACCGAACGGTTCTTCGCGGATATCTTACGCAACAATCGCAGTGTGCTCGAACTACTAGATGCCGACTACACGTTTCTCAATGAAGCGCTAGCACGTCACTATGGGATCGCTGGGGTGTCCGGGAAAGAGCTGCAGCGCGTGGCCTTAAATGACCGCCAGCGGGGCGGAATACTGACGCAGGCCAGCGTGCTGACACTTACCTCAAATCACAACCGCACTTCGCCTGTAAAGCGCGGACAATGGATCTTGCAACAGATCCTGGGGACCCCACCCCCTCCGCCGCCACCTAACGTCGAACAGCTGGATGAAAGCAAGCAGGCAGCCGAGTCCGCGTCGCTGCGTGAGCGGCTAGAGGTGCATCGATCGAATCCCGAGTGCGCCTCCTGCCACAACCAAATGGACCCCTTGGGCTTTGCGCTGGAGAACTATGACGCCGTCGGTCGCTGGCGAACCAGTGACGGCGAGTTCGCGATCGACCCTTCCGGAGAATTGATGGGAGGGCAGCGATTCGAGGACGCCCAGGAGTTGAAGCAGCTGCTCCGGTCCACGGCGGCCAAAAAATTCACCCGGTGTCTGATCGAGAACATGTTAACATATGGTCTTGGACGCGGATTGGAGCCTTACGACTACTGCACAGTGGAGGCCATTCGACGGCAGTTAGCCGGAGATGGGTATCGGATTCGCAACATCATTTTTGGCATCCTCAAGAGCGACGCCTTTCAGCATCGCGGAGTGTCCAAGTAAGGTCGCTAGGCATCTGCTTGCTGGATTGTTCGTAGCAGAACCGCTGTGGAGACTATTACCATGAGTCGCGCAATGCAACTGAACCGACGGTCAGTGCTGCGGGGAATGGGCGCGGCACTGGCGCTGCCCTGGTTGGAGAGCATCCAGCCTGCCGTGGCTAGCGCAGCCGCCGCCGGTCGACCGCCAGTCAAGATCTGTTGCTGGTATGTGCCCAATGGCGTGCATCTGCCAACTTGGTTTCCGGAGAACGAGGGCGTCTTGGTAGATCTGCCCGAATCGCTGCGTCCGTTGTCGTTCGCGCGCGACTATTTGAACAGCTTTCACGGGCTTACGCACAACACAGCCATGACCAACGGCGACGAGGACGGCTGCGGCCACGGCCAAGGTGCAGCCAGCTTTCTGACCGGCGCCCAAGCTTATCGCTCCCAAGACGATGTACGCGTTGGCATCTCCGTCGACCAACTCTATGCCCGCCACGTCGGGGACGCAACGCGTTTCCCGACGCTCGAGTTGGGCTGCGAGTCGGCGCGTTCCGGGAATGCGTTCGGCTACAGCGGAACCTACAAGACGCACATTTCGTGGCGGACCGCGACCTCGCCGGCTCCTTACGAGATCAACCCCAAGCTGGTCTTCGATCGTCTATTCACTAAGGGGAGCAACAAACTGACCCAATCGACGGTCGCAGAGCGAGACTTCTACCGCAAGAGCATCGTGGACTACGTGCTTGACGACGCGCATCGGTTGCGTGGCCGCGTCACCCACGGAGATCGACGTAAGCTCGATCAATACTTGGCGGGCGTTCGTGAGGTAGAACGACGTATCCAAAACACGGCCACATCCGTCGATCTCTCGAATACAAGTCTTGCGAGACCTGAAGGGATTCCAGAAGATTTTGATGAACACCTGCGACTCATGTGCGACCTGATGGTGTTGGCCTTCCAAACCGACAGCACGCGCGCATCTAGCTTCATGGTTACCAAGGAGGCAACGGACCGAAATTATCCGTGGCTGGGCTTTACCGATGGACATCACGAACTGTCGCATCACGGCGGTGAGGCCGAGAACAACCGCAAGCTGCGCGAGATTGACCGCTATCACATTTCGGTTTTGGCCTACATGATCGAAAAGATGATGACGGTCGAGGAAGCTGACGGTTCAACCTTGCTCGACAACTCCCTGGTACTTTACGGCAGCGGTATCAGTGACGGAGACCGTCACGACCACGTCAACCTGCCGGTGATTGTGCTCGGTAAAGGCGGCGGCAGATGGCGCACAGGCCAGCATTTGCAGTGCCGGCCAGAGACGCCGATGTCCAACCTACTGTTGGCCATGCTGCAGCAGGCCAACGTTTCCGTGGAACGTTTCGGCGACAGTACGGAACCATTGCCCGGACTATTGTCGTGAGTTCTTGGCCGGCCCAACCTGGTTTGCTTCGGAGTGAGGCGTCTTGGACACTGCTCGTAGTCACTTTCTGGGGAATCCTGTCAGCACAAACGCGGGCTCAAGACCAATCGCCAGCGCGGTCGTTGTCCAGTTGGACGGCGGATCTGAAGAGCGAGGACTTGCCCGCCAGACGTCGCGCCGCTATCGCTGCCCGGTCGGCTGACAAACCTGTACAGCAACAACTCTTGCCCGTCCTGATCGACTTGTTGATGAAGGAAAAGGATGGCCAGGTTCGCTTGGCGGTGTTCGACACCGTGGCAGACATGGGTCCCGTCGCCAAGGCGGCCGTCCCCGCTCTGGTCCACACGCTGCGGACCGACTACGGCGGCAAACGAAACGAAGAGCTGCATCAGGACTATCGTGCCGCCCTGGCGTTGGCGGCAATCGGGGAACCCGCTGTAGAGGGACTGCGCGGGTTGCTGGGCGAGCAACAGGCCAACGTACGAGCCGAAGCAGCGATGGGTCTCGGCCGGATCGGGGCCGGAGCCGCCGCCGCGATTCCTGATCTGCTCCGGTTGTTCGACGACGAACAAGCTCGCGTCCGCCGAGAAGCCTCCGAAGCGTTGGGGCAAATCGGCGAGGCGGCGCTGGAGCCCCTGTTGGCAGCAGCCACGCGGAACGAAGTCTCTTTCCGCGTTGGCGCCATGCACGCGTTGAAGCTGCTGTCGACCTCAGACGGTCGCGCCGCCCAGGCCGTGCTCAAGGCTGCGCGCGACGCAGAACCGCGGCTGCGGGCTGCCGCGGTTAAGTCGTTAGCGGCAGTCGAAGTGCCCCCCGACGTCGTGCGGCCGATTCTGCTCGAGAATCTGCGACATGAAGACGAAAACGTCCGCCTGGCCGTCGTGAATGTCCTGCTCAAGAAACCCGCGATGCTGCAGCAGGTCGAATCCGAGCTCAGCGATCTGTTGATCGGCGGAGACGATGGCGTTGCCTGGCACGCTGCTTATCTGCTGAAGCAGAGCGGTGTCGATGCAGCGCCCCTACTTCTGGGCGCACTGCGACAGGAAGAAAGTCACGTTGCACAGATCGCCGAAGCGATGGCGTTGTTCGGTCCACCCGTCGTGGATCTGCTGACCCAGGCTATCGAAGATCCTGAGCCGCGTGTACGCCAAGGAGCTGCTTTGGCGCTAGGCCAAATCCGGCCCCTGTCAAACGAGACGGTGCTGAAGCTCGCCGCCGGTCTGGACGACCCGGACCGGGAAGCTCAAGCAGCGTTTTTAACTTCCATCGGTCATGTGGGACCGCGAGGTTCCGCGGCCGTTCCCGCTGTCCGGCGAAAACTTCGAGACGAGTCGGCTGAGATTCGTCAGCAGGCCATCGGCATCCTGTGCGCTGCGGCTAGGCGGGATGGACACCTAGTCGACGACTTCAGTTCTCTGCTCGGAGACGAGGACCCGAGCGTGCAGCGGCGCGCGATTGATGCGCTACGCTCCTTGGGGCCGCTGGGCCGTCGCACACTTCCTTTGGTCATCGAGAAGTTGGCGAGTGGCCACTCGGAAGTGCGCTGGGCTGCCGCCAGCATGATCGGAAGCCACGGTCCTGCGGGCGCGGAAGCCGTCCCGGCACTCAGCGCGCTGTTGGATGACCCAGCACCAGAGTTCCGAGCCCACGCTGCGCAAGTACTGGGCCAGCTCGGAGCTGCCGCCCAACCCGCCCTCGGCGAGCTCACGGCGCTTTTGGACGACGAGCATGTCACCGTCCGCGCACCAGCAGTGGCGACACTGGGGAACTTGGACCTCGAACCGGAGCAACTCAGACCGCACTTGGCCAAAGCACTACAGGATGAAGAGTCTGATGTTCGCCGCGCTGCGCTGCGGGGCATTCGGCGCTTCGGTCGCCGGGGCACAATCTTCGTCCCCGACTTGATCTTGCTGGCCACGAACGACCAGCAAGGCCGGTACTTGTCGCGAGTGCTGCGGCAGTACGAACGCTATGGTCCGGACACGCGCTCGATCCCAGAGTTCGTTCAGCGACTCGGACACGAACACGAGACCGTGCGGCTGCTCGCCATCAAGTTCCTGGGCTTGGCTGGACCCGCCGCCGCAGATGCGATCCCGCACCTGGAGCGGCTGCATGAGGATCCGAGCGAAGAGGTTCGCGGGGAGGCTCTGGACGCCATCGCCAGGATTAACGGTGAGTCTCCCGAGCCCGATCAATCGGATTCGGACAAATGATCCAGCCGTGCGATGATCAAACAGAGCGAGGAACGGCGAGACTGCACATTGACCGCCCGGTCCGGAAAAGCGTCACCTATTCGAACTCTGCGAGGATTCCCGTTATGGCCGCTCCCACCAAGGCATTCGTCTGGCTGCTGGTCTGGATGTCATGTTCTGGCAGTTTCAGCCAAGAACAACAAACTGCGGTGGGCATCTTCTCCGACCATGGCGACGTGGGAGAAGTTCGGAATGTTGGCTCAGCGAAGTACGATCCGAACGACCGGTTGTACGAGATTGCCGGCTCGGGATCGAACATGTGGTTCGCCGAAGATCAGTTTCAGTTCGTTTGGAGGAGAATGTCGGGAGATTTTGTGCTGCGAGCGCGAGCAGAGCTGTTGGGGCAGGGGGTTGATCCCCATCGGAAGACCGGGTGGATGATTCGGTCGACGCTCGACACGGATTCACCCTATGTTGACGTCGCTCTCCACGGAGACGGACTTACTTCCATGCAGTTTCGTCGGACAAAGGGTGCCGATACGGAAGAGATTGAATCGGATGAAAGCGCACCCGATGTGCTCCAATTATCGCGGCAGGGTAGCCGATTCACGATGTCCGTTGCGAAGTTCGGCAACACCTTCTCGTCAGCGCAACTCGACGGAGTCGACCTAGGCGATGAAGTCTACGTCGGCCTTTTCGTTTGCTCCCATAACGCCCAGGTGATCGAGCGAGCCACCTTTCGCAACGTCCGCATCGTCATCCCTGCTCCCCGGGACTTTCGTCCGTATCGTGACTACATAGGCAGCCACCTGGAGGTCATGAATGTAACGACAGGTTATCGACAAGTGGTCCACTCAGTCGAGGATTCGCTGCAAGCTCCCAATTGGACGCCCGATAACAAGTTCTTGATCTTCAACCGAAACGGTTTGCTCTACCGACTCGCTTTAGGCTCTCGAACTGCTTCGTCGATTTCAACCGGATTCGCAACTCGGAACAACAACGACCATGTTTTGAGTTTCGATGGGAAGACACTGGGCATTAGTCATCATGCTGCGGAAGATCGCGGCAGATCTAACATCTATACGGTGCCAGTTGAAGGTGGAACACCGACCAAGGTGACTCAGCGTGGGCCGAGCTACCTACATGGTTGGTCTCCGGACGGAAAGTACCTTTTATACACCGCCGAAAGAGACAATGACTACGACATCTACCGTATCCCCTCAAGCGGAGGCAAAGAAGAGCGGCTCACCGCGACTCCGGGATTGGACGACGGATCGGAGTATGATCCCGATGGCAGAAAAATCTACTTCAACTCCGTCCGTAGTGGCACGATGCAGATCTGGCGAATGAATGCTGATGGCTCGCAGCCCGAACAGCTCACCGATGACGAGCATAACAACTGGTTTCCGCACGTCAGCCCAGACGGCAAATCGCTCGTCATGCTTTCGTTCGAGAAGAGTGTGGATCCGTCTGACCACCCGTTCTACCAACACGTCTACCTTCGCAAGATGCCCGTCGATGGTGGCTCGCCCAAAGTGATCGGCTACGTCTATGGTGGCCAGGGGACGATCAACGTTCCATCTTGGTCTCCCGATGGCAAGCAAATCGCATTCGTGAGCAACAGTAACGGTATTGTTCGGTACGCGGCGGAGTGATAGTGTCTTGAGTTGCAATGGCACAACGGCTTGGTGCGTCAGTTATCGATTATCGGACTGAAAAAAACGCGGGCCTGCACAATGAAGGATCACGAAATGAAGAGAAACAGCCTGATAGCCGCTCTAGTCACAGTTTGCTTGTGCAACTTCCTGGCCGCCGCAGAGTCACCCACTGGAACCTGGAAGATAACCACCAGGTATCGTAATCGGGCGCGAAACACCATCCTCACGATCGGCAAAGAGAACGGCAAACTAACTGGACTCGTGTTGCATCACCTAGGACATCGTACGCCGCTCGAGCGAGCGCACTTTGAAGACGGAAAGCTGTCGTTCGAAGTTACGACGACACGTCGCGGGCGGAGCTACACGACGAAGTACGAAGGAATCTTGCAGGAAGGAGTCATCAAAGGAACAACCGAGTACCGACGAGGTGATGAGGTCCGTACTTTTCGCTGGGAAGCAAGGCGCACAACGAGCGAGGAGTTGAGCCACCACTTGGAAGCCCCACCGGTCGAGGCAGATGTTGATCTGTCGGACGAGAACTACCAGGTTTGGCGCGATCATATCCTACCGGAATCGAGCGAGATGGCATGGAATCAGATTCCTTGGCTGTCGACTTTCAAGGACGGGATCATCGCTGCCAACGCCGCACAAAGACCATTGCTGCTGTGGACGATGAACGGTCATCCGCTGGGATGTACGTGAAACAATGGAGTCACGGGCCGGCGGTCCGTCTGGTCTGACATTCGCGTTATCGAGTTTGCCAAGAACTTTGTTCCGACGACCGATGAAGTATCTCGTTTGCAGGGCGGCACTGATCCTGAATGTCGGTTTTTCCAGAAGATGGCTAATCACGGCCACTCCGGTGGCGGACCGACAAGCCGTCAAGGGACGTACGTTTGCTCGCCGAGCGGCAAGTTCCTCGCTTCGGTCAACTCGAACGATCCCGATCGCATTCTGGAGATGCTCAAGGAAGGCCTCACAGCTTGGGAGCAGCTCCCGGAGCAGGACAGGCGCTTGGCCGAGGCCAGCCGCATCAAACCAAAACATCGCTGGGAGGAGAGCTATCCCACTGACGGGCTGGTGTTAAGCGTCATCAACCGGGATTTACCGGTAGCGTGTGATCCAAATGCGCCTTGCGAGGCCGAGTGGAACCAAGATCACGTCTGGTTCTCGCAACACGAAGCGGCCGGTTGGCTAGGACGGAATCCACAACCGGGTGATGTTCACTCGGTCTCAGACGAGATCGTATCGCGCCTGGCGAGGTTACACTTCATCGACAGCGTCAGAGGCCAGACGGTGAGATTCTCCGAAGCCGGCGTGGCAGGCTCGGAAATCGCGACCGAAGTACTCAGCCGTGCAGGGTCACGCGTCGAGCTGAAGATCACCGGAGTAACCCGAGGCATTGCTTCAGAAGGTTGGTGGCAGTCTGCCAACGGCGTGGTGACACGGCTGCTGGGGCATGCCACCTACGATCTCGCCGAGCGGACGTTTGTCGAATTCGAGTTGGTAGCGCTCGGCCGAAGGTGGGGCTATACCCGGTTCAACGGAAGGCGCGGCGACGACGAAACCGGACCGCTCGGCTTCGTGTTCCGCCTGGCCGACCCCAAGGCGCCTCGAATTGCACCTGCAGCCATCGCTCGGTACGAGGCCGGCTGGGTGAAACGACCGTGATCGCTCGGTTAAGCGGGCTGACTTGGCGCTGTCCCAGCACGACAACTTAGTTTCGACCGCGATGCCCGGTGCCTCACGGGGCCGCCGCCGTTCTGGCCATCACTGGCCGATGCCGCGGGATCTGTGCCTTGAAGTCACCGAGACAATGCCACTGCTTTCGCGCATCCAGATCGACTTCGGCGGTCACAACCGTTCCCCATTGCTCTGCTTTCGCTAAGGTAGTGCCGTCGTGGTCATAGACTGCCGTGGTTGCCGCTTCGCCAGAGTTCGGCCAGGGCGTCATCACTTTCGTATAATCGACGACACCACTGACGCTGGACAGGTACAACAGGAGGGTGAGGCGCATGCAGGACAAATCACAAACACAGTCAATGCGAAGTACGCGGCGGAGCTTCCTCCAGTCGACTGGAGCGATTGCTGCAGGTGTTTCCCTGTCGAGAACAGACGCGGCGCCTATCGCGAGCGAGACCTTGGCTCTGTTTGGTGGCTCGAAAACGATCGTCGTGCCTCCCGAGGCGCACCAGGACGCCTTTCGCTGGCCGAGGTTCGCGGAAGAGGAAGAGCAAGCCGTCTTGGAAGTACTGCGGCAGCCAAGCTATCGGCCGATTGACGAGTTGGAAAATGACTGCCGGGAGTATTTCGGTACGCCGTATGTCAAAGCACATTGCAGTGGAACGGCGGCATTGACTTCGATGTTCTTCGCACTCGATCTGCCGCCAGGCAGCGAGATCATGGTGCCCAGCTACACTTTTTTTGCCACCATTGTTCCCATGCGGCTGTTCGGTCTAGTTCCTGTGTTCGTCGATATCGACCCACGTACACTCAATATGGATGTCGAAGACCTCGAGCGCCGTTTGACTCCTCGCACACGGGCCGTTGTTCCCGTTCATTGGTTTGGGTTGCCGTGCGACATGGACCGGATCCTCGAGTTCGCTGAAAAGCACAGCTTGATCGTTGTACCCGACTCGGCACAGGCCGCCGGGGCGAGTTTTCAGGGCCAGGAGATCACCAACGTGGGCAGGATGTCGGTGATCAGCTTTCAAACCAGCAAGCAGGTCTGTGCCCTCGAGGGTGGCATCGGCACGTATCAAGAACGCGAGGACTACGAACGCGCGACGACGTTTGGACATTACCGTCTGCCGGACACTTTTCCCGACGGGAGCCGCTACAAGCACTACTTCGGCACGGGTCTCGGTCCGAAACTGCGAATGCATCCATTGGCCGCCGCGCTGGCGCGCGTGCAGCTGCGGGGCTTCGCCGCGCGCAACGCCGTTGCCCACTCCCAGACCCGCCGGCTCAACGATCGCATCTGCCAGCTGCCGGGCTTGTACGAGCCTCGCGCGCGGGCCGACGTGAAGCGTGGTTACTACGCGACGAACGCCCTCTTCATCGACGAGAAAGAGGCGGGAATGTCGCGAGCGGCGGCCGTCAAGGCGCTCCGGGCAGAAGGAGTCCGCGCCTCTGAATACGTCTACCGGCTACAACATAAGTGCGCCATCTATGCTGAGGCTAAGTGGTGGCACCATCCGCCTGTCATCCCCGAGCTACCCGGCTCGGAACAGGCCAATCGCGAAACGATCCGGCTCCCGCTGTTTACAGCCTCAGCACCCGAAGTGGTGGACCAGTACGCGCGAGCCTTCGAGAAGGTGTGGGCTCAACGCCGGCAGTTGTCTTAGCAGGCAGCCTGTTGATTTGCGCGAATCGAGTCAAGTTGCGGTAGTCGACACCAGGTCCGACGCTCTGACCGCAGCGCCTATCGGCATTCAGCGCGTTGCCTCGCACAGCTATGACATCGCCGTCGAAATAGCCGGCAGATTCGCAGACCGCTAAGACGGCCGAGCGCTGGGAAACGACTGCGAGGCTCCAACTACGTCGGGAAGTCGTGTCGCCCAGGTCGATTGAACCATCAGCAATGGTCGCTCGAACAAGCCAAAAAATCAAACATTCAACGTTTGCGTCCTGTCGAAGCGGACGACCGGGTGTAGAATAGTTGTAAAGGATCGCGCTCCAAGAAACGCGGTCATACTTCCCCGCGACCACCCTCCCCAACGTCCCACCGATACGACGATCACATGTGCACCCGCGAAATACGAGTGTACTTGTTGACCAAGCAGGGAATGGTCTTGGACTGCTTAACATGTGTATGTGGCACGTGTTGAGATTACAGAGCGATGTCCGTCAGCAGACTGCATTCGAGGTTCGCAAGTTGTCCACAAACTGGGTTGTTGCTTGTTTGGGTCGCGTCGCCATCCCGTGCGCAATTCTTGCTACCGGTGGCTTCGGGTTTCTTGCTTTGACCGCTGGACCGAAGGAATCGGACGGCACACCTGCCGCTACACCGAAAATCCGCACAACCGTGACGGAACTCGCGGTCGTCGACTATCCCGTATCCGTGCGGACCCACGCACTCGTGCAACCGCGGAATCACGTGACCATCGGTGCCGAGGTCGCGGGGCGAATTGTCAAGATTCACCCCAACTTTGAGGTTGGCTCCTACTTCTCCAAAGGCGATGTTCTCGTCGAGCTTGACGAAGATGATGTGACGCAGCAGGAGATTAGCTACGAAAACGCGTTGGCCAATAAGATTCTTGCCGCGAGCCAGGTCGAGGTAGCAAAGACAAGCATCAAGGAGTACCTGGAAGGTAGCTACCAAGCCGAACTGGCCGCAAAAGAAATGGCGCTTGTCGTTTCGCAGACGAACCTCAAAACGGCGAAAGACATGCACGGCCACACGGAGAGGATGTTCAGGAAGGGGTACGTCAGCAATCTGGAACTTGGCAGCAAAGCGGACACTGTCAGGCACGCCGAGCTCGAAGTGCAGACGAGACAAACTGAACTCGATGTCTTCAAGAACATCACCAAGGTCAAGGTACTTCAGGAATTGGAAGCGAATCTAAGTGCCGCCCGGGCACGTTTGGCTGCCGAGGAAGCCGCGTTGAAACTGGAAAAACAAAGACTTGGTCGTGAACAACTAAGGGCACCATTCGATGGACGTGTGCTGACAAAGTTGGTCGGACTCGGGCAGCAGGTCGGCCCGACAACGGTCCTCGGCGAAGTCATCTCTGTGGACTACGCGGAAGTCCGCCTGCCACTGGCTCGACGCGACCTTCAGTTCCTAAAACTTCCCGAACTGAGTAGTGACCCGCCTGTCGACGTCGAATTGCGAGACGCGATCGACGAGACGTCGGGAAACACTTGGGCTGCGAAAATCGTCCGCACCGAAGGCATGCTCAACCAGGGTTCGTTAGAGCTTTTTGCTATCGCCGTCGTCGACGATCCGTTTGGACTGCATTCCCAGCACCCGGTCCTGCGTATGGGGCAACCGGTCACGGCGGCTATCAAGGGCATAGTGCTCGAAGATGTGATCAAGGTTCCACGAAATGCGGTAAGTCAACTCAACGAAGTGTACGTGGTTGACAAAGAACGGCTAACCTTGAGCCAAAGGACGATTGAGCCACTTTGGTCGGACGAAAAGCACTTGATCATTCGCGACCCCAGAATTGAACATGGAGATCTGCTTGCGACGACAAGCCTCGTCTATGCCCCCGAAGGGAGTCCTGTCGAGATCATTCCCAACGCAGAACAGAGCGATGTGCTAGCGACCGCGGAGACGACGGAGATGTCTCAGAAATGATTCGCTGGTTCGCCCAAAACGGTATTGCTGCGAATTTCTTGATGCTGGCGATTGTCGTCGCCGGGGTGTACACGGCCTATTATCGAATTCCGTTAGAGGTGACACCCAAGCGAAATTATCGCACCGTCGATATTGAGATGACGTACCACGGGGCTACGGCGAAGGACGTGGAACGTGCCATCTTGATTCCAATTGAACAAGCAATGGAAGGCCTCCAAGGACTTAGCGAAATTGATGCCGATGGCTATCGTGGCCGAGCGAGAATGCGGTTAGAAGCCAAAGCGGGCGTCGACTTGAACGCGTTCAAGGACGACGTTCAAGCTCGCGTAGATTCGATCTCCACGTTCCCGGACGAGACGGAGCTACCTGAGGTCCGAATTCCCGATTCGACGATGTGGTACGAAGTGCTCACCGTCGCGGTAACGGGAGATCTTGACCAGCATGGGCTGATGAAGGTAGCGAGGCGAGTTCAAGACGACTTGCTCGAAATCGATGGGATCAGCCAGGTCTCCATGGCGGGGGACAGTCCTTACGAAATCTCGATAGAAGCATCCGCAACGCGACTCCTTTCCTATGGTCTCAGCCTTCAGGATTTGGCCAATGCCATACGACAATTCTCGATCGATTTGCCGGCGGGAGCAATCGACAGTCAGAGTGGCAGCTTCTCATTGCGCACACGCGGCCAAGCCTACTCGGCTGAAGACTTCGCGCGAGTACCTGTCGTATCCGCTGACGGTGCTGAAGTACCGCTCGGCGAAGTGGCCAAGATTCGCGACGGGTTTGAAGAGGGCGAGAAACGAGTTGAGTTCAATGGCAAGCCTGCAGTGTTTGTCGAAGTCATGCGAACCGGGCAGGAAAGCGCCATCCAGATCTCGGACAAGGTTCACGACTATGTCACGAAGTCCCGCTCCCAATTTCCTCAGGGAATCGACCTGTTTGTCTACGACGACGATTCCGTTTCCATTCGCGGTCGACTCAGCACGCTTGTGAACTCACTGCTACAGGGCAGTGTTCTGGTACTTGTTCTCCTAGGCCTGTTCCTGCGCCCCACGCTCGCATTCTGGATCGTGGTTGGCATACCAGTTGCTTTCTGCGGTGGCATTCTCTTGATGCCGTGGTTTGGCATGACCGCGAACGTGATGAGCCTGTTTGGCTTTATTATCGTGGTCGGCATTGTTGTCGACGACGCAATTGTCACGGGTGAGAACGTCTATGCCAAATTAAAGACTGGGATGGAGCCACTGGAAGCCGCTGTGCAGGGGACGCACGAAGTGGCAACGCCAGTCACTTTCGGAGCGCTTACTACGATGGTCGCCTTTATACCCTTGCTGTTTTTTGACGGCAGGTGGGGGGAGTTCGCCAAGCAGATTCCTCCGGTGGTTGCTCCAGTACTGCTGTTCTCATTGATCGAATCCAAACTCATCCTGCCATGTCACCTGAAACATGTGCGGGTGAACAATCCACCTGCGAACCGTTTTTCACGTTTCCAGGCACGGGTCGCAGCGGGTCTCGAGTGGTACGTGGACAAGGTCTATTGCCCAACGTTGAAACTGGCAGTTAGCCATCGCTTCTCAGTGCTCTGCCTCTTCGTCACGATGGGGGTATTGATGGCCGGCTATTGCGTCGGGGGCTGGATGGAGTTTGTGGCGTTTCCCAAAGTGGACCGCAACCGCATTAGCATGATGTTGACGTTGCCCACCAATGCGTCGCTGGAATCCACGACGCGGTACATGGAACGTATCACCAGTGCGTTGGAACAAGTACGCGAGGAGTTCATTGATCCGGGAAGCGGTGAGTCGCTGATCCAAAATGTCTCTCGCACAATTGGAGCCGAATATACGACTCGAGATTTTGAGAAGTCAAAGGGCTACATTTCTGTCGAGATCATGGCTCCCGACAAACGAAGTGAGCCGGGACCTCGCAACAGCGAAATCGCCGCTCGCTGGACGGAGTTGATCGGCCCGATACCTGAAGCCGAGCGTTTCCGGGTCTATGCCGACTCCAACATGAGGCGAGGTGATGACGACGAAGAGAGTCTGACAATCGAACTGCGAGGGCCCGCTTCTCCGACGAAGATCGCGGTAGCAGAACAAATCAAACAAATTCTTGAAGGCTTCGACGAGGATTTCAGTTCTGTCTGGGCAAAGATCAACCGTGGGCAGGATGAACTGGAACTGACTTTGAAGCCGATGGGTGTCGATCTGGGACTGACGCAAGCCATGCTCGCTCAGCAAGTCCGTCAGGCCTTCTACGGGGAAGAAGCCCAGCGTGTACAGCGGGGTATAGACCTTGTCCGCGTCATGGTGCGTTTACCGAAGTTGGATCGCGAGTCCCTCCATACGCTCGAGCATCTCAAGGTCAAGACGCCCAGCGGGGCCAACGTGCCTTTGTCGACCGTGGCGACGATCCACTTTACCAAGGCGCCATCACGAGTCGAGCGGAAAGATGGGGCAGAGATACTAGATATCGGCGCACAGCCTGTGGATGAAGAAGTGGATGTCTTGGGGATCGCCAAACAGATCACTCCGCAACTCGACGCGCTCTGCCACGATGCGGACCTGTCGTACCAATTCACTGGCTACGTTGCGGAAGCGGAAGAAACCAGGAAACAAACGATCCTGGGAGCTCTCATCATGTTGATGACCCTCTACGGACTGTTGGCAATCCCGCTAAAGTCGGTCACGCAACCGATCTACGTTATGTTGGCAGTGCCGTTCGCCGTTATTGGGGCACTTCTAGGTCACATCATCATGGGCTTGGCGCCGTCCTATCTGTCCGTCTTCGGTATGCTGGCCTTAGCGGGTATCTCCGTCAACGATACGCTGGTGATGGTGGACTACGTCAACCGTCGCCTCGCGGAAGGGTCATCTTTGCGCGATGCTGCACTCGCCGCCGGCGCCCGACGGTTCCGACCCATCATGCTCACATCAGTGACTACATTCGTAGGTTTGCTTCCATTGCTCATGGACCGTTCGTTGCAGGCGCAGTTTTTGATCCCGATGGCCGTGTCCTTGGCCTTTGGCGTCTTATTCGCCACTCTCGTTACGCTGTACCTCGTCCCTTGCTCCCTGCTACTGGGACAAGATGTTCGGCGTACTTGGAATGACATCTTGGCTTGGTATTTGCGCCCTTTTCGACAAGATGCTTCGACAGGGCGGGCGGCTTAGCGATTCGAGCGGCGTGACCGTCTAGCCGCCTTCTTATGCGCCACAAGACTCCGCGTCATCTCTCTGCAGCAAGCTGGAAGCAGTTGTTTCGATTGAGTGAAACGCCGACGCATCGTAGAGTGCTCTTCGCCTGGCACCCTGAAATGGCCCATCTGCGTGCGAATGGTTGCCGCTAACCAATTAGGGTCCAGCTCAATGGAGGTCGATGCCGGGAGGCGGCGTGATGTACTTCCTAAGAGCATCGACTTCGTTTGGCACTTCGCCCGGTGAAACATCGATGCCGCTTGCTCGCAGAAAATCCATGGCATCGCGAAACCAGTCCCTTGCTTCGTCCGGCGTGAACTCTCGACTGGCTTCTGCAAGTTGCTCGCGGTGTTTGAGAATTTGTTTGTCTATCGTCGAGCCGTCCCGAAAGCTCCGCACAACCGTTACAGAACGATGGACCGGCATTACAGGGGAGATAACTTGTCTGTCGTGACGAGTAAACATGTGGTGGAATGCACCGACCCAAGGAAGGGATTTCACTGGCTTTCCAAGGGGCTCTGTGTGATGTTTCGCTGGATACTCCTCACGACTGTGATTCTCACGGCGGGTTGTCACTATGGGCAGCCCCTTCAGCCCTTCCAGCAGGCTTATGGTGTGCCGCAAATGACAGATTGCGTTGGATACGGGCCGATGGTCTATACCCCACAGCAACGCGTCGTTGAGACGGATTCGCGTATCCTTCCTGGACCAGTTACAAGCCGGGCCGTGAGCCCAAGCACTGATATCGAGCAGCGGGTACGGCTCTTGGAAGTTGACCAGGGGACGCTTCGCCGGGAAGTCCAGCAAAACCGGTCTGCCATCCAGGCGTTGCAGGGAGCGGGTTAGCTACTCGGGAGCGTCCACAAAGCCTCGAAATTGCGAACTCTGAAGGCGTATGGTGAAGAGGTCACCACTTGCAAGGATGTCGTGCAGCCTTCCGTCGACGCGAATCACTTTTCCAATCGCATCCGGCTCGAGCATCACAAAGTCGTGGTCGTCTTGCGTGTAAAACACCGCCCTGTAGTTGCTGAACTGGTCATCTAACGGGCGAATGTGATAGCTGCGTGTTCCAGGGTGCTGGTCTTGGAATTCGAGTGTTCCGGTCCATGAAACCGTGTGGTTGTCCATTGATGCAATATACTTGGCATCGTCGTCGACTGATTGCAGCTGTTGTAGGAAGTCAACGAAGTTAATTGGGTTAGGAACAATTTGGCGAAGTGTTTCATGACGGGCGGTGGTGTCTGTAACCTGTTCGGTCGCGGCCTCTGCTAAATCCGGGTCTTCTTTAGCTGGTGCTAGAAAGCCGGCACAGGCAGTTATCAAGACGGCGACGGCGATGCCGGCGAACATCGCGATGATAGTAACAAACCACTTGTCGCGTGGCTTAGCTGGTGCTTCTTTTTCGGTATCCGACACGCTCGGTAACAGGCGGATACCGAGCAGCAGCAGAACCCATCCACTGATGAACGCCGTTAGTTCTGAGTTGCGTAAATAATCGTCGTCAATGAGCGGGGAGTTTGCGAAGGAATAGACAATGGGTAGCCACCACGGCGAGACTATTCCACTGACGCCGATGGTCATTAAGAACTTGGGAATCCGTGATTTTGGGTCGCCCAACAACAGTTTGAGAATGTCTTTGCATTGCTCAAGGGCGGGGGCGATGTCTTTCATCGGAGCTTTTGTGAACTGTAATAGACCCAGTTACAGCGTGCACCGATATAACCAGGGGGAGGCTGAAAGGGTTCAGTATCGCGTTCAGTTTAGTCACAGACAACCCAGCCAATGCCTGGAACAAACTCCTCTACGTGGCCGCCCGTTGCGTAGCCACTTTCGCGGTACTGTTCGGTTAGAAAGTCCGCGTACTCGGCATGTCTTCTCCGGGGCTGGTTGGCCAGAGTGCCTTTGGTTTGCCTGCCTTCTGATAGACGACTGCCCGATAGGCCCAGTACTGGCGATGCTGTCGCGAGCCGCGATTTGTGGCCGGGCCGAAGCTGCGGACGATGAATTCGACGCGTTCACGCTGTCTTGTGTCTTGGATGCCCGCTACTCAGCCTCGTATGCTGCGAACTCCTGCCTACGCCTGGCTCCGTTGGTAGAATGGGCTTCATCGCCGACAGAAGGCAGGAGATGCATCCAGCCCCTAGGTCTGAAGGGCTCGAATACGGTCCCGTTCAGCCCGAATCCTATGACGGATTTGGTACCTTTGTCTAATTTCACCCACACACCGTCGCTTGCATGGAGATCGTAGGAGCCGGGACTTGACTCTGCTACGATGAATGCATGAAATCGACGGTCTCCAATTCTCAGCGACGGTCCCAATTCACGCTTACGAGGTTGCTCACTGTCGTGTTGTTCTGCGCTATCTTGCTCGGTTGGTGGCGTCAAGTCCGTGACCTGCGGCTGGGGCAGGAAGTCCTGATCGACCAGTTAAGGACGCTTCAGCAAACAAACGACGAACTGCTGTTGCAATTAAACAGGACTGCTGCAAGCACCGGTGCCACAGCCGACTTCACAGACACCGCTTCAGCATTCCTAGAACGTCTGCTTACAGGTGCCGCCAACGGAACTGCAGGGAGGTTGCATTCCTCTCCTGACGGTCTGGACAAGAAAGGCTCAGTCCAGTAGTGACGTTGGGAGGATGACGATCGCTACCAGATTTGTCGCATCAAACCACCGGTTTTGGGACGCCAGCTTCGACCGGTCGTGCTTCGCATCGACTGCTCTATTGAGACCCAGTCAGGCGGCATGCTAACCTGCTACGGTGAAACGACGACGCGAGTTCCCGGGCTTTGCAGCGCACTGTGGTAGGTCCCGCCCGTCGTCGGGAACGGCAAGAGCTGACCTCTGGCATGCGTTTGTCGAGGCCCAGCGGCTGAATGTCTCGTCACCTGCAGATGCATAAGATTGATGTGGCGGCTGGTCATGATAACCAGCAAAGCACAAGCCCACAGCTCCTGCTGGGCCAACGATTGCAATCGCTGACAATTTGATTGATATTGACTTCTCGCGATCCACCAGATGTCGCTCACCGCAACCTTCGAAAACAGGGAGAACGTCCATGTTCCATCGGATCCTCATCACCGGTCTTTGGTTGTCCATGTTGGCGTTGGTGAACACTATTGGAGCCGCCGAAGAAGATGCTGCGGCGAATGCGAACGACAGCAAAAGAGCCCAAGAAGCGAAGGTGATCTTAGAGAAGATCAAGTCGCTGTCGGGCGACTGGATTCACACGAAGGGCGAGCAGAAGGGACAGGTGGCACTTAGCGTCCGCGTCATCGCCGGCGGATCGGCAGTCGTTCAACGCGAGTTTCCGGGATCGCCAATGGAGATGATCACGGTCTACCACCTGGACGGAGACGATGTCATGTTGAACCACTATTGCATGCTCGGTAACCAGCCTCGTATGAAGGTAACGATGGGAGAGCAGAAAGACACGCTCGTCTTCAATTTCGTAGAAGCGACCAACCTCACATCGAAAAACGACGCGCACATGCACCACGGCAAGCTCACGTTGGTCGACAACGACCTCATCAGGCCGACTTGGACGATGTTCGTTGACGGGAAAGCAGCCGAAGCACATTCCTTCGAGATGACTAGAAGAAAGCAGGAGCGCAAGTCGGACGAGTCGCGCTAACGGGCCGCGTCTCGAACTGAAGACAAGAGCCCGGCTCTGAGTCAAACTAAGGTAAACTGTTTGCCCCCCCAGGCCGGCCACGCAGAATCGGAACTTCCCCCGAATGCATCCTTCCACACAAGCGTGGATTCTCACGTTCGTTGCCCTGCTGGCTGGTTTCGGGCCGGTGGCCATTCGCGCGGACGAATCGGTCCCCCACGCCCGTGTTGAGGCGCTGTTTCGAAAACACTGTCATTCCTGCCACGGCATCGAGGAGCCGCAGGGGAAACTGCGGATCGACAAGCTCGATCCCGATTTCGTCAACGGCAACGATGTCGACCGTTGGCTTGGCGTGATGGACCGCCTCGAGCTGGGCGATATGCCTCCCGAGGGAGAGGCGCCGGCTCTCACGAAGGAAGACCGCGCCTTAATGATGGCGTGGATCGCGCAGCAGCGCCGTCAAGCCGAACTGGCGAAACCCCGGTCCCCGACCTTCCGCCGCCTGACGCGCCGCGAGTACGAGAGGACGATGCAGGACCTGCTTGGCCTGCCGATCGAATTCGGGGCGAGGCTTCCCGAAGACGGCAAGTCGAAGGACGGCTTCCGAAATGATGGCGACGTGTTGCGGATGTCGCCGCTGCAATACGAGACGTTTCTCCAGATCGCTGATGAAGCGTTGGCTGAGGCGATCGTGACGGGGCCCCCGCCGGTGGTCCATCGCTACCGGATCACCGTACACGAATTCCACGTCGAGACGCTGCCTAAGCCGCCAGATCGTCCCGGAGAGTCATTTGATTACGAAGGCCAGCCGTTCGACATCACGAACATAGCCACCATACCTCGTCGCCGCCCCGGTGGAAAAGGACCCGAGCCGACCGCCAGCCCCTACCCGCCCAACATCCTGCCGCCATCAAAGATCGTGCGTTTCCGAGAGGCGGCCGTGAGGGAGCCCAAGAGTTGCGTCGCACTGCGCATGCATCAGGCGTTCCGCAGGGGCGAAACCGTTGTCAAGATCCGGGCCGCTCGGGTCGAGCCGGAAGCTGATGCCGACCCCTCCCGCGTCCCTGTTCTGACGGTAGCGGTCGGATCGACGAACTTTCATGGCCTCGAGCTGAAAACGATCGGCGAACCGATCATCATCGATCACACTGATTACCGCGACTACGAGGTGCGGTGTCGGATGGAGAACGTCTCGGTTCCAAACTCCGGACCGCTGAACAATAGGAACTCGACCGTGGTGGCGGTGTGGAACTCGGCCCGAATGATCGACGGCGAATCCCAGCCCCCGCTGCTGAAAATCGAGTGGATTGAGTTCGAGAGTCCGTTTTCGGACACCTGGCCGCCGAAAACCCATACCGACATCCTTTTCGGTAACCATGGGCTAGACGAGAAAGAGTATTCCTGCGAAGTTCTGCGCCGATTCGCCACGCGTGCCTATCGTGGTCCGTTGGCCCCGGCCGAGTTGGATCGACTCGTGGATTACTGGACGCATTCACGCGAAAGCGCCAATTCCCTAGAAGCCAGCCTGCAGGAGACGCTCGCCGTCGTCTTGAGTTCGCCGCGCTTTCTCAGTCTTCCGGCGAGCCGCGCGCACGATGTAAACGAAAAGCTGACCGATCACGAACTAGCCTCTCGGCTCTCGTACTTCTTGTGGAGCACGATGCCCGACAAGGAGCTCACGCAGCTGGCCGACGAGGGAAAGTTGCACGAGCCGGCCGAGCTGTCTGCCCAGGTCCGCCGGATGATTCAGGACACCCGGAGCTGGTCGTTCATCGAGCAGTTCTCCGAGCAATGGCTGGAACTCGATCGCCTCGGGCGCGTGGTGGTACACACCGAGAGCTACCCCGGCTTCAACGATCAGCTGGCGGCCGCCATGCGATTGGAGACGATCCACTTCTTTGGCAAGGTGCTGCGCGGCGGCATGAGCATTTTCCAGTTTCTTGATTCCGACTTCACTTGCGTCAACGACGTTCTGGCGGCGCATTACGGCATCCCGGGCGTCACGGGCCCGACGTTCCGTCCAGTGAAGCTCGACGAGGGCCTGCATCGCGGTGGTGTCCTGACTCATGCCGGTATCCTGACCGGCCTCTCGGACGGCAGAGACGGCCACCCGATCAAGCGCGGCGTCTGGCTACTCAGGAACCTGCTTGACGATCCCCCTCCGCCTCCACCGCCGAACGTGCCGGAACTCAACCGTGAGGAACCGGAGCTGAAGGACCTGACGATTCCGCAGGCGCTCGCCGTCCATCGCGACCGTCCGTCCTGCATGAGCTGCCATCGCAAAATCGATCCCTGGGGCATCGCGTTCGAAGAATATGACGCTGTGGGCAACTGGCAGCGGGATGGCCGGGGGGCGACCCTTCGCGGGAAGCGAACGCAGCTGCCGGTCGAATCGGAGACGGAGTTGCCCGGTGGCACGACAGTCAGCGGCCTGAAAGAGCTGCAGGAGGAGTTGATTCGCTCGCGGCCCGATGACTTTCGGCGGGCCATGGTCCGCAAGGTGATGGCTTATGCCCTGGGGCGGACGCTCTCCCTTGGCGACGTAGAAACTGCGGACGCTCTGGTGCCCGCTCTCCGCGCTCGTGGAGACCGGCTCTCCACCCTCATCGAATTGATCGTGGCTAGCGAGCCCTTTCAGTCGAAGTGACGATCTGAACGCGGCACTTCATGCTCTGTCCGCAACGTAGGGCATGTACACCTCATACGACCCTGTAGGCTCGAACCCTAGTTTTACAGCGAGCCGCGAAGACACCTCGGAAACCGCGTCCCAATGAGGAGTAATGCCGTTCTCCAAACAATGGGAAATCAGAGTCGCGGCAGTCGCGGTAGCCACGCCTTTCCGACGAAACCGTGGGAGAGTCCCCACGTCGATCTCAATTCCTCTCGCACAGATCGCTCCAGACACGGCGAATGCAACGAGGCTCCCTTCATGCATCGCAACGAAACCAATTCCCAACCGTTGGAATTGTCTCGGACTGATGAACGAATGCAACGCGAACTTCCCATACCCTTCCCACATTTGGGTAGCTATTTCTTCGTCGATGGGCTGAATGCTGATGGAGTCTGGTGCGGTCGACAGCTCTCGTAGTCGAGAAAGCCGCAACGACGTCGATGAGAAGCCATATCTCGTGCGATGAACGATGTCATCCCCATGCACGCTTTTCAAGAGCGAGAGCCAGTCATCCGAAGAGGGAGGAATGAGGAACGGTTCCAAGTGCTCGACACACGTTTCAGCAGCATGCGTAGACGGATCGCCTCCGAGGAACGTGAATCCGTTGAGGCTCAGTTGAGCGACGGCTGGGCTCTCGAGCTCATCCGAATACGCCACGCCGAGCCTACCCTCGAGGATTGACTCTATGAGGGTACGAAGACGCTTCTGCTCACGAAACAGAAATGCGAGCTGTTTCCTTCGCTGTAGTGGTACCTGGACGCCAAATGCCATCGTTCGCTCCATGTCCCCTCTCGAATGGCCACGCGACCGAGCAGAAGGGCAGGGGGGCGCCACCGAGGCTTGACGTCAGCCATGTATCGGAGACTCCTTGCGGGCGAGTTAGGCGTCCCCCCCGGAGTCAGCACGGTCGCTAGTTGCGACACAACGTCGATCTTTCCGGCCGATGTACAGGACAATCGCCCGAAGGTCTTCCCTCGCTTCTCAAGTCCAGATCGCTCGTGCCATCGGGAACTAGTCGGTGATCCCTTCGGCGGCAAGCTCATGAGTGACTTCGGCGATCAATGCCTCCACATCTAACTCGTCGGATTCTCCACGCGCACTAGAAGCCTCGGCCTGGCTCAGCTTGTTGCGCACTTCGTGCAGTTCCTTGCAATACTGCCAAAATCCAGAGAGCAACTCCTGGAGTGGTGTGTCGCGGCCCGAACCACTCATCCGCTCCCCAAGATAGTGATACAGCAGTTCCGCCTCGGTGTAGTTGCCAGGTAGTTCAGTTGTCATGGCTTTCCTCTCACCAACAGGATATCTGGTCGGCGATCGCTTCGATGTTCTCCATGCGGGAATCGCTTTGCTGCTGGTCGTCGACTAGGTCGTTCTTCGGGGCGCATTGATACGTTCGTGAGTTGTCATTACAGACCGCAAGCTTTGCTTCGCCGTATAGACGAGAACTCGCCCGCGATTCTCAAAATCAATGGTGAGCTTCTGCCCCACGCTTGGTGATCGAAGTGTGGTCCGATCCTCGACGACAAGTCCAGATCCCCTGGCAGGGCGCCTGTCATCCACTACGACGTCACCTACTTTGAATGTCTCCGGACTCCAATTGTTGCTTCCCAGATGCTCCATGTCCGCCTCACGGCATCGATCGTCGCTTCCAAACTCCCCCCGAGAGCCACGATGCAGCCACCAGCATCTCAACACCGCACACAATGTAAGCAAACCATCGAAGCAAGACTGGCGGCGGGTATGGACCCGGCAACGAAGGACATGCAACGCTCCCGGCCGACGTTCCGTAGCCTAGGTCACCCAAAGGCGGGAGGGCAGGAAAGTCGAAAACGCCTCGCTTGCTGAAGTGTACGTGGAGCTTCCTTCCCTGGCGAGAGACAACGAGATCCTTCTCTCCGTAATGGCTTCCGTACCAT
Organism: Pirellulaceae bacterium; assembly: GCA_965223305.1. Classification (GTDB taxonomy): domain Bacteria; phylum Planctomycetota; class Planctomycetia; order Pirellulales; family Pirellulaceae; genus CBDCWT01. The sequence goes on along the minus strand of CBDCWT010000074.1, from coordinate 164,239 downwards.
TTCGTTAACTCAGTATCGTCGGCGGGGATCCGGAAGCAGGAAAACGACACCTGGTAGGTTACATTCATGTTGGCGAGTAAGCTAAGAACAGCAAGATGCACGGCGATCAACAAGATGGCCAGGAACAACGATCGCAGGGTGAAAGAAAATTGGTTTTCTGACCAGCAGCAGCGTGTTCGCTCGATCATTGCACCTGCTTCAACACGGTGACATATAGCGCGTGTCAAATGGTCGATTGATGGGATTCCGATCCATTTACGGTTACGCCGTCTTGGCCCTGTACTCCCAACCGAGAACATCCCCCTCGGGCAATCCCTCGACGCCAAGATCTCCCCACGAGTATAACCACCACCCGTACCGATAACGTCGGTATCATGTTCAAAAGGGAAAACTTCGAGGCACACCCATGACAAGTAGTCTGAGAAAGGTCGGCTGCGGCTGTCTGGCAATCACTGGCAGCTGCGTGTTGCTGCTCGTTATCGCTACTGCGACCATCTATTCTGTGGTGCAGCGCAGAGCAGGGACGAAAGTTGCCGAACAACTCGCAGAATTGAGTGCCGATGGTATTCCCATTTCACCGGAAGACCTTGATGGCTACTACGTTGTCCCGGAGTCAGAGACAAACGTGACCAACTTGTGGTTACTGGCAGTCGCGCCACTGGTGGCCACAGAGTTCCGCACGGCCGCGGACGGGCTCCCTCTAGTTGATAGTGATCAGCCAATTCCTCCCCCCGGCGAGGCCTGGGAAGAGCTTGACAGCGTCCGGTCGCTGCTACAGGAATACTCTGATTCGCTACGACTACTGCACCAAGCTGCAAACCAGGGCCCGACTGGGCGTTTCGACACTGCATTTGAGAACGGGCTTGAAATGCTACTGCCGCACGCACAGAACCTGCGTGATGGAGCAAGAATGCTGACGCTTGAAGCGCACGTACGCGCCCACGATGGGGACACCTCTGGCGCGGCGGACTCGATCCAAGCATGTTTCAGGTTGTCGAGAGCCCTGGAACGCGAGCCGGTAATTGTGTCGCAATTGGTGCGCATCGCTTGTAGTGGAATGGCGCTAAATCAAGTTATTGACCTGCTACCCTACGTGCAGTTCAGCGACAAGGAACTGAAAGCACTGCAAGAGACGATACGCGAGGGTGATTACCACGATGGCCTTCGGCGTGGACTAGTCGGTGAGAGAGTCATGGGGATTCTCGTTTTCCAGAACCCCAGCGCCGCTGGCGTCGGAGAGGGACTCGATCGTCTGCCTATCAACAATGAGGACTTTGCGTTGTACTTGGAGACGATCGAATCATTGATCCATGTGGTAGACCAGCCGTGGTGGCGTGCGCGTGCCGAAGCTGCAGCCATAGGTGATGAACTGCTCGACCGTGTAAGTCACTTCCCTAACAAGTTGCGGTTCACTAGAAGCGAGTTTCTACTGCTGGCCTTGGACTCCACCTTCGATGCTGCCACTCGTATCGAAACCCATCGAGATATCGTAGATGTGGCGATCGCGGTCGAACGGTACCGTCGTGTTCACGGCAAAGCACCCGACCAGATCGGACAGCTCGTCCCGGAATATTTGACGTCGGAGCCAAATGATTCCTTCAACGGAGACGCGCTACAGTATCGCGTCAACGATGACGCAATTGTCATTTACAGTGTCGGAAGGAACGGAATAGACGACGGTGGCGTTGCCGACGAACGCATGGAACCGGATGTTGCTATCCACTTGCCGCGGAATCCTGAATAGACACCACGCGTTTGGATTCAGACTCGTCGCGAGACTATCCTTCCAGCCGGATGCGGTTTCGCAAAACCTCCACTTTATTGTGCCCCTTCCGCGCGGTCCCGTGGTCAGCTGGCCCACGCCACCGGTAAATGAAGAAGAATGCGCGCTCCGTAAAACGTGTTTGATCTTCTCCCCCATTTGAGGTCGTGCAGCTCTTAACCTAGTGCGTGATTTCGTCTTTCTCCCCTCGGGGAGAGCCGGCCCATAGGGCCGGAGAGGGGGAGCCCTCTCCGGATGCTACGTGTCGGTTTCGCTGGGGAACCGTGGGCTAACGCCCAGCGGCTGATTTTGAGCGAGCCGAACTCGCCAGAGTTTGGTGGACTGCATGAAGCGTAAAAGCTGCACGACCTGTTTTGCGGTGGAGGCAATTCGAGTCTCAGACACGGTGGATTGACGACATAATTCTACTCTGGGCGCCTCAGTACTCGCACGGCAAGTACCGCCGAAGCAAGGAGTCCTGTGAAAACGACAAACGTGGGCACCGCCATCAGCCAGTCGTCGCTCGACAAAGAGAATTGAGCTGTCCAGGCCCAAGCCCGGACTAGAACGAACGCGGCCACAATCCCAACCGCCGATAGGATCCCGATTCTCTGGAATGAGTTCATCGATTCAGGGCCTTCGTCTCATCAATCTCGGTCACGCCGAAGCTAACCACCTCGTCGATACTCATCAACGTTTTCGGACGGGATCCCGTGAGCGCAACGAGTTTCTCGCGGCTCAAGTTTGGCGACTCGTGCTTAAACTTCGTCGGTGGTCACCGCTACGATGCGCAGTCCACTCCTTTGCTTTCTTGCCGTTCCCAACCTGGATCTCGTTCTTGTCGCGAGACGCCTGAAAACAGACGTCAAGGCTTCGGCACGACGCGACTGTTAGCTCCCTCGCCCACGAGGGAATACCGAATCGTGCAGCCGGGAAGCGCCTCTTGAAGTTCCTGGCGCCCCTTATCCGTCAACCCCGACATCCACTGCAGACGAAGGTCGGGTAACTGCTTGAGCGCAGCCAGCTGTTTGAGTCCTTCGTCGGTAATGTTGGCATTGTTGCCGATCGTCAACTCTTCAAGTGCTCTACATTGTTGGATGTGGTTCATACCATCGTCGGTGACCTTCGGGCAATTGAGGCTCAGGACACGGAGACGGGGTAATACCCGCAAATGCTTGAGGTCGGCGTCTGTGATCTCCGGATCGTTGACTAGAATCTGCTCCGGTGTGATCGCAGCGTCAGCACCAAACAGACGAGCAACCAAGGTGTTTGTCGGAGGTGGGGCTGCCATGTTCACAGAACGTTTTGATAAATCAAGTTGGTGATCGAACATGATCGAAGTATCTTTCCACAGTCGTACTGCAGCAACGGCTTCCGTGTGTCGCTGGACACGCTGGACGAAGAGTCCCAAGAAGAGTGCGACAATCGCGATCGCCAGGAGAAACGAGGCGAGACTGTACTTCAGGCGCCGCATTGACAATACAGATGTCTTGTCATCATGGGCCATCTGCACGGGCTCCGTTCGTCGCAGACTGCTGTTAGCCTAACAGAACTACACAGTCGTCTCAGTCACGTTAGTCATTCATGCGCAGCCACGCTGCTCGAAACTTTATAGACTGCCCGTCGGCCTGTCGCTCCGCCTGAACTAGCACTCGCCCTTCATCAGCTGCGTCATTCGAACCAAACGAAACCCAAGGCCCCGGAAACACAACAACGTGAACGCGAGTATTGCCGTTGGAAGCAATGTCAGCAGCGACGACGACGCCAACAACCACCATCTTATTGTATCGAGTGATCCGGCGACTCCGATGGAAATCCCAAGAGTGGCTGAGACCAACAACACTGTGATGAGTCGCCAAGTGACCGCCCCGTACCCAAGAGTAGCCCAGACGGCTGCGAGAGTATTGATTGCGAATACGACAGCCGTGAGCAAGTAGTGGAACCCAGCAAAAGACGTAGGGCCAACCAACCGTGACGCCCGAACTAACCCGATTAGCAGTGCCACGGCCGACATCGTGACAAGTAACGCCAATAGAGAAAACTGGAGTCGCGGTTGTGGCGAAACTACAGCAGGGGGCGACAATTGAATGTAGCCCAAGATTCTGCCGGCACCTGCCAGTAGAAGAGCCAGAATCACCAGCGCTGCTGCGTCAGCTCCAAGAAATCGTAGATAGGAGACGCCAAATGATACAGCCGAACGTTCTGTGAGTGTGAAATATTCGCCTATCGCTGGCCAAATTGCAAGATAAGTGGCGGCAGTTGCCGCGGCGAGGAGCTTGTTGCTCGCTTTGCCAGCAGTCATTCCAAGATAGACGGATACTAGCATCAGCTGGGACACGGTGACGGAAGTTAGACTCCAGAGAATCGGCAAGTAGCGGATATCGGCTACGACAAGAGGCATAAATGCCGGCGCCACGCCGAGCAAGCAGTGCGCAGCGATAACACGCTTGGCCCGTCGTATGTCTAAAGAGACCATCAAGGAAATGGCTGTCGCGGGAAACCTTCTGGTTCGAACACTCTGGCGGCCGCTTCCGCCATTGTAGCTCCCAGGAGGTGATTCCTCACTCACACCATCAGCACCAACCGCTCCGCGCTCGGGTCAGTGTGCGATGATCCTCATGTCATCGAAGCTGTCATCCGGCAGTGCGGTTCCAAAGAAGAGACGGCTATTGGAGCTGTTGAGGAACGGGGCGACTGAAGCTAAATCGTAAATGGTGTGCGACATGTCGGCAACAAACTCCCCGTCGAATTCAGCATCGATCGAGAAGCTGATCGTGTTACCGATCTTGTCAATCCGCACACGGTGAACTCCGGCTGTGCGGAGATTCCCCACGACGATGAGATTCGTCGCCGGCCGATTCGAGATAGCAGCCAGGCCTCCGTCAATGTTCGGTGTGTGGATGCGAAGAAAGAGAGAGTCCGCCGGTGCGTTATATGCTGCTGCTCTGGTCCCTGCACCCAGGCCGACATAGTTGATGCCGACTTGGTTCAGAAAGGTGGTCGTAAAAGTCACCTCGTACCGAAAATCGAGTTCATTGAAATCTGTGGCTGTCGTTTGGATGTAATGCCGGTCGTTGTGATCCGAACGATCACCGTTTCGGCGGATGACACCATCTTCGATCACAAACCGCTCGTAGCCCACAAGGTTCGGATTCGTCGCGGCTGAATCAAACCGCTCTTGAAGAAGAACGGGACCCTGCGGCTCCGGGATGACTGGAAACTCGACGAGATAGCTCGTTTTTGGACCGTGCACGTTGTCGCGGTTCTTGAAATCGTTCCATCCCACTCCTGTGGATCGGTAGTCAATGTGGACATAGTCCTCTCCACCCGCGTTGTTTGGCTCTTGCGGGGACACTCCCCAAGCGGTGAACTCGAGCGGCTCGCCCGTGACCCAGCGAAACGTTCCTTCCTGTGCTTCATCCGTCAACCCGATCCAGGTCAAGTTCTTATTGAAAGTACTTGTCAGGAACTCCCACTCAGCAGCCGAGTTTACCGTCGCAAGATGCCCGCGCGCCCCGCCAAATGCGAGTTCTTCCGCGGCGGATCGGGCGTCGGTCCAGCGAATACCGCCTGGCGGCGATACCAACGAATAGTAATGACCGTTACCAGACCAGCGGATCGGCCTCTCCACCGTACCGTTGCCTCTGTAGGGAATCTCGAGAACCGTTAGCCCGGCGGCGTGGCGGGCTATTTTGGAGGTGTCTGTTGCATTCAACCGGCCATTGCCGCTGATATCCGCCGCAAGCAGTGGATCCACGAGCGGTGTCGATGCGAATCCGGTGTCCAATCGCACCGTAACCCGCCCCGCCAGCGACGCGTCGCCCGCATTTACGACTCCGTTGCCCGAGACATCGCCAAAGTAAGCCGTCAAGTGCACCGCGTCGTCGTCGATGACTTGTCGCTCGTTGTCGGCACCGTCGCTGACCGTCGCCGCATGAATGTCTAGTTTCTGGATTGCTCCGTACCGATCGGTGGGATGGTGGCCGGTGACCTGCGCGTCCAGTGTGGCAAAAACGACCGGTCCTTCAGGCAGCGAGCTGGGACTGGCGAACGACAGGATCAGCAGTCCTGGTGTGGTTGTGTTGGCGGTGAGCAACGACCCCACCGGCACTCCCTCGGCAGCGGCGGCATTCTGGATTTCTAGAAGTTGAGGGTCGTAGCTGATCCGTACGTCGATCGCCTTGACTTGTAACCCGTTGCTGATCGATAGCGGAATCCCACTCGTCGCGCGCGCAGGGATGTCCACCGTTTCTCCGGGGCCACGCGCAAAGTCCGGCAAGCTGAGTGTCACCGCGTCAGGGGACGGTGTCTCGACAACAAACCGGGTGGTGAAGTCGCCGCCCATCGTTCCGTCCCCGTCGCCGTCGAGCGGCTTGCCGGTGAGATCCTGAAACCCATCCAACGCGCTTCGCAGGGTGACCTCGTATGTATCGGGAAGCAGCGGCCCCCCCGTCTTCACGAACTCGACCCAGTCTTGTGACGGATCCACCGTCACAGAACCGCTTACTGGTCCGCTGACTGCACCAACGAGCCGCACGTCGGCCGGGCCAAGCCCGGCCGATTCGGTGTCAATGAGGTTCAGGCGCTTGGCCTGGATTGGCTCGCTGAACTCTGCAATGAACCCCGTGCTAGTAGGAACGAGGGCGCTCACGAAAACATCTCTGCGGAACGCGACCGTGTGAATTGCGTCGACGTCAACAACAGGAAACTCGTGATCGTCACCATCGCTGATCGTAACGTTGTGAAGGTCCAAGACGTGTTCGTTGTCGAGCGTGCGAGTGAATTCGGTGTCCGGAACCACAGCGTGCAGCTTGAGAAACGCCAGCTGCCCCGCCGGCAAGTCAGTAGGACTATAGAAGGTCAGGACGGCAAGACCCGGCGTCAAATTGTTGAGCACCACGCCGCTCCCTGGTGGCATGTTGTCCTCCACGGCTGCACCAACGATTTCAAGCAGAGCCGCGTCGTAGGCGATGCTCAAATCAACAGCCCGGACTCCCGCGCCGTCGCTAAGGACGATCGGCAACCCAGCGTCCGTATTGGGAGGCAAATCCACTCGTTCACCAGGTCCCCGGACAAAATCGGGAATGCCGACTGTGATGGCTTCATCGCGAGCTGCAGCACGCTCGACGATCGCAGCGTTGCCGGCTTCGGTCCCTTCAACCTCAACAGGCGCGTCGAGCATCACTTGCGAAGCCAAGAGCAATCTCGGCTCCAGCGAATCAAAGAGAACGCGACGGCCTAGTCGCCTGCGGCACTGCGAATTGCGGGTCGACTTCTGTACGCTTCGAATCCAGTCCACAGAGCTGTCCCCCCCCAATCGAGGCTTAGATCTGACGCAATGTCATGTTGGGCTCGTTCTCGGGTTGCATTTGTGCAAAAACAGCGCCGCGGTTTTTCTTTGCTCGCGAACGTCAACGTCCGCTGCGACTTACGAAACGGTGAGGAATGCTCGGTTTTCCCGGGCGTTCCGAATCTTGGCGCTCTCGATCGGAGGGGCGCGCAGAATTGAGACGGCTCAAGCTCAGCGGGAGGAGCGCGAGATGGCGAGTCGTCGCTGCCCAATCTGCCTTCACAGCCGATCGTGTCCCGACTGGCGGTAGATGAGACACGTTTGCCAAAGTCTGGCGACTTCGGCTACTGGCGGATCAACGCCTCAAGACGGGCTCCGATGATCGAACCTCCCCGCGACTCGGCCTCCCCGGTCAATGAGCACGCTTGCTCCGTAATCGGTAACCACCAGTGCACGACCAGTGACACGGGTACGTGAATCGACCTTAGTTAGCTGACTTGATGGCTTCTCACTTCGTACGATCGTTCGCGTCGATTGGGCAAATCCAAAGTGAGATGCCGCTGGTGAGCGTCGAGAGATTGCCACCTGGCCGGCCCGGACGACCGCTAGCAAAGAGAACCAGCGTTTGGTGAGGATCAAATTCTAGCTGCTCAGAATGGTCGTGGTCGTACTTGGCAGGCGCCCATTTCACTCCTCCGAGCGTGCTACCGTCAGGCCCCCCGAAGAGGTGGCCGCGCACATGGTCGTAGGGAATCGCCCATGCCATATCTCCTTCAACGGTGCCGTTACGCTCCCCGAAGCTGGGGCCGCTAACATGGTAGCTCCACCGACCCCCATCACTTCGGAAGGCGACCGTAACGATCTGCCCTGTGGAACTACCTGACCTTTGAAGCGTTGGGCCGAGGTTCTGTGCAACAGGAGTGCCGTCTGGGTTCCACTTCTGTGCAAACATCAGCTGAAAAGTGTGATCCGCTGGCAGGCGTAGTCGATATCTCCAGACCATTCTGCCTGACGAGCCGAGACGCCTGACGTAACCCTTGCTCGGGTCGATCACATTGACGTAACCTGACCGTTTACGATCCCATTCAATCCGCTGTTCGAGGACGTAGTTCCTGATCCTCAGTTCTCTAATTGTCACGCGAGAGAGACAGTAGGCGAGTGTCACTCCGCTCAGTGTGACCAGAAGCAAGAGTGACTGGAGCGACATCTTGAAGGAGATCGATCGCATCGTCAAAGACTGCTCTGCGTGCCCTTCGCGCCACGCCGACATCGCGTGCCGTGCAGTACGAGGTAAATGCCTGAGGCGGAACCGAAGGCGATGCATCGTCAGCTCTCAGCGTCGTTGCAGAGCGGCTTCGCAAGTTAGTTCGATACGCATCGTCTTGACCAAGAGTTCGCATCATTTCTGAGGACTCGCCGACGCCATCCGGCGTCCCGACGACGGGCGATTCTAGTGGGACGACCGTCCTGTCCCAAGACCTGGCAGTTAGGTAGGCGCCGTTCCAATTCCGACGCTTCACGTCAGAGTAACCGTTCACGGGAATTCGATTGATCTTGGTGTATTTGGTGGTTTGGGACTATTCTGATAGCCGTCATGGCGGACGGCGAACAACGATCTGGATGTGCACGTTGTGCAGAATTGGAGGCACGTGTCGCGGCATTAGAGGCCGCATTAGCGGAGTCGCGGAAGAACTCGAGCAACTCTTCCAAGCCTCCCTCCAGTGATATTGTCAATCCTCCCAAGAAGGGCAAGCAAGTCGCGGACCAACTGGTTCACGTCCGCAGTTCTTAGGAACGCGAAGATCACCATATAGCTGGCTCCGTTCAGAATGTTGACGTAGCCGAACAGCCAAAAAAAGTAGTCCGTCACATTGTGTGAAGTGCGTCGCGACATCCGTCGAAAAAGGAGAGCTGAAAATCCAAGCAGCATCGTCGTGGGGATGCCAGCAGCAGCTGTGAGTCGTATTTGGCTGGGCGTTGCTCCTCTCTGTCTCGTGTATAGATTCGTGATTCGGGTTGTTTTAAAGCCGAGCAATGTCGCCATTCCAGCGTGCCCAACCACTTCGTGCGAAAAGCAACAGGCAAGACCGACTGTGATTGCGCGAGAAGTATCCGTAGTCGACACTGTGAGCCACCGAAGTCGCCGTCGCATCGCCAGACGAAGCCGGCGCTGGCCTCCACTGCTCTGTTATTCCGTCAAGGCGATCTACGACATCTGCCATTCGCGGATCATCGAGGGGCCATCGGAATCGGGCAACATTGAATTGAGAAAGGGGTGGCATGACAAGAGATTGTCTGTATGCGGAGGAAGCAGAAGACGCAATGTCAACTCGTTTTTTTGCTGACACCCTGGTTCTGGATTCGGTTTGCTGAAACCGTGCTTTCCTGGGATCCTACCGTGGCTTTTCTATTCCTCAGGCGTCAACAGCACCGTGCTTTCACGACGCTCGGGGGCGGGATCTGTAGCTCGCGCGGGCCTACCCGCAAGCCATACTCGCCATCGATCTTCGGCAAGCAGCGCGAGCACGTCGCCAGAGTCGTCCGGTGAGGACGACTCGCGAAATGATCCGTGACCGTCAATCGTGAACGAAGCCCTTTGCCTTTCAGTTGTGGCCATCGGAACCAGCGGCACGCGGATGCTCGCCAGGGAGGGAATCAACGATGGCGTCGCGGGCAGCCGATCTTCAGGTTGGTGCAAGGAGTTGAACGCGCCGAGGTCGGCGAAAATGGATAGGTATGGCGATGGCTGGGCCTCTGCCTCGAATTCACCGTCCTTTCGGTTCAGATGGTTTATAATCTGCAACGCATCTGCAGAAGTTAGGAATCCGTCACCACTCGTGTCGAAGTAGCGATAGTCGGCGTGAAGCACCGTTGTAGGGTTCGGCAATCGAGCAATCAACCGGCCCGCATTCAATGCATTTACAATGTTGAGAACATCAATTGGACCAATCGTCAAATTCCCATTGACGTCAAGCCGGTTGATCGGGTTCTGCCATGGTGCGTTCGATTCGATGAGCAACCGCAGCCCATCACGCGCGATCGCGCGATAGAACTCACCGTCGCGGATAAGCGGTGTCTGCAGCGTCCAGCCGCTTTCAAGACCCACGTAGTCTCCAATGTCGATGATCGTGTGCAGATCTTGGTCCGACTCAAGCTCGCCGATCTGCAGAAGATCCGCATTGGAATTGCGAAGGTCAATTGTCTCGACCGAGGTGAGAACACCTGCTACTGCAGCCTGACCATCATCACTGGGCCAGCGGATGGTGTCCGGTCCGGATCCGGCGTCAATTTGGATCACCCCGGTCGTGCTCGAAGGCAGGTCAACGGCAATCTCGTCGTTTTGAGAAGTACCGATGATCGTCAACGTTCTCAGCTCCGACGCTGGCACGGCTTCCAATTCGACCCCGTGACTTGTCACGACAACTGTACCTTGATCAACGCGAATCTCGCTCGGCTGTCCAATCTGTAATACCTCAACTGCGTCATCGCGGAAGTCGGTCACGACGACCGTCGGAAAACGATCGCCTGCCTGCTTGTAGAGTGTCAGATAACGCGGCGCGATTTGGATTGGGAACCTCTCTGGCAAGCCGAATGTCCCGTCACCTCCGCCCCGCAGCAAAGTGAGATCGCCGGTACCTTCGGTGGCTACAAGGATATCGTTCAAGCCATCGCCGTTCAGGTCATCAATTGCCACATCCACCGGCGACGCGTCCGCATGCAATGAGAACATTTGGGATGAATGAAGCAGTCCTTCGGCATCCGTAAGAAATAACGCCAAATCGTCGCTCCACACGTTCGCGATGACAGCATCTTCAAACCCGTCCCCGTTTAGGTCGCCCACCGCGAGTGCCGCAAGAAACTCACCATCTCCCGCCGAGAATTCGATCGGATCTTGAAGCGTTGTGTCACCATTGCCGTGAAAGACGGCCACTTCGCTCGTCTGGTCGTTGATTGTGACGATGTCAAGCACACCATCGCGATTTGCATCTACAATTGCATGATCGATAAATCGTGTAAACACGCTGTCATGTCCGTATTCCACCGGACGGCCGAATGCACCGCCTGGAAGTCCCTGCCAGACGATCACGGTAAGACTACCACTGTGGGAAAGGGAGCCTTCGGTCGCGACCAAGTCAAGTCGGCCATCGTTGTTCAGGTCCGCAACCGAGAGCCGCTCTGGAAAGCAGTTGGAGCAATTCCCAATCGGCTGATCCTTGGAAAATGTGCCATCGCCGTTGCCGAGGAGAAGCTGCAACGGATGAGAGAAGTCTACACCGACTACGACGTCGACATTTCCGTCCTGATTGAAGTCACCAGCTGCGATGCTCAGCAGTCTTTCTTCGTCGATCTCGACAAACTGAGGGGGCTCGAACGTTCCGTCGCGGCGGGCCAGAAAGACGGCCAAGTCACCCGACTCTCGGTTTCCAGTAACCAAATCAACGCTTCCGTCATTGTTCACATCAACCGAAACGACGTCCCGGGGCCAGCTTCCTAACGTGATCGAATCAAGTGACCAATCTCGGAATGATCCACCGCCAGTACCAAGCATCACACGAAAACGTCCGCTCCCGCGGTCCAGGGCGATGACGTCGAGATGCCCGTCGTCATTTAGGTCCGCCTGAACTTCGGCAGCTTCCGGCATCGCGAATTTGAGCACTCCATCCGTGGACCCGCGGATGGTCAGTTCCCCAGACGATTTGTCTGCCGTGAGGATCTCATTCTGCCCAATACCCCGCACGTCGGCGATGACTTCAACTTCGCTCTCGGGAGATGCGGAAATCGGCACATAAACAGCCTCACGAAAGCTACCGTTGCCGCGGCCTATTGAAATAGCCAAATCATTGCTAGCGCTCTCGTGAGTGCGCGTCAGTATGTCGTGAACACCGTCGTGATTGACGTCGGCAACGCTCACGAACACGGGTACATCACCAGATGCAGTGGGCAACTTCAAAGAATCCGTAAGCTGGCCATCACCAGCACCATACTGAATGGCTAGCTCGTTCGCGAAGGCGCTGACTGACACGACGTCCAGTTCTCCGTCCAAGTCCACGTCTTCTATTATCAGATCGTCTGCTTGATGAAATTCTCCGATCTCCTGCAGCTGGAAACTTCCATCACCTTGGTTACTCAATACAAATCGTTGATCGCCATGAGTATTGACCAAGTCGGGCGTACCATCTCCGTTGATGTCTCCGGACGCGATGGGTCCGCTACCTTCCGTGTCCCCGATGACCGTCGCCTCTCGAAACGTACCGTCACCGTTTCCTCGGGAAAGGGCGGCTCCGAGGTCCCTGTTCCAGACCAAAATGTCAAGATTGTTGTCTAAGTCAAAATCATCAGCATGCACATATTTGGGATACCGCAGCCCCGATACCGAGTAGTCGTGTGCGTCGCTCCATTGGTTTTGTCCTTGCCCCAACAACACGGAGAATCCCCCATTCTCAGAGTAATTGGTGGCAACTATGTCGATTTGTCCATCGGCATTGAAATCGGCAAGAGCAACGTTTTTCGGACTTTCGCTGGCCGTCAGATCAACTCGCGGCAGGAAACTCTGGTTCCCATCGGCCAAAAATATTGACACTGCCGCGGCACTCCTGCCAACCACGATGTCCAGTCGATTGTCCCGGTTGACGTCATGAAGCCGCACGTCTGCGGTATCTCCCACAGGTAGGTGGAGCGGCGTTAGAAGTTTGCCGCCAGCACTTCCGGGAAAGATAGAGATGTTGTCTGCGTTCCCGCCTGTTACGACGTCGGGCCAGCCATCATCTGTCACGTCCCCGATCGCGACGGCTCGTTTCGCTCGGCTTGCGCCCAGCCTGTGGTGTTGAATGGGCCGAAACGCACGTGCCGAGTCGGCCAAGCGTACTGCGAGACCGTCATCGTTAACAGCGACGAGATCACGGAGGCCGTCTAGATTGAGATCGCCCACCGCAACGGCGGTGGGACGATCGCCGCGCGCCAACTGCCCGCCGCCGTCGACGCTGAACAAGCCACCACCATTGCCAATTGCCGTGATCACACGGTCCGGAGCCGGACTCTCATCGGTTATTGACACGGCGTCTGCAACACCGTCACCGTCCAGATCCGCGACGAGTGCGATTTGGCGGCCGATGGCATCACCGGGCATTTGGCGGAACATGCCGCCCTCATTCATCAGCACGAGGCTCCCATTACCTAGGACGATGTCATTCCACCCATTGGAGTCCAAGTCGCCAACGGTCACCGAATCGCCATCACTAACGTACGTGACGGCCAAACCGAGACTCAGCGTCGTCGTGTCATCGAATGTGCCGTCTCCATTTCCTTTTTGGACCATTACATGTGTTTCACGGGTTGGTTCCTGCGGAATCACGAATCCTGATATTAGATCGGGCCTACCGTCACCGCTAACGTCAGCGACCTTCCATCCAATACTCGGCGCGTTAGGAACTGTGAACACACTCGGTGCCAGCAGTCCTCCGATACCATCGTTTAACAAGACTGCGGCGACGTTAAGAGCACTTCGGGCGATAACGAGATCAGGGTGTGAATCGCCATTTAAGTCGGACACTTCGAGTCGAGAGATTCCGGCGAAAGACGACGTGCTCACGACCAAGCCAAGTACAATCTTGTCAGGGGCGGAAAACTCGCCATCACTGCTCCCCCACGCGATCGATACGTCATCACTGCGATTTGCCGTTGCGAGGTCGATGAAACCGTCACCATTGAGATCCTCGGCGACGAGACTCATTGGCTCGAGGTTGTCACCAAGCGGGACTAGCTGCTGCTGGCTAAACGAGCCGTCGTTCGAGTTGACCAATATCGAAAGGTCACCCGAGTCTGCATTGGCCGTCGCGATGTCCAACCAGCCATCCCGATTGAAATCGCGAGCCACCACATCAACGGGAGTCTCGCCAGCTTGCAAGGCGACGACGCTTGGCTTAGCGAAGGTGCCATCGCCAAATCCCGGATAAATGGTCAGGTCATCACTTTCCTTGTTCGCGACAATCAATTCGGCGTGGCCGTCCCCATCCAGGTCGCCGTGGGCAACTGCCGTCGGTGAGTCGGCTGCATTCGTCTTGAGAGTTGCCGACATGAGGGGCGGTAAGTGGACAGTCACGTCGCGGATTGGCGGGACTGCCGGCTCGCCCGCGCCTCGCAACGTGGCTGACACCTCTGCCATCCCGGAGAGCCGGCAATCCAATTCCTGCGAAGAGGACGCAACCGCTGAAAGTGTCGTGAGCGCCAGGCGGAATTCGAGTTTTTCGATTCCCCGGCATTTAAAATACGGCTTGCGGCGTATTTGTGAACGACGCCCTGCGCTGTGTGTCTGCGTCAAGATGCAAGCCCTCGCTGAGCCACCAGTACTCCCATGTTCAACTAGTATTTTAACGAGCCGAGGCCACGGCGGCGAATCGGAAGACGATCGGCCCGAATCGGTACGGAGTCGGGAGTCCAGCGGCAAAGAGTCCAATCGCCCTTGTCCTCGTCGTCGGGGATTAGCGAACGAGGAGTTCCACCACGCGGCTCGTCGGGGTGGATTCGTGTTTTGACTAGGCATGCCATGCGAGCTATACGTGTCACGCCGGGGCTTGTCCCTGTCGGACGATGTTTTCGCTTGGGCAAACCGGCGTTCGCGCCAAGTCGTAGCATGGCTGGCTCGTTCACCCCGAAGCGCAGTCTCATCAGATGCCCTTTTCTACAGTTTGTGGTTCACAACCAATCGGTCATCGAACGATTCGTTCCAATATGGGCGGTTAGATGGGGCACCGGGGCATGAGGAGCCGGCGGTCGCTGTGCGGATCGCATGAGCGTGCCTTGTCACTCAAGTCTAACAAGGCCGCGAACTATTATGCGGTCGGATGAGACTGAGATTCCTTCTGATGTTGCTTTTGATCAGCATTTTTCCCTTGTTAGCGATGAGGGCGGACGTGGAACGCTCCGGCGACTCTCTAGGAATGACAGTCGAACCATTGGAGATAACAGATCCGTCTAAGATTCACATCAGAGAGCTCCCTTCTAAACAAGAACTTCTTTGGAGATTTCGAGTCTACGTACCGCCATCCGACGACGTTATGCTTCAGGCGTCCGAAGGGCGCGGCGGATCTGGAGTCTCCTGGCCGAAGGTCTCCGATCCCGTCCCGCTGACTGTTGCGATCGTGAAAGGACCATTGCGACACCGACCCGAGGTTAGGTGGCACTTGCTGATTGAATTTGGCGGCCGCAGAAACGCAGTTGCGCTCTCGCCGGCTCAGGTGAAACGGATCACACAGCAAATGGGCGAGTCCAAAGTGAATCAAGAGGTGATCATTGCAAGCCCGAAAAGGCCCGTGAAGATAAAAACCTTTCTGCCGTCAGTCCCCGGCCACTTCGCCGAAGAGTTTTCCGGTGTTGAGGTTTGGCTTGAGCGATCCAAGTGATGGCCCCCGATTTGCTCACTCGCCTTTTGGGGGACGCCGAAGGCCAGTCGCCAACGTGCCCTCGGAGTGAAGCGCCGACGCAGCATCGGCCGACCAGCCTCACCACCAACCGTTACTCCAACCTACCGGTCGATGTCCCAAGGGCCTTCCGGCTCCCAGGTCAATGGATCATCAACGTCATTGAACATTGAACCAGCAGTCGATGACTTTCAGCGGGTCAATCGGGACGATTCACCTGTTCCGGGCAAAGGGTCGGTTGACGGCACGATTTAAAGCGTTCGAGCATTTGTTTCCGAAGAGATTGCTGATATCATCTATGGTCTGATGCGATTCCGGAACCGGCTGGAACCTTTTCCATCCGACTCAAGTTGAAGGTGCCCCACCATGGCCCGTCCCTCCTGGCATCTCGATCGACGTACGTTTCTTCGCGGCACCGGACTGTCGTTGGCCTTGCCCTGGCTGGAAGCGATGGCGAAAGCCGATCCGCCTGCCGCACGGCCGAAGCGGTTTTGTGCATTCTTCTTCGGCAACGGGGTGGCGATTCCCAAACAGGAACCGTCCGATTCGGAAGAGGGCTGGTCTTGGTTCCCTACCGCCGGCGGCTCTGGCTATACGCTCACCAAACCACTCGAACCGCTGGCCGCCCACAGGAACGACATCTCCATCTTCGGGGGAATGTCACATCCCTCCAGTCGGTTGCTCGTCGGCCACAACACCGTCGACGTGTGGCTCACAGGGGCCGACATTCGCCTAAGTCTACAGAACTCGATCTCGCTGGATCAGTTGATTGCTCGGCACGCCGGCGCCCACACACGGATCCCTTCGCTCGTACTTTCGAGTCACGGCGGCGTGGGAACCAAGAGTCGTTCGACCACGATCTCTTTCGATGCTCAAGGGCGGGCCGTTCCCGCTGAGTCGAGTCCACGTCGCATCTTCGAGCGGCTCTTCGAACCCCCCGTGCAGGGAGATCGGGCCGCACGAAAACAAGCACTCGCCTCACGTCGCCGTCGGGTCGACTTCCTGCTCGAAGATTCCCGTTCGCTGCGCAATAACCTGGGCCGGTCGGATCAACGCCGGCTGGACGAATTCATGGAATCGCTCAGCGAGCTCGAGTCCCGACTATCGCGAGCCGAAGATTGGCTAGGCAAGGCTCTGCCGCAGATCGATCGCGAGGCGATCAACCTCGACGTCTCTCCGAGCGGACCAACGGACTACATTCGCACCATGTTCAACTTGATCGTCCTCGCGCTGGAGACCGACACGACTCGCGTGGCCGCCTATCAGATCTGCGCCGAAGACGGCGTGGGAGTCTGCGACCGCTTCCCGACGATCCTGGGGATCGGCCACCGCGGCCATCACCAGCTCACCCACACAGATGGCAAACTGGAATGGTCGCAGTATGACCGTTTCCTCGCCGAACAGTTCGCCTATTTTCTGGATCGACTGGCTTCGATCCGTGACGGGGACTCGCGGCTGCTCGATAACACCATGGCGCTTTTCGGGAGCGCCACCAGCACTACCCACAACGCCCGCAACTATCCGACCATCCTCGCCGGAGGCAGCAACCTGGGCCTGCGGCACGGTCGCTTCTTCAAGCATGAAACCGAGCGGCCGCTCGGCGATCTCTACGTCACGATGCTCAAGCGCTACGGCATCCCCACCAACTCGTTCGCCGAGAACGCTGGCGAGTTTCCTGAGATCCTCACCTGAGTGGCCCCCACCAAGGCCTGAGACCTCGAGCAGTTTTCCTACTCCCGGCCGATCAGCGAGGCGCCGTCCACGAAAAGTGCTGGGGCTCGTTCGGCCAAGGTTCCTGGTAAAAGGCCTGCGGGTCCGGCAGGGCCTTTCCGAAAAGCACGTAGTCGGAGAAGTCCGCCAGCGCAGTCCAGTCTTCGGTTCCTTGGTCGTGACCTCCCTTCCGGTACCACTGGGCGCAGCGATCCTTAACGCCGAGCCAGTCGTAGACGACGCGCGATGCGCGCCATGTGATCATGCTCCCCTCCACGTTCAGCGTGTCGGAGAGGCCGTTGGAGTTGAACCAGGCGCGCGGCGCCACTGCCGCCTTGATGAAGTGGAGATCGAAAGGCAGGCGAGTCTCCCGGTCGCCGAAAGGAACGAGATTCGGGTGGTACCAGTATCCTGAATGGAGATGCGCCATCTTTGGCTTGATGAGGCGGGTGTCGTTTCCGAACCGATGGCAACCCGTCGTAATCGAACCGCCGGCGCTCGGCGCCACCACCGCCACACGTTCATCCATCAAACCCATGAGGGCCGCCGTCTGGCCGCCCCGGGAATGGCCCGTGCAGACGACCTTCGTCATGTCCACCTCGGCGAGGGTGGACAACCAGTTGAGCGTCACGCTTCCTCCCCATGCCCAGACGCGGAGGCAGCCCCAGTCGTGGTCCGGGTAAGCCCGTTTCGCAGCCCCGGAATCCCGACGCTGCTTCGCTTCCGGGTCCTTGCCCCAATCCGGATGGAGATCCGTCCGCTTGTAGCTCACTAGGATGTAACCGCGGCGCACCAGATCCTCGACGATCCCTTCCTCCACCCCAAACGTCTCGGGGCTGTTGTGCACGATGACGGGAAAGGGCCCGGCCTCGCTACTTGGAACGTGCATGCCAATGTTGAGGCGAATCGAACGGTCCGGGCCGAACCGGAGCCGCACGGCCCGTTTCGCCGCCCGTCCACCCAGCGCGTCGGTCTCCAAGAGGGTCTCCGCTTCGACCGCGTCCGCTGCGGGGAGCCCCGGGGCGTGCCCAAACTGATAGTGAAGGAGGATGGCTTTGATCTCTTCCCGTCGCCTCACCCAGTCGTGCCGGCTTCGCACGGGCGTCCCATCGAGAAAGACGAAGGGATTGGGAAGTTCCCGGATCTCCCTCAGCTCGTCTACTTCGGGAAAGGACCTAGGGATCGCATCCGCACTGTCCTGCGGCTGCTCTTGGCCGTGCGCCACTGGCAACAAGAACAGGAAGATGGCCGGCGAGAATGGCAATCGTAACCGTTCCATGTTCTGAAGCTCCTGTCGGGCTAGTCGCGGGGCGACGCGCCCACTGGACTGGGAAAAGGTGGCCATTGTTTGGTCGAAGACACCAGACGAATGTCTTCGAGGATGAGATAAAGGCAAGGAACGAGAACGAGGATGATTGCCGTGGAAAATAGGATTCCAAAGCCCAAAGAGATGGCCATGGGAATGATGTACTGCGCCTGCAAGGATCGTTCGAGTATGAGTGGCACGAGACCACCAAACGTCGTGAGCGTCGTCAGCAGGATCGGCCGAAATCGCCGCAATCCTGCCTGCGAAATTGCCTCGAACGCGGAACGCTCGCTGCGGCAACGATTGGCATAGTCGATCATGATCAACGAGTCGTTGATCACCACGCCGGACAAGGCGATCACGCCCATCAGGCTGACCAGCGATATGTCGTACCCGAGCCAGATATGACCAAGGACGGCGCCGACGATGCCAAAAGGAATGGCCACCAGCACAATCAGCGGCTGGACGTAACCTCGAAATGCGATCGCCAGCAGCGAGTAGATCACCGCTAAGGCGAGCCCGAACGATCCCCACAGCGAGGAAGTCGCCCGACGCATCTCCGCATCGCTGCCTTCGAAGCTCCAGGTCATGCCTGGGAAGTCGTTCCGTAGCTGAGGCAGTTCTTCGTTTTGTAACGCTTGAATCACTTGTGTGATGGCTCGCTTGGGTTCGATGTCCATGGAAACGTTGATCGCCCGGCGGCCGTCACGGCGGTTGATTTCCGAGAACGCCTCGTCCTTCTCCACGTCGGCGATATCTAATAGCGGAACCTCCGCTCCGCTGGGCGTGCGGACAATCAGGTCTTCCAGGTGATGAATGTCCTCGCGTTGGTCCTCGGGCAGTTTGACACGGACCTCTGTTTCGTTCGTGCCGCGCAGCAGGCGAAGAGCGAGCGAACCGAAGAACGCACCCCGAAGTTGCTCGCCAAGCTCTTCATCAGTCAAGCCCAGCGCTCTGCCTTCGGGGCGCAACCGAAAATCGTACTGAGCTTTGCCTTTGTTGTAGTCGTCGCTCACATCGCGGACGTTGGAAAAGCGCTTGGCGCGTTCGACAAATGCCTGAGAGGCCTTTTCGAGGACATCGATGTCGCTGTGACTAAGCGAGATGCTGATATCCCGCCGATGCCCGCCCGGCCCTCTTTCGGCCTCAAAGGTCACTTGGTTCACCCCTGGCAAGTCGCCGATCGAATCCCGCCACAGCGAGATGACTTCGTTCGCTGTCATATCGCGTTGGTCTGGCGGTTTCATCACAATCTCGACGTCAATAAAGCTCTGCCCTCGCACGTTGGTTTTGATTCCCTCGGCCACTTCATACAGATTGTGTTCGTCGAACATGCGCAAGCTCGCCTCCGTCACCGCTTTGGCAATCTCGGCCGCCTGATCCTGTGTCGTGCCAACGGGCATCCGCACACCCGCTTCGATTTCATCCGCAGAGACCTCGGGCATCAAGATCATGCCCATGTGAGCACTGGTCGCGTAGCCTCCGACCACAAGAAACAAACCGAGCGCCACGCAGGCGGTGATGTACCGGAATCGCAAACAAAGAATGAGAATGGGCCGGTAGACAAAACCAACGAGACGGTTGAACGCTCGGCTGAAAGCCTGCTGGCCATGATGCAATCGAGCTCCCAGCCCCTTCCGATCACGCGCTCGGGCATGAGCCAGATGGCTGGCAGGATGAACAGTGATTCGATCAGCGATATCGACAGCACGATGATCACGACCACGGGCAGTGGGCTCCAAAACTTGCCCATTTCTCCGGGAATAAACATCAACGGCACAAAGGCCACGATGTTGGTCAAGATGCTGAATACGACAGGAGCCGCGACCTCCCGCGTTCCATCCACCGCGGCGAGCTGGTAATCGTCCGTTGAGCCTCGTCTTTCGTAGACGTTCTCACCAACCACGACTGCATCGTCGACCACAATTCCCAATACGACTAGAAAGCCGAACAGGGAAATCATGTTGATGCTGACTCCCGCAAGAGGCAGCAACAGAAGGCCACCAACAAACGAGACGACCATGCCCATCATCACCCAGAACGCCAGGCGGAATTCGAGAAACATCGCCAGGATTACCAGCACGATCACCACCGCCAGCGCCGCGTTCTCCAGAACCAAATAGAGTCGACGGCGAAACTCCTCCGCATTGTTCCGATCGATCCGCCACTTTACTCCGGGCGGCAAGACACTCTCGAAGTTCCGCATGGTCTGTTCAACAACCTTCGCGATGTCTATTGGTGATTGCGATCCCACACGGTAGATGTCTAGCTCGACCGAGGGTGTTTGGCTGAACTGCGAATGGAAGCCAACTTCCTCGAAACCATCTCGAATCGTGGCAATATCACCCAGCGTCACCAGCGGTCCGTCACGGCCGGCCACGATTTCGATCCGGGCGAACTCGTCCGCCCACTGTTTGCGAGCTTTGACCCGCAGCAGGATTTCTCCCGCACTTGTTTGCACGGAACCGGCCGCGACATCTTGGCTGGAAGTCCGGATGATGTTCGCGACCGCGGGCAACGTGAGGCCATATTCGCGCAGCCGCTGGCGCGGAATTTCCACGTGCGTTACGTACTGCGGCACTCGTCTTAGTTCGACCTGCGTGATCTGGTCGTTAGCCTGAAGTTGGTCGCGTAACTGTTCGGCCAATTTGCGGAGCGCCCAAATGTCGATGGGACCGTAGATCGAGACCTGCATGACTTCTCGTTGGTCGGATTGCAGGCGAACTTCCGGCTGTTCGATCTGGTCAGGGAACGTGCGGATACGTCCGACGGCCTGGTCGATATCCTGAAAAGCCTTCACCCGTTGCTGGCCGGCGACAAGTTCAATCAGCACTTCGCCGCGGCCTTCGCGCGCTTCACTGGTGATCCTCTGAATTCCATCGACTCCGCGCACCGCGCCCTCGATGGGCTGCAGAATCCCCTGTTCCACCTCCGAGGGAGAAGCGCCGGGATAGCCCACCCTGACTTCGACAACATCCAGCTGAGACGCTGGAAAGACCTCTTTCTGAATCACGACCGCGGACCAGACGCCGCCGCCAAGCAGGATCGCCATCAAGAGATTGGCGGCAATCGAGTTGCGAGCCATCCAGGCGATGGGACCAACTCGCGCACCAGTGCCGTCTGCATGCCGGTTCAATCGGTCGCCTCCGCGTGCGAGTTGTCATTCGGCATGGATGCGTCGCTCGCCTTGCGTAGCCCGACGCCATCTGCGACCGTCGCCAGCGTCGTGGTGACCACGCTTTCTCCGCTTTCCACTCCCTCGCGGACATAGGCGTACTCGGCATCACGGAAGACAATATCCGTTTCGCGAATCTCAAGCCTCCCGTCTTTCATGACCCAAACCGTATCATGTTCGTGAACGTACTCACGACTCAGGCGAACAACGTTCTCGATCTGCTTTCCCTCAATCCGCGCTTCGATCAGCGTGTCCAGTATCAGGGACGGCACATCGGACTTTAGTCCAAGGGGGTCAGCCACTGTGATCAGCACGCGCGCCAATCGCGTCTGCTGGTCGAGTGTGCCAATCATACGTGTCACGCGACCTTGACGTTCCGATTCCGGTCCCCAGGCGTCCGGATTGCGTAGCGTGACCGCCGAACCCGGCCTGCCTGAATTGGGAAACTGTATCCAACGCAAGCTACGAACTGGGACAGCGGCCATGATCCAGTACTCTTCGATGCCCACCAGCTGGCCAAGCTCATCACCGGGACCAACTTGCGAGCCGACGTTCACAGAGCGACTCAGAATCTGCGCATCAAACGGCGCGACGACGCGCGTGCGCTGCAGGTCGAGTTTGGCTCGATGCACCGCTGCCTCGGCGGCGCGGACCTGGGATTTGATCGACGCGAACTGCGGCTCGCGCAGGACTAAAGCCCGATTGGTTTCGTCGATCGACTCGCCCAGCAGCGCGAGCTCCTTCTTAGCCAAGCTCTGGCGCCCATCCTCGATCTCCAAGGAAGCCTCGGCTTGCTCGAGCTCACTCTCGCGGATCAACACGGTGTTTTCAAAATCGGCCGGATCGATTTGCAACAGCGTTTCGGCTTCGTGGACCATCCCACCAGGTACAAACTGTGGCGACAGTTCAATCACCTGCCCACGAACCCGAGGACTGAGCACGATATCTTGGGC
Organism: Pirellulaceae bacterium; assembly: GCA_965223305.1. Classification (GTDB taxonomy): domain Bacteria; phylum Planctomycetota; class Planctomycetia; order Pirellulales; family Pirellulaceae; genus CBDCWT01. The sequence goes on along the minus strand of CBDCWT010000074.1, from coordinate 141,626 downwards.
GGGTTGGACCGTCCCAAGCACGACCAGACGAGGCGAATAGGTACCGCGCTGAACCGTCACCGTATCCACCAGGGCCGCCGACTTTCGCTTCGTCTCGATTTGTTGGGCGGTTGGCTCGGTTCGGTTGATCACCACAATTGCGGCAGCAGATACGGCGAGAATGGCCAGGCACGCGATAGCGTTGGCCAGAATGCTGAACCAACGTCGTTGGGTTGGCTGTCTGCTGGTGTCATTCATCGATGTCGATTTCAATGGCGGGCTCAACAGGCGGGAGCCTCTCTACTACCGGCCCGGTGGGTACTTCTGGCGGGTCCAAAGCCGAGCCTGGTGGATCGGCCGTCATATCGGGCGGTAACTCGTCCGGCGGCAAGCCAAAGAACGGTTGCGGACACGTGTCGAAATCGCCTGCCAGTGCGAGGTAGAGCCCGATGCGGATCAATATCAAATCCAGTCTGGCTGAAAGGGTCTCGCGCTGCAAGCGTTGCTGAGCCTGGATCGAGCTCAGAATGTCGAGGTAGGCGGCGTCGCCGATCCAATATTGTTCAAGAAGTTGTTCGGAAGCCTGCTGGGCTAACGTCACTTGCGTATTGAGTCGTTTGATCCGCTCGATTTGATAACGTTCGAGTGCCAGACTGTCTTCGACTTCCTGGAAGGCAATCAGCATCGTCTGTCCGTACTCGTGGAAGCGCTGACAGACCACGGCCGCGGTACGATCAACTTCGGCTCGTCGCTGGCCGCCGTCCAGCAGCGGAGCGATCAGCTGGCCGCCAATCGAGACGAACCAATCGCGGAACAAGGTTTCCGGACTATTGGCAGCATTGATGACCGAACCAGTGAGATCGAGACGCGGGTATTGATCAGTGATCGCGGATGCAAGATCGCGATCGGCCGCCGCCAATGCCAGGTAGTCAGCGCGGACATCGGGGCGACGCAAAAGTAGTTCCGAGGGCAACCCGGCATAGGGTAGCGGTGGCAACTCAGGCAGCTCTGCACCAGTTTCGTAGCTGGCCTGCTGAGGCACCTGGCCCAGCAGCACGGCCAATTGGTGTTCCAGCACCTCGACCTGCGCGCGCACCACCACCGCCTGCTCCAGTGTCGACTCGACCAACTGCCTTTGACGGAGCACATCGGGGCTGCGGACAAACCCGCTGCCAAACCGTAGTTCCTGCGCCTTCAAACCGTTACGGTTGGTTTCAACTTGTTCTTCCAGCAGTTCGAGCTGGGCGTGAGCCTCGACCAGAGAAAACCACGTCCGCGCCACCTCGGCCGCCAAGGACAGTGCCACAGCGTGATAATCAGCACCGGTCGCTTCAGCTCGCAACCGTTCCGCTTCGACGCGTGACTTAATCTGCCCCCAAAGGTCGACCTGATATGCCGCATCAAGTCCCCAAGTAACTCTCGTCTGGTCGGGCCCTGGGCCGAACGTGCTGTCGGTGGTAATGAAGCCATCGACGTCAGGAAAAAGGTCTGAGGCTTCGCGGCGCGTGAGGGCCTGGGCGGCGCGCAACCTTTGCAGGGCGATAGCAAGCTCGAAGTTTTCACCGAGTGCCTGTTCCACTTGAAAATTCAAAGCCGGATCACCAAACGCCGTCCACCAACGATCGGGCATGTCCGTCTGCCCGCTCGCGGAGAAGGGTAGTAGGGGGCGAGCGGGAAAGTCCCGAACCACCGAGCGATTTGCACATCCAACCAACCCTAAAAGCAGCAGCCAACCGAGGTGCCATCTAAGCCGTCGATTGCTGGGCTTTGTCTGAAGAGCCCCCTCTCTCTGACTCTCTCTCCCAACAAGGAGGCGGCGCAGCTTTGGCACTTCACAAACCTGCGGACATCGACTTCTACCCTCCCGCGCGCGGGAGGGTCGAACGCGATAGCGTCCGGGGAAGGCTGCCCGGGAGTGATCGCCCCTCGCGTACCCCCTCTCCGGCCCTTCGGGCCGACTCTCCCCGAGGGGAGAGTGAAGAAACACGAAATCACGCACTAACTTAAAAGCTGCACGACCTCCAAGCTGGGGGAGAGAGCACTTGGGGAATCGCTGAGCGACCAGGTGAGATGTCTTGAGATCGAGAGTAGTCATGGAGCATGGTCTAGGGTTAACAATACTCCGACAAGCCTGCCAGCTTCATTGATGCTGCTTCGAGCCCTAGCCCGAATTGTTCATGAGCGATCTGCTGCGAGGTCGTAAGTCCATCTGTGGCTTCGTCATGCTTCACAATTCTCCCTCGACGTATTGCTTCAATACGCCTGCGGAAGAATTGCTCGCCTTCCTTGCCACGAACGTACTTACAACCTCTCGCCACGATCTTCATGAATAATCCGGGCTAGCCAGTGCAGGCGTCGCCAGCACTGCCATCGTCCCGGTCGGGCGCGCGGTCTCACTATGGTGGTTCGGCCCTTGGACTCGACAAACTTGCGTGATACCGTCGCACTCGGCCAGTGACACCCACAAGTCTGGTATCATTTAGTTGTCGACCCCGCGGCGCTGTAGAGGTCGTGCAGCTTCTAACTTAGTGCGTGGTTTCGTCTTTCTTCTCTCCCCTCGGGGAGAGTCGGCCCGAAGGGCCGGAGAGGGGGAGCCCTCCCCGGACGCTACGCGTCGGTTTCGCTGGGGAACCGTGGGCTAACGCCCAGCGGCTGATTTGCAGCGTAGCCGAACTCACCAGAGTTTGTAGCCGAACTCGCCAGAGTTTGGTGGACTGCATGAAGCGTAAAAGCTGCACGACCTCTGTAGCGGTAGGTTTGCCAGAGCCTCAGAATGAAGAATCTCACCAACACCCTGATCGTCGTGCTGGCTTTGCTGGGTAGCCCAGCGGTTGCCGACCGGCCGGTGTCCTTCAACCGAGACATCCGCCCAATCCTCTCCGAGTACTGTTTCGCCTGCCATGGCCCCGATGAGAATCACCGTGAAGCAGACCTGCGGCTGGACGATCGCGATAACGCGGTCCAGTACGGTGCGATCGTCTCGGGAGCACCGGATGAAAGTCTGCTGGTCGCACGAATTCTCAGCGATGATGTCGATGAGGTGATGCCTCCGCTCAGCGGAGGCAAGACTTTGTCCGGCGACCAGAAGAAGCAGCTCATTGCCTGGATTCAGCAGGGGGCGATTTATCAGCAGCATTGGGCTTTCGAGCCCGTGCCCAAGTCGGTCGCCGTTCCGCAAGTCGGCGGCCACTGGACTCGAAATGCCATCGATCACTTCGTCGCCCAGACGCTGAAGGAAAAGGGGCTCGCTCCCAATGAAGATGCCGATCGGGCGACATGGTTGCGGCGCGTGACGTTTGATCTGACAGGGTTGCCGCCGACGCTCGAGGACCTGGACGGATTCCTCAACGACGAGTCTTCGGACGCCTACAGGAAAGTTGTCGATCGACTGCTCTCGTCACGCGCATACGGCGAGCGAATGGCGACCATGTGGCTGGATGTCGCCCGCTATGCCGACACGTTTGGATACCAGAATGATGTTGCGATGGAGGTCTGGCCGTGGCGCGAGTGGGTCATCGAGGCTTTCAATCGAAACATGCCTTACGACCAGTTCATCACGGAACAGATTGCCGGCGATCTGCTGCCAAACGCCACTCAGGACCAGCGGCTGGCCACCACGTTCAACCGGCTTCATCGGCAGACCAATGAAGGGGGCAGCATACCGGAGGAGTTTCGGATCGCGGGAATTGCTGACCGGACGACCACGGCGGGCACGGCCTTTCTAGGATTAACCCTGGAGTGCAGCCGGTGCCACGACCACAAGTTCGACCCGATCAAACAACGCGACTTCTATCGACTGTCAGCCTACTTCTCGGACATTGATGAATTCGGTCTGTATTCACACTTCACGTTCTCACAACCCACTCCGACGACATTGCTCTATCAGGAAAAGCAGCGTGAAACCCACGAGGGCGCCAAGGCCGATGTCCAACAGGCCAAACGCGAACTTGAACAGGTCATGCACGCTGCCAGCACGCACTGGCAGCAACACCGTGAGTCATTGATCGGCACCTTGCCAAAGGTTCGCAAACCAGTCCTATACATGCCGCTGGACGGTCTTGCGGAAGGTGTCGCAGGTAGTGCGACGCTGTGCGACGGTGACAAGGAGATTGTCTGTGACGGGGCTCCAGAGTTCGGCCGGACCTCGCCGTTTTCGTTCAGCCTGTGGGTGAAGCCTGCCGTTGATCAACCGCGAATGCTAGTGCTGCATCAGTCGGTGGCCGCGGAGGATTCTGGGTTTCGTGGATTGCAGCTCACGATCGACAACGGCCATCCCGAGTTCTCCATGATCCACTTCTGGCCGGGAAATGCCGTTCGGATTCAGAGCCGCAAATCCATCCCGACCAGCCGGTGGACACATCTTGCCGTCACGCACGACGGCAGCGGACAGGCGGCTGGCCTGCGGCTATTTATCAACGGCGGGCATGTTCAGGTCGAAGTCGAGCGAGACGGACTGACTCGAGATATCCGGCACCGCCAGGAGTGGGGCGATATGAAAGTCGGCCAAGTCAACCTGGCACTCGGCGCACGATTTCGGGATGTCGGTTTTCGCCACGGCGCGATGGACGAGCTGAAAGCCTTTGACCAGCAACTATCGTCGGCTGAAGTGGCGGCGCTGTACTACGCCATTCGGTCCGACGCACTGCCCACGTCGATCGATGCCGAGATGGCGCTGGACCATCAACTATTGACCGCCGACAAGTCCGTCCAAGCCGCTAGAGACAAGCTGCAGCGCGCGCGGGAGCATGAGAACGATGTCGTCACCGGCATTCGTGAGATCATGGTGATGCAGCATTTTGAGAGCGCGCCCCCAACTCACATCCTGCAGCGCGGCGATTACGCTTCCAAGGGCAAGCAGGTCAGCGCGGGAACGCCTGAGTTCCTGAGCAGTCTGCCGGCGGAAGGCGAAAGTCGGTTGGCTCTGGCCCGTTGGATTACTGATCCGCGTAATCCCTTAACGTCAAGAGTCATCGCCAATCGCATGTGGCACCTTTTCTTCGGTCGAGGGATTGTCGTCACGCTGGAAGACTTCGGTTCGCAGGGCACGCCAGCTTCGCACCCCGAGCTGCTCGATTATCTCGCACGGTCCTTGATGGATGACGACTGGAAGCTCCATTCGTTGTGTCGCCGGATTGTACTGTCGGCGACCTATCGCCAATCATCATCTCTCAAAGATGCTAGTGTTTACGATCGTGATCCGGACAATGTCTGGCTGGCCCGCGGGCCAAAACACCGGTTGTCGGCAGAACAGCTACGTGACGCCGCGCTCAGTGCCAGCGGCCTGCTTGTGCCCACAATCGGCGGGCCAAGCGTAATGCCGTATCAGCCGGCCGGATTGTGGAGAGAAGCAGGAACCGGCAAGTCATACCGGCAATCGACAGGGGATGGCCTGTATCGACGCAGCCTTTACACCTTTTGGAAACGGACCGCGCCTCCACCATCCATGCTGACGTTCGACGCCACCAACCGTGAAAGCTGCACTGCCCGCCGAGAACTCACCACCACCCCGCTTCAGGCACTCGTGTTCCTCAACGACCCACAATATGTCGAGGCTTCCCGCGTGTTGGCCGAACGTCTTGTTGCCAATCACGGTAGCACCCTGGACGCTCGCTGGGACGAGTTGTTCCGCAGACTGGTCAGCCGGCCGCCAGCCGGCGGCGAACGGCGTGTCATTAACGATCTGTACCGTGAACAACTGGCTTACTTCCAGGCAGACCGCAGTCGAGCGGATGAGTTTTTGAAGGTGGGAGCCCAGTCCGCCAACAAATCGCTCGATCGCGTCCAGGTGGCGGCCACAGCCGTCGTCGTCCAAACCGTGATCGCCTACGACGAGACGATCATGCTCCGATGACTTGTAGTTTCGGATGCAATCCGCATTGCTTGCAACACTTAGTACCGCTCAGCAGCCATGAACGATCAGATCCATCGCCGACATTGGCTTCAGAGTATTGGAATGGGATTCGGAAGTCTCGCCGCCACGCATCTACTGCAGCAAGATGCGGCCGCTGCGGGACCGGAGAAAGTGGCTAGTAGCGGGAGGACGAACAGTGGCGTCATCAATCCCACTCATCACGCACCCAAAGCCAAACGAGTTATCTATCTCTTCCAGGCAGGTGGTCCGTCGCAACTGGAAACGTGGGATTACAAGCCGCTGCTGAACCAGCAGCAGGGCAAACCCTTGCCCGATTCCGTGCGCGGCGGTCAGCGGTTGACAGGCATGTCGGGCAACCAGGCAATCCTTCCGTTAGCCGGCTCAAGGTTCCGCTTCGAGCAGCATGGTCAGAGTGGAACTTGGGTCAGCGAATTGATGCCGCACATGGCCAAACAGGTCGATCGTATCGCGATCATCCGGTCGATGTACACCGAAGCCATCAACCACGATCCGGCCATCACGTTTCTGCAAACAGGAAACCAAGTCTCAGGGCGCCCAAGCATCGGCGCTTGGCTGCACTATGGGTTGGGCAGTGACAGCAGCAATCTGCCCGCGTTCGTCGTGCTGATCACGAAAGGCAAGGGCGGACAGCCACTCTACTCGCGGTTGTGGGGATCGGGATTTCTGCCGGCTCGATACCAGGGCGTTCAGTTTCGATCCGGCAAGGAACCGGTCCTGTATCTCTCCAATCCCCCGGGTATCTCCCGCGGCAGCCGCCGAAAAATGCTAGATCGACTCAAGGAACTGCATCGTCTGGAGCAAGATCGACTGGGCGATCCGGAGTTGGCTACGCGTATTGACCAGTACGAGTTGGCTTTCTTGATGCAGGCCAGTGTGCCGGACGTCGCGAACATTGCAGACGAGCCCAAGCACATCCTCGATCTCTACGGTCCCGATGCGACGAAACCGGGAACGTTTGCGTCAAATTGCGTGCTCGCCCGGCGCCTCGCCGAGCGCGGTGTCAGGTTCATTCAGCTCTATCACCAAGGCTGGGATCAGCACGGCGATCTGCCTCGCGGCATCAAGCGGCAATGCCAGGAGACGGATCAGCCCGCCGCAGCTCTCTTGGAAGATCTGCGCCAGCGGGGGATGTTCGACGACACGCTGGTGATCTGGGGAGGTGAATTTGGTCGAACCAATTACTCGCAGGGGACTCTCACGGCCACCAGCTATGGTCGCGACCACCATCCCCGTTGCTTCAGCATGTGGATGGCGGGCGGTGGCATTCGCGGAGGCATCACTCACGGCGAGACCTGTTCGTTCGGCTACAACGTTGCGTCGAACGGTGTCCACGTTCGCGACTTCCACGCGACGCTCATGCACCTGATGGGCATCGACCATGAGCGGTTTACGGCCAAGTTCCAGGGCCTTGATGCCAGACTGACAGGTGTTGAACCGTCACGCGTCGTCCAGGAGATTCTCGTGTAACCGAGGCGCTGCAGAACCATTGAATTGCCGAATTGCGTTCTCTCCCGGCTACCCTAGGCTCGGCAGGAGCCTCGCCCTCCCGGTCCCTTGGCGGGTGGCCTCAGCTACCCGCTCGATCAGAAAAACGATAATCGAGTAGTACTATGCACAGACTCTGCCTATCGTCACGACTGACCGCGGTTCTCCTCGCTCTGACGATCCTGCACGCTGCCTCCTCGAGAGGAGAGATAACCGGACAGGAAAACGGCCTACCGGAAGGAGTGAAGCCGTCTGCTAGGCTCAGCAGCAAAGGTGTAAGAGCGTACGTCCTGGACCAGACCCTCTGGTTACAGCTCGATTCAGATGCGGCCAAGCGCAGCAAGGTCGTCATCCCACGGCTTTGCGCGCCGATTCGGTCTTTTCGCTGGAAAGACGATCCGAATGCCGAGTTGAAGTTCGTACCCGAACCTCAGCATTGGGTCTTTTCCTGGAAAGCCTCACCTGCCGGAACGGCGGTGATCCAAGTAGAGTTCGACTCGGCACCAGTGTTACCACACGATCGTCCGAAAGCGGCGCCGTCCGGAGACGGCAGCGTCATGTTGCACGCGTACCAGGCAAGCACCTTCGGAGAAAAACTCCGATTCGAGCCCCAGTGGTACAAGAACACGATCGGCTACTGGACGATTGACACTGACTACGCAAGTTGGGAACTGACGATCGACCAACCGGGAACTTATTCGGTCGCCGTTCTGCAGGGCTGCGGAGAAGGGCAGGGGGGCAGCGATGCAGTGATCACGCTTCGACAACGCGGCGAAGTAAAAGCCGAACTACCATTTCAGACCATCGACACCGGCCACTTTCAGAATTTCCGCTGGAATCATCTTGGAAAGGTCCATGTCTCAGATTCTGGAACACACCAGCTGCGAATTGATGCCAAACGCATCGCGAACGTCGCTTTGTTTGATGTGCGCGCGATTCACCTCGTACGACAGGCGAAGAGTCTGGAGTAAACCCGGCCCTCCTTGATCAGCCACCATAGAATAGTGGGGCGTAGGCCGGCTGACCAGGGCGGTTTGGTTGCATTAAGAAAACGACTTCAACCTCTCACCGCCGACAACAGCTCGTTCAATACCTCCTCTAGAGCCGGCACGAGCTCCTCCTCGTCCGGCTCGTCGGTCGCGGAAACGACTCGTCGCGTCATCGCTCGGTCGACGGCGACGTCGTTGAGGACCGGTCGTGGCTCATCTTCAGCGGAAAACGCCTCTTCCACAACGCGGAATGGTGTTAGATCGTCCGCCATCCCCACAGTCGAGGTTGCGGGACGCAAATCTCCGATGACGATCAGATTTCCTAGCTGACCCAATTCGGAGAAGGGCCCCAGAGTTGGCTTACCAGTGATCACAATTCCGCCAGGAATCGGCGGGATCTGGGGCACGTCAATCAACGCCGCAAACTGCGCCAGAAGTGACGCGTCGGCCGCGTTTAGACGGCCATTACCGCTGATATCTCCAACGACGAGCGGATCCGCGTTGGGTGAACCGGCAAAGCCACCATCGATCAACGCCGCATATCGGGCTACCCCCGAGGCATCGGCCGCGTTGACACGACCGTTGCCCGAGACGTCTGAGAAGAAGCTCACCTGATGGAAAGCATCGTCGACCACAACCGGCGCCTCGTTGTCGTTCCCGTCACTGACAATCACATCACGAACGTCGAGCACTTGCTGCATACCGTAGATGCCGCTGGGATCGTTAACCGGCACCGCCGCCTGGAGGTTGATGAAGTTACCCACCCCGGCGGGCAACGGTGTCGTGCTGAAGAATACCAGAATCGCCAGCCCCGGCGTGCTGACATTGGCGATTACCGACGCGCCCGCCGGAGCATCTGGTCCAACAGTACCCCCTGTGATCGTGAGCAGGTTTGGATCGTAGGCGATTCGCAGATCGACCGCGCGAACATTCGTCCCTTCGCTGATCGTCACCGGGATGCCACCGGTCTCGTCGGCCGGTAGATTCACATCTTGACCAGGACCTCGCACAAAGTCCGGAATGCCAATCGTGACTGCATTCGCCGCCGGTGCATCAACCGTAAACTCGCTCGTGTAGTCATCCCCCTCCGTGCCGTCGTCGTTGCCATCAAGCAGCTGGCCTCCTGAATCCACAAAGCCGTTGGTATCGCTTCGTAACGTCACCGTGTAGGTGTCCGGACCCAACGGGTCACCGCTCTTGATAAAGGTCACTTGACGCAGCGAGGCGTCCACCACCAATGAACCGGCTACAGCGCCGGTGGCCGCACCCTGCAGGGTGACGTCCGCAGGCCCCAATCCGCTCGTCTGCGTGTCGTACAGATTCAGCGCGCCAGTGTTCAAGTCCGTGCTGAACTCGGCGACGAAGCCCGATGCAGTGGGGGTCAGCGTCGTTACCGTCAGTTTCGGTGGATCGTCATCGTCCGTGATCGTTGTTGTCTGCTGCTGCTCACCTGCTTCGTTGCCCCCAGTCACGGCAGCAATGTCAACAATCACTGTTTCATTCGATTCATCTTCGTTGTCATCGACCGCGGTGACGGTGATTGAGCCGGTCGTGGCGCCAGGAGCCACCACGATCTGCAATCCCGAGGCGTTGTAGTCGCTGGCACCTGCGGTGCCGGTGATCGCCAGATCAACCGAAACGGTGACAGTGGTCGCTTCTGAGAGCGTCACGGCAAAGGTGGCCACGCCTCCCGCCTCAGCGATCTCCGCGTTGTCGACCGAGAGCGTCACATCGGGAACCGGTGGTTCATCATCGTCCAGGATCGTGATGGTTACTTGCTGTGTGCCCACCTCCTGGCCGTTGGTGATGGCAGCTATGTCGACGATGACCGTCTCGTCGGGTTCATCAACTGCGTCCTGGACGGCGGCAACGGTGATCGAGCCAGTCGTCGATCCCGCCGGAATGACAATTTGAGCAGCGGAGACAGTGTAATCGTCGACGGCCGTAGCGCTGCCCGACAGCTGCAAATCTACTGTGACCGGAGCCGTGTGCACGGCCGACAGTGTAGCCGTAATCGTGGCAGTCCCCGCCTCCTCAGCAATCGAGCTGTTGTCAGCGGCCAGAGTCACGCTGGGTGTCAGATTCTGGTTCAACCACACTCGATTTGTGCTCAGGGCCGTTTGGAAGATATTCGTGTTGGCAATAACGAAGTCCAGGTCCCCGTCGTTGTCCACGTCACCCAGTGCTAGGTTCCTCGAGTTGCGGTTGCCCATCACTTGCCCGCTGTCGGTGAACACTCCGTTTCCGTCATTTACAAGAAAGCGATTTCCCTCCTGAAGATAGTTGGCGATCATGGCGTCCAAGTCGCCGTCGCCATCCACATCTCCGAGCGATACGCTGTCACTCTCGGTACTTCCCAGCTGCTGACCGCTGTCGGTAAATGTGCCGCTGCCATCGTTGACCCAAACGCGATCGGGGTTGCTGTTGTTGACAATGAACGCGTCTAAGTCGCCGTCGCCATCTAAGTCTCCCAGACTGACGCTGTTGCTTTCGTTACTCGGCAACGTCTGTCCGCTGTCGCCAAACGCTCCGCTGCCATCGTTCAGCCAGATGCGCATGTTCTGAGTGTAGTTCGAGACAATGGCGTCCAAGTCGCCGTCGCCGTCTACGTCACCTAAGTCGACACCATTGCTCGTGTGATTCCCAAGCATCTGCCCACTGTCGCTGAGCACCCCTCCGCTATTTAGCCATACACGGTTTGCGTTGTTGGAATAGCCACCATTGGAGACGAAGGCATCTAAGTCACCGTCACCGTCCACGTCGCCAAGCGCGACGTCCATGCTGAAACCGCTTCCGAGATCTTGGCCGGCGGCGAAGACGCCATTTCCATCATTTTGCCAAACTTGATTGGCCCCACCGCTAACAACGAAGGCGTCAAGGTCACCATCACGGTCGAAGTCACCAAGTGCGACATTGCTGCCGCCGCTTCCCAGACTCTGCCCACTGTCAGTGAATACGCCACCCTCGTTCAGATAAACACCATTGCCCGCGGCGATGTTGGCGAAGAAGGCGTCCAAGTCGCCATCACCGTCCAGATCACCCAACGCCACGCCGAGAGTTTGGGTGTTGTTCGCTCCCACGCCGAGGTCCTGACCGCTGTCGAGGAACTGGCCACTGCCCCCGGAAACGGCAGTGCGGAACTGCCAGACATGGGGCACGACCGGATCCGCCGATGTGCTTTGTATCGCCGAAGTGGCGGTGACCTGGACCAGTTCGCCCGGATAGAAATCCGACGTCGGATTGAGCGTCACTGTTGGTCCGTCCACGGCGATCGTTGCATCGCCGCCAAGGAGCGGGCCACCTTGTTGTGAATTCACAGCGAATGTTTGCACCGAGGCCGTTGCCCCGTTGATGTTCTGATCGAACGTCGCAGCAACGTCTGTCGACGCCGGAGCGTTATATGAGTTGGCAGGTGGGTCAACACTGGCCACGGTGGTCAGCAGGACTCGCGTCTCGAGCGTTTCCGCAAGAAGTCGGCGCACGAGGTGTCGCGTTCCATCCCGCCGTAACAGAGCCAGTTTTTGGCGACGAGTGCGCCGCCGAATCGCAGACTTCGACATGTTGAGTTCCTTTGTTCCTTCAGGTGCCACCTGCGGACGGACTTCAGAGGAGCGGAGAAAGCTCCAGGTTCGCTATCCCAGAGCCTTAACCCGGATTATTCATGAAGATCGTGGCGAGAGGTTGTAAGTACGTTCGTGGCAAGGAAGGCGAGCAATTCTTCCGCAGGCGTATTGAAGCAATACGTCGAGGGAGAATTGTGAAGCATGACGAAGCCACGGATGGACTTACGACCTCGCAGCAGATCGCTCATGAATAATTCGGGTTAATTGGCAGATATCCCGTGTAATTTAGCGGGTTAGGATTCATGCCTCAACGAACTCGGTGTCAGGAAAAGAGAGATATTTCGCCGACCCCAAGCGGACGGAAATGCGGAACTGCCGAGTCGAGCGCTCGAAATCACGCCTGGGAGAGTACTGGTCGGCGGGCCGGCAACGTTCGTGAAAACTCGTTTCACCTCTCCGCGCTGCTCAGTCAAGCAACTCTAGTTGCGTGGGGATGTTGGGGCCTCGAATGCCTGCGGCGATTCCGTCACCGGTGAGATCCGAGGTTTCGGAAAGCTGAAACACTATCTGCTTCTGCGAAATGGAGGCCTTTGTCGCAATTCCTTCGACCAAGCCCCCAATCAGCAATCCTAGTCCGCCAGCTGCATCTCTTCCGCCTAGCGTCGCCAACTGTTCACGGCCGCCAGATGTGAGCTCAACGATGAGCTGCCTGTCATCATTGGTATTGGCGGCGGTGACTTTGCCCACGAAGTCCGACGACAGATCGAACAAATCCCCCGCGGCGTGAACGGCCGTTCCCATGTTATCTTCAACGACGCGAAGCGAACTCGTATCGATTCCAGCAACAACGGGAATCGCCCGTCTGGGCTTGCCTTCGCGAGCATCTCCGCTCGACGCCGGCGCTGGCGTGGGGCTGCCAGTTTCTTCAGCGGACTCGAGCCACACAAGTTGAGGCGTTTCTTGGACGCTAAGCAAGCTGTCGACTTGATCCCGATAACGTCGCCATATTCTAACGGTGAGGATGGTCGGCTGATCAGCGCGATCGTATTCGATCCCCCTGAAGCCCTTGGAGGTCTGCAGGCGATCCTGCATCGCTCTGTCCAAAACAGAACGCTGAAGGTCGGTGTTGACGATGCGGTAACGCCTCTCGGCTGGGTAATACCCCAACTTAAACGCCAGCAACGCAGCTAAGATGACGACCACCACGGTCACATTGAGCCTTCCGGTGGTTGTGGCCAACCGTGAGTCGCGAACGAAAGCCAGAGTGGTCGCGCCCCAGTTCTGCTTGCTGTGGGAAGTGCCGGTGGAAGCGACCTGGTTGCCGCGATTGAACAATTGAAATGCCCAGATACCCGCAGGAAAGCTGATGACCCAAACAGGGCTGAGCGGCAGCATGGAGAGGATCGAAGCCATCAGGCTGGGTAATCGTGCCGGACCAAACAAGTTGAGAATCCCCGTGACCACCTGAAAGATCGCCAACGGACCCAACAACACGGCGGCTGCTATGACGCACGCGATGAACGCTGCAGCGGTCAACCCACTACGGACGAAGAAGACTTGACAACTGGCCAGCACGCCGGCGTTCAGAATGCCGCAGAAGATCATCAACAGGCCGAACACGATTCGCTTTGAATCACTCGGTTCGTTGGGCCACTGAAGCCTGCCGCCCGCCGCGTTCCTACCTGCGGTCTGGATCGAGTCGAATCCCAACGCATGGGTCATTTCGCGCGCAGCTCCCTCATCGTCGCGTTTGATATTCAGCTCCACGCGTCCCGTCTCTGCGTACGGAAAAGCGCCGAGTGCCGAGATCGTGTCGGTGGTCACGACGAGTTTTGCGCCAAGAAAGCCGCGCACGAGTTCAAGTCGAGTGAGATGACGCCGCGGTATTTCAACCACATGCGTCTTTGATTTCAGCTGTCCAAAGAACGAGTCGCGAATTCGGAACTCCGCGCATAGCGAGTCATCTCGGGCATGCGCAATCCCGTGCACCTCCGCCAGACCTTCGATGGCCTTGGACGTGAACGGTACCGAGATACTCGTTTGGCCAGGCTGGTCGGGCTGCAACGTGGGTTCCACGGTACTGGCCGGCGAAACCAAGTGATCCTTCATGGATGTCACGACATCGCCGATATCGGAATCGAGTTCTGCTGCGTTTTGATACCGTTGCTGCGGCTTACGGCTCAGGGTCTTGAGGACAATTGCGTCCAGACCTCGATCCGCACGGCCGTGCAGTTTGCTGGGAGGTTCGTATCGACCGAGCGGCAACTGACCTGTGAGCAGCTCATAAAAGACAACTCCCAGCGCATACAGATCGACACGGTGGTCGACCTCATCCGGCGCTTCCAAGTGCTCAGGTGCCAGGTAGTGCAGTGAACCGAGCACCTGGCGCGTGGCCGTCAGAGTTGGAGCGCGGACTGAGTCGTCAACGATCTTGGCGATCCCGAAATCGGCAACCTTCAGCGTGCCGTCTTCGCCGAGCAAGATATTCTCCGGCTTGATGTCGCGGTGGACCACTCCTTTTGAGTGGGCGTATTCGAGAGCACCGCAAATCTTCGAGACGACCTCGAGCGCATCATCGGCTCCTACATTGCCGTTGGAGATTGCTTCGCGAAGATTGATGCCGTCGACAAACTCTAGGATCAAATAAGCAGTGCCGTCAGCGGTGTGGCCAAAGTCAAAGATCGTGACGATATTCGGATGAGAGAGCTTGGCGAGTGTCTTCGCCTCTCGTTCAAACCTCTCGACAAACGCCGTGTCGGACGAAACCTCTTTGGCAATGAGCTTGAGCGCCACATCGCGATCGAGCACGGTTTGGCGAGCGTGATAGATCGCCCCCATGCCGCCACGCCCCACCAGTCGCGTGACTTCGAGTTGCGGGAATTGAGCGTTCAGCTCCTCTAAGCTCGGCAGAGCAGCGGCATTCTGCTGACCTTTGTCGTCGCCGGAATGAGAAATTCCCAGCTGCAGCAAGCAAACGTTGCAATTACCGGAAGGTTCGAGCCCACTTCCACAGGTTGGGCAAACGCGGTCCGTTGGATTGGCAAACACAATAGCCACCTCGCAGCTCACGAATTATCTTGTGTCCACCCTCACATTCGTATTCCGTAGCCCGTGGTTACAGCTAGCCGCATAAAAATGTGGCTTTTTTTGCAGTCCGCCAAACTCTGGCGAGTTCGGCTACGCTCCAAATCAGCCGCTGGGCGTTAGCCCACGGTTTCCCAGCGAAACCGACGCGTAGTGTCCGGCGAGGGCTCCCCCTCTCCGGCCCTTCAGGCCGATTCTCCGAGGCTAGAGTGAAAAAAGACGAAATCACGCACCACGTCAAAAGTTGCACAGCCTCCCCACACACTCCCGGTCCCGCCATGTCGCCGCGGTAGGTTTAGGTGCCCGCCTGATCCGACAAAACAGATCGCAATTCTGCTATTTCGGCGTCTATCTCGGTGGCGTCATCCAGCGTTTCCAGCACAACCTTACGTAGTGTTTGGCCGAACCGTTGGCGAAGTCGATGCAGGGCGACTTTGACCGCACTCGGCGAAAGAGCAAGCTCGTCGGCAAGCCGGTCGTAGTCGGGCTTGGTCAGCGTCTCGGTCAAATGCGGTATCAGCGACGTAAACACCTTACTCCGATCACCACTCGAGTACGATGCCTGTAAACGACCTCGCACCTCGTCAAGCAGGCTATGCGCCCAGCTGATCGCGAACAATCGGTCCGGATCTGGCTCACGCGATTCGAGTTCGAGCCAACGTTGCTCACCGGTTCCCAAGTCAAGGGAAAGCAACTTCACATCGCCGCCGCGGCGCGCCGCCTGGCGCCTACGGAACTCGTCGATGAGAAACCGCTTCCAGGCGACCAACAAGAAAGTCCGGAACTTCCCCTTGGTCGGGTCGGCAGAGCGAAGCAAGTCGCCGCGTACGACACCACTCAAGAACTCCTGGGTCGCGTCCTCGGCATCCTCACAACTTAGTCCCTGCCGACGAGCAAAACTGTACAGGGGATGCCAATAGCACCGAATCAGCTTCTCCAGCGCCGGCCGACCGTGGTTCACATCTTCTTTTGCGGCATTCCAAACTAGGGTCCACTGAGTGGTCGCGAATTGTGGATTCGGCTCAGTCAAGCTGACCTCCAGAATCGATACCGTAACCGCAAGGCGGCCCTGAACCGACCATCATTGCGGGCAGTACTCCCGCGACGCAGTTTACACGCTGGCCGTGTGCGGCTGGAGCGAGTTTTGCCCGCAGAGCCGCGCCAGTGGACTGAGCCACAGCGAAGGAGGGCACGATTTCCGGCACGTCAACCCGGCAGGACGTTGGGCCGAATCGCAAGAAACAAAAAAAGACCCGAGAAACTCGGGCCATTCTGCTGCCCGCGATTGCATGCGACTCAATCGGGACAACGAAGCACCCCCTAGGGGAGTCGAACCCCTGTTGCCGGACTGAGAACCCGGAGTCCTAGGCCACTAGACGAAGGGGGCCTGTCGGCAGCTCTGACAGGACTTAGCCGTCCCTCAAAGGCCACCTTTTTCAGTTTCTTGCCAATCCCAAGCGATGTCAACACCCGAAATGAAGACCCACCTGGGAGGCGACCAACGGCCGGCCCAACGACTTAAAGATTGGTGACCCCACCTACTCCTGCTTCCAGGGCACGTCCGCTTGGCCCGCCTGCTGGTTGGCGACCCGTGACATCACAAACAGCAAGTCGCTCAGCCGGTTCAAGTAGCCGACGAGCAGCTGCAGCCGCTCCCCTTGCTCACGCCGCCACAAGCTGACCAATCGCCGCTCTGCCCGCCGGCAAACGCAACGGGCTACATGCAGCCGCGCCGCCGCTGTACTGCCGCTGGGCAAAATGAAGGCCTGCAGCGGTGGCAGCTGTGATTCGAACCGGTCAATCGCTGTCTCGAGACGCTCGATGTGCCGCAGCGCAATGCGCTGCATGTCGTGCGCCGCAGGGTCCGGGGTCGCCAACTCCGCTCCGATCGCAAACAAGTCGTGCTGAACTGACTCCAGCACCTCCTCCAACGCAACGGCTAACTCCGCATTGCGGGCAACACCCAAGAACCCGTTCAACTCGTCGATCGAACCATAGGCCTCGATGCGGACGTCGTCCTTCCACACTCGGGGACCCGCGAACAGCCCCGTCTTACCTCCGTCACCCGACTTGGTGTAGATCTTCATCTCATTCCACCTGCATCTGCTCCAGCTTTTCACGAAGTTGCATGCGGGCACGATGCAACCGGCTACGCACTGTGCCGATGCTGATCTCGAGCACCTCCGCGATCGCCTCGTAGTCAAAGCCCTCCAACTCGCGCAGCACCAAGATCGACCGGTGCTCGTCGCTCAAGCGGCCCAACGCCTCATGCAGCTGCCTGACACGCTCGTCCCGTATCAGCCGCTCGTCGGGGGCTTCCCCCCCGTCCTCAGGTTCGTCACCCGTCTGTTCGCGGGTCAGATCCACCGAAGCGGCGACGCGACGACGGCGGCTGCGGCTGACCGCCGTATTGAAGGCGATGCGGTAGAGCCAGGTGTAGAACGCGCTGTTCCCCTGGAACGAGCTGAGCTTGAGGTAGGCCTGCACAAACGCTTCCTGGACAATATCTTCGGCATCCACCCGATCGCCGACAAAGTGCACGATCGCATTGTAAAGTCGGTTTTGGTGAATCTGCACCAACCGGCCATACGATGCGGAGTTACCCAGCAACGCGTCTTTGATCAATTCCGACTCGTCGTTCACATCCGCTCCGGGCAACTGGACCAATGCTCCTATTCTATGCTGAACAACAAGGCAGGTCTCGACGTCAAGACAGAGCCGCTACAGGGGAGGCCGTCGCGCATAGGTCCGGCCGCTTGATGGCAGGTCGTCGCCCCCAGGGCCGTCAGCCGATCGCTGGTGATCATCCCGGTTCGATCAATCTGCCGCCAGACCGCTGGCTTGTAGCACTGCCCGCTGAACTGCCAAATCGTGCTCGGGCGAGAAATCTGCTGCTTTCTCGCCCAGGATCACTTGCGCCAGGTCCAGAAAGTCCCCGTCGTAGCGGCCGCTGGCAGCTGGCAGTTCGACCGACTGGGTTCCACGGCGGAACGCTCCCTGAGCCTCCGCCAACGTCAGCTCCAATTGCGGCGGCTCCAACGGCTGAATCGAGATCGTACCGCGATCGCCGCAAACGACGAACTGCCGCCGCTGGAACCCGTCGACCTCAATCAACGCCGAGCGCACCGTAGCGGTAACACGCGGATACTCCAAGACCGCCAGGCAGTTGTCCAGCAATCCTGTGCCATCGACGACCGAGCGGCGGTTGTACGGCGTCACCGTCTCCGGCCTCCCCAGCAGCGTTACGATCGCATCGATCAGATGGCACCCTAGTTCAAACATCGAACCACCCCGAAAACGAGCCAGGCGGCGTCGGGCGGCAAGGTCCACCTGCTTACTCATCACCGCATGCACTTCAAAAACCTGGCCCAACCAGCCAGCTCGCACCGCGCGAAACAGGAACTGAAACGCCGGGTTGTAACGGAACATGTAGCCCATCTGCACGAGGAGTTGTCGGTCGGCTGCCTCATCGAACAGCTGTTGAAAAGCGGTGAGTGACTCTCCTGCCGGCTTGTCCAGGTGCACGTGCTTCCCTGCGGCAACGCAGCGGCGGGCGACCGCGACCAGCTCTTCGACGGCCGTCTCTACGGCCACCACTTGCAACCCGGGCGTCGACAGCAGTTCCTGTTCGCTCATCCAGCGCACGCCCTGGTAGGACGGCGAGTCCTGGGCCTGCCGTCTCAGTTGCTCATCCGGCTCGACCACACCCACGACGTCGAATTGCGCGGCGAGCTTCCTGATCGTTGCCAGCTTGCCCGAGGCGTGCGCGTGGGCCGTGCCGATCTGTCCGATGCGGATGCGGTGGTTGTCGCCCGCTCGCAGCCAGGACGAAGAGCAGGCCGCCAGCGCCGTGGTCCCCAGGAAAGACCTGCGAGGAATCACCATGCCAACCACCCCTCCTTCAATACCCGACGGCGGCGCCGTCTTTGCGGGCCTCTGTGGCGCCGTGCAAGACGCCTTGCTCCCAGTCGATCAGGATGCCCTGATAGCCGCCAAAACCACTGCCCTCACGCGTCACGTGGTGACCTTTTTCGCGGAGGGCCGCCACCGTCGCGTCCGAGATGCCCGACTCGACTTGCACCGTGCCGGAACCCTCGGCAGGCGTGCCGGTGGGCGTTGCGCTGCCGACATGCCGCACGCGAGCGGCGTCGCCGGCAGCTTGCACATTCATGTCGAAGTCAATCAGGTTGACCAGCACCTGGACATGGCCTTGGGGTTGCATGTCGCCACCCATCACCCCGAAACAGAACCAAGGCCTGCCGTCCCGGGTCACCATCGCCGGGATGATCGTGTGGAACGGCCGCTTGCCTGGCTCCAGACGATTGAGGTGACGCTCGTCCAGCGCGAACAGCGCACCCCGGTTTTGAATGACAAAACCGACGTCGCCGGGGACTACCTGCGAGCCAAAGCCGTAGTAGTTGCTCTGGATGAAGGAGCAGCAGTTGCGGTCCTGGTCGACGACTGTCAGGTAGACCGTGTCGCCGTGCGCCAGCTGGGGATCGCCGGCGGTCACCTGCGCGTTCGCCCGGGCGCGATCGATGCGCTCGGCTTGCCGGCGCCCATACGGTTTGGAAATCAACGTGCTGACCGGCAACTCGCCAAAGCTCGGATCGGCGTAGTACTTGGCCCGATCAGCGAACGCCAATTTCTTCGCTTCGAGAAAGAGATGCAGGTACTCCGGGTGCCCGGGCCCCAATGCGCGGAGGTCGAACGGTTCGAGAACATTGAGCATCTCTAAGACAGCGATCCCTTGACCGTTGGGCGGAAGCTCCCAGACTTCGTAGCCGCGATAGGTGGTCGACACCGGATCGACCCAGTCAACGCTGTGCTGGGCGAAATCCTGGGCGGTAAAAAGGCCGCCGTTGGCCTCGCTGAAGGCGACGATTTCGCGGGCGATCGCTCCTCGATAGAAGGCGTCCACTCCCTGTTCAGCGATTTGCCGGTAGGAAGCAGCCATGTTCGGATTGCGAAAGACCTCGCCGAAACGCGGAGCCCGCTCGCCGTCCACCAGGAAGGTACGGGCCGAGTCTGGCCACTGACGCAGCTCGTCGACCGATCCCCGCCAGCTATCGGCGATGACTTCTGAAACTGGAAAGCCTTCCTCGGCCGCCACGATCGATGGGGCCAGCAGTTCTCGCAGGGAACGGGTGCCAAAACGGCGAGAGAGCTCCATCCAGCCACTGACACAACCCGGTACGGACCACGACAGAGGGCCGAAGATGGGGATTTGATCAAGCCCTTTCTCCGCGAAAAGCTCGCGACTGATGCGCCCCGGGCTGCGCCCACTGGCGTTGAGCCCATAGAGCTGCTGGGCCTGTTGATCCCAGTAGATGGCGAACAGATCCCCACCGATCCCGCAACTCATCGGCTCGACCACCCCCAACATGGCGTTGACCGCAATCGCAGCATCCGCAGCGTTCCCACCCGCGCGCAGCACCTCCAGTCCGACTTGGGCGGCCTGGGGGTGGCTGGTCGCCACCAGACCGTGTTTGGCGAGGACGACCGAGCGACTTTGCTGGGGATCACCGACCGGCCGATCGTAGCCGGCGGCGTGGGTTGTTCGGGGGACGAAATGTGGAGCGACCATCGTCGGACTCAAGCAGAGGAAAAGGAGCCAGAGGTGTTTCGGCTGTTTCATGGAGCGGCCGTCCGCGGGGCCTGGGGGCTGAGCAATCCCTAGTTTGTATGTTCGGCGGGCGGCCACCGCAAGCAACCGGTGACGCCGGGGCTGATTTGGAGTTGCAAATATGCTGGGCATCGTTACATTGAGGGGCTTAAGTTGTTGGTAATGTTAAACGTATGTTGGAGTAGTCCTGGCCGCAGCAAGACAGCTGGCACGAACAGACCGGCAGTAGAGACACAGGCAGCAGGCCGCCCCGAGCCGACCGCCGCGATGGGAAGTTAAGGAAGACCGCGACGGGAAAAGGGAAATCAGAGTAGCAAATGACGATCACGAAAGAGCGGAAACGGGAAGTCATCCAGGGTTATCGTCGTCAAGACGACGATACCGGCTCGCCCGAGGTGCAGATTGCGATCCTCACCACCCGGATCAATAACCTGACCGAGCACCTGCGCACTCACAAGAAAGACTACGCCAGCCGGCGTGGCCTCTTGGCGTTAGTTAGCCGTCGGCGTCGTCTGCTGGATTACCTGAGAAAAGTCGATGCTCAGCGGTATCTCGACATCATCGGGCGCTTAGGAATCCGCAAGTAGCCCGGAGCAGCTGCCTGTCTTGTAGCGCCAGGACGCATGCAAAAGGCAGGATAGGTAAGTGAAGGTTCGCGTAGAAAAGCAGATTGGAAACCACACACTCTCATTTGAAACAGGCTTTCTCGCCAAGCAAGCTGATGCATCGATTGTCGCCCGTTACGGCGACACGGTAGTACTCAACGCTGCCACAAGCGGCCCGCCGCGGGGCAGTCAGGACTTCTTTCCGCTGACCTGCGACTATCGTGAGCGGACCTCGGCCGCCGGTAAGTTCCCAGGCGGCTTTCTCAAGCGGGAAGGTCGTCCCTCGACCAAAGAGACATTGACCGCCCGGTTGATGGACCGGCCTATCCGCCCTCTCTTTCCGGATGGCTACTTTGACGAGGTTCAGATCCAGAGCTTCGTGCTCGCCAGCGACAAGCTGAATGACGCCGACGTGATCGCCATGAACGGCGCCGCAGCGGCGCTGTTTATCTCGCCGCTGCCATTTCAGGGTCCCATTGCCTCGGTTCGTCTGGGGCGCGTCGATGGCCACTTTGTGCCATTTCCAACGCATAACGACTTGGAAGAAAGCGATTTGGACCTGATCGTTTCGGGCTCCGAAAACGCAGTGCTGATGATCGAAGGCTTTGCTCGTGAGATCCCGGAAGACGACATGGTCAGCGCCATCATGTTCGCCCACTCGGTCATCGCCGAGATCTGCGGGTTGCAGCGCGAGTTGGCCGAGCAGATCGATGTTCAAAAGAACGAGTTCACGGAAGAGGACGACGGGGGGTTGGTTGACCGGCTGGCCGAGCGTTTCTATGACGATTTCCGCGGAGCGAAACAGACCAGCGGCAAGCAAGCTCGCGCCGACGCTGTAGCCGCCTTGAAAGAAACTGCCGTGGCGGAGTTCATTCCCGACCCTGAGGCGGAAGGAGCGATCGAAGAGCACATCTTCGGGCACGCCTGGCACGAGCTGGAATCCCGTGTCGTCCGCCAGCTGATTTTGGACGGAACTCGCGCCGATGGGCGAGACCACAAGTCGCTCAGAAACATCGAGTGCCAGGTGGATGTGCTGCCCCGCGTGCACGGCTCGGCGGTCTTCCAGCGAGGCGAGACGCAATCGCTGGTCTCAGTGACCTTGGGTACGGCCAAAGACGAACAACGCGTCGATGGCCTGATGGAAGAGTATGCCAAGAAGTTCATGCTGGACTACAACTTTCCGCCTTTTTCGGTCGGTGAGTGCCGGCCGATCCGTGGTCCGGGCCGCCGCGAAATCGGGCACGGGGCGCTCGCCGAGCGAAGTGTCAAGCCGGTGATGCCGGACCCAGAGGACTTTCCCTACACGGTTCGCGTAATCTCCGACATCCTGGAGTCCAACGGTTCTTCCTCAATGGCCAGCGTGTGCAGTGCCACGTTGGGCTTGATGGCAGCCGGGGTTCCCATCACCAACCCAGTGGCGGGAATCTCCATTGGGCTCGTCAAGGAATCCGAGGATCGCTGGACGCTGCTGACGGACATCCTCGGCGACGAAGACCACTTTGGCGACATGGACTTCAAAGTAGCCGGGACCCAGAATGGGATCACGGGCATTCAGTTGGACTTGAAAATCAACGGGATCAGCGAGGAGATCATCCGAGCCGCCGTCAAACAGGCGCGGGAGGCACGGATCGAGATCCTGCGCACCATGCTCACGACGATCTCGCGGCCGCGCGACGACGTTTCCGGCTGGGCGCCGCGACTGCTGCGGACCAAGATCGAACCGGACAAGATCGGCCAGCTGATTGGACCTGGCGGCAAGAACATCCGCGCCATCCAAGAGTCGACCGGCACGGTCGTGGAAATCGAAGAAGATGGCACGGTCACGGTGGCCGCCACCAACAAGGAGTGGGCGGAAAAAGCGTTGGCTCAAATCGAGGCGCAGACCGCCACCGTACAGGTGGGCAAGATCTACGATGGCAAAGTTGCCAGCATCAAGGACTTCGGCGCTTTCGTCGAGATTCTGCCAGGACGCGACGGCCTGTGCCATATCAGTGAACTCTCAAATGGCTTTGTCAACAGCGTGCAGGACGTCTGCAACGTAGGCGACGAGATGAAGGTGCTGGTCATCGACGTCGACGACCACGATCGCGTGAAGCTCAGCCGTCGACGAGCGCTCGAGGAGTTGGGGCTCGAAGATCCCATCGCCGCCAACAGCGGAGACTCCAACGGCAACGCCTCCGGTGGCGACAACGAGCGGGAGCGGGATTCGAGCGATCGGCCGCGGCGCCGCAGCCGAAGCGGTAGCGGCGGCGGGCGACGTTCCTAGACGCCAGCAACCATGGCTCGTGAAGACGATCAGAACCGGGAGGAACTGCATCGGCGGCTGCGCGCCGACTATCACGAGCTGGCCGAGTTGGCCGGCTCGCTCGCTCACGAGATCAAAAATCCGCTGTCCGTGATCCGCATGAACATGGACTTGCTGGCCGAGGATTTCGAAGATGTCGAGTCAGCCCGTGAGCGGCGGGCGCTGGGCAAGATCGAGCTGGTTCAGAAGCAGTGCGTTCGGCTCGAGAACTTGCTGAACGACTTCCTCCGCTTCGCCCGCCTTCACAATCTCGATTTGCATTCCGGCAGCTTGAACGAGCAGGTCGAGCGGGTTCTGGATCTGTTTGAGCCCCAGGCTCAAGAGGCGGGAGTCGAGGTGATTCGCTATCTCGATCCCGACCTACCAGGAATCCTGCTTGAGCCGCAGACACTGCAAGCGGCGCTGGTCAACCTGATCAAGAACGCGCTGGAAGCGATGCCCGAGGGTGGCCAGCTGCTGGCCCGCACGCGGATGACTCGAGTGGGTGTCGCGCTGGATCTGATCGACACCGGCTGTGGCATGGACGAGAAGACTGCGATGCGGATGTTTGACGCGTTCTATTCCACCAAGAACGGCGGCTCAGGGCTGGGCCTGCCGACGGCTCGCAAGATCATCGAAGCCCACGGAGGCCGCATCGACGTGCAAAGCGCTGCGCGGCGTGGGACCAAGTTTACGCTTGAGTTCCCATCGCCGCGGCGAATTGCTTGACGGCAGCCTGGCGTTATCGCGACCAATCGCGAGTCTGTTTCGAGACATCAGCCGGAATGCGTTAGCATCCGGTTGGGGTGAGAACCGTGGGCTAACGCCCAGCGGCTGATCTGTCAGGTCGCTCGCTTCCCCCCTCATCCGGCCTGCGGCCACCTTCTCCCCGGCGGGGAGAAGGGACTTTGGCGGCAGCGGCTGATGGTGCAAAGTCACACAGCCAATCAGAAGTAGGCCGTAACAAGCGGCGCCAGCAGCCATCCGTGAGCGCAGGATTTCTCCGCCGCGCCGTTCCGGCATGCGCTGGCTGACGCCGGAACGGCGCGGCGGTCACGCAGGGCGAGTAAATCAGAATCTCTTCCGCCGCTGGTTCGGCCTACCGCTGCTGATGGTGCAAAGTCACACAGCCAATCAGCCGGAATGCGTTAGCAGCCGGTTTTGCGGGACGACCGGCTAACGCCCAGCGGCTGATTTTCCAACAAAAGAAGCGTCAGCGAGAGGAAGTTGGCGTCCCCAGCCAAGTCACTCGCTGACGCTTTAGGTTTCGACGGTGCCTCAAGCGTGACTTCAAGAACTAAGCTTCCGGTCGGGCGGCCTTTCCGGTCGCTGCGGACGCTCTGGTCGACCTGGCCGGCCACCACCGGGACCACCCCGGCCGCGACCGCCAAAGCCACGAAATGCGCCGCGCGGCATTTCGAATGGCTCTCCCTTCAACTCTTCGAGCTGCTTCTGCTGCTCGTCGCTGAGGACTGCCATCAGCTTCTTCTCAGACTCTGTCCGCAATTCACGCATCTTCTCGAACATCCCTTCGCGATCTCCGCCACCTGTGAACAGCTCGCGGAATTGGCTCGCCATTGCATCCCGCTCAGCTTTCAGGCCCTTCTTTTGCTCTTCCGTGATCTTCAGTTTGGCGGCGACCTCGGAGTCCTCCAGGGCGCCGGTACCCAGAACCTGAATGCGGATTTGGTTGAGCCGGTCGAGCTGGTGAGGAAGCAGGATCTCGGCCAGCTTTTCTTTGTTTTGCTTGGCAAGTTCTTCCCGACGGCGCATGAACTCTGCAAACCGCGCCTGGCGATCTTCATCCGAGCCATCTCGACGTCCGCGCGTCTCGCGGTCTCCACGACCTTCGCGCTCACCATCGCCACCAGGCCGGCCGCCCCGGCCTCTACCCCCACCGCCGCGCTGCTGCTCGGCCAACTTCTGAACGGCGGCGACCTGATCTTCCAGCATCTCGAGTTCTTCCTGGACTTTGGGGATACGGGTCAGACCCATCAGGTCAATCCGAGGTCCACCGCGCCCTCCAAAACCAAAACCACCACCCCCGAAGCCGCGCCGGCCTTGACCCCGCTGGCCCTGGCCTCGCTGGCCCTCGCCCCGCTGCCCCTGTTGGGCCTCGACGACGGCCGTCGCTAGGAACAGGCCGCATATGGCGACGAGTGACATTCGAATGATCAGTTTTCGACTCATTTTCCTTGTCCTTTCAAGAGTAGTGCGGGAACACAATCACGCCCGAACGGCGGATGAGAACAACGTGTCCAGTTCGCGATACGAAAAAACGAAGTCCGAAACAGACGGAAATTCCGCTGATACAATTCGATCAAGCGACTCGCAATCCAGCTAGAACTCGCTGCATGCGTAGTGCTGTAGCTGCCCCCGCAGGCTGGTCCGTGCCCGGTGAAGCAGAGCCTTGGCGGCGCACAGCGTCGTCTCCATGGACTCAGCCACCTCAGCGTAACTCAATCCACCGAAGTGAAACAGCAGGATTGCCGTCCGCTGCCGAGAATTCAACTCGTCGATTGCCTGCCGCACTCGCTGGCCGAGCTCCTGGGACAGCAACGAGTCGACCGGCCCTGGCACGCGATAGTCGTCCAACGTACGGTCGGCGGCGAGCTCTGGATGCTGGAGCGGGGGCCTCAGGTTGACCTCGCGCCGCCGAGACAACGACCGGCGGGCATTTCGCACCACGTTGTTGACGATCACGAATAACCAGGTCGAGAATTTGCATTCCGGCCGGTAGTTCAACCTGGCTCGGTAGATGCGCAGAAACACTTCCTGTGCCAGGTCATCAGCTTGCCGTACATCTCCCATCAGATGCTCGATGACGAACAGCACTCGCTCGTAGTAGAGCTCGACGAGTTTCTCGAAGGCTGCTTGGTCACCACGGCCGACTTGGGCCATTAATTCGGCGTCGGCATCCGATTTCCCGCTGAATTTGGAACCGATGGGTCGTCGTGCAATCACGGTATTGGGTGCTTATCTGTGTCGACGAGCTGAACAATCCGGCTAAGAAGTGTTCGGCCCTGCTTGGTTTACCGCAACATGTTTTGACAAAGGACCTTGCGGTGTTTTTTGTGAAGCCCGGCTGCTCCGTCCATGAGTTGAATACCGTCGCCTGGTGGAAATCGTACACAGCCAATCCCTAGCAGGGACGGGACCAGGACGATCCCACCACCGATACGTAGAATGCCCGGCGGTAGCGGTCTGTGTACGGCGTCTTCAGAGCAACGGTAGAACAGAAGGGTCAATGACGAACCAAAACGAAGACCAACACGAACGAGAGCGGGAACGGCTTCGTGCCGAGGGCGACCAAGCGGTCGCCGAGCTCTTTTCGCACTACGAGGATCGTCTGCGCAAAATGGTCAACTATCGGCTGGACCGGCGGCTGTACGGCCGCGTTGACGCCGGAGATGTGCTGCAAGAGGCCTACCTGGAGGCGGCGCGTCGGGTGGACGACTACCTCGCCCGTCCGACAGTTCCGTTTTTCGTGTGGCTGCGACAGATCACCGGCCAAATCCTGATCGACAACCATCGGCGTCACTTGGCCAAAATGCGTAACGCGAACCAGGAGGTGCGCATCCACCGGGGCGCGTATCCCCAGGCCTCTTCGTTGTCGCTGGCCGCGCAGCTGGTCGGGAACCTGACGTCGCCCAGTCGCGTGGCAATGCGGGAAGAGCTGCTGGACCAAGTCCGGGAAGCGCTGGATGGGATGGACGAGTTGGACCGGGAGGTGCTTGCGCTGCGGCATTTCGAGGAGCTGACCAACAACGAGGTCGCCGAAGTATTAGGGCTTCAAAAGGCGGCAGCCAGCAACCGCTACGTGCGGGCTCTCAAACGGCTGAAGAGTATACTGGAGAAATTGGCCCTGTTTGATGAGGATACCTAGACCCGATCTGAACCAACGATCAGCCGGAATGCGTTAGCATCCGGTTTTGTAGGAACCGTGGGCTAACGCCCAGCGGCTGATTTGGGGTGTAGCCGAACTCGCCAGAGTTTGGTGGATTGTATGAAGCGCAAAAGCTGCACAGCCTCCAGGTGGGGAGGGTGATGAGCGAGCCGAGGATCCGGATCGGCGATGACCCTGAGTGACTTTCATGCCTGACCGCAATCCTGTCGAAGTACTGGCTGACGAGTTCGCGGCGCGGTATCGCGGTGGCGAGCGACCTTCGGTCGCCGAGTACACCGCGCGGTACCCCGACCACGCTGCGGAGATCGAAGAGCTATTTCCGTCGATCGTAATGATCGAGCAGCTGAAGCAGAAGCAGGAAACGGATCTGGAGTCGGTACAGCGGCAATCTCGGTTCGCGGGCAAGAAACTAGATCGGCTAGGCGACTACGAGATCGTGCGGGAGATCGGCCGCGGCGGAATGGGGGTCGTCTTCGAGGCCTTCCAGGGTTCGCTAGGCCGGCGGGTAGCGCTCAAGGTGCTCTCTGAGAGCGCCATGGCCTCGGAGAAGCAGATCAAGCGGTTCGAGCGCGAAGCGCGGGCGGCGGCCGCCTTGCACCATACCAACATCGTGCCGGTCTTCGGGGTGGGACACGAAGACAACTTGCATTTCTATGTGATGCAGTTCATCGAAGGCGTGGGGCTGGACGAGGTGCTGGGGGCGCTACGGCGGGTGGCGATCGAACAGGAGGAGACGCAGGCGGGTTCTGCCGTGGTGTTGGCTCATGCGCTGCGTTGCGGCAGCTTCGCAGGGCCCCGCAAACTGGGCAGCAGCTCCGGCATGTCCTTGGCCCGCGAGACGGTGGATGCCGAAGCCACCAACGAAACGCTCACCACCCCGGAGCGCAGGCCGCCCGCGGCACCACTCGCCGCGACAGGTGCGGCGGCGCCCAGCGAGTCGAATAGCAACGCGGCTACGCCGGCCGGGCCAGGCGTCCCCCGCCTCGACGAAACCACAGACAGGGAGCTTGCCGCTGGCCAGCCGCACGCAGACAACGGGGACGCTTTGGAGGCGCGTCGTGGCAAGCCGTCCGCGTCCTTTGGCGCAAGGTATTTCAAGAGCATTGCCCGGATCGGGCTGCAGGTTGCCGATGCGCTACAGTACGCGCACGGCCAACAGGTGCTGCACCGAGACATCAAGCCCGGCAACCTGTTGCTCGACGCCCAGGGCACCGTCTGGGTGACCGATTTTGGCTTGGCTAAGGTCACCGAGCAGCAGGATCTAACCAGGACGGGTGACATCGTGGGCACGCTCCGCTACATGGCGCCGGAGCAGTTCGATGGAAAGTCGGACGCCCGATCGGATATCTACAGCCTCGGATTGACGCTGTACGAGTTGTTGACGCTACAGCCGGCCTTTGACGATACGGCGATCAAGCAGCTCTTAGACCACCGCTCGAGCGACCGTCTGATCCGACCGCGATCGATCAATCCAGACATCCCGGCCGACCTGGAGACGATCGTCCTGAAGACGATCACCGCCGATCCGCATCACCGCTATGTTTCCGCGGAAGCCCTGGCGGAAGATCTACAACGATTTCTGGACGACCGCCCCATCTTGGCGCGGCGGGCAACGCCTGCCGAGCGGGTGTGGCGTTGGAGCCGTCGCAACCCAGCCCTCGCGGCACTCAGCGGCACCGCGCTGGCGTTAGGATTGGCGCTGCTGGGTCTGCTGTCGGTCGGCTACCACCGGGCTGAAAGCAAGCGGCAGGAGGTCGAGGAGCAGAAGCGGGAGGCGGATCGTCATCTGAATCTGGCTTTCGTCGCTTTCGACAACATTCTGGAAAACCTCGGCTCGCGGGGAGTGCCGATGGCGTTCGATGTCGGCAGCGGCGACGAGTCGGCCGGGGAGCAGGTACTGTACTACGAAACCGAACCAACCACGGCCGATGCGGATTTGCTCTACGAGTTGCTCCGCATCTACGGAACGTTGGGGCAGTCTTCAGAGGTCGATGACCGAAGCGCTCGAGCGTATCATCGCATCGGCGATATCCACCAGCGTCTGAAGAACCGCCGCCAAGCTGTGGACGCCTATATGCGCGCTCTTCAACACTATGAGCGTTTCGCGGTGATCGCGCCGGCTGAGACGGCTCACGTGATCAGCCAGGCCGAGGTGCTCAACGAGCTGGCCAACACCGAGAAGTTGTTTGGGAGACTTCGCGAAGCGGGCGAGTACCACGACAAGGCGCTCGCTGTGTTGGCGGGTGCCGGAGAGATGGCCGAGGACCCTCGGATCCGTTTCGCCCGGGCGCAAACCTATCTGCAGATGGTGCCGCGCACCTCGCTGGGAGGTTGGCGGAGCCGTTCTCGCGGAACACGTTCGCGCGGACGGTCACGCGATAGCGGCGACGCGGGAAACCGTGAGAGTACCGCAGCGGACGGTCCACCCCGGACTCGCGGCGGTCGACCCAGCGGCTATCGCAGCCGGTGGATACCGCTGCTTGAAGAGGCGGAGCGGCTGCTGCAGGAGTTGCTCGCCCAGAACAGCCAGAGCACCAGTTATCGATTCGCCTTGGCGCGCTGTTATCAAGGCCAGTTGCGATTGGCCAGGCCCGGCTCGGCAGACGCGCCCTGTCAGCAGGCCGTCGGCCTGCTCGAGCAGCTGATCGCAGAAGACGCAGACGATCCTCGCTATCGCTTCGAGTTGGCAGAAACTTTGAAGCTGGCCTGTACGCTCCCCGACTACCGCGGAAACCGGATCGGCCAGTTGGAAAAGGCAAGCGACATAGCCCAGGGGCTGGTTCAGCAGTTTTCGGGTGAGCCGACTTACGAGGCGTTGCTAAGCAGTTGTTACGCTCAAGAGGCACTCTTTTGGCAGCATGACTGGCCGGCCCGCGCGGATCAGCGATTTCGAGAATCGTATCGGCTGAAGGCGTCCCTGGTGGCGCGTTTTCCGTCAGTGATGCGCTACAAGCTCGATCTGGATCGGTTCGCGCGAGGCTACGTTCCCTTCCTCTTCAGTCACGGCGAATTGACTCGAGCGGCCGAAGTCGAAGACGCGGTCATGGACGTCCAAGCGGAAGTTGGGGAGTTTCGCGAACGGTTTAGCCGGCAACGTCGGTCGCGGCCGCAGACCGCTGCACCTGCCGACGAGTGACACAACCGTCTACGCCCTCAGCCCGCAAATCAGCCGGCATGCGTTAGCATCCGGTTTTGGTGGAAACCGTGGGCTAACGCCCAGTGGCTGATTTGTCGCGGTCCCCGGCCATCCTGCTGATCCTGTAAATCCTGTCAAAAAAACACATGACAGGATCAACAGGATGAAACAGGATTCAGGGGCAGCTCGGGGCCGGATCTCCATCACACCCCGTTCACCACAGCCACAACCATCTACGCCTTCAGGCCGCAAATCAGCCGGCATGCGTTAGCATCCGGTTTGGTGGAAACCGTGGGCTAACGCCCAGCGGCTGATTTGTCGCGGTCCCCGGCCATCCTGCTGATCCTGTAAATCCTGTCAAAAAAACACATGACAGGATCAACAGGATGAAACAGGATTCAGGGGCAGCTCGGGGCCGGATCTCCATCACACCCCGTTCACCACGGCCACAACCATCTACGCCTTCAGCCCGCAAATCAGCCAGCATGCGTTAGCATCCGGTTTTGGTGGAAACCGTGGGCTAACGCCCAGCGGCTGATTTGTCGCGGTCCCCGGCCATCCTGTTGATCCTGTAAATCCTGTCAAAAAAACAGAAAACAGGATCAACGGATGGACATGATCAGGGGCAGCTCGGGGCCGGATCTCCATGACACCCCGTTCACCACAGCAACAACCGTCTGCGCCCTCAGCCCGCAAATCAGCCGGCATGCATTAGCATCCGGTTTTGGTGGAAACCGTGGGCTAACGCCCAGCGGCTGATTTGTCGCGATCCCCGGCCATCCTGTTGATCCTGTAAATCCTGTCAAAAAAACACATGACAGGATCAACAGGATGAAACAGGATTCAGCTGCAGCTCGGGGCCGGATCTCCATCACACCCCGTTCACCACGGCCACAACCATCTACGTCTTCAGCCCGCAAATCAGCCGGCATGCGTTAGCATCCGGTTTTGGTGGAACCGTGGGCTAACGCCCAGCGGCTGATTTGTCACAGTCCCCGGCCATCCTGTTGATCCTGTAAATCCTGTCAAAAAAACACATGACAGGATCAACAGGATGAAACAGGATTCAGCTGCAGCTCGGGGCCGGATCTCCATCACACCCCGTTCACCACGGCCACAACCGTCTACGCCCGCAGGCCGCAAATCAGCCGGCATGCGTTAGCATCCGGTTTTAGCGGAAACCGTGGGCTAACGCCGGCTAACGCCCAGCGGCTGATTTGTCGCGGTCCCCGGCCATCCTGTTGATCATGTAAATCCTGTCGAAAAAACAGAAGACAGGATCAACAGGATGAAACAGGATTCGGGGGCAGCCCGGGGCCGGATCTCCATGACACCCCGTTCACCACAGCAACAACCGTCTACGCCCTCAGCCCGCAAATCAGCCGGCATGCGTTAGCATCCGGTTTGGTGGAAACCGTGGGCTAACGCCGGCTAACGCCCAGCGGCTGATTTTGTCGCGGTCCCCGGCCATCCTGCTGATCCTGTAAATCCTGTCAAAAAACAGAAGACAGGATTCAGTGGACGGTTCCGCCCCGGAATGCTCCAGCTCACCCTTGCCGCGCATCAGTCGTGTACGGCGCGCCACATTAATAGGGCTATACGCAGCTTCCTCTGTGATCTCTGTGCCTCTGTGTTTGAAAACAAACCAACTCCATCCCAAACGAGGACAGGGACCTGCATGCAGGAGAGGATGACGGTCAGTCGATCTCCCCGCTCGCAACGCTTTCTGTCAAAAAATGGCCCGGGCTGCGGCAAGCTCGCGTACTTGGAAGCTCCCCCCTGGCTGCGGTAAAATTGGTGGCATGACGGAGCAAAAGTCGCCATCAGAGCAGGGGGATGCTGCGCCGACCGACGATGTGGCGGTCTTGGTGGTCGACAACGACCATGCGTTGGCCCATGCGATGGCGGAGAGCTTGGAGCGGGTGGGGTATCCTTGCACGGTCGCCACCTCTGGCTCGGAAGGCGTACGGCGAATCGAGCAGGACACGTTCGACGTCATCGTGACCGATTTGGTGATGAGCGACGTGGACGGGATGGAGGTGCTGGCGCGGGCCAAGCAGGCCTTGCCGGACAGCGAGGTGATCGTGGTCACCGGGCATGCCTCGGTTCCCAAGGCCGTCGAGGCGATGCAGGAGGGAGCTTTCAATTTCCTGCAGAAGCCGATCACCCCCGACAAGCTGCGGGCGGTGGCCGAAAAGGCAGCTGACCGGATTCGGCTGAAACGCCAGAACCTGGAGCTGAATCAGCGGCTGGACGAGCGGTTTGGGTTCGAGGGCATCATCTTCGCCAGCGGCGAGATGAAGGACGTCATCGACCGGCTGAAGCGAATTGCTCCGACGGATGCCACGGTGCTGATCACCGGCGCGAACGGTACGGGCAAGGAGCTGATCGCCCAGGCCATTCACCAGAACAGCCCTCGTAAGAACAAACGCATCGTGGCGCTCAACGCCGGCGCTGTCGCGCAGAACTTGGTCGAGAGCGAGCTGTTCGGCCACGTCAAAGGTTCGTTCACCGATGCTGTCACTGACCGGGTCGGTGCGTTCGAGTACGCTAACGGCGGCACGTTGTTTCTAGACGAAGTCGGCGACATGCCGATGTCGACTCAGATCAAGTTGCTGCGGGTGCTCGAGGAGCACCAGATCACGCGGGTGGGAGACAACAAACCGATCAAAGTCAACGTACGGCTCATTTCGGCCACCAACCGGGACTTGGAAGAGATCATCGACCGGGGCGACTTTCGCCGCGACTTATACTACCGTCTCAAGGTCGTTACCGTCGAGTTGCCGAGCCTGAGTCAGCGCCGTGAAGATATCGTCCCGCTGGCCGATCATTTCCGCAAGCACTTCGCCAAACACCACAGCAAGACGATCAAGACTTTCGCACCGGAAGTGACCCGCAAGATGTTCGGCTACGACTGGCCGGGAAATGTGCGACAATTGCGAAACGCCGTCGAAACCATGGTGGTGCTCGACACCGACGGTTCCCTGGGACAAGATGACCTGCCGCCTGAATTAATGGAGGTCGAGGAGGCAACTGACATCGCGACGAGCAGCGCTGTCAGCCTGGCGGGCCAGCCGATGGATGCCTGGGAAAAGTGTGCAATCGTGGAAACGCTAAAACTGGCCAATGGCAACCGCGAAGAGACGGCCCGTATCTTGGGGATCGGCGCACGAACGCTGTATCGCAAACTGGATAAGTACGGTCTAACTGACAAAAACCAAGAGGCAAACAATTAAGAGGATGCCGCGGCCTGCGGCAAATCCAATCACAACCCCGTGCCCCCCATCATTTCTCCCCGTTGTATGGATGCGACCCCATGCCCACGATCAAACAGCTATCCCCCGGCGTGATCAACAAGATCGCGGCGGGCGAGGTCATCGAGCGACCGGCAAGTGTTGTCAAGGAGCTGCTCGAAAACTCGATCGATTCCGGAGCCCGGCGCGTTGACGTGACCATTGAACAGGGAGGCAGTTCGCTGATACGCGTCAGTGACGACGGTTGCGGCATCGCTGCCGACGAGCTGCCACTGGCTGTGGCGAGTCATGCGACCAGCAAGATCCGCGATGCGGACGATCTGTTTTGCGTCCAGACGATGGGTTTCCGGGGAGAGGCGCTGGCTTCGATCGCGGAGGTCAGCCAATTTCGCCTGCGCAGCCGGACTGCGGCTGCGGACGCCGGCTACGAATTGGAAGTCAACGGCGGAAGCCACGGCGAAGTTGCCCCGTGCGGGTGCCCGCTCGGGACGACCGTTGAGGTCCGCAATCTGTTTTACAACACTCCGGTTCGCCGTCGCTTCCTCCGCACGACCCAGACCGAGATGGCGCATATCTCGGAGGCGTTTACGCGAATTGCGCTGGTCAACACCGAGGCCCACCTGACGCTGAGGCACGGCGAGCGGACGTTGTTCGACTTGCCACCCACCGACAGCTGGCGGGAGCGGATTGTCGCGTTTTTTGGGGCCGACGTGGGTGACCAGCTGATCTGGGTCGAGAGCCAAGACGAACTGAAGGACACCGGGGTGGCCCATTTGAGCGGGTACGTGGCGAACCCGCAACTCAGCCGCTCGAACAGCCGCATGCAGTACCTTTTTCTGAATGCTCGCTTCATCCGCGACCGCTCGCTGCAGCACGCGCTGGCCGAAGCCTACCGCGGGTTGCTGATGGTCGGCCGGCAGCCGGTCGCCTTCCTGCGGCTGGAGCTGCCCCCGGACTCGATCGACGTCAACGTCCATCCGACCAAGCTGGAGGTTCGCTTTCAGGACGGCGGCCGGATCTACAGTCAGCTGCTGGCGACGCTGCGCAATCGGTTCTTGTCCACCGATCTGACCGCCCAGGCCCCGCTGGCAGAACCGGCGGGACAGCCGGTCGGGGTAGGTGCGGGTGATTTGCAGGAGCACCGCCAAAGCGTCAGCAAATGGGCTCGAGGAGAGCCACAGGCAGAACCACACGCCGAAGGCCAGACGATGGCCGCGCCTCAGCAGTTGCCCCTGCCGCCGCCAGCCGACTCGCCCGCTGCCGCCGTTCCCGATTTTCTACCCTTTCCAGACCGCCAAGGGCGCCACATCGCCGGGGGCGCTGCGGCTGGCGAGCAGGCGGTCGGCAACCCAACGGCGGGCGCTGAGGCCCGCGAAACGCGGCTGGCGCCGGATCGGCCACCGGCCGACGTCGCCGCGCGGGCCCCGATCGGCATGCAGCTGCACAATCGCTACTTGGTCACGGAAGCGGAACAGGGTCTGTTGGTGGTCGACCAGCACGCGTTGCACGAGCGGATCCTGTACGAGCAGATCCGCGCCAAGGCCCTGGCTGGCAGTTTGGAAAAACAGCAGCTGCTCGTTCCCGAGCCGGTTGCCCTCACCGCGGCCGAGTCCGCGGCGGTCTTGGAATCCCGCGAGACGCTGGCTCGGTTGGGGCTCGAGGTGGAACCGTTCGGCGGCGACACGGTGCTCGTCGCGACCTATCCCGCCATGTTGGCCGGCATGCCGCCCGAGCAGATCTTACGGCATGTCGTCGATCTGTTGTTGTCCGGAGGCAAGTCACCCGAGCGTCGCGATTTGCTCGACGAACTGCTGCACATGATGTCCTGCAAGGCGGCGGTCAAGGCAGGTGACCCCTTGGCCCTGGAGGAGGTCCAAGAGTTATTGCGGCAGCGGCAGACCTACCAGGACTCGCACCACTGCCCACACGGGCGACCCACGGCGCTGCTCTTCTCCTGCGAGGAGCTCGATCGCCGGTTCAAGCGGGTCTGACGTCCGTGGATTGAATCGATCCGCAGTCGATGGGAGAATAAATCTAGAGATAAATCATGGAATTTATCGCTTTGTAGCTCGTCAGCTGCCCGGGACTTTGACCCGGCTTGCCAACCAATGATTGCAGTCAGTATCGGCCGCGGCCGCCACAAGATGATGATCGCTGAGCACCGGCACCTGGCCGAACAGGGTGCCCAGCTTGTCGAATTGCGGTTGGACTATGTGGTTCGCTCGGTCAACTTAAAGCGGTTGCTCGAGAACCGGCCGTGCCCTGCGATTGTGACCTGCCGTCGTGTCCGAGATGGGGGCAGGTGGGAGCGGAGCGAGCGGGAGCGGCTGATCTTGTTGCGTTCGGCGATCGCCGACGGCGTCGACTTCATCGACTTGGAGGAGGACGCCGCAGCCAGCATTCCCCGCTTTGGCAGTACGAAACGGATCATCAGCTACCACAACTTTGAGGAGACTCCGCGTGACTTGCGAAAGATCCACGACCGCTGTGCGGCGCAGGATGCGGACATCGTCAAGATCGCCACAACCGCCAACAATCCACGGGACAACCTTCGCATTCTGCAGCTAATTGGCGAGAGCGAGATCCCCACGGTCGCGATGTGCATGGGAGAAATGGGAATTCCCTCCCGCATCTTGGCCGGCAAATACGGCGCGCCGTTCACCTACGCCACCTTCAACAAGGATCGAGCGCTGGCTCCTGGCCAACTGACTTTTCAGGAAATGTGCGACGTCTATGGTTATGAGCAGATCGACGCCGACACGGAGGCGTATGGCGTGATCGCCGACCCGGTGGGCCACAGCCTCAGCCCGCTCGTGCACAACGCCGTTTTCCGAGAGCTGGGAATGAACCGGGTCTACCTGCCGTTCCGCGTGCCGCGCGAGCACCTCGAGCAGTTCCTCATCGATTGCCACCAGCTCGATGTGGACGGGCTGAGCGTTACCATCCCGCACAAAGAGGCGGTCGTGCCTTTCTTGACGCACAGCAGAGACGCCGTCGAGAACACGGGGGCGGCGAACACGATCGTCTTTGATGGCTTTGACAAGATCGGCCACAACACCGACTACATGGCGAGCTTGGAGAGCATCGATCGGGCGCTGACACGCGGCAAACACTTTGACGCGGACACTCGGAGAACCGCCCTGATTTTGGGTGCTGGAGGCGCCGCCAACGCCGTGGCCTACGCGCTAGCCCAGCGGAATATCGGCATCTACGTCTCCTCGCGAACTCGAGAACGGGCCGAGTCGGTGGCGAAGCGCTTTCACGGAAAGTCGGTCGAGTGGAGCGAA
Source organism: Pirellulaceae bacterium (assembly GCA_965223305.1). Taxonomy (GTDB): domain Bacteria; phylum Planctomycetota; class Planctomycetia; order Pirellulales; family Pirellulaceae; genus CBDCWT01. The sequence continues at coordinate 104,534 of CBDCWT010000074.1, read as the reverse complement.
CGGCACCGCGTCAAGAGCGACATCTTGGTAAACTGCACCCCGGTGGGAATGCATCCTCACGTCGACGAAACGCCTTTCGAACGGGACAAGCTATCCCGAGCGATGATTGTCTTCGACACCATCTATAACCCCGAACAGACCCTGTTGGTCAAGGCCGCGCGCGAGAAAGGATGTACCGTGGTGACCGGAGTGGACATGTTTGTTCGCCAGGCAGCCTATCAGTTCAAACTGTTCACCGGTTACGAAGCTCCAGAGGAGGTGATGCGGGAGGCGATCAAGAAGTCGACCAGCGCAGCCAGGCAGGGATGATGAGAGCCGAGGGAACGGAGGAAGCGCTGCGATGCGTTTGACGTTGATTGGTTACCGCGGGACGGGCAAGACGACGGTCGCCCGGTTGCTGTCGCAGCGCTGGCAAGTTCCTTGGTGGGATGCCGACGCCGAGGTCGAGCGTCGAGCGGGACGGTCGATCAAGGAGATCTTTGCCGCGGACGGAGAAGCCGGCTTTCGCGCCCACGAGGAGCGCGCGGTGGCGGAACTGATGCGTGGTCCGGCAGGTGTGGTGGCATTGGGGGGTGGCGCGATCCTCTCTGCGGCAAACCGTGAAGCGATCCGCAGCGCGGTCGTCGTGTGGTTGACCGCCAACGCCAAAACGCTCGACGCGCGGATTTCAGGAGATCCGATCACCCGTTCGCAGCGCCCCGATCTGACCGCGGACGGTGGGCTGAGTGAGATCGAAGCGATCTTACGCGAGCGCGAGCCTCTGTACCGGGCTGCTGCCGATCACATCGTGTCGACCGAGGGCAAGACGGCTGATCAAGTTGCGGCAGAGATAGTATGCTTGCTGAGACAACCCACCTCTTCTCCCGACGGCTGCCCGTGATCCTTCCCCTGCCGCTGCGACTCGGACTGCTATTTCTGCTCGGACTGCTGGTGGGCAGCCAAATTAACCGAGGAATTTACCGGCTGGCGTGGCGAAAGCGCTCGATCGGCCCTTGGTCGGAACCCCCAGCAGAGGCAGCTGCTCGACAGTGGTACGATCGACTGCCGGTCATCGGTTGGTGGTTCCTACGGCGTGAAACGGTGGTTCACGGCCGGTTGTTCTGGGTGCGCCCGATGCTGTTGGAGTTGGCCACGGGCCTCGGCTTCGCGCTTCTCTACTGGTACGAAGTCGAGCAACACGCCGTCGCCGGGTACGCCGGTTTCGCTCCTCCGCTCCCGGCCACATTGCATTGCCAGTACTTCGCTCATCTGATCTTGATCTCATTGATGCTGGTCGCGACGTTTATTGACTTCGACGAGCAGACGATCCCCGACGCGATCGTGTTGCCGGGCGCGTGTGCTGGGCTGCTGCTGGCGGCGTTGTTGCCCGCATCTCGGCCCCTGGTGACGGTTCCGACGCTGGCCGGCGACGAAGTGGTGCCGCTGCATTTGGCATCGGCGACGGGCATCCCGGACTGGCCGACGAAGCTGGACGGACCGTGGGGATTGCTACTGGGCGTGGCCGGTTTCCTGGCCTGGTGGGTGGCGGTGCTGCCTTGGACCTGGACGACGCGGCGGGGATGGTTGCGGGCGGTGAAGTACTTTTGGGCAAGCCTCCGCCGACGCACCAGTGGACTGATGGTGGTGACCGCGGTATTGGGAAGCGGCGGCATCACCATCGGCTGGCTGGCTGGCGGTGACGCCTGGCAAAGTCTGCTCTCAGCAGTGGTGGGCATGGTCGTTGGCGGTGCGACAGTTTGGGCTTTTCGAATCGTCGGCACGCAGGCGTTGGGCCAGGAGGCGATGGGTTTCGGAGACGTCACGCTGATGTCGATGATCGGCGCCTTTCTGGGATGGCAAGCAACCTTGATGGCCTTCTTCTTGGCTCCCGCTGCCGGTTTGCTGATCGCGGTTGCTCGATGGACGCTGACTGGACGCAAAGATATCGCCTTTGGACCTTATCTCTGTCTGGCCGCCTTGTATCTGATCCTGCGTTGGGCGTGGATTTGGGAACACTACGCCCGTGCGATCTTTTCGATGGGGTGGCTCGTACCTGCTTTGGTCGCTTTTTGCATCGCCCTCAGCTGGGCGCTGCTCACGCTGATGAAAGCGATCCGCCAGGGCATATCCTGAAAGGACATCAAGAAGGTCGTGCAGCTTTGCGCATCGGCTTCACCCTCCCGCGCGCGGGAGGGTCGGACGCGATAGCGTCCGGGGAGGGCGGCAATCCACCAAACTCTGGCGAGTTCGGCTACGCTCCCAATCAGCCGCTGGGCGTTAGCCCACGGTTCCTCAGCGAAACCGACGCGTAGCGCCCGGCGAGTGCTCCCCCTCTCCGGCCCTTCAGGCCGACTCTCCCCGAGGGGAGAGTGAGGAAAGACGTACTAACTCAAAGCTGCACGATCTCCGCGCGTTCCTACAGCCCTTTCACTTTTGGCCTTTCAGTCCCGCTCAACCAGCCCCTCATCGAGCGCTTTGTCCGAAATGTCTTTGCGGCACCAGGCCCCTTCCCAGCGGATACACTTCACGGCGGCGTAGGCCTGACGCTTGGCGGCCGAGACGGAGTCTCCTAGAGCGGTGACCCCCAACACACGGCCGCCATCGGTGACGACTTGTCCATCCAAGCTGGCCGTCCCTGCATGAAACACTTTGACGTCGGAAATGCTTGCCGCGTCCGCCAATCCCCGGATGGCCCGGCCGCGTTCGTAGGCACCCGGGTATCCTTCGCTGGCCATCACGACGCAAACCGCCGGGCGAGGGTCCCACTCGAGGCCGGGCAACTCTTCCAGCCGTCCATCTAGAGTCGCCTCCATCACCTCGACAAAGTCCGACTTCAACCGCATCAACAGCGGCTGGCACTCCGGATCGCCGAAGCGGACGTTGTACTCCAGCACCTTGGGGCCTTGGTGAGTGATCATCAACCCTGCGTACAGCACCCCGCGGAAAGGGTGCCGCGAGCGTTTCATGGCGTGCACCGTGGGCACCAAAATGTGCTCTTCGATCCAGCTCAGCCGTTGGCTGTCGACTAACGGGGCGGGACAGTAGGCTCCCATACCACCAGTATTCGGTCCCCGGTCACCGTCATAGGCCGGTTTGTGGTCTTGGGCGGGAGGTAAGGTCAAGATCGTGCGACCGTCAGTGATGGCGAGCACGCTGGCCTCTTGGCCGTCTAGTCGATCCTCAATCACGATCTGGTCGCCGGCCGCTCCAAATTCTCGCTGTCGTCCGATTCGATCGATCGCCTCCAAAGCCTCGCCTCTTGTGCCACAGACAATGACCCCTTTTCCCGCGGCCAACCCGTCGGCTTTGACCACCACTGGGACCGACTCCGCCTCCTCCGGATAGCGGTCGAAAATAAACTGCGTCGCCCGCTCTGGTTCCGAGAAGACCTGAAAATCGGGCGTCGGTACGTCACCACTGTGCAGAATCCTTTTGCAAAAAACCTTGCTGCCTTCCATTTGGGCGGCTGCTCGGCTGGGCCCGAAGACCCGTAACTTTTCGCTCTCGAAAGCGTCCACAATACCGCCGCAAAGCGGTGCCTCCGGGCCGACAACGGTCAGCTCGATACCGTTTTCCCGGGCGAACTTGATCAGTCGCGGGAAGTCGTTCACAGAGATATCGACGTTTTCAGCATCCTCGGCCGTACCTGCGTTACCAGGCGCCACAAAGACGCGTTCTGCCAAAGGGCTCTGGGCGATCTTCCAGGCCAACGCATGCTCGCGCCCGCCGCTGCCGATGACAAGGATCTTCATGACCGGTTGGATCTCTATTGAGGCTGGCGGAAGGACAGGTCATCTCAAGTATAGCAGAGTGCGCCCAACGGAGGACGAAGACCTGAGCGCTCGACTGCGTTGGACTCCGCCTGTCTTTTCAGCGTCCCGATGGCCTCCTCCCACGGGCGCGACTAGAATGGCCGCAACGCGGCGCGAACCAAAACCCGTCGGCTCGCCTCTCACTTGCGGATCCTCACCGAAATCCTGCCATCGACCCGGCTCTCTCTCCTTTGGTTGCGATGATTGCAATTGTCGACTATCAGATGGGCAATCTTCGTAGCGTGCAGAAGGCGTTCGAATCTGTGGGCCACCAGGCGAAAATCACCAGCGACCCCAGCTGTCTCGCACGGGCCGACAAGATCGTGCTGCCGGGTGTCGGCGGTTTCCGTGACGCGATCGCCGAATTGCGGCGACGGGACCTCGTCGCACCGATCCGAGAGGCGGTAGCCGCCAACAAGGCGTTCTTGGGCATCTGCTTGGGACTTCAGTTGCTGTTTGACATCAGCTACGAGGACGGCGAGCACGAGGGTCTCGGAATTCTGCCCGGCAAAGTCGTTCGTTTTGAACTGCCCCCCCATTTCAAAGTGCCGCACATGGGCTGGAACGAGGCCCGCTTCGTCCGCCAGCCGCCGCTCATGGACGGGATCGAAGACGGCACGCACTTCTATTTCGTGCACTCGTATCATGTCGTTCCCGACGATTCGCAGGTCATTGCCGTCGAGTCAGAGTATGGGGCGCCCTTCTGTGCAATGGTCTGGCGCGATCGACTTTACGCCACACAATTCCATCCGGAAAAGAGTCAGTCGCATGGCCTGCAGCTGCTGGCCAACTTCGCTGGACTGAAGTGAGCAAAGACTGAGCTGCGGCAGACTACCTAGGACCGGAACCGTTGGTCGACGGTCTCGGGATAGACGACCACCTCGACACGGCGGTTTCGCGAACGGCCGTCGGCAGTCGCATTCGAGGCCCGGGGCAGATTCGAGCCATAGGCAACAACGAACAGCTGTCGCTGGGGAAGCTGACTCTGTCGCGCCAAGTAGTTGAACACCGCGACGGCTTGGGCGGAGGCCAGCTGGTGATTGCTGGTGACCCCGGTCGCTGAACCGTCCGTGTGCCCTTCGATGCCGATCATCTGCTGCGGATAGCTTTGAAGGATGGCCGACGCCACCTGGTCCAACCATCGCCCTGCTGTGGGCAGGAGCTGGCCGGAGTTCTGCCGGAAGAGCCGATCCGACGGCAGCTCGATGCGCAGCAGATCTCCGTCGCGGCGGATTTCCAGTCCCGGGATGGAGGCTGCTGCGAGCCGGTTGAGACTGCTGTTGGCCGTAATCGTGGCGCTGCCGCGGTGCCGCGTGGCCGCCTCCAACGCTTGGACACGTCCATCCGACTGCTCCTTGGCGGCCAGCATTTGTTGCAAATCGCTCGCTTTCTCATGGAGCTGCTCGCGCAGCAACGTTACTTCATCCTGCAACACTTGCACTTGCTGTTGCGAGCGGGCAAGTTCGGTGTGGAGATCTCGATTGTCCGCATCTAATGCCGACGTCCGCTGGTTCAGATCCTGTAGCTGAGCGACGTAGCCGGGTTGGCCGGCGGGCAAACCCGGCTGCTGTGCGAGAAAAGGCCCCCGGTTGCAACCGAGCGAGACAAGCGTTGCGAGCGCGAACCAACCCGAAACGGCGGCGATGGTTGGTGCGGCCTGGCGGTTCAAAAACGGCACCGGATTCACACGAAATCAACCTGCGGCAGGAAACGATGAGCGTCTCGGCAGCTGACGCCCCACACGACCTCCCCGTGCGCGGCTTGCCCACAGGCAAGAAACACGTGCGGCGCACCGCGAGGACCGCGGAGGATAGCGAGGCAGCTGGCGAGCGACAAGTGCAATCGCAGCGGGCTCTGACGGGCCAGCTGCTAGCAGACTGGACGCTTCACCGGAAAGACATGAACAATCCAGGTTAATCGTCTACCACCGCGATGACCCTCAGCGGGGCACCGCTTCCGCCTCCAATTTTCATTGGCAACGCGAGGAGGGTTGCTCCTGTGATGGGTAGTTCTCCCAGATTCGCTACATTTTCGAGCGCTGGGACGTTGTGTTCAAACAGAGTCACGTGGCTTTGAAATCGCTGCGACTGACCGTAGTCGATGCTTGCGGTGTCAATTCCGATGGCCTTGATCGCCCGGTGTTCGACCAACCAGCGGGCGGCAGCAGGGGCGAGGCCCGGGAAGTGCAGCGCGGCAACCGCAGCGGGGCCTGTCTTGTCCGTGCCCAGATAGCGCTCACGGTCCTCCCAATAACGTCCAAAGCCCGTCTTGAGCAACACGATGACGTCGACCAATTGGCGGTTGTGGTTCATCTCCCAGCGACGGAGATCCCCCACGTCCACCTGGTAGTCGGCGTCGGCGGAGCACGACTCTGTGACATCGATAACCACCGCTTCGCCAATCAACCGCTCGAGCGGAATCTGATCGACCGTATGTCGACCTTCGAAGAAGTGGATCGGCGCGTCGATGTGCGTGCCACCGTGCTCTGCGGCTTCGAATCGATTCGCCGCGTAGTAGTAGCCTTTCTCGGTGATCCCAGCCGGCCCGCGAATCAGCTTGAATCCGGCTGCGGTTGGCCAGTAGATCGTGCCACGATCGAAGGAGTGAGTCAGGTCAATCAGCCGACTCGCCCGCAGCTGCCGCCCGATGTGAGGCGGAGCGGTGTGGTCAGGCTTCGCGGTAGTTCCACTCTGCGGTGACTGAGCGGATGCGATGACGACGAGCGTCAAATGAACGACGATGGTCCGCCAACCCGTTGCTTGCCGCATTTCGAAATCCTCACTTCTTTGGTTATAGGATGCTCGGAACATTGGAACTCCTGCGGGCCGAATTCTGCGGCCGGTGCCATGGGCATCCTCGACCCTCGTCGCCTTGTCATCAGCGACTCTCGGGGCTGGAAACGATCGCCGGCACATTCATTCCTCGGCCGGGCCCACTGGCATCCTCATCATCCATATCGCCTTGTCAAATCCAAGCGACTCTTTCCAAATTTTGCGGTCGAAGACCGTGCCTTGGGGAGTAAATGTGTGACCTGGCTGTGGGGCAGTCATCAAAAAAGCAATCTTGTGCTTGTTTGATAGCCCCAGTTCTGCCACGTAGCGTTGCATGGACGCTACGGTTCTCTCGGCTAGTTGAGCAGTGATCCTATCCAGTGGAGTAAGTACTTGGACGACGCAGTCAGCTCTACCGTATTCAAAGCGGCTGATTGCAGTTGTCACGGGAAACACTTGAATCAAGTCGTCTCCAAGCGGCTCTTCGCGACTGCTGGCCCGTCCGTTCCCTTCCTCGGAGAAGCTCGCAACGATCTCGTCCCAGCCCGGCTGATCCTCGATGGCGATTGTCGCCAGCGAGTTCGTGAACCCGCAACTCTGCGCCACACCTTCCAACCCGAACTTCACCGCTGAGCTCGAGTGCTGCATGATCCCCGCGAGTTTTCCGGACGCCGGCGGACGGCAAAGGACCTTGAAACGAACGCTGCGTTGCTCTGCGGTACGCAGAGTTTGTAGCCTCCGTTTTAGGAGCTGCAGGCAGTTTGAGAGCGCTCGCGGATCAAGCTCGAGATTCGATTCGCTCGAAAGTGCGTCACCATTGACAAGCACCCATGCGGCCGCGGTGGCTCGATCGTAATCCTCTTCGTCCACACCGTTCCCCAATTCTTGAAGTCTTGTCGAGATCGGCGCCACAATGAACATCTCACGCTCAGCCTTCGCGGTGGCTACAGCCCCGGCAGAGACGGGGCCGCTCGAGCTGCCGAAGTAGGGCAGGTCAAGACGCGTCACTCTCGCATCGTCAGGATAGTCAAGCTCAAAGAAAGATGCGCCAAACTGGCCAGCATCGGGGTAGTCGATAACGAACTCGGTGGTGGCATCCAAAGAAGAGTAGCTTTCCCTGTTCTTGCCCAAAGCCCTCTCGTGGGACCACCGCCGCACCACTCGATTGGTAGCCACATCGATTTCCACAACAAGAGATATGATCAGGGAGGCATCGTCGGATTTGTCTAAAACCACGTCATCCATGCGCACGCGTCGCACCAGCCTACCAGACTGTTCGGATTCACTCGTCTTGATCGGGACACCTTGGTCCTTGGCTTTCTTTTCTAAGAACAGCAGATCCGCCGTCGGATCAACGATCCACTGGCCGACACCTTCCAGCTGGGCACTGGGTTCGATCCTGACTTCGTTCTTTTCTGGAAACCAGACGGACGTGGTGGTGTTGTCTCTGACCATTTCAAACGCGACTTCACCGTTTCGCTTGGCAATGCGACGCACGCCCTTGCGAGGCGCTATCCACCATTCATTGGAAGTAACCTTCCCCGGTTGCCGCTCCGGATCTTGAAACATCTCGACGATGTGAATCACAGCTGCGCCACGAGATTCGGCAAGAGCTTGCGCGAACACAGACGAGTTGTCCGACAGGACGATCCAAAGGGCGGCGATCAAAGCCGCCGACAGGGCAAGCGTTCCGCCAATGAGCCGAGTTAGGCCGCTGCGCGAAAGAGCAGCTGGCTGTTGACGGCGAGCTACCTTCCGGACCGGTATCGTGTCCAAGCACTCGGCCCGAAGTTCGGAGGGTAGCTCCGCCTCCGGATGAGTTGCTAGCCAACTCTCGAACGCATCCAGGTTACGATTGGTCTTCATATCATCATACTCCGGAGTTGGGTTGTAACGGCCACCAGCTGCTAAGTTGCACGGACAGTTGCTTGCGTCCCTGGAATACGCGCTGCCGAGCTAACTCGGGGCTGATCGCGAGTACTCGTGCGATTTCCTTGTAAGAGCAGCCCTGCCAGTACCGCAAAGTTACGGCCTCTCTGAGATCCGGCTTTAGCTGCACTACGGCTCGTCGCACGTCGGCAGTACGTTCATTTGCGATCGCTGCACCGGCAGCGGATGAGCTGTCCGTCTCGCGATGAAGCGTCGCGACGTCTGTCTTGGGGTTTATCCTCTGCCGGTCGCGGTGCAACTGTCGGCAGCTGTTTCTCCAAACGTTGCGCCCAACGGCAAACAGCCAAAGCCGGGCATCGGCGGATCCGTCGGCCGCCGACAGGGTGTCCCAGAATGCCAGGAAAGTGCTCTGCGTGAGCTCACTCGCTTGGTCCGGATCCCTCGTCAGCCAGTGGAACCAGCGGTACAGACATGCGTACGTGGCGTCTACGAACTCCGCGCAAACGCTGCGGTTCAACGACTGGAGTCGCTCTATCGTGCAAGAGTCCTGCGATGCCATGCGCCTCGGTCCTTTCAAACCAGTAGTAACCGGACGCCTGAAAACGTTATAGCAATTTTCGATAGAATCTCGTTTTTGGCGATGACGTCGCGATGATTCAGGTTTGCTGGGTCAGGAGACGCAGCGGCCCGGCTTGCCCTGAGCGCAACCGATTGATCGCAAGTAGTTTGCGACCTCGTTGCGATTCGGCCGCGTGCCTGGCGGCGCTGTTTTCCCGGGGTGTTCGATGTCCGCACGCTGCGAGATTCCGTGGATTCCGTGCAAGAAACTCGATTTCGCCGCATTTACCTTAGGTGAGCACAACTGAACCCCTTCGACTGAGGAATTGATGAGCAGCTGGCCCCCAACGCGATATAGCTTGTTGGCTCGCCTGGCCGACGCCGGAGATCATGAGGCTTGGTTGGAGTTCCAACGGTCCTATCAACCGGCGGTCTATCGATACGCCCGCAGTCGCGGATTACAGCAGGCAGACGCTGCCGAAGTGGTCCAGGAAGTGATGTGCGCCGTGCACCGGGCCATGGCTGACTGGCAGCCGTCACATCGCGCGGGAAGCTTTCGTGCCTGGCTGGCAGAAGCGGCTCGTCGAATCTCCCTACAGCTGATCAGACAGCGGAGCAGGGCAGGGCAAGCGGTCGGTGGATCAGCGGCCCAAGACGTGCTAGACGCTGTTGAAGTCGAGGCCGCGGAGACCGGCGAACCAATCGAAGATCAGAGATGGCTGTTCTTCTGCGCCGCCGCCGAGGTGGAAAGTGAAGTAAGCGAATCAACATGGCGGGCGTTTTGGCAAACGGCGGTCGAGAACGAGCCGCCCGGAGCGGTGGCGAGTGACTTGGGCTTTAGCGTGGGCAATGTCTATTCAGCCAAGTGCCGAGTGCTGGCGCGGATTCGACGAAGGGTCGAGAAAATATCGCGAGGCGAGTTATGACTAGCTGTGACCGTAACACAGGACGTCGACTGCTCGAAGGGGATCTTCCTCCAGTAGACGAAAGTGAATTCGTTCGCCATCTCGAGAGCTGCGGGCGATGTCGCCAGTGGCTGGATGAGGAGGCCGGCGATGAGGAAACTTGGCAGGCGGCCCGTGACCTATTGAGCACATCGTCGGAGATCATCCACTGGCCATCGACGACGCTAGGTCAGGACACCCAGATCCTGCCGCCCCAGTCGCCAGGCACAGCGACCGAGGTTGCTTCATTCGACCTAGCCTTCCTTTCGCCGACGGACGATCCAGCTTTCATCGGTCGAATTGGCAACTATGAAGTGAGTGGTGTCATCGGCCGCGGCGGTATGGGTGTGGTCTTTAAGGCCAGGGACCGGTCGCTCAACCGAAACGTGGCGATCAAAGTGCTGGCCCCGTCGCTGGCCAGCATCGGCGCGGCCCGGAGACGGTTCGCGCGCGAGGCCCGCGCCATGGCCGCGATTTCCCACGAACATGTGGTGCCTATCTACTGCGTCGACGATCACCAGGGCCTACCCTACTTCGCGATGGAGTACATCGCCGGTGGAACTCTGGAGTCGCGGCTGCGCGAGCAGGGTCCTCTGGACATCATCTCCACGGTGCGAATTGCCCTGCAAGTTGCCGCAGCCCTCTCCGCGGCTCACGGGTGCGGGCTTGTGCATCGGGATATTAAGCCTGCCAACATCTTGCTGGACCCCGGTGTCGACCGAGTCCGTGTGGTCGATTTCGGTCTGGCGCGCATCTCAAACGACGCCAGCTATACGCGTAGCGGCTTGCTGGCAGGGACACCTCAATTCATGGCCCCCGAGCAAGTTCGCGGCGAAGCCTGCGATGCACGAGCGGACCTTTTTAGTTTGGGCAGCGTGATCTATGCGATGTGCACGGGGCACGCTCCCTTTCGGGCAGAAACCGTCTACGCCGTGATGCAGCGGATCGTCCATGATTCCCCGCGCCCCGTCCGCGAACAGGCCGAGCACGTGCCGCTCTGGCTAGAGCAGTTCATCGGTCGGCTTCTTTCCAAGAGCTGTGACCAACGGTTTGACTCCGCAGCAGAAGTCGTTCAGCTGCTCGAACAGGAGCTCTCCCATTTACAGGGCAGTGGCTCCAATCCGCCGCCGCCCAGGCCCTGGACGAAGGTGGGGCCATCGAGAAAACGAGTACGAAGACGCCTCATTATTTCGGTCGCGGTCGCCGTGATCGCCTGTTTGGGGGTCGGTATCGGTGTTGTCCATTGGGGGCAACCGCCGAACGAAGAGCGGACAGACGTTCCTGCAGCGGACGTACCCCTCTGGAATCGCGATGACGTCCACGAGGCCATGCAGCAGGCCGCCAGCATGGAGGCCAACTTGCTACAGGACTCGTCTAGCGAAACCTACGACCCATGGAGCGAAGAGATCCGTCACGTCAGGCAGCGGATGGCGGAAGTCGACGCGCAGTTTCCCTAGCATCAATCTCAGTTACCGAACTGGACTTCAATTCTCACTAACCTTGAAAGGAGCTTGTCATGAAGAGAACGTCGGTTGCCCTGTCGGCGCTGGTACCACTGTTCGCCCTGACGTGGGGCTATCTGGCTGTCGCCCAAACCACCACCTTAACGCGACCCGAAATCTACGGTCAACTGGCGGAGTTGAATCCGCTGCAGAATAAAAGAACGCGGCTGGCCGGCCGGGAAAACGAGCTGAACAGGGAGTCCCAGAGATTGGTGCGTGAATATTCGCGCACCGAAGATGAATCCAAACGCCGTGAGCTGGAGGCAGAGCTGCGAAAGACTGTCGACGATCACTTTTCGATCAAGCAACGACTGCGAACTGAAGAACTCGCGGACCTCGAGGCCAAGATCAAGAAGCTGCGATCTCGCCACCAACGGCGAGAGGACGCCCGGGGCCGGATCGTTCAGGATCGCGTGGAACAACTGTTGCGTGAAGCAGATGGACTGGGCTGGGGGTCGGGCGGCGGTCCAAGCGGCTGGTCTTCTTTCGGACTCACCGGACCGGTGGTGCCGGAGGTTTTTTTCGAGAACTTACGGGCGACTACAGGCTCAACGGGTGAGCAAAACGAATCGGCTCGTACCAGAGCAGAGCGGGCTCGCGGGCTACGTCCTCCCGCAGAGCCGCGGGATCCTCGTCCCTGAGAACCTGGTGCACACTTTCCCAACGGCAATCATGTAGATCCGGATCACTTCGACTGGGCTTGGTACAATGATCGACCACTGAACCGGCAGCTTGGACTTATGTTGAGCAAGCTGGAAGGCGATCGTAGCTCGGAGATACCTATTGGGCGAGAGACTATGTACCAACATTTTCAGCGCGTGATCACGGTTCTACTGTTGCTGTTCGCAGGCGAGAGCGCCGCTCAGGAGCGCGAGCCGACAACCGCTGGTAATCGCCAGAATCGCATTCGTCCCACACTGGCTGACCTGCGCTACGGCGATCACCAGCGGCAAGTTCTCGATCTCTATCAACCAGAGCGTCAGTCGCCCTCGCCGCTGGTCGTGCATATCCACGGCGGCGGGTTTCGTGCTGGCGACAAACGGGGCGTTTCACAACGGTTGCTGCGTCTCTGTAACGACCACGGAATCACGGTGGCGTCGATCAACTACCGGCTCACCGGCACACATCCTTGGCCGGCTCAGCATCACGACAGCCGCCGCGCGCTGCAGTTTTTGCGATATCACTCGCAAGAGTACCGGATCGACCCACAACGAGTTGCTTGTACGGGCGGATCGGCGGGAGCGGGGATCAGCCTCTGGCTGGCATTTCACGAGGACATGGTGGAGCCGGAGAGCGATGACCCGATCGCCCGCGAGTCGACACGGATCAACGCGGTGGCGTGCACGGGAGCTCAGACTTCTTACGATCCGCATTGGATTCAACGGCACGTGGGTGGCCGAGCGCACCTCCACCCGGCACTACCGGCGTTGTTCGGACTACCAGTCGAAAAGTGGGAGACGGCGGAGGCGCTCGCCATTTTCAAGGAGATCGCCGCTATCAACCACTTCACCGCCGATGACCCACCCGTCTGGCTCGTCTATCGCGAGCCTGACGAGCCGCTGGACGATGACAGTCGTATCGGCTGGGGGATCCATCACCCGAACTTTGGCCACGAGCTAAAGAAACTCGCCGATCGGCACGGCGTCGAGTGCACGGTCAAACACTCCACCGATCTGGGTGGCGAGGTCAACGAGTGGCCGCGGGACGCCATCGACCAAGAGATCGTGTCCTTCTTCGCACGTCATCTCGACGCACCGTAACCGCAAAGCTCCTTGATCCCGACCTTCAGGTCGCAGTCAAAGCGTTTTCAAGAACTCGATCAGCGCAGCCTTATCGCTGTCGGACAGGTTCGTTCCGTAAGCGTGACCTCGGTTGCTGTTGCCCGGCAAACTCGTATCGAACTCAGATGGTCCTGCATTCTTGAAGCCCAGTGTCGCTGGATCGAACTCGGTGGTCCCCACCCGGAAGGTCGGCAGCCGCTCTCCCGGGTGTTTCAGCAACTCGACCATGTCCAACACCGAACCGTTGTGAAGGTAGGGTGCCGTGCTCCAAACACCGTTTAAGGGGCGTGACTTGTAGCGCATTAACGTCTCCTCCGCGGCGACCTCCGCCATCATCATCGATCGCTGCCGAGCGTCGTCCAAGGTCAACTCGTCGCGCCAAGGCAGAAACGACCGGGCGATTGCGTTGAACACCAAATGGGAAAGGATTTCACGAGCGGGCACAGTCGCAGTTGGACTGCTAGGAAAGCTGCCGCGCAGCGGAAGAGAAATGCTGCTGCCGGCGAGCAGGCCTACCTTCGCCCGTCGGTCCCGCCAATTCTTGGCCACCACGTCGTCTGTGCCCAGCAGACCCCACGGACCGAACGGTTGGTCGATCGGCACCAGCACATCGCGCGGGTCACGGCGCGGATCGCGGCGGTCGATTAATGCATGGCAGGTGACGCAGTTTGCTTGGTAGACCGCCCGGCCTGCCGCTGCTTTGGCCATGTCGAGCCCGAACTCGTCAGGCCAGGGTGGCGACCATAGCTGTGTCACCAGCTGCTCGGCCCGCCGCAAAGCGTCAAAGTTGATCGAGGAATCGTATCCGACCAAAGTACCTCCCGGCTTCACGATCCCAAACACGCCGATCACTTGTCCCGCATTCCGCCCCAACGGTCCGAACGTCGCGGTATTGTCGACAGCTCCGTTCCACTGCACGTGTGTATGTTGTGGCGCATCCCAAATAGCCGGGTAATTCACCGGCGCGTTTGCCATGCGTGCGTTATCATCTTCGCCCAGCGCCGTGGCGCAAGCTTGATTGAGAATCCCACCGAGCGCGTCGAGCCGTCCGTAGCCATAAGGATGGTGCTTTGTCGCGGCTGCGCGATCCGCGTCGTTGTCAAATCGACGGCCGTAGTCGTTGTAGTCGTTGTACCGCTGCCGTCGCTCGTAATCGCGGCGGAGCAACGTAGAGATGACGTGGACTTGAGTAGCCGTGGGAGCCGCCGTCCCTAACAAGCGACGCACGAAGCGACCGAACTTGGTACCCTGATCCAACGCGACGCGTTCGTTGGGTGGCCTGTTCGAGACATGGGGCACGTCTGCCAACGTCAACTTGATGGCACGCACAAGTTCGCCTTGCCATCGATCGAGGTCGGTCATCGCCTGGCTACCGTCGATCCAATACTCCTTGCCGCCGTGCGTCAATCGGGACGTATGGCACGCCGCACAGTTCAATTCAATCGCCTCGTCTCCCGTAAACCCGATCGGATAGCCTTCGGGATTGTCCGCCGAATGTCGTCGTGGCAGGAAACCAAAGCTGGCAAGGTAGTCGGAGTCGCAGAACAGATCGGTGTTATCCGGCTGTTCCAGTTGGTTGAAGAAGGCCCTCCGCATCAGAGGCGAGCCTTGCCGCAAGCCATAAAACTCGACAGATTCCGCGGGACTCCAGTTCTGCTCGAGGTACACGACCGGCAGGTCCGAGCGCGCGAAGCGATCCACGGGAGCGGCCGTCCGCGCGAGCTCCCCTGTTTTAGAAGCAGCCCGTAGAGCTGGTCTCGCAGACTCCTCGATGGACGCTGCACCGCGACCCGCCGCCGGGCGGATGGCAGCAAACTGTGGTGCGACCGGTGCTTCAGACTGCGGCGTACTGTATTTGAAACGAGCGAAGGACGGACCACCGTCCGTCAGTCCTACGAAGAACAAGTTGTCGAACTCACTCTCGGCGATCGTGACCGTTTCCGCCACACCAAGCTCGGCAATGGCCGGACCGATGGTGTTGCTGTGCCCCACGACAAGGACCCGCTCGCCAGCAGGCAAGTCCGTCAGTTCGGCAGCGAGTTCGTGAACGTCGTGGTAGGAAGTCACCGCAACCGACGTCGCAGCAGCGGTTGCTGCGGCCGTCTGTTGCGTACGGCGAAAGTCGGTCGAGTAAACTCGTGTCACCCCGACCTGCGCCATCAACTCAGCGAGTTTTCGCGATCTGGCCAGACCTTGCGGTGTTAGCGGCGGGTCGCTGCCCGCTTGCTTTTCGGCATGGCGAGCTAAATAGACTTGTACCTTCGCCGGCTGGACACTGAAGTTGGTCGGCGAGACGGCGAAGAAGATGCTATCCGCGGCCTCGACCATCACCCGCAGGTTGTTAACTGCGGTTGCCGGGAGCGCGATAAGCTCACTGCCGTCGTTGGGACTCCCGCTGACCAATATCTCGGAAAAGGAACCGCCGCCATCGGTCGAGAGCTTGATGTCCACGGAGGTACAGCCGATTGGCTGCTGGTCGGTTTGAGCCACATCCCAGCGGACGTCGATCAGGTTGCCGGTGACGGAAGTGCTCGCTGGTTCAGTGACCAGAAACGGCCCCGCACCTGCGTGCACGCGAACCAGAGCGTCATCGCTGTTGACGCCGCCACCGCCGCTGCGATTGTCCCGCACAGTCACGCGAAAGTGCATCGTACGTGGAAGTGCTGGAAGCTGCTCACCGCGGGTTGTCGTCTGATTGAGAATATCACTCCACTGCGGAAACACGCGCCGGCCGTCGGGTGTCGGATCGAGCGAACGAAACAGCGGGATGTTGCCGTCGTCCGGCGCGTCCGCCGCAGCAGCGGGGCCGAGGTCGCGCTGCTCCCAACAATACAGCAATCGATCTCCATCGGCGTCAGTCCCGGTGGCGACGAGCTGGAACGGCGTGAGCTTCGGAATGACGCGGTCGGATCCGGCATTCACAGCCGGAGGAGTGTTGCCGGTGGGCTGCGGCATGACGACATTGCCTGCACCGACCGTCGAGTAGCTGATGATTTGGTCCAGGCTTACAGAGTGGAAATACGGATCGCTATTCTGTTGAAGGTCATCGGGGCCGCAGATGCCGGCGTACGCTTGAATCGTAGAGCCACTTCCCGGCTCGACGGCAGTTGCCGCATTGCGGTTGCCGCCAGTACAGCTACCCGATCGTCCGTTGAAAGTGTGGTCGCCGCCGAACTGGTGTCCCATCTCGTGAGCGACGTAATCGACATCGAAGGGGTCGCCAACCGGATTCGATCGCCCCGTCACGCCGCGTGCTTTCTCGCCGGTCCTGCCAACGACTCCCAAACCAGCGAGACCGCCGGCGCCGGTACTAAAGGTGTGGCCGATGTCGTAGTTGGCATTGCCAATCTCGTCGTCGATCACCGCTTGTGATTGGTTGATCAAGATGTTGGCGTTCAGATTGTTAAACGGGTCAGTAGCTGCGTCAGTGAAGATCAGCTGATCATTGTCATCCACCAACTCAAGCCGCACGGCGACTTCACGTTCGTAGATTCCGGTAACTCGATTTACAGTCGTATTGATCGCCGACATCGCTCCCACCACCGTGCCACCGAACCGCTGCGTGTACTCTCCGGTGCAAGCAACCGCCAATCGGTAGGTTCTGAGTTGATGACCCGACGCGGCGGCAACGGTTGCCGCTTCACGGGCTGCCAAGGCTGGGCCGCGTCCCTGGACGAGACAGCGAAATCGCTCGGACCTCGCACGATTCTGGCGTTTGCTGTAGCTACGATACCGATTTCCCCCTCCCGCAGGATCGACGATGACCGTCCCTGCGGGCGATATCACTTGCGCGTGAACGCCACGGGGCGAGACATCCATCCTCATGCTAACCAGCGGATCGTCGAGTGAGTGCCCGCGATAGCTGCGAATGTTGGGAAACTTCGCCTGAAGTGCGGCAGACATCACGGGGGACTCGATCAGCTCAAAGCGATGAAACGAGCCATCGGGCATCGGGATCGTAATCGCACTTTCCCTGGCCGCAGCCGCATTAGCCCGCACGGCGGCCTCCGCTGCGGCCCTTCCCGTCAGTCGCGCCAAGACTGCCAGATCAAGGTCAAACAACCTCGCATTCCGCGGTGCAAACGTGTCCACCGCATCGGCCGCGTTCGCCGCTGTGGCCCGCACGCTCGACGCAGGTACGTTCCGCCAAAGCCCGTCGGCAGAGGCGTTCTCCTGTGCGCTGACGAAGCCAGTCAATGACTGGCACACGGCCAACATCGTAACGCTAAGGGCGCACAGCCCCACAACTCGGCGCAATTCAAACATGGTCAAGGCCCTTGCAATAGAAACGACTCCTGCGACGCCAGCGGCTCGTCCCGCCATCCGTCGAACAGCGCGCGGCACCAATGTCTCTTGGCAGTCCCTCTGCAATCAGTTCTGACCGCGACGTATTCGTTCGATCTGTTGCTGCAGCGCATTCGCCTCATTCACCCACGTCTCTATCTCGTCAGAGACACTGAGCTCGCCGGCCGCATTTGCAATTTCTGCAGGTAGAGCTCTCCGATTCGCGAGCTCCTGCTCCTGCGCAGCAGCGGAGCCCGCCAGCATCCGCGACGTGAGAGGATTGATGCGCGACAAACTGGAGAGCAATTCCGTCAGCGATGGGCTCATCGGCGCCCCCGTCAGCTCGCTCGGCGGCATCCCGCGCTGGCCGTCGGAGCGGTCGAAGTTCTGGAAAGCGGTCGGCCGTTGTTCGAGCCGCATGGCGTTCATCTGCGCCCGCAGGAGATCCCTCTCGGCAGCGACTAGGAACGTCGATGCGTCGAGTGTTCCCGTAGAGAGAGCAAAGGCAACTCGGGCGTCGACGTTCTCGATCAAGTCCGTTTCGGAGATGCCTTCATTAGCGTAGAAATCGGCTCGAAACCTCACGTCCACGTCATCGGCCGAACCGAGAATTCCGTCGGGCCCGACCCCCGCCGTGTTTGGCAGGTTCCCCCCCTGATCCATCAGGGAGGCTTGACCGTTGGAGTTGTTGCAGTGCCAGCACCCGAGGGTGTGCCCGACTTCGTGCGAGGCGACCGCCGCCACGACTCGGCCTACCGCCTCAATCTTGGAAGTCCCCGGATCAAGTGGGATCGAGTTGATTGAGTTGACCGATTGAGGACTACCGACTGGTAGGCTCAACAGGTCGAGCAGGACAACGGCTGTATCCTCGGTCGAGAAATTGCCCGGGTCGATGTGCTGCGCGATACCAATGGTACCGATGCCTAGCTGCGCAATTGTGCCGCCGATGATCACTCGCGTGACATTGCCCTGTCCAACAAGATTACCATGGTCTCTACTGTTACGGATCGTGACGGCATAAGAACCATGCTCGTCCGTCGTCGTAGAATCTCTGTCATTCAGATCACTGAGATGCGTATCCGCGAAATGGTCTTCGACATGAGCCACGATGGAGTTGATGACCGCGTCCTCATCGGTCTCAGCAAGCCCCCACCCGCCCAAGAACGAGCGCAACGGGGAGAGCCTCGCGTTGCGATTGCCTCCCGAACCGAAAAGGCGCTCCGCATTAATCGAGGTCTCGCGAAAATCCAGATAGACAATTTGGCGGGAGTTCAGCTGGTGGCTGCGCAGCTTTGGCTGGCGAAGTCTCATCTGCAGGACATAGTCTCCCTGTGAGGTCCCGAATGGACCAACTTTGACGAAGTACCTTCCGGCTGTCGGAAAAGTAAAAGTCAGCGCCGCATCATTTGGCTGTCCACCGGCCGGAAATGGGGATTGAACCGGATAGATATCCGCGATGCCTGAGTGCTGGTCGTTTTCGATCAGGGCGTTGCTACTCTCGTCGAGGAGAGTGAGCACGGAGTCCAGTGAATTACCCAGGCACGCCAACCCCAGCGTCGCTCCTTGTGGCACCTCAAACTCGTAGATGTCGACGTCGTCCGCATCAATTCTTCCACTGACGTCGACGTCGATGTCGTCGGTCGCGCCGAATCCGAGCGGGACTGATTCCGCGGCGCTAGGACTGTTGTTCGGTTCTTGCTCGGTCACTGCACGAAACTGAATGGCTTCGCGAGATGCAAAGGCTCGCCGACGCTGTTTGCGAGGATAGTTACACCAACCATGACGATCTGCAACTTGGGCCAGACCGTCGACTTCGAGGAACGTTATCGCTAACAAAGCGAGGAGGATGCAGCGAAACATTTTGGTAACTCCGATGCTCAGGACGCCTACGTTGAGCGGCGGGACGGATGTGAGCCGCGTGACTGCGTATCGATCTCTGCAGAGCCCCAACAACCTCTGAATCGGCTGGTCGAAGCCTAGCCCGAATTATTCATGAGCGATCTACTGCGAGGTCGTAAGTCCATCCGTGGCTTCGTCATGCTTCACAATTCTCCCTCGACGTATTGCTTCAATACGCCTGCGGAAGAATTGCTCGCCTTCCTTGCCACGAACGTACTTACAACCTCTCGCGACGACCTTCATGAATAATCCGGGCTAGTACTCCGCAGCAGACGAGAACGCAGATGCTAATCTAGCTAGAGGTCTTCCGGATGCTACGGAAAGCCGTGGGAAGACAATGGGAATAGGACCGGTAACGGGGGGCAGGGCGAGCTCACGAAGGCGTCGTGAAAATCGAGCTGGGCGCGGACATTCAGCCCCGCGCTGGCGTATTGATTTGGCCCGACATCATCAGGTATGCCGTGCCCCAAACCAAGCTTGTCAGAGGATAGGCGGCGAGAACACCCACGCACGCTGCCAGCACACCAACGATCATGATCCCCAAAGATGCCAGCCAGATAAGGATTGTGGTGCCGACGTTCGCCTGGCCGATCGGAGCCGCCAATCCAAAGCACTCCACAACGCCTGCTTTGTCATCGACCAGCAGCCAATAGAAGGGCCAGAAGATCACTGCCAGGATGATCGCCGGCAGGACACAAGCCAAGGCGCCTGCAAACATCGCCAGGCCTGCCAGGATGCACGCCCCCAGCACTCTGGGAAACAACCGGCCGCCACCGAAGAGATCGCCAAACGCGGCCGGTTGCCCGCGTAGTAGCTTGAGGACAATGTGAGCTTGCCCGATGCCGAGGAAAACCGCGATCACATTGCCAACCATGCTGATAACAAACCCCAATGGGCCGCCCAATCCAGCCAGGTCGCCATCCTGCACTTCAAGGACTCGCTCAACGGTCGCGCTAATCGCGCCGAACGCGAAGTTGAGCCCGAAGACCACGCAGGTGACGCCCACCAGGAGTCCGAGGTTGGATTTCCAAACCTCCCAGGCGTAGTTGAGGATCTCGCCGACATCGGCCGGAGTCGCCTCCACTCCGGCCGCGAGGGACACCTTTGGGCCTTTCGAAGCCGGCCCGACCGTCGGGGCCGCATAAGGATTCTCCAGCTCGTACGGACTCGAACCCACGGCTGCCGAGTCCGCCGCAGGCGCCCGATCGGTGCCAGCCGATGGAATCGCGGCGATCGCACCACACTCAGGGCACTTAGCTTGAGCCCCAGCAGATGCGTCCGGCACTCTCAGGAGCTTCTGACACGCAGGACATCGAAACTCAATGGGCATTTCCCCTCCTAACTCTCACGATCCTACGGGCAGCCTACGATTAAACCTGAAGACTGGCCACCTCAAAGCAGGGCTGACCCGTTCACCACAGCACCAACCGTGTACGCCCTCGGACCACAAAATCAGCCGGAATGCGTTAGCATCCGGTTTGCTGGAAACCGTGGGCTAACGCCCAGCGGCTGATCTACAGAGTCGCGCGCCAAGCAAAGGACCATCCTGTTGATCCTGTCAAAACAAGCAAAGACAGGATTAACAGGATGAACATGATTCAGCGGCTGCGCCGGGCAGGATCTCCATCACACCCCGTCACCGCAGCACCAACCATCTACGCCTTCGGACCACAAATCAGCCGGAATGCGTTAGCATCCGGTTTGCTGGAAACCGTGGGCTAACGCCGGCTAACGCCCAGCGGCTGATCTGCAGAGTCACGCCCAAGCAAGGACCATCCTGTAAATCCTGTCCAACAACTCTCGCCGGGCTTTGACCTCAGCCGCTTTGCAAATCCCACCTGCGGCATAATGTCGCAGGCACCCCGTCGGGGCCGTTTTGCTCAGTTGGTCTGAATCCACAACGGGGGGCTGGGAAAGGTCCGTGTTTTTCCGCCCGTGGGGTTACATTTTGTCGCACCCTCACGGTGGTAAGTTCCAGGCGCAACACGCTTTGTTGAGATTAATGGGTGGTTGACAAGGCGACGATGCCGACTACAAATTCTGGCACAAGAGTGGCCAAAGACGTCCAAGCCCCCCCTTGGGTCGAGGAGGAGTCGGGGCAGGGCCGTCGAGTTCGTGCAAAGGCGCCTGGTTTCCCGGGACCTGGACGGTGGTCTGTTATGGCAAGTAATGAAAATATGTCGATCGACGAGATCTTGGCTGCTTGTCGGTCTGCCGACGGCGCGGGAAACGGCGGCGCAGCGGCCACTGAGTCGCCTGCGGCTGCTGCACCCGATCCCGAGCCAGCAGCTCCCGCCCAGCCGGCGGCAGCGGCTGGCGGCAAGGACGCGGGATCGATGAGTGTCGAGGAGATGCTGGCGGCAGCCCGGTCGGAAAAGCAGGCAGGTGGCGAGCAGAAGCCGGCAGCTGCGGCCGCCCCGAACGCGGGCAAGTCGGGCGGGGGCGGTAAGCCTTCTCAGGCAATGTCGGTGGCTGAGATGTTGGCCGCGGCACGATCGGAACGAGCGGCCCCAAAGGCGGCGGCACCTGCAGCTAAAAAGCCAGCGAGCAAGGCCTCAGCCGCCGCGCCTACGGCGAAAGCGTCACCCAAGCCAGCGGCAAAGTCGGCCGGGCCCAAGGACACCGCCAGCATCTTAGCTGCGGCGCGAGGCACTAAACCCGGCCCGATCAGCAAGGCGGAGGCTGCCAAGCGTGCTGAGAAAACAATCGCCAAGCCCAAATTAGAAGTCCCTCCCATGCCGGCCAAGCCGGCTTACGCAATTCCCAGTGTACCGCCGCCGGCCGACGAAGATCGACGTGGCTTTTTCGCGGCGCTGCTGGGAGTGTTTGTCGGCTCGTCGCTGGCCGTCGGCTTTAGCTCGCTGGTTGTAACCCATCTCCTGTGGGCGCTGGGGTTGGCCCGCTTCATGTTTCCCAACATTTTGACGGAACCGCCGACCCAGTTCAAAGTCGGCTTTCCGGACGAGTTGGCGGCGGGACAGGTCGAAACGAAGTATAAGGCGCAGTTTGGCGTGTGGATTGTGCGATACGAATACGACGGGGTCCCCCAGATTTTTGCGATCGAGTCGGTCTGTACCCATCTGGGCTGCACTCCGAACTGGCTGGAAGGCGAGCAGAAGTTCAAGTGCCCCTGCCACGGGAGTGGCTTTTACAAGGACGGGATTAACTTCGAGGGACCTGCTCCGCGTCCCCTGGAGCGGTTCGCGATTCGGCTTGCCGACGACGGTCAGTTGGAGGTCGATAAGAGCCGGAAGTTCAAGGAGGAAATCGGCCAGTGGAAGGACTCGGCGTCGTTCGTGCCGGTCTAGGGAGCGAACAGCGGTCGTTTCACCAGCCGGCGAGTCGGCAGGAAGTCGACCGCCTGAAAAACGACGACGTGCTTTGGTAGCGAACTCCAGTCACTAATAGCGAAACAGCAATGCCTCCGCTTGATGAAATCATTCGTGGCTCTCAGATCTGGAAGAGCATTTTTCGTCACCCGGCTCCGGTCGACCGCCGCAATCGCGTAGTGGTGATGTTGACGAATTTCTTCCTGCACCTGCATCCTGTGTCGATCAAGAAACAGGGAATCGCGCTCAGTTTTACCTGGTGCATGGGAGGGGTCACCTTCTTTCTGTTTCTCGTCGAAACGGTCACGGGCGTGCTGTTGATGTTCTACTACCGGCCGACTTTGGAGTGGGCTTATAACGATATCTTGGCGCTGCGCGACGTGACTTCGTTGGGGATCCTGCGCGAGCTGCATCGCTGGGGGGCGCACGCGATGGTGATCACGGTCTGGCTGCACATGTATCGCGTGTTCTTGACCGGGAGCTACAAACCGCCGCGTGAATTCAATTGGGTGATCGGCGTCATTCTCTTGTTGTTGACTTTGTTGCTGTCGTTCACCGGTTACTTGTTGCCCTGGGATCAGCTGGCGATTTGGGCGATCACCGTTGGCTCGAACATGGCGCGAGCCACTCCGATATTGGGGCACGAGGGGCCTGGCGCGGCGCTGTTGACATTGGACGGGATCGACATGATTACCAACGCCTCCGATGCCCGCTTCGGATTACTGGGCGCGCGGTTTGTTGGTGAGGAGACGTTAAATCGGTTCTACGTGTTGCACTGTATTGCCATTCCGCTGGGCGCCGCGTTGTTGATCGCCATTCACTTTTGGCGAGTACGAAAGGACGGGGGGATCAGCGGCCCCATGTGATCGCGCTTTTTACGGACTACTGAGTACCGACTACTGACATGCACGGAAACAACGTGGAATTCCTGGAGCAGATTTCCGGCTTTGTCGGCTGCTATTATGTTGCCCTGGCAGTTATGAATGCCATTGCAGCACTCTACCTCTGGCAGAGTGGTCGGGCGAAGCCTCTGTTCCGTGTGCCGATTCTGGACTTTCTCTTCTCGACGGCCCACTTCTGGTTGATCGTGGGCACCGTGTTCTTGGCGATGGGAGGCATGGCATTAGGTGGTGGCCTCACCGCGTTGTCGTTGAGCCAGGGGTCGCGCGACTTTTTGGACTGGATGATGGGCCCGGTCGTCTACAGCGTGGGTACGTTGGTGGTCCTGTCGTTCGTCTTCTGGGCTCGCAAATTCTTCGTTCAGCCGTTCGTCGCCTGGGCAGTCCTCAACTTGTCGCTGCTGGTGATGGGCCTCTCGATGACCGACCCCGATTTCGCCTCGATCGTGACCAAGCCGGACAACGTGCCGATCGTAGCGATGGTGTTCTTGTTGGGCTTTTTTACTTGGCTGGCCGCCCGGAGGGCGGTTGAAAACGACGAGCGGACGGCTCGCGGTGAGGAACCCGTAGAGAAACTGGACGACGAGAAGGTGCTGGTGTGGCCCGACCTGGTCTACACCGAGTTGATTTGCATGGTGGCCCTGACCGCCATCTTGTTGCTGTGGGGAATCGGGCTGCAGGCACCGCTGGAGGAACCTGCCAGCTCGGTGAAGACACCGAACCCGTCGAAAGCACCTTGGTACTTTCTCGGTCTGCAGGAGATGTTGGTCTATTACGACCCTTGGATGGCCGGAGTGGTCTTGCCGAGCATGGTGATCGCCGGCTTGATGGCCATTCCTTACATCGATTTCAATCGGCGAGGGGAGCGGTTATTACACGATCAACGAACGGAAGTTTGCTTATCTCACGTTTCAGTTTGGCTTTTTGGTGTTATGGGTCACCTTGATCGTGATGGGTACGTTCCTGCGCGGTCCCAACTGGAACTTCTTCGGTTTCTATGAGACCTGGGATGCCCACAAAGTCGAGGCCTTGAACAACGTGGACCTGAGCGAGTTCGTCTGGGTCCGCGGTCTCGGTTGGCCGCGCCCGAAAGCGCCCGACGGAGCGTCGCTGTTTGTGAACATTGGCTACATCGTGGTCCGCGAGCTGCCCGGTTTGCTCTTGTTGTTTGGCTACTTCGCCCTGGGACCGCCGGCAATGGTGCTGTACAGCAAAGGGCTCCGGAAGATGTACTCGCAGATGGGGTTCGTGCGGTTCATGGTGCTCTCGAACCTGTTGCTCTGGATGGCCCTCTTGCCCATCAAGATGGTCACCCGTTGGGCATTCAACATGAAGTATTTCGTTTCGATACCCGAGTACTTTCTCAACTTCTAAGTCAAGAAACACAGCATGCCAGCCTCAGAAAATACATGGCGTGACCAGAAACGGCTGCACATCCTCTTCGCGGTGAGTGGCGTCGCGATGCTGATCGCCACTATTTGGATGTTCGCGGCGGACCACGATCGGGAGTGGAAACCCTATCAGCGAACGGCCAACGGCGTTGAGATCAAGATGACCGAGTGGCGTCAGCTGCAGCACAAAACAAACACCGCAGTGCAAGAGCTGCAGCAACTCGAAGAGCAGCTCCAGGCGGCCCAGCAACAGCCGATTGCCGCCGAGCAGCTCGCCGCGTTCAAGCACGCGGTCGGCGCCCAAGAAGCGACCGCTGGCTATTCGTTTGAGCAGATCGACAGGTGGGCGGCACAAGTTGCGGCGGCGGAAGCGGAAGACGCGGCCCGCCCCCGCAAGGCACTGATCGGCAAGTTGGACTCGATCATCCAAAGCGCCAAGTTCCGTGAGGAAACGTTGCTGGATCGCCGGAAATTCAAATCGGCAGATCGGGATGCAGCCGTGGCCGCTTTGGGACTCCTGGTCCGGGACTCCCAATCGGCCGAGCAGCAGCAGGCCCAGCAGACCCGGGTCGACTTGATCAAGGACGAGTTGGACGAGCTGACGCGGCAATACCAGAACGCTGAAGCTCACCGCCGGGACCTGGAAAAGACGCTGGCACAGATCACGTCGGCTGAAGATGCTGCCCGCGAACTGGTCGAGGACCACAAGGCTGAGCTGGAGCAACTTGAGGCGACTATTGAGAGCCGGCGGTCGACCTACATTCAGTGGCTGGGAGGTTGGTTTCCTGTCCCGGGTAAGAAGTGGCTGGAGCTGCCGATCTTGGACGCCTTTAATTCGCCACGGCAGATCGACAACTTGTGGAGCGAAGACCTGGAGATTGACTACAACTTTAGCAAAGTGCGGCGTTTCGACCGCTGCACGACCTGCCACCAGCTGATCGACAAGACGATGCCCGGCACGGCGGACATGCCAGCCTACGAACAAGAGCGTTTGGTTCACTTGGTATTGCAGCCGCCACCCGACCAGAGCGCCGCTGACGGGGCGACCGAGGCAGCGGCGACCGAGGACGACGCCGACGCCACCGAGCGCCAGACGGCGGTCGACCGGCTGGAGGGAGTCTACGGTCTGCGGCTGGCTCCCGAAGGATTGCTGTCACGGTCAGACGTGATGGTGCAGTACGTGCGACCGGAGTCACCGGCAGCTCAAGCTCCTTCGCATCTATCCGACGAGCTGCACGAGCCGGTGATGGGCGATCAGATTCGGCCGACCCTGCTGCAGCCGTCGGCGGATGGGTTCGAGACCACACGGGAGGGTCCCGGTTTTCGGGTTGGGGACGTGATCGTGGAGATCAACCAAGACGGCAATCAAATCTACGATGCCGACCGCACCATCTATCGCCTGCTGGACGCGGCACAGACCCAGCAACCGCTGGTGGTCACCGTGCGGCGTGGAATGCCGTCACCCTACTCGTCACACCCTCGCTTGGATCTGTTTGTCGGGTCGCTCAGCCCGCATAAGATGTCCGACTTTGCTTGCACCATCTGTCACGAAGGGCAGGGAAGTGCCACCGCGTTCAAGTGGGCTTCGCACGCCCCGAATTCAGTCGCCCAACGCAAGCAATGGCGGCGGGAGCATGGTTGGTTCGACAACCACCACTGGATCTACCCGATGTACTCCCGGCGGTTCGCCGAGAGCGCTTGTTTGAAGTGTCACCACCAAGTGACCGAGTTGGGCCCCAGCGAACGGTTTCCTGAGTCTCCGGCGCCGAAAGTCACCTACGGCCACCAGCTCCTGCGAAAATACGGCTGCTTCGGGTGTCACGAGATCAACGGCTACGAAAAGGACGATCAGATTGGTCCGGACATGCGATTGGAGCCGAACATTTTCGCCGCGGCTTTGCAGCTGAAAGTCGATCCCGCCTACGAGCAGCTGGATGCCGAAGTACACGACTGGACAGAGCAGCTCATTCAGCACCCCGAGCGTGACGACGTGCGACGGCGGCTGTACGAAATGCTGGAACAGGACCAACTGGCCGCACAAAGCCGGCTGTCCGCAGATACCCACGCGCGGCTAACGCCGCTCCTGAAGGACAGCGAGCATCCGGGCACGCTGCGGAAGGCAGGGCCGAGCTTGCGTTTCGTCGCCGCCAAGTTGGGTGCTAACTTCTTGGCCGATTGGATCCGTGAGCCCGGGCACTTCCGGCCTTCGACTCGCATGCCGCAGTTCTTCGGCCACACCAAGCATCTTGACGATAGCAGCCGCCAGGTTGCCAGCGAGTTCGAACCGCTGGAGGTGTTGGGCCTGACGACGTTCCTGTTGAACAAGTCGCAGTCCTTTGAGTATCTCGAGCCAGTTGCCGGTGCTGAGGCACCTTCCGCAGAGCGCGGCAAGCTGCATTTCGAACAAGGCTGTGTGGCCTGTCACGAGCACAAGGACTTTCCGGATGCCGGCCGCTACCGCGACGCCAACTCGGTGGTGCAGGGCCCCGACCTCTCGGGAGTCGGCGACAAGCTGGCGCACGCTGAGGGTCGCAGGTGGCTCTACAGCTGGATCAAGGAACCGACTCGCTACCACGCCCGCACCGTCATGCCGGATCTGTTCCTCGATCCAAAAGAAGACGCCGACGGCAAGCTGATCGATCCCGCCAACGATGTCGTCGAGTATCTGCTGAGCAGCTCCTCGGTCGGCTGGAAGCCAGAAGCCGGCACGTTGGTCGACGCTTCCCAGGTGGATGACGAGTCGTTGGACCGGCTGGTGCTGGAGTTCCTCCGGGATGTCTACTCGGCGGCCGCCGCCGAGCGGTACTCCAAGACGGGAATTCCGGCTAGTTTTCGCGACGAGTTAAGCGGCGCGGAGGTCGAGCTGCTGGCATCTGCGGATCCCGTCGATTTCGATCGCCAGCTGACTCGCGAGCAGAAGTTGAACTATGTCGGCGGCAAGGCGGTGGCCAAGTACGGTTGCTACGGCTGCCACGACATTCCCGGCTACGAGGATGCCAAGCCGATCGGCACGGGGCTGGCAGACTGGGGCCGCAAGAATCCTACGATGCTGGCCTTCGAGCACATCACGAACTACCTCCATGGCCATCACGAGGATCACGGTAACGGCGATGATGCGGATCACGGACACGCCGCACCCGAGGGCAGTGGGGACACGGACCCGCTCGATCCGTTCATGCTGGAGTTGATCGAAGGTCATCACCGGGAGGGGTTCATCTACCAGAAGCTGCGCGAGCCGCGCAGCTACGACTATCACAAAACGCAGAACAAGAAGTACAACGAGTGGCTGCGAATGCCCCAGTTTCCGTTTGATGCGGAGGACCGGGAAGCGATCATGACCTTTGTGTTGGGGTTGGTAGCGGATCCCCCCAGCAAAAAGTACATTTACCAGCCCGACCCCCATCAACAGGCGTTGCTGGCCGGCCGGCGGGTACTGGAAAAGTACAACTGCGGCGGCTGCCACCTGCTGGAGCCTCAGCAGTGGTCTTTCTCATACGCACCGGACACTTTCGGTGAGCAGATGACAACGGGTACCTTCCCGTTCCTGCAAACCCATTTTCCCTCGGCGATGATAGAGGACTCCCGGCAGCGGGACCCCAGCGGCCTGCTGCAGGCAACCGTAGGGGGGATGCCGGCAGTCGATGATTCCGCCGTCCCGTTGGCCTACGATGACTTCGGCGATCCGGTCGAGGACGATCTAGACTACGACCGGACGGGCCTCGAGTACCCGCTGGACCTCTGGCAACCGACGGTTTTGGACGGATCGGTCTATGAGGTCGGAAACGCACCATTGAATCTGCTCGCCGATTGGCTCACCAAGAAGCGGCAGGCGTCTGGTGGTTTTCTCGCCAAATTCCTGTTGCCCCGCGTGGTAGCGCGGGAGAAGCAAATAAACCCCAACGCGAAGGGCACCGAAGCGTGGGGCTGGGTACCTCCACCGCTGATCGGCGAGGGCCAAAAGGTACAAACCGATTGGTTGCACGACTTCTTGCTGAACCCCTATCCGATTCGTCCGGCAGTGGTGTTGCGGATGCCCCGCTTCAACATGTCGCCGCAAGAGGCGTCCCAGTTGGTGAACTACTTTGCGGCGGTCGACAACGCCGAGTATCCGTATGCACTTAGCTCGCGCCAGCAGAGCGGGCATCTGGCTGCCGCAGAGGCAGCCTATCGGAAGGCCGTTGGCGCTGCTTCCGGGGGTGACGCAGAGGACGCAGGGCAGGAGCATCTCCGTTTCCGGGATGCCATGAAGATGGTTGTCAGCTCGGACTATTGCGTCAAGTGTCACTTGGTCGGTGACTTTGAGCCGACGGGGCCCGACATTGCCAAAGCGCCTGATCTGGCCGATGTCTATCGGCGGCTGCGACCAGATTTTGTCCGCCGCTGGGTCGCCAATCCGAAGTCCATCCTGCCGTACACGAGCATGCCGGTGAACATCCAGTACGTAGAAGGCGATCCGAACTTGGGTGGAGTCGCGCGAGAGCTTTACGAGGGAACTAGTATCGAGCAGCTCGACGCGTTGGTCGACCTGTTGATGAACTTTGATGAGTACACCAGACAGCGGAGTTTGATCGCGCCGCTGGTAAAGGAAAGCGCGCCGGCGACTGCTGAAGCACAGCCGGCGGCGGAGGGCGAGTAAGTGGGGAAATACTTTGCCGGTTGCGCCGCTCGATCGCCTCAGCGACTTTGCGTTCCGGCTGTGAAACAGAACCTAACAAAGGGGACCGGCCGACGCCGGATCCAGATCACCGACAACCGATAGTTTGTAAACACCGATCACCTGAGACCGATGGCTGACTGTGGCGACTGGTTTCGTCAGATTCGGGGACAAGCATGGCGGCAAACTTGCCAGGCACTTATACTCCTATGAGTCACACCTGGCACTGCCATACAGTGCTCAACCCGGCGTTAAGTGGGGCTCGTCCCAATCTTATTGGGACTGGTCCTGGCATCAACGGGATGCGGGCGCCTGCCAAGTCGACGCCCCAGGAGTTTGGGCGATCTAGAGGCTACGATCCGAGCTAGGGATAGTTCATCGATCGGCCGGAAAGAAGTGGTAGATCATGCAAAGAGTACTCACAGCTGCCCTCTTGTTTGCTTGTTGCGCTCTCGGCCGACCAGCGGTCGCCGCCGAGTGGGGAGATCTGACGATCAACTTCGTCTACGACGGGCCGGTCCCCGTGCCAGCGAAGCTGAACCCCAACAAGGACGCAGAGTTCTGCGGCAAGCACAACCTGGTCGACGAATCACTGACCGTGAACAAGGAGAACAAGGGCATCCGCGACGTTTTCTGTTTCGTGTACGTCCGGCGCGGCGGCCAGCAGCCAGCGGTCCACCCCGATTACGAGAAAACGGCAAACGCAGAAATCAAGCTCGACAACAAAGGGTGTCGGTTCGAACCCCACGCTTTGTTTCTCCGCACGACGCAAACGCTGCTGGTCGGCAATCCAGATCCTGTCGGCCACAACACCAACGTCACCGTCTTGAAGAACGTGCCGCAAAACCTGCTGATTCCCGCCGGTGGGACGGCGCCGATGAAGTTCCCTAACGAGGAGACTCTGCCATCCAACGTCGCCTGCAACATCCATCCTTGGATGAGTGCCAAGCTGATGATCATAAGCCATCCCTATGGCGCGGTCAGCGACAAAGACGGAAAGCTGACGATCAAGAACCTGCCGGCCGGCGAGTGGACCTTCCGCTTCTGGCACGAGAAGCCGGGTTTTGTCGGCCACAAAGCGAATCTCAAGTTCGCCGGCAAGAGTGAGAAATGGAGATCGGGCCGCAAGAAGTTGACGATCAAACCCGGAGCCAACGACTTCGGCGAGGTCGTGCTTACGGAAGCGAATTTCAAGTAGTCCTTCCCTTTCGGTGGTTCGAATCAGGATCGAATATGATCAAGCGATCAAAGCAAGTTGCGGCGCTGTTGTGGGTCGTGGTGATCTGCGCGGCGGGTTGTTCGCGCGATAATCATACGGCGCCCACGCTCTCGTACAGCGAAAGCAACGCTCTGGCGATGCGGAGTGTGTTGCAAAGCGGCATCGATGCCGCCGGCGGCGGCGGCCCAAGTTTGGGCGAGCCGACGGGTTGGGCCACTCTGTCGGGTGTCTTTCGCTTTGACGGCGCGCCGCCACCACGGACCGCGTTGATGGTCAACAAAGACACTGACGTCTGCGCCCCCGGCGGCCGGCAGGTGCTCGATAATTCGGTGCTGATCGGTCCCTCGGGGGGGATCCAGAACGTCTTGATCTACGTCTCCAGCAAGTTGCCGCAGGACGACCCCAAATGGGAACACGAAAGTTATTCGGAGAGCAAATTCGCCGAAGTCGAGTTCGATCAGAAGGACTGCATTTTTCTCACCCACGTCGCCGCCTATCGAGCGACCCAAAAGATCAAGGTGCTCAACAGCGACCCGGTGGGCCACAACACGAATCTCGATCCGCAGCGTGGAGGGGCGGCCAAGGGCAATTTTATGGTTCCAGCCAACTCGTCCACCCCCTACGAGCCTGGCGGGATTTCGACAGCACCCTTCAGCGTCACCTGTAACATTCATCCCTGGATGAAAGCCTGGATGATGCTCTACGACCATCCGTACTTCGCGGTGACCGACGAGGAAGGCCGTTTCGAGATTCGGAACGTGCCCGCCGGCATCGAGTTGGAGTATCGAGTCTGGCAGGAGAAAGCCATCTATGTGGAAGAAGTCACAGTCAACGGTCAGACGGAGAAGTGGTCGAAGGGCAAGTTCAAACTGGCGCTTTCTCCCGACGAGTCCCACGAGCTAACCGTCTCGGTGAACAGCTCGGAATTTCAGTAAAGGAACGACCTAGCATGGCGGGGTATTGTCGGAGGGCGACCGTTCCAGGCCGTCCTGAGCTGGAACTTGCGATGGAACCAGCACTGGTCGCTTCAGCAGCCGCGTTTGGTCGCTCGAGGAGGAGTGGCGGCTTGCGGAGCTCGGGCTGCCTGTTGATTTGCCAACTGATCTTGGCCGCGCTCCTGCTGCCGGCGCTGTCGGGCTGTGTCCCGCAGGCCGAATTCAGCGCTAATGCGGCCTACGCCCGCAAGCAGGAGCGGGATTTGAGCACCGAGTTTGGCGACGAGCGGCGGCGGGAGCTCGGAGATCTACTAACCGCACTTTTCGGCACGCCCGACGAGCCGCACGTGCCGGCGCTGGCTGGCCTGGATACAGGGGCGGTGATGAACCTGGCGAAGCTCGAACGGTCGGCCGGTCCGGTCGGCCGTGACGAGGCGGGCAATCCGCGCGGGCTGTACCGCGAACACTGTGCGCACTGCCACGGTGTGACCGGCGATGGCGCGGGACCCACCGCAGCCTTTCTGAACCCGTATCCGCGCGACTATCGGATGGGTGTCTTTAAGTTCAAGTCGACACCTAAGGGGTTCAAACCGACGGACGAAGACCTCAAGCGGATTCTCAACGAGGGCATCGCCGGAACGGCGATGCCCGCCTTCAAGGTGCTACCGGAAAACGAGGTGGATGCGTTGGTCCACTACGTGCGGTACTTGAGCATCCGCGGCGAGGTCGAGCGGACGTTGTTGAACTACGTGGCCTCGGAGCTGGAACCTGAAGACCGCTTGCTGAATCTGCAGGGCACGGACGAAGAAAAAGCAGAACAGGCCGCGATCGCTCGTGACTACGTGGCGGAAGTTGTCGACAAGTGGATTGCCTCCGAGTCGATGGTGACCGCCGTTCCCGGCCCGGATCCCGACCGAGATAAGAAGTTGACCGCCGCCCGGGGACGGGAGCTGTTCTATGGCGCCGTGGCGAACTGCGTCAAGTGTCACGGTGGTTCCCAACTGGGGGACGGAGAGACGACCGACTATGACGACTGGACCAAGGAGTTGGAGCCAGCCAACGATGCCGCTCTAGCTGAGTATCTCGGGGCGGGAGCGCTCCAGCCGCGCAACATCCTGCCCCGCAACCTTCGCCAGGGAGTCTACCGGGGCGGACGAAGGCCGATCGATCTGTACTGGCGAATCCACAACGGCATTGACGGGACACCCATGCCCGGAGCTGTGATCAAGCCGGACGGCGCAGACCCCGCAATTCAGGGTTTGACCCAAGAAGATCTGTGGTGCTTGATCGACTATGTCCAGCAACTGCCCTATGAAAATATCAGCCGGCCAGCGATGCCTGATACGAACTACCAACGCGAGCGGATGTAAACCCGGAGGGAACAGGTGGGACGATTCTGGAGTTTGCTGTTTTTGTCCGTTCCAGTGCTGGGCGTGCTGGTGTTTGTCTGCGCCATGGGTGACTACTGGCCGATGAGTGGCGGTGCGTGGTCGTTTCCCGCGGACAATTGGTTGCCCCGGAACATCAACGATTACGGCGGCATCATCGACAACCTGTTCTTGTTCATCCTTTACTTGACGGGTGTGATTTTCGTCGGCACCAGTTTGCTGTTGTTCTGGTTTATCTGGCGGTATGACGCGGCGAAGACCAGCGAACCAGTCAAGTTCACGCACGGCAATCATTCGCTGGAAATCGTCTGGTCGATCCTCCCGGCAGCCACACTGTTGTTCATTGCGATTTACCAGATGAATGCCTGGGCGGACGCCAAGCTGCGGCGGCCGACGTTGGCGGGGAGCGAAGAGCTGCGGCCGCCTTTGGCCGAGGTGACCGGCCGGCAATTCGAGTGGCGAATTCGCTATGCGGGTAACGACGGTCTGCTTGGTACTCCAGACGACGTGCACGTAGTGAATGACTTGCACGTCCCGGTCGACGAGGACGTCGTGTTGGCCATCAAGAGCCAAGACGTGCTGCACAGCTTCTTTCTGCCCAATCTGCGGCTCAAGCAGGACCTGGTCCCGGGCATGAAGCAGTTCGTGTGGTTTCGGGCGAATCAGACTGGCATTTATGACATTGTCTGTGCCGAGCTCTGTGGGTGGGGCCACTACAAGATGCGCGGCCGGTTGACCGTCGTACCGAGGGACCGATTCGACAGCTGGTTGGCTGACGTATACGCAGAACAAGAACGCTCGGAGTTTGTTCCTGGCGACGGAGAGGAAGAATGACAACCGCATCCATCGAGAGTCACGGGCATTCCAGCGGTAGCTCGGTCGGCCATTTTATCTCGACCTACGTTTTTTCCCGCGACCACAAGATTATCGGGTTGCAGTTCTTGTTTTCCACTTTGCTGTGGTTCTTCATCGGTGGGCTGTTGGCGCTCGGCATTCGCTGGCAGTTGGCTTGGCCGTGGAGCAACATGCCCATGATTGGCCCCATGTTGTTCTCGGGAGAGGGCGGCCAGATTTCCCCCGAGTTCTACACGACGCTCGTGACGATGCATGCCACGGTGATGATCTTCTTTGTGATCATTCCTGTGTTGGCGGGCGCTTTCGGTAACTATCTGATACCGCTGATGATCGGCGCCGACGACATGGCCTTCCCCACGTTGAACATGCTGAGCTACTGGTTCATGTGGCCCGCCTTCCTGCTAATTGGCGCCAGCTTCTTTGCGGAGCCTTACGGCGCCGGAGCTGGCTGGACTTCCTACCCGCCCTTATCGGTGATTCAGGAGGCGGCGCCCGGCAGCGACTCCGCTCAGACACTGTGGCTGCTGGGAGTTACTTTCGTCGGTGTGTCGTCGATGATGGGTTCGATCAACTACATGACGACGATCATCCAGATGCGCGCTCCCGGCATGACGATGTTCCGCTTGCCGTTGACCATCTGGGCGATGTTCATCACGGCTATCCTGCAAGCCTTTGCTCTGCCCGTGCTGACCGCCGCCGGTTTCATGCAGCTGACCGATCGCGTGCTGGGCACCGGTTTCTTCATTCCCGAGGCTCTGGTCGTCAACAACTCAGCTCCAGCCAGCGGCGGTGGCCAACCGCTGTTGTGGCAGCATCTCTTTTGGTTCTATTCGCACCCGGCCGTCTACATCATGATTCTGCCGGCGATGGGAATGGTCTCGGACATCATCTCGTGCTTTGCCCGCAAGCCGATTTTCGGTTATCGGCCGATGGTCTACTCGATCTCGGGCATCGCCGGGTTGGGATTCATCGTGTGGGGACACCACATGTTTGTATCCGGGATGAATCCGATTCTAGGGATGACGTTCATGGTGGCCACGATGTTCATTGCCTTGCCGAGTGCCGTCAAGGTCTTTAATTGGCTGGGCACCATTTGGGGAGGCAAGTTGTATTTCACCACGCCGATGCTGTTCGCCTTGTCGTTCGTTGCGATGTTTATCATCGGCGGTCTGTCCGGCATTTTCATGGCGGCCACGCCTGTCGACATATTTATTCACGACACCTATTTCATCGTTGCACATTTCCACTATGTCTTGTTCGGAGGCACCGCGATGGCGGTGTTTGGGGGCATCTACTACTGGTTCCCCAAAATGTTCGGCCGGATGATGAACGAATCGCTGGGCAAACTGCACTTCTTTTTGACCTTCGTTTTCCTCAACGGCACGTTTTACACGATGCACATCTTGGGAGCTCGCGGTTTTCCGCGCCGGTTGGCGGACCCCTACGACTACGAAGCTTTCTCGAACCTACAGCCGATGAATCAGTTCATGACGATCTGCGCCATCTGCATGGTCGCCACACAAGTGATTTTCGCGTTTAACTTCATCTACAGCGTGTTTTGGGGAACCGCGGTCGGCCGAAACCCCTGGGGCGCAAACACCTTAGAGTGGCAAGCTCCTAGTCCACCTGGGCACGGCAACTTTGACTTTCAGCCCGTCGTTTTCCGCGGCCCCTACGAGTACGGCTCGCCGGAAGTTGCCACCGAGTTCTACCCTCAAACGCAACCGCCCCCAGCGGCCGGGCCACAGTTGGCGGAAGCCGGTGCGGGTTAAAAGCTCGCTCCGCCTGAGCACGTACAGACAGTCCGTATGAAAGCAGCAACGAGACCGAACTATTGGCCCCACCGCTTGGCGGTCGTGCTCTGCTGCGCAACCTTTCCGCTGATCTGGGTGGGCGGCTTGGTGACAACCTATCAGGCAGGGATGGCGGTCCCCGACTGGCCCACAACCTACGGCTACAACTTACTGTTGTACCCCTGGACAACCTGGGTATTCGGCCCTTGGGACTTGTTCATCGAGCATGGTCACCGGCTGCTGGGAGTGCTGGTCGGCGCCCTGACCGTCGCGCTGGTGGCCGTCGTTTGGTGCTGCGACGAACGACGTTGGCTGCGGGTGCTGAGCGCTGGTGCCCTGGGGCTGGTGATTTTACAAGGCTTGCTCGGAGGAGCACGCGTGCTGCTGGACGACCGTCTGCTGGCAATGATTCACGGCTGCACCGGGCCGGCGTTCTTTGCTTATTGTATCGGGATCGCCGTTTGCACTTCGGAATTCTGGCACAGAGGCCCGGTTGCTGCGTTTGCTCTGCCCGGCCGGAAAGCCGAGTCGAGTCCACTGCCACGGCTGGTCGGCCTCACCCTCTTGTTTTCCTATTTACAGTTGGTCGCAGGTGCTCTGTTGCGGCATTTACCGGTGACGGCGACCCCGACAACGTTCCAAATGGTCGTCTGGTTCCATTTGCTCAACGCGGTGATCTTGGCTGGGCACGTGGTCTATTTAACCGTCGTGACTTGCAGTAGCTATTGGCAGCTGACTGAGTTGAGAACTCCGGTATTGATCTTGGCAGCCCTATTGGCGGCGCAGTTCTGTTTGGGAATCGCCACCTGGGTCGTCAAGTACGGCTGGCCTGCTTGGTTCGCCGGATTTCAGCTGGCGGCGGAACACACGATCAGGGCCAACAGCTTCAGCCAAGCGACGGTCATCACCGCGCACGTCGCGATGGGCTCTCTAATCCTGGCCACGTCGTCCTTGCTCGCCGTACGTTCGTTGCGCGTCTTTCGCGGCGATACAGCGGCACTCGGTTCTGGGGCGTTTCTCTTGGGGATCGCCACATGAGCACGACTTCGCTAGCGATCGAGCGAACTCAATCGAAATGGTCGTCGCGGCTAGTAGACTACGTCGAGTTGGCCAAACCCCGCATTGCGGTGTTGGTACTAGTGGCCGTGGCGGTGGCCTACAGCGTCGCTCGCTGGGGGCAGCCACAGCCCTGGGTGCTAGTCAACCTGTTGCTGGGCACGTTGTCGGTGGCGGCGAGTGCCAGCGTGCTGAATCAGCTCTTAGAACGACACAGCGATGCGTTGATGCGGCGGACGGCCGATCGACCGCTGGCCACGGGACGTGTCGGAGTTGCTGAGGCGGTTGGAGTTGCGGTAGTAACTTTTTTGTTCGGCGCTGGTTATCTGGCACTAGCGGTAGGCTGGCAGCCGGCGCTGTGGGCTGTGTTGACCTGGGCAATCTACGTCTGGGTATACACGCCGCTAAAGGTCGTCTCGTGGTTGAACACCGCTGTGGGAGCCGTGGCGGGTGCCTTGCCAATCTTCATCGGCTGGTCAGCTGGTGGCGTCTACGACCTGAGGGCCGGCGGTTTATTTTTGCTGCTTTTCCTGTGGCAGTTTCCGCATTTCATGGCGATTGCCTGGCTGTATCGGGAAGAGTACGCGCGTGCTGGTATGAAGATGCTACCCGTGGTCGATCCCAGCGGGCGGCATGCCGGAGTGCAGGCAGTTTTGGCGGCTTGGGCGTTGATTCCGGTCAGTTTGATACCGATGTTGCGGCTACCGGGCTGGGGGATCGCTGTGTATACGATCTCGGCTGTAGCACTAGGTGCGGCCCAGTTGCTTTGTGCGGCCGCGTTCTTGCGCAACCAGCAGGAACGGTCAGCACGGCGACTGTTGCGGGCATCGTTAGTTTACTTGCCGTTGGTGTTGTTCTTGATGTTGGTCGTTCCCTGGTTGTAGCGGTGAGGATCAGCGCTGACGTTCAGCGATCGATTTCAGAGATGCGGTGACATACTCGTAGAACCCAAACTTTGACTAGTAAGAAAATGGCGGATCACGACCAACATGGCGGCGACCACGGTGAGGGTGGGCACGGGCACCTGCAATTGGAATATCAACCCGCCCTGCCGATTCCCAACGGGAAGGTAATCCTGTGGCTGTTTCTGTCTACGGAAATCATGTTTTTTGCCGGTCTGATCGGAACTTTCATCGTGTTGCGCTACGGTGCGCCTCCTGGCAGCTGGCCGGCGCCCCACGACGTCCATTTGAAGGAACCGATCGGCGCTGGCAACACTTTCGTGCTGATCTGCTCCAGTGTAACGATCGTGCTGGCCTTAGAAGCGGCGCGCGCCAACAAGACCAAAATGGCGAAGTGGTGGTTCCTGCTTACCTTCCTACTGGGCAGCGTGTTCTTAGGTGTAAAGGCCTACGAGTACAGCTCAAAATTCTCGCACGGGATCTATCCGCAGAAGCCCAGGAGTCTGATCTACGAAAAGGCCGACCTTTACTACGTTGCCGCGGTGAAAGAGCGGCTGGCGGGTATCGTCAATCGTGCGGCGAACGATAAAGCCAATCAGGCAGCACTGCAAACCGAACAGCAGCAGCTTGAGGCGCAGCGCGAGCAGCTGGAAGAGAGCGGTGAATCAACTGACCGCGCTGCAGCGCGTGACGTGCGGCAGCGATTGCGCGAGATTGAAACGGAGTTGCGGCGGCTGACCAACGACGCCGAAGACCGGGACTTGCGGGCCCAAGTTGCCGGGCCGTTGCTAAACGACCTAGCGGTCTGGACCGAACAGACCGCGGCAACTGCGCAAGAGGCGGGGGTCCCCGAGGCGACCCTGGCGACGCTGGCCTATCAGATTTACCCCCTGCATCGTAACCATCATCGCGTGCAGGGCTATTTGGAACAGGAAGCGACCCGCCGCGCCCGAGAGGAAGTCGCGTTGCGGCGCCAGCGAGAGAGCTTGCAGCGCCGCGTGGCAGCAGCGGGCGAGCCTGGCGAGGAGCGACCGCACCTGCAGCTGCCACCTCAGGTTTTGGCCAGCTTCGTGGCGCAGGCCCCTGCAGACGCCCAGCCGCCGGTAGCCACCACGCCTGCAGCGGCCGAGCTCCTGGCCATCGACAGTCGCCTTCGGCAACTTGCTGCCCGCGGGCGTACTTTGGAGGAGGTCGCAGGGCACGAACACGGATTAAACGAAGCTCACCATTGGTTGCGGCTGCCGATCATGATCCCCAGTGGAAACATGTGGGCCAGCACCTACTTTTTGATGACTGGTTTTCACGCAATCCACGTGCTGGTCGGTTTAATCGCCTTCGCTTGTATCCTGCCCATGACGCTGAACCACACCCGCGCGAACATCATCGAGAACGTCGGCCTCTATTGGCACTTTGTTGACCTGGTCTGGATTTTCCTATTTCCGCTGTTGTATCTGTTCTAATAGAACGAAGCTGGCACTGGGGGCCGGTGGCACAGAGCACGGAACCATGCTACGGGAGAGATGACTAACATGACGGACGAAACCAGCGGCACGGGCCACGAAGGGCACGGGGGACCGGGAAAGTACATTGCCGTCTTCGTGGCGCTGTGCGTGCTGACCGCGATCTCATTCTTTGTCGGCAGCAATGCGACGATTATGGCGACCCCTGCCATCGGCTGGACGCTCATGATGGCTGTGTCGTGTGCCAAGGCGCTACTTGTAATGCTCTTCTTTATGCACTTGATTTGGGAGGCCAACTGGAAGTATGTGCTGACGATTCCGGCCAGCATCATGAGCCTCTTTTTGTTGCTGATGTTGTTCCCCGACATCAAGTTTCGTACTCGGAATTATGCAGAAGAGCGCTGGCTGCATGCCGCCACGCCGGAAGCTCCCGTGGAGGAGCCGACCGAGCAGCACGACGATGAGCCGCATGCTGACCCAGCACACTGAGGAGTCGCCCCACAATGACTAAGTCCAGCATGTGGGTGGCAGCGGTGCTCTGTGCGGCGGCCGGTATCTTGACCTTCGTGACCGCGGCATCGATTGGGCGCCGAGAGCCAGCGGAGGTCACGGTGTTGCCGCTCGTGGCTAAGGAACCACCGCCGATCACCGAGGATTGGTTGACGAACTACGAGTTGACTGAGCGCAGCGGTCGCCAGTTTCGTTCGCAGGATCTAGACGGCAAGGTACACGTGGTCAGCTTCTTCTTCGCTCGCTGCCCAACCGCTTGCCGGCTACAGAACGGTCGGGTGCAGGAGTTGGCGGAGGAATTCGGGGACGCGGGAGTGGTGTTTGTGAGCATTACTTGTGATCCGAGCAACGACACCCCGGTCGCCCTGCAGGACTACGCCAAGCTGTTTAACGCCGATCCGCAACAGTGGCTCTTCTTGACTTCGACCGATATCAACTACATCCGGCGTGTCGGAGCCGAGGTTTACTTCCTATCGGTTGAAAAGCAATCACACAGTGAGAGGCTGCTGGTAGTTGATCGCTGGGGAAAAATTCGTGGCGGCTTTCATTGGAACCGGCCGGAGGAAATCCGTAATATGCGCCGGCTGCTGAAGGAACTGCTCGCCGAAACTGAGCCCCCGCCCGCCGGAGCAGCCGGTGGTGCTGTGCCCGTTGGCGAGGAAGCTGACGGCGCGACGGACGATCTGGAAGACGACGAGACTGCTGTCGACGAGTCGACCAGCGTAGGGCAAAGCCGTTAACAATTGCTTGTAGCCGAATTCGCCAGAATTTGGACGAATCGGCAGTCCGCCAAACTCTGGCGAGTTCGGCTACGATCGGATAGCGGCAGAACGTCGGGGAAAAGTTCTTAACGGCGTAGGGTGTGGGGGGTCTCACGTTGGAACTAGCTGTACGCTGGTTGCCGCATGTCAATGCCGGCTTGAATGCCTTGTCGGCTGTGCTGCTGCTGATCGGCTATGTCTTGATTCGCCGCGGGCGGGAAAGGGCCCACAAGCGGACGATGTTGGCCTGCTTCGGCGTCTCGGTCGCTTTCTTGGTCTGCTATCTGACTTATCACCAGCTGTTGCACGCAACCACGGGCCAGCGGGGCAAGCCGTTCGAGAATCCCCTGCTTCCGCTCCGATATGTCTACTATTTGGTACTGATCACGCACGTCATTCTAGCCGCGACCGTGCCGCTGCTGGCAGCCATCACGATTGTACTGGGCCTGCGTGACCGTCGTTCCCAGCACCGCTCCCTCGCTCGCTGGACGTTTCCGATCTGGCTCTATGTGTCCATCACTGGCGTGGTGGTCTACGGGATGCTGTATCATCTGTAGCGGGGGACATGCAATGCCGCTCAGGAGTTCTTGTAGCCGAATTCGCCAGAATTTGGACGAATCGGCAGTTCACCAAACTCTGGCGAGTTCGGCTACGGTCGTCTAGCGACAGAACGTCGGGGAGGGACCCTTAAATCTCGTCGAGAAAGTTTGTCGCGGCTCGGCCGGAGCTTCGTCCTGCCTGACCGACAGCCTTTCCCGGCTCAACTTCTCCCGTTACAATTCCGATACTGCTTGGTGGCCCCGTGGGAAGTCCTGGTGGAACTCGCTGATGAAATGGCGCAGCGTACCTCTTCTGTTGATCGCGACAGCGATCGTGCTGGTTCTTGCTCAAGGCCTTGCTGAGGCTTGCCCCACGTGCAAGGAAGGCTTGGCGGCCAGCGATCCCGGTCATCAGTCGCTCGTGCGGGGATATTTTTGGAGCATCCTCTTTATGATGTCGATGCCCTTTCTGGTACTGGGCAGTCTGGCCAGCTATTTCTACTACGAAATACGCCGCGCCCGGCGGCGTGCTGCGATCGCTTAGCTGCTGACAACGACGGGCAAATAGAGCCTAACTGCCTGTTGAAAAACGCCGTCCTGGCGTTTTTCAACCTCACCAGCTCAGAACAGAGTTCTTCGCGGCTCGCAAATCAACGACTTACGTCGCTGATTTGGCATCACATCCCTGTGACGCGGCAGCCCGTTGAGAAAATCAACTGGCTGCTACCGCCTTGTCTCCCGGTTCGCGGTTTCAACCCGTCGTGTCCGAGCTTCCGAGCAGCTGGGAATCGTCCGCCTTCCGAAGCCCCCCTGCAGTGGGTGTGTCACGACCGTCCGGTTCGCCCTAGCCAAGGCACATCGCTAGAATAGGGCACAGGTGACGTGCGAAACGTCAATCTCAGTGCGGGCCAAGTCGGTCGGAGTTCTCCAATTCTCATGCGACAAGGTGCCTTCTCATGTATCGAGCAACTTTCGCTGTAGTGATCGTCGCGGTAGCAGTCTGCAACATAGGACGTGCCGCGGAAAACGGGCAGAGCAAGTCAGTTTCGATTGTCGACGTGCTCCGCGATGCGGAACTTCTCGGGTTTCGATTCAGTGGAGCTGGCTTCTGCCGTATCTGGATCATCTCCGACGACCTTGTCCAGCGTTCAAGGGTGTACTACGAAAACCGCGTTGTGAATGAGCTAAAACTCAAGTTGCTAAGAGAGAAAGCCCGCTCGCCTCAGGTAAGGGCGAATCCCAAGCACCGAGAACTGATGAAGCAAGAGATCGAGGAGTTGCTGCGACCAACGGGCAGCTACAGTGTTGGACGTTTAACGTCAACCGGGACGGATTTCATTGGCATTACTGAGTTGGGGCAGACAACAGAATACCTCATACCCATAGCAAAGGTGTCGCGACTTCAACGATATGTAGAGGACAACGGCAAGGCCGACAACGACTTCATGAAGGTCATCAGCTTCGACGGGCTAGCCGGCTTGGGAATCCAGACGACTCTGCATGAGGAAACTCAGTTCCACTACGAGGAAACGCCGCTTCGTGACGTACTCGAAGACATCCAAGCCCGCCACAGCATACCGATTCTGTTAGATACGAGGGCGTTCAAGAAGGCGGGTCTGCGAACTGATTTGCCGGTCACAAGTTTTATTGACGGAGTGCGACTACATCAGGCACTTGGTGTTGTCCTCACTCCACTAAACCTCACCTGCCGGTTTCGGTACGAAACGTTGTGGGTAACAACGCGCGACAGCAAGCTGGTTCAAGAAGAACGTATTCGCTTCGATCGCAACACAGAGATCGGGCAACAACTGGCCAGGCAGGCGACAGTTGAATACCTAGAATCTCCCCTGCGTGATGCGCTGAGCGACCTCACGACTCGATACAACATGCGATTTGTAAATCACGTGAACACAGATGAACCAGTCACCATGTCGATGTACAAAGTTGCTCTGAGCTCCGTGCTCGGCGCGCTGCTTCACCAATTGGACTTATATTGCGAAGCCCACGACGGCTCTCTCGTCATCAGGAGGGCACCAGGCGATGGAGGAACATGAATCGTTATCGAAAAGCGGGTTTTACGGTCGTCGAGTTGCTCGTCGTTATTGCCATCATTGCCATCCTCATAGCCCTCTTGCTTCCAGCGGTGCAGTCAACTCGCGAGGCAGCGCGTCGAATACAATGTGCCAATCACCTGCGGCAAATCGGTACCGCATTCCACAATCATGCCTCCACCTTCGGGTATTTTCCCGATGGCGGAGAAGATTGGGAGTTGCCTCGATCTCTCAATGCAAACGGTCAGCCCATGTCATCGCCTAAGCAGCACTGGGGCTGGGCTTACCAAATACTGGTTTTTGCAGACAAGGAAAACGTCTGGCACTTGGACTCCGATAACGCAGTGCGCGAGTCCGCTATTTCCTTCTACTTTTGTCCAAGTCGGCGAAGTCCCATGAAGACCTACTATTCACGCTGGGAATCCGACGTCTACATGATCGACTACGCTGGCAACGGAGGAACATCGAACGTGGAACCTACGAGCGGTTCTTTAGGAAATGGCATCGACGGAACGGTAGTTCGGCGTCCTGGTGGTAGCGCGCTGCGAAGCCAAAGAGTTGCGCTGGATACGATCAAGGATGGAACCTCTCACACGTTGCTCGTAGCCGAAAAGTACATCCAACCCGACCTGCTGGGTACAAGACAAAACTATGAAGACCAAGGTTGGGTCTGCGGCTGGGATTGGGACACCGTTCGCTGGGGAAATGAACCTCCCTTGGCTCCAACGAACGGTGAGTATGGAGGCTACCGGTTCGGTTCCTACCATGCGGGAGGGATGAACGCCACATTTTC
Source organism: Pirellulaceae bacterium (assembly GCA_965223305.1). Taxonomy (GTDB): domain Bacteria; phylum Planctomycetota; class Planctomycetia; order Pirellulales; family Pirellulaceae; genus CBDCWT01. The sequence goes on along the minus strand of CBDCWT010000074.1, from coordinate 60,579 downwards.
CGACGCATCGGTACGATTTATCGGTAACTCTATCGACCAGCATGTCTTTTCCGCAATGAGTACAAGAGACGGTCGCGAAGTCGTGGATGAGCAGACAGCGACTAGTCCTATGCCGTGAAAACGTACGGGAATTCCGCGGGTGTCTCAGAAACTACAGTGGTTTCTCGCGACTCGTCATGTGGTCCGAAAAGCTCCATCGCCAAAATCAAGCGTTCGGCCCGACAATTGATGTTCGTGTCTCTTATCGATGAGCAACAGAAGCCCTTCGGACTCGTCAACCCAATCACGTCCGTCACTTACCGGGTAGTCAAACGAAATCTCAACCTCGTTGTCAGCCCACTTAGTAGGTCTTACTCGAATACCGACGTCGGCAGGGAATCCACGGCTCTCCATCCTCGACCGAATCTCCGTGGCGGCGGCTTCGGATACGTCGAGTACGTCCTTTCTGTGAGCATTCGCCGATACGTCACTTGGCGCGTCCCATCCCCACTCAACGAGTTGAAGAAGACTAGCAGCCGTGCGTTTGCTCCCGCCGCCGAAGGTAACCATGAGCGCATGGATCGTAAATGGCGGCCCCCATGGAAAACACCACCATCCCAGCAGGAGCGAGATCAACGCGTACTTCCAACGGGCGTGTTTTAGATGCCCGTTCTCCGACGTGGGCAGGTAGTGCGGTGTTGTGAAGCTGAAAGTCCCGACGAAGAACGAGACTACATACCTGTACTGGTAAAACTGAGTCTCCTCATCGACGCAAGTGCCCATGTACTTGGCGGTTCCGGCGCGAATCTGCTCTTTGTTGGCCAAAATCCAATCGTAAATCGGACCTTGAGCCTTTTCTTCGTATCGCCAGAAGAACATGCACCAGTTCTCGCACTACCCCTTGGGCGTTGCAAACGCGCGCCAAATCATAGCAAGGCTGTTCGATGCAACTGCTTTGTGGACCAATCTGCTGGATAGGGTCAGTCAAAGAAGCCAAACAGATCTGAGATGTCGATTTCTGGCCAATCCAGCCACGACAGGTCAAGATCGAACCAGGACGATGACGCGCCCTCGGTCAGCGCCGCGACCATTTCGGCCTTCATGCTCGCTAGGTCGCACACTTCGCCGATCGATTGATGATAAGCGGTAAAATCGGCCGGTGACATGAACAAACACATCGCCCAGCAATGCCAATCGATCGGATAGCCAAGGCGTTCGCAGGAGGCCGTTACTTCGTTGCGGGTGTAATGCTTCCGCTTCCCATGATGCGTCAGGAGATCGTGACCGACGGCTTTGCCGAATGCTTGCTTGTCAGACGGCGAGAGATCGCAGGTCGGCATCGGAGGTACCTCACAATAAGTTGCGCTTTATCTAGAACTTTCCTGCGTCGTCGAACACAACGAAGCCTTCAGAGTCCAGTGCGACGTTCGGAAGATCCACCAAGCAGTTCCTTGTGAAATCGAAAGTCCATTGTTGTCCGGCTGCGGAAGTAGTTCGCCCGCCTACCGCACCGTCGTTCTCCACGACGCAGCAACACGGTTAGTGAGTATCTCGAGTCGACTCACGCTTCTCCAAACGCGTCACCACTCCTCGGCGAACTGAAACCTCTCGATCGTTTTGAGGTATTCGACTTCGTCTGTGTTTTCACGAAGCCAACAATCCAAACCACGGGTCACCAGCTTGCATACACGATCGCGAAGTTCGGGATTACCGATTCGCGCCTTGATACATCCCTCGTACGTCACATCCGGGTACTCGATTGCGAGCACCGCGAGCACGCCAACTGCTGAACCGGCATGCCGATTGTGCAGTCGTGCAATCGCGTCCAGCATTCCGGCTTCGTGCGTGCCACCGTCTGGAACACGACCTTTGTTGGCGAACGACCAGATTCTGTTTTCAGTCCAACTATGAAACACGAACACTGCTTCGACCGTGAGATCGCCGTCCGACTCCTGAAGGTGAATTGGTTTGTGAAGGAGTTGATAAGGCGTCGAAATCGCATCGAAGAAATCGCGAATGCCGGTCGTCGATCGGTATTCCGTCACCTCGTCGGCAACCCTAATGCGGAACGAGACGCCGGGATGAAGACTGGCGGATCGTTTGCAGTAGCTGTGGGCAACCGTCGGGGACACTTCGGTTACGGAGAAGATTCCATAGTCGGGATAGAATTCCAGCACAGTACTCGGGGTGTTTGCGGTTGCACCTTCCTGCTGCAACGATTCGCGTTGCCCGAAACTAGCTTCCAACACAGTCCGGGTTACGCCGTCATTCAATATAGCTCGGAATCGTTCCGAAAGGGCCATTAGTACAAGTCCATCAGGAATGTGTCGCGGCTTGACGTTGCCGATTGCTTCAAATGGCTCCAAAGCACCGCAGTCGTTGAGATGTGCGGGCATACTTGCATCAGAACGTAGGTGGTAATTCTGATCGACTTCCAATTCGATCCACGTAGCGCCGTGGTCAAGCATAAGGTCGAACGCGGATACGAGGTATTGCACGAATCCGAAGAAGTCCGTGCTCCCAAGATACATTCCGGTCCGCTGGCGTATGTGCTCGATATCGCTCAGTTCACGCGACGATTCGACTTGGTAATCACCTTCGGCCACTACCGTCCCTTGCGATACAGTCTGGCGTTCGAGTTTACTGGGCACAGTCATCCGGATCTTTCAAAACCTGGTGCCTGTCCCAACCCACGAGTAGATGACGCACATTTGGCGGCGTCTGCATCGTCAGAGAGTCATTTTACCCTACCTGTTCTGTCCGGTCATGCGAGTCGATCGGCAAATAGCAGGTCGTCACCTGCGTCTCTTAAGTGCCGATGCTAGAGTCGTCCAAGACTCGACGTCCACAACAAGGGCAGTTTCCCGTTGCGATGACTATTGATTTTGGCCGAGCTAGAGAGCCGTCGCAATGAGGGCACACGAGCGCAGGAAACTGTCGAAAAACACGGTCGGCTCTAAAGAAGCCGTAAAGCATCACGGGAAAGCCAACAAGGAACATCAAGGGCATCGCGATGAGGTTAGCAAGTCGTTCGTCGAAGGCACGGACCAGAATGGCAGCCAGAATCGATAAGAACATTGCGGCGACAGCAAGTACAAATCGCACCATAACCACCTTGTCATGTCGTTGCACTACAGCGGCATAGTCATCAACTGTCATGTGCCGGTGCCCCTACCATGTCTTCGCCACTGCCGAGGGAGTATTGTTCCGATTCTCGACACGCCTCCGGTCCGACCAAAATGGGTGGTTATTCGCAACATCACCACAGATGCGCTAGTCGACGCCCCACGGCGTCGACTAGCTGCGAAACCGAGGCAACCGCGATAAACACATACCAGATTCTGATTTTCATTCTCTGGCATCGCCAACTTAGTGCTGTGGCCAGCAGTGTGCAAGCGAACGCCACGACGGCAAGGCACACGACCGCTGTGTAGTCATTCGTTGAAATAGAAGCGTTGTTGAAGAACACCCCGACAAAGAAAAAGATCGTTGCGGCGGTCGCCAACAGACCGGGACTCGGTTTCCACGACTGCTCCGGTAAGACTGAGTCCGTTGGAGCAAGGTAGGGATTCGTCGTCATGTGCGGTTATCCGAATCGCGGTGACGGCAGTTGCCAGGTCTTCGGCGTCCCCGGGCGTTCTCAGAATACGTTCGAGGTTACAGGGCGCCCATCTGGCCCCTGGGGATCATTCTACCCCAATCGGCGGGGTTGCGAAAAAACGTATGGAGTTTCCAGGGCGCCCACGGTGTCCCAAAACTCGGGCGTTTGTTGACACAGGGCGGCGTAGCGAGCCACTTACCAATCATCGACCCCTTTGATCTCACTGGCTGTGCATCCTTTGATCCCTTGGTCTGTTGCCGCTCCTACGCCATCTTTCTGTCCCAATTTTTCTGTCATCCAAGACCTACTCGCCGAGCTGTTTGACGACAGAAAGATTGGGACAGAAAAATTGACCGCAGCTGTGCCTTGCGGCCACACGATTGAAGTTCTGCTACAGACAGTACGCGCGTTGGACGGCTCGACTGGATCAACATCACGCGGCTGACAGCTACGTTCAACCCACTCGAGAAAGCACCGCAGCTACGCCATCTTTCTGTCCCAGTTTTTCTGTCATCCAAAACCTGCTCGCCGAGCTGTTTGACGACAGAAAGATTGGGACAGAAAAATCGACTACAGCTGTGCCCTGCGGCCACGCGATTGATGTTCTGCTACAGACAGTACGTCGCGCTGGATCCACTCACCGGTAGGTCGCAGGTTTAACTGCTCACGTCATCATCAGTTATGTTCCTCGCCGAAACCTGTCGGTTTCACTGAGAAGTGTCGTTTTTTCCCTTTTTGTTCCAGTCCTGTCGTGGACATGCCAACGGTTGACCGATGCGAATGATGCTCCTGCGCCATCATTACAGTGGACGCGAGAAATGTCGCCCACCGGAACCAGAACACAGAGGGCGTTCTTCATTTGGTCTGTCGCAGGAATACACGGGTTGAGTCGCATCAGCTCGGGGCCATGCGCCCGGACGACCTCGGCTTTCAGTATCGCTGGTCCTTTGCTCAGCTCAAGCGTGCCCAGAGACAGTCGTTCAAAGACGTCGGCCGTGGGCGTAGGTGGAGGAGTGCACCGTATGGATTGATCGCCAACCGTCATCTCTAGCGTTCCGCCGCCACGAGCTGACCGCCCGTAGCTAATGGCCAGTTCGTAACGTCCACCGCGCAACACATCGAGCCTCCATGTTGCCTGCTCGCCGACCTCCTTCCAGCCTTCGATCGTGTCCCAGTCGTAGCCGCGGAAGACATACTCGATGTTGTCTCCTTGCCATTGGGCCCAGCTCGCCTGGATCTCTACTAGCGGCTCGTCCGCGTGTCCAACCGGAATCGGCACGGGACGGTATTCGACGCCCTCTGTCACATCATCGAACCAGCGTAAGAACTCGGCCCGCAAGCGTCGGACGATACCCGGGTGCTTGTCAGCGATATCGTTTGCCTCGCTCAGATCGCTCTGAAGGTCGAACAGTTGCCAATCGTCCTCGGTGGCAGGCCTCAAACGCTTGGTCGTTTCTGCGGAGACCCGACGCGCCTGTCCGACCCGCGGAACCTGACAGGCCAGTTTCCAACGCTGATCGGAAATGGCCCACCGATAGTTGGCGTTGGGAAAGAAGCGGTCCCAGGTGTGGTAGACGTACTGGTGGTGTCGGTGCCCGCTGCCAGCCCGGAGCAAAGGCAGCAGACTTCTTCCGTCGATCGTGCGATCCACGGGAAGCGGCACGCCGGCCAGCTCGCAGAAAGTTGGAAAGAGGTCCACGTGCGAGCATTGCGCTTCGATGCGGCTTCCAGCCGGAAACCGTCCCGGCCAGCGGACGAACAGCGGAACACGCACACCGCCCTCGAAGATGGAGCCCTTGTTCGACCGCAACCCGGCTTTGAAGTGTTTGCTTACTCCACCGTTGTCGGTCATAAACAGCACGACTGTGTCATCGGCCAGTTCCAATTGATCAAGCTTGTTGAGCAGCCGGCCCACGTTCTGATCGATGATGTCGATCATGGCGTAGATCCGAGCCTCGCGCAGTGGCAGTCCACGCTCCAGATACTTGTTGATGAGCAGATCGCCGCGTGGCTGTCCGTCGTGGCTGGTGCCGACCACCCATGGCGAGTGAGGTGCATTGAACGGCACGTAGCAGAACCACGGCTGATCGCTACTGTTTTCGATAAATTCGATGGCCGCATCTGTAAACAGGTTGGTTACGTAGCGGCGTGCCTCGACAGGCTCTCCGTTGTGGACGATCTGGTCGGGATAGTCGTATTCATCGATATGCCCGTGATAGTGTCCAAGGAACTCATCGAACCCCCTGTTATGTGGCTGATAGGGCGCGTACTTGCCGAGGTGCCATTTGCCGAAGCAGCCGGTTCGGTAACCAGCCTTCTTTAGCATCTCGGCAATCGTGATTTCACCAATCCCAAGCGTATCGCCGCCAAACCGCGTGTTGTAAAGGCCGGTCCGTAGGCAGTAACGCCCCGTCATGAGCCCGGCCCGCGTCGGAGCACACACCGGCGCGGCGTAAAATCGAGTGAAGTCCACGCCGTCACGCGCGAAACGATCGAGCGCTGGTGTGTCGATGACCCTGTTGCCCCGAATGCCAACATCCCACCAGCCCTGATCGTCGGTGAGTATGAACAAGATATTGGGCTTGCCGGCGGCCACAGCATTCGTGGCACACCAGAGCACGAACGTCACAACATAAACCAGGCGACGAATCATCGACCGTCCTTTCTATCACTGTTGGAAAGCGTCGAAGCTGCAGATCTATGCTCGCGCTGGGACCTGGCCCAGTGCAATCGTCATGCGGCCTGGATCTTCAAGGTCGTCGTGTGCAATTGACAGGGGCGTGACGTCCTTTCAGCGCCCCATTGTAGCCAGCTCAAAAGCCGCGTCGAAACCAGTCGAGCCGCTTAGCAAATCCCAGACTTGAACGGCGAGTTCGAGGTTTGCTGGATCGGCGGCAAGTTCGCCACGCAATGCTGTTACCGCTTCATACCACTCGCGATGGGTTTGGCGTGTCACAGTTTGGGCTACTTCTGTTGTGCTTCCGTCCGAGCCACAATCGGCTCGCCCACCACACCCCAGTGCTACCTACGTGTCGATGCGAATGTAGCTGGCACCCAAGTCTCGAGCGACAATTCGAGCGAGCGTGCTCTTTCCCGTGGCCGGCGTTCCACCGAATACAATGAGCATGTAACCCCCAATCCCGTTTTCCCTTGCCGGCTGACAACTGCGGAAGTCGCAAGGTGGGCACCAGGCAACACTGCCTGGACCGGAGAAAGCCGTTTTCTCTAACGGACGGTGATTTTCTGGGACAAGTATTCTGCCTCGGCGCGGTTACAGACTTATCGTGCATTTCGGCAGAGCTGCTTGCAAGTTCTTTACTCCTTCGTCGGTCACATTTGTCCCGACAAGACGTAGCAGCATCAGGCCAGCGAAGTCGCGAAGCTGCGTGAGGCCTGCGTCGGTGACCTTTGTGTTCGACAGGTCGAGAACACGGAGATTGCGGGCCGCTTTGAGGTTTGTGAGGCCCGCGTCAGTGATCTCAGTTCCCGCGAAGTTTACGACATCGAGGTTCACATGACCGTCCAAGATCGCCAGACCGAGGTCTGTCACTGCCGTTTCTGGAATGTACAACTCTCGAATCTCCTTGCAGCGGCGGAGAGCCGCAAGGGTTTCATCGCCGACCCGAGTTCTTCTAAGAGAGACTACTTCAATGGCAGCGTGTCTCGCGAGGAATCCTAGAGCATCGTCCGTGATGCGCGAGTTGTCGGCCGTTATGCCTTCAAGATGGCGGAGCCCATCGAGCCGTTCGAGATCCGCATCGTGGAGCTCACCCTCCCCGAGAGCGATGTATGTCACTCGTCGAACGAAATCATCTCCAAACACGGCACCGAGGAATGCCCGAATCTGCGACTCGGGTTTCCTAGAACGCGCACCCGCATCGAAGTACCACTCGTATTGAACATCACCGCCAGAGCGCAGGACAGCTTCGACCGCCGCGGCCTGTTGGCGGGCACGGTGGACTAGCCAACCAAGGGACAAGCTGACTACGGTGACGAGCACGAGGACTGCGCGGACGCTGTACTGAAGCCATCGTCGTTTTCTCAAACGCTGTTCCTCGGTCATCGGGTTGTCTCCGAGTGCAGTGGCTCCCGTGATCTGTCTGAGAAATCAGGGTGGTTTTTCAGGGCGCGAATGAGCCAAGTAATCGTTCGATAGACCTAGCGAGATTCGCGCGGGCCCGATGCTCCAGCGTGTCGAAGAAATGCTTCGACCAGTATACCCGAGGACCGTCCAGGAATCTCTGCAAGATACGGCTCCGCTCAAACTTGTACGTGTCGAGAGGCACCCACGAATACTCGTGTCGAACCTGGGCTTCGTACTCGTCAAATCGGTCGATCGGGGCACCAAGTATCGACAGATCGGTGTCAACAAGAAGTGCCTCGTCGGCTCCTACTGGTGGATTGAGATGTTTCGTTGCGAGTATAAGGTTGTGAACGCGATCGACGCTCTCCGCAGGCACGCCACCGTCGAGCAGACAACGTTGCGCGAACCGAGCACTTCGCTCCTCGGAGTCCTTGGACTTCGTATCGTACACGGAATCATGAAACCAAATTGCGAGTTCAACCTCCTCAGGGCGCTCGGCAACTTCACGTACAGGTTCAAAGTGTTGGAAGCACTCGTTGATGTGCTGCAGCGTGTGATACGCTCGCCCGGGCTCAGCATAGCACGCGACCAATTCGCTGTACGAATCACCCGGTGGCGTTGCTCCGAGTGCCTTCCACGCGGCAGTCCAGATTGCCTTTGCAGCTGTCGACATCGGATCCGCAGGATGCTATTGACGGTGCTCGATACGCGTTCCCAAACCCGTCTATTTCTGACACACGTTGCAATCACCGACGGCAGCGCTAACTCTGGATTCCCGGAGCGCTTCGTCGGCGAGACTGTCGAGCTTGCCCGCTGCGACATCCTCCTCCAGCTGGCGGTCCCACGCAGCCGAATCGAATTCGACGAACCACGCTCGGAATCGCGCGAGGTCCTCCGCCGAGAGGCCAGCTACCGCGTTTTCAAGGTCGTCTAGCGTCATAAGACAAGTCTATCGTACCAGTCAGAGAACGGTCAAACCGATCGCGCCAGAGTCGCGGGTGGGCGCGTATCGCTAGCATCTGGGCCCGCCCGGTTTCATTTTTCGGTGGATTTCTGAGGCGCAACGACTGAGGGTGAAGCAACTATCGCTGATGTATAGGCAGCAGTTGTCCGTTGCGACACTCTCCATTTGTCCCCGTGAAGCACCAATGAGTTCTCGCCAAAATAAAAGACGCCTGGCTTCTCTCGGCCGGCATGCGGGAAAAAGACCTGATCGACTTTCCACTCGAGTCTGATCGTGCAAAGCGAAGATTCATGCTGAACGAGGATGGTGGAAGCTGTTGAGCCAGCTGGCGGCGGGTGACAGCTTCGCCAAGATCAAAGTCTCAAAGCGGATCAGAATCGACGGTCAGTCGACGGCTGGACCTACCTTGCCGACCTCCGCGGATGCTGTAGATGTCGATGTAGGAACTCATAGGTTCCTTCCTCATTGATCTCGTGGCCGCCGGCAAAGAACTCGATCTCGGTGAGCCCGTCGAGCCCCAGTCGCGCGTAGTTACGGCGCACTCGGGCGTACTCGGATCCCGTCCACTCGTCAGGCAAACCGCCGTCCCAATGGCCTTTTTCCACCATAAACGGTCGAGGGCAAATCAGCCACGCTAGTTCGGCGTGATTGAACTTCTCCGCAAAGTCGAATTCCAGGTGCTCGTATTCGTTGGTGAAGAGAAACACAGACCGGTTTCCGCCAACCGCATCAATGTGCTTTCGCACAGTGTCGGTAAAAGCACCAGAACAGATCGACAAGGAATAATCGCCAAGCACCGCGGGAATCAATAGCGCGGACTTACCACCGTAAGAAAGTCCATAGAAAGCGATGCGATCGGGGTCGACAAAAGGTTGACCGGCGAGCCATCGCAAGACCACTCGGTGCTGCCAAACCATCGGTGCGAAGAAGCTCAACCCAAGCGGATTCGCTTTGCGTTGAATCAGGCGGTATTTCTCTTCGCCAAAGTAAAGGTTTTGCGGAGCGAAGACGACGAAGCCGCGATCCGCGAGCTTAGCACCAAAACGGTGGTAGGCACGGTGGTCCGTACTGGGATCGCAAATGTCCTGAGGATGCCCACCCCGGCCGTGCTGCGCAACGACGACCGGCAGTCGCTGGGTCGGAGCGCTCGACTTGGGAACCAACAGGATTCCATAGGCCCACAATCCGGGCGCAACATCTAACACGACTTCATAACCGTTCCACGTTTTTGCTTCGTAGATCAGTCGAGTTCGTGGTTTTGGGGGAACCGGCTCGAGCTGCGTATCGCCAATGATGTGGTTCAGCAGATATTCTCGATACGTTTCCGTGCTTTCGATCCACGCACCAAGCGAAGATCGATCAGCGTCCCTCCAGAACTCAGCGCGCTTTCTCGAGCTCTCCCAGAACTTGTGTTGATTGAAGGCAACCAGCTCCCGAAACTGCCGTTTCATACGCGCTTCGGCACGGGTTGGGTCGAGCGGACGGCGACCCCGCAAGGCTGAGTTGACTTCAGCGGGTGGATCAACGGCGATCAGCCGGAGAAACTCCCGCAGGGCGGCACTAGAACCTGGCGGTCCGTCTCCTTGGCCGCTCTCGACAAGAACGCACATCTCATCGACCCCGAACTTCCTGAACACTCGTTCGGCCCGTGAAAACTCCTCACGCACCGACTGCAAGGGCGCGGTGCCGAGCGTACCGCTGGCGGCGAAGTTACGGACACCTTCCCGTGGCGGTGGCGGGCCGTCTACTGCCACACCACGGCTGGCTTCCACGACCAATCCTCGCGGCGCGATAAGACTGGCGATCCCCGCATCGCCGAACCCGCGCAACAAACCCCACACATTCCGGTAGATCGGCTCGCGCCAAAGCTCCGTACGCCGTTGAAAGTAACCGCTCACCAGTGCCGCATCGATTCGTTCATCGATCGCCGCGGCGTAAAACGCGATCAATCCACCCTCACCGTACCCCATGACACCGATACCGAGTGAGCTGCTGTTCTCTCGATTCTCTCGATCAAAGTAGTCGACTGCGGCGAGCACCTTTTGTACTTCGTATCCAATGATGTGTCGGCCAAGGTAGAACGCCGGGCGATAGATGAACTCGCGGTGCGGCTGGTTCAGCATGCGTATGTGCGGGTTACCCGACCAAGTGTCAGCGCGGTTGATAAGCGTCGGGACAAGGACGCGGCAGCCCGCTGCCGCTAACCGCCTAGCGTAGTCAGCACTCGCATAAGGCCCCTCCTGAAGCCCCGAGACGATTTCGGGCGTCCAATCCGCATCCGGCAGAGCGATCACAAAACCAGTCGGTGGTTCGCGCGGTTCCAGCAGTAGTCCTTCGCCCGTCACACCCGCAAGAACCGGCCAGCGAACTGCTTTGACGACGAAACGCTCATGCTCGACCAACAGCGGTGGGTCGTCGGCTGCGGCAACCAGCTCGAATTTCAAGAACGGAACCCGGGAATCCACAACTCCTGTGATCTGGCGAAATCGCTTTCGTTTCTCGACGTTTGACTGCAGGTGGACTGCTAGACTTTGATCATCGCCAGCCGACGGCTGTGGCTGCGCCAACGTGCTGGTAAGGTGAACCATGAATCGATCCACGTCCTCCTGCATTTCAGTTGAGAGGTCACCACGTTTCACTAGAAGAGCCGTACCCGGAAGCTTTTCCGGGTCCCCTGCCGCTCGCCGGGACTGCGCGTCCAGGTCGCCAGCAAGGAGCATCACAACGAGCACAAGGATCTTTGGCAGCCAGGGTGCCAGCGGCCGTAGATAGCGACGGAGACAAGAATCGTTCGAGCGAGCCACAGATTTTCCTCCCGGTACAACCCTGGGCTTTTCCTCAAAAGCCCCCTCTCTCTGACTCTCTCCCCCAGCCAGCTGGGGGAGAGACACTAGGGGAGTCGCTACGCGACCAGATTACTTGTTTTGAGCAAAGCCTAGTCACCTAACTCCTCAACCACACATTGACGTCCCGCACCTGCCTGCTTAGGGTGTGGGCATGAAATCGATCGGCCGCGCTTTGCAGATTCTGGGACTGGTCCTGCTACCATTGTCGATGCTCATGGAGCTGGACGGCAACCTGGGACGGTCATTTGGCGTCAGCGACATGGTGATCATGTTGGTGTTCGGCATCGGCGCGTTTGCAGCGGGCCGGATGGTCGAAGGATATGCTCGTGCGTGAGCTTTATGCCGCCGACGTGCTCGGGGCAGGCAGCCGGTCCCTATCCGCAACTAGGCTTCTGACCGCATTGCAATCCAGCAGGCGAGACCACGGCATCCGGCCGTTAGCCGCCTACCTGACCGGTTTGCTCTTGTGCGTTCCCTTGGCAGCGAATGCTCAGCAAGCTTGGTCTGCGGTGACGGTGGACGCGATCGGACAGGATGCAGAGAGTCGTTTGCTGCGCGCCGGAGCGTTGTTGGAGAACGGCCAGTGGCGCGAGGCAGTCGACAACGTGATGTCCGTGATCGAGTCCGCGGGGGACCGGTTGATCCCAGTTGGCTCGCCGACTGCCGAGCGGCAGGGTTTCACTCACTACGAATCAGCTCGTCAACGCGGACACCGCTGGCTGGCCTCCCTGTCGCGGACGGCTCCCGAAGCCTTAAAGGTCTACCGACGTCAGGTCGACCCTTTGGCCGAGCGTTGGTTTCGCTCGGCGGTCGACGCGCGCGATGAAGCGCTGTTTCAACGAATTGTCGACGAGATGTTTGTCAGCCGTTTCGGCGACGATGCCCTCATGTGGCTCGGAGAACTGGCGCGTCAGCGAGGTGCTTACACATCCGCCCGTAGCTACTGGGAACGTCTCAGCCCGCATCTACGTTACATCACAAAACAGCAGGAAGGCGTTCGCTACGCCTATCCACTTTGGCTGGTTGCCGACGTCGACGGCGCGGGGGCGGCACCCGGCCGATCCGACGGGTCCGCGTGGCAAGCCAATACCGCCTGGCTGGCCTATCCCGACGCCGACGTGGAACTCGACGAGGTCCGCCTGCGGTTGGTGGTGAGTTCGATTCTCGAGGGACACCAGCGGCGGGCGCAGGTGGAGCTGAGGAAGTTGACGCAGACTTCGGCCAACAGCCAAGGGACACTCGCGGGCCGTCGCGGCCGGGTACCCGAGCTGGCGGCGGAGTTGCTGGCCGGCAGCGGGGACTGGTCCGCCGGCGCAGGCGATCCTGACTGGCCTACCTTTGGCGGGGCTGCGATCCGATCCAAGCAAATCCCACGGGCATTTGATTTGGGCGGATACCCGATTTGGGAACAACCACTTCCTCGCTTGAGGGTCGCGGACTTCACCCCTCGCGATCGTCATTTGCGGGTGGCTGAAGATGCCGCGTCATTGTTGAGCATTCACCCAGTGATTACTGCTGGGATGGCGGTCTACGCGGTCGGGCTCAAAGCGGACGACATCGAAGCGGTTGATTTGCAGACCGGGCGGCTGGTCATTCCCCGCCGCCGCATGCGCAGCGAAGAAGACGTCCCCCATCTCCCCGGAGCGCCCACCGTTCCTCGGCTCACACTGAGCGCCTTCGAATCGACGCTGTTCGCCGTGACATTGGATCAGCGAGCGTTACCGGGGCGGCTGGTCGCACTCGATCTGGAAGCTGAGCGAAAGCTGTCTTACGCGATCGTGCTAGCGGCTCCTCACTGGCAGGGGAGCTGGATTTTTGAAGGCGCCCCGGTCACGGACGGCAAGCTGCTCTACGCGGCCGTACGGCGGATTGATCAAGTTCGACACGAATCGCATCTTGCTGCTTTCGATATCAAGACGGGCCACATCCAGTGGCGGCGTTTGGTGTGCGAGGCGGAAGCCGAACCGGGGACTGCGAGCGGCTACCTATCGAATTTGCTGACGCTTGACCAGGGCACGCTGTATTACAACTCGAATCTGGGAGCCGTGGCCGCCTACCGAGCTGCCGATGGGTTTCCTCGCTGGTTAGTCGGTTACCCTCGAGCCGACTCGGCGAACACGCATCCGGATCGCAACGAGCTCCGCCGCTTTCGCGACCTGGCGCCGTGTCTGGTTCATCGCGACATGGTGATCGTAGCCCCACGTGATTGCGAACGGATGTTTGCGCTGGATGCAATTAGCGGCGCGCTGCTTTGGGCATCACCTCCCGAATTGGCAGCGGACGTCGTGCATCTGCTGGGCGTTGCTGATGACAAGTTGCTGGCGAGCGGTGAGTGTCTGTACTGGTTCGACTGTTTGACAGGTCGCTTGATGGCGAGGTTTCCTGATACTTTCCACGCCGCCCCCGGACACGCCCGCCCGGAACCACGTGGATATGGGCGTGGTTTGCTCGCCGGTGAGCGGGTTTATTGGCCGACTCGTTCGGCAATCTTTGTTTTTGACCAGCAAACCGTTAAAACAGAACGAGGCTGGCACCCTCGCTTGACCCGGCGGATCGAGTTGACCGCGCGGAGAGCGTCCGGGGGACACCTGTTGTTGCATGACGATGTCTTGCTCATCGCCGCAGCCGGCCGGCTTTTTGCTTTCAACGAAACCGGGATCAGCCGCCATGTCCGGAACTGATCTGCAGTCCGTCGAACAACTGAACCAAGCCTATCACCGCATCCGCGATGAGCTGGCCAAAATCATCGTCGGCCAACAGCAGGTGATTGACGAAGTGCTGATCGCCCTCTTTGCCGGCGGGCACTGTCTGTTGGTCGGGGTCCCCGGGCTGGCCAAGACCTTGATCATCCGTACGGTTGCCGAGTCGCTTTCGCTGCGGTTTAGTCGCATCCAATTCACTCCGGATCTGATGCCTTCGGACATCACAGGTACTGAGGTGTTCCAAGAGGACAAGACAACCGGCGCCCGCGAGCTTCGCTTCCTACCCGGACCCGTCTTTGCCAACGTCATCTTGGCAGACGAAATCAACCGCACTCCTCCCAAGACACAAGCTGCCTTGCTCGAGGCAATGCAGGAACTCCAGGTGACCGCGGGCGGGCAGAAGCACCTGCTGAGCGAACCCTTTTTCGTATTGGCAACCCAGAACCCGATCGAGCACGAAGGGACCTATCCGCTCCCCGAAGCGCAGCTCGACCGCTTCATGTTCCACATCCGCGTCGGCTACCCTAGCGAAGACGAGGAACTGGAGATCGTGAAACGTACGACTGCGGACGCCCGGGCCGAGATTGAACCGACGCTAACTGCCGAGCAGATCGTCGAGCTAACGCATATTGTGCGGAAGGTGCCGGTGGCCGACCACATTGCCCGCTTTGCCCTCAGACTAGCCCGCCTTTCTCGTGCCGATCAGCCTGAAGCCCCGGACTTTGTACGCGATTATGTGACCTGGGGCGCAGGTCCTCGGGCTAGTCAGTACATGGTGCTGGGTGCAAAAGCCAGAGCGGTACTGAACGGGCGCACGTATGTCAGTGAAGAGGACATCCAAGCAGTCGCCGCGCCCGTCTTGCGGCACCGCATCCGAACTAACTTCAACGCCGATGCAGACCACGTCACATCCGACGACATCGTGCAGCGGCTAATCGAGCTGGCCTGCAAACAGCTCCGGGACGACGATGGTCGTGGAAAACTCCCCCAGGTCTTTAGATCCGCGGACGCTGGCTAGGCTGAAAGGCCTACGGCTGCGGGCACGACGCATCGTCGACGGGTACTTGGCTGGGTTGCATCGTAGCCCGAACAGAGGGTTCTCAGTCGAGTTTGCCGAACACCGAGAGTACGCGCCCGGCGACGACGTCCGCCACGTCGATTGGAAGGTCTTTGCGCGGACCGACAAGCTGTATCTGAAGCAGTTCGAAGAAGAGACGAACTTGATCTGCCACTTGGTCGTAGACGTCAGCGAGAGTATGACGTATCGCGGCCGTGCCGCAGAGTGGTCCAAGTTGGAGTACGCGCAGTGTTTGGCGGCGGCGATCGCTTGGCTGGTGCTGCACCAACAGGATGCGGTCGGCCTCGTGACGCTCGATGATGAACTCCGGGCGCAGCTGCCAGCCAGCGCCGATCCAACTCATCTCGAGCTGATTATTGAGACCTTAGAGAATTCCAAGCCGGGACCTGCAACGCGCGTGGGCTCGTTGCTCACACGGTTGGCAGCCACGCTGCGCCGTCGCGGGATTGTGATCGTGGTCAGTGATCTGTTTGACGACTTGCCAACCCTGTTGCAGGGCCTGCATCGGCTTCGTCTCCAGCGTCATGATGTCATCGGCTTACAAGTTCTGGATCGGAGCGAGCTGGAATTCCCGTTTGATCGCCCGACGCTCTTCCGGGGAATGGAGCAGCTCGCGGACGTGTTCGCCCACCCCCGAGCGATCGCCCAACGCTACCGCGCAGAGATGGAGCAGTTTCGGCGCACGCTGGAGAGGAGTTGCCACGAACACGAAATCAGTTTCACGACGGTGTGTACAGACCAGCCGCCTGACCGGGTCCTGGCGGCGTTGCTGCAGCGCCGAGGATGAGACCCCCGGCCACCCGGTGCGCGGTCCGCAGAGGACACCGGCGCGACCAGAGTTTTACTCGCTGACGAGGAATCGATGTCGCAGTTCTCATGGGGCTCATTTGCCAATCCTTGGATGCTCTGCTGGGGTCTTGCCGCGGCGATTCCCATCTTGATCCACCTCTGGAGCCGCCGTCAGCAGGACGAAGTCCGTTGGGCGGCGGTTCAGTTTCTGGTGGCGGCCGTGCAAAAAGAGTCGCGCCGATTGCGGGTTGAACAATGGCTCCTACTGGCAATAAGAATTGCCGTTCTGCTTGTACTGGCTCTCGCCTTAGCCAACCCGCTCCTCTCCAGGTCGCCGCTGCGGTCGGCGCCAGGCACAGAAGCGACGACTCATTGGGTGATCGTGTTGGATACCTCTTTTTCGATGGCGGCGCGGGCCGGCCAGCACAGCTGCCTCGAGCTGGCTCGAGAACGAGCCGCCGAGCTAATACAGGGCCGTCCGCAAGGCGACGGCTTTACGCTGATCGGTCTGTCGGATCCTCCCAGAGTCATCATTCGAGACGCGGTGTTCGACCAGGGCGACGTGATCGCGGAATTAGAGAACCTGGAGATACGCCACACCGTCGAGGGCGGAACGGCCACGCTCTCCGAGGTTGAGCGAACCGTGGATCGGGTGGCACGCCTTCACCCTCGGCTGACCGAGCACAAGGTCGTCTTTTTTACCGACCTAGGACTGCCGACCTGGCAAGAGATGCTGGCGGAGGCAGCGCGGGCGAAGTTCGCCGACCTGTCGGTCAAGGCGGAGCTCTTCGTCGAGCTAGTTGAACACGGCGGCGCCAACAACGCAGCGCTGACACATCTCTCGGCGCCCGAACCCTGGCCGGCAGTGGGAGAGCAGGCGTCGTTACGGGCCGCTGTGCGCAACTATGGGAAAACCTCCCTACGGACAACGTTGGAGCTGTTCGTGGACGGACGGAGTATCGGCCAACAAGAGGTTGAATTGGCGGCCGACGGGGAAGAGACGTTGGCGTTCTCCCACCGATTTGCGGCGGCGGGACAACACGTCGTGGAAGCACGTATCCACGGCGACGACCTCGCAGTCGACGACCGGCGCTGGCTGAGCCTTGAGATTCCGCCGGTAACACGCGTGCTCTGTGTCGAAGGACAGCTGGGTGAAGCCGAATTTGTCGCTTTGGCGCTGGCCCCCGTGAAAGAACAACACGGGCGGATCCAACCCGACGTCATCCGCGAGAGTTCTTTGATGGAAGTTGATTTACGTGACTATCATTGCGTCGTGTTGTGCAATCTCGGTCGTTTTCGCGCCGCAGAAGTCGAGTTACTGCGCGGCTATGTTCGTGACGGGGGTGGTCTTGTCACGATCTTGGGCAGCCGCGTGCAGAGCGCAGACTACAACCGAGTGCTCGCTGTCCAGGACGGAGAGACCGGCTGGTTGCCAGCACGGCTGGCTGGCGTGACCGCCGTCGACCCAGCGCATTTCGACCCGCTCGAATACAAGCATCCGATTGTGGCTCCCTTTCGAGGGCACGAGCGGTCTGGACTCTTGTCCGTACCCGTCTGGCGCTATGTGCAGTTGACACCCGATCAGAGCGAGGCACAGATCGCTCTCAGGTTCAGCGATGGCAGCCCGGCGCTCGTCACCGCAGCGGTAGGTCGCGGCCGGAGTGTGCTGTTGGCCACCGCAGTCTCTCCGAAGTCGGTCGACGCATCGACCGCGCCTCCCACCCCTTGGTCCGCGCTCCCGTTGTGGCCTTGCTTCCCACCGCTGATACGGGAGATGGTCGACTATGCCGCGGCAGGGCGGGCGCAGCGCCGCAACGCGATCGTCGGCGATGTGATCTCGGGTTCGATACCGGCGGGTATCACAAGTGGCCGGTTGGTGCTCGAGGATCCCGGCCAGAGCTCTCATGTCGTGCCAATCGATTTTGATCTTCATCCACCACGTTGGACTCACCACGACACAATGGTGAGCGGCATTTATCAGCTGCTTCCCGGCCGCCCGAATCTACCTCCTCAGGTCTTCGCGGTGAATGTTGACAACACGGAGAGCGACCTGTCGCGCGTCGACAGCAGTGCGTTGCCAGGCGAGCTAGCGATGTGGCGCGGGGGCCTAGCGCGGGACACAGCGGCCGATCAGCAGCAGGCAGCCTTTCCGCTGTTCCGCATCCTGCTTGCCATCTTGTTGATCCTGATGGTCACTGAATCCACGTTAGCGAAGTGGATTAGCGAGGGAGCAGGCTAGTGGAGAGACTTTCTGCTGCTGTTCAGCAGTTGCTGGTCGACCTGCTCGGCCGACGTGCAACGGCCGCCGACGCGGGATTGGAGATTTCGCTGGAGCGATCATCGCCTTGGCCGCCGTGGGTAACTGTGCTGCTAGTAATCGGGCTGGCCAGTTGGGTTTTTTGGCTCTACAGCCGAGAACAAGGCCGCAGGTCGACGCGTTGGAGGGTGGGCTTGGCGGCGATAAGGCTCTCGTTAGTCTGTCTGGTGCTGATCATGATGTATGGCTGGACAGTGAACCGCCATCGCACCGACTTGCCCGATCTGGTGGTGGTTCTGGACGATTCTCGCAGCATGGCGATCG
This sequence comes from Pirellulaceae bacterium, assembly GCA_965223305.1. GTDB lineage: Bacteria > Planctomycetota > Planctomycetia > Pirellulales > Pirellulaceae > CBDCWT01. Next base: position 41,955 of record CBDCWT010000074.1, on the reverse strand, counting down.
AAGATCAGCCCGACCGGCCAGAACATGACGCAAAGTTGACCGCGCGTTTACGCCGCGCCGGCCTGGTCGCTGCTTCCCGTTGGCACCAGGCGTTGTCCTTGTTGATCGATCCCGAACAGGGCTGGCTCGCCCGGTTGGCGCGGCGCTATCGCCTGCAGGTCTATCGTGTGGCCGGCACTGCGCGGCTCGTGACCCCCGATCCCCAAGGGCAGTTCGGCGCGGCCCTACGGCAGATAGCCCCGCAGCAGCCCGCCAGTCGCCTAGGCGTAGGCCTGCAGCAGATCCTAGAAGCTCAGCGCGGCCGGCCCACAGCAGCAGTCGTGTTGCTTTCCGATGGAATCACCACCTCCGGAGCGACTCTTGAGGACGCTGCCGAATTGGCTCGCCGGAGGGCAATCCCTCTGTACCTGGTGGGGCTTGGCAGCGAACACCCGCCTCGCGACGTTCGACTATCCGACCTGATCGTCGAAGAGGCGGTCTTTGTGGATGACGTGGTACGATTTGACTTCCAGATTCAACATGACGGGTTTGCCGGGCGGACCGTTGCCGTGCAGTTGGCGGATGAGACCGGTCAGGTCTTAGACCGGCAAGAGATACCATTGAGCGAATTCGCAGGCGCTCAGCCGGTTCGTCTTTCGTACCGTCCAAGCGCGGCGGGAGTCCACCAATACATCATCGAAGCCAGTGCACTACCCGGCGAGTTCTCTCACGAGAACAACCGTCTGCAGCGCACGGTGCTGGTCCGCGATGCGCGCGTGCGCGTGTTGATGCTACAGGCTTACCCGAGCTACGAGTTTCGCACCCTCAAGCACCTGCTCAGTCGCGGTGTACGGCGTAGCGACCAGGAGCGGATCATCGAGCTGACCACTGTTCTGCAAACTGCTGATATCGAGTTAGCCGCTCAGGACGAGACAGCGATTCAGGTCTTCCCAGTCAGCCGCGAAGATCTTTTTTCGTATGATGTGCTGATTATCGGTGACGCAGACCCGTCCCTGCTGAGCGGTTCGGTGATGGACAACGTGGCGGCATTTGTGAAGGAGCGGGGAGGCGGTGTCGTGTTCATCGCGGGTCCACGTTTCACACCGTTGGCTTGGCGTGAAACTCCGCTTGCCCAGCTGCTGCCAATCGACCTGTCAACCGCCTCGACCCCACCTCCGACTAGCGTGCTGTCCGACGCCGCCGCGGTCGTGCCAACCAGCCTCGGATTGCAGACGTCTTACTTGCAACTGGGTGACACACATGCGGCGACCGACTCAATTTGGCGCAACCTTCCAGGGATCTACTGGTTTGTCGCCGCGCCCGATCTGCGCCCCGCTGCCCGCGTGTTGGCAGAACACGGCAGCCTGCGATCCGCGGATGAGAGCGCATGGCCGATTATCAGTATGCAGTTTGTGGGAGCCGGCAAAGTCGTTTTCCACGGTACCGACGAGACATATCGCTGGGCCCAGCATCTGGGAAACGACATCTACCATGCGCGCTACTGGCTGCAGCTTATCCGCTATTTGAGCCGTTCCAAGTTGTTGTCCAGCGGCGAGGTCGCGGAGGTTTTGACTGACCGCAGCAGCTACCTGCAAGGTGAAGCAATCCGCATTCAGACCAGGTTCTTCGACGACCGCCTGGCGCCTCCGAACGACGACGGCGTGCGCGTTGGGTTAGCAGCGAGCGATGGCCGCCGCCGCGAGCTTGGGCTGCGTCGCGAGGCCGCGGTGCGAGGGACGTTTTCCGGCTTTGTCAACGACTTGGACCCCGGCGACTACCGCGTTTGGCTCACCGCCCCGGCGATCGAACCCCTGCCAACCGCCAGGCATTTTCGCGTCGAGCCACCGGCCGGGGAAGCCGCCGAGCTGCAAATGAAATCACAAGAAATGCAAGCGGCGGCGGCGGCCTCGCGCGGACAGTTCTACAGAATCCACGAAGTAGATCGGCTGTTAGCAGAACTACCGCGCGGCCGGCGGGTTCGACTCAAGTCCTTGCCAGTCCAACCTATTTGGAACTCGGCATGGTTGGCGAGTTTGTTCGTGGCGCTGATCGCGGCTGAGTGGATCGTCCGCAAGAAAGTCGGTCTAGTATAATGCAGGGCATGCACCCGCTTAGCGAACGTGTTCGACTAGTCGGCCGCCGGTCTGAACGATTAGTGGTGTGCTATGCAATTAGCTGCTTTCTGACCGTCGTTGTCGCTACAGGATTCCTGCTGGGAATGGCCGACTATCTGGTCCGCTATCAGGACCTGGGAATGCGGCTGATCGCATCCACTGTGTTATTGACTGTGGTGATCGTCGCCTATGCCCGCTACCTGCGACCGGCGATCAAACGGCGGCTCACCAATCTCGAAGTAGCTCGCCGCATTGAGGACCGCTTTCCTCGGCTGAACGGCCGTCTCTCGAGTGCCATCTCATTCCTTCAGCAACCAAACTCGGGTGGTTCGGCCGAGCTGCAACACGTTGTCGTCGATGACGCCGTCCGCAGCATCAAGGATCTCGATCTGATGGACTGCCTGGACGCCCAAGCTCCCCGCAGGGCGGCTGCTGGAACCGTCCTGCTACTGGTGATCGTGGGGGCTGTTTGCTATCCGCACCGCGAGACCGTTCAGCTGGCCTCACAACGGATGTTGATGCCCTGGAGTCAAGTATCCTGGCCTCGTTGGAACTCATTGTCCTTCTATGCGCCCGCACAACGAATCGCTGCCGGTGATGACTTTGAAGTGGAATTGATCGACCTCAACGGTCGGCTGCCGGAGCAGGTGAACATCCAGTACTGGTTTGCCGGGGAATCGCAGCAACAGGCGGTCTCGCGACCGATGACACGAGTCGGTGATCGCTTAGTAGATCGATACAGCAACGTGACTCGCTCCTTCCGTTACCGGGCCTTCGGAGGTGACGACGACACAATGCCCTGGCATTTGGCAACCGTGGTCGAACCTCCCCAGATCGAAGAGCTTCACATCGACGTACAGCCGCCCGCATACAGTGGACAATCACCCTTGGCCTCCGGCCGGCACATCCGCGCCCTCGAAGGCAGTCAGATCCGCGTTTCGGCAAAGGTCAACAAGCGGCTGGCGCGGGTCGCTTGGAAGTCGGATCTGGTGGACGAGGTTTTTCTCGATGCGCCCGCCTTAGCAGCTGACGGCCGGACCTTTGTCGCGCCGACCGAGATGCCTTTCCTAGTGCGGGAATCCGGCGCCTTCTGGTTCGACTTTACCGATGAAGATGGGATCGTAAGGAACGAAGCCCTCCGCTGCGAGTTGCAAGTCGTCGCTGACTTCCCACCGGCGGTCGTGCTGGAGTCACCCAGCCAAAATGACCTTCTTTACGCCTCAGGCGATCGTGCCGCTGCAAGGGCAAGTCGAAGATGACCTCAAAGTCGACGAGGTGCACCTGCGATTCGGGGGACCAGCTAGTGCAACTTACTACCACAGCCGCTGTGTTCGACAGCGAAGCAACTCGCGACACACGGACGTTCCAATACGACTGGTCGCTCAGCCAACTTGGTGATCTGCGTCCCGGCGAGACGCTGGAGTACGAGGTGGTGGCCGCCGACTTTCGACCTCAACAGGGGAGCAGTGGGGTGCGGAAGTTGACGATCGTCGCAGCGAGCGAATTGGTTCGCCGCTTCGAGCAGCGGCGGTTCGAAATGCGGCAGGCAGGGTCGAGGATATCCTGCAAGCTCAGGAAACCGTGCGGTCGCAGGTCACCGGCATCCAACACCGGCTCGAACAGTCCGACGAACTGTTGGCGGACGACCTCGACAGGCTGCAAGCGACGGAGCTGAACCAGCGGCACGTTTACGACAGGTTGTATGCTGCTCCGAGTGGCTTAAGACAGCAGGTCGCTCGCTGGCTAGCCGACCTGGCAAGTAATCGCATCCGTGACCCACAGCTGGCAGCCGGGATGCAGTCTTTGAAACGCGAGATCGAGAACCTGCGTCGTGAGCTCGTTCCGCAAATCGACGACCGGCTGGCCGCCGCCTTAAAAGCGGCGCATGAGGATTCACGAATCGCCACAAGAGGCGGCGCAGGAAAAACGGCTGCTCGCCATGGATCTTGCTCGCACCGGACAGACGCAAGACGAAGCCATCGAGCGCATCGCGAGGATGCTGAAAGCACTGCGCCGCGCGGATACTATACGCCGAGTCGCGCAAGAACTGGCCCGGGTTCAACAGGAGCAACAACAGCTGACCGCCACCACTCCGCGCCGGCCCCAACCATCGGCAAGCAGCGGCGCAGCTTGAGCGGCCAAGAGGTGGTTGAGCTCGACAGCCTCGCGGCGCGTCAGAGGCAGCTGGCCAACCGATTCGAACGTCTCCAATCGAGTCTAGCCGATGGCTGGGAGGACTCGTCCGAGCCGCACGCCGCAGATGCTGCCCGGGCGCTCGAGCTGGCACAGCGGAGCCTGCCCGGTGGGCTGATGCGGGAAGGCGGTCAGCCGCATCGAAGCGAATCGGATTGGCCGAGCGGTCGACTATCAGGAACAGGCGGAGCAGTCGCTGCAGGCCGTCCATCGGGCCTTGATTGGAGCCGCGGGCGAACCCCGGAGGAGGGCCAGCGTGGGGTGACGAGTCCGCAGGCCATCATGGCTCTCCAAGAGAGCATTGCCGGACTGCACCAAGAGCAGCTGTCGCTGGGTCGAAAGGACACAACAATCCAACCTCGCTAGCAATCACGCTGTGCTCAGGCAGCTGGCCGAGGGACAACGAGAGTTAGGTGAGCGGACGAGAAAGATGGCTGGTGAATGGTCCGCCCACGTCGCCCTTGAGTTTGTGCTCAACGGCGCCAGCCAGGATATGAAATCAGCCGGTGACCGATTGCTGGCTCAGGACGCTTCCTCGACGACACGGCACCTGCAGCAGTCGGCCGCCCGGCAATTGGCGTTGATTCTGCAAACTCTCAGCGTGTCGCCGTCCCCTCCGGGCTCGCCAACCGATCCGGGGGCATCGCAGCAGGCAACATCTGCCAGCAGCGCAGGGAAGGGGCGTTTGAGTTCGCTGGAGTTAGGGCTGTTGAGACACGTGCAGGCCGAAATCCCATCGTCGCACGGTTGAACTGGCTGAGGCACCACGGGACGATTCCGACCGCGCCGCAGCTGCGCGGGAAACGTGAAGTGGCTGAGCTGGCGGCGGAGCAAGGCCGTTTAGCCGAGATTCTGTTGAAGATGGCCCACGCCGAATGAGACTGAGAACTGACAAGATGTTCAGGCCTACCAGCCGACCATGGCCAAAGCCCACCCTGCTGCGAACCGCATGGGGCGGTGTGTTGATGTGTGCGTGCTGGACTGCGCAAGCACAGCCGCCGACTGTAAAGCAGCCGTTCGATTTAACGCGTGAGCTGCTCGACGGCTTACCCCAAGCACAGCCGACTGTTCAGGACCGACCGGGTGAGGCGGCTGCATCACGCGAGCCCCAATCAAATCCACAAAGTTCCGTGTTGGACGCGATCGCGGGTGACATGAGAAAGGGCCGAGAGGCAACTCCGCAGCGGACGCGTCTTGGCGGAGACGCCGCGCGCTGCAGTTGCGGATTCTGGCACAGCTAGAGCAGTTGACCAAGCAGAACCAAGCGGCTGGGGATTTGGCGTCGTCGCCGACCGAGCGTTCGCCGGACCAGGACCGTTCGAGAGACGGGAGTCCGTCCCGGCAAGCGGTCCGTGGTTCGAATGCATCCGAGCAAGCGGCCCAGCAGGCCGAGGCGCCGGTGGTACGCGAGTCGTTGCAAGTGATCTGGGGACATCTGCCGATGCGCGAGCAACACCGCATTCGAAGTCCACTTCACGAGGAGTTCTTACCTTCCTATCGGCAGCTGATCACTGAGTACTACAAGCGGCTGGCGGAGGAGTGAGCCAATTTCTGTCAACCCTTCGCACAACCCCGTGTCCTGGACATCGCCGAGTTCGTCATTCTCACCGCGGCGCAACTTCTTCGCGCAGCTGGGCGTGACCATGTCGACGAGCCGTATTTGGGCGCAGTCGCAGCCTGCAACTGACAGAGAGACCTTTGAGCGGATGTTTCCGCAGTCGGTTCGCTTGGTGGCCGAGCGTGGGTTGAGTTACCTCGCGGCACAGCAAAACGAAGACGGGTCGTTTGGTCGCGGCGGATACAGTCGCAACGTCGCTGTTTGCGGGCTATGTGGAATGGCGATGCTGGCGAGCGGGAGCACGCCCGGTCGGGGACCGTTCGGCACACAGATCAGGGCAGTCGTCGACTTCATCTTGGGGCATTGCCAAGCAAGCGGCTTTATTGAGGCTCGCGAGTCAGCCAGCCGAGGTCCGATGTACGGGCACGGCTTCGCCACGTTGTTCTTGGCCGAGGTCTACGGCATGTCCTTGCGGCCGGAACTCCGAGCTCGACTCGTCGCGGCCGTGCGGCTCATCGTCAACTCGCAAAACGCGGCAGGAGGATGGCGCTACGAACCCAGGCGTCTGGAAGCCGATGTGTCGGTAACGGTGTGCCAATTGATGGCCTTACGGGCGGCTCGCAACGCCGGCATCTTCGTGCCTAGTGACACGATCGACCGCGCAATCGGCTACGTTCGCAGCTGCCAAAATGAAGACGGGGGGTTCATGTACATCGCCGAGAAAAAGGGGGACAGCCAGTTCCCTCGCTCGGCTGCTGCGATCGTGGCGCTCTACGGTGCAGGCATCTATGAGGGCAGCGAAATCGAGCGCGGGTTGGCCTATTTGCGGCAACATCGGCCCCGAGCAAACATCGCTCAGCAGGAGTACTTCTTTTACGGGCATTACTATGCAGCCCAGGCGATGTGGCAGGCTGGCGAAGACGATTGGCGGGATTGGTATCCGCAAATCCGTGACGTCCTGATCCAACAGCAAGAGGAGAACGGTTCTTGGTTTGACGTCATCAGTCCGGAGTATGGAACCGCGATGAGCTGCTTGATCTTGCTGATGCCCTCCAACTATCTGCCGATTTTCAGACGATGAACAGCTTCACTGGCTTCGTACCCCGCTGGTTGCTCCACGGGTTGTTGCTCGCCACGTTGCCAGCCACGGCGGCCGAACGGCTTCCCACGGTTGTCCAGGGTGAACCCCCGACGGCGACCCGCTTGATCTCGGTCGACCCGGACTGGAACCTCGTCGTGGAAACCGCCAACGGTCGGCGTCTCATTCCTGGCCGTGCCTTGGTCTACTGGGGCGCCTATCGCGATCCCAGGCGCGGTGCATTGATTGTGCTTGCCGACGGCAGCCTATTAGTAGGCGAGCTAACGCGCGCCGAGCAAGATCGTCTGCATATCATAAGCCGAACGGTGGGACCTCTTTCGCTGCCTCAATCTGCAGTGCGCGGCGTCATCTTTACGTTACCCAGCAGCTTGGCGGAACAAGACCGGCTGCTCGGGTGGATGCTCGGCGAACAGGTCGAATTCGATCGCCTCTTGTTGATCAACGGCGACCGGCTGGCCGGTAGGATTACGATTTCGTCAGCCCCAGACGGCCAGTTCGAGCTCCGCGTAGTACCACAGCATTCCGGCAGCGAGCTGGCGATCGATCTGGAGACCGCGACGGCGTTGACGTTTCGCCGAACGGCAACCGAGCTGGAAGTTAGCGGACGGCAAATGGAAATGGGGCTCCGCGATGGATCGCTGCTCGCCGTGAAGCGCATAGGAGCGACACAGCAAGCTGGTCACGTTCGCTTGGAGCTGAACTGCGGCGCCGAGTTGTCCGCGCCTGCGAGGACTCTTTGGAGACAGCTCGTTTGGATTCAGCCAACCGAATTCGGCCAGTTTGCCTATTTGAGCGACCGGGAACCGCTCGCCTACCGGCAGATCCCTTTCCTGGATGCCGGCCACTCTTGGCGCAGAGACCGCAACGTGTTGGGAGGTCGTCTACGAGTTCTCGGCCATCGATTCTCCAAGGGAATTGGCATGGCGCCCGCTTCGACGCTGGCCTTCGAACTGACCGGACAGGAGAGTGAATTTCGTGCCGAGTTAGCTGTTGATGACCGCGCGAAAGGGCAGGGGAGTGTCGTGTTTCGGGTTTATCTGCACAAAGCAGGTGATGGAGCCGTACCGCCCGCATGGGAGCCTGCCTACGAGAGCCCGATCATACGGGGAGGCCAACCGCCACTTCCGATCGCCGTCGACTTGCGTGCCGCGTCACAACTGGCATTGCTCGTCGAGTTCTCCGAACGAGGTGATGAGCTCGATTACGCGAACTGGCTCAACGCCCGCGTGGTGCTGCGCCCTTAGCCCGAATTATTCATGAGCGATCTGCTGCGAGGTCGTAAGTCCATCCGTGGCTTCGTCATGCTTCACAATTCTCCCTCGACGTATTGCTTCAATACGCCTGCGGAAGAATTGCTCGCCTTCCTTGCCACGAACGTACTTACAACCTCTCGCCACGATCTTCATGAATAATCCGGGCTAGCCCGGATTATTCATGAACCAGGCGTGATCTGACTAGATGTGATCTGACTCGCCTCGGCCGTCCGACTCCCAGCAACCACCCAGGCAGACAGCCCTCGCAGCAGCTTGCCGACGGCAACCGCAACCAAGAGCCCGCCGATCAAGGCAGCGCAAGCGGATCCCAATCCGATCGAGAACTCTGGGGCTCCACCCCTCATGTATTGCAGGTACTGCACGGCAGCAACGACCCCTCCCACAGGCAGCACGGGCAACAGGATCAGGAGCACAACCGTCGCGGGCAAGACAACCAGTACGAAAGTCGCGCGGCGCCGTGGGCTCGTAACGCCAATCTTGCTGAGGAAACTCATCGCGCCGAACCAGGCCGCGCTAACCGCGAGGAAAAGAAAGGCCAGGATGATGCCAAAGGGTCCGGCAGATTGCAGCCCGACGAATTGGACACACACAGCCAATGCCACTTGAAGTTCAATCAGCAGCCAGACAACATCGCTCAGCTGAAACCTGGTGGGAGCGTCGAGATACGTGGCATGGCCGATCGGGCCCAAGATGTACCTTGCTACCCGGTGCAGCAACAGGCCGACGACGACCACGACTCCGGCGACCAAGATCCAAGAGTAATCGGACACCATAGCTTTCACGCTTCATGCAATTCACCAAACTCTGGTGAGTTCGGCTACAACTCTGGCGAGGTCGGCTACGCTCCGAATCAGCCGCTGGGCGTTAGCCCACGGTTCAACACCAAACCGGATGCTAACGCATTCCGGCTCATTTGGCAGAGTGCCCATCCGAAACCGACGCGCCGCGTCCGGCGAGTGCCCCCTCTCCGGCCCTTCGGGCCGACTCTCCCCGAGGGGAGAGTGAGGAGAGACGAGATCACGCACTAACTTAAAAGCTGCACAACCTCCCAACGGGATGGGGGTTTTCATTTCGACAGCCCCATCTCGCGGAGGGCTTCCTCGTACTGGGGAACCACCCCTGGAAAGGAAGCTCGCCATCGAGAGCTGTCGAACGAGAGATCCCGCGGCCGAGGTTCGGGCGCGGTCACGCTGTCAAGTTCTGTGGACACCAAATTGTCGGTCGGCAGCCCGAGGTGGGTAGCCAGCCGTTGCCCCATCTCGAAACGACTTAGTCTTTCGGGCCCCCCCAGATGCCAGAGCCCGCGTAAATCGGCGTGCATTGCGGCCAGCAGCTGTTGCGCGGCGGTCCGCAAACTCAGCGGTGTCCGCCACTCGTCGTGAAACAGCCGGACCTGCTTTCCTTGTCTGAGGCCGCCGAGAACGTGGTCGAAGAAAGACGGCCGATCCACGAGAGTTGGACCAAACATGAGGCTAACTCGAACGACTGCGTGCTGCGCGTGCTTGAGCACTTCGGGTTCTGCGGCTGCCTTGGACTTGCCGTAGGTCGACAGGGGACAAACAGGATCGTCTTCGCCGTAGGGACCCTGCCGGCCGTCGAAGACCATGTCAGTAGACACGAAGATCAACCGTGCGCCGCCTTCGGCGGCCAGCTCAGCCAACAGCCGAGTCGCCAGTACGTTGGTCTGGTGAGCAAGATCTGGGTCGTCATAGCAGGCGGCCACGCCGCTTTCCGCAGCGGTGTGCAACACGACGTCCGGCTGGCACTTTCGGAATGCGGCGGCAACCCGCGGAGCGTCCGTCAAATCGACCGGTTCCAAAGCAAACCCGAGGCATTCTCCGCGGTAACGACCAGACCAGGCGGTGACCGCGTGCTGACTGTCTTGCAGTTCGCCCAGCAGGTAGCTTCCCAGCTTACCACTCGCACCGGTGATCAGCACTTGCATCGTCGACGTCCCTCGACTTCGCGCTGCGTAGTGGGTACACGGCGTCTGCTATGGCCCGGCTGACCCCAGCAGAGCGTGCCAACGTTGAACTTGGTTAATTCCCAGCAACGGCGATCGGCGAATAGGGCTTTCCGCACTTCTCGCAAACACCCTTAGGAAGGCTACCCGGTATGACCTTCCACACATGGTCGCAGGGTCCCTTAGGCTTTTCCCTTTCTAAACCACACCTGGCGCAGGCGTTCAGCGGGAGCCCATGTCCTGGATTGTCGAAATCGTGTTCGCAGCCGTTGTCCAGCCGTTCGGCATTGATCCGCGCCCGCTCCTGGCGATGCGCTTCGGATTGAGCCTCCAGCTCGATCAGCTCTTTTTCGAACCTCCAGTCGCCAACGAGTTGGACAATCGACTTCCCCAGCAGCCATAAGAACCAGAGAGTTAGCGAGACGGGGAAGATCACCGCCATCGCGTAAAGCACGTATTGTCTCATCCTTGCCTTCCCGGTTCCGAGCAACAGTGCATCGCGGTGTCCGCTTGCAAGATGTGCCCTAATTCTAGTGAACCTCCGACCGACTGACCGCCGGGACTCACTTGTCCTCCTCATCATCGTAGAAAGAACAGAGGAGGTCGGCGAGTGACCACCGAATCGGCGCGACTTCGATAGACTTACCGATTTGCCGCTCTAACTTCTGGTTTCTGGGCTGAGGGTGGCGTGGCTGGGGGCTTGAGGCAACCTGCCCCAAAGCCCCGAGCGATCCGTGGGTCTGCTAGGCCACGAACCACCAACGTCACGAGCCACGACATGCTTCCAACGTGTTTGGATTGAGTGACTTCTGACTCTATTTGGGTCGTAAGCCGATTCCTGCCAGGACTCATCCGGAGTTAGTGAATAGCTTTATTCTCCCCACGAAAGGTGTTAATGCAAGTCGCTCCATGGCTTTTTCAGAACGTTAGCGTCGTGCGGGAGCTAGCGGTTGTCCCGATTGTCTGGACGTGGACATGCGGCGGCTGGACTCTTGGTTGCTCACCCCCGGGGTCACTGTGGCTGCTTTGCGGACTCAGCGATTCGAGCAGCATGCAGACGGGCCACGTCCCACATGTAGCGGTTCACTCCCGGCAGCGAACGATAGCGTTTGTCAGCTGCCAAGCGGATATAGCGAGCGGCCTGCTTCGCCTCCTTGGTGACTTCGTAGTAGAGACCCAGATAGAGGTAGGCGTAGAACTGCCGTTTTGCGAGTTCATCCGGCAGCGGGTTGCCGTCATTGACTGCGGCCAGCACATCGTCGGGTTGTCGTTTGCCGCGATAGAGGTCGAGGATCTGCATCATCGGGATGCGACGGTCGTTTTCGACCGGCAGCATAGCGCGCCGCGCGGTCGCAATCCCCTCGGTTGGCACCATACACAGGAATCGCCACACCGAGTTCTCGACATCGGTAGCGCTGTAAGTCTGGTAGAGGTTGAATTGCTGAGCTCCTTGCCGGTACCGGCCGGCGTAGTACAGGGCGATGCCCCTCTCCCACTGCTGCGGAGCTGCATCGGGACGAAGTTTTATATATCGATCAAAGTCATCGACGGCGGGTTCGACCCGACCCAACCGAAATCGCTCTCGTCCACGCAGGTAATAAGCCGCGGCCAGGGTGGCGTCCATCTGGATCGCGTCACTGGTCAAACGCACAGCGCGTTCGCTGTCGCCTTGCCCGGCTGCTTGCCTGGCCTCCCTAAGCAGCCGCTCCGGCTCGGCGGCAACTGCCGGACCGCTCGCGACTGCCAGCAGCAGGACACAGCATGCTAGCGACTCAACGGACGGTGAATGGTACATGGGCTTAGTAACCGTGGGGGGAGTTGTTTCAGACCGCCAACTCATAGGCACATGACATCGCCTCATAATAGCACAGCAACGGTTGCAAGAAGCGACACGGGTTGGCGGTTGGTCAGCACGGGTGGTGGGCAGACGCAGGGAAAAAATGCGCAATTTTTCTGCTGGTATTGGCTGAGTTTCTCCTTGGCGGCCCCATTTTTCGGCGAGCCTTGGTACGGAGGTTGCTCCTGATCGGCGTCGTGAGCAGAAGTCCTTGAGTGGACGTTGAGGAGTCGGGGAAGAGTGCCGCCCTGAAGCTCGGCTTTTCGGCTGAAAAGCCGAGCTTCACCCTAGGGCGCCGGACACGAGGTAGCAGAGAGAGGAAGAGGTTCCATGCTCGTACTCAGTCGCAAAGTCGGACAGAAGTTGGTCATCGGAGACAACGTGACGATCGTCGTCAATCAGGTCGCCGGGAAGCGCGTGACACTCGGAATCGAGGCGCCGAGTGACGTGCACATCATACGCGGAGAGTTGCAGGAAGTACGCGACGAATTTGCCGAAACACCCTCGAAGACCGAGCCTGCACCTTTGCGGCTCGTGGCAGAGTGTGCGGCAGGAGAGCTACTGCCGGCCCAACCACGGTAGCGTGTGCCGGTTTTTCAATGTCTTTCCAGCACCAGTGGTGCGGAGGCTACCCTCTCCCGCTTGGAGGTCGTGCAGCTTTTAATTTAGTGCGTGATTTCGACTTACTTCACGCTCCCCTCGGGGAGAGTCGGCCCGAAGGGCCGGCGAGGGGGCGCTCGCCGGCCGCTACGCATGGTACGCAATCGGTTTCGCTGGGGAACCGTGGGCTAACGCCCAGCGGCTGATTTGGAGCGTAGCCGAACTCGCCAGAGTTTGGTTGTTGTAGCCGAACTCGCCAGAGTTTGGTGGACTGCATGCAGCGTAATATCTGCACGACCTCCTTGCGGGAGAGTGGGGCAGCCTCTCGAAGTCTAATCCCACCTCCGGCAAACGGCGTTCAGCGTGTTGGCTAGGCGCGTCACCACCTGCTCCGACTCGAGCAACACGGGGTGGTGCAGCAAGATCGTTCGCTCGGCTGCCAGCTGGCTATGCCGTAGCTCGCCGACTCTCCGGCAACGGCCGCTGCTGCGTCGAGTAAAACCCCGAAAGCCCACGTCGATCGCAATTCCCTCGTTCTGTAAAGCGGCGATGAGTTCGTCGCGCGATGGCGCCGCTGGATGGTCTTGTAGCAACCAAGCCAGCTTGTAGTAGCTGGCGGCGCCGCGATCCGTTGGCAGCGCGACCGGCTGCAGCAAACGGGTCTCTGCACAGGCCGCCACCAACCGCTCGACGCTGGCTCGCCGCAGGCGGTTTCGCTCAGCCAATTTGGTGAGCTGTGGAAGTAGGAGCCGCGCTTGCAACTCGGTCAGCGGGAAGGCATCGTTGCCGCGCTGGCAAAAGACCTTGGCGCGTTGCAGCAACTCCTCCTGCCGGGTAAGGATGGCTCCTCCGCGGCCGGCGCTCAACAGCTTGCTGCCGCCAAAGCTCAATACGCCCACATCGCCCCATGTGCCGGCATGTCGGCCTTGCACGACCGCCCCGGGCGATTGACAGGCATCCTCGATCACAAACAGCCCATGTCGATCGGCCAGCTGCCGAATTGCGCGCATGTCGGCGAGGCCGCCGTGTAGGTGCGAGACAAGAATAGCGCGCGTCGAGCTGCTCACAGCTTCCTCAAGATGATTCGCGTCGAGCGACCATGTTTGGGGGTCAATGTCGACCAGCACGGGGCGGGCGTCCACAAACTCTATTGCACGGAAGTTCCCCGGAAAGTCGTAGCCGGCCAACACGACCTCATCTCCCGCTCGCAGTCGCAGAACGCGGAGCGCCAATTCGACAGCAAAGGTCCCGCTGCACACTGGCAGCGCGTAGGGAACCTCGTGCATCTGCGTCAACTGTTGAACGAATTGCTGGACGTGCTCGGCGTGATAGCGTCCCCAACTCCCATCCCGAAACGCGTCTTCGAGCGCCTGACGGATCTCTTCATCTGGGAGCGGCCACGGCGGCGGGCCTTGCGGAAACGCAGGAGCATCAGGATCGGTTGGCTTCTCGGCGATAGTCAGCTCCTTGCTCAGAATCGACATTGCGGCGTGCGAGCGGTCCGGCTAATCTGCCCCGACAACTGGCATTATTTCTCACTTGTCAGGAGTCGCAAGGGCGGCGGGCAATCCGTCACTGGAGAAGCGCGGACGATATCTCCGGGAACGGCGGACCCCCTCATTTCTCTTGGCCTTCGCCCTGTACCGGCTTCCACGCAGGTTCCTCTATTCATGGCACGGCAGATTCACCGGTTCCCTGGGGGTCGTCCGCGCGGCGCGACCTGCGTGGTACTCTGCGCTCTGCTGGTCATTTTCGCGGGCGGATGCGCGAGCACCGAGTTCGCTACGCTTCGGAGAGCACCTCGCAATCCGCTCGCCGGACCGCTGCGGTTGTTCTCGGTGACCGGTCCTAAAGCGACGCCGCGAACGGCCCAGCTGTTGCGACAGTACGACCTCACCGAAGGCAGCAGCCAGCAGGTCTTGGCGGGCCTGCAAGCAGAAATCGAAGCCGACCCGCAGGCCGAAAAGCTCTACGCCTACGCTGAACTTGCCTATATCCAAGCCCGCAAAGCTGCTGCGCTGGGGCGGCAATCTGAATCGCTCAAGCTGTATGGAGCTGCGGTCGCCCATGCCTACTGGTACCTTTTTGACTCCCGCTTTGACCGCTTTCGCAATCCTTACGATCCCCAGTTTCGGGGGGCCTGCGACCTCTATAACGGCGCCCTCGAAGGGGCGATGCGCATCGTGAACCGCGAGGGGCAGATTGCGCCTGGCAAAGTCTACACCATCGATACCGGCACACTGAAGTTCCAAGTCTCAGTGTCGGCCCGCGGCGCGTGGCATGAGGAAGACTTCGAACGCCTTGAATTCGTGTCCGACTACGAAATCGAAGGCTTGGCTAATCGTCATCTGACGTATGGTCTGGGCGTTCCATTGGTCGTCGTCCGCAAGCCACATTCGAACGCCGAACCCGCGGAACAGTTCTACCCGCCCGGATTGAGCTTTGCCGCTACGGCTTTCCTACGTGTGCTGCCCCTGGATCCGTCGCATGCACCAGCGGCGGGCAGTGTGCATTGCGTGCTGGAGTTGTACGATCCAGTGGTGACCAAAGACATAGAGGTCGCCGGACGACGGGTTCCGCTGGAGACCGATCTGACGACACCGCTCGCGTTCTTCCTAGACAACCCGGAGTTCGAGGGGAAGGAATCGATCGCGACTCTCGCCCTGGTGGCGCCCGGTCGCGCTGACAGTCTCCGCGGGCTCTACATGCTGGATCCCTATGACCCCCGCAAGATCCCCGTCTTGCTGGTGCACGGTTTGTGGTCGTCTCCACTCACATGGATGGAGATGTACAACGACCTGCGTTCGTTTCCCGAGTTGCGTGACCAGTACCAGTTTTGGTTTTACCTCTACCCAACCGGGCAGCCGTTCTGGGTCAGTGCTGCTCACCTGCGCGACGACCTGCAACGCTGCTTGGCCGCAGTCGACCCGCAGGAGAAATCGCGCGCTTTGAGTCAGATGGTACTGGTCGGCCATAGCATGGGTGGGTTGCTCTCTCGGATGCAGACGCTCAACAGCAAGGATGACTTCTGGAGCATCCTCAGCGACCGGCCGTTCGAGGAGTTGAATGCGGACCGGGAGGTTCGCGAACGGCTGGCGAAAACCGTGTTCTTCACACCGAACCCAGCGGTACGACGAGTGGTCACCATCGGCACACCTCACCGTGGCAGTGAATTCGTCAATGACTACACGCGCTGGCTGGGTCGGAAGCTGATCATGCTTCCCGAGATGATGGTCCGCGTGAGCCAGCGATTGGTGCGTGAGAACCCAGATTTCTTTCGTAGCACAGAATTGCTGTCGGTGAACACGAGCATCGACTCCCTGGCACCCAACTCACCGATATTGGCTGCGGTGTTGCGTTCGGAGCGGGCGCCCTGGACGCGTTATCACAACATCGTCGGTCTGGTGCCGAATCAGGGATTGGTGAGCCGGATCGCGGGTGAAGGCGATGGAGTTGTTTCGTACGAGAGCGCGCACCTTGAGGACGTGGAATCCGAAGTCACCATTCCGGCAGACCACGTCAACATCCACCGGCATCCCAAGAGTATTCTCGAAGTTCGCCGCATTCTTCTCGAGCATCGCCAGGCAGCACTCGCGGAACTGAGCCACAGTTGGTCGGCTTTACCGGCAACCTACACCGTGCCAATAAACAGCTCTGTCACCAAGTGGTGACGGCCGCACGATCAGTCGCTGGGCGTTGACCACGGTTCAACACCAAACCGGATGCTAACGCATTCCGGCTGATTTGGCAGAGTGCCGATCACACCACGGCAACAACCGTACATAACGCTCGGGAGGGCGAGGCTCCTGCCGAGCCGAAATCGCAACATCAGCCGCTGGGCGTTAGCCCAATGGCACTCACTTTAGGTTTCGCTTGGGGGTGGTCGGCTGTCGGTGGGGCGTTGTTTTTCGGTGGGGCGTTGTTTTTCGGTGGAGCGTTGTTTTTCGGTGGAGCGTTGTTTTTCGGTGGAGCGTTGTTTTTTCATGAATTTGGTCGACTTGGGGCGACGCGGGTGCGCGCGTCGGGGGTAATTTCGGCCGGGACGGTTGGGGAGTTTCGCGTAACGCGCCGTAAGCTGAAGGGCTTCCTCGAAGCGGCTGGTCCAGGCCGCACTGTCGCAGGGTCCGTACGTGAGTAAGTAGCTCGAGAAGTTGTCCCACACACGTGTGAAACTCAGGCGACGCGGAGGCACACCTGCCAACGACGCCGCTTGACGACGGAACTGCACCACCAAGTTGTAAGCCACGATCGAGGTCAGCAACTCCTTTTTCACCATCGCCACGCTCTGAGCCCGGATGTTTTCCGTGTCCAAGGCGACCTTGATGTCGCGGATGTCATGTTCGACGTCGTAGCGGCGCGCGTAGTGCTCGCCTGCTTCGATGGCTGACAGTGGCAAAGTTGTCACCAAGTAAAGCGTCTCCCCGTTTTCGAGGGGAGCTTCGTGGAGAAAAACATCAACCGTGGCGTCCTCAGGCAATTCCGGATGCGAGCGGCGGTCTTTCGCGCTGGGCGTCCAACGGACTTCATACGTGCGGTAGCAGTCAAAGTCTTCCACCAAGGTCGCTCGACGGCGTAGTGGCTTGAAACGCGACTTGGTCATGCGAAACAGAATTGGATGGCCGGTGCCGACGACGTGGTAGACGACTCCGAAGATGCCGAAGCCGGAGTCTGCCATCATGATCGCACCGGGCGGTAGCCGTTCGGCGATCGCTTTGGCTTGGGCCGCTTCTGAAGTATTGTGCTCGCCGTACATAGCTCCAATTTCAGGCGGCAACGCGACACCGCTGCACAACTCGTGAGCAACCAGCAGCATGGCGACCGGCCACACCGTTTCGCCGTGTTGGTTCGTGGCCGGCGGGAAGGCTGCTTGCAACTCGGGAGTCGGCGACAAGGTGATCGTGGTGCCGTCAATAAGAAACGTCAACTGATTGTCGAAGATGGGCGTCGCGGTCTCGATCAGCGATTGGCTGACACGCTCAGCGAGGTACTCGACCGTTCGCAGTTCGAGCCGCTGTCGGGCGTTGCTGTACGCGGCGGACGATTGCGAGAGAGTTCCTTCGGAGACACGTTTGTTGGGCGGCAGCAGTTCTCGGCTGTAAGCTAGCACGTCTTTGACGACGCCTTCGAGCGACTTGCCGCCACCGAGCCGCTGCAAGATGAGCATCCACAACGTGAGATAGGTGGTGTAGATGGTGTTGGGTGAAGAAGGCTGCAATCGACTCAGTTCTTCCTCCGGCAGCATTTGCCGGAGCGTATCAATGGCGGCATACAGCTCTTGTTCTGTGAACGCGGTCCTCTGATCGTTCTTTGCCATCGTGTGCCCTCCTGACATGGCAGTCCAAAACCAAATCAGGATGACAGCGCAAATCTCGTGCCAAAAAGTGTCTTCTTGTCACTGTTTAACAAAATTAGCGGCATTGGGCGTTAGCCCACGGTTCAGCACCAACCGGATGCTAACGCATGCCGGCTGATTTGGCAGAATGCCGATCACACCACGGCAACAACCGTACATAACGCCCGGGAGCGCAAGGCTCCTGCCGAGCCGAAATCGCACCATCAGCCGCTGGGTGTTAGCCCACGGTTTAAAACAAACCGGATGCTAACGCATTCCGGCTGATCTAGCAGAGTGCCCATCACACCACGGCAACAACCGTACATAACGCCCGGGAGGGCAAGGCTCCTGCCGAGCCGAAATCGCAACATCAGCCGCTGGGCGTTGACCACGGTTCAACACTAAACCGGATGCTAACGCATTCCGGCTGATTTGGCAGAGTGCCCATCACACCACGGCAACAACCGTACATAACGCTCGGGAGGGCGAGGCTCCTGCCGAGCCGAAATCGCAACATCAGCCGCTGGGCGTTGACCACGGTTCAACACTAAACCGGATGCTAACGCATTCCGGCTGATTTGGCAGAGTGCCCATCACACCACGGCAACAACCGTACATAACGCTCGGGAGGGCGAGGCTCCTGCCGAGCCGAAATCGCACCATCAGCCGCTGGGTGTTAGCCCACGGTTTAAAACAAACCGGATGCTAACGCATTCCGGCTGATTTCGTGGCGCGGCGTTCTCCTGGGCGGCAGCGGTTTTCTTCTAGCCCCGCAGTTCGCCACAGCTCAACTTGCTTGCAGCTCGTGGCATGCGCGCTCGGTAGGATACTCGGTGCTACGGAGCTGGCGCACGAAGGCGCGCAGTGAATTGTTCGAGGTCGATTTGGCCTGGAGATCGTCTTCGCAATTCACGCGGCTACCATCGCTGGCAGCCGCCTCGCCGTCGCTGCTGTCAGCACCCCGCGCATCGTCGATCGGTTTCAACTCACCCCTTACGACGCGAACATCGCGGGGAGCTTCAATGCCAACACTGACAGCGTTGCCTCGGACCTTCAGAATGGTCACGGTGATGTCGTTGCCGATCCGAATGCGTTGTTGAGACTTCCGTGTGAGGACCAGCATGGCACACTCCTTTGCTAGATCGATTGAGAGGACTCAAGAAGGGCAGTTGCGGAAACTATAACGCATTCGACGTGCCAATCGACCTTCGCGTTCGGACCACCTCTCTCAAATGGCGGTGCGACTGGAAGTTAAGCGTGAGCGGCGGCGGCTGCTATCATTGGACACTTAGTGAACAGATTTACAATCCTGCTTGGAAAGTTTGCAGATGGCGTCCTACAGCAGCCGTGCAGCCCCCCGTTGTCGCGAGGGTCGCCGCGGATCACAATGGGGGCTCTTGTTGAACTGGATATCCTAGCCTCGCGGCGTAAGTTGACCGCGTGGCGCTCAGCACCCAGCGAAGTCACTTTGCGCTCGAAAGTCGTCATGATTTACGTGATCGCGACCATTGAGGTTGAGGCCGGAAAACGTGACGCCTTTCTAGCGGCGTTTCTGGCCAATGTGCCCAACGTGCTGGCGGAGGAAGGATGCATCGAATACGAGCCCACGATCGACGTCTCCAGTGGAATCGCCGTGCAAGGCGCGGTCCGCGACGAGGTCGTTACGATCGTCGAGAAATGGGAGAGTCTGCAGGCGCTGCGCGCCCATCTCGCCGCGCCGCACATGCTGGAGTATCGGGAGCAGGTCAAAGAGCTTGTCAAACGCGTGGACCTGCAGATTCTGGAGCCTGCGCCGGCCCCCTAGACGGCTGTTTTGAGGTTGCACACTTCGCTGTCCGACGAGTGCAGGTTGGCGACTTCGTAGACACCTCCTTTCCGAACGAACCAATGATGCGAGATGTAGTCCAAGAACTCGCGACCCTACTTCGTGACGGCGGTCCGGTAGCCTACTGCCGATTGGTGGAGACCCGCGGCTCGACGCCCCAGAAGGCAGGCGCGCTGATGCTGGTGCGAGCCGACGGATCACAGCTGGGAACCTTGGGAGGCGGCTGTGTCGAAGCCGAGGTGAAGCGCCGGGCGCTCGCAGTCTTGGCCCAAGGCGTGGCGGAGGTGGCTCGCTTTCAGCTGGACAGCGACTACGGCTGGGATGACGGATTGATCTGCGGCGGGCGTATGCAAGTACTGATCGAACCCCTCGGCGTGGGCGCGACGGGCGACTACTTTGCTCATCTCCAGCGTCTGGTCGAGTCAGGTGCCGGACTTACCGAGGCAATTGTGTATGACTCGGAGGCCAGTGGCATGGAGGCGCCCGCAGCGTATCTCTTTGATGCAGATCGTCAGCTCGTCGCAGCATTGAGGAGCTCCGAGGAGAACGGCCAGGCGCCTGCCGCCATTGTCGAGCCGTTAAGGGAACTCGACTCGCGACCGCGTCCCTATGTGGCCGGCGGCGTGGCCTATCTGCCCCTCTACCCGCGTTGCCGACTGCTGGTCGTCGGCGCCGGGCATGTTGGCAAGGCGGTGACCGACCTGGCGATTGAACTGGATTTCGATGTCTGGGTCGTCGACGACCGGGAGGACATCCTCAGCGAGGACCGCTTTCCCGCAGTCCAACGGCGGGTGGTCGGACCGGTCGAGCAAGTCTTGCGGGATCTGGAAATCACACCAGAGACCTTTTGCCTGATCGTCACCCGCGGCCACAACCACGACCAGCAGGCTCTGTATCATCTGGCGGAGCGCGGTGCGCGCTACGTGGGGCTTATCGGGAGCCGCCGCAAAATCCGTTTGATTTTCGAGAATCTGCGAGACAACGGGATTTCAAACGAGGCCTTGGAGCGTGTCCACGCCCCGGTGGGAATCGACATCGGCTCGCAGTCGGTCCCAGAGATCGCCGTTAGTATTTGCGCGGAGCTGATCGCCGTGCGCAGTGGCCAAGGAATCGTGCTGGACCGCCCGCAGCCGGTAGGGGGCGATCAACAGGCTTGAGCGCTTACTCGGAACTGCGCAGCTTTGTCATCCTCCCCGCCGCAGGCCACAGCACGCGGATGGGACAACCCAAGCTGCTGTTGCCCTTTGGCCAAGGGACCATCATCGACTACGTCCTCCAGGTCTGGAGAACCAGCCAAGTCGACCACATCATTACCGTGGTGCGACGGGACGATCGCGATTTAGCAAAACGGTGTAGGGCCGGGGGTGCGGTGGTCGTCCAGCCGGAGCACGATCCAGCTGAGATGAAGCTCTCTGTGACCGCCGCGTTGGAGGTCGTAGAAAACCAATTTCATCCCCGCGATCGAGATGCTTGGCTGCTCGCGCCGGCCGACATGCCGCGGCTTTCACCCAGGTTGATCGATCACCTCCTAAAAGCCTTTGCTGCGGAGGAGCCGGCGATCGTGATCCCTGTTCGTCACGGAAAGCGTGGGCACCCCGTTGTTTTTCCTTGGTCCCTCGCACCTGCGGTCCGTCAGCTGGCCCCCACTGAGGGTGTCAACGCGCTGGTGAAGCGTCACGACCTACGCCAGATTGAATGGCAGGAGCCGGAGGAGTGGGAGGATCTCGACACTCCCGAGCAATATCGGCGGTTGCTGGACGCACCTCGCGGACGCTTCCCTGAGCCCCGCTGAGCTCTTACACTGGCTTGCAGGGCCCTCGGTTGCCTCGGCAAGCCGGGTGCGAAGCAAAGAAAAGGAGAAAGGCGACGAACATGCCCTCGATCCCGGATCGTCAGGGACAACACCTTGACGATCAGCTGCGGGCGTTGAGACACCCGCGAAGATGCAACTCCCGTCGCAACTGCTCGTAGGGGTTTTTCAAACGGCTTTGTCGCCGCCGACGCCAAGATGAACGCTTCCACGAAACTGGTCCTTTGGAGTCTCGCCGCGCTGATGCTCGTCGCGACGGTGCCCGGTTGCAGCGGCTGCCGCAACCCGCTGATCCAGCGGAGCGACGAGTTGCGGGACATCGACGACGAGGAAGAAGGTGAGGACGAAGAAGAAAAGCCCAAGGAGGATGTCGAGATGCTGTCGGCGGCGACGGTGCCCGGCGACGACACATCCGAGGGGCGGCCGCCGCTGGCTAAACCGGGACATTGGACCAGCGTCGTGCATGAGATCCGCGCCAACAACTTCGATATTCAGGCGGAGTTGCGGACCGCATCGACGGATCTGCACGGAGCGATCTATCCTGTCGAGAATACTCAATTCGAGCTCTTCTCTTCCTTTCCGGCGGCGCTCCCCAAAGGACAACTTAAAGTCTTCAACACGCCCTACTACATTCCCAGCTTACCCAGCGGAAAGAGTGTCTATTTGAATCGCGAACTGCGGGCCGCTCGAGGCGGCGGTCTCATTGGTTTGGCAGACCGCGTGTCGGTGCTCCCGTTGCGCGACTACCAGTACTTCTTCTTGGTCTTGGCCAGCGAACCGGACCGGTACGGCTACTTAAAAGTCCTGACGTCGATCGAGTCGCCAAATGCCGAGGCGGACCTGACGCTCGACAGGCTGCTTCACTACCGCGTGTTGCTCCCACAAATCGACCGTTTCGCGCCGCTGCCGTCACACTCCCTGACCTGGTCCGCCATCGCTTACCTGTTATGGGACGACGTAGACGTTGGCACGGTCACCGTGGACCAGCAAGAGGCGTTACTCGATTGGCTCCATTGGGGTGGCCAGATCATTGTGAGCGGTCCGAACTCATTGGCTAAACTCCAAGGCAGTTTCCTCGACCCGTACCTGCCGGCGAAGGAAGAGCGATCGATGGAACTCGAGCAGGAAGCGATCGATGAACTCAACGAGCATTGGTCGATCGTCAATCGCCAAACTGGTGAATCGAGAGACTTGAAGATGTTGCCAGGCAGCCCCTTAGTCGGAGTGCGGCTGTCGAACCACGCCGATGCTCAAGTTGTACCGCACACGGCCGGACTGGTGACCGAACGCCGCGTGGGCCGCGGCAGGATTGTGGTGACCGCTTTCTCTTTAACCGATCAGGCGATCCTACGCTGGCAGAGCTACGACAGCTTCTTCAACGCCTGCCTGCTGCGGCGGCCGCCGCGTGCTTTCGAGTCTCGTGACACAATCGCCCACACCACTTGGTTGACCAGCGAACCAGTAAAGCCGACTGATTCGCGGCTGATCTCCGGCTTGCGATATTTCAGCCGCGATGTCGGCAACAATCCACATCGCGCAATCAGACCGGCGACACAGGGCGCAGTGGGCGACCTGCAGCGCCTCGTCGACCAAAAACCGGAGCGCTGCTGCGCCGCCCCAGGCGACACCCCAGCCGAACGAGCCGGCGGCCAGCTTCCTAGGTGATTTCCCCCCGGCCGGCGCGCGCGGGGTGGCCGCCTGGAACGATCGGAGCGGAGCGGCCACGGCCGCCCGGGGAGCGCTGCGGGACGCAGCGGGCATTTCGGTACCTCGCGGCGAATTCGTGCTCCAGGTCTTGGCGATCTACCTGCTGGTGCTGGCTCCGGTCAATTGGGGCATCTTTCGTTTAATCGGTCGCGTGGAATGGGCCTGGCTTGCCGCGCCGCTGATCGCTGTGGCCGGAGCCTTTGCCGTGATCAGGCTCGCCCAGCTCGACATCGGTTTCGCCAGCAGCTTGACTGAGGTCGCAGTGGCCGAAGTGCAGGCGGACTACCCCCGCGCGCACGTGACACGCTACACGGCGCTCTACACCTCGCTGTCGACCAAGTACAAGGTCTCCTTCGAAGATCCAGATTCGGCTGATCCAACCGTTTGGCTCGGCGGTTGATGACCGGCGACGAAATCGCGATGGTGTGCTGACCGCTGGCCTCCGTCGCGAACGAGAGTTAGGGCTGAGCGGTTTTCAAGTAGCGTCGAACAAGACGGGAATCCTCCACAGCGAGCAATACTGTGACTTGGGGGGCAGCTTCTACTTGGAGCAGGAGGGCAAACTTGTCAACAACACGACCTGGTTGCTCCAGGACGCAGGCATCTTGCGCCGCGCCGAGGACGGCCGCCTCGAGGCGGCTTGGATCGGGGAGTTGGCAGCCAAGACTTCACACCCGGTCGAGTTCGTCCATGTGGCCAACAACATTCCACGCTTCGAGCAGTGGGATCGGTCACCGGCGACCTTGAGCCTCGCTGCGCAGACCGCCAAGATCATGTCCGAGTTGGACCAGGACAACGATCGTGTGTTGAGCCAGGGTGAGCTGAACGAAGACGCCGAGCTGCGCGGAAGCTTCGTTCGCGGCGACCGAGATGGAAATGGTGAATGGGACATGGAAGAACTTCGTCTACGGTGCCGTGATGCTCGTGCGGGAGAGGTTTCGCTGGGCCAGCTCGTCGAACTGGCGAGCCGCGGTTTGTTGTTGCGTCCTGGAGACACCCGTTTGATCGGCTGGTCCGACCAAACGCTCCCCGCGCGGACAGTTTCACCAGCCGCTTCTCAAGTGAACAGCCGAACGCTGTTTCTGGTGCATTTGAAATTCGGCCGCCTGCCTGATCCCGAGCCCGACCGGAACTGCTGGGCAGATATCGAGGACACCAAACCACTGGATCTGTTGAACCTCGAGCGCGAAGACACTCGAGCAGTGGTGACGGTGCCGGATGACGAAGAAGGGACTCCCTAGACACAGTTCGACCTATTGCGGTTGCAGCAACGGCAAGACATCCTCGCTGAACTAAACCCGTGAGCGGGTCTGCTCCATGATTGAATTGATTGACTTTGGCAAAGACTACGGCGAATTCACCGCGGTTGAACGGCTGAATCTGAAAATCGAGGCCGGCGAGATGTTCGGCTTCATCGGGCCCAACGGTGCCGGCAAAGAGCACCTCGATCCGCTTCCTGGCGACGCTGCTCAAGGCGACGCGGGGCGAGGGGATCGTCAACGGATTCAGCGTCACCCGCGAACCGATGAACGTGCGGCAGAGCGTGGGCTACATGCCCGATAATTTCGGCGTCTACGACGGCATGAAGGTCTGGGAGTTTCTCGACTTCTTCGCCGTCGCCTACCGGATTGGCCGAAACCCAGCGGAAACGCAATGATCACCGATGTCCTGGAGCTGCTGGATTTAGCGCACAAAAGCGACGACTTCGTCAACGGCCTGTCGCGCGGCATGAAGCAGCGGCTGTGCCTGGCCAAGACGCTGGTGCACGACCCGCCTGTGCTGATCCTCGACGAGCCCGCCAGCGGATCTCGACCCCCGCGCCCGCGTCGAGGTCAAGGCGCTGCTCAAAGAGCTGCGGCGGATGGGCAAGACGATCTTGATATCGAGCCACATTCTCACAGAGCTGGCGGATTGCTGCTCGTCGATCGGCATCATCGAGCGCGGACAGCTGCTGATGCACGGACCGATCAATGAAGTCTACCGGCGGATCCGGGGGAACCGTGTGATCGACGTCCGATTTGTCGGCAAGATGACGTCGGACTGTCGATCATCCGCAGCTCGCCTCATACCCGCGACGTGCAAGTCGAGGACCATTCGGCGCGCGTGGAACTTGAGACCGACGATCAAGGGTAGCGGAGTTGCTAGATCAGCTGATCGGACAAGGAGTCGGCATCCGCAGCTTTGGCGAACAAGAGCCGACGCTGGAAGATGTCTTTATGTTGGTGACGAAAGGTCTGGTAACGTAGCATCGTTTTTTTGCGGAGATCAGTTATGACGCTGCCGGGAATTAAACTATTCGACCTCACTGGACGAGCTGCCGTGATAACAGGCGGCTCGAAGGGACTCGGCGAGGCCATGGCCGCAGGACTTGCTTCGGCTGGTGCGGATTTGCTGTTGACCAGCCGCCACGAGGAAGAGGCTGCAGCAGCGGCAGCACAGATCGCCAAAGATTTCGGGCAACGCGCGGTCGGCATTCAAGCGGATGTGACCTCGGCGACCGACGCCGAGCGAGTAGCAGCTCGCGCGGTGGACGAGTTCGGCCGGATCGACATCTTAGTGAACAATGCGGGAGTGAATATCCGCGGCGCGATCGATGAGTTGGATTACGAGCAGTTTCAAAGAGGTCGAGCGCGTTAACGTGGACGGCGTTTGGTTGACATCGCGCGCGGTGATTCCTCAGATGAAAAAAGCCGGCTACGGACGTATTATCAACATGGCAAGCACCTTGGGGGTCGTCGGACTGTCCAACCGCACGCCGTATGCCAGCAGCAAGGGCGCGGTCGTCCAAATGACGCGAGCCTTGGGGCTCGAACTCGCCCCTTTCGGGATCACATGCAACGCGATCTGCCCAGGTCCCTTCCTGACTCCGATGAACATTCCCATCGCGGAGGAAGAGCAGACCAAGAAGTTCATCGTGGGTGCCGTCGCGCTGGAACGCTGGGGACAGCTGGAGGAGATTCAGGGCGCCGCGATCCTCTTGGCCAGCAACGCCGCCAGCTACATGACCGGCAGCCTAGTAACCGTTGATGGCGGCTGGACCGCCCGCTAGCGATGCAAAGATCTCCCCCTCGGGGGCGCGCCAGCACTTCATGCATCACCACTCGCTTCATGCAGTCCACCAAATTCTGGCGAGTTCAGCTACGCTCCAAATCAGCCGCTGGGCGTTAGCCCACGGGTTTCCCACCTCACCCTCCCGCGCGCGGGAGGGTCGGACGCGATAGCGTCCGGGGAGGGCTGCCCGGGAGTAATCGCCCCTCGCGTGCCCTCCCGCTCCGGCCCTTCGGGCCGACTCTCCCCTGAGGGGAGAGTGAAGAAAGACAAAGCACACACTGATTTAGAAAGCTTCATGCAATCCACCAAACTCTGGCGAGTTCGGCTACGGTCCAAATCAGCCGCTGGGCGTTAGCCCACGGGTTTCCCACCTCACCCTCCCGCGCGCGGGAGGGTCGGACGCGATAGCGTCCGGGGAGGGCCCGCTAGTAGGCAGTTGCACGCGAAGCGTGCCAGCAACGTAGTCGGCACACTCCGTGTGCCGTAGCCATGCGAGCAAGCACGACACTCACTTAGGAAGATGAGACGCCTGTAATCTCCGCCTACTTCTACCCTCCCGCGCGCGGGAGGGTCGGACGCGATAGCGTCCGGGGAGGGCTGCCCGGGAGTAATCGCCCCTCGCGTGCCCTCCCTCTCCGGCCCTTCGGGCCGACTCTCCCCTGAGGGGAGAGTGAAGAAAGACAAAGCACACACTGATTTAGAAAGCTTCATGCAATCCACCAAACTCTGGCGAGTTCGGCTACGCTCCAAATCAGCCGCTGGGCGTTAGCCCACGGTTTCCCACCTCACCCTCCCGCATTACGCACTAACGTAAAGGCGTACGACCTCGTTGTTGTCACCCTGCGCGGGCGTGCGAACCGACCTGGACAGGTTCTAACCGTTTCATTACTCTCCGCGACCTCTTCTCGATAGCTCTTGCGTCCGTAAGAGCGTTCCACTGAACCACCTCTAGATCAGCGATAAACGCCTCAGGATGAACCGTTTAGCCCGCTGGCAAGATCTCATTCTGCCCGTTGGAATTATCACCAGCGTGCTGGTACTGCTGGTACCGCTGCCGGCACCGCTGATGGATGTGCTATTGTCGGCGAACGTTACCGTCGCGGTCATCGTTCTGCTGACCACGATCTACGTTCGTTCACCGCTCGAGTTCAACATTTTCCCCTCGCTACTGCTGGCCACAACCCTGGTACGGCTCGTGCTAAACGTGGCATCCACTCGGTTGATCCTGACAGGCGCCGGCGACGATGGCATGTTGGCGGCTGGGCAGGTGATCCGGAGTTTCGGGGAATTCGTGGCGGGACAGAGCTTCGTGGTGGGGCTCATCATCTTCATCATTATTGTGGTCATCCAGTTCGTGGTGATCACCAAGGGTGCCACTCGCATCAGCGAAGTTGCCGCGCGGTTTGCTCTGGATGGGATGCCTGGGCGGCAAATGGCGATCGATGCTGACCTGAACGCCGGTGTGATCGATGAGCATGAAGCTCAGCGGCGGCGGACCGAAATCACCCAGCAGGCTGACTTCTACGGAGCGATGGACGGTGCCAGCAAGTTCGTGCGCGGCGACGCCATTGCTGGCATTGTCATTACACTGATCAACATCGTAGGCGGCTTGATCATCGGCGTTTTCGAGTTGGGCCTGGATCTAACCGAGGCGGGCGCACTGTTCACCATGCTGACGATTGGTGATGGACTGGTTAGCCAGGTCCCGGCGCTGTTGATTTCCCTGGCGGCAGGCCTGTTGGTAACCCGCAGCACACAACAATCCGACCTGCCGGTGCAGTTCCTGGAACAGCTGTTTTCACGGCCTCAAGCGCTGCTGGTTGCGGGCGGTTTTCTCGGCATCCTGGTATTTACCAGCCTGCCGATGGTTCCCTTGCTCACGATCGGCGGAGGGTGTATCGGACTGGCCCTGATGTTGCATCGCGCGCAGGACGAGCAAACCAAGCGGGCCGACGAAGAGTCTCGTCGGCAGGCTGAAGAGCAGGCCAAACCGGAGGAGCGGATCGAAGACTATTTGGCAATCGACCCCATGGAGATGGAGATCGGCGTGGGGTTGATCCGCCTGGCCGATCCCAGCCGAGGAGGCGACCTGCTGCCGCGAATTACTAGCGTTCGCCAGGCGGTTGCCGCTGAGATGGGCATCGTGCTGCCGAAGGTGCGAATTCGAGACAACATGCGATTGGGCGAGCGGCACTATCGCATCAAGATTGCTAACAACAACATCGCCTCCGGAGACGTACACCCCGATCGACTGTTGGCTATGGAATCGCCGGTAACAAGCGGCAGGATACCGGGCGAAGAGACGCGCGACCCCGCCTTCCAACAACCCGCGGTTTGGATCGACCCCGGCATTCGGGACCGTGCCGAAATGTTGGGCTACACACCTGTCGACCCCACCGCCGTGTTGGCCACGCACCTCAAGGAAGTGGTTCGCCAGCACGCCGATGAGCTGCTCACACGAGATGCCACCAAGCGACTGATCGACGAACTAAAGAAAGCTTCCCCAGCCGTTGTGGAAGAGTTGATCCCCAACCAGATGAAGCTCGGCGAGGTCCAGCAGGTGCTGCAGATGCTCTTACGGGAGCAGGTTTCCATTCGCCAACTCGGCCTGATCTTAGAGACACTCGGCGACTACGCCTCCCGCACCAAGGACCCGGTCTGGCTGACCGAATACGTTCGTCACCGCCTGGCCAGGACGATCTGCACTCAGTATCGGGATGACGAGAACTCGTTGCATGTCTTGACCCTCGATCCGGCGCTGGAAGATCGTGTTACCGCTGGCATCGAGCATACCGAGCGAGGCTTGTTTGTCCGAATGTCGCCCCCCGCAATCGAAGCGACCTGTCGTCTAATCGCCACGGAACTGGAATCCAAGCTGCGTCCCGGACAGCGGCCGATCGTGTTGGTCAGCCCGCAGATCCGCCCTGGCCTGAAACAGCTGACCGCAGCACAACTGCCGAAGCTCGTGGTGTTGAGCTACAACGAGATCACTCGCGACACAAGGATCGAGTCATTGGGGATTGTGATGGACGCGGTACCTGGCTCGTAGCCGAGCCGTCCGCAAAAACGGGAGCGCGAAACACGGTGGGACCAAACACGGTGGGACCAAACACGGTGGGACCAAACACGGTGGGACCAAACACGGGAGGGCCCAACACGGGAGGGCGAGGCTCCTGCCGAGCCGAAGGACAGTCGAAAACTGCCGTCCCAGATGACCCGGCGCATGCCGGAACAAGACAAACTTGGACAAAACGTCGTCGAGCGGGGTTCTCACCAGGCGAGGCGGAGCCTGCGCGGGAGAAGTTGGAGCGGTGACAGAGGAATTCGCGATGGAACTACGATCTTATCGAGCAGGATCGCTGCAGGAGGCTCTGCAGTTGGTTCGCAGCGACCTGGGCCCAGACGCCGCAGTGCTCCACACTCGAGAAGTCCAGTCGGGAATGCTGCGATGGCTGACTGGCCGCCGCCAGGTCGAGGTAACGGCCTCCGCGACCGTCAACGTGCCGAGCCGCTTTGCGGGGCCATCAGAATCGGCCGCTGACCTACGAGACGAGACTCACCCTCCGGCAGCGCATCGAGACGATTACCGCGCCAAATTTCGCGAGGATTTGAAGGCGCAAATCGAAGACCTGCACTCGATGGTCGAAGACCTCTGTCGCAAGTCGGCAGACCAACGCGACCGCCAACACGACTTACCGGAAACACTGTTCCAGCTGTACGCAGATTTAATCGATGCCGAGGTCAGTGAGGAGGTGACTCGCGAGCTGATCGAACGGCTGCGTGAGGGCGTGAGTGGCGACGAATTGGCCGATCCCGTGTTGCTCAAGGCACGTTTGATCCGCCTGGTCGAGGACCAGATTTCGTGCGTCGGGCCGCTGGACGTAAGACCCGGCGAGCGGAAGATCGTGGCGTTGGTTGGTCCGACCGGCGTCGGCAAGACAACTACGATTGCCAAGCTCGCAGCGAACCATCATCTGAAGCTGCGACAGCGGGTCGGGTTGATCACAGTGGACACGTACCGGATGGCTGCCGTCGACCAGTTGAGAACCTATGCCGACATCATTGACCTACCTATGGAAGTCGTCTCGACGCCGCGCCAGATGCGAGCCGCCGTCTCTCGGCTCTCGAACCTGGAACTGATCTTCGTCGATACGGCCGGCCGCAGTCCTCGAGACGAGGTCCGCATCCAGGAGCTGAAATCCCTGTTAGCGGAGGCCCAACCGGAGGAGGTCTACTTGGTGTTGAGCGGCGTGGCGAGCGCGTCGAGCATGTGCAGGACGGCCGAGCGGTTCAGCGAAGTTGGGGTGACATCGCTGGTGCTGACGAAGCTCGACGAGGCGACGGGCCTGGGAAATCTGCTGCCCGTTTTGAAGGAACGACGCCTGCCGCTGAGCTACGTAACGAACGGCCAGAATGTCCCTGACGACATCGCCGCCGCAGACCGCCGCCAGTTAGCACGGTTCATGCTGGGAAGGGAAATCGCATCCTGACTGTCCCTCCAACGAACTGATTCAAATCATGATCGATCAAGCTTCAGAACTGCGTAAGCTCGTACTGCAATCGGCGCGTGAGCGAGTCGCCGCGGCTGGGCCGGCTCCCCGGCTCGTTGTGGCCACGGCAGGCAAAAAGAGGCGGTCGGGGTGACGACGATCGCCGTGAATCTCTCGGTGGCGCTCGCCGAACACGGGGCGCGGGTGGTCGTCGTGGACGCGGATCTGCATCAGTCGGATGTTGCTAAGCTATGCGGCCTGTCTGACCACCAAGGAGTTGTCGATGTCTTAGTAGCTCGCCGCGACATCCATGAGGTACTCCAGCGAGGCCCGGCGGGCATTCAGGTTGTGCCCGGACTGTTCGCCCCGGGTAGCGAAGGCGAGTGGTCCGAGGCAGCCCAGCGACGGCTGCTCCGGCAACTGCGCACCCTGGGCAGGCACGCCGAGGTGGTGGTCTTGGATGCTGGCGGTGTCAGCGATGCGTTTCTCAAACTGTGCTGTCAAGCTGCTGACCAGATACTCTTGGTCACGACGGCGGATACGCAGGCGGTGATGGACACGTACGCCCGTGTTAAGACATCGGTGGGCGACCTGGGTGCGCTCCGCCTGCAGCTGGTCGTGAACCAGTGTCAGGCAGCGACGGACGGCGACGAAGTTCATCACCGAGTCGATCAGGCATGCCAGCGGTTCTTGGGATACCATGTGGAACTCGTGGCTGCCGTGCCCAGCGACCCAGAGGTAGCTCGAGCTGCCGCCAGGGCGGCTCCGTTCGTTGTGGCGGCGCCACACAGCTCGGCTACTCGTATTGTAGAGCAGCTGGCCGCGGCACTGCTGCAGAAACCCAACCTCCAACCCAACACCTCTCGCCACGCTGCGTGAAAGAAGACAACCAGCAATCTGATTGAATTTCGTAACCCGAAGCGTCAGCGAGGCAGAGTTGGCATCGCATCGCCACCTACCCCGCCGCTCCACGGGCCGTGTGACACGTGAAAACCGGACCTCTTGGCCAAGGACTTGCACGATCGCAGACAGCTCCATGAACGATTCCGTTAACGGGAGGAAACATTTCGCCTCAAGCATACGACAACGTCATGCCGATATTGACGCGGGCTTGCCCTCTAGTGAAGTGTTAAGCTGGAGCGGATTCCACAGATTTGCGGGCCAAACGGAGTCGTCTTATGGGGCGCACATACGCTGGTGTGCTGGGACCGGTCGCCTTTTTGACCGTGCTGACCCGCAGCCTCATCGACGGTGGAAGTCCCACCGAGACGCTTCAACTGGCCATGATTTGTTTGTTCGGATTCGCCGGACTTGGGTTTGTGGCCGGGCAGATCGCCGACATGGTCGTTATGGACTCGATTCGTGCCAGGTTCGCTCACGAGGGGCGTTCGCCAGCGGCCCAAGTCGATCAAGAAACCAACTAAGTTGCTTACGCCTTTCTTCCTTTCAATTCACGACTATCGCCACCAAGGTGCTCGCCAGCAGCGGTCAGCCACGGAACGGATCTGCCGCCTGGATTTGAGTAAGTTGCCAGTCAACAAAGTGATCCCACCACCCGCATCAGGCGGGTTCAGTGTGTATCGCTGAATAACTCGCCTGTACTTGGTCAGAGCATTCACGGAGGATTGTATGGCCACAACTTTGGCGCCCACTTCCAAAGCGGTTGTTACGCGCGTCGCCAAGACGCCCAGCAAGATTGACGAGGAGATTCTGGAAGTCTGGAATCTCTACAAGGCGAACCCGACCCGCAAGGATCTCCGTAATCGGCTCATCGAACGATACATGCCGCTTGTGCGGTATAACGGCGAACGCATTTGGGCTCGCCTACCTGAAGGCGTCGAGCTGGACGACCTGGTCTCCGCCGGTGTATTTGGCCTGATGGATGCCATCGACGCTTTCGATCTGTCTCGTGGTGTCAAGTTCGAGACCTACTGCGTTCCCCGCATTCGAGGCGCCATGCTCGACGAGCTGCGGTCGATGGACTGGGTACCTCGTCTGGTGCGTTCCAAGGCCAGCAAGTTGGGCGAAGCCGCCAAAACCCTCGAGACAAGGCTGGGACGCCATCCCACCGAGATCGAGCTGGCGGAACAGCTGGGGATCAGCGTCCAAGAGTTGGAAAAAATGATGCTGGAGGCCAACGCAGTCAATCTCATCAGCCTCAATAAGAAATGGTACGAAACCGACAGCTATAAAGACGTTCGTGAGATTGACATTCTCGAAGACAAGAAAGGTGAAGACCCCACCCGCCGAGTTCAAAAGAACGACCTCATGCGATTGGTCACGAAAGGCCTCAACCGCAACGAGCGTCTGATCATCATCCTCTACTACTACGAAGAGCTGACGATGAAGGAAATCGGCGCGACACTCGATTTAAGCGAGAGTCGAGTCAGCCAGATGCACAGCAGCATCGTCCAACGGCTGCAAACCCAGCTGGGCCAAAGACGCCCCGAGTTCGGCACCTAGTGCACTGCAGTCAAAGTAGCAGGCACGCTCCGCGTGCCGTCCGCCCGGTGGCACGAACCGAACTAGGGTACAAGTCAGACGACTGCGCGCTCATGTCGGTCATCTCTTGCATTCAAGGTAGCAGGCACACTCCGTGTGCCGTCCGCTCTGTGGTTACGGCACACGGAGTGTGCCTACTACTTTAGAGTTGGGTTACGGGTGAAACGGCGGGACTTCGGCGACACGTTCACCATCTATCATGCCTTGCAGGAACTGCACCAGCCGCTCAACGGCGCGCTCGATGAACTCCGCTCCTTTCTCCGGCGTCGCCATGGCCGGCGTGGGATCCGGTTGATCGGTCCACATATCGGTCCGCACATTTTCGGGAAAGGCGCTCAGTGCAAAAGACGTCTCAAACTCTTGGGCGTGGCCGGGAAGGTCCTGCGGTAGCCGCTGGCCGCTTTCCAGCAGCTGGGCATCGTCCAACGTGTAGACATCCCAGTACGAGATGAAGTGCAGGTTGATTTGAAAGCGGCGGAGAAACTGATCCCAAGTTGCACGGCAGGGGGCCACATTTCCACCGTGGCCGTTAAGGACGACCAGATTGCGAAATCCTGCTCGGACCATACTGTCAACCATGTCGTGCAGGACCGACAGAAACGTAGCCGGAGTTAGCGACAACGTCCCTGGGTGTCTCATGTGATGCTCGCTGATGCCGCACATCAGCCCTTCGGCGACGAGCGTCGTGGGGCGCAGCCGCTCGGCCGTCCTCACCGCGACTTCCATGACGCTTCGCCAATCGTGCTCCATCTCGAGGTGCTCGAGGTGTTGTTCGATGGCCGCCACGGGAATGATGCAAGCTTTCAGCTCCCCCGAATTCATCCGTTGGCGAAACTCGCGGCGAGTGTGCTTGCGTAGCAAGACTTCGACTGCCATCGTGACTTCTCACAGCTGCGCGGGCCTGAACACCGGAAACGACTCCCTCAAGTGGAGATTCTCCCAAACTCGCGCCGATTCGGCTACATTGTTTGCTGTGCGCGCAAAAAAAAGGCCATAGCACGTCGCTCCGTCGTCATGCTATGACCTCTATCCTGAAACGGAATGGAATGCACCCATTCCGCCCTCCCGGTATCGTTGTATCTGTTATATCGGCACCAGCAGTGGCACGGCTGAAGCCGATTTCGTCAGCAAAGTAGCAGGCACACTCCGTGTGCCGTCCGCGATTTTAGTAGCAGGCACGCTCCGCGTGCCGTCCGCCATTTGAAGGAAGCCCGACCGTTACAGCACACGGAGTTGTGCCGACTACCTTAGAGGACTGTTCTTCCACACAGAGCGTGCCTGCCACTTTGTTCCTCGCCACTTTTGTTCCATCCCGTAGGTCGATCGCGTATGAAACCGGCGTTGAGTCAGATCTGCTCGCTGAATTCGCCCTTTGAGGTCGACGTCGAGGAATACTCGGCCGGTCACTGTGAGGCCATCGAAGGCTGGCTAACCAAGATTGAACAGTACTTGCACAACCATTCAGTAGCGGACTTGCTCGCTCTGCTGGAGCGGCACGGTGTCGAGATGCCGGTGGCCAGTTTTCAGGGCGGCCTCCTGGTGAGCCAGGGGGAGGCACGAAAACAGGCCTGGCAGCTCTTCGCCCGGCGACTGGATCTCTGCAGCCAACTTGGTGTGCAGACGATCGTGGTCGCCTGTGACGTGCGCGGCCCTCTGCAACAGATCGACGTCGAACGTGTGCAAAAGTCATTGGTCGAAGCGGCCCAGCTGGCCGGACGGCATCAGGTTCGGGCGGCACTCGAGTTTCAAGGCGACGCTGCGATCGGCAACAACTTACAGACAGCCGCGGCCCTGGTCGACGAAGTCGCCAGTCCGCACTTGGGACTGTGCCTCGATCTGTTTCACTACCATGTCGGGCCAAGCAAGCCGCAAGACCTGGGCTACCTCCAGCAGGCAAATCTATTTCACGTCCAGATCTGCGACATCGCGGATATACCGCGGGAGTTCGCCAGCGATGCGGATCGAATCCTGCCTGGCGACGGCGAGATCCACCTGAATCCGGTCATCGAGCGGCTGCGCGCGATCGATTATGGCGGGTACGTTTCCGTCGAGCTGATGAACCCGCAAGTTTGGCAAGTCCCGCCGCGCCAGTTTGGCGAGATCGCGATCACCGCTTTGCGGAAGTTGCTGGGCGAAGCCAAGCTCTAGTCGAACCGTGCAGCCACCATCAAGAAGTCCGGGAGGGCGAGGCTCCTGCCGAGCCGCCGCAAGCGCTCCATGTCCACACGATGATCTCGCCTCGATACAGTAGCTAGGTGGGCCGGAACAAGCGGCGGACAAGATCTTTAATCATCTCACACGACGTAACCACCGCGCAGTTCCGGCAACACAAAAGCACTCTAGTCGAACCGTGCAGCCACCATCAAGAAGTCCGGGAGGGCGAGGCTCCTGCCGAGCCGCCACAAGCGCCCCGTGTCCACACGACGATCTCGCCTCGATACAGTAGCTAGGTGGGCCGGAACAAGCGGCGGACAAGATCTTTGATCATCTCACACGACATAACCGCCGCGCACTTCCGGCAACACAAAAGCACTCTAGTCGAACCGTGCAGCCACCATCAAGAAGTCCGGGAGGGCGAGGCTCCTGCCGAGCCGCCACAAGCGCCCCGTGTCCACACGACGATCTCGCCTCGATACAGTAGCTAGGTGGGCCGGAACAAGCGGCGGACAAGATCTTTAATCATCTCACACGACGTAACCGCCGCGCAGTTCCGGCAACACGAAGCACCGCGCTCGGTGTTGCCAGAGTGGGCCGAGCTTGACCGGGCGAAAGTGGTGCGCGAGAATCCGGGCAGGTTTTCCCTTCACAACGCCAACCGAAGACGATCATGCAAGACATTCGTGTAGCTGCCGTGAGTATGAACAGCGAGTTCGAGAAGCGGCAACATGTGCTGGAGCGAATCGAACGGTTCACAGAGCAGGCGGCGGGGGAGGGCGTCGAGTTGATACTCTTTCCCGAACTAGTCGTTCACGGGCATTGTACTCCCAATACTTGGGAGCTGGCCGAGCCCGTGCCGGACGGCCCGGCGACGCAGCGGCTGCTGGAGATCGCCAGTCGGTTTGGAGTCGTCATCTCAGCAGGATTGAGCGAAAAGGAAAACGACATCGTCTACAACACACAGGTGTTGGTTGGTCCGCAGGGCTATCTGGGTTCTCAACGAAAACTGCACCTCTCGCGTGACGAGACTTTTTTCTATAAGGGCGGCCGCGAGGTGCGCGTCTTTGATCTAGGTAAATGCAAGGTTGGCATGGTGATCTGTTACGACAACCAGTTTCCGGAGGTCGATCGACTGGTGGCGCTCAAGGGTGCCGATGTGATTCTGATGCCACACGCGGCCCGCGAAGGCCGCTGGGATGACTCACCGGAATCGGCAACTCGGGCCCGCGAGAAGGTGTTCGACTTCTTTACCAGCTGCTATCGCATGCGGGCGCGGGAAAACGCGTGCTACTGTGTCTTCGCCGACCAAGCGGGCCGCGCGGGGTATGTCGACTCGCTGCCTCGCGAGCATTACAACCAGCCCCATCATCCCGGTGGCGCGATGATCATCGATCCGTTGGGAAATGTGCAGAAGCACGCCCAGCTGGAAAAAATCTGCGACGAGATGATTGTCGACGACCTCACCGCCAAGCGACTATCGATCGCCCGCAGCCATCCCAACTACACACTCCGCACGCGCCGTCCAGAGTTGTTCGGTGACTTGGTCACACAGC
The DNA here is from genome assembly GCA_965223305.1 of Pirellulaceae bacterium. Classification (GTDB taxonomy): domain Bacteria; phylum Planctomycetota; class Planctomycetia; order Pirellulales; family Pirellulaceae; genus CBDCWT01. Next base: position 4,911 of record CBDCWT010000074.1, on the reverse strand, counting down.
GATGAACTCACGCTCAATCACTGCCAGAGGACCTCATCGAAACGGCACTGTCCGTCATTGATCGATACGCAGCGAACCAACCGAACTCATGGAACTCTGGGAGGAAGATGACGGCACATCAGAGCGGTACGCCGCCGTTGACAATCTGCGGGCAAAGTGTTGAAGTGGGGCTTCTCTCGGCGGCCGACTTCTTTCTCGAAACCTCGGAACCAGGAGATTACCACGATGTTTGTAGGACAATGGAAGCCGACAGTGATTTGTGCTGTGGCGGCGTTCGGGGGATGGACCACGGGCTTCACCCAAGAGACCAAAGAGACGGTGATGGTCCGCGATCTGAATGCGCTGGCTGCACTATTGGGCCGAGACCTGGGAGAACATGAGTTGCGCACGCTTCGCGCTTTTTCCAAAGATAAACGCGAGCCAATCAAGCTACTTGTTGCTGCAATCCTGTACCGACACGACACAGCACAACACCGCGATCTACTGTTCTCTCGTTTCGCAATTCACGACTACAAGGCGAGGAAGAGTGGTGTCTATAACATAAAGCCTGCGAACGAAGTCCTAACCTCTATTCGACAAATCCAAGAAAAGCATCTCAAGTCTAAGCGTTCAGTGGTCTTGTTACTTGTCTTCTCTCACTACCACGACAAGAACGTCTGGTTCATGTTGAAGGACCAAAAGTTCTCTGCAGCACGTTTTTTTCGTGCTGCATTCTTCGCAGACGCTTTCCGTGGCTCCGAGCTAGACGCCGCTGATGTCGCCAACGAGATCGACAAGAACACAAGTGAAGTCGATCTCAAGGATTGACTTAGTTCAGTTATTGGTTTAATATTTAGTTATGAATGAAGTTCATTTGAACATTCATGATGCGAAAACACACCTATCACGGCATCTTGAGGAGCTGGGGCCGGAGGACAGGATCGTGTTGTGTCGGCGAAATCGTCCGATCGCCGAGATTCGCCTGCTTCCAGTGGAACATTCCACGCCGCGAACTGTGGGGCTGGCCCAAGGGGAGTTCAGAGTCGGCCCGGAGTTCTTTGAGCCGTTGCCCGAGGAGATGCTGCGCGCGTTCGAAGGAGATTCGTGAAGATACTGTTGGACACGCATGCCTTCCTCTGGGCGATCACGGACGATCCAAATCTGTCCGCAACCGTCCGGCAAGCGGTGCTTCGCGCCACGAATCATGTCTTCGTCAGCGTGGTGTCGTCTTGGGAAGCCTCCATCAAGTACGGACTAGGCAAGCTGCGCCTTCCACAACCTCCGAATCGGTATCTGTCCACCCAACGATCTCAGGCAGGCTTTGATCTCTTAGTCATTGACGAGCCAGAGGTTTGCCAAGTTCATCTGCTGCCGATGATCCATCGCGATCCGTTTGATCGCCTGCTTGTCGCTCAAGCGAATTGCCACGGCATGACACTGGCGACCAATGATCCGATTTTCGCGCAGTATCCAGTGCAGACGATTTGGTGATGGAATCGCTCGCAGCCAAAACCGAGACTGATAGCGCCGTTGCACGTTCTTTCCCTCTCCAGTTGCCCCTGCGGATTTCATCTGTAGCACTCGGCGAGGCCCCCACCCAATTTCTACAACTGGGGCTCAACTCCCCTCCGCTGCCGCTTCGGGTTATGATTGCTACTGGTTGTTGGATAGGTTGCAGCAGCCACAGGAGGACACAGGTCCCCGTAGCTCAATTGGATAGAGCAATGGACTTCTAATCCATAGGTTGCAGGTTCGAGTCCTGCCGGGGATGCTCCCGTCGGCCACAAAAGAGTCCCGGAGGATAGCTGATGGCGACGATGATCCGAGACCCGATTCTAGAGGAGCGAATCCTGGCGGAGAGAGCCGGCCGAGCAAGCTTCGTTCTGTAAATTCTGTTGATCTTCTTCTCAGTGGTTCGGTGCGGCTTCGCCGCCAGTTTCTTTTTCGTTCACGCAGACCGGGGGGCTCATTGCCGCCCCCCTGGACCCCCGCTAGCCTTTCTCTGTGTTCCGTTTTCTAATACGCTAGTTTGCATCGTGAGATAGATCTTGCCGGTCTCCCAATCTTCGCTGGTCTCACTGAGGACCGCACTGACGAGACGCAGTAACGACGCTTCGTTCGGGAACAACGTCGCGACGCGTGTTCGTCGTTTGATCTCTTGATTCAATCTCTCCAGCACGTTCGTGGTCCGCAACCGACGCCAATGACTTGGTGGCAGCTCGAAGACCGTCAGGCCTTCGGGTACGTTAGTTTCCATCCATGCTGTGAGATCGGGCGCAGTGCTTTCATACTTGTTGCGCAGTTGCGCGAGCAGCCGGTCCGCTTCATGGCGGTCCGGGGCATTGAACACGCTGCGCAAGTCTTGCATGACTTCGGTTCGCATGGCGACTTTGGGAACGTAGTGCACTGCATTCTGCATCAAGTGAAATTGGCAACGTTGCCAGGCGATTCCGGGGAAGCACGCTTTACGTGCTTGCTTCAAACCAGAGTGGTCGTCTGACACGATCAATTGAATACCGTGGAGGCCTCGATCGATCAGGCTTTTCAAGAACTCGCGCCAATGAACCTCAGCTTCAGACAAGGAAACACTCACGCCGAGCACGCTACGTCGGCCATTCTCGAGGATGCCTATCGCGACCAGGACGGCGCAGTCACGCACGCTGCCACCGTGACGGACTTTCTCGTACCGCGCATCCAGGATGACGTACGGAACCGTGCCTAAGGGGCGTTCACGCCATGCCTGGAGTTCCTGATCGAGTAGCTCAGCCGCTCGGCTCACCTGGCTGCTGCTCACGTCTAGGCCACACAATTCTTGAGTGATCTCCGCCACTTTCCTGGTTGACACACCTTGGACATACATCTCGGCGACCGCCAATTTCAGAGCCCGTTCACTGCGTTCGCCGCGTTCCAGCGCTGATGGATAAAACTCCACGTCCCGTGTCTGAGGAACGTTCAAGCTCAGACGGCCAAGGCGGCTGTTCACTGTCTTCGGCTTGAAGCCGTTGGAATAACCGCGCCGCGACTCGCTGCGCTGATACGGCATCGCGCCAAGCGCATCTGAGCGCTCCAGCTTCATCGCCTCGTTCATCAGGATCTCAATCGCTTGAGCCATACCGTCGAAACCATGCTCGCTCAATAGTTGGAGAAGCTCCTCGAAACGGGTAGATTGATCTTCGTGGGTCATGTGGGTCTCCTTTCGCTTGAGTGATGACTTGCGAAAAGAGGATCAACATTGGCCCACGCTTTTCAAGCGGACCTACCAGAGGCGTTCCGGCTTCGCTACGCTACCGCCGGAATCCCTCTGTGCTTTTACAGAAAGAAAGTTACACCACCAGAGAGCCGCGCGTGGTGGTGATCGGTACGATGAAGTTTGGGAGGGAATCTACATCATGCCACCGATGCCGGATGACGAACACCAGATGCTTGTGGGGCGTTTGACGCGAGTGCTGGATGAGGTCATTACCGATCACGCCCTGGGTCAAGTCCGGCCAGGTGTCAATGTCAGCAATCGAGTCGAGGGCTGGCAGGAGAACTACCGGGTACCGGATGTTGCGGTTTTCCTAAACCACACGGAGGCAGTGAACCACAATGCGTTTTGGCTTGGAGGCCCGGATTTCGCCATCGAAATCGTCAGCCCGGGCGACCAGACTCGAGACAAACTTGCCTTTTACGCAGACGTCAAATCGCGAGAACTGCTGATTGTGGACCGGGACCCTTGGCGGTTGGAGCTCTACCGGATAAACGGTGCCTTGATGAAGCTCGTTGCAACTTCATTGACAGCGAACAGCACCAGCGTCAACAGCGAGCAAACGTCCTTGGTTTTCCGACTTGTCGAGGACGAGGCCCGGCCACGAATTCAGGTGACCCATCACGGCTTGGACAGAGAGTGGACGATCTAGCGCTAGGACAGCGTCTCTCAGCGCCACCTGGTTCGTGGCGCGGAGCACTGATGTCGAACGGTCTCAGACAGATTTCGCCGACACAACACGAGTCGAAATGGAGGCGCCCCGTCTAACCGCGCCCCGGAGGAGTTCGCTCGCAAGGCTTGGCTCGCGGGAGGTCGGTCCGAGCGAACTCCGCAGGCAAGCGCGGATGGCAACGGAGCGCACCTGCGCTTTGAAGTTACGTCCGACTCCGCACGGCTCCACACTTGCTTCTGTGCGGACGGCTCACGGAGCCTTGTGGTCTGACTCGTGTCTGTGTGGTAGGAAGCGGTCGAACAATCCAAGTCGTCGGACAGTGTCTGGTCGCGGAACGACGCGTCCCTCCCTCCGTCTCTGCTCGAGCCATTCCTGGCGACGACGTGAGAGCTCACGCCAGCGAGTGGCGTCAGAAAAATGCAGTTTCTCTCGTCGCGGAAATGACAGCCTCCGTAAGACCGGGGCCAGAATCTCCCAATCGGCTGGTGACGCCGGTTGCGGCGTTCGCAACGGGTGCTTGACCAAGATCGTCCTGAATTCGTGTCGGCGTGAAAGAAGAGACCGCCATGGAAGCGAGGACGCAAAGACTGATTGCTAGACTTGCTGGCACGGTTTCGACCCATCCGTGGGAGTGGTAAAGAAGTTCACTTGCGGCATTTTGACAGGGTGTTCAGCGCGTGTCATCCCCAAAAAACGTCATCCCCTCGACCTTGATCCGGCTCAGGTGGATACCACTACTATCAAACTCAAACTCGACCTCGTCCCATCGCGGTGAATTTGACAGCTCGCTTGCTGCTGTGCGGACGGCTCACGGAGTGAGCCTGCTACTTTGATGCGCGCTGACAGCAGTCTTTTCGATTTTTGAGCCTTGCGATCTGGAGGCTTGGACCTAGAAAAAGGATGAGCATACGGGCGAGATTCCACCAGCTGAGACTGGAGGTGGTTGCGATGTGGCTGCAGTCGCTGTGCGTGATTTCGATGATCGCTGGCGTACTTTCCATCTTGCTGTTCG
>CBDCWT010000073.1:0-139003 GCA_965223305.1 Pirellulaceae bacterium | reverse complement strand
ACAACCTGCAACTTTGACTATGCCGGAGCGCTGACCGAAACGGTCCTGCTCGGCAATGTAGCTCACCGCTGCGGACAGCGCATCGACTGGAATCCACAGAGCTTGACGATCCCCAGTGTCCCGCAAGCCGAGCGATTCTTGCGCCGCGAGTACCGCGACGGTTGGGTGCTGTGAAGCGGACATCGGCTTCACCCTCCCGCGCGCGGGAGGGTCGGACGCGATAGCGTCCGGGGAGGGCTGCCCGGGAGTGATCGCCTCGAGGCGCGCCCCCCCCTCTCCGGCCCTTCGGGCCGACTCTCCCCGGGGGGGAGAGTGACGAAAGACGAAATCACGCACTAACTCAAGAGCTGCACAGCCTCCCGGGGAGAAGGTGGCCGAAGGCCGTTGGGCGCGAGGACCTTGACTATTAGCCCGGATTATTCATGAAGATCGTAGCGAGAGGGCGTAAGTGTTTTCGTGGCAAGGGAAGGCAAGCGATTCTTCCGCAGGCGTATTCGTAGCATACGTTGAGGAAGAATCGTGCCGCCTGACGCAGTCCACGGAAGCACTTGCGTCCTCGCAGTAGATCGCTCATGAATGATTCGGGTTAGTATCTCATGCCTCAAACGACCTCAAAACCACTCCGCTGTTCACGCGACAACATTCGATTTGCCGCGCTGTCCCCAACAAATTGTTCGGCTTGCGGATCCCACGTCAGCTGGCGGCCTAGGCGCATGGCGATATTTCCCAGATGACAGGTCGTAACGCTCCGATGCTGGCTCTCGACATCCGAAATTGGAGCACTCCGCGACTGAACACAGTCGAAGAAATTCCCCATGTGGTTGACGATCGCGTCCAACTTCCCGGCTCGTTCTGGCCGCTCGAGATTATCATGATCGTAGATGTCAAAACTCTCTCGTGGCAGAGGATTCGTCGCCAGATCTTCCACCGGTTTCCCCGAAAGCCGCGCTCGGTTCACGAAGATACGACCCCGATCACCGGTAAACATGATCCCGTTGCGGCCCGTATCTGAAACCGACATCGTAACGCCGTTCTGGTAGGTGTAGGATGCGGTGAAATTAGTCGCCACGTTGTAGCCATCGGTCACCTGCGGATAAACTGCTTGACCTTCGATCGTGACGGGGAGAGAGTCAATGGCCCATTGAGCGATGTCAAGATGATGGGCTCCCCAATCGGTCATTTGGCCGCCAGAATACTCATGCCACCAGCGGAATGTGTAGTGACTTCGTTCTTCCAGATAGGGGGTGGCCGGTGTCTGCCCCTGCCATAGCTCCCAGTTGAAGTGTCCCGGCACCGGTCTCTGCTGAAAGGGGCCGCCGACTTTGTTTCGTCCCAGCACAACGTCGACCTTACGGAGGTTGCCGATCCGACCATGGCGAACCATCTCCACGGCTCGGCGAAACCGGGCATCGCTCCGCTGCCACGAACCGACCTGCAAGACGCCGCCCGTCTTGGCCACCACGCTCCGTAGCAACTTGCCTTCATCCACCGTCAGCGTCAGCGGCTTCTCGACATAGACATCCTTGCCCGCCCGCAAGGCATCGACCGCCATCTTGACGTGCCAGTGATCGGGTGTCCCGATCACGACGACGTCAACCTCCTTCCGGGCCAGCAAGTCGCGATAGTCCTCATAGGCGAACGGCGTACTACCGAAAGAGGCCTTGGCCTGGTCACGGACATGTTGATCTACGTCGCAAACCGCAACGATGTCGCCGTGGTGGGCCGCCTTGTGGGCGTCGACCGAGCCTTGGTAACGTAGGCCGATCACCCCAACTCCCGGACGCTCCACCCGGTGTCTGTTCTTTTCCTGTGGGTACAGCGATCGAGCTCTGCCGACCGTCAGCCCGGTGGCGGCTGCGGCGCTCAGGAATCGACGGCGGTTCAGCTTGCTGCTCATCGTTGGGCACCATTTTTACCGGAGTTAACGGGTGGGGAGCAGAAACATCTCATTTTACACCTACCCGGTTGCCGACCGCCATACAAGTCTCCGTCGAACTGGATTCAATCTCATGTTTGTACGGGTCAAGAACCGTGGGCTAACGCCCAGCGGCTGATGTTGCACGGTCACACTGATCAGCCGGAATGCGTTAGCATCCGGTTTCGGTAGAGGACGGTTCGAATCGCAACACAGCTATCCCGCCCAACGGTCGATGACGCGGCGCGCCACCGACGTTAGCGAGCGCTCTGCAGTGCGAGCAAGGTGTCGCTCGAGAACACGCCTCCCACATCGACATTGCCGCCGCTCAACACAATGCCCACCTGCCTGGGTTGGTCGAGAGCCCTGAACTCGTCTGACAGCACGGCGGCCAAGGCAACCGCCCCGCTCGGCTCCACAATCAGCTTCGCCCGCTCCCAGAGCAGTTGCATTGCCTGCAAGATCTGTTCATCGTCTACGCGGATGACGCACTCTAGATGGTCTCGCACAATCGGCCACGTCAGTTGGCCCAGCCCGGTCAGTAATCCGTCGGCAAGAGTCTTCGACTCGGTCGGCAGGATCAGACGCCCAGCCTGCAGCGAGCGATAGGCGTCATCCGCTCCTGCAGGTTCAGCAGCAAAGATCTTCAGCGACGGCTTGATCGCAGCGACGGCGACACAGATTCCACTCACCAATCCTCCGCCGCCGATGGGTGCGATCACCGCGTCCAGATCGGGCTGCTGCTCCAGCAGCTCAAGAGCCACGGTGCCCTGGCCGGCGATGATCTGCGGATCATCGTAGGGTGGAATGAGCGTGGCGCCGGTCTCTTCCAGCACGGCGGCGGCGGTCTGCTCGCGCGCTTCCAAGGTTGGCTCACACTCGATGATCTTCCCGCCATACCCCGCGACGGCTCGCCGTTTGACCGCTGGTGCCGTACGCGGCATTACAATGTGCGCCGTGATGCCGCGCATCCGCGCGGCCAGGGCCAGCGCCTGAGCATGGTTGCCGGAACTGTGCGTCACCACGCCGCGAGCAGCGGTCGTCTCGTCCAGTGCGCAAACTGCGTTGTAGGCTCCACGAAACTTGAAGGCCCCGACTTTCTGAAACAACTCGCACTTGAAAAAGAGTCGCCGCTCCGCCAACCGGTCGAGGGTCTCGCAGGTGACAACGGGTGTGCGGTGCCCAACACCCCGCAACCTCCTCGCGGCCAAGTGAACTTGATCGATGTCCATCAGGCATTCACCCTATCTTGGCGTGGAGCCCGGCAGACCACTCGGCCGGCCTCAACATCACACCAGCCGCCCGGCGGGGGTCTCGCTGCGCAGCTGCTCGATCATGAGCTGCGTAGCTACGTGCACTGCATCCTGCCAACGCGAACTACCGTATCGCTCTTGGAACTCTGGGCGAGCGTGGGCGAAGATCAGAGCGCGTGAATTGTTGACGATCGCACCCAGACCTTGCTCGTCGAAGCCGCCCGCCACGTCTTTTGCCGCGCCACCCTGAGCACCAAAACCCGGTACCAGAAACCAGCAACCAGGCATAATGGCCCGCAATGCGCTCAGCTGATCGGGGTACGTCGCCCCAACAACCGCGCCCACCGGACCATATCCTCCCGACGCGCCCGCAGGCGCCGCGAGTTGCTGAAGATGCCGAGCGACGTGCTCGTAGATGGGCTCGCCGTCTGCTGTCAAATCTTGAAACAACCCGCCGCCCGGATTGGACGTCTTCACCAACACAAAAATCCCAGCGTCGTCGCGGACGGCCACCTCGACAAACGGCGTGAGGCTGTCACTGCCCAGGTACGGGCTGACCGTCAGCGCGTCGGCGCGCCAGGCACTGTCCGGCCCCAAGTAGGCAGCCGCGTAGCCGGCCGCGGTTGAACCGATGTCGTTCCGCTTACCGTCCAGGATCACGATCAGCTGCTTGCGACGGGCGTACTCGATCACCTCCCAAAGCGCCTGCATGCCAGCCGGGCCCAGTTGCTCGAAGAAAGCTGCCTGCGGCTTGACCGCTGGAACCAGTGACGCGACCACGTCAATGACACCGCAGCAGAATGCCCTGAATACGCCGGCCACTTGACGATGATCGGCGGCATCGATCCCCTGTTTCAGCCCTGCAGGGATCGCAGAGTAGCGGGGATCTAGGCCGACGAGAGTAGGCGTTCTCTTGCTTCTGACCGAATCGGCTAATCGCTGGGCGAAGGAGGGCATGCGACTCACCTACTCGTCGGCCGCCTTCATCCAAGGCGTCAGTGTCGGCTCGTAGTCGCAGATCTCGTCGGCTGAAAAGTAGAGCTGGATCTCTCGATCAGCAGCCTTGGGACCGTCTGAGGCATGCACCAAGTTCATTTGGCGACTGCTGCTAAAGTCACCCCGAATCGTGCCGGCCGTCGCTTTCAGACCACTTGTCGCGCCGAGCAAGTCGCGGACCACGCGGATCGCTTCCAACCCAACGACGACCATCGCCACCACCGGGGCACCGGTGATGAACTTCTCCAGTCCTGGATAGAACGGTTTGTCGACGTGCTCGGCGTAGTGCTGCCTCGCCAGATCCGGTGTGACCTGGATCATCTTGATGGCAACCAGGTTGAGCCCCTTGTCCTCGAGTCGAGTCATGATGCGGCCGATTAACCGCCGCTGGACACAGTCGGGCTTGAGCAAGACGAGGGTTCGTTCCATTAGCGATTCACTCCTGATCTCCACGGCAGCAGTCCGGGCCATTTTCGTCCGGTCGCGGCCGGAATCAAGTTGGTCGGCGGGTTCGCGTTTATTGAAGCGGCCGAGTCCCCACCAGGGATCGTCAGAACGGGGTCCGGCCACATCGTATCATACGCAATTGGCTTACGAGGACCAGATGGCGGGCGCTGAAGCAGGTTGGACTGGGCAGGAGGCAACATCGTGTTTCTCGGCAGCCCGACAGGAGCTGTGTGCCAGCCAGTGGGAACTACAAAGCCGGCACTCCACCCGTGTAGTGAAGGGCGCTGGCAGCCGTAGGGCGAGTAACGGGGCGCATGATAGCCGTCGCTCCAACCGTATCCCAGCCGCCTCATCAGCGTGTTGTGAATTCCTGCGCGGACGTCGCCGAAAAAGGCCACCGCCAAGATCAGGGAGAGGTAAGATGCCCGTGTCATCGCAAAGGTCCTCGTGTCGAATCTGCAGTGCAAAGAAGGCCTAGCCAGAATTATTCATGAGCGATCTGCTACGAAGTCGTAAGTCCATCCGTGGCTTCGTCATGCTTCACAATTCTCCCTCGACGTATTGCTTCAATACGCCTGCGGAAGAATTGCTCGCCTTCCTTGCCACGAACGTACTTACAGCCTCTCGCGACGATCTTCATGAATAATCCGGGCTAGCAACGTATTAGGTATCGAACCGGCAATCGGTAGGCCGCGAGCTAAGAGATCCGGAGAGCGGCGCTTTCGGTCCCGTGCGGTCGGCTTAAGCGGGGAGATACCGGTCATCCGGGATGGGCAGCAGTTGCCCATTTGCCGGCTTATTTGCAATTCAAGGCAACTGCAAATGGCTGAGCGGCCCCACCGCTACAGTCGTCTTGCGAGATAGTGGAAAGCGACGGAGATAGGCGGCGATGTCGTCGCGTGTCACCGCTTGATAGGCGTTCACCGTCTCGCGAACCGTCAGGTATTCGCGGCGCTGCAACCAGTTGCCGCCCACAGAGAAAAGCCGATTGGTCGGCCGTTCACTTTGCAGAATAATCTGCGAACCGACTTTGCTCTTCGCACGCTCGAGCTCGTCTTCCGTTACTCCGTCTCGTTCCACTTCGCGTTCGATCGCCTCGATTCGCTGCAAGCTCTCTTCGGCCTCCTCCGGGGCGCAACAGAGAAACATCATGAGGATTCCACCGCCGTGAAACTCATAGGCTCCCACAGACGCATACTCTGCGATTCCTGTGTCAACCAACTCCCAGAAAAAGCGACTCCCGCTATCGTCCCCTACGATTGTCGCCAGCAGGCGGGCAACGTAGCGGTCGTCGTCCTCAACTGCTGGGCTGTCGCTTGTTTGCACAATGTACTGTTGGATCGCGGATGGTCTCTCGATAACGCTCAATCCCCCGTGTCCCGCTGCGGCGGAGGTGTCGCGCGACACTGGCAAGTATTTCCACTCTCCGCAGTACCGTTCCGCCTGCTGCACGAATCGATCGAATTCGACGTTGCCTGCGGCGGCGAGCACGATGTTGCCAGGACTGTAGCGCTCGTCAAAGTAGGCTTGCATCTGCCCGCGTTTCAGTCCGCCCACAGTCTGGGTCGTGCCCAGCACGCTACGACCCAGGGGATGCTCGCCAAAGTGAATCGCCATGCACTTCTCGTGGGCACCGTAGGGAGGTTGATCTTCGTATTTGGCAATCTCTTCAAGGATCACCTGTTTTTCTATGTCAAAGTCGGCTTGGCGGAGCGAGGGCCGCATGATGTCACTCAGCAGCTCCAAGGCACGATCCGAAAGTTCGGGCAACACGGCGGCATAGTAGACGGTGTTTTCCTCACTTGTAAATGCGTTGGAATGCGATCCCAGCTCATCCAGCTCGCGGTTCACGTCCTCCGCTGAACGCAGGCTAGTCCCTTTAAAGGCCATGTGCTCCAAGAAATGGCTAACGCCCCAGTTCTCAGCCGACTCGTCGCGCGATCCGGTGTTGACTAAGAAGGCGATGGCGGTCGAGTAAGCGGATGGATTGCACTCCGCCACTACTTGCAGCCCATTCGACAAGACGTGCTCACGAAACTCCACTAGGCATCTCCAATTCCTGCTCGCCTAAAGTCACCACAGTAAACTCGGTGGGTGGATGTCCGGCCAAGTAGCGGTTGATGCTGTCGCAAGTTAGCCGATCGAGGATGGCGCCGATCTCTTCCAACGTTCGGACGCGTTCCAGGAAGTACCAGTCCGCAGCAATCGCGCTGCTCCGCGAAGTGCTCGACTCCTGCTGCATGATCAGCGCACTCTTGATACGGGCCTTCAAACGGTCCAGCTCGTCGGCCCCAACGCCGTTCTTCAAGTCCCTGAGCTCGGCGACCAGAACATCCAGCGTCTCTTGCGCCCGCTCTGTCGTGGTACCCGCATAGCAAATCACGCTGCCCCGGTCGCGCAGCGAATGACAGGTGGCTTGAACGGTGTAGCATAGACCGCGCTTCTCCCGAACCTCCGTGAACAACCGCGAGCTCATGCCGTCACTCAGCACACCAACCGCTCCCCGAGCCTGAAAATACTCTTCATCGGAGTACGGAACACTCGGATAAGCCACCGCGATGTGCGTCTGGCTCGACTCATGCGGGATGTGCCCGTAGCTGCCGGGACCCGGGGTTTCGGTCAGCGGCGGCGGCGCGATCGGCTGCCAATCTGCAAAGCAACGTTCCACCTCGTCCCGCAGTTCCGCCCAGCGAATTCCGCCAGCCACGCTGAGGATCGAACCCGAAGGCTGAAAATGGGATTCCCAATGGCGGCGTACGTCCGAGAGGCCGATTTGCTGAACCGCGTCCGCCGTGCCGTGGCCAGCTCGCCCGTAGGGGTCCCCATAGTGACGGCGGCGTAATTCAATCATCGCGCGCTGCGCTAGGTCGTCTTCAGCCGAACGGATCTCCTGCAGGCACACCAGCCGGCTGTCTTCCAGTTGCTCGGCCGGCAACCGCGGCGCCCTGACCACGTCGGCGTAGATCGCCAGCACTTCAAATAGGCTCTCGGCCGGCATCGCGCCACTGAAACTCATGTGCGCATTCGACACCGAGGCTGCTGTATCGGCACCCAGTAGCTCCAAATCCTCAACAAACTGACGGCTATCACGCGCACCGCAACCGCGCTGGACCATCTCGCACACGAAGTTGCCCAATCCCAACTGCTCGGCGGGATCGAGTGAACTTCCGGCTGGAACTAACAGTGAAAACGCAGCAGACTCCAGCCACGGCATCGACTGAGCCACCAACGCCAGCCCGTTCGAGAGTTCGTGCGTTTTGATTTGATCTTTGTCCAAGAGATTGCCCATCATTGAGACATCGAGATTGACGCTAGCGCACCGCAGCCCCTTGGCAAGCCAAGCTGAGAGCAGCCTCACCCGCCTCTGCCCCCGGGCTGATTAAGCGTACGCGACGTCGGCGGCTTTGTATACCGTCTTGACACAGTGGAATCCCAGCCGCTGATAAAGCCGCACTGCGCCCACGTTCTGAGCTGTCACTTCCAAGTAAGCTCTGGGAAGACCAGCACTTCGGAATCCACACAGCGATTGGTGGAGCAGGGCGGTGCCCAACCCACGACCCCGATGCCCAGGCTCGATTCCCAAGTTCTGAATCGCCCCGTATCGTTCGCCGTCGCGCACTCCCTGAACAGTACCGCAGTGATCAACCTCTCCTTGGTCGTTGGTGTGCTGCAACAGCCATGTGGCGCTGGAAAGAAATCCCTCGCGTCGAGTGATCTCACGCATCAAACGTTGGCACCCCTCCCGTTCACCCAAACAGGGGAAGACGTTGGCGTCGATCTCGATACAGAAACTGCGATACTTCGCCTCAGCGTGCGCCTCCAACAGTGCCTCGTGCCAAGGAGTCAAGGCGTAGCCGGCAGGGAGCCCGGGTGGCTCGAAAAACGGTCGCCGGAGATCGATCTCCATCCGATACCGTTTAAAGTACGTCACACCCATGGCACATCGACGCTCCCTCTCGTGGAGAACGACCCTCCGCTGGACAAACGGTCGCCGTCGAGGCCGAGCCGTGCCCTGCGCCAAACCCAGCCCTATACTATCGGCGCACCGAATAGTAGTCAAAAACCGCCCGCCTCACGACAATTCACCTTCCACCCCACCGGTCCGTGCCGGATCTGCTATCGGCCGGTCCCGCCACACGGCAAGCGAAAATGCCCGCAAGGCGTCACAGCTCCCCGGACCCCCAACCCGGACAGCATTCCCTCTAACCCGAATTATTCATGAGCGATCTGCTGCGAGGTCGTAAGTCCATCCGTGGCTTCGTCATGCTTCACAATTCTCCCTCGACGTATTGCTTCAATACGCCTGCGGGAGAATTGCTCGCCTTCCTTGCCACGAACGTACTTACAACCTCTCGCCACGATCTTCATGAATAATCCGGGCTAACCCGGCCGTCCGGCGAAAACATCGGGCTTTTCTTCAGGTTTTATATGATCTAAAATGTGTTTTCGATAAGTCAAAATCGTAGCCTGTAATTGACTACGCGGGAAACGCAAACTGTTAGCTTGGAGATGCAGAACCTATGGACCACTCCGTGCGAATGGCGTGGCTGGCCTGCTGTCTGGCAGGACTCAGCGGTTGCAACGGTGGCCGCGCGACAGCGCCGGGCAACGCAGCGGGCAACGCACCGACCGGTAAATACACCATTGTCACCACCTGCGGCATGGTGACGGACATTGTCGACCAGGTAGCAGGGGACCGGGCCAACGTTGTCGGCTTGATGGGAACTGGGGTCGACCCTCACATGCACAAACCCGGTCGCTCAGACATCGATTGGCTGACCAAGGCGGACGTCATCTTTTACTCCGGGTTGATGCTGGAAGGAAAGATGACCGATCTATTCTCGAAGATGTCGAAAGAAAAACGGCCGGTCTACGCGGTCACTGCAGGTGTTGATAAAGCCTATCTGCGGGAACCCCCTGAGTTCGAAGGGCACTTCGACCCGCATGTCTGGATGGACGTCAGCGCGTGGAGCGAGTGTGTGGCGTTCGTCGCGGAAACTCTGGGGACTTACGATCCCAGCAGCGCCGCCGTCTACCAGGCGAACGCCGAACGTTACCGCGAGCAGCTCCAGTCGCTGGAGCAGTACGTACGGCAGTCGATCCAGACCATACCGGCGGACCAGCGTGTGCTGATCACCGCACATGACGCATTCGGCTACTTTGGTCGGGCATACGGCATCGAAGTTCGCTCGGTGCAGGGGCTGAGCACCGAGTCGGCGGCCGCCGTCGACGACATCAACCGCCTGGTCGACTTTATCGTGAATCACAAGATCACCGCGATCTTCGTCGAGTCGAGTGTCTCGTCCAAGAACATCGAAGCGATCATCGAAGGAGCGGCGCACAGAGGTTGGCAGGTAGAGACCGGTGGCGAGCTCTACTCCGATGCGATGGGCCCCCCTGGTTCTTACGAAGGGACCTACATCGGGATGATCGACCACAATGCAACGGTGATCACACGCGCCTTGGGTGGGGACGCGCCCGCCAGAGGCTGGCAAGACAAACTAAGTCCCTGATGGAACCACCATGCCCCGCTTGCCCTCACACGACAGCGAACACCCCTCGAGCTGTCCGCTGTCGATTCACGACATGACCGTTGCCTACCATCGCAGGCCGGTGATTTGGGACATCGACTACAATGCACCCCGCGGTGAGCTGGTGGCGATCGTGGGTCCCAATGGGGCCGGCAAGAGCACGCTGATCAATGCGGCCTTGGATCTGATCCCCAAAGCATCTGGGCGTGTCACTATCTTTGGTAAGCCGTATCGGCAGCAGCGGGGCCTCGTGGGCTACGTCCCCCAACGGGAGAGCGTCGACTGGGACTTTCCTATCAGTGCTCTAGAAGTCGTGGCCATGGGGCTGTACCGCAAGATTGGTTGGTGCCGCCCGGTGACGAGGAAATACCGGCTCAAAGCTATCGAAGCGCTGGACCGAGTCGGCATGGCAGACTACGTGCAACGGCAGATCAGCCAGCTTTCGGGAGGGCAACAACAGCGTGTTTTCCTGGCTCGTGCCTTGGTGCAAGAAGCCGATCTCTATCTGATGGACGAGCCCTTCTCGGGGGTAGACGCCGCCACGGAACGAGCGATTGTCGTGCTGCTGCGCGAGCTACGATCTCAGGGTAAGACGGCGCTGGTCGTACACCATGATCTGCAAACAGTCGCCGAGTACTTCGACCATGTGCTGCTGCTCAACATGCGATTGGTTGCAGCGGGCCCTACGCAAGATGTCTTCACCCATGAGAACCTGCGCAAAACCTATGGCGGCAAACTGGCGTTGTTGGACCAAGTCGGCCACCGTATGACGCTCGGCAGCCAAGGTGACGAAGTGAGCCGGTGAGCCATCCAATTGGCAAAGACAGCCCCTAGACGTGACAGCCGTACAAAAACAACGACCTGGTAGGTGCTGCTGGAGACGAATGGGCGGCAGTCCAAGGCACGCCTACCACAGCATGCTCCTGCTGGTCGCTGGTTCATGCGCCGTGGTCTTGTTGCCGGCGACTGACGTCCGCGCAGAGCCCGGCAGGCCAGGCCAGGCACCTTCACATCGATCTCTAGCGGACGTTCGCCTTCAGTGGCCGGCTTGGTCTCAAGTGGTACGCGTGGTGACGCTGCGCGATTACAACACCCGGATCGTGGCGCTGGGCACGCTGCTGCTGGGCGTGGCAGCGGCGATGGTCGGCGTGTTCATGCTATTGAGAAGACGGTCATTGATCGGAGACGTGATCGGCCATGCCTCTCTGCCGGGCATCGCAACCGCCTACTTGGTGCTCGAAGCCCTCTCACCGGGAAGCGGCCGGTCACTGCCTGCGTTGTTGTGCGGAGCGCTCGGCTCCGGCTTACTGGGAGTTACCTGCACGGTGCTGATACTGCGGTACTCCCGGATCAAGGAGGACGCGGCGCTGGCAATCGTGCTCAGCGTTTTTTTTGGGCTGGGCATCGCCCTAATCACCGTCGTACAAAGGCTGCCGACCGGCAACGCGGCCGGACTAGAGCAGTTCATTTTCGGCAAGGCCGCCTCGATGGTTGCCCGCGATGTGCAGCTAATCGCTGCGGCGTCTACCGTGATCGTGATCGTATTCAGCTTCTTGTTCAAGGAATTCGCACTGCTGAGTTTCGACGAGCGATTTGCTGGTTCTCAAGGTTGGCCCGTGGTTGTCCTCGACCTGACACTGATGTCTCTGGTAACCGGCGTGACGGTGATCGCCCTGCAGAGCGTGGGTATGCTCCTCGCGGTCGCCTTGTTGGTCATTCCCGCGGCTGCCGCTCGCTTTTGGACGGATCGCTTGATGCGCATGACGGCGATCGCGGCTGGGCTAGGCGGCTTGGCGGCACTGTTGGGCGTCCTGGCCAGTGCCCTTTTTCCGCGGTTGGCCGCGGGAGCCGTGATCGTCCTGTCGGGCTCGCTGCTGTTCACATTCAGTATGTTCTGCGGGAGACAGCGGGGGCTCTTCATCCGCCTCTGGCGCCAACGCCGCCTGCAAGCCAGCGTCGGCCGCGACCATTTGCTGCGTGCTTTCTTTGAGCATCTCGAAGCCGAGCACGAACAGGTCAATACGCCGGAGGTGCTGGTCCGTCACGTAGTCCAACCGCAGCGGCTGTTGGGGGCGCGGGCCTGGCGGCCCGCGGAGCTCCGACGCTGGCTGGCAGCCGCCCAGCGGGACGGACTGGCTGTTCGAGAGAGTACCGGCGCCTATCGGCTCACAGACGCCGGCGCCGCCGAAGCAATTCGTCTCGTTCGCAACCACCGTCTCTGGGAACTCTACTTGATCGAATATGCGGAGATCGCACCAAGCCACGTTGATCGGGATGCCGACGACATTGAACACCAACTGGGCCCCGAGGTCACCGCCGAGTTGGAACGTCTGTTGGAAGAACATCGCCCGCGGGCGGCGCTGCCCGCCAGCCCACACGAGATTTCACCGGTTGCCGATTCTCTTTCGTAGACAGGACCGATGATCCGCGAAGCGTTAGATATTCTCTCTGGTTGGAACGAGCTTGACAGCTGGACCGTCGCCACCGCGGCACTGGCTGCCATGGCGTGTGCCGTCCCCGGTGTTTTCTTGCTGGTGCGCCGGCAGAGCATGATGGGCGATGCGCTGAGTCACACGACGTTGCCCGGGGTGGTGATCGCGTTCTTGCTGGCGCACTGGTTCCGCAGCGCCGGCTGGCTCTCAGAGGAGGCCTACGATGTTTCGCGGCACAGCGTGATGTTCGCCGGTGCGCTGATCATCGGAGTGCTGTCCGCGGCACTTACTGAAACGGTGCAGAAGATTGGCAAAGTCGAAGCCAGCGCGTCGCTGGGAGTCGTCTTTACGACTCTGTTCGCCGCTGGTCTGCTGTTAATCCGGGTCGCGGCGGACAGCATTCACCTAGATCCCGACTGCGTGCTGTATGGCACGATCGAGACCGTCGTGATGGACACTGTGGCCGGCACCAACATTCCGCGGGCTGCGGTCAGCAATTTGATTGTGCTCCTTGTGAACCTGCTGCTGGTCACCTTGTTCTTCAAGGAACTACGGATTAGTGCCTTCGACGGTGCACTGGCAACAACGCTCGGCATCAACTCCCAGTCGATGCACTACGGGCTGATGGCGGTCACAGCCGCGACACTCGTATCGGCTTTCGAGACCGTCGGGAGTATCTTAGTCATCGCTATGTTGATTGTGCCCCCAGCGACCGCTCATCTGCTCACCGATCGACTCTCCACGATGCTCCGTTTGAGCCTCTGCTTCGCGGCACTCTCCGCAGTCTTGGGACACGCCATGGCGATCACCCTGCCTCCGATCATCTTTTCCCGTGTTGGCTGGACCAATGTCAGCGATGCCAGCGTGGCAGGAATGATCGCGGTAGCCAGCGGTCTGCTGTTTGCCACAGCCATGCTACTTGGCCCCAAGTATGGAGTGCTTAGCCGACTCGTCCATCAAACCCGTTTGGGGCTCAGGATCGCGGCGGAAGATGTGTTGGGATTGCTGTACCGAGCGGAGGAGCAGTCCGATCGAGCGGCACCGATCTCGGTGGCGTCGCCCACGGCCGGCCGCCTGTTGACGCGCCTCGCGCTGAGACGTTTGGCATGGGCAGGTGCCATCATTCCCACCCCCGACGGCTACCGCTTGACCGACTCTGGTCGCCTGCAAGCTGAAAAGCTGGTCCGGGCGCACCGCCTCTGGGAAAGCTACATGGCGAAACACTTCGAGCTGCCGGAGGACCATCTGCACCAGACCGCGGCGCAGGTGGAACACTATCTGGACCCGGCACTGCGCGCTCGCCTGGCGGACGAACTAGAGACCCCCGATCTGGACCCTCACGGGCGCACGATTCCCGCTGAGGAAAGGCGCCGAGGGGCAAAGTAGCAGGCACGCTCCGCGTGCCGTCCGCTTGTTAGTAGCAGGCACACTCCGTGTGCCGTCCGCGGGTTGCGGCCACGCGGAGCGTGCCTACTACTTTGTCGGAGCGCGAACGGCTTTACTCGTGCCGCAGAGCTTCAATGGGATCCATGTAGGCGGCACGATATGCAGGGTAGATCCCAAACAGCACGCCGACCCCAATGGAAATCGCCAAAGAAGCGACGATCGACCAGGGAGCGATCCTGGGCTGGAGCTCCATAATCGTCGGCGGCAAAGCTGCCATCGCGGTGGGAAACATATCAAACGCTCGTCGGCGCACGAAATCGACTGCCGGCCCACAGAGAAAACCGAAACCGACGCCCAACCCACCGCCTACACCCGTCAACACCACGGCTTCAACCAGGAACTGCTGGATGATGTCGGCGCGCTTCGCACCCAAGGCGCGACGAATGCCAATCTCTCGAGTCCGCTCGGTGACTGTCGCCAGCATGATGTTCATGATGCCGATACCGCCCCACAACCAACGAGATACCCGCGATCAAGACCAACAGCACGTTGAACATCATCCGCAGCAATTCGGCCTGTCTGAGCAGCTCTTTGGGGACGACGACGCCGAAATCTCCGTTTGGATGGTACTTCTCCATCAGCGTGCGAATGATGTCGGATGTCTCGTCAACTCGTTCCAAGCTGGCCAGGCTGACCGTGATCTGATTGAGCTGGACGATTTCTCCCTCGCGGCTGCCGGAACGGCTGGTGAAGATCATGTCACCGATCCGCCGTCTCAGCGTCTCGAGTGGGATGTAGACGTCCAGGTTATAGTCCTGCGACTCGAGGCTGCCGCCGATGGCTGCCGTCGGATCGCGTGACTGCATGACCCCCACGATGGAATAGAAGTCACTATCAACTTGTATCGTCCTGCCGACAGGCGACTGGTAGGGGAACAGCTGCTGCGCCGTCTCGGCGCCCAACACAGCCACGTTGTCCGTCGGCCTCCCGTCCCGATCGGTCAGAAAGCGCCCGCGGTCGATCGTCAAGTGGTTGAGGTCGAGGTACTCCGGCGTGCAGCCGACAATCCGCGCCTCGACAGTACGATCGAGGCAGCGGACTTCTTTCTTAATCTCCCGCATGGGGACGGCCTGCTCGATCGCCGGAATGTTGGAGACGATCCGCCGGTAGTCGTCGCGCAACAGCCCGTACTCGACGAAGAGCCCTCGCCCGGCGTTCGAGCCCTCCTGAGCTGGTTTGACGCTGATGACGATGATGTTGTTAGCACCGAGATCCTTGATCTGCTGCTGCGCCTGGTAGCTCACCCCTTCGCCCATCGCGACCAGCCAAATCACCGCCATGATCCCGATGAGAATGCCCAGCACGGCGAGTCCGGAGCGCAGCTTGTGCAGTAGCAAGCTGAAAATGCCCAGGCGAATTGTCTGGATCAGGCGGCTGAACATGGGAAAGACAAGTACTCAGGACTCGATGTGTCTAAACAGATGTGTCAATACAAGCGCGGGAGCTTAGTTCAGCTTTGGAGTTGCCGTGCGCGAAATGTCCGGCGTTACTCGGGTCTCCCTCCCCCGGGTCCACCGAACCCACCCCGGCCACCACCACCGCCGCCGCCACCGCCGCGGCGAGCGCGGAGGGCATCCATTTCACTCTGGTCGATGAAGCCGTCGCCGTCGGAGTCCATGAAGTCGAACCGATCCCGCATCCATCCGGAGGGCACTTCGTCTTTGCTGACTTTGCCGTCGCCGTCCTTGTCGTTGTCCATCAGGTTGAATCGACGACGTCCCCCGCCCTCTGGACGGCCGCCGCCCGCTCCTTCTTGCCGGCCACCGCCTCGGGCTCCGCCTTCGCCGCCGCGGCCACCACCCCAGTTGCCACGACCGCCTTCTCCGCCACCTCCCCAGTTGCCGCGGCCGCCTTCACGACCACCTTCGCCTCGACCGCCGGCTCCACGACGGCGACCCGGGCCCTCTGCCCCGGCATCCGCGGCAGGAACATCGGAGGTAGCTGCTCCGAATTTATTCTCGACGTCGACATCTTCCTCAACTTCATCGCCACCGCGTGCTTCGGCAACCAGCGCGCGGGGGTTCATCAGCACCTCTTCGCCCTCAGCAACACCGTCCTTGACTTCCACAAACCGGTCGTCGCTCAGGCCCAGCACCAACGGCCGGCGCTCTGGGCCCGCAGCACTGTGCACCCAGGCGTAGAATTTGCCGCGCTGCTCGACGATTGCCGCCACCGGCAACGTCACCACATCCTGGAGATGGTCGATCAAAATCTCGACCTCGGCCGTCATGCCCGGCTTGAGCCCCGTCGATTCGCCATCGATCCGGACGGTTGTCGCGTACTCCTTGACGCTGGCCGAGAAGAACGATGTTGGCTCCGGCTGGTTGGCCACCGAGGTGACCGTGCCCTGATACTCCTGATCTTGGATCTTGATGACTGCTCGCATCCCTCGCTGGAGGCTGTCGACTTTGGTTTCGTGCACAGTCACCTTGACCTGCATCTCCGAGAGGTCAGGCAGCTTCAAGATATTCTGTCGCTCACGCACCGCGGCGCCTTCTTCGATCTGCGGACCTTGTTGGCTGCCGAATCGGCCGCGCGACTCATTGGCATAGACGACCATGCCAGCTTGGGGCGCTGTAATCACACAGAAACTGAGTTGGGCCTTCAGACGTTGCAAGCGATCCGTTTCCAATCGCAACGCCGCTTTTTCGGACTCCATCTTGGCTTGGGCGGTTTCAACCTGACTGCGCAGATCTTCGAGCGTCTTGACCTTGGTAAACTTCTCGAGTACATCTTTGGCGGTATTCGCCGAATCCAACTCCAACTGGGCTCTTTGAACCGCAAACTGCTGACTCTCCAGCTCGAGAGAACTGATGTATCCCCGCCGAAACATGCGCTGGGAATGTTCCAGGGCATTCTTGGCGCTTCGCAGGTTCTCCTCGGCAATGGTGATCTGAGCGGCCGCGTCTTGTTGTTCCTTCTTGAACGTCCCCTCGAGGTACTCTTCGACAGAGATCTCGGCGACCGCATGGTCCTTGTCTGCCTGAATCGACGCCGATCTGGCTTTTTCGTAAGTGATCGTCTGTGCGCTGATTTCGTCTTCTAATTTCGACTGGTCCAGCTCGACCAGCTTCTCTCCTTCGTCGACTTCTTTCCCGTCCTCCACGATCCACAAAATCGAGCTGCCACCGGCCACCTTGCATTTGATATCTAGGTTGCTGGCACTCTCGACGTTGCCGTCCTCGGTCACGGTCACCAGCAGGTCGCCTTTCTGGACAGTGTGCGTCATGGCCGCCACCGTTTCGTCAGGGCCGAAATCCATAAACTTGGTCGATCCGTAGGCCGCCAGGGCAAGTATCGCCACGAGGGCCACGATCATAGTGCCTCCCCGGAGGACCCCACTCGCCGTGCCGCCGGGAGAACTCGAAGATACGTTGCCATCTTGGGTTGTGGTTGCCATCAAACTGGACCTCGGTTGGAACAAGAACGTAGAATTCACCCTCTTCCTGGGGGTGCCGCTCACTCGACTATTGTAACACAGACGTTCCTCTACCAGGCAGCGGAACTGACACCCTCACGGCAAACTCGACTGGTGGCCGGCCGCGCCGAACTGACGCGAAGTGGATACGCAAACACGCCTTTTCGATGGCGACCGGCCCCAGTCGAGCCTGCTAACGTCCAGTACCGGTACCGGAAACGGCGACAGGGGGTACACATTCTTTGGGTCCGAACGACAATTTTGTGCCGGTCTTCCCTCAAGAAACGGCAATCCCCGCCGCTAAAGCGCCGGGGACTCCGATTGTTGCCGATCGGCCGCGTCTTCTGGCTACCGCATCACGCCGTCTGGCAGCGGGGCGTCCGGCAGCGGGGCCGCCGCCAGCGGCTCATTGGGAGTGTCGGTCAGGTTGACCACATCGTAGTACTCGACGGGCACCGGGGGAGGAGGCAGAGGCTCTCCTTCGTTCCCCTCATAGTAAGGGATCATGTTCGGAATCGACTCGTCCAACCAACGTCCCTCCTCGTCGATGACCATGATTCCCATCTCGCGCAGCAACCGCATTCGATTGGCATAGTGATTCAACCAAACACTCATGAAGTTGTTCTGCGTCGTCCGCAAGTCCGAGAGAGCACCAAGCAGGTTGCGGGCTGCCGTTGGACCGAACTGAGCGGCCGGCTGCCCCGGCTCCGGCGGAGGGACCGGCTCGTTGAGCTCTTCGCGCGTCAAGTCGACTCGACGAATCGAAATCACCACCGCCTTGCGCTGGATTTCTAAGTTCAACTCCAGCTCACGCTGCAGCCGCAGCTGCTGCCGCAAGGTGAGGTTGAGGACATCGAGCGACTGGATGAACTGCCGCCGATCCCTTTGATAGTCGATCAGTGATTGGCGAAAGTTGTTCCGCTCCAAGAGCCGTGTGAAGGGAGCGTCAAATTGGAGACCCACACGAAGATCGCCGGTCGACCCGTCGAAACTGAAAGGGTTGTTCCGCGTGGTGCCCATGTTCCCGTTGAACACGACATCCAGATTGGCCTGCAGGCGCGTCGGCGTTGAAGGCGATTAGCCGCCAGGTGTCCACCAAGGCAGCCCGGTTGTTCATCACGTCCAAGCGATTCTCTAAGGCAACTTGGAAAGCGTCCTCGGAACTCAGGTTCGTAGGCTGAACCACGACCGACTCCAGCCTCGCCCGTGCTTGAATCAAGTTCGAAACCTGCACCAGGCGATAGAGGTCGTTGATCCAAATCACCAAGTTGGCAATCGAATCGTCACGATTGGCGTCTGATAGACCGTCGCGCAACTCGGCCAGCCTTGGCCCCATCTCCGCGAACGTGTCTCGCAAATCCTGCAGGCTGGTGTGAAGCTGCTCTTTGTCACGACGATACTCTTCTGTCTCCTGCTGATTCATCGCACTCTCGCGAGTCGCCGACTTGTCTTCCATCTGATCCAGGTCGACGGCGATTTGATCCAACAAACCGGCGCCTTGCTCGACATGCGTCTGCGCTGTGTCGAACAACGGCGTGACAGCGGCCAAGTCCGTGTCGTCCGGCAACGCACCCACCTCGTCCTGCAGAGCGCTGATCTCGTCTTGCAGGTCCGTCGCCGCGGGATCGATGAACTGGAACTGCTGAATCAGAGAATCGTCCAAAGTCACCGGCAAGTCAGGAGGCAGCCCCAACGTCCCGGTCTTGTAGTTTTCCAACTGGTTCGTCAGGTCGTTGGTCGACTGCAGCAGCAGAGCACGCTCGGTCTCGATGCTCTGTCGAAATTCGTCGACTTGGACAAGGTCGATCACGCCAGCGTCTAGATAAGCCTCCAGCAGGTTGAGCGTGCGCACCTGCAGCGCCAGGCTGTCTTCCGTATTGCGGATCTCCTGCAGTGCCTGCAGCAAACCAATGAAACCACCCACTTGACCCGCACCGCCACCGGCCAGACCAGCACCCACGCCGCCGCCGCCAGCGCCGCCAGCGCCGCCAAAGCCACCACGGCCAAAACCCGTGGCCGTACCAACACCCCCGAGACCCCCAGCACCTTGCCCTGTGAATCCGGTCAGCCCCGTGCCACCAAAGAAACCTCCCTGGCGGGACGGACCGGCTACTCCCAATTCACCGATCGCAATCGACGTGTAAAAGCCCTGCCGGTAGCGGGTCAGTGCCCGCACGTTGGCCAACAGACCTCGTTCCACAATCGTCAACTGCTCCAAGGCGATGTCGCGACCAGCACCTCGCAATAGCGGCTGCACCAGGCTGAAGTTCAAGAATGAAGTCGTGAAGTTCGCGTCACCGCCGGTGAACTCCCACACAAAGGAGTTTGCGAATCCGACCAGCAGCTCGCCAGCTGTCGCAAAACGGCGCCCCGCAGCCAAGCTGTTCGACAGCGGCACTCCGACCGGCCTTGCAGCGCGGAGGTTGGTTGCCGTCGCCCCGCTGCCACTCTGCGTAAGACGGTTTCGCTCCAAGGCACCGTTCCGTGTCGAGGGGTTGAAAACGAAGTCGGTTCCATTAAACGTGAGCCCCGGTGTTGTTCGGTCTCCGGAGGTGAGATAGTCGTAATCGATGCCGCCAAAGAACTGCGTGTCCAACCGAAACCGCTCCGTGCTGACGTCGAGCGCCGACAGGTAGAGTGTTTCGAGCTGGTTTTGATAGCTCGGCGAGTGAACATAGGCCAAGGCTAGGGCGGAGTCCAAGTTCAACACGATCTCGCCCTGCTCGTTCATCGGTGCCACTTCGGTGAGACCGTCGCGCCAGGACGGGTTCTCGAGCTCCATCCGCTGACCGAAGTCGTGCCATTTCTTCCAGCCCTTCATGCCGTTCACGCAGAGCATGTAGGTGTGCGAGGCCGGATCGTCTACCGGCATCGGAGGCTTGTCAACATCGTACGGATCGAAGTACCGGCTGCGCGGGTCGATCTCAATCGAATAGTCGTCGATGTGCCAGCGAGGATCCGTGTACTTCTGCTCGACAATCGCGTAGGCCTCGGCGTCCGCCTGGCGGCGGTAGTGCGTGCGGCCACAACCTAGCGAGAGCAGTCCAACACCGAATAGAAGAATGATCGTGCGGCGGTGCTGTGCGCGAGAGGTGCACCGCAGTCCGAGCGGGGAGTTAGTTTTCACGAATCCGTTCCTTACTACCCGCCGGAGGCGAACGCGGGCGATCAACAGGGGGCGCAATCCACTTGCTTCCTCCGATACTCTGGATCGCTCAGCGGTGCCCAGGCGCATTAGCGAACCTAAGCAAAGTTCGCGAGCGGCTACTGCCCGGAATGTCTACTAAGCCGTTTGAAATAGGAAGCTTAGGGAGCGATAAACTCCTAGGTGGCAATCAGTGAGCGAAGCGTACAGAGATTGGTACTGTCCCAGGTCTTACCGTTTGCCTCGCCCTTAGGCGTCTCAAGATACATAGGAACCGCGCGGAATCGTCGGTCTTTCAGGAGGAACCGGAATGACCGCGCCCCGAGATGTCCTTGGCCGATGTGCGCGTGTCGGTCCACACGAGACCCCAACTCGCGCTGGCTATCGTTCAAATGGAACGCCTTCACCCGCTCCAATCCGACGAACCGGTCCAGCTTTCGCATGGTCTGCCTGTATTCACGTTCGGTAGCCAGCGGATAACCGGCCGCAAAAACGTGACAAGTGTCAAAACAGAGACCAAGTCGATCGGGATCGCGGACACCGTCGAAGATGGCGGCCAGCTGCTCGAAGCGCCAGCCCAAGGAAGTTCCCTGACCGGCGGTCGTTTCCAACAGACACTGGCTGCGGATTCCGCGCGTGCGGCGGTGAGCTTCATTGAGCGCTCGGCAAACCTTGCGAATTCCGGCCTCTTCGCCGGCGCCCATGTGCGCCCCGGGGTGAAGCACCACGTAAGGAATTCCCAACTGGTCGGCTCGACGTAGCTCGATCACGAACGCCTCGAGAGATTTCTTCCACAGCGCTGGGTCGGGGCTGGCCAAGTTAATCAAGTACGAGCTGTGCGAGAGCGGATGAGTGATCGAACAGTCCGCCAGAGCCTGTCGAAACCGGTCCACCTCGTCGGGCGAGATGGACTTTGCGCGCAGGCGGTTCGCGTTTTCAGCGGAACTGGTCGTTCCAGCGAGCCCCTTGGGCCACTGGCGGGGCGGAGTGGTAAAGACCTGTACGCAGTCACAACTCTCTGCTGCGGCGCGTTCAACCGCCCTATAAAAACCGCCAGCCACCGACATGTGAGCACCGAGAATGGACATGCCCACCAATTCTAGCTGATCGCCGTCGTTGTAGGCGGCCCGCGCTCTTTGAAGTTGCGCCTGTGGCCCGATCGTAAGCGCGAAGCGTCAGCGAGGGAATCACTTGTGTTGGTACACCAACTCCCCCTCGCTGACGCTTCGGGTTCCGAAAAGACCGGAGAATTCCAGATTCGGCGGCCACCAGGCAGCAAAAAGCGCAACTTCAAAACTCACCCGCCAGGGTCTGGGACAGTAACCCGCCGAAGGGCGGACGGCACGCGGAGCGTGCCTGCTACTTTGAGTGCCTGCTACTTTGAGCGCACTGGAGGCAGCTGATCGACGAAGCCCGCACCGGTACGTCGTAGCTCGGCGACGGCATTCGTCCGGAATTCGTGGAGCGTCGTGCGGTGCTGTGGGCTGGTCGCCAGGTTGTTCAGCTCGTCGGGATCGGCCTGCAAATCGTAGAGCTCTTCGAGCTCGTTGGCGATCAAGGCTCGCACGTATTTGTACTTATCCTGTCGCAGCATGACATACCAAGGGATCTCTGCCAGGTATAGATCTTCGCCAGTCGGGATGACATCGGTATCGGAGCCGTAACGCCGACCGGTGAAGGGAAGCAGCACGGGGTGTGGCCAATCGGCCTGGGGATCCGCCAACAGGGGAGAGAGGTCGTGTCCGTGCATTTCCCAGGGAAGCTCGATGCCGGCAAATCGGAAAATAGTTGGCACCAAGTCGACACCGCCCACGGGTGTCGGGCAAATACTGCCAGGCGGCACACGACCAGGGAAGCTGACGATCAACGGCGAGCGAATGTTGGCATCGTAGGCAGCAAGTTTGTGGCGAAAACCGTGCTGGCCCCAAGCAAATCCCTGGTCAGAAGTGAAGACGATCAGCGTGTCTTCGCGCTGCTCGGTCTCACTGAGCGATTCCAACACGCGTTTCACGCCTTCATCAATCGCCAATACTCCTTGATGGTACTGCCTGACCCAAGATGCCAACGACCGATCATTCAGCAGGGGCGTACCATCGGCGCTCTTACTCCAGGTATCGATGAGTTGCGCCCAGTCGGGCTTCCCGGGCCGTGGTGGAAAGATGTCCGCGGGTGTCGGCACGTCGATGCCCGCCAGCTCGTTCAAGTGACGATCCGCGGGGGTGAAGGGGCTGTGGACAGCACCGTAGCAGAGCCAGAGATACCAGGGGCGGTCTTTCTCCTGCGCCCTCTCTTGAATGAAGTCGATGGCCCAATCGGTGTATTGGTCGGTCGAGTACCGCTTGAGCACTTTGGTCTCGCCACCCTGGTAGGTGATAGGCTGGTCGTAGTAGTAGTTCTGGCTGGTCTCCGGATATTGCGGCCGGTTCCAGACGATCTGATGGTCCCAGTCACGGCCAAAGCCTGTATCGACACCGGTGTGCCACTTGCCAATCTGTCCCGTGTAGTACCCATGCTCTCGAAAGACTTGGGGCCAGAAGGGACATTGCTGCGGATCGTAGACGCTGCCCGGGTAGAGTCCTTCCATGCGCATCGATTCCACACCGAACTGGTGGTGGCCGGTCAACAGCGTAGCACGCGAGGGCATACACCAGGTCCCGATATAGGCCGACTCGAAACGCATGCCCTCGCTCGCCAGACGATCAATCGTCGGCGTGCGCACCCAAGGAAAGGCCTGGGGATAACAGCCAACGGTGCGGTAAGAATGGTCGTCCGTGTAGATAAACAGAATGTTCGGTCGACGCGCTTCGGGTTCGTCAGCGGTCGCCCGGCCCGGCGCAACCAGAGTCGAGACGACGAGGACCAACAAAATGCCCTTGCAGATACTTCTTCGGTATGCGCAGCCAATCCAGCTAAAATTCATCGCATGGCCTCCGGTTTCTGGCACCTCACGGAACGGTGCCAGTCTCAAGGACTTGCCGTCAGCTGTCAAGCAAGGCCAGAAATAGAGGATTGAACGGCCCACTTCCCGAAACGTACAATCGGTGAAAGGTAGCAGGCACACTCCGTGTGCCGTCCGCCTCGTCGGTTATAGCACACGGACAGTACCTACTACGTTGCTGACCCGGGCTCCCCTCAACTTGTCCGATCACCCGTGGCTTTGTCGTCCCTTCCTCCATCGAGCGACTACTCGCCCGCAGACGCCGAGTCTGCGCTCCGACTTGCAGAAGGTCTATACACACATCAGATCACCGGCATCGCTTTTCTGTTGGCCCGGCAACGGGCAATCCTGGCCGATGACATGGGGTTGGGAAAGACGCGCCAGTCGATCTTGGCCATGGTACAGGCGAGACCACAGGGTTCCCTACCTGGTAGTCTGCCCGGCATCCGTCAAACGTAACTGGCTGCGCGAAATTCAACTGGTCTTGGGCGAGCAAACGGCCGTCGTCATCGTCGGCGGCAAGACCCAGGTGCCGGCAGCAGGGTTTTTGGGTTGGGCTGTCATTAACTACGACATCCTCAAGAAACACTTGGAAGCACTCCAGCAGCTCGGGCCTCAGGGGTTTGTATTTGACGAAGCACACTATTTGAAAAACTACAAGAGCCAACGAAGCCGGGCGGCCAAGAAGCTTCTCGAGCCGGCGATCGAGGAACCCGTCGTCCACTGTTTGACCGGCACACCGATGACGAACCGGCCACGCGATCTGTTTCCTTTATTGCAGCTGGCGGATCACCCGCTGGGCCGCAGCTTCCTGGCGTTTGCCAAGCGCTACTGTGACGCTTTTCAAAACGACTACGGCTGGGTGGCAGACGGCGCCAGCAATATCGAAGAGCTGACCGTGCAGCTGCACGGCACGATGTTGCGCAGACGCAAGGAAGATGTCCTAGACCTGCCAGACAAGGTGCGCACCTGGATGAGCGTCGAAGTGGCCGAGACGAACTGGCGCAAAGATGTTCGAGCGCTTCTCAAGAAGTTGATCCAGCGGCGAGAAAACCGCCGGGCCCCCACTGCCGAGAATGGTGACGCGGAGAAGGCATCCGACTTCGAGCTGCTCGGCCGCTTGGCGCCGGCCCGGAAGAAGATCGCCATCGCCAAAGCAAAGAACACTGTTGAATTTGTGCAGGGAATCATCGATCAGGGCGAAAAAGTCGTCGTCTATTCGTGCTTTACGATTCCCGTCCACCGCATCGCAGACCGCTTCGGCGAGGCAGCCAGAACGCTGACCGGAAAAACACCCGGTCACCAACGGCAAGACGTCATCGACGCGTTTCAGAACGATGATACGGTGCGAGTCCTCGTGGCGAATATCATCGCGGGTGGCGTCGGGGTCAACTTGACCGCTGCGCGTACGGTCGTCTTCAACGATCTGGATTGGGTACCGGCTAACCATTGGCAAGCGGAAGACCGCGCCTACCGCATCGGCCAGGACCATGCCGTCAACGTCTACTACTTCCTGGCAAAAGACACGCTCGACGACTTCGTGGGCCAAGTACTGGAGACGAAGAGCCAGTTGGTGTCGGCCGTTGTGGACGGCGAAGCCCTTTCGGTCGACGGTGCCGCCACAGCTGACGTGCTCTCGGAACTGCGGTCGCTAGTGGCCCGCCTCGCGCCACAGTTCGAAGAAGCCCAAGACGGCGAAGTGGAACAACTGCTCCAGCAGGCGGCTGCGTTGTATCGTGGGGAGCACTCGCCGCCGTCGCCCAACTCAATGCCGCCTGGCCGAAATCACGGCGGGCCGCCCAGCAGTGCGATCACGCTGGAGGCCGTCCAGTCGCTCGCTCGAGCCCTGGCCCGGCCAGCCTCCACCAGATATCGCGTGGCAGCTAGTAGCGCCGGCAAATACTACACTCTCGAAGTCGACGGCTCCGATGTGGCCTGCACCTGCCGTGGCTTCGAGTACCGTGGCCAATGCCGCCATGCCCGCCAATTGAAAGAGGCGCTGGCCGCCGGAGCGACGATTCCAACCGAATTCGAACCACTCGAGTAGCCGGCGGTCGGCGCGCGAAGCCAGCAACAAGATCGACACAACGGAGACCGTATTTACCGTGAACATCCACTTGGTCGACGGCACCTTCGAGCTGTTTCGCGCCCATTACGGCGCGCCACCCGGCAAGGCACCGGACGGTCGGGAGGTCGGTGCCGCGCGCGGCCTGCTCCGCACCCTCATCGCGTTGCTCGGACAAGACGACGTGACCCACGTCGGCATCGCCTTCGATCACACGATCGAGTCGTTCCGCAACACGCTCTTCGACGGCTATAAGACGGGCGAGGGCATCGATCCGGATCTGTTTGCTCAATTCCCGCTGGCCGAACGCATCGGCCGGGCCCTAGGGGTTGTCGTCTGGCCGATGGTGGAGTTTGAAGCTGACGATGCGTTGGCCGCAGCAGCAGCGCGCTGGGCACCGGTCGACGAAGTCGACTGCATCTACCTCTGTTCACCCGACAAAGACCTAGCACAGTGCGTCTGTGGACAACGCGTCGTGATGCTCGATCGGCTCCGTGACCGGCTGATCGACGAGCAAGGCGTGGCCGACAAGTGGGGCGTACCGCCCAGCTCGATCCCCCGACTACCTGGCACTCGTCGGCGATTCCGCAGACGGCATCCCCGGTGTGCCACGCTGGGGAGCCAAATCCACGGCCACGGTACTCACCGAGTATCTTTCGATCGAGAGGATTCCCGCTGACGAACAAGATTGGCAGGTCCCTGTTCGCGGCGCGGCCGGTTTGGCCGCCAACCTCCGCGAACAGCGCGAGCAAGCGTTGCTCTACAAAAGACTGGCGACGCTGCGGACAGATGTTCCGCTAAACGAAACGCTCGACGACCTGCAGTGGCGAGGAGCGGACCGCGAACAGCTACACACGCTCTGTGACGAGATCGGCCACACCTTGCAACGCGCTCCACGTTTCTACGACTGACGCTGCGCGTCGCACCAAACTCTGGCGAGTTCGGCTACGCTCCAGATCAGCCGCTGGGCGTTAGCCGGCGTTAGCCCACGGTTCCCACCCGTAACTGTAGCAGGCACACTCCGTGTGCCGTCCGCCAGAAGCAGAGTAAACACGAAACCGATACGCGGCCAAACGGCTCGGCAGGAGCCTCGCCCTCCCGAGCATCTGACACGACTGTTGCCCGCCGTGGAGCCATCCACTCAATCCTGTTCATCACGTTGATCCTGTCTTCTATTTTCTTGACAGGATTTGCAGGATCAACAGGATGGCCCAGGACCATGACACAAAATCAGCCGCTGGGCGTTAGCCCACGGTTCCCCAGCGAAACCGACGCGTAGTGTCCGGGGACGGCCCCCCCCTCTCCGGCCCTGCGGGCCGACTCTCCCCGAGGGGAGAGTGACGAAATCACGCACTGCTGCACGACCAGCGAGAGAGGGCAGCCTAAAGAGCCCTCAGAAGCGTGGTGGTTCGGCGCTCAGTGGCTCGACACTCGGGGGCCTTACCCGCGGCGCGGGTGCCGCCGGGATTGGCGGCGTCAGGGAGTCTAACGATGGCGGCGAAACCGCAGGACCGGGTGGATCTACCGGCAAGATCGGCCGCACCGGTACGTACGGACCACCGGGGTCACTGATCCGGCGCGGCTTGGGTGGAGTAATGGCGATGCCATCGGCCCACAGCTGAGCAATCGTCATGGCGGCCGTGACATACCGCTCCTGCGAGCCTTGTCTCTGCTCTACCTGTTCACGCAGGTCAGTCAGCTTCTTCTCCAATTCGACCAGTTTCTGCTGCCGCCACCAGGTCTCGATTGCGTAATGGCGCGTGTAGTTATCTGTCAGGGCTTCTGTAGCGGCGTCTTTCTCGTCTTCCGTCTTGGCCTCTTTTAGCTTTTTGAGCAACCCATCGTGACGGGCTGCGGTCACCGCCAAGACGGCTGCCCGTTTTCCGTCGGCTGGAAGATCGAGCGAATCGAGATCAGCGGTCACTGGAATGCGAACATGTTTTGTCTCTTGTACCAACCGATGGACTCGCCGCGGCGGTTGGTTGGGAGCCGATATATCCTCGTTCACCCTCTTTTGATCGACGTAACGTACATCAACGTATGCTGAAGGTTCTTGTGACGCGTCGACGTACGCCTCAAGACCACCGTTGCTCCGCCCATAGCTCTGGGCATCTGGCACTCGTTCGGTGCGGTAGGCTTCCTGCGCACCGCTGCCGCTCGCCAACACAGAAAGAGTCAGGCTGAAGATCGCAATTCCAACGGCCGTTTTCGCCATGGCGATAGGTCCTTTCGCAAGGGTTAAGGGACTCAGTTAGCTTTCGAGCTGGTGGTGGCCTGCGAGCTAGTCTTGCCAGCCCCACGTCGGCCGGTCTTCCAGCGCCCACAGGTATTCTTGAACTTCGCGTAGAGACGCGGCGAATGGATCCGTGCCAACACCAACCACGGGCGGGAGCAACGGCTGCGCCGACTGGATCTGTGTTTCGACACGTAGAACTTCCGCCTGCAGCGCCGCCAGTTCCGCAGACCATGCGTCCGTCTGAGGCCGGAACTGTCGAGCCACCTCCTCAGTAGGAAGATCTGGCAGCTGAGTCAGGTCCGATCTCGCCGCACGAGGCTGAGCTGCTTGTGACACGGTGGACTCGTAGCCAGCGAGTTGATCCCGTGGGGGCGCTAGCGGTGTCGCGTCAGGCAGCGATGAACGCCAAAGTCCGTTCTCCGGCTTGGGGAACCCCGTGTAGTCGTTGTCTTCGTGGGTCGATTCCACGGGAGCTACTGGGGGTATCAGAGCAGAGGTGTCCAGGTCTGTTTGGTTTTCCGCTCGAACAGGCTCGTGGCTCCGAGCTGCAGACATCGCTGCCGCGCCGTCTGTGCGAGGTCGCGCAACTATAAAGGCAACTAGCAACCCCACAGCCCCCAGTACCGACGCTGTCGCGACATACGGCCGCCATTTTCGCCAGCGAGATACCCGCGGGCCACTAGCACCCACAGCTTGTTCGTCCCACAGACCGTCAGACAACAATTTCAAGCAGTCAGCTCGCACCGTTGCTGCGTTTTCGTAGCGCTCTGCGGTTGCCTTGGCCAGCAACCGATCAAGCAAACGTACGATGGCGGGAGGAACGTCTGAGTTGACCTCCCGAATCGGCCGATGCGGTTGTGTACAGATACGATTCAAGATGGCCAGCGTTCGCTCGGCGCGAAAGGGAGGTCGCCCGGCGAGCATGAAGTAAAGGACACTTCCCAACCCGAACAGGTCACTGCTGGCGCGGGACCGCCTCGCCTCGAGCTTGTTCTGGCGACATATAGTGAGGCGTGCCGGCAATGAACCCTGTGCGGGTGAGGCTGGCGTCGTCGACCGCCCGGGCCAAGCCAAAGTCGGTGATCCAGATTCGCTGTCCTGTGGCCCCGACCAAGATATTGGCGGGCTTCACATCCCGATGGACCAGCCCCTGCGCGTGAGCTGCTTCAAGGGCCGCTGCAATCTGTGCGGTCAACCGCAGCGCCGTCCGCACGTCAAGCGGGCCCTCGTCCGCCACCACATCCTGCAAGGACTTACCGTCGACAAACTGCATGACGAGGTAAGGGATCGCATTCTCTGCCTCGACGTGATAGACAGCAACCACGTTCTCATGGGCAACCGCTGCCACGGCCCTGCCTTCTCGCGCGAAACGGCGCCGCGCCGGCCCATGCGCCGCCAGAGCCGGCGCCAACACCTTGATCGCAACCGTGCGATTTAGCTCCGTGTCGTGCGCCTGCATCACGATTCCAGTGCCGCCCATCCCGAGTACCCGCGTGACTTCGTAACGTCCTAACACGCCAATCACACCAGGCTGATCGGAGTCGCGCAGCAGTCCGATTTCAACCAACCCGTCCTTGGTCCGCGAAAAGTCGTCCGTCCAATCGAAGTCGTCGGATTCATACTCCTCCAACTCGTCGCCGGCAGTCTCGAGCCAGCGAGTGGCTTCGAGCCACCAGCTCGACTCCGCGGCAGCCTCAGTGAGTCGTAGCTGGCACGTTTCACAATCGTTGAGATGAACTGTCAGCCGTTCGGCTAGTTCCTCTTGCAGCTCGTCTCGCAAGAGAGCTCCCAGAGCCTGTCGGGAACAACCGTTTCTGGCTAGTTGATTGGGAAGGATGCGTTTCATACTGCTCGTTTCCCTTGAGGCGGTGCTGATGACGCCAGGCGGCTGGCAGGGTCGCTCGGATCACCGTTGTCCTCGCACACAGCAGGAGGGTCGTGTGACTCTCGGTCGAAAAGATCTAGACCGTCTAGCGTGATCTCTTGGACCCGCGCACGGAGTCGAGCCATCACACGGCTACGGGCCACGTAAATCGCCCCGACCGACATCCCCAACTCCTCGGCCGTGTTTTGAATCGAGTGATTCTGGACGGCGGTGCGCCAGAAGCAGTCCCAAGTCTTGGCGTGGAACTCACCACGGATATGACGGGCCACCCACAGAAAGGCGTGCCGCTTCAGTTCCGTATCAAGCTCACGCGATCGAAGTGACTGAGGATCGGCGAGGTCGCTCAGAACATCGCTCGTCCCGCCGCTGGCGTCTTCGCGCTCGCGTATCCGCCTGAGATGCTGGAGACAGACGTTGCGGCCCACGGCGTACAGCCAGGTCCGAAACCGTCCTTTTTGGGGATCGACGGTAAACCGTCCCACCGCACGGGAGACGGCCAGCAAGACATCTTGAACCAGCTCTTGGGCATCTTCGTGTTGTAGTCCGTAGCGGCGAGCTTGGCGGTAGATAAAGGGTTCGTACAGCGAGCTGAAGTCACGCCACGCATCGGCATCTCCGACGTCGACGATGCGAGCGATCAAGCTGCTGCGAGTTTCCGGAAGCAGTGACATCGGGGCCCTTTCTATGTAGTGACTCACACCTTCCAGCACAATCTTTCAAGGTGGAACCAACTTTAGCAAGAAAAGACGCCGAGCAAGAGCTGCTAGCGGCTGGCTAGTGCCGCTGAAGGTGCTGGAACCGAAGCGACACACCGGGAGGGCGACGCTCCTGCGGAGCCGCTTTTTTCTGTAGCAGGCACACTCCGTGTGCCGTCCGCCAGAAGCAAAGTAAACACGAAACCAACACGCGGGAAAACGGCTCGGCAGGAGCCTCGCCCTCCCGGGTGTCCTACACGACTGTTGCCCGCTGTGGAGCCGCCACCGCAATCCTGTTCATCATGTTGATCCTGTCTTCCGTAGCAGGCACACTCCGTGTGCCGTCCGCCAGAAGCAGAGTAAACACGAAACCGATACGCGGGAGAACAGCTCGGCAGGAGCCTCGCCCTCCCGGGCGTCCTACACGACTGTTGCCCGCCGTGGAGCCGCCACCGCAATCCTGTTCATCATGTTGATCCTGTCTTCTGTAGCAGGCACACTCCGTGTGCCGTCCGCCAGAAGCAAAGTAAACACGAAACCAACACGCGGGAAAACGGCTCGGCGGGAGCCTCGCCTTCCCGGGCGTCCTACACGACTGTTGCCCGCTGTGGAGCCGCCACCGCAATCCTGTTCATCATGTCTTCCGTAGCAGGCACACTCCGTGTGCCGTCCGCCAGAAGCAGAGTAAACACGAAACCGATACGCAGGAAAACGGCTCGGCAGGAGCCTCGCCCTCCCGGGCGTCCTACACGACTGTTGCCCGCCGTGGAGCCGCCACCGCAATCCTGTTCATCATGTTGATCCTGTCTTCCGTAGCAGGCACACTCCGTGTGCCGTCCGCCAGAAGCAGAGTGAACGCGAAACCGATACGTGGGAAGACGGCTCGGCAGGAGCCTCGCCCTCCCGAGCGCAAACCACTGGTGTACCTATGAAGCCAATCGCCAGCGAGGCACGGCTAGTCGAGTACGTCCTCGAGCACATCTTCCGACACGTAGATCGGCAGATGCGGATCGCAGGTGACCGCGATGGCAATCGCATCCGACGGGCGCGAGTCGATCTCGATGATCTCGCCGTCCAACTTGACGCGCAGCTTGGCATAGTAAGTATGCTCGCGCAACTCGCTGACCACGACACTATCCAGCTCACCGCCCATCGCCCCCACGATGTTGACGACCAGATCATGTGTCAACGGACGAGGCGGGCGATCCTGCTTCACGCGCCGGTCAATGCTGGTCGCCTCGAAGATACCAATCAAGATCGGGAACTGCCGATCCCCGTCGACTTCCTTCAAGTAAATAACCTGCGAGTCGTTGATTTCGCTGATAATAATCCGAGATAACTTCATCTCGACCGGCATGGTAGCTCCTTGCATCAAGGTCGCTAGGTTCTTTGTGTCGTCCGTGCCCGGTTTGGCTGCCCCTCGGAATGCTGGTGCCGGCCGCACTCCCGCTGCGCCTTCTTGCCGCACGCCGCACCTACCTGGAAGATCAGCAGCAGGGACCCGGCTGTCACGTGCGTGGCGCAATGCCACACTCGATTATAGAACGCCAGCGCAGCGATCGTATAGTGCTTGTGCCAGCCTTATCAGCGGACCCGCCGCGGAAAGCAGCGGCCGACTCGCCCTGGGCGAATCGGGCCAACAAAAAACGTCGCTCGCAGCCCGGATGTGCTTGACTGCGGCGACGTGTAAAAAGGCGGGGTCGAGTTGGTGATTATAGACAAGAAGTCAAACGTCGAGCGCAGGCTCGCCGACGTACAGCTGCAAGATTTGGCTCTGCACCTTGATCGCGCGAATCAGGATCCAAATCTGATCGGGGCTGAATTTCTGCGGATCCGAGCGCGCCAGACACTCCAGCTCTTCCGTCATTGCGGCGTGCTGGTCGGTCGCAGCTTGCATCCGCAGGTCCATTTCCTGCCAGAGATCCTCCAACACTTCGTCCCGGTTCAGTTCTTCCAAGCTGTGCGAGGAGTTCGACAACAGCAAGCAAAGACGGGCGACATCGCGGATGCTCGCCCCGGGGCGAATGCTCTCGATCCGTTGTGCAAGTTCCGTACACTTCATGACTCTGCCCCAGTGATGCAAGGTTGCGGTTTCATAGTTCTCGTCGTGCAAATCCGGGCGCAGCGCAAGTGCGCCTGCACGGTTTGCCGGGCAAAGGGAAACGGAACGACTGTCCGTCGCGGCTAACGAATGTGATGAATGTGTCGCAACTGCGGTTGTGCGGGGCCCTCTTCTACAGTTCCCAGGTTCACCACAGCTCGTCGCATTGATACAGGCGACTCCTAAACTTTAGCTCAACTTTGCCAATGAGAAAAGTTTTTTGTAAGTGCATAAATTGCCTAGTCTTTTTGCTGTTTCAGCTCGCTGCTGTAAACACACTTGGTTTCGCGCAGTCCCGCGCTGCTAGCGGGCAAAGGTGTGAAGACAAAGAAACGTGACCGCCCTGCTGCATGACACTCTGGCGTTGCAAAGAGAACTACCCCGCGTGTGCAAGCGTGCGGGCTGGTTCCCGCCGCGGTGGCGCGCTCACTTCGGAGCAATCAGCAGATCCTGGATGATCCGGAGAATACCGCGCGCCACTTCGACCTTCGGGCCGCGCAGGCAACCGACGACTTCGCCTTGCCGGTTCAACACCTCGACTTCATTGTCCGCGGCATTCATCGCTTGCGGCCCGTTCAGCACAATCAGATTGCAGCTCTTCCGCTCGAGCTTCGCCAACGCACGGAAACGAGGGTCTTCCGTCTCCAGTGCAAACCCGACCGTCCATTGATGGGGTTGCTTCTCGGCGCCGATCGTTGCGGCGACATCGGGTGTCTCGATCAACCGCAACTCCAGCGGCTCTCCCGTCTTGGCGATCTTGCTGGACTCGACGTGCCGCGGACGATAATCGCAAGGCGCCGCAGCAGCAATCATCCCATCGCAGGCCGGGAATCGTTCGCGGCAGGCGGCCAGCAACTCGTCCGTGGTCACGATGTCGATCCTCTCCACTTCCTCGGGATACTCCACCTCCACCGGACCCGTAACCAGTACCACCTGGTGGCCCAATTCGAGCGCCGCAGTGGCTAGCGCCCCGCCCATCCGACCGCTGGAAGCATTCGTCAAGTAGCGGACGGGATCGAGGTACTGGCGAGTTGGCCCAGCGGTGATGAGGATGCGTGCCATGAATTCGGGGCAGGGGGGCTGAGTAAACGATCCAGTGTTAGGAAACTGCCGACTATCCGCGCGACGGGCAGTTCTCGGCCGAGTGGCGACGCTGCAAGACAAGTAAGTTGCGAATTCCGTTCCTCGCAGAGCGCCGTTCAGCATTTCTTGTAGCCGAATTCGCCAGAATTTGGACGAATTGGCAGTCCGCCAAACTCTGGCGAATTCGGCTACGATCGGATAGCGGCTGAACGTCGGGCAAAAGTCCTTAACGGCGTTGGGGCGAAGGTAATGCGGCGGCGACTACCGACCACGGTCCGACCCAAATCTCCCGCGGCAACTACCCGCGCCGCGGGTCACCCAAAGCTGCCTGCATCGCTTCGACGATCGTTTCCGGGGCAGCCATTCGCCCCACGCCTTGCTGGCGGCAACTTAACCAACCGGCCTCTGGATCCACGATCTGAACACCGTCCTGTCGCAGCTGGGCGACGTTTCGCTGGACCGCAGCCTTCTCCCACATCTGGTAGTTCATGGCCGGCGCCACCAACACCGGGCCGGTAAAAGACAAATACAACGTCGATAACAGGTCGTCGGCTAGTCCATTGGCAGCCTTGGCCAGAAAGCTGGCAGTCGCTGGTGCCACACACAACAAGTCAGCCTGCTCGGCCAGCGTGATATGCGGCCCTAAGGGATAACTGGAGTCAAACGTGTCCTGCACCACCGGGCGCCCAGTCAGCGCGGCAAAGGTCGCTCGACCAATGAAACACTCGGCGGACTGCGTCATCACCACCGACACGCCCGCGCCCCCTTGCACCAGCTGGCTGACCAGCGCCGCGGCCTTGAAAGCGGCCACACCGCCGGTGACACCTACCAGAACTTCCCGATCGATCATAGGTTCATTGGATTCAAGTCCGGCGCACCGCCGCTTTCCTGAAGATCACCGGTGATTTTGACTTCGTTGGACGTGTCAAGAAAAATCTTGTCGTGCAAGATCTCTTGCAGCACGACTTCCATCTTGCTGTCGGCCCCGGCCTCCACCAGCGCGCGGCTCCCTGCATTAAGCTGGACTAGTCGCTTCTGAATCAAAGTCGACAGCTTGAACCGGCCACCCACCTTGTTGACAATCTCTTCCTCGCGGAGTGCTTCTAGCATTCGAGTCTCCCAATCAAGTTCTTGTGCTCTGTTCGGACCTTCGTCTGTTGCCGCCCCCAAAACCGGGAACACCTTTTTTTTGGGCCGTTCAACCCAGGGGTGATCTCAAGCTGGACCCGTCCGATCGTAGCGCAATAAAATCCCGCAAATCTCGTCGACCGCCTGTTCCACCGTACCGTTGATCACCTCGTGCTCGTAGCGAGAGATCATCTCCATCTCCCGCCGCGCGACCTCCAGCCGCCGTTGGATAGACACCTCGGTTTCCGACCCCCGCTGCCGCAGTCTCGCTTCGAGCTCCTCGGCGCTGCCTGGGTGCAGAAAGATCGTGATGGCCGGCTGCTGGTCGAGCACCGACATCGCGCCTTCGACGTCAATCTCTAAAACTACCCATTTTCCGGATTTCAAGCCAGCCGTCACGGTACTGCGAAGCGTGCCGTACCAATCTCCGCAACCGAAGACTTCCTTGCACTCTAGGAACTCGCCGGCTTCGCGACGACGGGCGAATTCTTCCTTCGACAGAAACCAGTAGTCCTTGCCGTGCTCTTCACCCTCCCGCGCCTGCCGGGTTGTTGCCGAAACACTCAACTCCAAAGGCAGTGGGCACTCTGCGATCACCCGCCGCAAGACGGTCGACTTGCCGGCCCCCGATGGGCCTGAGACGATCACGACTTTCGCCACTTGTTCCGTCACCTGCCACCCGCCATGAATGTCAACATCGGTGCTGCCCGCTCCGTGATCTCTCGCCCCCGAACCCCGGCGAGTTTCATACTCGATTTCCCTCGACCATCACAAGTCGCGGGCCGCCGATGCCGCGACTGATCATTCGATGTTCTGAATCATCTCCCGGATACGTTCGACGCCAGCCTTGATCTCGACCACCTGTTTGGCGATCTCCGCATCGTTCGACTTGGAACCGATCGTGTTCGCCTCGCGGAACATCTCTTGTGTCACGAACTCCAGCTTTCGCCCGGAGCTCTCGTTCAGCTGCATGATGTCGTGGAACTGATCGAGATGGCTGCGCAGCCGAACAACTTCCTCAGCGACGTCGCTCCTTTCCGCAAACAGGGCCACCTCTCGAATCACGTCAGTCGACTCGACGCGGACCTCAAACTCGGCCAGCAGCTTGTTGACCCTATCTCGAATCCGCTCACGGTACTGTTCCACAACTAGCGGCGCCCTCGTCTCCACAGCCGCCAACAGCCCGCGGATGGCCTGGCAGTTCTCCGCCAAATCAACAGCCATGGCCTGCCCTTCGTCTGCCCGCATCCTGCCAAGATTGTCCAACGCCTCACGAAGAACTGCACCGATCAGCGGCCAGTCGGCATCGACATCCGCAGCAACGCTCGCCGTGTCGTCCACCACACCGGGGAGCGCCAGCAAAGCTCCCAGCTCAGCTGGCTCGGCAAGGCCAAGCGACTTGGCCACAGATCGCAATCGTTGCACGTAGCTGGCAAGTAACCCCTCGTTGATCCGCGCGTCTTCCACACCACACTGCCGATCAACACGCACATCCAACTGAACCGTGCCGCGGCGCACTTGTCGCCGCACCAACTCGTCCACGCGGGGCTCAATCGAAGTGTAACCCTCAGTCGTTCGCAGATTCAACTTGTAGTAGCGGCTATTGACGGTGCGAATCTCGATCGCAACGAACAGGTCATCCTGACGCGCTTGAGCCGCTCCGTGGCCTGTCATGCTCAGCAGCAAGGCAAGACCTCTCCTGGCGTCGAGCGCCGCTGCAATTCGTCTGCGTGCAAGATCGCGTTAAGGTTCATCTGCTGTATCGCTAGTGCTCGCTTCCTCGGATGGACCGGTGTCGGGCGAATCCGATTCAGCCGCTCCAGACGCGTCGTCCGGTGAGAGTGCGGAGGATGAGTCGTTCGAGCCGGTGGGAACAGCCGTCGCTTCCTCGGTGCCTGCGTCCTCCGAATCGGTGAACGTAGTGGTCGTCGCCGGCGCCTGGAGCCCACTTTCAATCTCCTCGAACGCCGAGGCCCCGCCGCTGCCCCCCAGGGGGCTGCCCTGCCGATTCAACACCCAGATGGCCGAGATGCAGAGCACAATCCAAAAGGCAGCCACGCCCATGGTCAGCCGTGTGAACAGGTCACCCGCCTTCGTCCCAAAGGCACTCTGGCCCCCCATGCCACCGAAGGCTCCCGCCAGCCCGCCCCCTCGACCTCGCTGGACAAGCACCAGCAAGATCAGGAAAAGCGCGGTGATGAACATCAAGAAACCAAAAATATACTGTGCAGCAGATGCGAGCGGTAAGTTCAAGCTGTCCATGATCCATCACCAGTTAAGACATGTTTTGCAATCAGCCGGATGCGGCCTCGACAATCCCCAGGAAGCTGTCCGCGGCGAGCGACGCACCTCCGACCAACGCACCGTCGATGTTCGGCTGTGCCAGTAGTTGGCCAGCATTGTCCGGCTTGACGCTGCCACCGTATTGGATGCGAACTGCGGTCGAGACGGCGTTATTATATAGGGTTTCCAGCAATCTGCGAAGGTCGGCGTGCACCTCTTCGGCCTGCTGGGGCGTGGCCACCTTCCCGGTGCCAATCGCCCAGACAGGTTCATAGGCGATCACGATTCGCTCCATTTCGTCCGCAGAGATGCCTGCTAGCGAACCCGTCACTTGCCCCTGAACAACGGACCGGGTCCGCTGCGCTTCTCGCTCATCCAACGTCTCTCCGACGCAGACGATGGCGACCAAGCCGGCCGCCAGCGCCGCATGTACTTTGCGATTAACCTCCTCGTCCGACTCTCCCAGCACGTGCCGCCGCTCACTGTGGCCCAAGATGACATAGCGACACCCCAGATCCACCAGCATGCCGCCGCTGATTTCGCCCGTGAACGCACCGTCTGGCTGGTGGTACATGTTCTGAGCGCCCAGCCCGACCGGTGACCCGCCCAGCGCTTGACCCACGGCGTCCAGATATGGGCTCGGCGGACAGACCGCGACGTCAACACCCGTCTGGCCCGCGCAGCGTTCCCCGATCGCAGTCGCCAAGGCAAGGGCGGCCTCACGGC
Source organism: Pirellulaceae bacterium (assembly GCA_965223305.1). Taxonomy (GTDB): domain Bacteria; phylum Planctomycetota; class Planctomycetia; order Pirellulales; family Pirellulaceae; genus CBDCWT01. Next base: position 101,280 of record CBDCWT010000073.1, on the reverse strand, counting down.
GGAGATTCATCTTCCAGTTTCCAGCAATAAATGGTCTTCTCACCCAGCTCACTCCCCCAAAAGTTTCGAAACGCGCCGGCCGCCAGTCTCGGCTGCGACCCCAACTTGATCGGACGCGCCTGGCAAATCGGAGTTTCCTTTTTGACGATCGTCGATACAATCGTGCCGGGATACGGTCCGTTTTCCCGACTGGCCGCCTCAATGCGAGGCCCTATTGTAGCAAGGATCGCTTGGGCGGCACCTGGCCGACCGCCCGTCGTGACCAAAGCGAGTTGGCCAGCGTTTCTGCACCTCCTAGGTCGGTCAGAGAAACGGAACCGGTCCATCTGTTCGCCGGTCCACGCGGCAGTGAAGTCTCAACGCATCCACGCGCGACGCCTCGAAAAGACACGCTACGATTTCATGAGCACCTCCAAGCAACCCCACGAGCATCTTTCAGCTGCACCGCCCGAAGCCGACGACCAACAGGCCGGCGAGAGCAGCTCCCTGAATTTCGTCGAGCAGATCGTCGAAGAGGATATGCAGAGCGGCAAGTGGGCGGGGCGCGTGCTCACCCGATTTCCGCCAGAACCCAATGGCTACCTGCACATCGGGCACGCCAAAAGCATCTGTCTGAATTTCGGCCTGGCGGCCAAGTACGGGGGCGCAACGAATCTCCGTTTCGACGATACAAACCCCACGAAAGAAGAACAGGAGTACGTCGATGCGATCAAACAAGACGTGGGCTGGCTAGGATTCGATTGGCAGGGCGCAGAGCTCTTTGCCTCCGACTATTTTCCACAACTCTTCGACTGGGCGGTGCAGCTGATTAAAGCCGGCCGGGCCTATGTGTGCGACCTGAGCACCGACGAAATACGCGAGTACCGGGGGTCTTTGAAGTCAGCGGGGCGGGAGAGCCCCTACCGGACCCGTTCGGTTGAAGAAAACCTGGATCTGTTTCAGCGCATGAAGCAAGGCGAGTTCCCAGACGGTGCTAAGACGTTGCGAGCCAAAATCGACATGGCGGCGCCGAACCTCAACCTGCGGGATCCCGTGATGTACCGCATCCTGCACGCGCACCATCACCGGGCAGGAGACGAGTGGTGCATCTACCCGATGTACGACTTCGCTCACGGGCAATCGGATTCGATTGAACAAGTCACCCATTCCATCTGCACGCTCGAATTCGAGAACCACCGCCCGTTGTACGATTGGTTCTGCGAGCAGCTGGGGATCTTCCATCCCCAGCAAATCGAATTCGCACGGCTCAACTTAACTCACACCGTGATGAGTAAACGGCGACTGCTGGAGTTGGTGCGGGACGGGCACGTCCAAGGCTGGGACGATCCCCGCATGCCGACCATCAGCGGGCTCCGCCGGCGAGGTTACAGTCCCGAAGCGATTCGCGAATTCTGCCGCCGCATCGGCGTGACCAAGTTCGATGGCGTTACCGACATCGCCTTGCTGGAGCATTGCTTGCGCGAAGATCTCAACCAACGGTCGCCACGGGTGATGGCCGTGCTCAACCCTCTCAAAGTAGTCATCGAAGACTATCCTGCAGACAAGGTTGAGGAGATGTCCGCCGTCAACAACCCGGAAGATGCCGCCGCCGGCAGCCGCCAGGTGCCCTTTTCACGGGAGCTCTACATCGAGCGGGACGATTTCATGGAAGACCCGCCCAAGAAGTTCTTTCGCTTAGCACCCGGCCGCGAGGTGCGGTTACGATACGCCTACTTCGTCACCTGCCGGCAGGTCATCAAGAACGACGCGGGGGAAGTCGTCGAGCTGCGCTGCACCCATGATCCTGCAACACGCGGCGGCAACGCGCCAGACGGCCGCAAGGTCAAGGGAACCATTCATTGGGTCTCGGCCTCGCACGGGCTTCCGGCCGAAGTCCGCCTTTATGACCACCTGTTCAATCGGGAGGACCCGGACGACGTCGAGGACGGTCAGGACTGGCTGACCAACCTCAACCCGGAATCGCTCACAGTCAGAACCGGTTGCCGGGTCGAGCCAAGTCTCGCGCACGCCGCCGGCGGAAACCGCTACCAATTCGAGAGGCTCGGCTACTTTTGCGTCGACCCCGATTCGACACCGCAACAGCTCGTCTTCAACCGCACCATCACGCTCCGCGACTCCTGGGCCAAGGTTTCTAAGAAAGTCCCCAAGAAACAAGGAAAGTAGCACCTCGTTCTTAGCCCAATCGGGCAGAGCTTGTTGCCGCCGGCGCGCCATGTTACGTGGAATCTCACCGCTGCTGAGTCCCGATTTACTGGCGACTCTCTACCGCATGGGCCATGGTGACGAGATTGTACTGGCCGATGCGCACTTCCCGGGCGATAGCTTGGGCCCTCCCGTGGTACGGGCAGATGGACTCCAAATCGCCGATCTGTTGCGGGCCGTGCTGCCGCTCTTCGTGCTCGATACTTATGTCCCCGCTCCGCTGCTCATGATGGAGGCCGTCCCCGGCGACGAACTCGATCCAGCGGTCGCTGATCGTTACGCTGCGGAAATCGAACGGTTGGCACCCGGCACTCCGCCGATCGCAAGATGCGACAGGTTCGAGTTCTACGACCGGTCGCGGGCGGCCTTCGCGATCGTGATGACCGGGGACACAGCCAAGTACGCCAACATCCTGCTGACGAAGGGCGTCACGCCGGTCGAGTCTTGACTCCCAAGCGCATCAGCCGGACCGCGTTAGCGGCCGGTTCGAATCGCGATACCAACCCTCGGCAGCATCTGGCAAACAACATCTGCCGCTGCCAACTCCCGAGCAGCGGGTATTCAGATCCCCAGTCGCAGACCTGACTGTTCGATCTCGGCCAGCTGCTGGTCTCGTTTCTTCACACGTTCCGCTTGGCGGGCGGTCCAGCTGGGAGCCATGTTGCGAACGACCTCGTACTCAAGCGGCGGCTCGTACGCATTTCGGCGCAGCAAAACGGCTGACTCTTGCGGCGTGCGGGCACCGCTCGAGAAGTTTTGACTTGCTCTCTCGCTCGATGACAATCTTGTACACAAGCGACGAATCGAGGACACTAACAGCATGGCCACTGACCCTTCAGAACTTGACGCCTTCATTGAGTTTGCCCGCCCGAAATTCGAGAACGGCAACACTCCCCCTTCACTCGAAGACGCACTTCGCGAATTCCGAGAGCATCAAGCTGCCTGGGAGCCACGCACCCCACTTGGGCATCAGCTCAAATCACTACGCCAGCAGTTTGTCGACTCCGGTGGCAAGCTCTTGACGCCCGATGAGGTCGAGGACGAAGTCAAATCTCGTCGCGGGCCGCACTTCTCTGAGGACTAGGCGTGCCCAGAACACGGACGTTTCTCGATGCCGATGTCCTCATCAATGCCTTTCGCGGCACTGGGCAGCTCGCACTTGATGCACGCGATGTACTTGACGACCCGAATCGCGATTTTGTCGCCAGTGACATTCTTCGACTTGAGCTCATCCCCAAGGCCCGCTTCAATAAGCAGGCCCTTGAAGTTCAGTTTTACGAGTCCTATCTTGCGACTGTAATAGAGCTGGTGGAGACCACGCCAGAGCTTGTTCAGGCCGCTGAATCAGAAGCAAAGTCCCACGGCCTGGCCGCTGCCGATGCTCTACACATCACCGCTGCAAGAAAAGCATCAACCGACGAGTTTGTTACCGCCGAGAAGCCAAGCAAGCCTTTGTTTCTTGTCACCGGACTTACTGTCACCTCTCTTCGCTCTGCACCCTAGGCCAACTGTCGCCACAATGCAGTTTTTGAGCGGAGTAACAAGCGACGAATCAAGGCGGTCGCTGATCGGTACGCTGCGGAAATCGAACGGTTGGCACCCGGCACTCCGCCGATCGCAAGATGCGACAGGTTCGAGTTCTACGACCGGTCGCGGGCGGCCTTCGCGATCGTGATGACCGGGGACACAGCCAAGTACGCCAACATCCTGCTGACGAAGGGCGTTACCCCGGTCGAGTCTTGACGACACCCAAACGCATCAGCCGGACCGCGTTAGCGGCCGGTTCGAATCGCGATACCAACCCTCGGCAGCATCTGGCAAACAACATCTGCCGCAGCCAACTGCCGAGCAGCGGGTATTCAGATCCCCAGTCGCAGACCTGACTGTTCGATTTCGGCCAGCTGCTGGTCTCGTTTCTTCACACGTTCCGCTTGGCGGGCGGTCCAGCTGGGAGCCATGTTGCGAACGACCTCGTACTCAAGCGGCGGCTCGTACGCATTTCGGCGAAGCAAAACGGCTGACTCTTGCAGCGTGCGGGCACCCGGAGCCATCCATGCATCCCACGCCTCACGATCTAGAAAAAACGGTTGGCGATGATGGCCATGATCCATAACGAACTTGCTGGCCGGTCGGATGAGCAAGCTCATGGTCACCAGAGGCTCGTCAGCTTTGCTCGCACGCCAGAGGTTGTAGATGGAAGCAACGCCCAGGTAGTCGTCAGCGGGTGAGAAGAAATTGACTTCTTTCCCACCAGGCGCACCCCAGTAGCAAGGTTCGCGAAATTGGCTCAGTGGCACGATGCAGCGACGGAATTTCAACGGGTCTGCCCACGGCCACTTGCGGTAGTTTTCGATCTTGGCGTTGTTGTAGGAAAACTTCGGGTCGAAAGGCTGCAAAGCTCCCGGTTTGGCCAGCGCGAACTGCATCGGTACCAGCTGACGAAGACCATCGATCAGCATCAGCCCGGGAGCGATGGCGCGCGGGAAGATCTCCTCTTCCCACTCGAACTCGCCTTGAACCATGGCACCGAGAGCTTCGGCGATCTCGGCAGCGTTTCCATTGATGGTGTAGCGCGTGCACATGCAGTGGGCCTTACAATGTCTGTCGCGCAGGACATAGTAGCAGCGGTGACAGCTTTTTCCAACCAGCGCAAGACGCATGGATGCATCCATGCCGCCCCAACGCTTCATTGCACAATCATGCGCTGAACCTGCCGGCAACAAACCCTGTAAGAGTACAAATCGAAACCGAGGCCAAAGACGATGGCGATCGCGCGGACTGTCCTTCTCTCAACATCCATGATCCTGGCTGGGACCTTTAACGCTCAGGCCGCCGGGGTCACCTTTGAGGATCGAACTTTCTACTCGCGTGTCTTTTCAAGTCAGCGGCACTACCGAATCTGGCTGCCTAAGGAGTACGACACGGGAGAGCAGCGCTACCCTGTGATCTACTACTTCCACGGCCACAGTGACCGCTATACGTTAGAGCGTTACGACGACGGCAAGGACACGGTTCCCAAGATTGGCCGCTTCGTCTCCGCTCATGATGCAATCGTGGTAACGGTGGACGGCTATGTAAAGGAACATTACACCGGGTTCTATGGTGGTTCTCCCTGGGATGTGCGCATCGATGGAGGTGACTATGACTTCGGCGAGTACTTCCAGGAGATGGTGGCGCACATTGATTCCACGTATCGGACACAAACCGGCCGGCGCTATCGAGCAACGTCGGGGCTCAGCATGGGAGGCTTCGCCAGCCTGTTCCTGAGCGCGCGGTATCCACACCTGATCGGCAGTGCATCGGCGTTTAATCCAGGTCCCGAATTCTATCTCGGCGCGAAAGGACGTCGAGCACTCTGGCGTCCCAAGGATCATGTGTCCAACCATCAGCACACGATGGTCAGGCTCATTCGTGCCAGTGGCGACTACATTAGCCAGTACCACGAAGAAACGCACGCGGCCTATGCAAGCGCACACGACGTGGACTACGAGTATCGGCGCGACGAGTATCACCGGCACTGGGCGACGTCGATCGGGGAGACCTTCGAGTTTCACATGAGGGCGTTCGCAAATCCCGAGCTGGACGTAACACCAGCCGTCTGGAGCCATGCGAACCCGTACCCAAAATTCGACGTGTGGAACTATCAGATCGAGTCGTCAGGCGAAGGGCGTGCGATCACTTACTTGGCCGGCGTCCGGCGCGCTGGACTACGCGTGACCACGCGTCGCTGGGCACCCGACGGTCCAGCTGTTCCGAAGCAGCGTATTCAGATCACCACACCACCGCTCTACGAAGCCAACGGGAACTATTCCGTCATCGACCTCGACCTGCAAACAAACCGTGCTCGGCGAAGTGAACTTCGAGCTGATCGGCAGGGACGCCTCACGTTGAGCTGCGACGGCGGCGGTCACCAGTTGAGTGTGGCAGGTCCCGGAGTCCCCGCCCACCCTCCCGTCTTGTTGCCGTTGACTTCGCAAGACCTGCTCCGCGTACTTCCTCAAACCGACGTTTCGCTGCCGCTGAAGATCTACAACCCGGGACCGACGGAGATTCGAAATTTGACGGTCAAAGCAAGCAGCGAATACCCCGCGGTCTCGTGGCTCGGTCGCGCCGCTTCAGTCGACAGCTTAGCCTCGGGAGAGTTCGTTGACTTGTCCGATCAGTTTTCGGTGCGATTTACTGCGGGAGACGGTTACTTTGCGCGAACCCGCCTCGACCTCGACTTGGCGGCTGAAGAACTTGCGGCACGGCGTGAGTCGATCGACGTGCTGGTTGCTCCGGAAGTGATTCCCGATCCGCTGGCCGTCGAGGTACTCGATGGGCGAACGATGACCTTGCCGGTCTTTCGGCAGAAGGGCAATCAAGGTGGCGGAGGTCCGGTGGAGCGCACGGTCACTGAGGGCCAGGGAAACGGAAATGGGATCTTGGAAACGGGAGAAGAGGCAACGGTCTGGGTGCAAATTGCGCAGGGACTGGACCCGTTCGACAAACACAACTGGTATCGCTGCAAGGTCTACGCGGACTCCCAGTGGCTTGAGGAAGTCGCCGACATTCAAGAACAGAAGCAGCTAGAGTGGACTGGGGCGCAGGAGCGGACCAGTCTCATTCGTCTCGTAGGCAACGGTCTGCTCCGTGAACGAGTTCCGGTGATCCTGGACAACGAGTCCTGGAGCTACTACTTCACTCCGGACATTCGCTTTGGTAAGGCACCTCTGTATCAGGCATTTCAATTCCATCGCCATCACTTACACCGTTTCGAGATACCAACGGAAGTGAGGCCGGAGCATTGAGGCTCGAGACTGGAGCCGGTGTGTTGATCCTGGTCTCTTGGGATTGGCGGAGGTGCAGCCTTTGCGCTTCATGCAATACACCAAACTCTGGCGAGTTCGGCTACCCACTGGCGCGTTCGGCTACGCCCTGGCGGGTTCGGCGAGGCTCCCAATCAGCCGCTGGGCGTTAGCCCACGGTTTCCGAGCCGTTTGCCCGTGTGTCGGCTTCGTGTTGCTCTGCTTCTGGCGGACGGCACACGGAGTGTGCCTGCTACCTTTAAGAAACACGAAAACACTCCTTAACTTAAAAGCTGCACCACCTCATTTGCCCGGCGATTGCCGCGGATCGACCTGGTTACGGATCGCGCGGCCTGCCAGTCTCCCGCAGAGCGTCGTGATCCAGCCCGTCGATCCGCTCGAAGTCGGCTCGGGTCCGCGCCAAATAACAGTCATCCCAAAGAAAGGCTCCCTTGTCCACCGTTGACACGGTCAGATCAATCAAGTCGCTCTGGCCAAAATCGGCGTACAAATCACGGGTGACTACCACGCGGCCAAGCGACGAAATGCCGTCGACAACGGGCTTCGCCAGCGATCCCGCTTCCGCGCCACCGGTCGTGTACTCAAACGGCGACGTATCGCCAGCACGGCCGAAGCTCAGCTTCGTTGGCGCCCGCCGCGTCGCCGCGGAACGTGAAACGCAAGAACCGGTATTGCCCTGGCGCGGGATGCTCCCTGATAGCCACCGCTGGGGTCCAACGAACGCGTCGCCGCACGCCCGTCTCGGCGGGCAACGCAGACTCACCAAGTGGTGCCTGAGACGTTGTTTCGACGGCCTGGCCGGCTGCGAAGACCGCTAACCACTCGGCGTGCCGCCGCGAAAAGCCGATTCCCTGCCAGTGAATCGGCGGGCGCCTCTCGGCCCGGATCTTGACGGATCTCGATCGACACTGGGCCGGTCCCGGACGATCCCAGACAGCGGAACGACAATCGGCTCACGCTGCGAGGTGCTGTTCGTGGTGCACGTCGCCAGCGGGAAAACACCCAGCGATCGACCTGCGATGAGAACCTCGATTGTGGCTGGGCGGGTTGTCACAGCGCACTGCACTGCGTCGACCACCATCCGTTTCGCTGCTGCCGGGATCGCCAGCTCTTGCCTTAGAACCAGTGGCGTGCCTTCTGCGGATAGGCACCAAGCATATCGACTCACATCGCCGGCAGGCTGCAGGTAGACGTTGGCACCGACCGCCGAGGCCGGAAGATACACTCCAACCGCGCCAGTCACCAAGAAACGGCCCCGCAGCGCGCCCGAGTAGACTGCGTAGCCGGGTGGGATCCAGGGTCAGCAGCGGATCGCCCCAATGGATCGAGTTGCCGATTTCCAGTGCTGCCAAAGTGCCGCTCGCTCCGGCCGCCTGCCGCGACCAGAGGTTGAGTTCCCGCGTTCCCTCCGCCTGGTCCTGCCAGTCCATCTGAAGGCGGTCCGAAGGCTGGCTTGGGCTCAGAACCAACTGCCGGCCAACGGCTGCGCTCGTCCAGCGAGATGCCGCTCTCGACTTTGGTCGGGATGCGGGGATGGTCGAGCTCAACCTCACTGCGGAAACCAACGGCAGCAGCGGGGGCCGCGAACCGGAGTTGATGGACACCGGAAGTACCAAAGCCCCACCCGTAGCCGTTCGCACGAGATGAAAGCAGCGCACCCTTCACAGTTCGGTCGCGCTGCCACGGCCAGTAGAGATCTCGGGAGTTCTGTGGCCGGTCCTTCCTCACTGGTTCGAACCGGGAGAGCGGCACTTGATGCGGCTGCCAGAGCCGCCAAGCTCTGACATCCACCTCGTCAACCCACAACAGATCGAGGCTCCAGGTAGGGTGCAGCCCATGCAGTAGGCGGCGTGGCTGTTGGCGGTCACCGACTGTGTGGACTGCTAGACGCTCGCGTGAAACTGTCGCACAAAGACCTGTCACCGCCTCCAGCTGCTGGCATCTGGTGCTCGGATCGCTACACAGTACGGCGACCATCTCGTAGTAGCGCGCCCAGGGATCCGGGCTGGGAAAATGAAACTCCGCCAGGTCAGCAAACGGCACGATCCGTTGCTCGTCCTCAAGTAGCAGGTGAACACGATCCCTGGCCAAGCGATACGAACGGAAGCGGAGCCGTTGGCCGTTGCGCAGAAACGCCGTGGCCGGCTCATGGCGACGGCGGCCCTGGCGGTGCCAAACCAGCCGCTGGACCCACCGCTCCAGCGGCCGCACATCGGCCGCACCCTCCTGCCAGGGCAGGTGGCGCGCTGCCGTCGTTCTTACTGTGAAGTGGGACGGAGTCCAATTGGCGGCCAGCTCGCCCTGAGGAACGTATTCCAGAATCGTTCCCGGCAAGCGGTCGCCGCCGAGCAGCTCGACGTACGACTGAGGCTCATCCGGCAAGCGGCGTTGGCGGTCGACGACCCAACGGACCGGGTCCGCGCCGGCGAGCAGCGGCCGGCCATCGAGCGTCGGATCGGCCGGCGTGGAGTGCCATCCGGAGAGAGTGTTGCCGTAGATGCGCTGGCCGCTTTCGGCACGCCCCACATATCGGGGAGGATCTGCGGCAAGTGAGCTTGGATAACCGGCCGTCCCGAAGGCCAACGCAACGGCCAACACGAACCACCGCCGGACGTCGGGTGTCCACCAGCGGCATCGAATGGTCGCGCAGGTGGCGGACGGCACTTGGCACCTCTAGCTTCACGCCGGAGCGATCATGAGAACGGGGGAGGCTCTGGCAGATCTCCCGCAAGAAGGCTCCTAGCTCAGTGGGAGATCAGAGGCTCGGTCTCCTTGGCACTCTCAATCCATCCGCTCACTTGATCCACACCGGGCACCGCCTTGGCCAGTTTCTTTTCGGCGTTGATTTCGGCCAACTTGGCAGCCAGATTCTCGGCGTTGCGCGTCCGCAACTCCTTCACCGTATCCACACCCGCCGCCTTCAGCAGTTCACCGAATTGGCGACCAACCCCATCAATGCGCATCAAATCCGCCATGTCTGCCCACTTGAGCAGTTGCCGGGCGCTGATTTCTACTTTGGCGCTCGTTTCCTCGCGCCCTTTCGCGGAAGCGCACTGCTGCAACAGATCGTCGGTCGTCGTAATTCCGGCCGCAGCTAGTTTCTCCTTGTAGACCTGGCCGATCCCCTCGATCTCATCAATCTTGTAACCCATGTGCTTCGCCTTCTTGCGCGTTCTGTCGTTTTTCCACCGGTCAATCGTATCGCTGGCCGAGCGACAAGGCAACGGCCGCAGCGGGATGCATCCGACGAGCTAGCGCCGATTCGAGCGGCCGAGCCGCGGCCCTTCTCGACCGCTCTTGATTAACCCGGATTATTCATGAAGATCGTCGCGAGAGGTTGTAAGTACGTTCGTGGCAAGGAAGGCGAGCAATTCTTCCGCAGGCGTATTGAAGCAATACGTCGAGGGAGAATTGTGAAGCATGACGAAGCCACGGATGGACTTACGACCTCGCAGCAGATCGCTCATGAATAATTCGGGTTAAGGCCTGTCTCTTGGATCTGGCGCTGCTTCTAGGCAAGTCGGCAGGGATTATCAATAATGTCCCGCTCGCGCTTCGATAGCTATCGGTAAACGCCCTCGCCGCTGTTGGATCAGCGGCTTAGGATGCGGTGCCCCAGCAACCTCGATCAGACGCCATCGCTCGCACGAGGCTCACGCCCCGGCAAGCCGTGCTATCGCAGTGATGGTACTACTACGGTTCGTCTCCACGTTGAAAGGAACGTCATGCCCCTGCTGGTCGTTGGATCCGTTGCGCTCGATTCGGTCGAAACACCCGATGAATCGCGAGATGACGTACTGGGAGGATCCGCCGTCTTCTTCTCGTACGCAGCCAGCTACTTCACTCCAGTAAAACTAGTCAGTGTTGTTGGGGCCGATTGGCCTCCCGAGCACACCGAACTGCTGCAGCAGCGCGGCATCGACACCGCGGGGCTAGACGTCGTGCCCGGAGCAGAGACCTTTCGCTGGAAGGGCAAGTACCTGCCGAACATGAACGATCGCGAGACATTGGAAGTCCACCTCAACGTATTCGGAGAATTCAATCCGACTTTGCCGGAAGACTATCGACGTAGCAAGTTCCTCTTCCTGGCAAATGGTGCACCGAGCGTACAGCTGCAGGTGTTGGATCAAGTCCCGGGAGCTGTCTTATCCGTCGCAGATACGATGGACTTGTGGATTCGTGAACAGCGCGACGAGCTGCGCGAACTGCTCCGGCGAATCGACGGCCTCGTGCTCAACGACAGCGAAGCCAAACTGCTGACAGAGGACGAGAATCTGGTCCGCGCGGGACATCGGGTGCGCGAGATGGGTCCGAAATTCGTGGTCATCAAGAAAGGGGAACACGGAGCGATGTTTTTCTCCAAATCCGAGACTTACGTGTTGCCGGCGTTCCCCACGCAGCAAGTGACCGATCCCACTGGGGCCGGCGACAGCTTTGCGGGTGGCATGATGGGGTACTTGGCAGAGCAGGACAACTTCGAGCCGCGGACGCTCAAGACCGCGATGGCCTATGGAATCTTGGTCGCCAGCTACAATGTCGAGGATTTTAGCCTCGAGCGCATGAAACGCGTCGAACGTGCCGACATCGACCTGCGCATGACCCAGTACCAGAAAATGTTGAGCTTCTGAGCGGTTGAGCAGGAGTGGCGGCCGAGATTGGTTTAGCAGTATGGCGCTGTTTCGCACGTTCATTGCGATTGAGATCTCGTCGGAAGTGAGGAACCGCACGGCCGAGTTGATCGAACGGCTGCGCAAAAGCGACGCCAAAGTCAGCTGGACGCGGCCGGAGAACCTGCACCTTACACTCAAGTTCCTCGGCGATACGGCGGATTCCAAGATCCCCGACGTCTGCCGCCGTGTGGATGCGGCCGTCGGAGAACAAACCCCGTTTGTCGCATCCCTGCAACAGCTGGGAGCGTTTCCGAAGGTGGCCCGACCACGAACTGTGTGGATCGGTGTCAACGAGGGCCTGGCGGTGCTGCAGCAGCTCCAGTCGCGAATTGAAGACGAGATGTGGGCCGCCGGCTTCAAGCGAGAGCGCAGGCGGTACCAGCCCCACTTGACCATTGGACGAGTGCGGGAAGGGGGGGCTCCCCAGCAAAGACTGGCGGCGATGATCGCGCGCGAGGCGGATTTTTCCGCTGGCAGCACAACTGTCCAGGAAGTGCTCACGATGGCGAGCTTTCTCGATCCACAAGGTGCTACCTACCAAGCACTTGGGAGGACTCGGCTGTCCCGGTAGATTTTCCATCTTGAACATCCCACCTTGTGTCGATATAGTATTCATATGTTCACTATCCTCGGCTCCACGCGCTGTTGCGGGCTGGCCGAGGGGGAAATCGTGGGGCGCCCTGGAGGCGGATGGTCTCGTGCCAGGGGCATCCACGGGTGTTTATGGAGGAAACGGCATGGTGGCAACACAGCAGTCCAGCGGGAACAATGGGACGGGGAAGCGGACTCAATCAGGGCGGGGGAACACGGCGGCACCTGCCGCGTCGGCCAAGACGGATGATCACATGGCAAAGAAGAAAAACGGTAAGCAATCCAAGACCGGTTCCGGCAAGGCAGCTCCCAAGGTCAAAGACTCGGTCACCTCGTTGCTCGAGGAGAACCAGCATCTCAGAACCACTCTCCAGCAGATCGAAAAGCAATTCGGCGAAGGCTCGATCATGCCGTTGGGGAGCGAGTCGCGCAATGCGGTTCAGGGCATTCCGACGGGCAGTCTTTCGTTAGATATTGCGCTGGGGGGCCAGGGAATTCCGCGAGGACGGATCATCGAGGTTTACGGGCCCGAGTCGAGCGGCAAGACGACCCTGGCGTTGCATGTCATCGCGGAAGCTCAAAAGCAGGGCGGCATTGCGGCACTCATCGACGCGGAGCATGCGTTTGATCCGACTTGGGGAAAGAAGCTCGGCGTCGAGTTGGACACGCTGCTTGTCAGCCAGCCGAATACTGGCGAAGAGGCGATGCAGATCACTGAGATGCTGATCAAATCGAATGCTGTCGACATCGTGGTGATCGACTCGGTGGCAGCTCTGGTTCCCAAGCAGGAGTTGGAGGGTGAGATTGGGGACAGCCACGTTGGCTTGCAGGCCAGGCTGATGAGCCAATCGATGCGAAAGTTGACTGGCGCGATTGCCAAGAGCAAGACGGCGGTCATTTTCATCAACCAGATTCGCGAGAAGATCGGCGTCATGTTCGGCAGTCCCGAGACGACACCCGGCGGCCGGGCTCTGAAGTTTTATTCTTCCTGTCGAATCGATGTGAGACGGATCGGGCAGCTGAAGGATGGCGAAGACGTTGTCGGCCAACGTGTCCGTTGCAAGGTGGTTAAGAACAAGGTTGCTCCTCCCTTCCGCGTTGCGGAGTTCGACATGATGCACAGCGGCGGCATCAGTCTCGAAAGGGGACGTCTTGGACTTGGCGGTGACCAATCGGATCGTCAGCCGCAGTGGGTCATGGTTTAAATATGGCGAGGCCTACTTGGGCCAAGGCAAAGAAAAAGCCCGGGCTCACTTGATCGAAAACCCGGCGACAACGGCGGAAATCCGCAGCAGGGTGTTTAGTCGCCGGCGGTTATGGAATCGAACCGCCGACGAGCGAAGGTGACGACCAGCAGGACTAGTTAGGGACCTCAGTCGGAGTGCAACCATGCTGCAGATCAAACGTCGACTTCCTTTGGCAGCTAGGTTGGCTCCCGCGACGGTGTTGTTCGCTTTGATCGTTATTGCAGTGTCCACTGGCTCGGCTCAGCAAGCGACTGAGGACGACACGAGCGGGTTGGTTGCCGTTGCCGCTATCGAGCAGGCGTTAGTCACCGCCATCGAAAAAGCCGAGCCATCGGTCGTAGCTGTTGCGCGAGTCCGGAACGAAGTTCTTGAGGCGGCCACGGGGCTTGCTGCGACGCTCCCCGGCGTGCTGGGCGGTCCCTCCGCTGCGACCCACCGATGCCGACTTCATGCCCAACGAATTCGGTGCTGGAGTTGTTGTCGGGGATGGCCAGATCCTGACCAATTACCATGTGCTGGGGGACCCGCAATCCTCCAGTTATTTTGTCTGGACACAACACCGGCCTTTTCGCGCTAAGATCGTGGCAGCCGATCCTTGGTACGACTTGGCCGTACTGAGTATTGAGGACTCGCGCGTCCGTCCAATCCAGTTTGGCGACGCGAGTACGGTTCGCAAGGGCCAACTGGTGCTGGCGCTGGGCAACCCCCAAGCGATCGCACGGGACGGTGAGGTCAGTGCTAGCTGGGGCATTGTTTCCAACGTGTTGCGACGAGCGCCGCCAGTCCCGCAGCGATCGGACGACCCACTGGGAAAAGAGACGATCCACCATTACGGAACGCTCATCCAGACAGATGCCAAGTTGAATTTTGGCTTCAGCGGCGGTGCTTTGATAAACATGCAAGGGGAGATGGTGGGGCTGACAACTTCGTTTGCTGCAGGGGTTGGGTTCGAGTCGAGCGCCGGATTTGCAATTCCTGTGAACGATCGATTTCGTCGCGTTGTCGAGTCGTTACGAGAAGGTCGCAAGCCCGAGTACGGCCTTCCTCGGCGTCACACCTGAGCCCGTTAAGCTGGCCTTGCGTCAACGTGGCGTCTTGGGGGCGCGGGTTGTCGAGGTCTTTCCTAGCACACCCGCTGATCGGGCTGGCCTGCGCACAGGCGACTTAATCACACGGATCGACAACCAGCGTGTTCTCGACGACGACGACCTTATCCGGTTGGTAAGTGCTCGCCCGCCGCAGACGAAGGTCGTGTTGAGTGTTGTGCGCAGCCATCAGGTCACGAGCGACCCCAGCATGAATAGGCGGCACGAAACCGCTGTCGAGGTTTTGTTGTCGAAGAAGCACGTGGGAACACGACGGGCTCCGCTCGCGCAGCACGGCGCTCGCCTGTGGCGTGGAATTGAAGTGGACTACGTCACCGCCGCCGCGAACTTCAAGGAGCTCGTGGACCGCATTGATGAGGACGGCTGTGTCCTGATCAAGCATGTCGAGATGGACTCGGCTGGCTGGAATGCCGGCTTGCGCAGCGGCGATCTGGTCAGTCACGCGGGTGGCGAACGAGTGAGTAACCCCGACGAATTCCATGCGATCTTGGCCCGTCTAGAAGCGGAGGTCGAGTTGACAACGATTAGTCGTCAGGGCAGTGTCGAACTACGAACCGTCTCGCCCTAATTCCAACCCGCGCCGCTATCATGTCCGTTTTGGACCGCGGCGGGCTGTTCTCCGGGTAACGCCGCTGCTGGCATTGGCCCTCATTGTGGAAAGCCGGGACCACCTCCTATGACAACTGACGAACTGCGCGAAATGTATCTGGCCTTCTTCGAGGGTAAGGGACATACACGTTGCGACAGTGATGTACTGGGTTCCTACTTGGGATCCGTCGATCTTGTTCACTCCGGCCGGAATGAACCCAATTCAAAGATCACTTTTTGGGCAAGGTCAAGCTTGATTTTACCCGCGCGACTACCTGTCAGAAGTGCCTTCGAACTGGTGACATCGAGAATGTCGGCCGCACGGCGTACCATCACACTTTCTTTGAGATGCTGGGCAATTTCAGCTTTGGTGACTATTTCAAGCGGGGACGCGATTCACTGGGCATAGGAATTCCTCACCGATAAGAAGTGGCTGGGCATCGACCCCGCGCGGCTCAGTGTGTCGGTTTATAGGAACGACGGACGAAGCGGCGGAGATCTGGACCACGGAGATCGGGTTGCCCGTAAACCTGATCGAACGGTTGGGCGAGCACGACAACTTCTGGCCGGCCGGTGCGCCGAGTGAGGGTCCCGACGGGGTCTGCGGTCCTTGCAGCGAGATTTTCTACCACGACGCGTTCGGCGAGGTCGTCGAAATATGGAACCTTGTATTTACACAATTCAACCGGGTTGGTGATCCACCCGACAACTTGCGGCCGCTACCGAGTAAGAACATCGACACTGGAATGGGGTTGGAACGCGCAGCGGCTTGCCTGCAGGGCGTACCGACCAACTACCACATTGACACGCTGCGCGGCATTGTCGAGCGAGCTGCTGAGGTGTGCGGCTTATCCTACGATCCAGAGTCCGATGCCGGGCGCCGACTACGTCGGATTACCGATCACGTGCGAGCCTGCACAATGGCGATTCATGAAAACGTCTACCCCGGCGCACAAAAAGAAAAGTACGTCATCAGACGCTTGCTCCGCCGAGCTGTGCTGGATGGCCACCAACTGGGACTCCGTGACGCATTCCTCTACCAGCTAGTCCCTGCGGTCGTTGAGGTCATGAAGATCCCTTATCCCGACCTGAACGACACTGTCGAACGGGTACAGGGTGTGGTTCGAAACGAAGAAGCCAACTTCTTCGGAACGATCGACGCTGGCTTGGCGCGGATCGAGAAGATCTTCGCGGAGATGAAGAGTGCTCACCGCACAACCGTCGACGGTCGGGAGGCAGCCGATCTATACCAGACGTATGGTGTACCTCCCGAGGTGTTCGAGACAATGGCCGCCGAGCACAACCTTGCTTTCGATTGGGATCGCTACCGGACTGCAATGGAGGAACATGGTGAAGCTTCCGGCAAAGTGGCACACACAGTCATGGGCGACAGAGGGCCGATCGATGCGGTGAAGAAAGTGCTTCACGAGGTTCCGTTTCTCGGCTACGAAACAACCACAGCGGACGTCGAACTCAAGTTCATCATCGCCCGGGATCAACTGTGTGAACATCTCTCCGATGCGGGATCGGGGACGGATGTCGTCGTGGTCCTGGACAAGTCGCCTTTCTACGGCGAAAGCGGTGGGCAGGTCGGTGACACCGGAGAGATTGTGGGCAAGGGGTTCCGGTTCGAAGTTCAGGACACCCAGCGAGACGGTGGGCTGATCCTGCATCACGGCCGACTTGTCTCGGGGGAGATCAACGCAGGATCGCGAGCAACCGCGACCGTCTTGGACACCCGTCGACAGGGCATTCGCCGAGCTCATTCGGCAACCCACATTCTGCACTATGCACTGCAAAAGCATCTCGGCAGTCACGCCCAGCAGCAAGGGTCAAAGGTAGACGAGGACTGGCTACGCTTCGACTTCACGAACATGTCGCCGGTCGACGCCCAACAGTTGCGTTCGATCGAATCAGACGTCAACGAACGGGTGAAGGCCGCCGAACCAATTAATGCACAGGTATTACCTTTGGCAGAAGCCCGCCAGCAAGGCGCCATGATGTTGTTCGGAGAAAAATATCCCGATCCCGTACGCATGGTCACGATGGGTGAGTTCAGCCGGGAACTCTGCGGCGGCACGCATCTGGACAACACTAGGGAGGTGGGTCCCGTCGAGCTGATCAGCGAAGAAGGGGTGTCGGCCGGTACGCGGCGAGTTGTCGCCGTGACGGGGGACAAGGCAAAGGAGCGGGCGGCCCAAACGAATGCAGCCTTCGACAACACGGCGTCAATACTGGGTGTGAGTGGGCGACAGGTCAGCGGGGCGGTTCGCAACTTGGCGCAAACCGTCCGTGACCTAAGAAAGCAACTCGCTTCCGGCGCGGCAACGGGCGAAGCGGCCAGCGAGACGCCTGCCGACTCAGTCGCTGACGCCAGCCCGTTGGCCTATCCCGAAGTCAAGGAATCGCTGTTGGCCGCTGCCCGGCTGCTGAACATCTCGCCGCAAGACGTGCCGGACAGAGTCACTGCTCTGCTGCAGGACGTCAAGAAACTGAAGAAGGAACTTGAGACCCTAACCGAGTCTGGAACCCTCTCGGCAGACTCGATGCTGGAAAACGCTGAGGAACTCGGAGCGACGACGGTCGTCATTGCCGAGACTCCAGGGGCCAATCCTCAGGTCATGCGTCAGCTGGTCGATCAAGTCCGTAAGAAGACAGATTCTTCTGGAGTCTTCCTCGGCACGACGGCAGGCGAGGACAAGGTGGTCTTGGTCGCTGGGCTCAGCCGCGACTTAGTGAAACGCGGCCTCAGTGCGGGCGAGTGGGTTCGCCAAGTGGCCCCGGTGGTAGGCGGCGGCGGCGGCGGCAAGCCGGATCTTGCACAGGCTGGTGGAAAGCAGCCCAACAAGCTACCCGAGGCTCTCGAGACGGCCCGCGCCGTGCTAGACAAGATGCTCCAATCGTAGCCACTCTTCTTCGGCTAGCTCCCGCGCTACGCGCTCTTTCTTCACTCTCCCCTCGGGGAGAGTCGGCCCGAAGGGCCGGAGAGGGGGAACCCTCCCCGGACGCTATCGCGTCGGTTTCGCTGGGGAACCGTGGGCTAACCCGGATTATTCACGAAAGCGGGAATTCTTGAGCCTCCAAACGCATCTAAGAAGTGATGACTAAAGGACTTCTTTCAACGCTTGGAGGCTCGAAATGATTTTACACGATGTTTGGAATGTGGAACTGGGTTTCTCGACAGAATTGCCTATCGAAATTGAACCGGTACAGGAACATCTTTCCACGGATACCGGACTGCTGTTGTTTCGGCAGTTCGACGAAAAACTGAAGCTGACAGAGGGGTTTGCCGCTCAATTGGGTGACACTCGAACCGACCCAACTCATTCGGTGTTGGAGATGGTTCGAAGTCGCGTGTTCGGCATTGTCGCCGGCTACGAAGACCAGAATGATCATGATGCGTTACGCAGTGACGCCATCTTCAAAATGATCGCGGACCGCTTGCCGGACGATAAAGATTTGGCAAGTCAACCCACGTTGTCGCGGTTTGAAAATGCCGTCACCCCAGCTGACTTGTTGCGGTTGGAAGAGTGGTTCCTTCAACACTTCGTGGACTCCTTCGACGAGACGCCCGTCGAGATTACTTTGGACATTGACGTTTTCGACGA
The DNA here is from genome assembly GCA_965223305.1 of Pirellulaceae bacterium. Classification (GTDB taxonomy): domain Bacteria; phylum Planctomycetota; class Planctomycetia; order Pirellulales; family Pirellulaceae; genus CBDCWT01. The sequence continues at coordinate 82,460 of CBDCWT010000073.1, read as the reverse complement.
TCCCACTCACGGTCAACAACAATTGATCTTCTACCACGGATACTACAAGCAGTACCAATACCTAGTGCGTGCGATCACCTGTGCCGACAACGACTTGGTCGTGCTGCCAGCGCTGCTGTACGGCACGGCGGACCCGGCGCTCGGACTGGGACTTGATTTGGAACGTGTCGTCGAGGCTCTGCGTGAAAAATTTCCTGATGTTGTGATTCACGTACGGGCCGACTCGGGCTATGCCAAACCTTGGTTTTATCGGGTCTGTGAGCGGCTGAGTGTCCTCTACTCGATTGGCGTTGGCATGAATAACGTGTTGAAGCGAAACAGCGAGGAATTGCTGAAAACAGCCGTCGAAGCGTGCGAAAAGAGCGGCCAGCCGCAACGGCTCTTCACGGGCTTTGACTACCAACCCGGCACTTGGGAGCAGCCGCGGTGGGTCGTCGTCAAGTGCGAAGCCAACTCGCAGGGGACGAACCGCCGAGCCGTTGTAACCAATCGTCCTGGAGCCCGCACGTTGCCGCACGGCGCTTATGATGAGTACAGCGAACGCGGCGAAAGCGAGAACCGCAACAAGGAGCTGAAATGTGATCTGTGCGCAGATCGGCTGAGCGATCATCGCTATATGGCGAATTGCTTCCGCATGTTTCTGCACTGCGCGGCCAACAACCTGCTGGTGCAGATGCGTCGACGAATCGCCTCGCCGCCACTGGAACCGACGGTCAAAGTGTTGTCGGAGCAAGGATCGGACCCGTTGCAAGTGACACATGAAATTCCGGCTGAAGCGTCCACGGGTCGCACGCGTCGCGGCCAGTTCAATCGCCGCCGCCAAGCCGATCCTTTGGGTGAAGGCCATGCGAACACTTGGCGGATGATGCTGATCAAAGTAGCCTCACGCATGAAGATCACCGCACGTCGCGTGCGTGTATTTCTTTCAGGCTCCTGGCCATATCTGCCCTTCTTCCGCACCGTGGCTCAAGCCTTGGCTCCTGGCACGTAGCCGCCCGCCCTTGTCCGTCTCCCTCGTCAAATCTTCACCGTCACCTGCCCTCGCAAGGGGGAAAGGGGGAACTCTGCCCGTTGGCGGTCGCGAACCTACATCAAAAGCTCAACCACATATCTCTGCCCAATCTTCAACCCCTCGTGAATAATCCGGGCTAACGCCCTGCGGCTGATTTAGAGCGTAGCCGAACTCGCCAGGGGTAGGCCGGAACAAGCGGCGCAAAAGAAGCTTCCATCAGCCTACGATTTCCCCGCTGCGCGGTTCCGGCACGCGGTGGTTAGGCGACCAACAGGGAGTGCATCGAACTTGGTGCCGCCGGAACAGCGCGGCGTCACCTCATGTAAGAAGCCGCCATCTTTCCTGCCGCTTGTCCCGGCCTACGACTAAACCCTGGCAAACAGATAACTTAAAAGCTGCACAACCTCCGTGCGGGAGGGTGCGACAGCCAATGCCCGCTACTCGGATCTGTCCAAGCTGCCAACCGTCAGCCAGCTGCGCGGCGCGTTACACACCTCCATCGGCAGGACGGCAACAAGACTAATGCAAATATGCTTCGATCTCTTGGAGGCGCACACCGTTCCGACTTTCGTTTGGGGGGACCATAAATTGCCCACTCTTGTTGATCATGAACATGGTCGGCCATCCGGTGACGCCAAATCGGTCCATCAGTGATCGCTGAGGGGCGTCGAAGAGGACGATGTACTTGATGCCATGCGTCTTCATGAACTTCTGCACCTCGACGCTGGTTACCTCAGCGACGTTGGCGTCACAAGCGATGCTCACCAAAGTCAACTCGGACTCGTGCCCCGTGTGTAACGCATTGAGGCGCGGAATCTCCGCAATACACGGTTGACAAGACGTAGTCCAGAAGTCGAGCACGATCGGCTTTCCCTCCAGCGACGACAAGTCAAAAGACTCACCGCTGGTCAGATTCTCATATTCACCGGATAAGTCAGCGACGTGACTGGAGGACACTAACGCGGGCAACCTCGCTGCGGCAGCACGCCGAAAGAGAACAGGGCCACGTTCTTCGTCGGTCTTTGCATAACGTTCTTGCAGCGTTTCGCCAGACAATACAGCAGCTGTCAGGCCGTGGGCCAGCAGGTCAAGGACCGCCAAAGCCTTTGATCTGTCTCCTGATTCGAGGTATGCCCGCCACAGTTGCTCGCCGAGCGGTTCGATGGACTTCGCGGGACAGTCACGTGTGAACGCGGCGGCAAGAATCGCGAACGCGGAATCATGTTCGGACTTGTAGATGGCATCTTTGACCTCCAATAGTGGGTCAATCTGTAGGATGTCATCTCGGACGCGCCGCAGTTGCGACGCAACCATCTCGCCTTCGTAGGCATGCGCGTCAAGATATTCGTCAATCAGTGCTGGCATCCGGTCGAGAGCCGATTTCAGACGACTCCAGCGCTCGGCCGGAAGTTCGCATCCGAAAGACAGTGAATTGTAGATCCAGGTGAGCTCGGAGGAGATGAGGAAGGCGTGTTCTGCAGCGACTTCCGTGCTGATTTGCTCGAAGTCGACCAGAAAGGCGGGCACGATGTAGTTCTCGTAGACGTGACGGTGCGCCCAAGTGGGAACCTCCAGTTTCATCAGACTATAGAGCGCCCACGCATAGGTATACGGGCTGAGTCGAATGACGATCGCATCCTTGTTTTGGGCATGCTCCGCCCAGTCTTTCGCTAGCTGGCCGAAGTAGGAGTCGATTTCTCCTTTCGTCGCGAACGGCGCTGGCAACGGATGAGCCTTCATGAACTCAATCGCAAACCGCTGCTGTTGCAAAGTACGGGTTCGTAGTGAATCTCCATCCTGTTGACTCTCTGCGAGACACCTGGGAACCAGCACCGCGAACCACACCATTACAAAGACTGCCGTTTTCCCGTTTAGCATTTGAGACTCTCCTCACTTAGCATTCGCAACTCGAGTAGCCGCATGGCAGCCCGCGATTCAGGCGCGCGGGACGCCGTCTTGAACGGCCGGACCGTGACAACTACCCCGGTAGTAATTGTAGCGGAGTAGCGAGCGATAGGAAACTAGCTGTTAGCCAGTGCTAATTTTGTAGAGAATCGCCATGAGCGTTCCGCAGCTATGGCCTGCACTGGATCAACGTCACGAGGCAGGCAGCGACGTTCAACGCACTGGAGAAGGTTGACGTTTATGTCTTTATTCTGTTTGTGTTGACAGGATTTACAGGATCAACAGGAGGCGCTTTGCCTAGCGGTGTGACTCCACCGCATCAGCCGCTGGGCGTTAGCCCACGGTTTGCAAACCGGATGCTAACGCATTCCGGCTGATCTGTGGGGTGAGGGGCGTACACGGTTGTTGATTCGTCCAAATTCTGGCGAATTCGGCTACCAGAAGGCTACCAGAAGTACCTAAAGGCGCTGCCCCTCAGGCCGACGCTCGCTCGCTATAAAGCACGCCCCACTTGAGTCGCTTCATACAGACTTCGTAGAGGCCAATCACCAGCGAAAGCCCAGCATAAAACAGCACGACGTACAAAACTCCGTCTCCGATTGGATCGGCCGAGCCTGCGACAGCCGGAAACAGAGACGCCTTGAGTAGTAAACCGAGGTTTCCGTTACGAACCAGCGTCTCGATCGATACCGTGAAACGATCGTCCGCTGACAAGTTGAATAGCAGGCTCGCCACAACTCCCACCCACAGCGAGGCAGCTCCAAGCAGGAACAGGGCCACGGGCGTCTGCCAGCCGTAGGTTGCAACGGACAGGCGTCCACTGCTGAGCGCGCCGACGACGAAGGCCGCTAAGAAAGCCGTGCTGAGGCGTACGAACACTTTGCTAAACTGCGGAGCGTGCTCGGGCCAGCGGCGGCGGAACAGCATCCCAGCCAACAGCGGCAAGAGCAGAAAGCAGGCAATCTCATAGAGCACGCGGCCAACCGGCATCTCCAAACCTTCGGCAAAGTGCGTCCCGCCAAAGATGCGGAGAATCACAGATGTCGTGACCAGACAAAGGAATGTCGAGACCGCGGTAGCTGTAATCGACAAGGCCACGTTGCCGTTGCCGAGAAACGTCAGCAGATTCGAAAACAAGCCGCCCGGAAGAGCCGCAATCAGCAACAAGCCCAAGGCCACGCCCTGCGGTAGCTCCAACAGGAAGGCGATGGCCACTGCGAGCAAGGGGGTGACCAAGAGCTGGCCCAGCAATACGGCTGCAACGCCGTGTGGCCTCCTAACGACACCGGCAAACTCCTGCGGTGTCAAGGTAGCCCCCATCCCCAACATTGCGGTAACCAGCAATGCTGCTGATAGGTAATACTCAAAAAATGCGAAGTCCATGTGGCGACTTCTTACTCACCACTTCAGGCCGAATTCTTCGCCCCCCGACGGTCGGTCGACACCTCCTTTGAGTGGCCCTTTTGGCTTGCGCCTTGCCGTCGCAGTCGGCTCAGGATCTGGTTCCGCCCCCTCGGGTTTCTCGGGTTCCGGCTGCGTTGCCTTCAGCGAGAGGGCGATTCGTTGCGCTTCGGTGTCGATCGAGAGAATCTTGACGTCGATTTCTTCACCCTCGCTGACCACGTCCGAAACCTGACGCACGCGGCCATGGGCCATTTCTGAAATGTGAATCAAGCCTTCGACGCCTGCAGCCAACTTGACGAACGCACCGAACTTGGCAATCCGTGTCACCGGACCCCGCACCGTGCTGCCAACCGTCAGCTCGTCCTCAACCTTGGCCCAAGGGTGCTCCAGCAACTCCCGGTACGACAATCCGATCTTGCCAGTCTGAGTGTTGACTTTCTCGACCCGCACCCTGACTTTCTGCCCCTCGCTTAACACATCGCTCGGATGGTTAACCCGGTCCCAACTAAGCTGGCTGATGTGGATCAGTCCATCCACTCCGCCGAGATCAACAAAGGCGCCGAAATCGCGCAAGCTACGCACCACTCCTTCGACGATGCTACCCGGCTCCAGTTGTTCCAGCAGCTTGGCGCGCGCCTCCTCTTTCTGCCGCTCTAAGAGCGCGCGGTGGCTGAGCACTAGATTCCGCCGGCGGGGATTCACCTCGGTGACTACGCAGTCCAGCTTTTGGCCGATGTACTCCGCGAAATCCTGGACTCGGAACAATGCGATTTGGCTCGACGGAATAAATCCGCGGATTTGATTGACCATGCACTCCAGGCCACCTGTGTTGGCACCGGTAATCCGCCCTTCGACAACCGCTCCTTCGGTCAAGTCGGACCAATCCGTGACCGAGACAGCTGCGCCTGGAATCGCCAATTCGTAAAGGCCATCGTCCGGCTGAAAACTCTTGACGACTACCTCCATATCGTCGCCAACCGCAGGCGGTTCCTTGAACTGCCGCACGGACGCAACTCCCTCGTTCCGCCCTCCAATGGAGAAAAAGATATTGTCTCCGTGAATCCGCACAACCTGGCCTCGGCGACGCGAATCGAGTTCGATCTCCTGCGCAGCTCGATCCGTCGACTCGCCGCTGACCAAATCATCAATCGAGACGTCTCCGATGGCCTCTTCGAGCGCCTGCTGCTCATCCGCCGACAGCGGTGTGCGGCGGGTCGGCGCCGCCACCTTGGCTTGGCCCGCTGGAGCTTGAACTTGCTCTTCGGTCTCAACAGGCTTCTCGACAACTTGATCTGCAATTGGCTTGGGCTGAGCGAGCATCGGTTTGCTCGGCAACGGCTCCTTCGAATCACCCCGGCGAGAACCGACTTGAATCTTGGGACGCCGAGGCCGGACATCCGGCTGGTTGGAGGCCTCGCCGTTTGGAGGCGCGCTGTCAGTCAGCTCGGTCGCGGAGGTCGGGGCTTCTGCCGGTGACCCGGGATCAGCAGCGGAGTCTGTGCCGCTCTCAGGATTCGCAGACAAGGAGCTTGGTTCTGCTGTTGGTGCTGAACCGCTGCTTCCCTGCGCCGGAGCAGCCGTGGTCGTCGCTGAATCAGCACTTTCCACCGGCGCCTCGCGCTTCGCGGCGGCCTCTTCGGGCGACGCTGCCGAAGGTTCATCGGTCATCCGAGTTCATCTCCCTAACTGACCGGAACCTCGCACAAATCCGATCGCAGTCGGCCCGTACCCGTCCCACTTTGCCGTCGCGCCAACCCCGGCGAATTCGAGGTTCCTTATCAAAGCCAGTGTACCAGTGTCCCCCACCCAAAGGTAGTGACAAACGACTCGCCGGGACGCCGGTTGGAAAGATAGTCCAGTTTTTCTAGAGTGGAGGCAGTTTGAGTGCCCGTCGATCGTACGATCGACGGTTGGCGACACCCGATCCAACCTTGTTCAATAATCTCTGTCGCGAAACACCAGAGGACCTCACGGTGATCGACTTTCAGCCCGACAAATATGGTAGCTGCGCACCGCTGTTGAGAGACGCCGCCACCGCACCGCTGGGACCTGGAACTCCCAACCCGCACGTCCATTCTCAGCTCAAGGCACTCACCGTAGATTCGATCGCCGCAGGTCGGCCACTCAAGGACACCTCGATGGCAGAATGCTGCTTGGCCGCCGTTTGGCTGCTGCATAACTACCTAGACGAGTCCCATTCCATGAGCCAATCGATTGCCACTCCCACTGGCAGTTACTGGCACGGTCTGATGCATCGTCGCGAACCTGACTTCTCGAACGCCAAATACTGGTTTCGTCGAGTGGGCGATCATCCCGTCTTCGCCGACTTGCATCAGGAGGTCCACCAACTGGCCGAGGACGCACCTCTCGAGGAGCACGCACGGCGACTCGACCCGACGAGCTGGGATCCGTTCGGCTTCGTCGATCTATGTGAAGTGGCGATCCGTGAACGGGGTACCCTCGAATCGTTCTGCTGTTCGGTCGCCGAGCTGGAGTGGCAACTGTTGTTCGATCACTGCTATCAAGCAGCGATCAGCTGAAATCGCGCAGGATCTCCAGAGCAGCGTTCTTTCCACAGGCCCCCATGACGCCGCCCCCTGGGTGGCTGGCAGCGCCGCAAAGATAGAGGCCGGCAATGGGGGTTCTGTGATCCGACCAGCCGGCTACCGGCCGGAGACTATACAGTTGATGAAGATGCATCGCTCCCTGCATGATATTGCCCCCGGTTAAACCAAAGGTCCGCTCCAAATCGAGTGGACTGAGAACCTGGCGGTGTTCAATCGCGTTGGGGACGTTCGGAGCATACCGGGCGAGCAGCTCGATGCAGCTGTCCGCGAACCCGTCCTTGATGTCGTCCCAATGATGCCCATCCGCCAGTTGATAGGGTGCATATTGAACGAACATCGAAAGCAAGTGCTTGCCAGCCGGGGCAACCGTATCGTCGACGCTCGTAGGCATCGTGATCTCGAGCACCGGTTCACGGCTCGGCTTGCCGTATTTGGCGTCATCGTAGGCCCGCTCGATGTAATCCAGCGTCGGTCCGATATGCATCGTACCGTGATGCTGAGGGCCGACACCCGCTGTGGGTAAACAGGTGAAACAAGGCGGCTCCGAGAGCGCCAAGTTGATCTTCGCTGAAGCAGAACTGTAATCGATTCGAGCCACCGCCGCGCGAAAATCCTCGGGAAGCTCCTTGGCCTCCAAAAAACGCTCGAAAGTGAGATGCGCATCAACGCTGGATGCCACCACCGTGGCTTCAAGCACCTTTCCGCTGGCCAGCACCACCCCGGCTGCTCGTCCCCGCTCTACGAGAATCTGCGTCACCTCCGCGTCACGGAGTATGTCGACTCGCAAGTCGCCGCAGGCTTTCTCGAGCGCGTGGGCTAGCCCGCCCATACCACCTTGCACATAGCCCCAGACTCCCCGAGCACCACCCGCCTCCCCCATCACATGGTGCAACAGCACGTACGCCGTGCCGGGTGAGGAAGGGGCGGCGAAAGCACCGATCACCGCGTCGGTGGCCAACGTCGCACGCAGAACCTCGGCCTCGAACCACCGTTCCAAGATCGGCCTGGCAGCACCGGTCAGCAACTCCACAGCGTTGGTGATGTCATCCTCCAACGCTGCCAGCGCGCGGTAGAGATCCCACATCTTCCCGGTGTCGCGCAGCCGCTTGGCCACGCCGATCCGACGACGCTCTTTGGGCAGCGGCAGCGGATCGGGAGCCGCGCCCGATAGCACCGGCTCTAGAACCTGAGCCACCCGCTCCAGCAGCGCTTGGTAGCGCGGATACCTTTCCGCGTCCTGTTCGCTGAATTTGGCGATCTCGTTGTAGTTCTCCGATGGGTTTGGCCCGAGAATCAAATGGCGGCCGTCCAGCAAGGGCGTAAACGATGACGGTGACCGCGGCAGAACGACGAAACCGTAGCGCCGCAGACTGAGCTCACGAATAATCTCCGGCAAGAACAGACTGATCACATAGGCAGCCGTCGAGACTTTGTAACCAGGCCAGAGCTCCTCAGTCGTGGCGCAACCGCCCAACAACGAGCGACGCTCGAGGACGCAAACCGACTTGCCGGCTTTGGCTAGATAAGCGGCGGCCACCAGGCCGTTGTGTCCCCCGCCAATCACGATACAGTCGTACTTCTGGCTTGCATTCATGATGCGGGGATTGTAGTCCGCAGCCCGAGTTACGAAAACGGGAATCCATGAGTTTGGAAGAACAACGCTTCGCAAGACGAAAGCTCTCTGCCGGATACTTGCTGATTCTGGCAGCGGCCATCTTGTGGAGCACCAGTGGTCTGTTTGCCAAGTCGCCGGTGTTTTCCAGCTGGCCCGTTGCCGGATCGCAGCTGGCGATCCGCGGGCCGCTATTGGCATTTTGGCGGGCCCTTTTCGCTTGCTTAGTCCTGATTCCCCTCGTCCGCCGCCCTCGCTGGACGCCGAAGCTCATCCCCGCCGTGATCGCCTTTGCCTTTATGAACTTTTGTTTCCTCACCGCACTCACCACCACCACGGCCGCGAACGCTATCTGGCTGCAGTACACAGCTCCTCTCTGGGTCTTCCTGATCGGGGCGCTCGCCTTGTCCGAGCCTGTCGGTCGACGAGATTGGCAGATGCTCGGTTTCGGTGTGTTAGGAGTTGGCCTGATCCTAACGTTCGAACTACGCGGCCAAGCCCGAGACGGCGTGCTCTATGGACTCTTGGCGGGAATCGGATACGCGGGGGTAGTACTGACGCTGCGCTGGCTGCGAAGTGAAGACACAGCCTGGATCGTTGCTCTGAATCACGCCGTCACCGCGCTGCTGTTCTTCCCTTATGTGGTCTACGTGGGAATCTGGCCGACGGCCGAACAGCTCGCCTACCTAACGGCCTTTGGGGTCTTCCAAATGGGCCTTCCTTATCTTTTATTTGCCCACGGTCTGCGATCTGTGGCAGGTCACGAGGCGTCCTTAGTGGTGCTGCTGGAGCCGATTCTCGTTCCCCTGTGGGTCTTTCTGGCTTGGCACGGCGAACCGGACTACCAGCCGCCGGCAGCCTGGACGTTGGCCGGCGGGATGCTGATCCTGGTCGGCCTGCTGCTGCGTTATCTACCCGTGGGAGTTCGACCGGTAGGAGGCACTAGAAAATCGCCTGAGGGGCAAAACAAAAGACCGGGATAACCAGCGACGCATAGCCGAGCATCGTGCGAAAGATCCCCAGAGGCATCTCGTCGTTGCTGGTGGGCGGGTGATCGGTGCCCACAAGCATCACCAGGAAGATCATCAGCAGAAAAGCCCGGTTGCCGACGGTCATCACCCAGACAACCGCCAGCAGCATGAAACCGCGAGCAATCCAATGAGCATTCTTGCCGAAGAGAGTGTAGATGATATGGCCACCGTCAAGTTGACTGACTGGCATCATGTTCAGGCCGGTCACCAGCAAGCCGACCCAACCCGCCATGAAATACGGGTTCAGTTGCCCTGCCCAAATTGGGCTGCCGGGTTCATACCCTATCGGCTGCTGAACGTTCAGTAACAGCTTCACGAACAACGGATTATCCAGCTTGAAGACGCCATACCGCGGCTGGACGAAATCGAGTTGGCCGACACCGATCCAGAGGATGGGGACAGCCACCACCAGTCCCGCCAGCGGCCCGGCAATCCCAATGTCGAACATCTGCTTCCGGTCGGCGCGTAACCCATCCATGCCGATCACCGCCCCCAACGTCCCCAGTGGGGTAATCGGCAGCGGCAGGCAGTATGGATAGCTGGCCGGGATTCGATGGCACAGAGTGGCAACAAAGTGCCCCATCTCGTGGGTCAGCAGGATCGCCAGCACGCAGCTCATGTAGATCAGCCCGTCGTCCCAGTGCGAGATCAATGTGCCACGCAGGCTGATGGAATCACCCAAGTAGAATGTGGGCGCCCAACGGCAGGCGCCGACAAAAAAAGTGGACAGGCACGTCAGCAAGAAGAGTACGAACGGAAGGAGTCGGCGGCGGGGGAGCTGAAATGGCCGTCGCCCGGGCGGTGCCAACTCGGCATCGAAGACCTCTCCTGCGGCCCCATCTTGCGGGGCCGCCGTGGCTTCCACGCTTGACGACTGCGGCTCGGAAACCCATGAGTCACGCGAGCCGCCGCTGTTGCCCGAATCGCCGTCGGGGAACTGGGCATCCTGGGGTGTTCCGTCTGGTGTGCTACTTGATGACATCCATCTTAGAATACTCGCCGCGGCTATGCGGGACCATGCCGGATTGATGCACTCCGGTGCTTGGTGGCCGTGCTTCTGCAACATCAGCCGCTGGGCGTTGGCCAGCGTTGGCCCATGGTTCCCACCGAAACCGGATGCTAACGCATTCCGGCTGATTTTCGGCGAAGTGCATGAATGCAGTTTACCTGACCAAGTGTTGCCGGCTGTTTGTGTTCATGCACGCGGTGGTTGCCGTGATGGAGGGCGTAAGATGCGACGCCGCGAAGGACTTGTTGTAGCCGAATTCGCCAGAATTTGGACGAATCGGCAGTTCATCACACTCGGGGAGTGCATGGGCATCCCACGGGGCCGGCGGCAACGCGCTGCGCATCCCCGCTAGTCAGTCCGGCCGAGGTTTGTTACGCTTCTCGTGACTTACGACACATACCACCGGGCAGAGGGTTCGATTGCCGGAGAATCACGCTTGATCACCAAGCAGGCCATTGCAGGAGTGGTACCATCCACAGTCGAAGAGAGGACGGTCATGGTCGTCTGGCCGTCGATCGCAGCCTACGCTTCCGGGCGTTTTCTTGGTAACCTCTACGCCAACAAGACAGGGTTCTACATCTTCACCGTGGGCAATCTGTTGGCGCTGCTGTCGATTCCCCACGCCTTGGCGCTTTACTTCTATCGGCTGCTGCCATCCATTCTAGGGTTGCCGCTTCACGGTTCCCGCTACGTACTGACCAATCGCCGCGTTATCGAGCTGCGTAGCGAGGTCGGCACCCGCGACAGCTTCCCCTTCTTGCGATTCCAACACCATGGCGAAGTCAAGTCGGTCGAGTTGGATCGCTTTGACACCGTGGAAATCGACCGGCAGCCCGGCCAACATTGGTTTGATGCCGGGGATCTCGTCTTTAAGCTAGACGACGTCGAAACGTTCCGTCTGAACGGCGTCTCACGACCGGAGGCTTTTCGGCAGACCTGCGTCAAATCCCAAATGTCCTATGTGGGCGTCAAGCAAGCCCTTGGTCCGGTTGCCGCTGGGGCGTGATGAGCGAGTCGACGATCAATCCAATCGCTCGCCCCGAGTCAGCCGGAGGCAGCGACGCCGGAGGCTGGGGTTCTGTGGCGGCTTGGGATGTCGCCAAGGGCAGGTGAATAAACGTGGCCTGCGTCTTCAGTCGCTTTCGCTCGACAAAGTAGTGCGTCAAATAGAGCGTCGCGTTGCAGAGATAAGTGCCGGCGTGGTAGGAGAGTGTCGCCGGAATGCCGCTGCCACGTAGTTTGCTGACCCAGCGCCCTAAAGGCAGCCTGCTCATATAGGCAACCGGGCCGTCGGACACCAGCGGGCGGTAAGCCTCGCTCGGTTCGCGCGAGTTGCCCCCGATGTTGAGCCCGACGGCCTCCAACCGAATGTTGGCGGATCCCGGTGCCTGGCCCAGATGCAGCGCATAGTCGTAGTCTGCATCGAGATCTTCATCGAGCCTCTGACGCACGCGGTCAAAGTCAACTGGATAGAGCCGAGTCGTAATCTCCGCCTCGGTGCTCAACGACTTGGTGAACTCGACGAGCGCCAGCCAGCTCGCGTTCTCCGACCATTGGTCGTAAGGCTCAAAGGCGGTGACAAACAGGCGGCAGGCCATGAAAGTGCAGGGGATCGACCTCGGTGCAGGGAACTTACCGGCAAAATCAGTATAGCTGCAACGCATCTGCCAGGGTGGCAGCAAGCAGCTCCCGCCAGTCGACGGGTACGGGCACGCACCCTCCGACCAAAATCAGCAGGAATGCGTTAGCATCCGGTTTGGTGGCACGGTCAAGGTGGCAACAAGCAGCTCCGGCCAGCCGAGGGGGTGCAGCTTTTGAGACGGTGGGTGGTTTCGTGTTTCGTCACTCTCCCCTCGGGGAGAGTCGGCCCGAAGGGCCGGAGAGGGGGGCACGCCTCGGGGGCGATCACTCCAGGGCAGCCCTCCCCGGACGCTATCGCATCCGACCCTCCCGCGCGCGGGAGGGTGAGGTGGGTGTCCGCTGGTTTGTGAAGCGCAAAAGCTGCCTCCCGAGGAGGCCACAAATCAGCCGGAATGCGTTAGCATCCGGTTCGGCGTTGCAGGAAGGGGTCCGGATATTGCGGGTGCTGAGCATTCTGCCGGTGTTGCGCGAGCTAGGGATGGCGCGGAAGTGGGTAAGGTGGCGGTCTTCATTCGATCCACTGAAACGGTAGGGCGATATAATAGGGGGGACATGTGCGGTCGCCGCCCTGGTAACGGTTCGCGAATCCCCCTCACCCCAAGAATCAGGACCTGGTCCGGCAGCATTACAGTCTTCCGGCACTCAATTTCAAACCGGGCATCCCGCAAACCAACGGGTGTCGTCGGCGTAAACGCTAATGACGCGAACACGCAGTGCAATTCTGCTGACGGCAAGCAACGGCCTGGCGTCTCTATGCGCGATCGTTCTTGCGGCGTACCTGTCACGCACCTTTGACGAGACGACGTACGCGACCTTTCGCCAGGTCCTACTGCCGACTAATTTGGCGGCGCCACTCCTCATTCTGGGGATGCCCACGTCGATACTTTTCTTTCTCTCGCGTGATGACACCGATCGCCCGCAGATCTTGGCGAACAATCTGGCGACTTTGTTACTGGTGGCAACCGGATGGTCGCTATTTCTTTTACTGGGCGGATATGCGTTAATCACGCGTTCCTTCGACAATCCTCAGCTGCAGTCGTTTCTGCCGTTCGCGGTCGCATTGAGCTTCTTGCAGCTGGTTACGGCTTCGTTCAACAACTGCCTGTTCTCGCTCGGCCGCCACCGGCATGTGGTCGTCGTGAACCTGTTGCGAGTCGTGCTCGTAGTTGGCGGCGGGGCTACCGCCGTCTACTTGTTTCGATCGCTCCATGCCCTGTTGGCGGCGAATCTGATCGCTATCCTGACGCTGTTCCCGCTGCAACTGTTGCTGATGTTCCGGGGGTGCGGTGGCGTCGCCAAGGCACCCACATTAGCCGGGATCCGCGAGCAGGTTAGCTTCGGTGCGGTGCTGTCCCTGGCAACGGTCCTGGGTTCGATTCACCAGCAAACCGACAAGTTCATTGTGGCCGTTCTGCGAACGCCGCTGGAATATGCTGTCTTCTTCAACGGGGCGCGGGAAATACCGTTTGTCTCGATCGTGCATAGTTCGGTGACGGCAGTGGTCTTGCCGGATCTGACTCGAATGCTGTCAGAACAGCGCTATCGCGATGCACATGCACTGTGGCAATCTGCGACTCAAAAGGTCGCCACGATTCTGTTCCCGTTAACGGGCTTGCTGATCTGCGTCGCACACGAGCTAATTGTGCTCGTCTGGTCAGCCAAATACGCCGGCGCCACACCGGTCTTTGTCGGGTACCTGATGCTGCTTCCACTACGCAGCATTTCCTACGGATCGGCCTGCGTGGCGGCCGGCCGCAAGGACCTGGTGCTCAAGGGAGCTATAATTGGCCTAGTGGCGAACATTGCGCTGACGATTCCCGCGGTGCGCTACTTTGGTGTCGTTGGTGCAGCGTATGCGACAGTGATTAGCATTGGTGCTGTGCTGATTCCGTGGTACTTGGTGCAGCTGGCGCGGGTTTTTCACGTCGGTCTGCGGAAACTGATCCCTTGGAGGAATCTCGGGAAAATCGCGCTTTCGACGGTGGTTGCCGCCAGCGTGTTTCATCTCTTGCGGCAGGGATCGTCGGACCTTACTTGGTTGCTACTACTCTCGGTGATGTACTGTGGAGTGGTCCTCGCCTTGTTCTTTTTGTTTCGCGTCATTGATCCTCAGTGGTTTGTGAAGGTGATAGGCAAAGCTCATGGATAACCAAACTGCTACGAAGCCCGGACGTTCGCAACAAGATGAAGCGAGTCTCTCGAAGGAAGTCTACTGCAACGACAACTACTTCAGCTTCCCACTGCTGGCGTCGCTGTGCGAACAGATCATCACCATTCACTCGCTGGCTCCCCAGAATGTGTTGGAGATCGGAAAAGGCAATGGTTTCCTGTCCGATTTCATGAAGAGGTCGGGGATGGAGGTCACGACATTCGACATCAACCCCGCGCTGGAACCTGATGTGGTAGGCTCGGTCACCGAACTGAGCGACCATTTCGCACACGATCAGTTTGATGTTGTGCTTTGCGCAGAGGTGCTCGAACACATACCATTTGATATGTTCGATTCGGCGCTCGAGCAGATTGCAGCTGTTTGTCACCGCAGGGCGGTGATCACCTTGCCAGTCTGCCAGGTCATTCGAGTCAACTGTGTTGTGGATCTGACTTTGAACTTGGGGTTGTTGAATCGCACAGTCTTTCCCAGTCTGTTTTGGGCGACCCGTGGCAAGAAGATATCCGACTGCCATCACTGGGAGATCAATCACTCTCCGGCCACCTCACGCCGCAACGTGTGTCAGGTTGTCGGTCACCACTTCAAGATCGAATCCTATCGGCGTGTAAGGCACTGCCCTTACCATCGCATGCTGATGTTAAGTCCGCAGAAGTAACGGATCTAGGCAGAGGGTCCCCAGTGTTGGGAAGGCTGGGTGGGAACTCATGGCACGAATACTGGTCATCTCTTTTACGAACCTAGGGCGAGACGTTCGCGTTCGCAGGCAGTTATTCCACCTGCGCCAAGAACACGACGTCACGGCGATCGGTCTTGGGGACCATGCCATACCTGGCGTGGACAGCCTGCGTGTGCCTGAGCTGGCCGCCTACTCGCTTCGTCACCTGACGCGTCGAGTAGCCCGGCGGATCTGCCATTTGTCCCGGACCTTCGACTGGGGATATTGGCTCGATCACAACGTGCAGAGTGCCCTGTGGCTCAGCGACGCTCACCCCTGGGATCTCGTGATTGGAAACGATCTCGACTCGCTACCTTTGGCGATCAGGATTGCCAGCAAGGCGCAGGCCAAGGTGATCGTCGATATGCATGAATGGGAAGCCGGCCGGCTCGATGACGATTCCAACTGGATGAAGGCCGTTCTGCCATACGTTGACAGTCTTTGCAACACATATCTCCCTCAGGTCGATGCCGGGCTCACTGTCTGCGACTCAATCGCCAAACTCTATGAAGACCGCTACGGCGTGGCATTCGATGTCCACCATAACATGCCCTTCTACAACGACCTGACACCCTCGCCGGTCAACCCTGCATCGATTCGGCTCGTCTATCACGGTGGCGTGAATGCAAGTCGCCAGACCGAGAACCTACTGCGGGTGGCAGAGTTGCTAGAGGACCGCTTTGAGTTGAACATCATCCCGGTTGGAAACCCGCAGGAGGTGCAGCGGTTGAAGGACATGGCTCGCGGAATCCAGCGAGTGCATTTCCGGCCGACAGTTGCCAGCGAATCGGTCCCCGCGGAGACCAACCAGTACGACATCGGCCTCTTTCCGCTAGCACCTACCAACACAAGCTACCGTTTCGCCTTGCCGAACAAGTTCTTTGAATTCATCCAGGCCCGGCTGGCGATCGCCATTTGGCCGTCACCCGAAATGGCTCAGCTGGTAACGGCCCATGATCTGGGACTGGTCTCCGATGCCTTCACCGCCGAATCACTGGCAAGCCGCATCAACGACTTAACCGCGGAGGAAATCCAGAGCTACAAGTCGCATGCAGACGCGGTAGCCGGCACCTACTGCGCCGAAAAAAACTGTGAGCGGCTGCTGAGCCTCGTCAACTCGCTGCTAGGAAAAAAAGAATCCCATCTGCCATCATGCACTGCTGGCTAAAACAGTGCCGGGCCGACCACTCGGTCCTGATTGTGCCGTACGCCGTGTGCGTTTAACCCCAGGTTCGGTAACTCAGTTTAACCGCGACGCAAGGGGCGGCCGTACACGATGTACCATGTGCAAATCGTCCTCCGGCCAGCCCCGACGCCGAGCGTGCCTCAGGAAACGATTAGGAACTGCTCATCTTCTGTACGTCGTGGATGACTCGCAGCGTTCCCACTGGCTCGCAAACGTTAGGCATCCAAGGGTTGTCCTGTCCATGCCTGGTTTGACAATCTTCAACGCCGAAATAGATGGCGGCAACTCTATCCATCAGTGTGTTTCTTGGATGTGGTCAATCTCACGACAGCAGCGCGCCACATATGTCGCGACCACCCAGAAGCGGCCGCTCCGACATGTGGCGCCGGCAAATCGATGGAACGTCGATTCTTGATCTTGACGCCCCGCCTGCTCCTACTCAAGGCAGCCTTGAGCTTGCCCCTGTGCTAGCATCCGGTCTAAACTACCGCTGCATCCCATTTCTCCCCGTCCTGGCAGGGAAGAAGAATTGGCGTTTACTGAATTCCTCGAAAGCCTTACACCAGTGGTTGATCTGGCTCGAATTCTCGCTGGATTTGGCCTGATCACAGTACTTCTAGCTATCCTGAAACGCAATGCTGAACGGCGCTGCTGGCGACGATTCAAGGTACGTGTGGGTGACTGGATTGACCGTCTTGGTGAGGCTGAAAATCGGCACCCAAGCGAGCTCGACGATGATGAGTGGAAAGCGGAGTGTGAGCGCATGTTGACCGATTCCAAGTTCTCACCGATAGAAATCAACCAGATCCTAGACACGTCGGTTATCGTCGCAAAAGGAATAGCCGCGGATAAGTTCTTTGAATGAACGGACATGAAAATGCCAGATCCTGTCGCGCCCCCGACCGAAGAAGATCTCGCGAAAGACCAAAAGAAGAATCTAGAGGACAGTTTGGTCAAAAACCGAACATTGTATATCTCACTGGCCGTCCTGTTTATCTTGTGTGCCGGCGTAATTGCCGTGTCTGGACTCTGGATGATCGCACTAATTGCGCTTCTACTGGGTCTGATTTTCCTCTCTCAGTACTTCGACGCGAACGGAAATTTGCACGAGGTGCGGCGCAGATCGACAAGAACGCTTGTGCGTGATTTTTCTGTTCTGCGCAGACCGCCGATCACAACGCCGGCCAATTCAGAATCAGCGCCGCACGAAGCCGGACCGCGTTGAGCTTCGGGCGTTTGGCTGTTCGGCTGACGAGGTGGCAATCTTCGGCCGGACGATCGAGTACTTCTTCGCAGTAGTTCGTCGACCGAAGCGGCCGCCAGTTGACGGAGCTCGTCGTACACCAGCGGCAGTAGCTGCTCAGCCGCTAGCAACGAGCGGGATTGACACCAATAGAGAGCACTACTGCAAAACACAGAAATATTTCCTGTGCATGCTTCATGCTTCAGACAAGCCTGAACTGATCTAAACTAAGTCGCGGCGCTCGTGGACACACTGGCGCGGAGTTCTCATTCAGTCTTGGTACTTCAGCACATCCACCTGGCTGATTCGCTATGGGTAACGCAGCTCATTCGGGGTGAGTTCCTCGGGCATGGCACCCAGTGGTGTAGAAGAGCACGACGTCTCGTCGATTCGGCGATCACGAACTCGGTGGCTCGAAGACTTCTCGGATCACCTCACTCCAGTCTAGCGACTGCTCGTCGTCATCGGCATCGAACTCGTCATCGCGCCAATCCGAGGTGCCGCTCCCAGGCGTCGACCATACGGCATCCCAGTGCACTGTCTCGAGAAGGGCGATGTCGAAGGCCGGAGGCCCGCCTACCTTGTTTTCCTCCGTGGCGGGCCGAAGCGGCCTGGGAACAACTGCCGATGTCGCCCCCGAAGCAATGTGGGCTACCAGTGCCGCGTCGAAACCGTTCACGCGGCCATTCCCGCTGATGTCGGCTACGATCATGGGGTCCAAGATCCCCGTTTTCATAAAGCCCGCTTCGCCAAAGGCCGCGTAGATCGCAATCCGCGACGCATCGTTGGCGTCGATCCGACCGTTTCCGGTCACATCACCCAGGAGGGCAACCAAGTGCAGCCCATCGTCATCTCGTGCGTCGGCACTTAGGTCGCTCCCATCTCCGATCGTAACCGCGTGTACGTCCAACACCTGGAGTCGACCGTATTGACCTATCCCGCCATTGGGAACTCTCATCTGCAAGTTGACGATTTCACGGTGGCCGTCAGGCAACGCCACCGGCGAAGAAAAGGACACCGTTGCCAGGCCTGGTGCCACGTGGTCCACGGCGACCTGGCTGTTAGCGGGTAGTCCGAGCGATGCCGTGGCACCGGTAATATCGACAAGCTCTGGATTGTAACGGAGTCGAAAATCGACCGTCCGAACCCCCCCACCATTGCTGATAGAGACCGGTAATGCAGTGCTTCGATTCCCCGAGCTGGGCCCCAGAACGATGTCGCTCACGCCGACAGTAACTTGCTCTTCCTCGCCAGCCGATATGGTGAACGAGTAGCTATAGTCTCCGCCGGCGTCGCCGTCGCGATCTCCATCCAGCACGTTGCCGAGTCTGTCTCGAAGACCACTGGCGCGAAGCGTGACCGCATAGGTATCCGGCGAGAGCGGACCGCCCGTCTTGATGAACTCCAGCTTGTTGGACCCAGGGGTGGCAACCAGGGAGCCATCGACTGGCCCAACAGCTGCACCCACAAGAGTCACCAGATGCATTTCGCCGGCAACCTTGTTCTGGTTCGAGGATGCAATGGCGAACGCGCGGTTAAACTCAGCGACGAATCCCGAGTCGTTTGGGTCCACAGTAGTCACTACCAGATCGTCGTCATCGACGATCACGATCGTCTGTTCCAACGACGCAGTCGCCGATGCATTGGTCACCGCCGAAATAGCGACCGTCACTGTTTCCGCAGGCTCGTCGAGGTCGTCATCCATCGCGGTGAGCACCAACGACCCTCTCTTGGCCCCGGCAGCGATGACAATTTGCGTGCCGGTCGTCGTGTAGTCCGCGGACTCGGCCGTGCCCGAGATCTCGAGATCGATCAGGACGGGTACATCACTCGGCTGGGCCAGGGTGACAGTGAACGTAGCGACGCCGCCCGCCTCCGGAATGGTCATTTGATCGACGTCCAGCCGGACCTCTGGCAGCCGTCGGTTGCCGAAGTCCAATCGATCAACAACGCCGGCGGCCGGAAGGAATACTTGGTGTGCGTTCTCGATCGGGTTCAGCTGCTCCCATCCGGGGGGCAGCTCTTGGCGCACGATGTATTCGCCAACGAGAAGACCATCGAGTTCGTAACTTCCATCCTCATCCGTTAGAGTGAATCGTTCACCGCCGTCGTGTTGACCGTTGTCGTTGGCGTCGAGGTAAACAGTCCAGCCCGCCAGTGGCTTGTTGACTCGAAATTCAATCACGCCGTGTATCTTGTTGCTAGACGAAAAGTCGTTCCATCCTCCCTCCATCAAGTGCACGTGGTCTTCGTTCCCCGAGTTGTCGGGTTGCCGGTATCGCCAGTTTGAGTACACGAACTCCTCGCCGGATACCCAGCGGTAGTCCCCCTCAAAGAGTTCGTCGGTCAAACCAATCCAATGATGAACATTAGGCGGAAAGTGTTGGAAGATGAACGCCTGCTCCTCGGCAGAAGTAATGGTCGCGAGATGGCCTCCGCGAGCAACGGCCTCGTTCTGGACCTTGTGCCACGTGTTTGCGTGCCACGAACGCGCATAGAAGTGCCCGTTTCCACCATCCTCGACTCGCCATTCAACAGCGTTGTCTCCAAGTTGTACTTGGTCCGATCTGGCGAGGTCCACCTGTTCGAGGACGGTCCCACGTAGTACTCCCGCTTCCACAATGATCTCGCCGGTTGTGCTCAGCTGCTCTACGTTCCAGCGCAGTGACGACGGAAGCTCGGGCAGAACGATCTCGTCGAATTCTCCGGAGGCCGTCTCGAAGTCGATCAGGTCAAACCGATCACCAACTTCAGGTCGGAAAGTCCCGTCTTCAAATGACACTTGTAAGGCCCCCCCCAAGTCGGCGCGCCCATGAACCTCCAACACATCGTGCTCAGCCGTCGAAGCGATCTCAATCTCCAAAGCAGCGTGCTCCGTCTGCGAATAGTCACCATAGACCGTCGTCTTGCCGATGCCCTGTCCTGGAGCGAGCCGCCCACTGCCGTGATTCTCCAATGTTAGCGCATGGACCGGATCCCCGTATTGGTCGACATGCAACACGCCACCCGTCCACCGAAACACCTCTTTGCCAATTCCGCCCCTGAGTTGACCGATTGTGATTTCTCCACCGGCGATGTGGATTTCTCCGATGCTTTTGCCCAGCCCGGCCGCCAACTGCACGCTATTCGCACTGAAGATGTTCTCGTCGTCGTCGCCAATCCTGAGCAACCCAACACCAGTACCACCTGTGGAGTCTTTGTCACCGATGATCACCTCATCGAAGTATCCGACGAACGTGCCATGCGACGCGTCAATCTCACTTTGGTGGGTGCAACGGCAATCACGGACCATGCGGCCAATCTCCAAGTTGCCTCGATCGGTCGGGCTACCGATTCTCAGCAATCCACCAACAGGAAGCAGTACGGAGCCTTCGGCGCGCCCTCGACCAACCGCAAAGTTCTCGGCCGTGATCGTCGTTGAACCACTTAAGGTCAGAGTGCCCCATCCGTCTTCCCCAATGGCGGCTGTTTTCACGTCAATGCGGCTGACTTGCGGCAAATGGACTTCCGCGGTAGCGTTTCCCTCGCCCACGACCCAACGATCCAGGTAGGCATCAAGACTCGTCTGGCCGCTCCAGTCGACACTCGCTTGGACGGCGCCTGCACCGACTCTCTGGCCAACGATGAAATCGGCAGGTGCCGCCCGACTACCGATTTGTACGTTACCACTCCCGGCGCCAATGAAACGGGAGAAGGTCGTTCCTTCACGGCCCAACTTGCGTCCTACAATGACGTCGCCGAATACGGCGCTGAGTCGGTCCGCAGCCGACAGATCGATCAAGGCATTGTAGTGAGTCTTCTTGTTAACTAGCTGATCTGCCAACGAAAAGGCCATGGGACGATCGAAGGATCCCAATGTGAGCCGCGCTCCGATCGGAGCGGTGATCGTCCCGTTGCCAGTTCCATCAGAAATCCTTAGCTCACTCGCCAGAATCATGTTCTCGTGTCCCAAACTTACAGTCGCGTCTCCGCCCTGACCAAGCACGATTAGGTCCGCATCCAGGTGATTGCGTTCCGCCAGATGAACTAGCCCCGTGCCGCGTTGACCGACGTACAGACGGTCGACAATCGCGGTCAGCGAATCTTGTCGCGAGAAGTCGAGTAGTCCATTCGCCCATTTGCCACCGGACGACTGCGCTACAATGATCTGCCCCGGAGTGCCGGGTGTACCGACCACTACGTCGCCGGAAGCAGCGCCCAGCACTTCGCCAATTGCGGTTCCGCGGCCTCCCCACTGCCGGCCAACCATGATGCCGTCGAGTTGAGCGTCGAACTGGCGGCCTCTGCTGAAATCGATCCGCCCCGGATGCTCGTCTCTCCCACCGACCTGCTCGGCAACGGAGAGCAATGTCGGTCGGTCAGCCGACCCCAGCGTCAGCCGGCCGGCACTCTCCAGCCGGACCGTGCCACGGCTTCCGTCCCGGCCGACCGCTAACTCCTCAATGAGTAGCTGGTTGTTTGTTGCAAGCTGTAGAACCGAGCCCTGACCGTAACGCTCGTCTCCAACAACAACGTCTGCGAGGCGCGCGGAAAACTGGCTCAGTCCGGACAGATCAGCGGTCCCGTTTCCACCAGCGTTGAGCCCAGACAACGGCGCGTCAACAATCAGCTCTCCGTTTTGCAGCCGATTTGTGCCTGAACCGAAGTCGTTGGCGTTGAAGTTTAGGTTGCCGAGCACCTGCAGGGTGTGGCCGCCAAGGTCGGTCGTATGGCTCGTTGAGCCGGTCGTCAGAAACGCTAGGCCTCCGACGGTGCGGTCCTCTCCGAGTGAGTTCGTAATCTCTCGAGGCAACCCGCTTCCGCCTGTGTTGGGAAACAGCGCCGTATCCGTCGCGCCGGGTGCGACATCTCCCTCCCAATTGGCTGGCTCCGACCAGAGGTTTCCGGCAGAGGCCCCGCTCCAATTGATCGTGGCGAGTAACCGCCGCTGCTCCAAGAGTTCGAATGCTCGTTGTGGTCGTTTCACGCTGCACCTCCTCCGCGTCGACCCCATAGGAGCCTGCGTGCTGGATGGTTTGTGTTGCGCTAGTCGACCCCTGTGTGTTTAGCTGCTGTTCCTTCCGACTATGCGGCCTCCCCCCAGAGGCTTACCTCGTCACAAATGCAAAGCCTGGGCCAAATGCGGTCAACCGACGATAAGTGACTTGTTGGAAACGACCTAAGGCCATCGGTCGATCAACGTGCAGCGCACGGCTATTATGCGCGCCGATAAAACGCGCGCACGATTTCAAGATGACTAGCGAGTCTCGAGCGAGGGACTGAGCCTAGCGATGGGCTATCGGGTAATGTCCGACATGCTGAACCGTGGCCTAATAGCTAACTGGCGCCTCCATGAGAGGAAGCCCCGTGAGGCGATCGATCACGTCCGACTTCCGGCGGCCCTTGTCACGGGGTGAAGGGTCCTTTGTCTCACGCCTCCACCGTTGCAGTTCGCCCAGCATTTTCCTGACGAGGGCCAAGTTCTCTGGTCGGTCAGCAACGTTCACCAATTCGAATGGGTCCCTTTGGAGATCGTACAGCTCGATTTGAGCGCGCGGGTACTCGAAGAACCTCCGCTGGGCCGGTGTCAACTCATTCTCTCTTTGCTTCGCTTTGAGTGAATACCATGCAGGACTTGAAGAAACGTCCGAACCAGTCCCCAAAGGCAAATGCGCATATTCAGCGGTGTAAATGAGCTTGTGAGTTGTCGATCGGATCGCCAGCAGATGCTCGTCCGTCCCATGCCAGTGACGTTCTGCAAAGACGTACTCTCTGCCAGGCCCTTCCTTCCCAAGCAGCAGCGGGAGGATGCTGTCGCCATACATCACCTCTGGCTTGGGAATGCCAGCGGCATCTAAGAGCGTGGGAGCGAGGTCGATGACGCTCACAAGCCCGCTGCGATAAACCGTGTTCGGCTTGATTCTCCCGTTCCACGAAACAACCATCGGCGTGCGAATGCCCGCATCGTAAACGGTCGCCTTAGCACGAGGGAACGGCATGCCATTGTCGCTGAGAAAAACGACGAGCGTATCATCAAGCAACCCGCGACTTGCGAGCACTTCCATGATGCCTCCGACATGACCATCGAGGCGGCTGATCTCATCGTAGTAGTCGGCAAGATCTTGCCTGGTCGCCTCGTCGTCTACGAGATAGGGAGGGACGGAAACACGTTGAGGATCGTTTACCTTTCCGATCGGATGGTCACCGTATTCTCGATGTGGGTCTACGAAGCCAAACCACATGAAAAATGGTTTGTTCCCTGCCAGGTCGAGGAACTCTTCGAACCGGCTGACTGCCGTCCTGTCCCACTGCTCGGCGTGTGTCTTGTAGAAAGGCCACCCGTGGTCGTACCAATGAAATCGCTGATCTCGATTCTTCCAGTCCATGTGATCCTTGAGGATCAGCCCGGTAAAATACCCCTCCGCTCTCAAATACTCAGGGATGGTCTTGATCGACTCTTCGATCGAGTCGTTCAGGTTTTCAGTCTGTATCGTATGAGCGAATTGACCCGTGATCATGCTGGTCCGGCTGGGGCTGCAGTGGGACGCTGTAAGAAATGCATTTGCCACCCTAAGCCCGGAAGCTGCGAGCGCGTCGATGTGTGGAGTCTTGATGCCGTGGTTCCCATAACAACCAAAGTCCACACCGGCATCGTCTGCAATGAGTACCAGAATGTTCGGGCGGCGGTTTTCGGTTACCGAAGCCGACTGTACCTTCACAACAGCAGTGGCGAGAACCGCACCCAAGACCACCGCACTGGAGGTTGCAGAAGTCACTTTCTTCATCGAATCATCCTAGGCGGGGTTACTTGATGAGTCCGACAATCATGGTGACAGGCTTCCGGTCGTAGATCAATTTTGGATTTGATTCCGCGGATCGAGACCGGTCCTCCTCCACGATCGCCACCAACTTGAACGTGGTGCACGCAATTCACAGACGCCCGGAGCCTCGGTGAATCCCGCCAAGACCAGCGGACGCAGAGTTTTGTCGTGCGACTCACTAGCCCGGATTATTCATGAAGATCGTCGCGAGAGGTTGTAAGTACGTTCGTGGCAAGGAAGGCGAGCAATTCTTCCGCAGGCGTATTAGAAGCAATACGTCGAGGGAGAATTGTGAAGCATGACGAAGCCACGGATGGACTTACGACCTCGCAGCAGATCGCTCATGAATAATTCGGGCTAGAGCGCTTTCTTAGCTTAGATCCAGCTGTCGAAACGACCGCCGCGCGTTCGTAGCTGCGCGAAAAGACTGGGGTCGCTCCTCGCCCGGTCCGGCAACTGCACCTTTGCCTGATGCGGCCCGACCTACCTGTTACGGACCGGCCGGGCGGCACTCGACCCGTGTGCCGCCTGCCCCTGCAAGGCACTGTCGTCCATCTGATGGCGCGCAACAGCGACTCGAGCGCCCGATCGTCTCGCCTAGATCGCCAACAGAGATTTATCTCGCCGTCCGGGACTGGATTGTCCGACTTCAGCAAAGTAACCTTACTTTTTGGGCGTTGGCGGCGTGAATCCGCCTGCTGGCGGCCCATCCCACCCAGCTCGACGGGTCGCCATCTCCGCTTCCCCAGCGACGGTATCCGCCACACAGAAGGTCCCAACCTAGA
Source organism: Pirellulaceae bacterium (assembly GCA_965223305.1). GTDB lineage: Bacteria > Planctomycetota > Planctomycetia > Pirellulales > Pirellulaceae > CBDCWT01. The sequence goes on along the minus strand of CBDCWT010000073.1, from coordinate 57,380 downwards.
GGAAGTCAGTGATGAGAAAACTGCTTGTTTGTTTCGCGTTCACCTCGCTGCTTTTTGAGGCGCCCCGGAAAAGTCCAGCCGCGGATGGCATCTTCCCGGACAAGAACTTGGAAGCCGTCGTCCGCAAGTACGTGTTCGAAAAGCGGCGGAATGAGGAGCCGATCGTTGAAGAAGATGTGGTTAACATCTCGACGATCGAAGGTAAGGGAAAGAACATCAAGGACTTAACCGGGCTGGAGAAATGCCGCAGTCTGGCGCTGCTCGATTTGGAAGATAACCAGATCGAGAAGATTGAGGCCATTAAAGACCTCAAGAACATCCAATCCTTGGACCTAGCCAAGAACAAGATCAAAGACATTAAGCCCGTCGCTGGACTCACCAAGTTGCAGTACCTTCGTCTAGAGAACAACCAAATCTCCGACATCAAGCCACTGTCGGAATTGGTGAACATGCGGTCCCTTTATCTATCCGACAACCAGATCAGCAACCTCAAGCCCTTGACCGGTCTGACCAAAATGTGGTCGCTCTACTTGAAGGGCAACCAGATTAAGGACATCTCGGTATTGCCCAAGCTGCAGGATCTCGATTCGCTCGACTTGAGGGAAAACCAGATCTCCGACCTCAAGCCTCTGAAGGAAATGACTGAGTGGAAGTTCTTGTTCTTGGACAAGAACAAGATCCGCGACGTGAAGGTGCTCATCGAGATGGGCAAGAAGGACAAAGCAGGCTCTCAGCGGTTCGCCTACTTCTGGCAAATCTACTTGTCCGGGAATCCGCTGAGCGACGAGGCGAAGAAGACACAGCTCGACGAGCTGAAGCAGTACGCAAAGAGTGTCAAGTTCGAGTAGGGAGAGACGAACAAGATGTGGAAGCTAACTACGTTGGCGTTGGCTGCCTTGGCTGTCACCGTCAGTCGCCCGGCCGTAGCGGCGGACAAAGCGGCAGTCGGGTGGTCCTCTGTCAAACCCGCTACAGGCAGGTTTGTCGCCGTCGGCGATCGCTACATGATCCCTTACACGGTTCCAATCCCCGGCACCGATATTTCCTACTCGATGGAGCCGGTTCCCGGTGGTACTTTTCGGATCGGCAGCCCGGCATCGGAAGCCGGACACAAATCCGACGAGGGACCACTCAGTGAAGTAACAGTGGCTCCCTTTTGGATCGGTAAGTACGAGGTCACCTGGGCGGAGTACAAAGAGTTCATGGGCCTATACGCGGTCTTCAAGGAGTTCGAGACGCGCGACGTTCGGCCCGTAGCTACGGAGCGAGTAGCCGACGCCATCACGGCTCCCACGGAGCTGTACGATCCCAGCTTTACGTTCGAGTTCGGCGAGGACCCGCAGCAGCCAGCGGTCACGATGACGCAATATGCCGCGAAGCAGTACACAAAGTGGCTGAGCGCGATCACTGGCCGGCAGTATCGCTTGCCGGGCGAGGCCGAGTGGGAGTACGCCTGCAGAGCAGGCACGGAGACCCCTTATTCATTCGGCGCGGCGGCCGAAGCCATTGACGAATACGCGTGGTACCTCGACAACTCGGAGGAAAGGTCCCGCCCGGTTGGCACGAAAAAACCCAATCCCTGGGGGCTGCACGACATGCACGGCAATGTCTGGGAGTGGGTATTGGACGCCTATCACGACCCCGGCTACGAGCATCTACGCGGTAAGCAGTCATCTAGCGTCGACGCGATTTCGTGGCCTGAGCAACTGTTTCCCCGCGTAGTACGGGGAGGTTCCTGGGACGACGACGCGGAGTCCTGCCGATCGGCAGCCAAGATGGCCTCGCACGACATCGACTGGAAAGCCGAGGACCCGAATCTCCCCCTAAGTCCGTGGTGGTTTACCAGTGATCCCTCCCGGGCCGTCGGTTTTCGCCTGGTACGACCGATCAAACCGCTAGCGACCGACGCCATGGCAAAGTACTGGGACGCAGACGTCGAGGCGGTCCAGTTCGCAGTCGAAAGCCGCCTTGAAGAGGGCCGCGGAGTCTTAGGTCTCGTGGATGACAAGCTGCCCGCGGCGATCAAGCAGCTGCGGGAGGACCGCTAGCCCTGGTCGGTCGCACGGGCCTCCTTCCGGCCGCACGGCGACTCATCCGTCTTGCTCGGTCGCGGCGCCGCGTCGCTTGCCTTGCCAAGCTTCGTACTCGGGAGATTTGACGAAGTCGGCGTAGTCCGAAATGGTCCGCAAGTCCTCGAGCTCAATGTCAAACTTCTGTTGAATCGTCGTCAGCCAGCTCACTGTATCTTGGTAGGATTGGCTTACGAGCGAGACGGTAATCAGCGCCCAGTAGGCGTCGATCAGCTCGGGGTCCTGCGAGATCGCTTGCTTCGCGAACACCTCAGCGATTGAGGGTTCTTTTCGCATCAGGTTGATGTTGGCTCGCAGGACGTCCATGTAGGGATCTCCCCCCACCGCTTTATCGACTCTGGCGACCGCTTCCAGCGCCCGATCATACTCCTCTCGCAGCAAATGCCCGTCGATCGAGACCATGTCGACACAGGCATCACGGTTGTGGACCGCCCGAAAATCGTCAATTGCCTGTGCGTAAAGGTCGTCGTCCAAGCCGGCCGTGGCTTGGACGTACAGCAGCATCACCGTTTTTTCACGCTGCATCGACAGCGGAAGCTCCTGGTAGATCTCGATCGATTTCTGTGGATTGCCGGCTTGGAGTTCAGCGGACATCTGCCGGAACTCGTCCGCGTGTTTGATGAACTCGTTATCGCCGTTGAGGACCCTTCCGAGTGGGTCGCCGGGCTGTTCGGCCGCAGCAAGCAAGAACGTTCGCCGCATGGTGCGTGAGAGGCGCTCGCCGCTGAGGAAGAAGTAGATATCCACAGCGCGCACGGCCCCCGTACTGTCGCGGCCCAAGATCAACTCGTGGTACTTGACCCCCGAGCTGGGCTGCAACAAGCGGAACAGGGCACGCCGCTCGTCGTCCTCCTCGTAGACGCGCAACAAGCGAAAGCTACTGCCAGTGGCCACGGCCCGTGACAGCTGGACCGCCAGACCCTGCTTCTCGGAGAGACCACCGCGGACGAACTCCTCCCGCAGAGACTCTGGAGCATCAATGCCGCGAATCGCGGTCTGCAACAGCCGTTCCCAATCGATCATCCGCGTGACGATCGACGGATCCGATGCGTAGATCGCCGACTCAAAGGCTTCAGCAAACTGCTGCCCCTCGCCGAGGCTGACCGGAGCCCTGATTTCGGGTGCCGCGGATTTGGTTTCAACAGGGCTCGACTTCGATGTCGCCGCGCGGGATCCCGCCGGTTTTTGCGGCGGCACAGCCCGTTCGCAGCCCACGAAGACGAGGCCGAGCACCAGAGTCACACCTAGCTCCCGCACCATCTGTCGGGACGGAAGCAGCAGACCAGGCGGCGGCTTGGGGAGCCTCCGCCTCGGCTGGCGGAACTGGACCAGTTTCCTAGATTCCATCGTGGATGTTCCTCCTCTCCTGCGTCCAAGTTTATCGTCTAGAATGTCTTTTGAACATGCGATGCCAGATCGATCATAGGGGTAAATAATGTGCCTGGTTCTGCCGGGCCCTCACCCTAGTCAGTTCCTCAAGAGAAGGCTGCAATGCAATCACCATCACCCTCAAACCGCCGTCGATTCCTGGGCTCATTAGCCGCCGGAACCGCGGGCATCGCCGCGAGCCGCTGGGGGTTCGCCGCCCCTCCGGCGAAGGTCCTGGAGTTGAAGACGATCAGCCGCCTGCCCACCTCCTATCACGGCTGGCCTACACTCGCGCGGCGCAGCAACGGCGAGCTGCTTGTTGTCTGTTCGGGTGGACGTGAGGCGCACGTCTGCCCTTTCGGCCGTGTCGAACTTATTCGATCGAAGGACGACGGACAAAGCTGGAGCTGGCCCCGCGTCGTCATGGACGGTCCCATCGACGACCGGGATGCCGGGGTCGTCGAAACTGCCCGCGGCACCTTGCTTGTTACGACCTTTACATCGCTGGCCTATGAAGAACCTCTGGGCCGCTCGGCCGACTGGAAAAGCGATCGCAGATCGAAGTGGAAGGCAGCTCATCATCGCGTAGACGAGACCGCTCGAAGCCGGGCACTGGGTGTCTGGATCATCAGGTCGACAGACGGGGGAATTACCTGGTCCGGCCGAGCAGACAGCTTAGTCAACAGCCCGCACGGACCGATACCATTGTCCGACGGCAGACTCCTCTATGCCGGCAAGGATCTCTGGCGGGAACCGCACCGGGTGGGAGTCTGTGAATCGACAGACGACGGACAGAGCTGGCGCTGGTTGGCCGAGATTCCTCCCCGTGCCGGAGACGACCTTCAGCACTATCACGAGCTACACGCTGTCGAGGCAGGAGACCGCATCGTCGTGCACATTCGCAATCACAACAAGCGAAACGAGCGGGAGACCTTGCAGACGGTATCGACCGACGGAGGCCAGACCTGGTCCACCCCGAAGCCGATCGGGGTTTGGGGGTTGCCCTCGCACCTGCTACGTCTAGAGGACGGACGGCTTCTGATGAGCTACGGACATCGCCGCAGTCCACTCGGCAATCAAGCCCGCCTGAGCATCGATCAGGGTCGAACCTGGTCGGAGCCGATCCTACTGTCGACGGACGGCGTGTCGGCAGATCTCGGCTACCCCTCCACAGTCGAACTGGCAGATGGCACTTTGCTGACGGTTTGGTATGAGCGGCTCAAGGAGTCCCGATTCGCACAACTTCGCCAGGCGCGTTGGAAGTTGCTCAGCTAACAGGAGAGCGTACAACGCGCCGATGATGGACAACGCACCTAATCCGTACGCCGCCGGAGCCTTGCCAGCGACAATCTCTGCGCGGTCGCGGCCCATCGGAATTACTCTCCTCGCTTTCATCCTCTCGGTATTTGGCTTGATTACCGCTGCCAGTACGGTTGTCAAGTTCGTAGAGGTGTGGGCATGGGCTCCACCCGATTTGTTCGCCAAAATGTCGGAGATTGCAATCCTGTCAGTCGTCTCTATTGCTGCGGCACTCGGCCTGATAAGTGGCCGCCGCACTGGTTGGTGGGTGGCAATCACGTTCTGCTACTATGGTCTGGCTGAGTTTGTACTGCTTTCCCTAGTTCGGAGCGGTTTCGGTGAGTTACTCCCAAGAAAACTCATCTACGTAGCAATGTTTGGCGGATGCTGGATCTATCTTCATAGCGGCCGAGTCTTGAGATACTTCTCCCACACCGAGGCACCAAGCTGGCAAACACATGCGGCGTTGCTGGCGGGTTCAACACTCGTGGTCTTTACCTTGGGATCATGGTAGTTGCTGGAAATCGGTGGTTTCAGCTTTGCTGATTTGTACGATGGCGACAAAGGCGCGATCGTCGAGGCGGCCTCGGCCGTGGCTTTGAGGGTCTGGAGCCAGTCAAGGTGACGAGTCAGTCGACCGGATTTCGACATTCCGCATCACCGAGACCCGTGCGCACATCTGCCTACGAGTTCGAGGGTTTGCGATCCGAAATGTGCACTGCGTACAATGGGCGAAGCGGTTGTCGACTCTGGTGTTAGCCGGCTTGAAATACGTGCGTAGGCTGTTGGCTATCGGGGAACTGGCCCTCTGCGGCACCCACGCCGCGTCGGCAGAGGGGCCATCTTGTCGGACAGTATCGCCAAACGACTTGAGGAGACTATGAAACGCTCACATCGCTTTCAACGACGGGCGCTCATTCGTTACTGGTTCGCGTTGGCAGCGGCGGGCCTAATCGTCGGGACAGCGCCAAGGGTCGATCCTGCCGCAGAGGCCCTGGCCGCTTCTGCCGTGGCTCAAGCAGATGACCAGGAGCCAAACGCGACCGACCCAGTTGAAAAACGCATCTTCTCCGGACCACAACCCGGTGAAAAGATCAAGCCGTTTAAGGTGCTGCACGTCAAAGCCGACCAAACGAAAGAGTTGGAGATCGTCAAAGAAACCGATGGACGTACCACTCTCATCTGCTTCGTGCACAGGCTCGGTAACGATGATAGGGTTCTATACGGCCTGGGATTGGTGGATTTCTACGCCTCACGACACGAGGAACTGACCAGCCACTTTGTGCTGCTGTCCGACGACCGAGCAAAGATGACTGCGATGCTCCGAGGTTGGGCGCGGGGCTCGTTGTTCACCAAGTCATTAGTCAGTGTGTCCGTTGATGGCGTCGAGGGGCCTGGCTACTACGGCTTGAATCGAAACGTCGCGATGACTGTCTTAGTTGCCAAGGGAAACAAAGTTGTCAACAACTTCGTTTTCCAAGCCCCCAACAACCGCGACCTCCAGACCATCATGGCAGCTGCTGCGAAGGCACTCGGCAAGCCAGAACCAACCTTGGCCAAGGTTCAGCGGGAACTTCGAGCCGAACGTCAACGGCGCGCGGACAAAAGGATGAAGGCAAGTCCCGTCTTCAAACTCGCGCCCAATGAGCAGCTTGGTCGAATCATGTTTGGCATGGTGAATGCACGAGGTAATCGGTCTCAAAATGCCAAGCGTCGTAGCCAACAGTTCGTCGACTGGGCAGGCGACAGCAAAGAACGCAAGTCCGCATTGAAGAAGTATTGCAAAGCCGTTCTGGCCGGCGACTTCGGACTCAACCGATACTCGCTGGCAGCTATTCAGAAGCTCGCAGGAGATTAGGTTGTCGACGTAAAACATTGACCACTGAGTTATTGTTCGTTTGGCCTTCGACGACGGAGTTGATCGATCCAGTGACTACTGCTATTAGGCTACGTCGGCTTTCATCGCCGTTGAAACGGGCAGTCACACCGCTGTTCTTGGTTCTTCTACTGCTCCCCACATCTCCTACGCTGGCGCAGTCTTTCAAAGAAAGGGAGGAAAGGCGGACAGACGACTATAGCGGCCAGCTCGAAGCCTACTTGCGCGGATGGCTCGTCGAAGCCTACGCCCAACGGGCCTCCGATGCGTGGAACCGAGATTACAGCAATACGGCTGCGTTTCTGCGGAGTGTCGAGAGCCAACGAGCGAAGTGGCACGACGTCGTGAAACCGCCCCGACTGGAGAAAACCGGCGCACTTCAGCGCCGACCTCACGAGCCACTGGCTCACTTGAAAGGTGAGTGGCTGACGCTACCGCTGGGCGGGTTGAATGCCGAAGCTCTATTGGTCGTCCCGGCGGAGGCCAGTGTTGAGAAGCCTGCTCCGCTGGTGATTGCTCAGCACGGAATTGGTAGCCATCCCGAGCGGACGTTCGGCGTCCTCGACGAGGGTGGGAATTATCACGAGTACTCCGCCCGGCTTGTCGAAGCCGGATTCGCTGTACTCGCTCCGATGAACTTGCGGAGCGTCGAGCGCCGCAACCGCATTGAGCGGCTTTGTCGCCTGGCGGACACGAGTCTACCGGGGATCGAGTTATCCCGCGTGCAGCGACTCTTGGATGAGGTGCTTCAAGACCCCCGAATTGACGAGGAAAGGGTTGGCATGTGGGGCGTGTCTCTCGGTGGAACGGCGACGATGTTCTGGATGCCCCTGGAGTCTCGTATTAAGGTTGGCGTTGTCGCCGCCTGGTTCAACCATCGCCGCAACAAGATGGTCATTCCCGACCCGAGATACAGTTGCTTCCTCGAGACGAAGGAAGAGCATGCGTTCTTTCGTGGCTGGCTGACCGAGTTCACCGACTCGGACGTGGTGAGCCTCATCTGCCCGCGGCCGCTGCTGATTCAGACCGGCAAGCAAGACCGAATCGCCCACTGGCCCCAGGTCGTTGAAGAATTCGAGGCGTCCAAGGCTCACTACGACGAGCTGGGCCTTGGCGAGCGTATCGAGATGGATCTGCACGAAGATGGACATGAGCCGCGCGTACAAAGCGGCATCAGATTTCTTTCACGTTGGCTGATGCACGGATCTTGATCCCGTGTATTACGCGTCGATGACCGTCGGAGCCGCGCTGGCAACGACTGCATTTTGTTTGGCCCAGCTCGTTGGGTTGGAACTCCGGTCTGACAAGGGTCTGTTAGACCATCTTGTCAAGCTCATTGGGCATGCTCTGTTTTACGCGTACCTCTTGAAAGGTAACGTTCGCACCTTCTTCCGCTTGGAGACGATGAGCAGAGCCAAGGCCAGTGCGATCTTTGTCGCTGTATCCACCTTGGTCCTCGCTGCGATGACCGCGTGCGGGTTCGTGTACACGATAAGCACCTAAATCAGCCCGGTACGACGCCGGGGCGCTCAAGCTCGGCTGCTGGATCGGAACCGCTGTCCGCCTTCCGAACCGTTGTGGGGATTGAACTACAGATACAATGCAATATCCTGATCCGTCGGGTTACCACAAGTCATTGAACGCCTTCGTCTCATGAGCGAACCGCCGAAATCTAGACTCGGTCCGAGATTCTCTTTGCTGTCGATGTTCCTCACGATCACCTTGGCCTGCCTGTCCATCGCTCACTACATGCGAACTGAGGAGGCTGCGGCACTCGAGGAAGAGAACCGCCGGTTGAGGATGGAGCTGGGTGAGATGACTATCGGAGATCCCGACAAGGTATACGCGCGACAGTTGGCAACGGCGGATCCGATGGTTCGGAAATGCCGCGTGTATCTACCACCAGACGGCGACTTTTCACTTCAAGTGGCTTTCGGTTGGCCGAAGTTGACTTTCCCTCAAGACCGTCCAAGGGGTCCATCGCGGCAATTGCCGCGCGGGGAGCAGTTCACCTTAACCGTCATCTTTTCCTTCGAGGACGGCGCGTGGAAATACATGATTTACTATCCTACAGTTGGACACGGAAGTAGTAGTCCGACGTATGACTTCAGCTGGCTAAAGCACAGCTCAACGATACCGCCTCATATGCCGCAACGTGAACGAACGGCGGACGGGCCAATCGAGATCCTCCGCATTGCAGACAACCGGCCAGGGGCGGTTGTTTCCGGCCAAGTGGATGGTTTCATGATTTGGCTTCAGCCTGCGAACAAGGAGAATTCCACGCCGTCAAACCGTGCGGAGTGAACCATCAGACAGATTTCGCTGGACAGATTTCGAGAATGAAACCGAGACTCATAAGATAGTTATGGAATTTCGTCGTGCCGGTCCGTCTGATTTGCCGGTTCTCGCGGAGCTGAATCACCAGCTCATTCGAGACGAAGGACATCGCAACCAGATGACCGTGTCCGAACTCGAAGGACGGATGCAAGCCTGGCTCGATGGTGAATATCAAGCCCACGTGTTTCAGTTGGACACGTCGATTGTCGGCTACGCCCTGTACCGTGAGGACGATGACTCGGTTTACATTCGGCAGTTCTTCATCCGGCCGGATTTTCGTCGGCAAGGTCACGGTCGACGGGCGTTCGAGTGGCTGGCAAAACATGTTTGGACGAATCGGATAATGCGTTTGGATGTGCTCGTTGGAAACCACGTTGGCATCGCGTTTTGGCGGTCTTTAGGCTTCGATGACTACTGCATCACGATGGAGCTGGACGAAGGACCGGGTTACGTAGTTCGCGATGCTACGGAGCAGGATGAGCAATTCATGCGCACACTTCACGAACGTTGCTACCGTGATGTCGTGTTCGCACAATTTGGCGAGTGGAACGACGAGCAACAGCGGGGATTCTTCGACAGAAAGTGGAACCCCTCCAATTACCAGATTATCGTGGTGGGACGGGTGAGCGTGGGAGGCGTGTCGGTTCGCGATGAAGACGACCATGTCTGCTTGTCGGAGATCGTGATCGACCCAGATTTTCAAAACCAAGGCCTCGGTACGAACGTCGTGGAGAACATCGTTAACCGTGCTAAATCTGAGAATCGTCCGGTACGCCTGCAGGTGTTGCGTGCAAACAGGGCGCACAAGCTGTACGTTCGGTTAGGTTTCAAAGAGATCGGGCGCACTGATACGCACATCAGGATGGAGATTTAGCTCGCACCCCATCAAACGACCGAGATGACCGTTTCTGAGCTGATTGGGTCAAAGCGCACGAACGTTCCTGATGTTGCGTCGCGAGGTGCCCAAGTCCGGCTGGGATGGCGAATTCGGGCTACCTGCGGTTCCCGGCGTTAGGACGGGTCAAACTCCAGGATTATGGGCACGTGCAATCCCACGGAATCCTGCAGTTTCTCGTCCCGAGACATCGTACTCGCCGTGCAGATTGACGTGCTGCCAGCTGACGGCCGACCCGTCCCTAAGGTTCCCTAACGCGACGCCGAAGCGAACTCGATGCTGCGGGGCGCACGGTCGGCAGTGTGCGATTGGGCGCGCTGAGCACACAATTTCTGTGCTCAGGGAACCTAGTCAGAGGAGTCAGAGGGCGAGTAGCGATTCTGCAGCTGGATCACCCGGCTAACGAAAGCTCGATCTGCAACCTGTAGGACGTGTGCCGGGAATCTCGCTTGTCACTCCTTTTCTGACTGGGTCCGGCAGAGCGTAATACGTAAATAGTTCCGGCCTCGGAAGCCGATGGCAACACGTGTTCCGGTACCTAACCAAACCGATCGAAGCGAACACTCTGTTGGGGCGGTCGCGGAGGCATTGAGCAGCGGCGGCGAGGCAGAGCCGTTGAAGGAGTGAGCCTTCCAGGGTCCTGCAACGGCCGTTCGCCGTTGTTGTCCACACTTCCGATCGACAAGCCGGCGTTTCGGGGCATTGTAGTCGGGATTGTAGTAGAGTTTTGCAGTGTCCTCTCTCAGCAGCTATCAACCATGGAACAAGCCGCCAGGGATCAGTCCTTTGATGCCCTGTCCCAGCTCGCACATGGTCTCAAGGGATGATGTCACTCGTCGAAAGATCATGATGGTCGACGATGTGCCGACGAATGTGCAGGTCGTAAGAGCCTTCCTGGCAGAAGAAGGGTTCGACAACTTCATCAGCACGACCGACGCGGCGGAAGCAGTGGCTACCATTTATCGAGAAGAGCCTGCTATCTTGCTACTCGACCTGATGATGCCGCACGTGAGTGGTATCGAGATCCTCGCGACGCTGCGCGCCGACAAACAGTACTCTCGGCTACCCATCCTGATTCTTACCAGCACCGAGAGCCGTGAGCTCAAGTCAGAGGCGCTGCGTCTGGGAGCCACGGATTTCCTGGCCAAGCCAGTCGATCCCGAAGATTTGGTGCCGCGCGTTCGCAACGCCCTACTGTCGAAGAGCTACCAAGACGACTTGGAACAAAAGGTGCGTGACAGGACGATAGACCTTGAACGATCCCGACAAGAGATTATTCACTGTTTGGCTCGGGCAGCGGAATTCCGTGACAACGAGACCGGAAGGCATATCATTCGGGTTGGAAAGTACGTCAGGGTCATCGGCAGCGAACTGGGAATCGTGGGTGAAGAGCTGTCGCTTTTGGAGCAAGCAGCCACGCTGCATGATGTAGGCAAGATCGGCATTCCAGATTCGATCCTTCTGAAACCTGGGAAGCTCACGCCAGAAGAACATGCCGTCGTGCAAAAGCATTGTGGCTACGGAAAGAAGATCTTCGAGACCCTCTCGCGCGATGAGTACACCAGGTTACTCGACCACACCACGTTCGGCGCGAGCATTTTGGAAAACTGCGACTCTCCTGTGGTGAAGTTGGCACGCACCATCGCCCTGACACATCACGAAAAGTGGGATGGCTCAGGTTATCCACTAGGGTTAGCCGGAGACAAGATTCCGATTGAAGGACGGATCACGGCAGTCGCCGATGTGTTTGACGCCCTCAGTAGTAAGCGTCCCTATAAGCCTGCATTCCCTCTTGAAAAATGCTTCTCGATACTGGAGGAGGAGCGCGGGCAGCATTTTGACCCGACCGTGCTCGATGCATTTCTGAAAAATGAAAATGAAATCGTCGCTGTGCAGATTGAGTACGCTGACGTGGATTGAGCTGGTTAGCAGGATGTTGTTGTGCGTCTGTGGAGAGTTCTTGATGAAGTGCGACCGACGGTCGAGCGTCCTGACGATACTGTGGTTGCTCAGTTGGGGAATGGGCGTGTTCCTTCCGACAGCAATGCGTGGGCAGGCCGCTGAGCTTCCGCTTCAAGACAATCGATCGCTGAGCCTCGAGGATCTGGACACCCTAGATGATGCGGACAGGCAAGTCCAGACATCGGGTGTGGAGTTGTCTTTAGACGCTCTCGACTCGCTGGGTGATGGGCCTGAAGAGGATGGTGGACAGGAGCAGAGACAACCTTGCTGGAAAGAGAACTTGCGATTTACGGTGGACTTGGCGGAACGACCCATCTACAGCGAGCACTCCGGCCTCTTCTCGAATGCGTTCTTCTTGGGCATCGACTTGCACAAAGTGTTCTCTAACTCGGAAGGTGATTGGGGCACGTTAACGCTGCAGCCATTTCTAACCCGCTTGGACGGCGTCCGGCGTCGTCCCCCGTTCTTCGACGATGCTCACGACTGGGAGCTGGTGTATCGTATCTGCAATTTCAACTACACCAAATACGGAGAAGGAAGACGCAATATACGTATCGGGCACATGGAGGTTCCCTATGGGCTGGAGCAGGTGATCAACACCAACGGCACACTGCGGGACTACATTCACGGCCGCAACATCGGAGTAAAAGGAGACTGGGGAGTCAGTCTCAATGGCGAGACCGACGAGGGCGAGTACGAAGTTGCGCTCTTGCGTGGTAGTGGCAATGAGTGGCGCAGGCGTGAGGACCCCTACCTGGTAGCTGGCCGGATTGGAACACCGCGCGGCGAGCCGATCAGTATTGGCATGTCTGCGCTTTACGGGGATGTCTATCGGTACACCGGACCAACACCCACGGTGCGGAGGTCTCGTATTGGGGTCGACTTCATTACCGGCAAGGGCCCCTTCACTGTGATGGGAGATGTGTCGATCGGGCGCGATCCGGGAACGAGTGTTGTCAACACCGTATTCGAGATTGACTGGCACAACCGGCACGAAACATGGCTCGTGTACAACCAGATGTTGTTCTTCAACTTGGACCTGCCCACTGGTTGGGACACGAACGCCATCAATGTGCTCGGTGTTCGCTGGACCCCGGACAACCATTGGGCTCTCAGTGGTCAATGGAGCCAGGACATTACTTCGTTTGCCGGCAATTCCAGCACCGGCGTGTTCGCGCTCCAAGTGCGCTATCGTTTCTAAAAGGGGAATCGGATGGTGAAACGAGTCCTGCTACTGGTTGTACTGGTTGTGTTGTTCCACCGTGGGGCGCCGGACGCCCACGGTCAGGCGTACTGTGCACTCCGCGACCCGACGCGCTACATTCGTGAGAGCTACCCCGAAGCGACATCCCATCGTTCGATTGTGCGGACCGTCGACGAGAGTGTGCGTCAACGGGTCGCGGATGAATTGCCCTTCACAATCCACTTCAACGAGCTGGGAAAGCACACGCTCTACCTGCCCGTTAGCGGCGGCCGCCCACTCGGATTGGTTCACGCCCGGTCCGAAGCAGGGCGCTGGGGCCTCGTGGAAATCGTGTGGTCGCTTGATCCATCGTTGCGAGTGCAGGGGTATTCGTTCCAGCGCTGCCGCGCCAGAAGTCGGACTGCAGTTGAGACGGACGCATTCAAGGAACAGTTGGTCGGGATGGGGTCGCGACAACTTCGGGAATTGCTGTCGGGTGATGGCAGTACCCTGGCGCCGGGTGCAATGTCGATCCCGCCAGGCGCAGAGGACATGGCAGCAACCCTCGTCCGCTCTGCCCTCAAGACAATCTCCGTAACAAGGCTTGTCTGGGCGAGAGACCTGCAAATCATCCGACCGCTGTACCATAGCTACCGCGAGTTTCCCGCTACGGCGCGCGTTGAACAAATCACGACACCCTATTCCTCCACTGTCCAATCGGAGATTGCGCGAAGCTTCCCGCCGGCGAATGAGACAACGATCGATCGGCAGGAGGTGACGATGTTGCGCATCTACGATGCTTCAGGCGCGACTCTCGGTCATTTGATCCGCACGCCATGGCGGAGTCTGGATCGCGAAGCGAAAGTGTGGTGGTCCGTGAGCCGTGATCTCGTGATCAAAGCTGTGTTTCCGGATGAACAATGGCCTGACGAGGAAGTTGAAGAGTCGTTTGAAAAGCTTGAAGGCTTAGCCATGAGCAATGTCCAGGCCTGCTCATCGGCGACAGAAGTAGTGGGAGGCGAGGTGCTGTTGCTGTGCCGGCACAATTAAGTTGGGCGTTTAGTAAATGCGTGTCAGGTCTTACATCGCTGCCTTGATTCTTGGCTGTTGTCTCGGCGGCCTTGTTCTGTTCGGCAGTGTGCTTAGCTTGCAGCAGCGCGTCGAGGTCGCTGCCAAGGCTGCATCTGACAGTGCGCTCGCGGTCCGTGATGTGGGACGTTTGTCAGATTCCTTGACTCAGTGGTTGCTGCTGTCGGATCTGATCCTTGGCTCTGACGAGACGTATCTGGTTGACGGTGCCCTGAAGCTGGCTGGCGAGCTAGAACGGATGCTCGCGCAGATTGAGACGGGTACGTCATCCGGTTCAGCAGGCGAAGCGTTGCAAACACTTGGTGGGTTCGTCACGCGGCAACGGAAACGCCTGGAGGATACGGTCCAGCTGACGGCTGTCGATCGGCAAGAGCGACTTAATGGTCTCCTTCGTGCGATGGACGAGGATTCCGTGGCCGCTGTTGACGCGGTGACCGAGCTGCAGACTGAGCTCGTCAGAGGACACGACGCAGCGGTCGCTGCATGGCAGCAAGACCAGCAGCAACGGGACCGCATGAGTACGGCGGGCGCCGCACTTTTTGTTGTGTGGCTGGGCGCAATGTGGCTGTGGATGAGCAGAACATTGAGCAGTCCCCTGCACACGTTGGCGGATGAAGCGCGGGCTGCACTTTGTGAGCAGCGCAAGCTCAATCTCAATCTCAATCCAGGCGGTCCTCGTGAAGTCGTGCAACTAACGGAGGCTCTCGCGGAGCTTGTAGGTACGCTGGACGATCAGGTGCGTGATCGAACGCGTCACTTGCGCGAGGCCAACGAGCAGCTGAGTTGTGCGGTGGAACAGGCAAAGGCAGCGGACCAGGCGAAGAGTGCCTTTCTTGCCAACATGAGCCACGAAATACGCACTCCGCTGACCGCAATCCTGGGATACGCAGAACTCCTTCACAGAAGTAGCAAAGACAAGGCTGACGAGGAAAAGCTCTCTACGATCATCGACAACGGAAAGCACCTCCTAGCGCTGCTCAACGACATCTTGGACCTGTCCAAGATTGAGGCTGGCAGGTTAGAGCTGGAGCGGCTGCCAGTCTCACCCTTCCAGGTTGCTCAGGATGTTATTTCCCTGATGGAAGCTCAGGCTACGGCGAAGCAGCTGGTGTTGGAATCCCGGTTCGGTGACGAATTGCCGAGGGAGATCATATGTGACCCAACGCGAGTTCGGCAAATTCTCGTAAACCTGGTCGGAAATGCCGTCAAATTCACTGAAACCGGCTGGGTACGACTTGTCGTGACCTGTCCACTTCCGGAGACGATTTGCTTCACCGTGATTGACAGTGGGATCGGTATCTCTCCGGAAGCGCAAAGCGAGTTGTTCCAACCGTTCACACAGTCGGATGTGTCCATGACTCGACGCTTCGGTGGTTCCGGGCTCGGTCTCGCGATCAGTCAACGTCTCGCGAGGCTGTTAGGGGGGGAGATTGTCTGCTCCAGCCAGGTCGGTGAGGGTTCCACATTCGTGCTGACACTGCCGTCGCGAGTGAGTGAGAGATCGGTGTTGATCAACTACCACACCTTTCTCGAGGAGCAACAGTCAACGCCAGAGGAAGCGTCTGAACCGTCGGCTCAGAGTGAGAGTGCAGCTGGCTGCCGCGTCCTGCTCGTAGAGGATACTCGGACCAATCAGCTGCTTATCTCGGCGTTCTTGCACGAATCTCTCAACGCAGACGTCACGGTGTGCGAAAACGGGCAACTGGGCTACGAGGCTGCGATGGACGCAATGCGAGCAGGAAGTCCATTCGACGTGATCTTGATGGACATGCAGATGCCCGTGCTCGACGGATATGGCGCCAGCCGCAAACTGCGAGCGGACGCTTACCAAGGTCCGATCATTGCCCTCACAGCCCATGCGATGGCTCACGACAGACAGAAGTGCCTGGATGCGGGATGCAACGACTACGCAACCAAGCCCATTGACCCGGAGCAGCTCACAGCAAAGGTACGGGAGCACGGGTGCAGGCCATTGGGCGAGCGGGCCCTACAAGCTGCACGATCTTGAATCAGCAAGCGGTTGAACCCATGCTGCAACAACACCGAGGGATACGCGCATGACACGTTTGGACTTCCTTCTTCCAAAGACGGACGGATGCGGACCAGAGAAACTACGCGGTGTTGCTGGCGGGCTTCAACCCGGAAGCGTTGCACAACACAACGCTCCGAGCTGCTGGAGACAAGCTCTCACTCGTGGCCGATACCCAATCACCGGGAGCAGACCTTGCGTGAGTTGGTCCGTGAGTTCAAGTCGGCAAGGACTGCCTACACGGCAGCGTCCATCAGCGTGCGGATCATCTGCTGATCGCTGGCCGAGGGAAGGCCCCATCGCGGCTGGTAGCGAAAACAGTCGCTGGCACTGACAGCACCGAGGCGGTCGTCCACAATGTCAAAGTGGTCGGTCGTGATGAGCGAGGGATGAGGTTCGCCACAAGCGCGAGCCAGTTGCAACAGTTCTTTGCGGAGCGTGGTGACATAGTTGGCCAGCCTAGCCGCTTTGTAGGTCGGGTCGAGCCCACTGATGAGCCACTTGTTTTGTGTGGCCACACCCGTTGGACAGTGGCCCGTGTGGCAACGCTGCGCTTGGATGCAACCGATGGCCAACATCGCTTCGCGGCCGACGTTGATCAGGTCGCAACCGAGCCCCATCGCCAGCAGCGCCGCTTCGGGGAAGCCGAGCTTTCCTGAACCTGCGAAGACGATCTTCTCGTGTAGCTCGGCCATCACGAATTCCCGGTAGACGCGCGTGAATCCTATCTTGAACGGCAACGCGACCGAATCTGAAAATGCCAGTGGGGCGGCTCCAGTGCCTCCCTCGCCGCCGTCGATGGTCACGAAGTCAACACTGCGGCCGGTCTTAGAAATCTGATCCACCAACTCGCGCCAAAAGGCAGCTTCGCCCACAGCCGACTTGATCCCCACCGGCAGGCCGCTGATGTCCGCCAGCCGTTCGACGAAGTCCAGCAGGCTGTCGACGTCGTGGAATTCGCTGTGGGACGAAGGGCTGATGCAATCTTGCCCGAGAGGGATGCCGCGGATTTCGGCGATTTCCGGTGTGATCTTGGCCGCCGGCAGCATGCCGCCCAGCCCGGGCTTGGCACCCTGGCTGAGCTTGATCTCGACCGCGCGGACGGGGTTGATCTCCAGTAGGTCCAAGAACTTAGACTGATCGAATCTCCCCCGTTCATCACGGCAACCAAAATAACCGGTACCGATTTGCCAAACGAGCTCGCCGCCACAGCGGTGGTGCGGCGAGATGGATCCTTCGCCAGTGTTGTGCAAGCAGCCGGCTAACTGGCTACCGCGGTTGAGCGCCTCCACCGCCTTGGAGCTCAAGGAACCGAAGCTCATCGCCGAGATGTTCACGACCGAGTCGGGACGAAAGGCTCGCTTGCGTTTTCTGAATTGTCCCAGCACCTTGCAGCAAGGTACACGGAACGTCGAGTCAAACGTCGGATCACTCGGCGCAGGACTGCGGATCGGAAAGGCCGCGTGTTTGATGATCAGGTAGTTGGGTGACGTTTCGAGATCATTGTCCGTGCCGAATCCAAAGTAGTTGTTCTCTTTCTTGGAGGAGGCGTAGACCCAAGTTCGCTGGTCACGGCTGAATGGCCGCTCCTCGTTGTTGCTGGTAACAATGTACTGCCTCAATTCGGGGCCAATGTTCTCCAACCAGTAGCGGAAATGGCCGATGATCGGGAAGTTGTGAATGATCGCGTGTCGCCTTTGGCCAATATCAAACAGCGCCCAGCACACCAGCACAACCAGCACACATATCACCCCGCCGATCCACAACATGCGACCACTCCCTTCTTACGCGCGTCCACCAATCCTCGAAGCCTACCGATCTTTCAAACTACGTATAGAACTTTAGCTCACTCTGCATCTCCCCGTCACTCCCAAGCCGGATAGACCACTTGGCCGGGAATCCGAACGCGGATCGAGAAGAGGGTCTTGCCGGCGGTAATGTAGAGCGTCCGGCCGTCGGTTCCTCCGAAGGCCAAGTTGGTGATCACGTCTTCGTGAACGGGGATCCGGCCAAGTAGCTCACCCGTTGAAGAAATCACGTAGATACCAGGCGGAACATCGGCCGTTTCATGTGGACCCCGCGGGTCCATAATCCCCGCAGCGACGTAAAGGTTGCCTGACAGATCGAGTCGCATTCCATCCCCACCCCGACCAGGTGCGAAATCAAACACGGCCCGCTGATTCGAGGGAGTACCGTTCGAATCCAGATCGAACGCCCAGATCTTGCGGTTGCCTCCCACCGTTGGGCAGCTGTCGATCAGATAGAGAGTCTGCGCATCACTGGTCACCGCGATCCCATTGGGACGTTCAATATCGGGTTGCTGGATGATCCGTGTCACCTCACCGGCGGGGTCAACACGGTAGACGCCCTCGATCTCCATCTCCATATCAGACCGATCGCCATACCGCGGATCCGTGAAGTAGACCCGTCCTTGCGCGTCGACACAGACATCGTTGGGTGAGTTATAACGAGCTCCTTCGAATCGATCGGTCAACACTTCGTATTCGCCTGTCTGCAAGTTAGTCCGCGTTAGGCGGCGCCCGCCCCCCGGGCCGAATTCCGCACCTTCGCAGTGGTACAGCCGCCCCTGAGCGTCAAACGTGTTTCCGTTGGTACGGTGGCTTGGTTCCCGGAACACACTGCAGCTGCCGTCGGCTGCCAACCTCATGATCCGGCTGTTGGCGATATCCGAAAAGTAGACGGAGCCATCCGCGGCGTACGCCGGACCTTCAGTAAACGCCAGACACACGGCCGTACAGACTCCCTGTTCGGTAGCCACCGACGGTAAGGGCAATTCAAAGAAGCGATTCGCCATGATTTCTCCAGATTTGTCAACTTGACCTGTCGCCAGCCAGCGTCGATGATGTTTTCTCATGAGCGACAGGCAAGATCAAGATGCGCCCGGTGCAGGTGCGGCCCCGGCCCAGGAGTTCACGGCGCCCCATCCCGGCTCTCAGCAGATGCCGCGGTGGACAACCGCTGAACTGATCGAACCGCCAGTTTTCACTTCTCGCAATTGGTTCGCCCTTCTCGGTCCCGGGCTGGTGATGGGAGCCGCGGCAATTGGCGGCGGCGAGTGGCTGGTCGGTCCCCTGGTCACGGCGAAATACGGCGGCGCGCTGATGTGGCTGGCCACGCTCAGTATTCTGGCACAAGGGCTCTACAACACCGAGATCAGTCGCTACACGCTGTATACCGGCGAGCCAATTTTCACTGGCAAGTTCCGCACGCTCCCAGGTCCTCTGTTTTGGTTGGGTGTTTATATCTGTTTGGACTTCGGCGCGATCTTTCCCTACCTAGCCGCCAACGCCGCCACGCCCGTCGCGGTCTTGTTCTTGGGCGGTGAGTTGCCGGACCCGGACAACGTTGCGAGTCACTGGTGGTTGGTGAAGTGGATTAGCGTCGGTATCTTTCTGGCGGCCACCATTCCTCTAATCGTGGGCGGAAAGATCTACAACTCACTCAAAGCCGTTATGACCTTCAAGCTGGTTGTGGTCGTCAGCTTCCTGCTTTTTTTGGCACTCTTCTATTCGCACTCTTCGACGTGGGTCGAAATCTGCAGTGGTTTTTTCAAGTTCGGCAACGTGCCTGTGCTCCGTGGAGAAGACCTTAACGGAAACGGTGTGCTCGATCCCAACGAAGATTGGGATCAGGACGGGAACCTCGATGTCGTCGAGGAGACGCTGGAACCGACGGTCGACACCGATGACGATGGTGTGCCCGATGACTGGGAGACCGACGAGAGTGGTCTTCCCATCAAATTCGTCGACACCGATCAAGACGGATTCCGCGACGGCACCAACGTCGAAAACGTCTTTGTCGCGTTGTTCACCCGCGGCGAATTGCCGAAGATCGACTTCACGCTGGTGGCCCTGATCGCGGCATTGGCGGCTATTGCAGGAAACGGCGGGTTGACGAATACACCGATCAGCAACCTGACCCGTGACCAAGGTTGGGGCATGGGGCATCATGTGGGCGCCATACCTAGCATCGTCGGTGGCCACGGAATCAGCCTGTCGCACGTGGGTTGTGTGTTCAAGGTCGACGAGCAGTCGTGGAAGAGGTGGAAGGGATGGTATCGCCACATTTTCCGCGACCAGTTTTGCGTGTGGGTTCCTGCCTGTTTCGTGGGTGTGGCCCTGCCCAGTATGCTCTCGGTCGAGTTCTTACGGCGCGGTACCGATGCAGGCGATTGGAACGCAGCCGCGATGACCGCTCGCGGTGTGGGCAACGTCGTCGAGAGTCCGCCCGACGACGTCCTCGCTTCTGTGACCGGCCTGTCCAACCTGATTGGTGGCAGCGGCTGGGGTAACCTGTTCTGGGGGCTCACGCTGTTTTGCGGATTCATGGTGCTCGCACCTAGCATGGTGTCCACGATCGACGGCATTATCCGCCGCTGGGTGGACGTCGTTTGGACCGCCAGCGCCCGGCTGCGTGAAATGGACTCTTCGTTCATCAAACACCTCTACTTCCGCGTGCTGATTTTCTATGTTGCCTTCGGCTTCACGATGTTGTGGTTGGGAAAACCAACGATGCTGATCAAGATAGCTACATTGGCCTACAACTTCGCTTTCGGCTTCAGCTGCTGGCATACGCTCGCAGTCAACTGCCTGTTACTGCCCCGAGAACTCCGCCCCAATTGGTTGATCCGGATTGGACTGTCAGCTGCGGGGTGCTTCTTCACTTTGCTCGGCTGCGTCGCTACGTACCAAACCTTGCTTGATCTCGGTTGGCTGGGCTAGCGTCGCAAGAGGACGTTGCAGAAGCCGACGTCCATCGCCCCGCACACTATGTTTCACCCGCAAGGACCAACGTTTTGGGAGCTGGCCCATCAGGCGCTTTCTTCGACCCGACATGGTTACGACCTGCTGGCGCCAAAATTCGACTACACACCGTTCCGCACTCCTGACGACTTGCTGCAAAACGTCGTCCCCTTCATCGCAGAGGAGGCCGATCTTCTAACCGGTCTGGATGTCTGCTGCGGTACGGGAGCCGGCATGCGGATGCTACGGCCGGTCTGTAAAGAGTCCGTCACTGGAATTGACTTCAGTGAGCCGATGCTGCGTGTCGCCCAACAACAGACGGCGACGGCGACAGGAACGGCTACGCTCGAGTTCATCCAGGGCGATGTGCTGAAGATGCCTTTCCAAGAGGCCTTCGACGTCGCTGTCTGTTTTGGCGCGCTGGGGCACTTTCTGGCGCAAGACCAACCAAAGCTCGTAACGCAGGTAGCGTCCGCTTTGCGGACCGGGGGTCGATTTTTCCTGGCCACTTCCTATTTGCCGCCTCGTAGTTCACGTCGCTACTGGCTGTCGCGGTCCTTCAACGCCGCCGTTCACCTTAGAAACTTCTTGGTCTATCCTCCCTTTGTCATGTTCTATCTGACTTTCTTGGTTCCAGCGGCGATCGTGATGCTTGAAAAAGCTGGTTTTGATGTCGATCTGCGCAAGAGGGTCTTTCCGCCACCCTATCACGAACTTGTCCTGGTGGTCGCGACGAAGAAATGAGAGTGGCCGATGGTCTGCCACCGCGTGCCTCAACGTTTCATCTGCCAACCCGGGAGTGTGACCGATTCCTGAGGCTCGACGAGCTTGCCGTAGAGCTCCGGGCGACGAGCTTTCAAGTAGCGCTGCCCAGAAGAGACCTCAAGCTTGTCCGGAGTCAATAGCGAGACAACCACGTCGTCGTCCAATGCACTGCTTTCCGCGAGCACCTCACCGAAAGGGTCGAGTATCATTGCCAAACCTGGCTTGACCGTGTCATAGTCCCAGCCAATCGGGTTGGTGAAGACGCCGTATACCCCGTTTTCATAGAGCCGGGCTGGTAGCCATCGCAGCAGCCAAGCGCGACCCTTGGGACCCTGAAACTCCTGCCGCAACGACACCGGATCTTGGTGGCGGTTGTCCCAGAGCTCACGGGCGACCGTGCCCCGTCCAGGCATCGCGGACGGCAGACAACAGGTAACATGAGGCATGAAGATAATCTCTGCACCCATCATCGATGTGACACGGACGTTCTCCGGTAGATTGTTGTCGTAGCAAATCAAGAAGCCGACTTTACACCCCAGTACGTCGATCACGCGGAACTCGTTTCCCGGAGACAGGTGTTGGTTGACGAAGGGATGTAGCTTGCGGAACTTCGTGAGATAACCGTCAGGTCCCACTGTCACGTAGCTGTTATAGACTAAATCGTCAGCGTCCTTTTCGAAGAGTCCCGCCATCACGACGACGCCGTACTCACGCGCGATTGCAATCAGAGCAGCGACTGAAGGTCCTTCCGGAACGCGTTCGGCAACGTCCAGCAAAGTCGCTTTGTCCAACGGCTGAATCCAACTGTACGCCGGGATACAACCTTCGTGAAAGCTGACAATTTCTGCGCCTTGTCCCGCCGCAATCTCGGTTAGAGCACGGATGCGCGACAAGTTGTACTGCTTGTCGTTGTCTCGATTCTCAAACTGTGCTGCCGCAACTCGAATCTCACGCATGCCAAATCTCCCGCAGCTAATCGTCGACAACGTTGGTTACGCCAACCGGCTCAGTCGTCGCACGAGCCATTCGATACAGAGCGCACCGCAAATGATGCTAAGCAACCAGGTCATCAGCGTTCGCTCGAACCGCTTGTCTGGCGCACCCGCCACGTAGCTGACTTGATCCTGTGGTGGCAGGACACCGGTGATCTTGGAAGCGTCCTCGGCCGGTTTCAAGGCCGACTCAAAACCGACGTAGTAGCGACCTCCCGTTCGCTCGGCGAGCTCCTCCAGCAGTGGATCATTGCGGACCGGTCGCTCAGTTTCCTGAACCGGTATTCTAGAGCGGACTTCGCGGACCAGAAGTTCGTCTTCATCGCCGTGCGGCGGCTGCAGCTCCACGCGGTAGTCTCCCTCGCGTGTCGCGGTGAACTGCGCAGCAAACATCCCCCCCCGCGCAGCGTCCTGGATGCGATGCATCACCAGCGATGCCCGTCTTCCGTCCGGATCGACCAGCACCGCCGTGACCTGTTCGGCGGCGAGCGGCTTGTGCTGAGCATCGGAGAGCATGGCACGCACACCGACGTGATCACCCAAGAAACAGCGGGACTTGTCTACCAGCAACACGCCGCGGCTCGAGTCGCGCAACAGACGCCCCTGCGAAACCCAGCGGATCAACTTGGTGTAGTACTGCTCGAACATCGAATCGTCGACCGCGCGGATTCGCCACATCTCTCCGCTCGCCTGGAAGAACACGCGACCGGCACCATAAAAATGCGCCGCCTGATAGATCGGTAGCTGCCCGTCGATCGATGTGTTGGGGTCGGAAAAGTGGCTGTAGATCCGGGCCCCCGGTTTGGCTGCTTTCACTGCATAGTAGCCGTAAACGCCCGAGAATCCCTCCCAGGCGTTCCTACTCTGCGTCACATCGGCGCCCAGCCGGAGGAACTCGGCGTCGAGCCCGTCTCGGGTAAACTCGAGCGGCCAGGCCGTTTCCGAAGCAAACCGGCCCAGTGCCAATGTCGCAGCCCCACGACTGTAGAAAACCACCGGATACAAACCGCGAATCGTCCGCACCAGCGACTCGTTTCGCACGCGGCTTGCCCAACGGGGCGTATGCACCGGCCCCGCAGAGAGTATCAAGCCACCCGCCTCGTCGGAAACCCAGCGTTCCAGCAGCTCGACAGCCGGATTACCCAGCTTCAGCCAATCCGGGTCAAACGCAACAAGACAGTCGTACTCGAAGAGTTCCGCCGGATCGGACGGGAACTCCACCACAAGCCGATCGGACTCCTGCGACATCCCCGGCAGCCCCGACTGCAAGTAGACGTGCAAAGTCGTGTCCTCGTCGCGGTAGAGTAGATCCCGGAGAAATCGATACTCGCGGGAAGGTCCACCGGCAACCAACAGGACCTTGTTCTTGCGGCTTACGATTTGGACCTTCGTCGACTTGCGATCGTCTCTCCCATTGCTGTCCTGTTCAGGGGCCACAACCCGAACCTCGTAGTCGCGCACACCCGTAGCCCGCGGGACCACTTCGAATCGGATGGGCATCACCGCACCATCGTCCGACAACCGAACAATGCGTTCTTGCTCCAGTTCGCTGAGCGCCGATTCTTGATCGGCGGAAGCATCAGTCGAACGCAGCTCGACCTTGACACTGCGGCCAGCAAAGCCCGATGACTGCAAGAAGCCGTTCAGCGCAAAACTGTCCCCAGGATAGACACGGGGCGGTGCTTCCACATCGACGACCGCCACGTTGGTCGGTAGGTCGGCGCTGCCCAATCCGATGGGATAAATCGGAGTCTGAACTGACTGCGCCGTTTCGATAGCCTGCACAGCTGCGATGCCAGCGTTCTGGCCGCCGTCGGTGACGACGATGATACCTGCCAAGGGCCCGTCCCGCTCGCGACGCACCAGATAGCGGATTGCATCACCCAACCTCGTTTCGCGCCCGCGCGGCTGCAGCTCATCACCCCAGTCCGGTTCCGGGTCGAGCTCAGGTGCCTCTTCTACAGCAGGCGCGGTCTCCCCGGCGGCGGGAGACCGGGCCGACTCAATGCCCGCGAGCGTCCGCCAGGCAATCTCCGGATGCCGCACGTTGGCAACGGCGAGGACCACCGCCGCGACAATTGGACCAACCATGGCAACCAACAACAACCACGAACCCTCCGGCGAGCGTCGACGGCCGATGGTGAGATGAAGCACGAGCGCCGTGAGGGCAATACAGAGAATGGCTATCGCGATCGCAGCTAGAACCCGTGTTTGGAAAAGCGCTGCCGCGAAATTGCTCGCCGACTCGTTTCTCGAGACGGTCGCAACCGGCGGCGCGAGCTTCTCAAATGAGGCAATCTCCGTCGCCGCCTCAGACTCATCAAAACGATAGACCGCCACGTCATGGTTCTGCCGCAGGTCGGGCAGCAGCTGGCCACCTTTCAACTCATCCACTACGACGTCAATGCGTCGCGTGGCGTCTTCTCCTTCCTGGATTCCCATGCTGAGACTGGTGTCGACGAGCAAGATCGCCCGCGAGTTCTTCACAATCTCGCGGCGTGACCTCTTTTCGAGATCGAAAAAGAAGACCAGAATCCCGGCGAATGCGGCGATCCGCAGCCCGACGAGCCCCCACCGCTTGGCTCGATCCATCTCGAGGGCATCGCGGTAGTAGGTCATGGCGACAAACACCGCGACCGCTAGACAGATCGCCAGCAGGAGGAGCCAATGCCACCACTGAGTCATCGACTGCAACCGCGCAAACTGGTGATAGACGTCGGTCGGAGAATCGGTAAACAGAGATGCTTCCATCAAGCGGCACCTGCACGACGAGGGTGAAAGCTGGTGAAGTAGGCCAACACCTGTTCGCTCAGCAAAGCACCGACCAACAGACCCATGAGCAGCAGACTGCGGTTGGCGCCGGCGTTCTCCATATAGCTGGCCGCATAATCGCCGGCCTGATGGTAGTGCACATCGACCGGTGCCAGCCGTTCTAGTAGAAGACCAGGCTCTGGTTTGCCCAGCGCCCCCTCGGCTGGGTCGACATTAACAGCGAAACGGTCTACCTCGGCGGGACCGTTGGCGGCCTGGAGCCAGGCTTCATAGATGCCGCTACGGTCCGTCGGCCCTTCTTCAGACCCCGCGCGACGTTCCAAGGAAACACGGATCGGCGCACCCTCGCTCTCGGCTGCCGGCGGGCCGGATCGTGTGATCACCTGGCGATCCCCCTGTTCGCTGCCGGGAGTCACGAAGGAGACGTTCGCGTTGACAGCGTCCGCTGGCATTTCCACCGCCAGCTGCGAACCGACTAGGTGTGTTTCGCTGGTTCGAGAAGCCGCAGCTAGATAGGCATGCAGCTTGAGCACTGCAACAACGAAACTTGGATCGTTGGCCCAGTTGTTCCAGGTGGGCGCCGCCGTGGTGAGGAAGGTCACCACCCGGCCCGCTCCAAAACGCCGCTCCACTGCAAAAGGATCCCCGTTGCGAAGTTGAGCAAACACGCGGACTTCCGGTGCTGCTGACCACTGCCGCGATGGACGATAGTATTGCTCGATGCGAACCCATTGGATCAGTGGATTTCGTTCACCCAAGAACGGCTCGAAAATCGGGTGTTCCTGGATTTCGAGATCGGGCACGTTTTCAAATCTCTCGGGCGGCAAGCTGGCCGTTCGCGCCAAGGGCAACGGAAACAGCCCGCGGCCCTCGTCGTAGAACCGCCCGTTGTAGAAATTGAGGTTCACGTTCTCGCCCAGAAAGATGCCCACGCCTCCACCACCCTCGACAAACTTGACGAGGTTTTGCAACCCCCGATCGTCCAGACTGGGGACATCCAGCAAGTAGATGGCGCGGTAACCGCTGAGCGTCTCGCTGGAGGCAGCGCGGAGGAAAGCGGGAGGCTGAACGGCGTCGGGTTGAACCCCCGTAGCCGCGCGCTGACCAGGCGCAAAAGCTGCCGTTAGGTGGTAAGAGTGTCGCTGATGAAGGCTGCCGTCGACAACCAATACCGGTTCGCCTGCCGGCAGGTCGATCACACACCAGCGGCGGCTGTCGGTGGTCACGGCGTCCTCGGGAAGGTAAGCCTCAACCGCTTGTGGGCCGGCGAGCGGAAAAAAGACCTGACAGCGCACCGTTGCTGACTGCCCCGGCGTAATCTCGTCGATCAGCACGGCGGGTGGTTCGTCTTGCCGTGCGACGTCCTGACCAGGGCGGCTGGCCGCAACCACCTGCGGATCGAAGGCGTAGGTCCGCAGCTGAACGGGGACCTTCCGTACCGTTTGATCGCCGTAGTTTCGAACCGTGATGTTCACAAACAAAGGTACTCCAGCCGCGCGAATGTCGTCAGCCGGCTGTAGATCGGTGATCGCCAAATTGGCCTGAGGCTGCGGCGCGCAGTCGATCAAGTGCAGGTCACAACCTAACTCGGCTAGCTCTTCCAACAAAAGCCGCGCTTCGGCCGGGCTGGCCCAGTCGCGTTCGCGGAAGTCCGATAGCAGATAGACGATGTTGTTTTCATCCTCTCCGTCCGCGACCAGCTGCTTGACAGCCCGCAAAGCGCCACCGCCATTCCGATCGAGTTCGGTGACCGCCAGTCGGCGACGGAGTTCCGCCAGACGTGTCTCGAACGAACTGTCCACGATCTCACTGCTCGCGTCCGCGGCACCGCTGGGCAGCGCAAGACCCGCGACCCGCGAGAAACGCAGCACTGTCAACTTCTGCCGTGTGTCTTGCCGCATGGCTTGCATCACGATGTCACCGAATATCCGCTCGGCAACGTCGAAGGCCGTCGTGCCCGACGACCGTTCAGACATCGAATAGCTGTCGTCCACAAGCACAAAGTGGTGTGTCGCAGTCCCGCCGAACAGAGCAAACCACTCGCGCTGAGTGACCCACTGAGCGAGCATTGCCACCAACAGCGCCACCACGGCCATGCGCAGCAGCAACAACAGCAATTGCTGAAACCAGATCCAGGTGCGATGCTGGCGGTAGCTCTGCAGCAAGAAATCCATCGCCGCCCACTGCACGCGGCGGCGCCGCACCAGATTGATCAGGTGAATCGCCAGTGGGATAAGAACCAGCAGGAACCCCCACGTCAACGACGGATGGATAAACTGCATCGACCGATCTAGTTCCTGTGATGCATGCCAAGCCGCGAGCTCAAGTAGCTCGCCAGCGCAGCGTCAAGAGGCTGACTGGTACGGATCAACGAATAGTCGATCGTGTTGCGGGCACACCCTCGCCGCAATTCCTCTAGAAACTTCTCCAGCGCTGCGATGTATCCGTCCCTCAGCGCCCGCGGATTGCAATTCAAATGCGTACTCGTCTCCAGCCCATCAAACCGAAGCGGACCGCTGAAGGGAAAATCAAGCTCGTCGTCGTCCATCACGTGGAATACGAGCACATCGTTGCCCCGCTGTCGCAGCAGCCGCAAACCGCGCAGCGTCTGATGGGTGTCCGTCAATAGGTCGGAGACGACGATCATCATGCCTCGCCGCGGGGAAGTCTCTGCCGTTTCCCGCAGAATCGCGTACATATCCGTCTTGTTGCGAGGTTCGCCGATCGCCAACGCATCAATCACGGTTTGCAGATGGGTCCGCTTGCTCAGGCTGGGAACTCTGGTCCGCAAACTGTCGTCGAAGGCAATACAACCGATCGCATCTTGCTGTTTCAACACCAGATAGGCCAAGCTGCTGGCCAGCGTGCAGGCGTATTCGTACTTGTTGAGTGGGCCATTTCCATAAGCCATGCTGGCCGAGCCGTCGACGAGCAACGTACACCGCAGGTTCGTGTCCTCCTCGAATTGCTTGACATAAAGACGGTCCTGACGAGCCCAGACCTTCCAGTCGACGTGCCGGAGGTCGTCACCGGGAGTGTATTCGCGATGCTGCAGGAACTCCACGGATTGGCCGTAGTACGGGCTGCGGTGCATTCCCGAAAGGAAGCCCTCGACGATGTGCCGCGCCCGCAGCTCGAGCCGCGCGATCCGCTTGATCGCCTCAGGATGCAAAAATCTCTTGGAATCGGGCATCGCTTGTTAGCTCGTCTTCGTCGGTGGGGGTCATGGCAACCAGCCTGTCGATAATATCGTCCTCTGATACTCCCTCACTCTCGGCGGCAAAATTGACCATCACCCGGTGTCGCAACACCGGTTTAGCCAGCTGTTGGATGTCCTCGGTGGTCACGTGCGTCCTGCCGTGGAGCAGCGCTCTCGCTTTGCCCCCCAAGATCAGGAACTGCACGGCGCGTGGGCCCGCCCCCCAACCAACCATCTCTTCGACAAAATCGGGAGTTCCGGGACTGCGCACGCGCGTCTGACGGACCAAGGAAAGCACATAGCGAATCAGATGGTCCGAGGCCGGCACTTCGCGGACAACACGTTGCAACTCCAGGATCTCGGCTCCCGTGAGCACGGAGTGAGTGTCGTCGGCCTCGACGGTCGTCGTGCGGCGGGCGACTTCAAACTCCTCTTCGAAGCTCGGGTAATGGACATAGACCTTGAACATGAATCGGTCTTGCTGCGCTTCGGGAAGAGGGTAAGTCCCCTCCTGTTCGATCGGATTCTGAGTCGCCAACACGAAGAAAGGGTCCGTCAATTGGTGGCGTTCGCGGCCGACCGTCACTTGCCGCTCCTGCATCGCCTCCAACAGCGCCGCCTGCGTTTTAGGAGGAGTGCGGTTGATTTCATCAGCTAGGATCACACTGGAAAACAGAGGCCCTTCCAAGAAGCGGCGCTCACGAGCACCCGTCGAACGATTCTCTTCGATAATCTCAGTTCCGGTAATGTCAGCTGGCATCAGGTCAGGCGTGAATTGGATCCGGCTGAAGGAGAGGTCCAAGGTGCGGGCCAGGGTGCTGATCAGCAACGTTTTCGCCAGGCCGGGAACACCCTCCAACAGGCAATGGCCCCGGCTAAATAGACAAATCAACAGCTCCTCGATCACCTGCTCCTGGCCCACAATGACCCGTGCCAACTGCTCGCCAATGCGCTGACGGGCTTCGACCAGTTTCTTGACCGCCGCAGAGTCCCCTTCGTTGATCATGACGATTCCTTCGCTAGTGTGAAAAGGACACCAGACGTGCCAGAGAGCGTGTCAGCTGATTGCGCGAAGGTGGCCAGCCGTCCCGGCTATGGGCATCTTGCACTCGTGGCCAACCTGGCCGCCTGGGTCTGGCAGGAGTAACTTCCTTCCTCGTTTACCTAGTCTACGCGTGCCGCAAACTTCGCGACAGTCCGCTTCGGCCCGCTCTTGCGTTTTAGGCGCTGGAGCGGCTAAGAGCCGAAGACTTGTGCTGGAGGCTCCGGCGGTATCGGCCGCTCGGTGAACCTAATGCCGACAGTCGCCTGCGGCAACAACAGGCGAACCGTACGGCGGTTAAAGTCGCTCTCGACCGAATAGGAGCCGCGACGTCCGATGTTGGCGATGTCGTGCTGCCGGTACAGGAGCCGACCGTCACGGCGGTCGATGCAAAGCACATCGGCTTTCGACGATCGCGTCACGCCCGCTTCTTTCTTGGCGGCCTTTCGAATAAACCACACCGTCGGCAACCCGGCAGGCTGCCGTAGCGGAAACCCGAATCCAGCGATCCTCGCAGGTGTCTGCCAGCGGGGTTTTCCCGATCCCCGCTCGAATGCGTAGACGCGGCCGTCAACAATGGGGGCATCCGGGAACGACCGGCCTCGGATGTCTTCTTCTGTACCACGGTCGGTAACCAGCAAATACTGGTCGGTCGAGCGTTGCAGATAAATGGCGTTCAGCCGATTTTCCGGGGTCAGGTTCGCATCGACTTCCACAGTATCATCCCTCAGCGAACGTATGATCAACCGGCCAGCGGGTTCCATTACGGCCACGGAGGAAGAGGTCAGGGTTCCCCGCGCACCGAGGACGAACTCCTCCGACCAGATCTCGGATTCGACTTTCGGATCGTATAGAAATAGCCGCACGCGACGTCGTTCCGTGTCGCTCTCCCACGCCAGCACATGCCGTCCGGAGCTGTTCCAACGATGACCAGGCAGGCGTCGCGTCCCTACGACACTGCCGTCGATCGCACTCACCATCAGTGCCGTCGTGGCGTCCTTCGCCACGACAAAAACGTGGTCTTCGTCGCCGAAGATCTCGGACCCCGACTCGATGTTCTCTCGCTCCCATAGCGGCTGACCGGTGATCGGGTCCGCACATACGAGCGTCCGGGACTTCAGATAGACAACCCCGTCAGGGTTCACCGCCCCGACCATGCCGATCGCCTTCTCCGTCCGGTCTTGCACGAAGTACCTGACCGCGTCCAGCGGATCCAAGGGGTTGCCGCGCGGCTGTCTGCCGGGCGAGCCACCGCTGGCAGGATAGCGTCTTGACCTGGGAGACGATTGGGCAAACCTCTCCGACCAGAGGACAATCTCCTCTTGACGTTCGACCGGTTTAAGCATGTCCATTGCCCGAATGCTGTCTCCAACAACCACCAGCAGCAGATGTCCACACCGCTCTGCGTAGTTCAGCCCATTTGCGGGCGGATACTTGTTGCGATCGACCGCCGCGCTCGTGACCACTCTGCCGTGCCCGTCCCGGATGAACAAGCGGGCGTCCGCGCTCCTGGTCCACTCAACCCGATACTCAATGTCGTCAAACACGGAGCTCGACCGGCGAATCGGAATCGAGACCACCTGCGGGCGGTTTCTGACTCCCGGCATGTCCGGCGAAGATGCGTCCGCCCGGCCCCACGGCCACCGACGTATCTTCATCACCTGCCCTAACGGACCCGCTGCGGCCGCTTCCCGAGCAATCTCATAGCCAGTGCGACCGCTGGAGTCTGTCGCATCGCGCCATTGGTGGGACAACATACGATAGAAAGCCGCGGCGTCCTCGTAGCTGCCGCGCTCATTGAGCACCGCACCAACTCGAGCAACGGTGCTGACCGTCTCCGCAGTCCTCGCCGGTTGTCGAGCAAGTTGCGCAATCAGCAACTCGGCTTCCAGTGGACGGTCCGACTCGGCAAACCTCAGTGCTAACTCAGTGCGGGCCGCGACAGCCTGTGGATGAAAGTCGAAGAAAGCCAAAAACCGCTGCAGTTCGCCGATCGCATCTCGCGAAACCTCCTTCCACCGTCGCTCAACCTCAAGGCTCAATTGGAGCTTGACCGCCTCGTTCGCGCTGCGAAATAGATCGCTCAACCTCAACCTCAGCCAGCGGTCGATGCGGGCCTTTCCGTGCTCATCGATCTGCACCAGCGGGATCGCGTCCAGCTCCTCGCCATCGATCTCCTCCAAGATCAGATCGACCAACCTGAGGTACTCATGCGCGGCTTGAGCATCCTCTCCGACGTCGTGTAACCCTGCCGCCATCAGTCGCAAATACTCCAAGCGTTGCCGCGGTCTGTCAATGAGATGCTGCAGCTCGGCGGCTGTCTCACGATACCCCGTAAAATCCTCCTGGAGCGCCGTCAATATCGTGTCGACTAACAACGCTCCGATGGCAACGTCGTCTTTCCGCAACTCGTGCGCGCGTCTCAGTGAACGGATAGCGGGTCGAAGCCGACCGTCGTTAATAAACAGTTCACCCTGGCGTGCCAGCGCCCAGGTATCCTCAGGCGACTCGCTGAGCCGTCGTTCGACCCGTTCGCGGAGCGGTTCCAGCTGATAAAAAGTCGCCAGATAGTCGGTGCCCTGGGAAATCACCTCGTCCTCGTAGCAGATCAGATTGCCCAGCACCTGATTGGTACGTGTCTCGTCGGCGATCTGTCCCGTATGCAGATCGACTTTGATCAGCCGGGAAGCCGTGGTCGGCAAGTAGTAATACCTACCCGTCTGAAAACCGCGACCACTGAGACTCTCGACCGGGGTGTCGTCCAACCGCAACGGCGCGTCCCAGGCAGGCGCGCCGTCGTCCATACTTAGCGCGAACATTCCTCGCCTGCTGCCTAAGACGAGTCGCCCTTCGTGCACGCATGCTACGAACTGCGCGTCCTTCATCTGGGCCTGCGGCTGGATCGGATCCCAGCGCGGGTTGCCCGTTAATAAGTCGAGGCAAAGTAACTGGTTCGAGTCACCCGGTGTCACCACGACCGAGCCGCCGGCGACGGTCGCGGTAGCGTCAACCCATTGAACCGGTGGAGTGCTGACGCGAGAACGGAGGGTGCGCTGCGTTTGGAGAGCCCCGTAGTTGTAGCCCCAGAGCAGCGAACGTGAGGCCAATTCGATCGCCACCACAGCTCCGGCAGTCGTAGGGCACACCAGCACTCCGTCCGCGAACGATGGTGAGGCACCGGCCAATCGGCGACGCTGGCTGTTCACGATGCTGAGCATGTCGACGTGCGCGAGTTGCTGAGACCACTGCTGACTTCCTGTCTGGCCGTCCAACACGACCAGCCGGATGACACTGTTTATTTCCGCTAGGACGAACAGCTGACCATCGAGCGGCAGCGGAGCGCCGAGGAAGAACGCACCAGCCAGTTGTGGTTCGTCCATGCCGGTCCCGCCGCCGACCACCCACTTCAACGATCCTTGCCGCTTCAGGTCAAGCGCCACCAGCTGATTGTGGTTCTGGGGCCACTGCGAATTGGCGCGCTGGCCACGTCCGGGAATCCACCGCATCGTCCCGGTGGAGGGTGCATAGCGCAGATCATCCAACATATAGACCGAGTGGCCGTCGCTGCTGACTTGACCGTAGGGAACGTCTCTCCACAGCCGCTGGTCGAGCTGTTCCTTACGTCGTGCCTGTTCCTGGTTTTGCGTGAACCCTCGCCGCCCCAAGGTCGCGGCGGGATAGGCTGAATCCCAGGGATAGTGCCAGATCCGCTTTCCCGTTCTGAAGTCGATAGCCAACATCCGCTCGGGCGAGCGCATCAAAACCACACCGTTGACCGCCAAGGGAGACAGGCTGGGAACACTGTCTCCTTCATCATGGCGGCTGCTCTGAAGTTCGCCGATTAAGGTCTCGTCTGCCGGGAGCTCGGCAGTTGGCGCTCGCCAACGCAACGAAGACAGTGGCATCCCCCCCCGCGCCATCGCGTTGCGGGATCCATCTCCTCGGTGAACCAGCCACTCCTCCGTGCCCGTTGCCAACTTCGCACCTTGCGGAAAACGCTGCTCCAACCAAACCAACGCCATATCTGGGTCGGGCAGGGTCTCCGGGTTTCCGGTCCCAATTTGCGCTGACGCTTGGGGAAAACGTCTTTTGAGCGCCGCCATCGTGGCAGCAGCCCGCTGCGGTCGATCGGCATAAAGCCAGGATGCGGCCAACAAAATCGAAAGCTCCGGCTCAAACTTCGCCGCCGCGGGGGACTCCGCCAACCGTTGAAAACACAGCGCCGCAGCCAGAGGATAACCCCGATCCCAGTGCAGCCGCCCCAACAACAGCGTTGCCTCGTATCCGGCCTGCGTGTGGAAGTAGCGGCGAACCACCTTGTTCAGCTGCTCGAAGTCAGTCGTCTTCAAGGCAGCTGCCAACAGGGCCCGAGCGTCCGCGCCAAATTGCAGCTCGTAGAGCTCCAGGCCACGACGGGGCATGGACCCCACCAGCTGCTGGGCCGCTGACTTGATGCTGGTCTGAGTTGCCGAGGCACCAGAGCCAGGCAGGAAAAAATCGCCGGCGGCTTCTCCTTCTCCGTTGGAAGCCGAAAGGACCGCCTCCAGCTCCGCGATTGCGTCACCGTAGCGTTGTTCGGCCAACGCAGTGCGAGCTCGGGCAATATGTTGGCGTAAAATGCGAGGTGGCGGCAAAAAAACGTTGCCGGGGTTGGTTTGGCCTCGCGCCGGGTGGGCTGATGCCCATCAAGACAGTGGCCGCAGCCAACCACAAAAGACGCCGCTTCGGAAAACCACCCATCTGCAAATCCACTTTCGTGTATCAGACGTAACTTGTTACGGCTAAAAATCTTATTAAGGATACGTCAATTCGGCAAGCTGGGCGCAAAGTGCGGGTCCGGGAAGTCGATCGGGCGGTCTGCCAGCAGCGCTGCCGACCTCTCTGCGACGCCGCTAGAAGCACTGCAGGCCCCCCGTGAACTGGCCCCACAAGCCCGTTTTTCCCCGGTCTTTTCTGCATTTTCGAGCGTATGCCGCTTGCATTTTTCAGATCAAAGTATCTAATCAGCCGTGCCGTATGTCGGACGGACGTACCGAGTTTTTCAATATGCTCACCTAGCATGGAGGGTAAGACACCATGGCCAAGAAAGCTGCCGCTGCGAGACCGATGTCGAAGACGCAACTGATGTCGAGCATCGCTGATTCCACCGGTTTGAACAAAAAACAGGTGGCAAGTGTGTTCGATTCGCTGTCGGACCTGATTCGACAGGAACTCGGCAAGGGCCGCAAAACGGATAACAAACAGTTCACGATCCCCGGGCTTTGTAAGATCAAGACCCAATACAAGCCCGCCCAAAAGGAACGCAAGGGGATCAATCCGTTCACGGGGGAAGAGACGACCTTCAAGGCAAAACCGGCCCGGAATGTCGTCAAAGTGACACCCCTAAAAGCACTCAAAGAGATGGCCTGACCTGGCCAAGCAGCAAAGCCAAACGCCGGGTGTACCTCACGGACGCCCGGCGTTTTTCGTTGGACGGCGCAGGAGAACCCACGGAACGCGAGCCGTCAGACGGGAGGGCGACGCTCCTGCAATCAGCCGGAATGCGTTAGCATCCGGTTTGTGAACCGTGGGCTAACGCCCAGCGGCTGATGTGGCCGTCACCGTCGCAACTGCAAACAACTTCAGGCAGGTTCGCCCGGTACGGGGATCGGATACCGTCCATCGTCGTCCGGCACGACTGGAGCCTCGTCTTCGTACGATCGCAGATTATCGAAATCTGCTAAGGCAACGTTGGAGTTGAAGGCGTCGTCCCACTTGACGACCTTTCCGGTGTAAGTCGCCTCTCGGCCAAGAATGGAGGTCATCGTACTCTTGGCACCGTACTCGCCCTCGTTTGGAATGTCACCTTTGCGGATAGCAGCGAATAGGTCGTAGTGCTCCTCTTGCCAACCATCCACTTTCTTTTCTCCGTAGCTCCACTGCAGCGCGCCGTTCGCGTCGTAGATCTTGCCGCTCAGGTCCGCAAACCCTTTGGTGCCGTGGGCATGCTCAGAAACGTTGGTCCAGCATCCCTTAATATGGCGGCATTGGCTGAACATCCTCACATGGTCTGCATAGCGGAACTCACAGAAGTGGTGATCAAAGATCTGGCCGTAATCAACGCCATCTCGCACTTCACGTCCCCCCATGCCGTTGCACTCGACCGGGTAGTCCCGCATCAACCAGTTGCTGACATCTAGGTTGTGGATATGTTGCTCGGTGATGTGATCGCCGCACAACCAATTGAAGTAGTACCAGTTGCGCATCTGGTACTCCAATTCGGTTTGTCCCTCTTCGCGTGATCTGACCCACACACCGCCCCCGTTCCAATAAACGCGCGTCGCAACGATGTCGCCGATGGCACCGTCCCAGATCCGCTGGATCGTCTCGATATAGCGGGGTTCATGATGGCGCTGCAGACCGACAGCGACTGCCAGCCCCTTCTGCTTGGCGATCTCGTTGGCCGCGAGCACGCGGCGCACGCCGACCGCGTCGGTAGCAACCGGTTTCTCCATAAAAACATGTTTGCCCGCGGCGACCGCCTTTTCGAAGTGCAGTGGACGGAAGCCCGGCGGTGTGGCCAAGATCACCAGATCGGCATCCGTTTGCAGCAGTTTCTCGAAGGCGTCGAACCCGACAAACCGGCGGTCTTGGGGCACATCCACGTCGGAATGCACCCCCTTGATCGTTCGATACGAGATTTGCAGACGGTTGGCGAAAGCATCGGCCATGGCGACCAACCTGACCTCACCGTTGGGGTTAATATCGGTCTTCTGCATGGTGTTCAGCGCCTGCACAGTCGCCTTGGTGCCCCGGCCTCCGCAGCCGACCAATCCAACCTTGATCGTGTCGCTGCCCACTGGATGAGCCGCCCGCGCGATGCTCAGCGCGCCGCCCACAGCGCCACCGGCCATTAGCGCTGAGGAGGTCCTGATAAAGTCACGCCGCGATGGCTGAGAATCAGCTTTCTGATGTTGATCGGTCATTTAGTACTCTCCTAGGCAGCCAAAGAATAGCGCTTGAATTGGGGGCGTTGAACCAACTTGGGCTTTATGTAAATAGCATACAGCCAGCAGTTTACGTTTTCAATTCGGTATCTGGTCCGAAAATCCACGCCGGCTGGACCACGCCCTACTGAAGTTGCAGTTAGGATGAACAGCTGAGTTGGGTGCTCGACCTAGGGAACTCCGCTCGGTTCTGGCACGGACAGCTGTCCGCGCCTCGCCCGTCACCGACTTTGACTGGACAAGATCTGATCTGACAAGAAGTGTTCTCGGATGAAGTTGAGTACGCGGACAAGCGGGACGTTCGTCGCCCTCGCCCTGATGGCCGCAGAGCCGCTAGTGGCCGAAAAGACCTGGCAACGCTTCGAGCAAACGCAGGTCCACATGGGGGCAAAGTTTGGTGTCGTCCTCTACGCGGAAAACGCCGAGCTTGCCACACGCGCGTTCCAAGCAGCAGCGGAGCGAGCCGGCGAGCTGGATGACGCGTTGAGCGACTACGATCCGGACAGTGAACTGAGCCGCCTCGGCAGAGCTTCGCCGACGAATCGCCCGGTCGAGATGAGCAGCGACTTGGCAAAGGTGCTGACCGCAGCCCAGACGCTGAGCGAGCGGAGCGACGGCGCCTTCGACGTGACCGTGGGTCCGCTGACTCGGCTGTGGCGCCGGGCACGGCGAAGAAAGAGCCTGCCGGACCCGAAACGCTTACAAGCAGCACGGCGGTCGGTCGGTTTTCAGTCTCTGGTGATCGATCCGCAAGAGAGGGTCGCGGAGCTGCTGAAACCTCACATGCGGCTTGATTTGGGTGGCATCGCCAAGGGGTATGCGGCGGACGAGATGCTCTCGGTCCTAGCGCGTCACGGCGTGCAGGCGGCGCTCGTCAACGCCGGAGGGGACATCGCGGTCTTGGGTGCACCGCCCGACAAGACCGGCTGGAAAATCGGGCTGAACCTGCTGGGGACCGACGACGAACCGCAAGAGTTCGTTACGCTCCGCGACGCAGGCGTGGCAACTTCGGGGGATGCTTGGCAATTCGTCGAGATCGCTGGCGTACGCTATTCCCACATTGTCGATCCTCGCACCGGGCTGGGGACGACCCGTCGCGGTGGCGTGACAGTAATCGCAGAGAACAGCATGACGAGCGACAGCTTGGCGTCGGCCTTGAGTGTGCTCAATGTCGAGGAGGGAATACGGTTGGTCGAGCAAACCCCGGGCGCCGCGGCGCTGATCGTGTGGGAGTCATCCGACGGTCGCCGAAACGTCCGACGCTCGCAGCGTTTTCCCGCGAGGCAGTAGTACCCGATCGTGAGCGGTTACCGAAGTATAGGTCAATGGCCACTGATCGAAGCCGGCGGCTGCGGTCGCCAGTTTTAGTTTTTGTCGGTTGCAAATTCGACCTGTCCTGCGAACAATTCCAGCGAACGGGCAGGTCGAAGGGGGACCCGCCCGGCTAGAATCGGTACTCAGGCAGGAAGGGGCAGCTGCTGTGACCGGCGTTTGAGCAACCGTCTGGCAATCGGGCTCACTCTTGTTGCCGGAACTCGATCGCTCGGAGGGAGGGTCTCGACTCCATTGCGCCTCCAGAGCTGTTCCGTCTGCCGTTAGCCAGGCATGTTCGTGGAGGCATCGCGAAGAACCCTCATGAACTCCGGGGCAAGGACGACGGGGCAGATGTTGGCTCGGTTTCAGACGTTTTCGCTATTGGGAATTGAGGCCGTTCCGGTGGAGGTCGAGGTCGACGTTTCCGCCGGAGCGCTTCCCAAGACGATCCTGGTGGGATTGCCAGAGGCGGCCGTGCGAGAAAGCACGCACCGCATTGAGCGGGCGCTGGTCAACTCAGGTTTCCAGCGCCCGAACAACCGGGTCGTCATCAATCTCGCCCCGGCCGAGCTGCCGAAGCAGGCCGCGACATTCGACTTGCCAATGTCGCTGGGCATCTTGGCCGCCAGTGGTCAAATCTGTTTGGACCAGTTTGAAGCGTACGCGGTGGTTGGAGAGTTAGCGTTGGACGGCACGACGCGCGCGGCCAAGGGAGCGCTCTCGATGGCCATCGCCGCGGCCCGGAACCGCGACCTGCAAGGACTGGTGGTCCCCGCCGCAAGCGCGCTGGAAGCATCAGTTGTCCAGGATGTTGAGGTGATTGCAGTAACCAGTCTGGGCCAAGCGGTAGCTTTCTTTAGCGGACAAGTGGAGATTGAACCTTCAACGGCGGACCTGGCAGACTTGTTCAGTTCGCTGAGTGAATACGACGAAGACTTCCAGGATGTACGCGGGCAGGAAATGGCCAAACGAGCGATCGCCATTGCCGCCGCCGGCGGACACAACTTGCTGATGCTGGGACCTCCTGGAGGAGGGAAGACGATGATCGCCAGGCGAGTTCCCTCGGTAATGCCGGAACTCACCTCGGATGAATCGATCGAAACGACCCGGATCTACAGTGCGATGGGGCTGATGCCCGCTGAGCAGCCGCTGTTGGCAACACGTCCTTTTCGATCTCCGCACCACACAATTAGCGAAGCGGGCCTCGTCGGAGGTGGCTCGACTCCGACGCCGGGAGAGATCAGTCTCTCGCACAACGGAGTCCTGTTCCTCGACGAACTGCCCGAGTTCAATCGGCGTACGTTGGAAGTGCTCCGCCAGCCACTCGAGGATCGTGTCGTCACGATCTCGCGTGCTCTGAGTAGTACGACGTTTCCAGCGGACTTCATGTTAATCGCCGCTTTGAACCCCTGCCCCTGCGGCTACCGAAATGATCCGCGGCGCGATTGCCACTGCACGCTGCCGCAAATCGAGCGGTACATGGCAAAGATAAGTGGACCGCTGCTGGATCGCATCGACCTACATATCGAGGTCCCCGCAGTTCCCTTTCGGGACATGGCCGCGGATGCCGGCGGCACGAGTAGCGCTGCCATGCGAGCACAAGTGACCGACGCCCGCCGCGTGCAGCGTAAGCGCTTCGTGGAAAGCCGGGTAAGGTACAACGCGCGTATGACGTCACGGCAAGTTCGGCAGTATTGTCGCTTGAATACCGGGTCGTTGGAGATGTTAAAGGCCAGCGTCCACGAGCTGGGCCTATCGGCCCGGGCCCACGACAAGGTCCTCCGCGTGGCCAGAACCATCGCCGACCTGGAAGGCAGCCTCGAAATCGACGAACCTCACGTCAGCGAAGCGGTCAACTTCCGCATGCTCGACCGGAATCTGTGGACTTAACGGTATGCTGGTTCACCTTCGAGCGTGATGTGCCGGTAGCAAATGTAAGTCAGTTGGCTGTGAGGAAACTTGACAGCCGGCAGTCGAGGGACGACCAAGAGGCCTTTTGGGCCGAATGGGCTCGGTCCGAGTCGTTTTGGTCGCTCGGTCCCACCGGCAACCTCGACCTGTATTTTGGTAGTGCCAGCCACGCGGCCCCGCTCCGGTAGGCTTGACGTCGTGCGCTAGCGGACACGCGCCCGTCCAGTCGAGAAACTTTCTTCTTTTTTTCAGTTTCTTGGTCGCGAGTCCTCTCAGAAGGGAACTATAACAGTGCGGCGTCAGTTTGGTCGCCCGACAGATCCCCAGACGAACCAAGCGAGGGCACTATCATGACTTCTCTGGAAGCGACGGTGATTGTACGTGACGGTGAGGGATGCAGGTTTGTCAAGCAGATGGACGAGTGGGACGCCACCACGCTGTTGGCGGCTGCCTCGGCGGATCCCCGCTCGTTTCACGAACTACAGCTGGCCTGGCGGAGGTACAGGCAACAAGAACCCTTGGAGGAACTGCGGTGGCAAGACTACCGACCGCAATCTGAAGAACGCCCTGATGGCCCTTGGATTCTCGTGGACCTGGCCAACTTGCTCTTGGAAACCAACTGTGCGGAGATGGTACCCGAAGAGCTAGGTGCGTATGTGCGCGAGGAGGGCGAATGGACTGAGGATAATCCGGCAATTTGGATCAACTATCCACCGGGTTGGCGGCGAGTGGTATCATCCCGCGGCGGACCCGAACTCGCGCCGCAGGCCTCCGCAACGGCACCGGCGAGGTTTCGCGACGTCCTGTTTGGACCAGCAATGGCGGAAGCTTTTGCCGCGCGGATGCAGCAGCTCGCCGTCGAGGGTGCACTCCCCGCCGAACACTATCTCTCCAATGAACGCGGACCGGCAAGCCAGCACGACGAGTCGCAACGCGCAATCGCCAACCGTTGGCACGAGCTAACAGTGCGCGTCCACGCCGACTGGCTCATGACGCCACGCGACGACCTGGCTGGAGAACCACCGCGCGTCTTCCTCCACCGAGGCCGCGACTGGGTGGATCGGGAGGTGGACCATCGGTTCCAGGAATGGTCGAAGTTCAACATCCGCCCCTTGCCGCTCGACCAGAGCACCCAGGCGTTCCTCCACGGGCCGATGGGAACCGAGGAAGTCGTCGTCTATTTCGATCTCTGCCGTGAGGTGATCCGCGCGGGCTGGAAGATGCTGTGCGAATCACCGGAACTCCGTGACGAGGTGCCGCGTTGGGCTGCCGCGATGGAGGACCACGGACGCAACTGGCTTGAACGGGGACAGGTCGACGGGTGTTCCGTTTCCCCGTCGGCAATCCTGCAGCAGGCCCGGCAACACATGCCGCAACTCGATCAGGGAGAGCATCTCGATTGCGATTGTCCGATTTGCCGAGCGATGGAAGATGACGATGGGTTCGGACCCGTTTTTCGCTTCGCGGATGGCCACCATCTCGAACTGGACGACGAGTTCGCCTGCTCTCTCTATGCTACGCGCGAGGAGTGGGAGGAGCACCAATGGGCATCCGAATCGCCGAACGGTGAGCTCCGATCGCGACATGCTGAACGGGACTCGGACTCGGATTCTTGCGAGTCAACGGAAACGGAAGGCGTGTGGAGTGGCACCAATGAATTGAGCGTGTCGGTGCTGAGCCTCAGCTTTCGCTTGGCCGAGATCATCTCCGACCTGAGCGGCTACCAGGATTCGACCGACTGCAGAGACAAGCTGAACCGCGCCTTCGACGAGGTGCGTCGGTCAGGAGCAACGATTTCGGAGCGACAAGCGACCGCCGCAACGCTGAAAGACAAGCTGGAGGACGTGGCCGTGACGTTCCCTTCGCTGACCAGCAAATCGGCTGACCTGCAGAGTCAACTCGATCAGTGGGTGCGTCAGCTTCCGCCCGAAGAGAAGTTCACTACGTGACGGTTGGGAGTAGCAGGCACCAGTCGGCGTCCATGCTCTCGCCACTTTTATCGGAAGCAGCCGCTGGGCGTTAGCCCACGGTTCCTTGCACTCTCGGCTCGACCAGAGCCTCACGCCTCGCCCTCCCGATCGATTGGAGATCCGAGTTCAGCTACGATTGGAAAGCGACGGAACGGCGTTGGGCGAGCGGACGAGTATCGGTAGCTCTTTGTTGCAGCAAGTGTTCGCCAGCTGCCGGCGCCGGGTGCGGCGTTCGGCCTGACTCTATGCTTGGAGCCAGACATATGATTCGAATATCCTTCATTCCCGCCTTGTTGTTATCAGCGGTGGGAGCGGCATCGTGCGCCGGTGAGCCACTTGGTTTGCAGCGATGTGAGCTTGTACCGCTGCCGGGACATCAGGTCTCATTCCGAATCGACGGTGTGGAGAAAACTCGCTGGCACTTCGGGCAGCAGTATCCACGTCCTTTCTTCTATCCGTTTGCTGGCCCGTCCGGCGTTTCCCTCACTCGCATGGGCCACCCGGGGGCGC
This sequence comes from Pirellulaceae bacterium, assembly GCA_965223305.1. Classification (GTDB taxonomy): domain Bacteria; phylum Planctomycetota; class Planctomycetia; order Pirellulales; family Pirellulaceae; genus CBDCWT01. Next base: position 15,028 of record CBDCWT010000073.1, on the reverse strand, counting down.
CGGACCACGACCATCACCGTAGCGTATGGATTGCCCACGCTCGCGTCGACGACAAAGACTTCTGGTCCGACGGTCAGGATACGCGAGTGCGGCAGCGAATGTGGTACGGATACCGTGATGGTAACCGCGAGGCGATGATGGCTGCGGCATGCGAATGGCGCGATCCGAGCGGCGAGCGGTTAATGGAACAGGAACTGGTGGCGGCGCTGATTCCGCTGGCGGGCAGCGAACATGCATTGGAGATCCAGATCACGGTCCGACCATCCGGCAAAGAGGCCGTAGAATTGGGCAAGACCAACTTTGGTTTTCTGGCGGTCCGCGTCGCTCGCACGATTTCGGTCCACTTTGGCGGAGGCACTCTGACCAGCAGCGAGCGCCAGCAAGGCGAACGAGCCATCTTCAGCCAACGAGCTCGCTGGGTCGATTACAGCGGTCCGGTCGCGGTGGGTCGCGGCAGCGAGCGAAAATCAGTCATCGAAGGCATCACTTACTTCGATCACCCTGACAATCCACGTTACCCCACGTACTGGCACGTGCGCGAGGACGGCTGGATGGGGGCCGCCTTCTGTCTCCGCGAAGGACTCGCAGTGACCGACCAACAACCTCTTACGCTGCGTTACCTGCTCCATGCGCACGGGGGCGGCTACGACCACGCCAAGGCGCAGGCCATACAGGAGGACTTTGCCGCTCGCCCGAGATTCGACGTGGTCGAGGCGACCCGGCCACACCAGCGGTACGACGTGCGACGACAGAGGCTGCCTGATACGGCACAGTGATCCAGTTCATTAATTTAGCCGCCGTCTATCTCGCTTTTTTTGCGAACCAGCAGAACTTCCCAACAAACAACTCTGTTTCATCTTGTGTCACTGACACACTAACCTCCAGTGAAGCCCGACCACGGGAACGCAGCACTTGGTTGAATGCTGCCGCGTCCGCGGCGGCTACCGTGCCGGCCGCGCGAAGATCGGCACCCATTAGCGCGGGTCGCCGGTATTTTGCGTTCGAACTGCGCAGCACAACACGGTAGGAATCTGCGATATCTGAAAAGTGTTCGAACAAACACTGTCCTGCAGCAGCTTCGGCAACGCCATAGACAACTGTCGCGTGAACGGTATTAAGGTGATTTAGATGCTGCGAGCGCGGCGTCAGAACCACATTGGAACCATCAGCCGTAATTCCGACAGCCTGGTTGAAAGGAAGATTCGAAACATCCATGACAGGAAAATTAGAGCAAAAAGACGGCGCAGCTTCAAACTCTCTCGAGCGACTTGAACGTAGCTGCCTGCCGCGTGACATTGATCCAGCGCAGGCCGCGCGACGGGCGTGCTGCCGGTAGCAGAACCTCAATCGCCTAGCCGCAAGGCGTAGCAGTAGTCGATTTTTCTGTCCCAATCTTTCTGTCGTTAAGCAGATCGGCAAGCAGGTTTTGGATGACAGAAAAATTAGGACAGAAAGATGGCGTAGCTTCAGACTCTCTCGAGTGACTTGAACGTAGCTGTCTGCCGCGTGACGTTGATCCAGCGCAGGCCGCGCGACGGGCATACTGCCGGTAGTAGAACCTCAATCGCCTAGCCGCAAGACGCAATGGCAGTCGATTTTTCTGTCCCAATCTTTCTGTCGTCAAGCAGATCGGCGAGCAGGTTTCGGATGACAGAAAAATTGGGACAGAAAGATGGCGTAGCTTCAGACTTTCTTGAGCGACTTGAACGTAGCTGCCTGCTGCGTGATGTTGACCCAGTGCAGGCCGGTCAAACGGGCGTGCCGGTAGCAGAACATCGATCGCCTTTCTCGCATGCAGGTCTTGGCGTCTCTGTGTCCTCCGTTGCTCTTGTTTGGTGGTCCCTTGTTTGGGGTGGAGTTGGTTTGTTTTGAAACACAGGCACGGAGGCCGTGTACGCCGCTCGGGCCACAGATCAGCCGGAATGCGTTAGCATCCGGTTTTGGTAGGAACCGTGGGCTAACGCCGGCTAACGCCCAGCGGCTGATGTCGCGGAGTCACACACTAGGCAAAGGGCCTCTTGTTGATCCTGTAAATCCTGTCAGACAAAGTGACTTGAATGCAGCTGCCTGCCGCGTGATGTTGATCCAGTGCAGGACGTCCAACGCCGCGGCTGCCGGTAGCAGAGCTTCAATCGAGTGGCCGCAAGACAGACCGTCGTCGATTTTTCTGCCCCGATCTTTCTGTCCTCTCCGGCGCCGAGCAACTTGTGAACGTGAGGCCGGGCTTTAGCTTGACGTTGACGTCGTTCTTTGCCGCGTCCACAGCAGCCAAGCGGCAGGGCGGGACCATCTCACCGATCCTGCTCACATCAGACTCATCGAGCCCCTCGCGCAGTTTCGAAACCGAAATCGTCTTGAGATCACCCATGCTTGCCACGTCCTCTCTGTCTAGCAAGATCTCCTGCACGTCTCTGTACCTGTAGCTGATCTTGCTGACCCGATTGAAAATCGGAATTCCCATGACTTCAACTAGATGACGAAGCGCCGCGGGTCCATGATAGTTGACCACTATCGAAGTGGAGTCCGGCGCTCACATGAAGCAATTGCCGACCAGGCACGTTGTTTTTCCGTTCGTGGCGACGGTCAGGAGATTGCTGGACGAAAGCCGCTCCGCGAGCTTCCGAATCAGCTGCTGTTCAGCACGGTACTCACTGTAGCTGTGAGAAACCCACGCAACCCCGGCGCCGCCAAGCAGGTAGAACATCAAGAACGTTTTGAGGCCAAATCGGGGCCGCCAGCGACGGTTAGATAGTCGGGGCATAGTTTTTTCCTATTCGGATCGACGACGACCACAGCTCTCTCGCTACGCAGTCCGACCCCTGATGGTTCTGGCATTTTTCGCACGCGCCCGCGCACCCGTTTAACCGCGACGCGCAGGGGCGCCGCGCGGCGACGTGTTAAATCGCCATCGTTGTCCCGGCAGCCCCGAGCCGAGCGTGCGGTGCGCGGTGGTTTCCCCCGGGACCGGCGCTCACCGCCATGGGTCTGCCGGTCATGCGGACTCGCACAAAGGCCGTGGAGTCGGCAGACCCCAACTCTGGGTCGCGGTCAAACGTCAAACGAATGCAAGACCTGGCAGAGCTCGGGAGAAACTAGCCGACGTCAATGCGGTTGATGATTTTCTCGACACCAGAAATGCCGCTCACCGCCGTCTGTGCCAGCTGTTTGTAGTGATAGGTGGGAACGGTACCGGATAGCGTGAGCGTCCCCTGGGAGAACACACAGCCGACGCGGCGAATCGCCCGATAGGGACTGTGTTGGAGGCGAACCCGTGCGAACTCCTCAATGTCCACGCCGCGAACGCGCGAACCGGCCGGCTCGGCGTGAAGTTCAGTACCGGCGGACGTATCTGTCGGTCCGTCGTCGTCCGGTCCGCTCCGGCCATCGCCTTGGTCCGACTCCGTCGGCGTCGTGCCAGTCATCTGACCCGCCGACCTCTGCCGCTTGTTGGTATAGACCGACATGTTAGCCTCCTTTGCCAACGAGTGCTGATTATAGCGCAATCGCGCGGACGGTCAAACATGAGATTCGCCTGCGTTGCTAGCATCGCAATCCGCGCTATTGGTCGATACCAGAAAATTTGAAAACGGCCGTCGAGCGATCCCGCAGATCGTAGCTGGCGTTCGTCGGAAACTCGACGCTGTGGCAATCGGGATCCGAAGTGTCAAAAACGAGCTCCCAGCACCTTTTGCTGTGCTCCGGCAGCGTGTGGGCCGGGAGCACGAAGGGGATCGGCTCATGGTGGGCGTTCAATAACAACAGGAAAGTATCTCCCGCGATTCGGTGTCCGCGCTCATCGGTTTCATCGATCTGATCCCCGGGTAGGAGCATTCCCAAGCTGCGCACGAAACCCGAATTCCAGGCCTCGTCTTCCATTTCTTTTCCAGACGGTTCCAACCAGTAGACGTCTTTGACACCCGAACCGCGAATGGGACGCCCTTGAAAGAACTGGCGGCGACGTAAGACCGCTTGTTCGGCGCGGGTCTTGAGCAGCCGTTTGACAAAATCCCTGAGCTTGCGGCGATCCTCGCTCAGTTCCCAGTCAACCCAACTGATCTTGTTGTCCTGACAATAGGCGTTGTTGTTGCCACGCTGGGTTCGGCCCATCTCGTCGCCAGCACAGAGCATCGGAACCCCTTGCGAGAAGATCAGTGTGGTCAACAGATTTCGTTTCTGCTTCTCACGTAGCGCCAGAATCTCGGGATCGTTGGTGGCTCCTTCGACGCCACAATTCCAGCTGCGATTGTGGGACTCACCGTCAGCGTTTCCCTCGCGGTTCGCCTCATTGTGCTTCTCGTTGTAGCTCACCAAATCATGGAGCGTGAAGCCGTCGTGAGCGACGACGAAGTTGATGCTGGCGTAGGGACGACGTCCGCTGTGCTCGTATAAGTCGCTGCTGCCACTGAGCCGCGAGGCGAGCTCGGAAACAGTTTCACCGTCACCACGCCAAAAACTGCGAACGCTATCGCGGAACTTTCCGTTCCATTCGGTCCACCCCACTGGGAAGTTGCCGACTTGGTACCCACCCTCTCCCAAGTCCCACGGTTCGGCAATGAGCTTGACCTGTGACAGCACCGGATCCTGGCAGATGATGTCAAAGAAAGCACCTAGACGATCGACGGCATGCAGCTCTCGCGCCAAAGCACTGCATAGATCGAAGCGAAAACCGTCGACATGCATCTCCTGGACCCAGTAGCGGAGACTGTCCATGATCAGCTGCAGCACGCGCGGGCAAAGCATGTTGAGCGTATTGCCACAGCCTGTGTAGTCCATGTAGTAGCGCGGCTCGCCGTGGACCAGGCGGTAGTAGGAGGCATTGTCGACTCCTCGCAGCGAGATGGTGGGACCACTCTGGTTGCCCTCGGCGGTGTGGTTGTAGACAACGTCTAGAATGACTTCGATGCCCGCCAAATGCAGAGTGCGGACCATCCGTTTGAACTCGCGAACGGCATCCCGACTCTGGCGAGCCGACGAGTAACGGGGATCGGGAGCAAAGAAGGAGAGAGTGTTGTAGCCCCAGTAGTTCTTCAACTTCTTTTCGACGAGGTGCCGGTCGTCCAAGTGATAGTGGACGGGCATCAGCTCGACGGCCGTAACACCCAGGTCAGTCAGGTAAGAGATCGCGGCCTCGGAGGCCAATCCTGCATAGGTGCCGCGGAGTGCTTTGGGCACGCCCGGATGCTGTTTCGTCCACCCTTTGACATGCAGTTCGTAGATGACGGTCCGATGCCACGGCGTGCGTGGATGCCGATCGTCCCCCCAAGTGAAAGCCGAATCGACAACCGCGGCCAATGGTGCATGGGCCGCGTTGTCTCGATCGTCGTACGACAGGTCACTGTGCGGATCGCCGATCCGATAACCGAACATCGAGTCAGACCAGCGGACGTCGCGGGCGATTTCCTTAGCGTACGGATCCAGCAACACCTTCATCGGATTAAAACGGTGCCCGCGTGCGGGATCGTATGGGCCGTGTACGCGAAATCCATACAACAGCCCTGGTCCGACGTCGGGAAGGTAGGCATGCCAAACCATGTCAGACTGTTCGGGGAGAGCGATGCGGTGCGTTTCCTTCTTCGCTCTCACCGAATCAAACAAACAAAGTTCGACTTTGGTGGCGTGTTCCGAGTAGATAGCGAAGTTGACCCCAGCACCGTCCCATGTAGCGCCCAAAGGATATGGCTGTCCTGGCCAAACGCGTATGTTGTCGAGCATCCTGAATGATTGCTAGGTAGAGGTGTCGATCGGCGAGCGAGGTAGCCAGCGCACCTGCTGCAGCGGCCATTTTATCGATCCACAGCGGTTGTCGTAGGGGGGGCAGCAAGCGCCGTTTCCGCTGCGGCGACTGTTTGACACTCGCAAAAATCAGACCTAGAATTCCGGCTTCTAAGCACCCTTTCCCAAGGCAGAGGTGACCCTTAAATGTCCGACAACGCCGGCGGCCAAATCGACTCGGTCATGGTGGAAGATCGTCAGTTTCCCGCGAATGCTGAATTTGTCGCTCAGGCGAAAATCGCATCGCTCGAGCAATATCAGCGACTGTACGATCGAGCGCGGCAGGACCCGACGGCTTTCTGGGCAGAGCTGGCCCGCAACGAACTCCATTGGTTTGAGCCCTTTCAACAGACGCTGGAGTGGGAGGAACCCTACGCGAAGTGGTTTGTCGGAGGCAAGACAAATGCATCTTACAACTGTCTCGATGCACATCTCCAGACCGAACGGCGCAGTAAAACAGCTGTACTCTGGGAGGGTGAACCTGGCGATCAACGCTCGCTAACCTACGAACAACTCCACCAAGAGGTCTGCAGGTTCGCAAACGTCTTAAAGCAGCTGGGTGTGTCCCAGGGAGACGTGGTCTCGATCTACATGCCCATGACGCCGGAGCTGGCGATCGCCATGTTGGCCTGCGCGCGAATTGGTGCCGTGCATTCGGTGATCTTCGCAGGCTTCTCCGCCGAAGCCATCGCCGATCGCAACAACGATGCCAAAGCCAAGCTGCAGCTGACCGCCGATGCGGCCTGGAGACGAGGAAAACAGCTGCCGCTAAAGGAAGTCGTCGATGAGGCGTTGGCGAAGTCGCCCACGGTCGAAAAGTGCGTTGTCCTGCAGCGCGTGGGCAACCAAGTCGCCATGCAACCGGGCAGAGATTTCTGGTGGCATGAACTCGTCGAACAGGCCTCGGCCGACTGCCCCGCCGAGCCGCTAGATAGCGAGAACACGCTCTTCATCCTGTATACAAGTGGCTCGACGGGAAAACCGAAGGGAATTCGCCATACGACGGCAGGCTACAACCTCTATGCCAAAAAGACCTTCGAGTGGGTTTTCGACCATCGCGACAGCGATATCTTCTGGTGCACTGCGGATTGCGGCTGGATTACTGGGCACAGTTATGTGGTCTACGGACCACTGGCTGCGGGAGCGACGGTGCTGATGTATGAGGGCGCCCCCAACTTTCCCGCCGAAGATCGCTTCTGGGCCATCATCGAAAAATATCGCGTCACCACACTCTACACCGCGCCCACCGCCATCCGAGCTTTCATCAAATGGGGCGACCAGCACGTCGACCAACACGATCTGTCAAGCTTGAGGTTGCTCGGCACAGTCGGCGAGGGAATCAACCCAGAGGCGTGGATGTGGTACTATCAAAAAATCGGCGGTGGGCGTTGTCCAATCGTCGATACCTGGTGGCAAACGGAGACCGGCGGGATCATGATGTCGCCGCTGCCCGCCGCGATTCCACAGAAGCCAGGTAGCTGTACAAAACCGTTGCCGGGGATCGTTCCCGCGATCGTCGACGATCAACTTGTCGAAGTACCCGCGAACCATGGTGGTATGCTCTGCATCGCAGAACCGTGGCCGGGCATGCTCCGCGGAATCTGGGGAGATGATCAGCGGTTTCGCGACCAGTACTGGAGCACCGTGCCCGGGAAGTACTTGACCGGTGACAACGCCAGGTGCGACGACGACGGCTACTACTGGATCATGGGCCGGATCGACGACGTGATCAACGTCTCCGGCCATCGGCTCAGCACAATTGAAGTCGAAAGTGCATTGGTCAGCCATCACCTGGTGGCCGAATCGGCCGCGGTCGGCAGGCCGGACGAAATCAAAGGACAAGCGATCGCTGTCTTCGTCACCCTGACCGGCGATGCCGAGCCCAGCGATGAGCTGCGGGCCGATCTGCGGAAACACGTGCGCAAGGAGATCGGTGCACTCGCTCAACCCGACGACATCCGCTTCACTGCGGCACTGCCAAAGACAAGAAGCGGCAAGATCATGCGCCGCCTGCTGCGCGATATCGCCTCAGGAGCCGAGGAGGGGAGCCAAGACACTTCGACCCTCGAGGACTTCAGCGTGCTGGCCAAACTGCGAGGCGATGAGGAGTAGTCGCTGGCGGCTGCGGGCCGCCGCACTGGGTTTGACCGGCAAGTGGCCGGCAGCATTCCAGTTCGTCGCCCCTCGGGCCACAAATCAGCCGGAATGCGTTAGCATCCGGTTTGGTGGGAACCGTGGGCTAACGCCCAGCGGCTGATTTGCAGCGTAGCCGAACTCGCCAGAGTTTGGCGGATTGCATGAAGCACCGAGGGGGTCGTGCAGCTTCTGACTTAGTGTGTGATCTCGTCCTCACTCTCCTCGGGGAGAGTCGGCCCGAAGGGCCGGAGAGGGGGGGCACGCCTCGTGGACGATCACTCCCGGACGGCCCTCCCCGGACGCTATGCGTCCGACCCTCCCGCGAGCGGGAGGGTAAAGGCAGGTTTGTCTGACCGCGATGCCGCAAAAGTTGAAGGGAGAAGGACTTCAGTGGCGGCTACGCCGGTGCTCACTCTGGATAGAGCGCTGTTGACAGATAACGTTCACCGATGTCGGGCAGCACCACCACAATAAGTTTGCCGGCGTTTTCAGCGCGTTTGGCCACCTCGACCGCCGCCCAACCTGCCGCGCCGCTGCTGATTCCGCAGAAGAGCCCCTCAGTCTGAGCCAGCTGGCGAGCCATCTCGGCTGCGTCCTCGTCCTGAACTTGGACGACGTCGTCGATGATATCCACGTTCAGCACGTTGGGAATGAAGCCAGCACCAATTCCTTGGATCGTGTGTTTGCCAGGCACCAGTTCCTGGCCGTTCTTCGTCTGTGTGATCACTGGACTGTTAGCTGGTTCGACGGCGATCGCGCGGAACTCGGGCTTGCGCGCTTTGATGACTTCGGACACGCCCGTGATGGTGCCACCCGTTCCAACTCCGCTGACCAGGATGTCGACCTGCCCTTCGGTGTCGCGCCAGATCTCTTCCGCCGTCGTCTGACGATGCACTTCCGGATTGGCCGGGTTCTTGAACTGCTGGGGGATCACGTAGTTGGGATTCTCGGCAGCGAGCTCTTCGGCCTTCCGCACTGCGCCCGGCATGCCTTGCGCCGCGGGCGTCAGCACGATTTCGGCACCCAGCGCCTTGAGCAACCGGCGCCGTTCGATCGACATACTCTCCGGCATGGTGACCGCTAGTTTGTACCCCCGCGCGGCACATACATAGGCCAAAGCGATGCCCGTGTTTCCGCTAGTGGGCTCGATCAGCACGGTATTGTCTTTGATCAGTCCATCTCGCTCTGCGGCGTCGATCATCGCCCGTCCGATGCGGTCCTTAACGCTCCACAGGGGGTTCATATTCTCGACCTTGGCCACGACGTTGGCTACGCAGCCCCCGGTAACCCTCCGCAGCTTCACCAAGGGAGTGTTGCCGATACAGTGCGTAATATCTTGGCTGATTCCAGCTGCCGCTGACGACATAGTGACAACCCCCTTTCCGTAGTACGACTTTCACGAGCTGCGGCGCGATCGCACACCGGCAATCTAAGAAACCTACTCAATCTCCACCAGATTGTCGACTTGCCCTTCTGCCGAAAAACGGCCGGCAACAAAGTCGCAGCTGATATTCTGACCGAGCAGAGTGCGGTTGGCCGGTGGAGTCAGCGACCTGTAGAAGAGCCACTGCTGCTTGCCGGCTTGCACGCGAAAGCCGGCAGCGATATCCTGCGGCTGCGTCTGCAGCCGTTCGGCAACCGTTAACCGTCGCCAGGTCAACTGCCTCTTGAAGCGAGCTGGGCTGAGGTCAAAAAACAGCGGCGCGTAGAGCCGGCGTGCCTTGGTCTTGACGCTCAGCTCCAGATGCTCTCCGACCTGCTCCAACTTTCCGGGCGTATGCTCGCTCCGCCACTCAGAGAGCGGCAACGGAAGCACCCGCGCGACCGCCCGCTGTTTCACGATGAGATTGCCTTCGCGCGTCTCTTTAGCGGCCCGAAACCTCACGCCGTCATGCAGGGGAATGCGGTGGAGGTACTCAATTTCCGCATCCAGTTCCCCGCCTAGGAATACGTCCGCGACAAAGAGAAACCTGTCGGGGCGCGCCAACAGTATCTGCCGTTGTACCGAACAACGGCTGCCGAACCGCATTTCAAGCTCCAGGTAGTCTGAATCTTTCGTGGAAATCCAGCAAACCTGCTCCCAGTCGCCCTGCGGCTTCAACCAGTTGCCATTCAAACGGTACTGGGGATCCCCCATGCCGCTCCAGACCGTGGTGGCGCCGCAATTCAGCTCCCATTTCAGCTGCTCGGAGTAGGCGACCGCAACTTGATCCGAGCTGGAGCTCCAGGCGCTGCGCAGCACGGCCCCTCCCGCCCACTCAGAGTTCACACTCGGCGACCGTGCCTGCTTACGACTGGACCCGGCAACCCCCTTGCGCCGCCGCGGTAGGATTTGATCGGCGATGCGACGATCATCGCGATCTCCGGCCAACGTCAGAGCGGCGTCGAAAAGAGATCCGCAGTAGGCACCGGCCAGTCCCTGTGAAAAGACGAGTGCTCCATTGTTGCGCGTCAGTCGCAACGATTGCAGTACAAACCACTCTAGCTGCGTCCAGCCCTCCTCATCGAAGACCGGCTTCTTCATCTGCCGACCGATGAAACCCGCACGAGTCCAGCAGGCGAGCAGCGGGCGTGCCAGCTCCCATCGGTCCGCCGACGGTAAGCCCTCTCCGTCCAGCAGCTCCACGATCCCGCGCGACAACCTCTCACAGCTTTCGCGAACGCGCTCAGAGCTAGCTGGCAATTCGGGAAAGAGATAGCCGAGCGTCAACGGCAACTCGCCAGCCAACAACTGTTGTGTCAATGGCTGCTCGGCGAGGTCGAGCCCTGGGGACTCGTCGGCCACCGACTCAAGTTGCTCGTGCAGCTGGCACCAAGGAGCGGCGTGCAGGAACTGGCCGAGCCGGGGTAGCGCGTGGCACCAAGCCAGGCACTCGACTGCAAAAGTGGGATCTGCGGCACGCCCAGCAGCGTCATCCAGCCAACTCTCCAACCGGTCCGCCAGCCGCCCCTGCGACGCGGCGCCCCCCCGGCTGAACCGCTCGAGCAACTTCACCAGTTTTTCACTCTCGCTGCCATGCCAACTGGCCTCTAGCGGCCAGCTAAGAATGGACGTTTTCACCCCAGGTATCAGGTGCTCCAGCGACCGCGGCGTACGTCGCTGCTGCAGATGCGCGGACCAACCGCTCCAATCCTCGAGACTTGGTCTGTCCACCACCTGCTTGTTCCGGTGGCTGCGTGATGTAGCGTTGCGCCCCCGTGCAGCTCGCGGTCGAGATTCCGTTGCCGTTCCCATGCTCAAGTGGACCTCCGTGACGTATAATACCTATCCTGAATCGTATCGAACTGGATCACCCGCGGTGAATTGTCCGTGGTGAACTACTCGCCGTGACTACTCGCTTCGCAATAGACCGTCCGCCGGCCGCAAGCCTCGTCCGCACGCGGATGAAACGCCGACTGGTCGAAGGTGTGGTAATGATAGCAACAGATCTCGCTCGTTGCTGCCCCTGGGCTCAGAAGAAAGTGAAACGCCCGCGCTCTTTCAAGGTAGCAGGCACGCTCCGCGTGCCGTCCGCTTTCAAAACTGAGCCGGACGATTACGGTACAGCCGAGTGTCTGCTGTCTTGCTATTGAAGAGGAACCGATGAAGGAAAATCACAATCCTGCATCCGTGCGGCTGCGGCTGCTCTTGATGTTGTTGGCGACGGGTGCAGCGCCGCTCGCGGCTTGCGAAGACGAGGCGACTGAGCTGGCCACCAAGCCGGCTGACTTGAAACGGGAGTTTCTGGCACCCCAAGGTCTGATACGGCTGGCGCCGGACTCTGACATTTGGCTCGATCTCAAAAAGCGACGCGTGATTGTCGATGGACACGTCACTTTGCGGCGAGGGGCCCTAGAGATGTTCGCCTGCCCGGAGGGTACCAAAGAGCACGAGTCGATCGTGGCGGTCAACAGCAAGGCGCAATACGTGCATGCGGCCCTGTTGGCGGCTGGCGCAAAGTCCGGGCGTCCGGCGCGTTTCGACCCGGACTATGAACCCGCTACGGGGACCACCATCGAGGTGTCCGTCTTATGGAAGGAGCGGGGTGCCACGCGTCAAGCACGAGCACAAGAGTGGCTGAAGAATACCAGCACTCGGAAGGAGGCTGACGCGGAATGGGTCTTCGCTGGAAGCGGTTTCTGGACCGATCCCTCGAACGGCCAGCGCTACTACCATGGCGATGGGGGAGACTTTATCTGTGTTTCGAACTTCCCCACCGCCACGCTCGACTTGACAATTCCCAGCAGCCAAGAAAACGCCGACCTGTTGTTTGAGGCCTACACAGAGAAGATTCCTCCTATCGGTACTCCCGTTCGTCTGCTGTTGACTCCGCGTTTGCCAAAGAGTGACGAGTCTCCAAAAGACAAGGCGGTCGAGGACGCCGAAAAACAAAGTGAACAGCCCCAGTCACCAGCTCCCCAGCCGGTGAAAGACTGACCTACCTCAGCTGCCCACGCCGCGCTCCGGTAAACCTGAACGCTATGCTCGACCTTGCTCGCCGGTACCGCTGCAGCGCACTCTTGCTCTTGGTTACCGGGCTGGGTGCTATCTGCCGGCCTACGTCTGCAGCTCCGGAATACACGCCGCAGAGCGAGCAGGCGCTGCGCCGCGGCCTAGAGTGGCTGGCAGCGAACCAGGGACCGCACGGCAGCTGGTCGTCGAACGACTTGGGGCTGGTGAGCATGGGGGCGCTGGCGTTTCTCTCGGCGGGACATGCGCCCGGACGCGGTCGCTATGGCGACGTTGTCAGCCGCGCTCTGGACCACATCCTGGAACAGGCGAAACCGTCGGGGTTGTTGAACGTCGCGAACTCGCAGCGGGACATGTACAACCACGGTCTGTCGACGTTTGTGTTGGGGCAAGCTCACGGAATGACGACGACGCGCGACCGACGGCTTCACGTCACGCTGGATCGCGCTTTGCAATTGATCGCCAACACGCAGTGCGACGACGGCGGCTGGGACTATCGAGCTCGCCGCCAAGCCCGCGGTCACGACTTGAGTCTGGTGGTGATGCAGGCCAAAGCGCTGCGCAGCGCGGTCGACTGCGGTTTGCAAGTTCCGTCGGAAGTCATCGCCCTATCAATTAGAAACGTGCGGGAATACTACACCCCCGAGGGCGTCAGTCGTGAGCTGCCGGAGTCCGAACAGGCGGCCGTGCCTGGCCAGTTTACCTACAGCAAGGGAGGCGGCGGCCGAACGATTGCCATGGCGGCGGCGGGTGTGGTCTGCCTGCAAGAGTTCGGGCAGTACGAAGACTGGCGGATTCCCAAGAGTCTGCGTGTGATCGAGGAGGCGGTCCAAGAACTTCCCGAACCGCAGCGCAACGGCAAATTGCCTTTCGATGCCTACACGACTTACTACGTGGGACAGGCGCTCTATCAGGTAGGGGGCGAACACTGGACGAAGAACTACCCGCCTTTGCGAGACTACTTGGTGGCCTCACAGATGCACGATGCCAGCGACGCCAGTTTGCATGGCTCCTGGCGGGACAACGGAGCCAACGGAGGTGGCAAAGTCGGCGGGCGACCGGGCGAGCTGTTCGGGACCGCCGTCGCCTGTTTCCTGTTGGCCATTCCGAACAGGTATCTGCCGATCTTGCAAGAAGGGCGGATCGAGAGTATTCAGGATCGATTCGTTAGCGAATGAGCTTCATCCCTTCACTTGCTACGTGGCAGTTCGCTGTCGCCGGCCTCCTAGCGGCCGCCGCTCCCGTCCTGATTCACTTGCTGACGCACCGGCGGCAACGCAAGCTGGAGTGGGCGGCCATGGACCTGCTTATCAAGGCAGTCCGTCAAAGCGAGCGCAGCGTCCGGCTCCGCGATCGGATCTTGCTCTGCCTCAGGTGCCTGGCCGTCTCGCTGTTTGGGCTGGCGCTGGCCCAGCCTTTTTTCGCGACCTCGGGCACCAGCCTGGCTGGTTCGCAGCCAGTCGAACTCGTGCTGCTGGTGGACAACAGTCTCAGCATGGCGTATCAGACGCCGCAGGGAAGTCGGCTTGAGCTGGCAAAACAGCAGGCCCGCCGGCGCATGGAGCGAGTGGCCACTGGAAGCCGCTTTCGGGTCGTCCCCTTGTGCGGCTCGCATGGCCCGTTTCAACCGGAGACGACTCCCGTCCAACAGCGCGCCTTGGCGGCGCTGGAGGCTATCCAGATCGTCGATCGCGCGCTGACCCCGACGATGCTGGCCGACGCGTTCCGTTCGGCCGCCAACGATGGAGCTTCACTGGCGCGGCGGGTCGTCGTGTTCACCGATCTGCAGGCTCGAGATTGGCAGGGCGTCGAGCTCTCTGAAGTGACAGACGCCAACGTCGAACTGGTCACCGTCGCCGAGCCCAGTTGGCAGAACTGCTGGGTCGGCGACATCCAAGTGCAAGATGGGATCGTCGACCTCGATACCGAGTCGGCAATCTTGGTTCGAATCCGCTATCAACTGCCGGCCGACCGAGAATTGGCAGTCGAGCTGGCCGTGAATGGCGTCCCCGTAGCTTCCCGCCTTGTCACACTCTCAGCATCTGAGTTTGAACGCGAATTGTCGTTCGCTTACGTGTTTAGAGACCCACAGCTCGAAGCTGGTTCCATCTCGTGGGCCTACATATCGGCATCTATTAGCTCGGACAACCTTGCGGCCGACAATGTCCGCGGACGCATCGTCCCGGTGACAGCGGGCATTCCGGCGCTGTTCGTCGATCAACTTGGTGCTGCAGAGGACCGAACCCGTGGTCGGCTCGGCGAGACGCTTCCCGCCCGTCAGCTGCTGGCGGCGGCCCGCACAAACACGGATCGCGGTCAACTGTTCTCGTCAGTGCGCATCGAACAGGTCACCCCCGAAATGCTCGCCAAGACTCGGCTGGCCATTGTCGGGGGAGTCTCGGATCCGGCGGCTGCGGTCTCGATGTTACGTCGTTTCGTCGAGCGCGGTGGGCAGCTGATCCTGACGGCGGGTGGCGACTTCGACCCGGTGGCCTGGCAAGAGTCAGCCTGGCTCGATGGCCAAGGTATCTTGCCCCTGCCGATCACAGCTCAGCTCGTCGGTGGATTGGCGGACGATGCGCAGCCATTCTCGATCGATTTCGAGAGCCTAGGACGACACCCTTACTTCTATCTGGTGGAAGTCCCCCAGGACGCACTCAGAGATCTGTA
>CBDCWT010000072.1:0-86208 GCA_965223305.1 Pirellulaceae bacterium | reverse complement strand
CCAGTTGGGCTGCAGGCGCCGCGAAAGGTACGTCAGTCCATGGCAGGGTCACCCTCAGCGGAATCGTACCGGGTGTGATTAGCTTTAGCAGGACAATCACCCACAGGCAATGTGTCAGGGCCGGACGACGAAGCACCCGGCTGACTACATAGACCACAACTGCCAGAACAGTAGCCACCGCAAGATTGCTGACGATCACTTCGATTAGATTCGACATGACTTGTTCTCACAACATCGTTTTGGCGTGGCAAATGAAGTTCGTGCTTGGACGAAGGCGACGATCTCAGTTCAACGACGCTTCTTTCGTTTCGTTTTCTTTGGAGCAGCCTGCTTCAGCTCATCGATTAGATCAACAAGCGTGTCGTACTGCTCCTGAGACAACCGTTCGGACTTAGCGAGTGAAGAAACCAAAGGTGATAGCGACCCCCCGCAAAGTGAGTCGGCTAATGATTCAAGCCGGCGGCCGACAAGCTCTTCGCGATCAACCACAGCTGTGAAAACATGCGCGAAGCTCTGCTTATCGCTGACGACGAATTTCTTGGACACCAAGCGCGCGAGCAGCCGCTTGACAGTGGAATACTGGGTTTCCGGGTCGTCCGGATAGACGATCGCGGTGACATCGCGGATTGTTGAAGGCCCGCGGTCCCAAAGAACCTGCAGCACTGCCTGCTCTGCCTGGGTTACGTCCTGGGGGTTTCTGGCCATCCGAAGTCTCTTCTTGCAGATATGGGACATAGTGTCCCATCATTGTGGGACGTCGTGTCCCATAAGTCAATAGGCGAATCCAGGAATGGGTATTTTTTTGACCGGTGTCGTTGCCGCGGGGCGTGGAAGGTTCGACTGCGTCATCGCTTTCTCCAGCGCTCCGCAGCCTGCTTGCTGAAACGTGGATTCAACAGATCGCCTTTTTACCGCAGCTGGCGCGAGCGAAGTAGCATAGAATGGACCAACGAACCGCTAAGGCAAACAACGATCGAGTCGTTGGAGAGAGGCTGAAGCCACTCGATTCTTCTGCCCCTGGTTTTCCCCATTACTTAGAAGTGTACTCGGCAGAGAAACCCTGATGTTCTGGGCTCGGGCGTTTACCAAGGTGGTGAATTGACATGACAAGACTAGGAGTTGTCGTTCGTGCCACCCTGTTCGTTGGCATTTGCCACTTTATTGCCTCAGGTACATCCGCCGGTGAGAACAACGACGCCGGCGCCGGGTCAGGATCGCTTTGTACCCGGCCAACGAGCCGCCGCTGAAACCTGGAGCTTATCGACGACTTCCGCTGGGATCGATCCGGCCAGAGGGTTGGCTGCGCGACCAGCTACTGACTCAGAAACGCGGTTTGACGGGCCATTTGGACCAGTTCTGGCTTACCAACTCGGTGTGGAAAGGAGGCGACAGCGAGGAGACTCGTGATCAGCTCCGTGGAGTCGCCTGGAGCCGCGCTGGGAAGTTCATGGTCAAGTACTTGGCGGGACTGATGCCGTTGGCTCACGTGCTCGATGACCAAGAGCTGAAACAGCGGTCCGACGTCTACCTGAATTGGATCCTCGACAGCGGCAGGCCAGATGGGTGGTTCGGGCAAGATCGCGAGTTCCCGGGCTGGAACCGCCACCACCTGGTGGAAATGAACAGTCTCGTGCTGCTGATTCTGATCGAGTACTACGACGTTTCGCAGGACAAACGCATCATCCCGCTGATGACAAACTACTTCCGCTATCTGCACGAGACGTACGAGAGCTTTCCTCAACAGGAGCACTGGGGTGTGAGAATCGGCGAGCATATTGTCTCGGCGATCTGGCTTTACAACCGCACCAAAGACCCGATGTTACTTGAGCTCTTGGAGAAACTGCGCACCAAGAGTTTCAACTGGAGTCTGTTTTTCACTCATTTTCCTTGGAGAGATCACCGGAAAACACCTGCCGACTTTCGCTGGGCTGGGCATACGGCTCAAGTCTACAACAATGCTCGAGCTATCAAGTATCCGAGCCTCTGGTATCTGAGGACGGGCGACACTTTCTACCGCGACGCCTTCTACGCTGCGCTGCGCAATCTCGACCGATTTCACGGACAGCTGGGCGGGCGATTCTCGGGCGACGAGCACCTTGCGGGGAAGAGTCCTGTTCAGGGTACCGAGCTCTGCGCGATCGCTCTGTACATGTATTCGCTGGAGAAGTCGATCGAAGTGTTCGGAGACCCTGTCCTCGCAGATCGGCTCGAGATGTTGGCTTACAACTGCCTGCCGGCCACCATCACGCCTGACTTCTGGGCGCACCAGTATGACCAGCAGAGCAATCAAGTGCTCGTTTCGATTGACGAGCGCAACTGGACGTCAAACAGAGCGTCGGCAAACATCTACGGCTTGATGCCCAACTATCCGTGCTGCCTCGCGGGGATGCATCAGGCCTGGCCGCGACTAGTGCAACACCTATGGATGGCCACACCCGACGGCGGATTAGCCGCCATCGCCCACGCTCCCTGCCGCGTCACGGCGAAGGTCGCCGATGGTACCGAGGTATCCATCCGAGAAGAGACTGAATATCCGTTCGACGGTGAACTGCAGTTTCAGATTTCAACACCCAAACCCGTCACTTTCCCAGTCTACGTACGGGTTCCCACTTGGGCGGCGGGTGCGAAGCTCACGGTTGGCGCTGTTGCTCGCGCGGTCTCGGCCGGGAGTATGGCCAAGATAGAAAGGCAATGGAGTAATGGAGATGTCTTTGCTCTACAGATTCCTCTCAAAGTCGCTACGGAGACTCGCTACAACCGATCTGTATCGATTCGTCGGGGGCCGCTCTATTTCGCGCTCCGTATTGGAAAACGATACCAGCGCGTCTCACTCGACAACGAACCGAACACGATGAGTATCGAGTACAAGGGGGCAGTTGATTGGGAGATACACCCAACCACAGCTTGGAATTACGGCCTGATGATCGACCGCGAGGCGCCACAGCGATCGGTGAGTGTGCGCAAGCGACCGCTGACGGGCTACCCTTTTGCGGATCGCGGGGACATGATTTATGACCATGGCAAGAATGCATACGAAGCATGGCAGTTCGATGCGCCGTTAGTCATGTCGATCAAGGGCAAGCGGATTCCGGCCTGGACGATGAAGAACAACTCGGCCGATGTCCCGCCCCAAAGTCCTGTGCGATCAGCCGAAACAGTCGAAGAGCTGACGCTCGTTCCTTATGGATGCACGCGACTGAGAATAGCGGAATTCCCCCGGATTCAGACAGGCGCGTCAAGTGTCTCTTCGCCTCGTTGAATTGACCAGCTGGCGCGCTCGAGTTTCGCGGACGAAGCCCTACCGCAGTACGGGTTGCCAGAATCGGGGTAGTTATGTCGGGGGTTTCGGGAAAAACAGGGAGATTGACAAATGGGCAGTCTCGTGTGCGTGGCAACGTATTCAAGCCGACCTGTGGCAGAAGCGGCAAGATGTACTTTGGAGGCGGCGGGCATCAAGTCGACCATATCGGCCGAAGATACCGGCTACGATATCGTTCTCGCGCAAGGCGGTGCCCGACTGATGGTCAACGTCAACTCCGTCGATGCAGCTCGGCAAATCCTTTCGAATCGAGCATCAAACGTCGGTGATTCACCGACGGCCCGGCCGATGCGATTCAGTTTGCGAGCTTTGTTCGCGCTGACGACGCTCGTAGCGTTCTCCCTTGCCGGATATGTAATCAACGGCTCTCAAGGAGCCGTTAACTTCCTCTATGTTCCGATCTTTGCGACTATCGGTGTCCAAGTTCTCCTGTCTTGCGGGCGCCGGAGACCGTTCTCAAGACCGTTCGTGGCGATTGCGGGGCTTGGCTTCCTGGCGTGGGCTCTCTTCCATCTGTTGTGGGGGCTCTTTGCTCCCTTGAGGGGGTGTGATGTGAGCGACGATGATTAGCAGCCGGTTTTGGAGCCGTTGGCTAACGCCCAGCGGCTGATTTGGATCGTAGCCGAACTCGCCAGAGTTTGGCGGACCGCCGATTTGCCAATCCTGTTGAATTTGGCTCCACGAAGTCGTGCCAGAGCAAAGAGCCATCCTGTTGATCCTGTAAATCCTGTCAAAAAAACAGAAGACAGGATCAACATGATGAACAGGATGGAGGGGACGGCAACCAACGGCGGAATGCTCATCACATCCACTGCCACAGTTTGTGTAAGACGCTCGGGAGGGTGAGGCTCCTGCCGAGCCGTTTTCCCGCGTATCGGTTTCGTGTTTACTCTGCTTCTGGCGGACGGCACACGGAGTGTGCCTGCTACAGTTACGGGTGGAAACCTTGGGCTAACGCCCAGCGGCTGATTTGGATCGTAGCCGAACTCGCCAGAGTTTGGCGGACCGCCGATTTGCCAATCCTGTTGAATTTGGCTCCACGAAGTCGTGCCAGAGCAAAGAGCCATCCTGTTGATCCTGTAAATCCTGTCAAAAAACACAAGACAGGATCAACATGATCGACAGGATTGAGTGGATGGCAACCAACGGCGGAATGCCCATCACGTCCAGTGCAACAGTTTGTGTAAGACGCTGGGGAGGGCGAGGCTCCTGCCGAGCAGTTTTCCCGCGTATTGGTTTCGTGTTTACTCTGCTTCTGGCGGACGGCACACGGAGTGTGCCTGCTACAATTACGGGTGGAAACCTTGGGCTAACGCCAGCGGCTGATTTGGATCGTCGCCGAACTCGTCAGAGTTTGGTGGAGCGCCGATTTGCCAATCCTGTTGAATTTGGCTCCGCGAAATCCTGCCAGAGCAAAGGGCCATCCTGTTGATCCTGTGAATCCTGTCAAAAAAAACAGAAGACAGGATCAACATGATGAACAGGATGGAGGGGACGGCAACCAACGGCGGAATGCCCATCACGTCCAGTGCAACAGTTTGTGTAAGACGCTGGGGAGGGCGAGGCTCCTGCCGAGCCGTTTTCCCGCGTATCGGTGTGGTCGCTCCTCCAACGATATTGCAAACACGGGCGGTTTGTTCGATAGGTTGATCCCGAGAAAGAGTCTTCGGCCATGTTATGGCGAAGGCTGGACACCGCCGTAACTGGAATCTCAGCTTCGGGTTGCGGCGCGTAAGCAAGCCCTTGTGCCGGGAGCAATCACATGGATGGACCACGGAATCATGCTCGCAATGATGTCACAGCAGTCGTAGCAAGGGAATTCGAGCCGACTCGAATTGAACATCAACTGCTTGCCCAAACTTTCGACCTCGTCTGCAAGGGAGTGATCGACTCGCAGGAAGCTTCAACGAACTCGGCAATGACAAATCACACAACGATAAGCGCGGCTAGACATCTTCCGGCTGGGGTGGATGGTGCGAGGAGGCGTGCAGCATGACAACTCGTTCCGCAGCTGACGCGTCCGTAGCTTCAGTAAGTCGCGTGGCAATCTACGCCCGCGTCTCGTCAGATCAACAGGCTCAGGAGCAAACGATCGAAAGCCAAGTGACCGCACTTCGCGAGCGTGTTGAACATGACGGTCATACACTCGACGATGAGCTGTGCTTTCTTGATGACGGAGTAAGCGGCTCAACATTGAAACGACCAGCGCTTGAACAGTTACGCGACATAGCGTATGTCGGTGGCTTCCAGAAACTCTATGTCCACTCGCCGGATCGACTCGCCCGACGTTACGCATATCAAGTGTTGCTGGTGGACGAACTGGCGAAGCATGGTGTCGAGATCGAATTCCTCAACCGCGCAATCGGTGTCAGTCCAGAGGAAGACTTGCTGTTGCAGATGCAAGGGATGTTTGCCGAGTACGAGCGCGCCAAGATCATGGAACGCAGCCGTCGTGGCAAGCGTCATGCGGCGACTCGAGGAAGTGTCAACGTCCTTTCAAACGCACCGTATGGTTACCGTTATATCTCCAAGCGGGATGGTGGTGGCGCCGCGTCGTATCAGATCAACGAAGAGCAATCCTCTGTTGTAAAACTGATCTTCGAGTGGGTCGGTCGTGACCGAATATCCATCGGGGAGGTGAAACGCCGCCTGGATGCGAAACAGATTCCATCTCCCAGGGGCAAGTCATGGTGGGATCGCACAACCATTTGGGGGATTCTCAAAAACCCTGCATATAAAGGCTCAGCGGCATTCGGAAAGACTCGCTACGGCCCGCGTCGACGGCAGCTACGGACTCAACGTGGTCGCACCAAGACGCCACGACGAACGGGCTCGACATACGATACCGATCCCTCTGAACAGATCGTCATCGCTGTGCCAGCGATTGTCTCAGAAGAACTGTTCGCTGCTGTCGATCAGCAACTTGCTGATAATCGTCAGCGAGGTCGCGAACGCAAACGCGGTGCTCGTTACCTTTTACAAGGCCTCTTGGAGTGCGAGTGCTGCGGCTACGCATACTATGGCAAGAGGGTCAGCCGCAGCGCAGCCAAGGGGAAGGTTCCTTACGCCTACTATCGATGTGTCGGGACGGATGCCTATCGTTTCGGCGGCAAGCGAGTTTGTCAGAACAAACAGATACGCACCGACAAACTCGACCTCGCTGTCTGGGAGGATGCCTGCGAGCTACTGCGCAATCCGAAGCTGCTTCGCAAGGAATACAAACGGCGTTTATCGACGCCAGCAAGTTCTTCCAGTGAACGATCGCTGAAGAAGCAAATCTCCAACGCACAGCAGACCGTCAATCGACTAATCGATGCGTATTCAGATGGGGTCCTGACACGTAAGGAGTTCGACCCGAGGATCGAACGAGCAAGGAAGCGACTGAATGACCTCGAAACGCAACTGTCCGATCTTCAGACCGAGACGCGCGAGCAAACAACTTTGCGCGAAGCGTTGGCATGTTTGGACAGCTTTGCAGACAGCGTCAGCTCTAATCTGGATGCCGCGGACTGGACAACAAAGAGAGAAATCCTCCGTACATTGATCGCTCGTGTCGTGATCGAGCCCAATCAGATTCGAGTCGTGTACCGCATCAACTTCCCCCTTTTTGCGAAGAAAGCTAGCAAAGCTGGTGGCGAAGAAGTTTTGCACTTTTGTTGGAGGAGCGTTTACTCTGCTTCTGGCGGACGGCACACGGAGTGTGCCTGCTACAGTTACGAGTGGAAACCGTGGGCTAACGCCCAGCGGCTGATTTGGATCGTAGCCGAACTCGCCAGAGTTTGGTGGAGCGCCGATTTGCCAATCCTGTTAAATTTGGCTCCACGAAGTCGTGCCAGAGCAAAGAGCCATCCTGTTGATCCTGTAAATCCTGTCAAAAAACACAAGACAGGATCAACATGATCGACAGGATTGAGTGGATGGCAACCAACGGCGGAATGCCCATCACGTCCAGTGCAACAGTTTGTGTAAGACGCTCGGGAGGGCGAGGCTCCTGCCGAGCCGAAGGCGCAAGCAACGATGCAGAGCCCCCGCCACCGTTCACTCTGGGCGTCGTTGTTCCAGCCACGGCTGTCGCGGCACTTGATCTGGTGCCGCCTCCGCCCAGGGAGGTACAGGAAACCACCGCAAAGGGCTGTAGCGGGGATAGGTTTCCCAGACATCGCCGTGATCGCGACCAACAACTCGCTCGTCCTGCGTTTCTCGCAGGTAGCTCAGCAGACGCTGTGACAGTCGATTCTTGACTGCGGCGTAAGCAGGATCTTCGGCAAGATTCCTCAGGCATCCGGTATCGGTGCGGATGTCGTATAACTCCTCAGCCGGTCGCCGGTCTACTGCCAGGTGGAAGTACTTGCCGATGCCCTCTACGTTTCGGCGGTCAATCAAGAAAGTGAGGGTTGGGCAGGCGTCGATGTCGTGGTAGCCACCGTGCATCGGACCAAGCCGCATCCCAGTCACTTCTGCAGGGAGCGGATAGCTGCCCGTCCCATACTTCTGAGGTGCACCGGCAGGCCAGCGTTCGGGGCGAAAGTTGCGGATGAAGAGAAAGTCCTGGGTCCGAATGCACCGCTGCGGATAGCCCAGCGAATGAAAACGCGCCGACGAATGTCGCTCGCGGCCCGAGTAGACAGCGTCGCGGTTGGGAACGGCGAAGCCATCTCCTTTGCCGGCCAGGATGGGAACCAGGCTGCGACCGGCCAAGGGGTGTTCGGCCGGCGGCTCAACACCGGTGACTTCGTAGATCGTCGCTGTCAGATCGATCAGGTTGACCAGTTCTTCGGTCGTTCTTCCTTTCACCGCTTGGACCGGCCAACAAACGGCCAATGGCATGTGAATTCCGTACTCGTAGACGTTGGCTTTGGCCCGGGGAAAGGCCATCCCGTTGTCGCTTGTCACAATCACCAGCGTATTCTGCAAGTCACCCGACTTCTCAAGTAAATCGAGCATGCGACCGAGATGGGAGTCGAACCACTGAATTTCAAAGCAATAGTCCAGCAGGTCGTCTCGTATCTCAGGAGTATCCGGTAGGAACGGCGGGACCTGCACGAGAGCGGGGTCGAGGCCATTCTTGCGACCAATTCCTTGCTCGAAGCGGCGGTGCGGCTCGCTGGCTCCGAACCAGAAGCTGAACGGCTTGTGCTTGGGTTTGTTCTGGAGAAACTCGGCGAAATTCGCGGCATAGTCCGTATTGCGAATGCCAGCCGGAGCCTCCAGCGTAATGCGCGAGAAAGCGGGTCCGGCTGGATTTCGCTCGCGATTGCTGTCTTCCCAGTTTCCCGGTCCCCAGCCCTTCCCGGTATAGCCGACAACATAGCCGGCCTGCTCCAGCCGATCCTGAAAGCCCTCATACTTCTGGGGGAACAAACTGGCGTGGGTGCCCGCATGTTCAATCTGCCAAATATTCCGTCCTGTTAAGAAGGCCGCGCGCATCGGGCTGCAACCGGGGGCAGGAGTGAATGCGTTGCTGAACAGCAATCCCATCGTGGCCACGCGATCGAACGCCGGGGTGCTGATCGCCTCGAAACCGTACGCGGAGGCATGCGGATACGACTGGTCATCGGAGATCGCGATCAGAATGTTGGGGCGGCGCTCAGCCGCCGCCAGGGCACTGGCTAGTAGGAGATTGATCAACAGCGTGGCGCTTCTGTGTTTCATCACATACTCTCCTCGGCGAACAGCACGAGGGTTCTTGGCGTCGGGGTGGTCCGTGCTACTAGTAGTCAAAGTCTTGGCGCCGTGCGCAGGTTTTTCACTCTGGCTCGCCCCCTCATCCGGCCTTCGGCCACCTTCTCCCCAGCGGGGAGAAGGGGACTTGCGCCGCGCTGTGCGCCCTTGCGCCGGGTATGTCCCGATCCGACCGTTCAGTGATGCTGCCTTTACGCCTTGCCGAGGCCTCCGTGTGCTGTGAGGTGGGCGACCATCTCTTTTCGCCCTCTGTCTTTTGCATAGTCTAGCGGCGTCCAGCCTTGATCGTCGATGCAATTGACATCGGCTCCCGCCTCCAGCAACAGATCGGCCAGCTTCAAGCAGATGGGTGCTCCCCACTCGGCGGCGTGATGTAGTGGTGTCATGCCTGATTCGTCTTCGTCGCGATCGTCTATTTTGGCCCCGGCATCGAGCAGCGCCTTGCAAACCTGCGGTGCATCCGCGGCGTTCCGGCGGGGACGAACGGCCCAATTGAGCGGCGTCGAGCCCTGGCAGCGTGCCGAGACCACATCCGGCGTCCGCTGGAGCTCTCGATGCACGATGTCGGGCAGGCAAAACGTGGCGGCGGTGAAGACATCGACCGCTGCGCCCTCGGCGATAAGAAAATCTGCGACTTCTTCGCACTCTCGGCAGGCGCCATATACTAACGCGGCCCTCTGCAGCGGCGTTCGTCCACGACCATCCAAAGCCTCCAGCAGTGCCGGTTGTTCAGCAAGCAGTCGCTTAACGTAGTCGACCAGCCCTGCCCGCGCCGCCGTCCAGATGTCACACGCCGCTCCAAGCTCGACAACCTGCTCTATGGCCTTGCGGTAGTTTGGCCGGTGAAAGACGACCTGCTCTGCCGCGCACATCAGCGCGGTCTGCACCGACTCATCCGTGAGCACGCTCTGGTCTATGTCCGAAGCGCTCCACGTGCTTAACATCTCTGCATCGCCGGTGTTGAGGGCCTGTATGAGTTGTGATCTGTCTGGCATGACTTGGCTCCGCAACGCACATGAGGTTCAACGCGTTGGTCCTTAATGGGCCACTACGCAGAACGTTCGGGTTTGGGCGGTCGACCGACCGTTTTCGCCATTGTACTCGCCTAGCCCCTGATTCTCACAAGGAGTATGGAGATTCCAGGGCGTCGTGGCCGTCTCGGTGATTCTGGCCGTTTGCTGGGATGCCCGAAGAATCGATGGGCCAGACGTCAGGCATGAAAAAGATTAGGCTGGGCTTTGTCTCAAAGCCCCCTCTCTCTGACTCTCTCCCCCAGCAGGCTGGGGGAGAGAGCACCTGGGGAGTCGCTACCCTAGTGGCTCGGGACAGCACGTGACGTTCGATCACCTCTTACGGGAAGCCAATTTCAGTGAATCGCCGACTCAACCTCCTACGCTCAGTAATCGTCAGTCTGACACTCTCTGCGGGTGGGATAGACGCAGCACCTGACGAGGTCACATCGCGGGCTGCTTCGCCGCATGTACAGTCCGGTCTACTGATGAGCCTTGACGACTTACCTATAGTCGAGCCGGCGGCTGCCAGGAAAACCACTGACTACCTGATCGATCCAACTCCATACAAAGCACGGGTGGCCCGTACGGCTGAGGGGCGTGAGCTGATATTAGAAAACGGTCTCATTCGACGGACTTGGCGATTGTCGCCCAACGGAGCGTGTGTGGCCTATGACAACTTGATGTCGGGCCAGGCGATGCTGCGGTCGGTCCGACCCGAGGCGCGGGTGACGATCAATGGCCAGCAACGCGATGTGGGAGGGCTAGTTGGCCAGCCGAATCATGCTTACCTCGCTCCTCCATGGTTAGACGCCATGGAGGCAGACGCGAGGGCCATGCGTTTGATCGGAATCAAAGTCGGAGAGCCTGCGGAGAGATTCACTTGGGGCCGAGTTCGCCACGCCGCGGCCGACGCGATCTGGCCACCCAAAGGGATCAACCTACGGATGGACTACGAGTTGCCACCGAACGCGGCAGCACGGGGCGACGAGGCAGTTGCCGGTCCGCTCGTCAGCGTTCACTACGAGCTCTACGATGGCGTGCCGGTGATGAGCAAGTGGATCACGGTCCACAACAGGGGCGAGTCGCCCATCACGGTCGATCGGTATACGAGTGAGGAGCTCGCTGTCGTGGAGCATTCCAACCGAATCGAGTCGAGGCCGGGCGCGCCGATTCCACACCCTGGCTATCTGCACGTCGAAACTGACTTCGCTTTCGGTGGGTTTCATCCTTCCCCGGCGAATCGTCATGTTGTTCAATGGCGAACCGATCCGACTTACAAGACTCAGGTGAACTACTTGCTCCAGACGCCGTGCCTGCTGGTTTGCGAGCCGACGTATGGACCCGCCCAACGAATCAGACCGGGTGGAGTTTTCGAAGGTTTCCGGGTATTCGAACTCGCCTACGACGACGGTAGTCGCGAACGTCGCTCGTTGGCGTACCGACGCATGTATCGAACGATCGCGCCCTGGGTGACCGAGAATCCAATCACTCACCATTTGCTGACAAACAAACCGGAGGTGGCCCGTCAAGCGATTGATAAAGCGGCCGACGTTGGATTCGAAGCGATTATTTTCTCGTTCGGAAGTGGTTTTAACATGGAAAACCGCGACCCCGAATTCTTGGCCGAGTGGAAACAAGTTGCCGATCACGCGAAGGCGCAGGGTATCGAGTTAGGTAGCTATTCACTGCTGTCTTCGCGTCGCGTCAGCAGAGAACACATGACCGTGTCTCCAGATGGGCAACAGCCGACTCACGGGCGCATGCCCTCGTTGACTTCAGAGTGGGGTCAGAAGTGGATACGGGGGATTCGTGAGTTTTATTCGAGCACCGGCTTTTCACAGTTCGAAAACGACGGACCCTATCCGGGCGACATTGATGTTACTCCGCGGCCGCCGTTGCAGCGCGGAATTAACGACTCACGCTGGGCGCAGTGGCGCCAGAACAGCCGGCTCTATCGTGGGTTGCGTGCGGTCGGTGTCTATATCAATCAGCCAGACTACCACTACCTCAATGGCGGAAGTAAGAGCTCCATGGGGTACCGCGAAGTGAACTGGTCCTTGCCGCGATCCCAACAGGTCATTCACACCCGGCAGAACATTTACGACGGCACTTGGTTGAAGACACCCAGCATGGGTTGGATGCACGTTCCGCTTTCGGAATACCACGGCGGTGGTGCAACTGCGACGATTGAACCTCTCCATGAGCACATCGATCACTACCGGTTAATGCTCTTGTCCAACCTCGGCATGGGTGTCCAAGCCCACTACCGTGGTCCGCGTATCTATGATACGCACGAGACTCGTGAGATGGTTAGATCCACTGTCAATTGGTTCAAGCAATACCGCGGCATCTTAGAATCCGACATCATCCACGGTCGTCGAGCCGACGGGCGTGACTTGGATTGGGTCTTACATGCCAACCCGAAACTGGAGAACAAGGGCATGCTCTGCGTCTACAACCCGTTGGGAAGAGACGTTTCCAAGACGCTTCGGCCGAACCTCTACTACACAGGACTCGCCAAACAGGCGGAAGTCAGTGCCGCGGGCGGCGCAGCAGTCGTGTTTGAGCTGGCGAGAGACTACACAATCGAACTCGAGGTTAAAGTTCCCGCAAAGGGGATGAGTTGGTATGTCATCCGATCGATTGAGCCTCTGGGAGCTAACCAGTAGCCTCGTTTCCGAGGCGCAAGTTGATTGTCTGGTAAATACGCTTGCGATCTCGACCCGGAAAGACCGTCCTACCGAATGAGTAACCGCTCACGGTCGGGCGCTAGAGCGATACCTCCTGCTCCCTTTTTCCTGCTCCTGCTTCTGCTCCTGCTCCTGCGGCTCGGCAGGAGCCTCGCCCTCCCGAACGATTGACGCGGTCCGCCAAACTCTGGCGAGTTCGGCTACGATCCAATCAGCCGCTGGGCGTTAGCCCACGGTTCCCGCCTGTAGCCGGCACTCCCATGTGCTTTCCGGCTCGGCAGGAGCCTCGCCCTCCCGAGCGTCTTACACGGATGGTGCGGTGGGTGTGCCGTGGAGCTATCTACTCTATCCTGTACATCATGTCCGCCAAACTCTGGCGAGTTCGGCTACGATCCCAATCAGCCGCTGGGCGTTAGCCCACGGTTCCCGCCTGTAGCCGGCACTCCTATGTGTTTCCGGCTCGGCAGGAGCCTCGCCCTCCCGAGCGTCTTACACAACTGTTGCAGTGGATGTGAGGAGCATTCCGCCGTTGTTGCCGTCCAGTCAATGCTTCAGCTCGCCCTCCCGAGCGTTGACGGATAATCTCAGAGTCTGCTCGTCATTCAAACCCGTGGACGCTGCGGGCGGACGGCTCACGGAGTGAGCCTGCTACTGTCTCCGTCTGCGGGACGTGATAGAATCTCGTCCTGGGAAATCGTTCCTGGTGCGTGCCCCGATTCTATTCAGCCTCATGTTGGGAGGAAGTATCATGCGTCGATCGAGCTCGTTGTGGCTACCAGTTGTTTTCTTGGTGCTCGCGGCCGAGTCGCTGTTGCTAGGTGCAGAAGGGGACGAAAAGAAAGTCGTCAAGAAGGTGGATCCTTCCGGCACCTGGAAGTGGGAGAGGACGTTCAATGACAACAAACGGGAATTCGTGCTCCGGTTGAGGATGGACGGCGACAAAATCACTGGGACGTACAAATCGCGCCAACAAGAGATTAAGATCGCCGACGTCAAAATGGACGGCGATAAACTGTCGTTCCAATACAAGCGCGATGCGGGCGACCGTCGATTTACCGCAAACTATCGAGGTAAAGTCAGCGAAGATTCAATCAAAGGCACCATCGCATTTTCGTCTGATCGCGGTGATCGCGAATTCGAATGGGAAGCAAAGCGCTCGACGGAGCTGATCGATGTCCTGGGGAAGTGGCAACTCAAAATCGAGACACAAGACGGTAACGTCATCGAGCCAAGTGTCACGTTTTCCAAGGAAGGTGAGAAGATCAAGGGGGCGTATGTAAGCCGATTCGGAGAACGAGATGCCACGAAGATCAAAGTCAAAGACAACAAACTGACCTTTGAGATTGCTGGTGAGAACGACGGGAACGAATTCACGGTCGTCTATACAGGCAAGCCTCGCGGTGACTCGATCAAGGGGAAGCTCGCATACGACTTCAGTGGGAATACTGGTACCATTGACTTCACCGGAAAACGGATGCGAGAGAAAAAGGAAGAGAAGGACAGCCAGCAGTAGAGAACGACCGCAACACTAGCCCGAATTATTCATGAGCGATCTGCTGCGAGGTCGTAAGTCCATCCGTGGCTTCGTCATGCTTCACAATTCTCCCTCGACGTATTGCTTCAATACGCCTGCGGAAGAATTGCTCGCCTTCCTTGCCACGAACGTGCTTACAATCTCTCGCCACGATCTTCATGAATAATCCGGGCTAGGCTGAGCGTCAGAGCTTGAGGACTGCGGCTTGGCGTCGACGAGTTCGCGCGACGAGGCTGGACCACGCGAGCACGCGGAACCATCCGCTCGCCGCTAGCACCGTCGCATGGTGTCTACTGATTACCAGGGAGTCAGGCGAGCTCTGACGCCAGATAGGCCATGGTTGCTCTCTGACGTTCCTGGACAAATCGTTGGGCTCGTTCCGCTTTTGCTTTCGCCGATTCTAGATCGCGTGCCAGAGTGAGGACGGTGGGCACAATTCTGGCGACGTCAGATTCGTCATCGAGGTCGAACAGCCAATCACCCAGTCCGATATCTGCCCACATGTAGCCTTTCGTGGTCTGTTCGGCCCAGCGGCAGACGATTGCGGGAATACCGTGGCCGACACACAGAATCGGCGAGTGCATTTCGTTGCCAAACAACCCGCCGCTGCGAATGTACGTACTAATCGCCTCGCCCGTCAGCCAGTATTTAGGTCGCCACACCACACGATGTCGGATGTTGCGCGGCAGCTTGTCGAGCAGTAGCTGTTTGCCGATCAACATCTGTGTCTGGTCTTCAGGGCAGAGCAGGACTTTCAGGTCTGTCTGCCGCACGACTTCAATGATGGCTCGCCGCAGCGGAGCATGGTCGTGCTCTTTCATCGATTCGTTTCTGGCGTGTTTGACCGCATCGAACGGACGCCGTTTCGACGGGATCGTCCAGTAGGGTGTGTAGCGTAGGCGAGGAATGCAGCAGAGGAACTTACCCGGTTCCAGCCTATGCTGGCTGAGAAAAGCCTCGGCGTTGACGTCGTCGCGTAGGTCGCACGCGAACGCCCCGTCTGGCCCAAATTCCATTAGCGGACAGGAGCACCCCTGTTCTTTAGCGAAACGAAGCGATTTTGAATCGCGAAAGAAGACAAACTTGGCGTTGCTCAGCACTTCAATCGTCTTGACCAGAGTGGCTCGCGAGACAGCGACTGTCGATGACGACTTCTTGGGTGGAAGTGTGATCCCGTAAATCCCGTAGGGCTTGCGAGTCTGTTCGTGCCAGCGGACCACATCCTGCTCTGCGACCAACGAGGCGCCCGAGCCATGCAGCAGGAAATCGCAGGATTCGAAAGCCGTATCGAGCGCCGCGGTACTTTGAGCAATCTTAAGATTCGGAAAACGGGCGAGCAGTAGTTTGTCGACGCCGTTGTCCAATTTGCTGGGCCAGAGGTGGATCTCGGCGTTGGGGAGATACGTTTCCAGCAGTTTGAGAACGCCGGGTGTGTGGGCGATGTCGCCGATGTTCACCGTCTGCCAGGAAGATCGCAGGAGAATTCTCGGGCGACGTCCAGCCGCGGTTCCTGCAGCAGCGATCTCCATGCAGCGCGGCGCCAATGAAGCAGCGAGTGACGAGGCAATGAACTGGCGGCGATTCATGAAGGGAGTTTCAACGGTCAATGGGCGAGGTTGCGTGACTCCTTAGCGGAGAGTGAGGCTCCGAGCTAACTCGGTCACCAGACTCTCGAGCAGAAGATCTTCGGTCAGCAACTCGTCGAGCCATGTAACTTGCGAACTAGACTGATCGGCCACGACCCGCATATGCTCGGCCACGATCTCCATCGTATCGATGTACTCCCGGAAACCCAAGCCACCGTCGCTTGAGGCCGCTATCGGGCGGTGTGTTTCTGAATCAGCCGCCTCGCGCGGGCCAAACAGACCGGTAATCACAATCCCACTTGGAATCGCTGGTATCTCCGGCACCGGAAGCAACGCCGCGAACTGCGCCGCCAGCGAAGCGTCGGCAGCGTTGATTCGACCGTTTCCGCTGATGTCGCCGATCAGCGTCGGGTCGGTCGTCAAGGAGGCAGCGAACCCCGTGTCCAGCAGTGCTGCGAATCGCGCATCCTGTGCTGCATCGGCGGCGTTGATCCGACCATTGCCCGACACGTCCGCAAAGTACGTCACAAAATGAGTCGCGTCGTCTACGACCACCGGGAACTCGTTATCGTTGCCGTCTCCAACGGTCACGCCGTGTACGTCGAGCACCTGTTGGCGGCGGTAGTTTGCACTGCCGTTCACGCCCGGAACGTTGGCTTCCAGGTTGATCAAAGTGCTCGCGCCGGCTGGTAACGCTGCGGTGGCGAAGTAGACGAGGATCGCGAGACCCGGTGTCGCGTTGTTCAAGACCACCGTCCCGCCCGTAGGTGAGCTGGCATTCGTGATCTCCAGCAAATCTGGGTCGTACGAGATCCGAATGTCGGCGGCCCGGACATTCTCCCCCTCGCTAATCGTGATCGGGATCCCCGTCGTACCGTCTGCCGGTAGGTTCACATCTTGGCCCGGACCGCGCACAAAATCGGGAATGCTCACCGTCCGGGCGCCCGCCGGGGCCGCGGCTACGGTAAAGTTACTCACGTAGTCATCACCGCCCGTGCCATCACCATCGCCATCAAGCAACATCGCGTCGCCTGCGTTAAACGCGTCCGCGCCGCTTCGCAAGGTGATCGTATAGGTGTCGGCCGGCAATGCCTCGCCACTCTTGATGAACGTCACTGAGGAATCGCCCACGATCAAGGACCCCTCGATCGCCCCGCTGACGGCGCCGGTGACCACCACGTCCGCCGCCCCGAGGTTCGCGTTCTGAGTGTCGTACAGGTTGATGGCACTGCGGTTCAGCTGGCCATTGAATTCGACCTCAAAACCAGAATCAGTCGGCGTCAACGAAGTGACTACAAAGCTGGCCACGTCATCATCCAGAATCGTGGTGGTCTGTTGTTGCTCACCCAGCTCGTTGCCACCTGTGACACCAGTGATATCGACCACCACCGTCTCGTCGGGTTCATCCTCGGCATCCTGAACGGCGGTGACGGTGATCGAACCGCTAGTGCCTCCGGCTGCCACCGTGATCTGAGTTGCCGAGGCGTTGAAGTCCGCCGCAGCCGCCGTACCCGATGTACCGAGGTCGATGGTGACTGGAACTGTGGTCGCTACGGACAGATGGGCAGTGAAGACCGCCACACCACCGGCTTCCGGGATGGCGGCGTTGTCGACGACGAGAGTGACATCAGGCACGGGAATCGGCTCGTCGTCGTCTTGGATCGTGACGGTGACCTGCTGAGTGCCAGCCTCCTGCGCGTTGGTCACCCCTGTGATGTCGATGATCACGGTTTCATCCGGCTCATCGAGCGCATCCTGTACCGCGCTGATGGTCACGGCACCGGTTGTCGCGCCCGCGGCAATCACGATCTGCGTACTTGAGATTGTATAGTCGTCCGTCGCAGTTGCAGTTCCAGACACCCCGAGATCGACCGTTACAGGATCGGTATGCGGGGCAGATAGCGTAACGGTGACCGTGGCTGTCGCTGCTGCTTCGGCGATCGCCTGAGTGTCCACACTGAGTGTTGCGCTCGGCGTCAAGTTCTGATTCAGCCAGACTCGGCTGGTGCTGTTGATGACTGGTGTTGTATTGTCGTTGGAAATCGCGACATCTAAATCTCCGTCGCCGTCCAAGTCTCCCAGCTCGATGCCATAGGATCCCATGGCGTTGGTCGCGTAGGGGGCGCCCCCGCCTAGGTTTTGACCGGTTTCGGTGAAGCCTCCGTCGCCATCGTTGAGAAAGACGCGATTCCAGTGCGCGATCGCAGCTGCTGCGGTGACGATATCCAAATCTCCGTCCGCGTCGACGTCCCCAATCGCTGCTCCGTATTCAAAAAACGGGTTTACTGGGGCATCGATAACCTGTCCGCTGTCGGTGAACACACCTTCGCCGCCGTTCAGAAACAGCCGATTGTTGTAGCCCCGTCCCACCACGAAGGCGTCCAGATCACCATCGCCATCGACGTCGCCCATCACGACGTCCCGCGACGATTTTGCCGCCAGGTTGCCCAGTGCCTGTCCGCTGTCGCTGAACGCTCCGTTGCCATCGTTCGTCCAGACCCGATCGGGATGCCCAAAGGTGTTACCGACAAAAGCGTCCAAGTCGCCGTCGCCATCGACATCGCCCAGAGCGACTCCGAGGCTGGTGTGATTGCCGAGGTTTTGTCCACTGTCACTCAGAACACCGCCGTTGTTCAGCCACACGCGGTTGGCCCCGGCATTCGCGATGAAGGCGTCCAGGTCGCCGTCGGCATCGAGGTCGGCGAGTTTGACATCGGTGCTGTTGTTGCTGCCGAAGTTCTGAGTTTCACTGAAGACTCCGCTGCCATCGTTCTGCCACACTCGGTTTGCTGCGCCGTTCGTGTTGGCCACGACGGCGTCCAAATCGCCATCCCCATCTAGATCTCCTAGGGCCACGTCACGGCTAGGCGTGCTTCCCAGACTCTGGCCGGTATCGGTAAACACCGCGGCACCATCATTCAGGTAAACTCGACTACCCTGAGCGTCGTTAGCGACGAACATGTCAATGTCGCCGTCGCCGTCCAGGTCGCCGATGGCCAGCGCAAAGCTTCTAGTGTTATTGGCTGCAATCCCAATCGTTTGCCCGCTATCGTTGAACACTCCGCTCCCAGCGGTCGGCCCAGTTCGGAACTGCCAGACGTGTGGCGTAGCACCTTGCCCGGCGCTGCCTCGAATGGCCGACGTAGCGGTCGCTTGCACCAATTCTCCAGGATGAAAGTCCGAGATTGGATCAAGCGTCACGGTTGTTCCAGACGAAGTGATCGTTGCGGCACCGGCCCGGGGGCCGGTCTGGGCGGCATGCACGACAAAGGAGTCTGTGGTGGCGCTGGCAGAGCTGATGTCTTGACTGAAGGTGGCAGCCACACTGGTGGACGGCGGCGCAGCATGCGACCCAGCGGCCGGGACGAGACTAGTCACGGTTGGCGAGTTGGCGGCCGGTGTAAATGTGACATCCAGCGTGGGAGGAGTCGCTCCCTCTTTACTGGAAAAGCGTCTGGCACTCTTGACGGTACTCTCATCGCCCCGGATCATCCAGCCGAAGTTGGTGCCAGGTGCGTCCACCCAGGCCTGCACGTCAGCGACCAGGCCGGCCGAGGACCAAGAGGCGGTCGCTCCGTCGTTGCCAACCGAAGTGGTTGCGCTGGCGGTGGGTGCGAAGTCACCGCCCGGAGTTGTCCAATTGGCGGTATCAAATGAGGTGTGCAGCCAAGTTGCATCACCAGTGGCGGAGCCAGTTCCTAGGCCGCCAGCCAATGTGGGGTCGACGGCAGAAGTGCCCTCCCCCCAGTCACTCATCAGCCGGTGCAGCGCGAAATCGTGCTGCGTCAAACTCTCACGTGGATTCCGGGTGACAACCAGATCGAGCGTCGCGGCGGTGATTGTTGAGCCCGCCGGAATACTGGTGAGGTCAAAAGCCAGTAGAGCACGGCGCAGCGGATCGCTCGTTTGATTGGTCAGCCCTGCATAGAGATGAATCCCGGCCCCGTTGCTCGCTGCGCCGGTCTGACTCTCATAGAGAGTGTTGTCCTTACTCGGAGTAAAGACGGCCAACAGCAATCGGTCCTCGAGTGGTTCGAATCGACGGTGGCGACGGCGCAGCCTCGATCGCTTGTGTTGTTTGCTGAATCGACGGGACAACTGGGAACGCCTGGTGCGAGACATGAAGGTCGACCTTTCGGTTGCCGGACATCGAGTGCGGATCTGTTGATGGATGACCAATTATGCCCGAACGGAGAGTGCCAGACTACTTTTTTCTGCTCTTGTTACACGGTCTCGCGCTACTGGACTAGCACTCTGATGAGTACGCAGCGGAAACGGTGTAGAAGGGGTGCTGCTGGCCGGCTAGCGCAGATATCGTTCGATGTCCATCGCGCTGTGGAAGATGCCCAGGATCTCGAGTCGCTCTTCCGATCTCACGAGGTACGCGATGCGGTAGTGACCGTATAGGATTTCTCTGACCTCGCGATCGCCGATCGGGTGATAGCGTTGACCGAGACGGGGATGTGTTCTCAGGAGCTGGATTTTCTCGTAGATGCCCGTCACAACCTTGTGGGCGGAGGACGGACTCTCGGAAGCGACATATTCGTAAATATCCTCAAGCCACCGGGCGGCCTCCACCGTCCAGATTATTTTCGCCACGAATCCAGCTTCCCACGAACTGTCTCATCGGAAAGTGTGCGGCCGGTGTCCGCATCTTCCAAGCCGCGTTGGACCATGCGGACGAACGCCAGTTCCCGGAGAATCTCGTCATAGCTGCTATCCTCCGGTTGACGGGCGATGATCTCCGCCATGGTCTCTTTTGCAGACGCCATAGATGTGTCCTCGGGGCATGGTTGAAGACTACTTCTTCTTTCTTAATCGATTATCAGCCATCACCCGCAAGATGGCAACCGAAAGCGACTTCCTTGACGCCGAGGCGGCTGCACAAGTTCTGTGCCCAAGGAGTTGACGTTGATGCGATGAGATCAATCGGAATACTGTCGACAAGGCTGCAGGTGATCATCGTTTGAACAGAATCAGAGGTATGTTGCAGTTCAATTCTGATGCCGCATCTCGATCGAACCGAGTCGCAGGCAGTTTCAGTCGAGCGGCCGAAGTTCGACCTTGCGGTAGTACACCTCGGAGCCCTCACACTGAAGTAGGATATTACCGAAGTCAGGAAAGACATTAGTGGCGCGATTGACGAGTTTTCCGTTCACAAAAATGGTGATCGTGTTGGCTCGGCATACACACTTGATGCGCGTCCATTCACCGCAGCTGCTTTCGACGTCGTTCGAACCGCGGAATCCCAGTAGATCCTGCCAGGTGGGGTCGCGTTTTTGCCAGTGAACCCAGCCTTTGGTGAACTGACGATGTTCTCCTTTGGGATCGAAGTACAACCGAGGTGAGTTCGGAAAGTTCGTATTGCGAGACACTGGAACGGTGATTCTCACCGGCACGTTGGTTCCATCCGCGTAGCGCCCGTGAATGAGGAGCAGTCCGCCGAAGGACCCCTCCATCACCTGGCATTCGATAGCGGCCTTGTACGCTCCTCGAGTGGGATCGGGCCCATTGTTGGAATCTGGGGCACCCCAGCCGCGGTCGTAGCTGCCGCCATCGGGTCCGGCGCTGTGAAGGAAAATACCTGAGTCGCGTGCCTTCCCAATTCGATTGCCTCGATTGTGTTCGCCCCACTTAACTTCTACGACGAGTTCGTAGTTGCGGTAAGCGTGGGACGTGGAGAGATAACCATAGCCGTCGCCGGAGATGTAGATGCTGCCGTCCCGTACGGTGTAAACACTTCGCGGGTCCTGGTTGCGTATGTCGACAAGCCAGCTGGTCCAGCCTTTCAGGTCCGTACCATTGAAGAGCTGGATGAGACGGTCCGGCACAACCGCTCCAGCTGGCTCGGTGGAATGCAGGGGGGTGGACCACAGCATCACGACGGCAAGGACGATAACCTGCCGCGAGCTCGACTTGCAAATCAAAATGCGTTGCATGGGAAGAGCATCGGGTTTGGCGCACCGAATGAGACGGTTGTCAGTCTAACAGATTAAAAGAACCAACGACTGCCCGTGCATGGCGGTCGGTTTTGTATCGGGACCTTCATCGAGAGTCCGTGTCTGTGTTTTAGAGTCCTCGTTTGGGACGGAGTTGGTTTGTCTTGTGGTACAGAGGGCACAGAGATCACAGCGCGGCCACCAAAGCCCCTTCTCCCTGGCGGGAGAAGGTGGCCGAAGGCCGGATGAGGGGGAAAAACCTGCGCACGACGCGAAGACTTTGGCCACTTGATGTAGCCGAATTCATCAGAACTTAGGCAAATCTGCAAGTCCGCCAAACTCTGGCGAGTTCGGCTACGATCCAAAATCAGCCGCTGGGCGTTAGCCCACGGTTTCCACCCGTAACTGGCGCTCTTATGTGCTTTTCGGCTCGGCAGGAGCCTCGCCCTCCCGAGCGTCTTACACAACTTGTTGCAGTGGACGTGATGAGCATTCCACCGTTGGTTGCCGTCCACTCAATCCTGTTCATCATGTTGATCCAGTCTTCTGTTTTTTTGACAGGATTTACAGGATCAACAGGATGGCCGGGGGAACGTGATCCAAAATCAGCCGCTGGGCGTTAGCCCACGGTTTCCACCCGTAACTGGCGCTCTTATGTGCTTTTCGGCTCGGCAGGAGCCTCGCCCTCCCGAGCGTCTTACACAACTTGTTGCAGTGGACGTGATGAGCATTCCGCCGTTGGTTGCCGTCCACTCAATCCTATTCATCATGTTGATCCTGTCTTCTGTTTTTTGACAGGATTTACAGGATCAACAGGACGGCCGGGGAACGTGATCCAAAATCAGCCGCTGGGCGTTAGCCCACGGTTTCCGCCCGTAGCCGGCGCTCTTATGTGCTTTTCGGCTCGGCGGGAGCCTCGCCCTCCCGAGCGTCTTACACAACTGTTGCATTGGATGTGATGAGCATTCCGCCGTGGTTGCCGTCCACTCAATCCTGTTGATCATGTTGATCCTGTCTTCTGTTTTTTTGACAGGATTTACAGAATCAACAGGGTGGCCGGGGGCAGTGATCCGAAATCAGCCGCTGGGTGTTAGCCCACGGTTTCCACCCGTGACCGGCGCTCTTATGTGCTTTTCGGCTCGGCAGGAGCCTCGCCCTCCCGAGCGTCTTACACAACTTGTTGCAGTGGACGTGATGAGCCTTCCGCCGTTGGTTGCTGTCGACTCAATCCTGTTCATCATGTCGCTCGGCAGGAGCCTCGCCCGTGCGAACGCACCGGGCGGCAGAAGGACGAAACACTACCACTCGAGTCAGCGGAGGAACGTCTTTCGCAGGAAAGTCACGAGCCGCGCGGCGAGCGACCGCTGGCCGATCGAGATGCGGCCGCGGCTCACGACGCGGATCGGCAGCGTGTCGTCGAGCTCTGCCAACTCGACGCCCACTTCATAAAGAGGGCTCGCCGGCTGCAGGGAGTTGTCGTTCGACTGGGCGGTGAGCAAACCGCTGGCGACGATCTCTGGAGGAAGTTCGTGAACGGGCCCGGCTGATACTCGGGTGACCCGTCCCACAAAGTTGCTCTGCGGAGCGAGTGGCAGACGCAGCTGCACTGCCTGGCCCAGCTGCACCCAGCCGATGTCGTCTTCTCCGACGTAGCACACCGCCTCAAGCTTTCCTGGTTCCCCAATCGTGCAGAACGGCGTCCCTCGCTCGAGAAAGCAGCCCAGGTTTTCAGGGTCGAGAGGTGTGCCGGTCCACGGTTCGAGCGTCGCTTGATCTTCCACTGGCTCTGGCCGGCGAGGCGGAAACACGACGCCGCCGTGCGGCGCTCGCAGCGTTAGCCGCTGTGCGTCCTCACGTTTGCGGGTCAAGCGATCTTCAAGGTCGGCGAGACGTTCTCGGGCCCCCGGTAGCTGGGCGCCAACACCTTCGATGCCGTCTCGCGGATCATGCACCAACCGCTGCTCTAGTGTGCGCACTCGCAGCTGCTGGACGTCGCGCTCGCCGCGGAGCGTGGCAATCTCTGATATGAGCCCGAGATCTTCCAGCTCCGCCAGCACTTGCCCGCTCGTGACCCGGCTTCCAGCAGCGACAGTGCGAGTCAGCTGGCCGCCGACCGAAACGTAGACAGTGTTCCGCGAGGCGGTTTGCAACAATCCTGGCGCAAAGACATGAGAGGGTAAGGGGGTCAGCAACGCGATGAAGATCACGCCAATCGCCGCTGCGGCGACGAATCCTCCGCGGATCGGTCGAAACTGTGAACGCACGGCCGGGTCGCGCCAGAACTTGGCTGATAGGCGGATGGGAGCCGAGAGCATTCCCGCCAAGACAACGGCTACGACGCATTGGGCCACCGCATGTAATCGGTGTGCGGTAAGCCAGCTGTACACCCCCCAAAGGATCACCGCGACGAGAGTCCAACGGTAGCAGAAGGACGCTACGCCGTACGCGAACTGCAACCATCCATAGCACTCGACCGCCAGGGATGAACCAGCAACGTCGACTCCGAACAGCGAGAGCAACCGGCGGCGCACCAGCGACCGAGATTGATCGCCGAAATTGGGAATCTCTAGCCAGTCGGCCAAAATAAAATACCCGTCATAGCGGAGTAAGGGGTTTCCATTGAAGAAAACTGTTGCCACAGAACTGACCACGACAATGTTCAACGCGATCGAGTTCAGTAACCCGGGTGCGCTGTACCACCAGACGAACAGTGCCGCCGCCGCGAGCAGCAGTTCTGCATAGATTCCGGCTGCGCTGACCGCCATCCGCTGCCACTTGCTGCGAAATGTCCACGCATCGGAGACGTTGCAATACAGGCAAGGTGTCAGGACCAACAGCATCACACCCAGCTCCCGGCAACTGCCCCCAAAGTGCTTGCACGTCAGACCGTGTGCCAGCTCGTGAAGCACTTTTGTCATCGCCAGCGCAGCGGCGAGCCAGCAGAGGTTGCCGGTATGCAGAAACACCCCCAACGTGGGTAGGCGACTCACCAGCTCGTTCCAGTGAACCAGGCTCCACAGCAAGGCCGACAGTATCAACGCGATTCCGCAGAGCAGCATCGGCGCTGAAAAGACCCAGCGAACGATCGGATAGAGTTTGCACAGCAGGGGCTCCGGATCGACACCGCGAAAGCGCACGGCGAGCAAATTGGCGCACCGTTCCCAACGGAGTCTGGACCGCCAGGCGGCGCGGCGTTCCAGCAAACGCTGTCCCTGCTCTGGTGCGTCGGCAATGACCAAGGACTCGCGATGCAGCATACCGAGAAACTGGTGGATCTGCGGCACTTCGATCCGGCGCGGAGCAAATCGTTCGTGAAATTGTCGCTGGAGGTCCGCCAGACTGACGCGCCCATCCAATGCGCTGAGAACAAAATACTCTTCGTCCCGTAGTTGATAGTAGCGGAGCGCCAGGGGATCCTTGATCGTCCAGTAATCCTGGCCGCTATAGTGTCTGCGGTAGACCGCCAGATCGTCCCGCCTACGTAGCCTCACTCGTTGTTCCGGCGCCGCGCCACTCATTGTCCGAACGTCATTTCTGCTTGCATGCCGGGCCGCAGGGCGCGCAGCCGATTATCGATTTCGGCCCATACACGGACTTGATTGGTGACCGGCTCGACTTCCGGACTGATGTAGGTCAGTTTGCCGTTGACAGTCACGCTCTGCGCCGACAACTCCACGGTAACCCGTATTTCGCGCCCGACGAAGCTCTCGTCGATTTGCGACGCATTAACAACTCCTTCGGCACGGAGACGGTCCATGCGGACTAGCCGATACACAGCTTGGCCTGATTCCACCCATTCGCCACGCTGCAACAGACGTTCCACGATCGTCCCCGCAAATGGTGCTACGATTCGCCGCCGCGCGACGGCGTGTTCTGCCAGTAGCACTTCGTTCTCGCCCGCTGCTACGGCCAGTTGCAGCTCCCGCAGCTCGAACTGCGCCTGCTCCCACTCCAGTGCCGCGCGATCGGCGGCTAGTCGCAGTTCGTCCATTTCGGTCTGGGACACGCTCTTGGCATGCCGGCTCCGAGATTCGACGCCTCGTTTTAGTTCGAGCCGTGCTGCCTCCAAGTTCTTCGCAGCGAGTCGGACAGAGAGATCGTTTTCGGATTGCCGCCGGATTCTCTCCAAATCTAGCTGCTTGCGCTCCAAGGTCAGCCGCGCCGAAGTGTCGTCAACGCGAGCCAGCAACTGGTCCCGCTCGACCGACTCTCCGGCGAGAATCGGCGCGTGAGTGAGCGGGCCGGATTCCAACGCCGGGACATGCACTTCGTCCAGTAATTTGATGTAGACGGAGTTGATCTTGACCGGGCTCGGTGTCTCCGCCTGAGACGAGCCGGCAGGCAGCCACAATAGCGCCGCGAGCGACAGGCCAAACATGGCCGGCCCTAGATTGCCGAGAGTCCGGAACAGGGAGGCGGAGCAGTTGCTGCTGTCGGCCAAGTTTGCGTGGTTCATGATTCCTGTTCCGTTTTTTCAGCAAGAGAGAGATCGAGACGCGAGGGGTGCAGCAAGATGCACTGCCGGTCGCTGTGACGGGGCTCCAGCCGGCTACAAAAACCTCAGACGAATGAAGTCGACGATGTCGCGCAGCCATACGTAGCCGAGCGGCCGCCGGCCGCAATGGACGCGTGCGACAACGCCGGCGCCCGGTCGCGATTCACCCTGTTCGCCGCTGTCGATGGATGCTGTTACAGGAAGGACGGCTCCCGTCATCTCGTCGATCTCGGCGGCCACGCCGATCGAGACGAGCTCGGCGAGCCGACGCTGGGACGGAGCTGCAGTCAGCACATACGAGATGGGGACCTTCTCCATCGTGGCACGGGCGGCAATGACATGTCCCGCATCGCGCTCGGCGACCTTCAATTCGAGCTGCCACGGACCGTCGGTATTGGCTACGGTCAGTAGACGCTGACCCCGTTTCACCGGCCGGCTGTCAAGTCGCTGCTCGACGCTGGATGTCAGTACTTGTCCAGCCACAGGGCTGGTCACCCGTAGTTGGTCCGATTGTTGTTGGAGCAGCGAGGAACGTCTCTCCAAGCTCGTGATCAACTCCTTCAGGCTCTGTTCTTCGGCCGCCAGTTGCAGCCGGCGAGCTCGGCTGTCAGTCCCCTGCCCTGCTGTGGTCGCCAGCGAGGCTCGTACGCTGTGCAGGTTTCCACGGCTGGTCTGAAGTTCACCGTTGAGACGTGTTTGCTCGTACTGCAGTTCAGTACTCTCTAGAACAAGGAGCAAATGGTCCTTGTCAACTCGATCCCCTGACGTAACCAGCAGCCGCTCGACGGTGCCGTCGAGCGGCGCAAAGATATCTCGCCTCGCAATCGGCTGCAGCACCCCGCGACAGCTAACCTCGAAATCGGTTTGGACCATCAGCGCCCCCGCAACGGCCGCGGCGATCGATCCCAACAGAACAGCTACTGCAAGGAAACGACGGCTCAGAGGGCCCCCGCGGGGCGAGGAAAGAGCGCGGGCCAGCCAGGGGGTTCCCGAGTACCGCATCGCATGGTGGAGCGCCGATGAACTGTGTTGGGCGGAGGCCTCGACATACTGTCGTTGCCGTTTGTCGAACGGTTGGGCATCGAAGCGTTCGACGACGATTGCACTCGGGCAATCATGGCGAGTGACGCTCTCCTCGCTCTCGGAGCTTTCGCCGCCAGCACCGAGCGGGAGCACGATGATCGTGCGGGCTCCGGCGTGATCGGCATAGTCGGTCAAGCAACGTTCGATCTGCTCAGGTAGATCAACCGCGACGCCGTCGCTCCAGAGCGCTTCGCCCGTCCGCGCCACAGTAGTCACCAGCCGCTCGAGGCTCTTGACCTCACCCGACCGGCTGTCGAAGTGGTCGAGACCGCTAACGGCCTGTAGACGGAACCTTCTTTGGCGTTCGACTAAGACGCTGACGCGATCGCAATCGATCAGTCTCCGACTCTCGTTGGCGACCGCATAGCAGGTGGCGTCGAGGTCGAGATATCGATGGACAGCCTGAGCGAACTGATTGATCCGCTGCCAGTCCCGGGCGCCAAGTTGATCGTCAGTCCGAGACAGCTTGAGGTGATAGTCTCCAGCTATCTCGCAAATGGCGGCCAGCACTTCGAGCTCGTTTTCGTTTGGTCGACGGCCGCGGGTTGTGGACCAACGGACTTCGATCAGGGCGTAAGGTTCGGCACCGGGAGCCACCGCGGCCAGGGCCGAGATCGGCCCATCTGACTTGGGATCCGCAGCAACGATAACCGGCTCTGAGGAATCGAGAGACCGCGCAATCCAGGCGTCCGGAGGTGACGAAGGGGGCTGGGCAACCTCGGGATGGCGCGTCACGCTGCCCAACAGCCGCCACCGATCAGCCGTCGGAACCCATGCCGCGACCAGAACAGAATCGGGCAGCATCCGTGCAAGCCGTGTCAGCAACCGTTCGTAGAACTCGGGCTGAGGCAGCCCGGAGGTTGCCGACTTCGCGATTTCCTCGATCAGCAGGTCGATCTCGTGCCACGTCTCGGCGGCACGTTGCTCTTGGGAGGCGTAGCTAGCCATGCCTTCAGTATAGCTGTGAACGGAATTGGCACCCGGAAAATCGCGGGCCCCAGTTGGTGCCCCAACGGCCCATTGGTGCGGGTCACCTCGTTCGTAACCCGAAGCGTCAGCGAGGGGAGTTGATGCATCATTGCAAGTTGTTCCCTCGCTTACGCTTTCGGGTTCCGATTGAGCCAACAGGGCAACATCAAAGAGAGATAGGCGAGGGGGGCGCCATTGAGCGTAGCCGAACTCGCCAGAGTTTGGTGGACCTCCATTTCGTAACCCGACGCGTCAGCGAGGGGAGTTGGTGTACCAATGCAAGTTGTTCCCTCGCTTACGCTTCGGGTTCCGATTGCGCCGACAGGGCAACACCAAAGGGAGTCAGCGAGGGGGCGCCATTGAGCGTAGCCGAACTCGCCAGAGTTTGGTGGAACTGTCGATTCGTGCCAAATTCTGGCGAATTCGGCTACCAGGCCAAGCGGCACTTCTTACGGACGCGCGGTTCTGCCACCCGACGGCATGGAAAAATGTGCCGGTTATAACGGAAAAACCAGTCATATCGATTGTGCTTATGCCGATGACAGACGAAGAAGGGAAGAGGTGCGCAGTTAGTTTGGCCTTACGGGTTGGGTGCTCTGTCAGAAGTGGCTCTCCCAATGTTCTCAGACAAGTTCAACCACTTGATCGGACGCCAGCGGCGCCAGCGACGCTGGCTGGTCTGGGCTGCGGCCGCGTTGGTCGGTATCTCGGGCTGTCTCGGTCCGCGCTCTAGTGACCTCTGGTTGGACCCCGAACTAGAGCACTACAAGTCGGCCGCGCTGCAGATCGAATCTCCGGATGTCGTTGCCGAGACATCCGACCGAGTTGTGACTCTGCCACCGCCCATTACGTTGAACGACACCCCGCTAGGGTATTGGGACCTGTCGCTCACCGAGGCGATACAGCTGGCCCTAGCTCATTCCGACGTGCTGCGTG
The DNA here is from genome assembly GCA_965223305.1 of Pirellulaceae bacterium. Classification (GTDB taxonomy): domain Bacteria; phylum Planctomycetota; class Planctomycetia; order Pirellulales; family Pirellulaceae; genus CBDCWT01. Next base: position 56,962 of record CBDCWT010000072.1, on the reverse strand, counting down.
ATTTAGGTGGGCTGGTGCTACAATCCCCTGACAATGTAAGGACGATCCACGGTCCTGCGATTGCCGATGTGGATCCACGTCAGGGTGTTGAGGCGGCGCTTAGTGCGTTTGACGCTTCGTTCGAGACGGGGATCTTCTTCGAGAACAACGATCGGCCACTGAACAACGTCTTCTTTGGGGGAGGGACAAGACTACTTCAGCAAGACCTGCACTCTTATCAGGCCCAGATTTCGAAGACGACTGGCACCGGCGGCAATGTCGCCCTTCGAAAAATCGTCGACTACGACCTCAACAACTCGCCTGGAAACGCGGATCCCAACCTCCCGTGGACCGTCCAGTTGGAGGGCGAGTTCCGTCAACCGTTGTTGCAAGGTGCGGGTGTCGACTTCAACCAGATCGCCGGTCCCCACGCGATTCCTGGAGTTATGAATGGCGTGTTGATTGCCCGCTTGAACACGGACGTCAGCTTGGCCGACTTTGAGATCGGTGTCCGTAATTTGGTCAACGACACCGAGAACGCCTATTGGGAACTGTATTACGCTTACCGAGAGCTCGATGCCAAGGTCGGGGCTCGGGACCGAGCGTTGGAAACGTGGCAACATATCAACGCCTTGTTCGAGACCGGCCGGAGGGGCGGAGAAGCGGACAAAGAAGCGCGAGCCCGCGAGCAGTTTTTTCGTTTTGAAGAAGAGGTTCAAAACTCCCTGGCAGGCCGCGTGCAAGACCGGGTTCGCACGGCCACGTTTAGGGGTGCCGGTGGCATCCACGCGGCCGAGCGCCGGCTGCGTTTACTGTTGGGAGTCCCGGTTAACGATGGTCGACTGATTCGTCCCGCCGATGAACCGCTGATTGCCAAAGTAATCTTCAACTGGGAAGAAGTGCTGGCCGAGGCGCTCATCCGCCGCGCGGAACTTCGCCGGCAGAAATGGTGGGTGCAACGACGAGAATTGGAGTTGATCGCAGCGCACAACTTCCTGCTTCCGCGTGTCGATGCGGTTGGCCGTTACCGCTTTCGTGGGCTCGGGCACCATCTGATCAACCCCACGCGGCAAGGCATGTTCGACAATGCCTATGAGGAGCTGACCGGCGGTGACTATCAAGAGTGGCAGTTGGGAGTCGAGGTCAGTCTGCCCTTCGGCTACCGCAAGGCTCACGCGGCGGTGCGGCACGCCGAGCTGCTGGTGTCACGGGCTCGCGCTATCTTGCACGAGCAAGAGCAGGAAGTCGCTCACGACCTGAGTTCGGCCTATGCCGAGATCGAGCGCGGATTTCTCACGTCGCAAGCCAACTACAACCGCCGCCAGGCTGCCAAGGATCAACTTGCAGCATTGGAAAGCAACTACGCAGATGCTGACCAGCAAGATAAGAGCCGACTGTTAGATCAGTTGTTGGACGCGCAGCGACGGTTGGCCGACGCGGAGGCGAGATACTATCGATCGCTGATCGAATACACCATGGCTGTCAAGAACGTGCATTTTCAAAAGGGCTCGTTGCTGGGCTACAACCAAGTCTACCTGTCCGAAGGGCCTTGGCCGGACGCCGCATACGCTGATGCGGCGCGGCGTGATTCAAATCGCCGCAATCCGAGGCCCGTTGTCAGCCGTCTGCATACGAGCCCGCCGCCGCTCAGCCAAGGCAGGTACCCACAATGGGTGGCACCGGCTGCGCCGGGTGGTGAGTAGGCCCGCTGCGCGGGCGGTTGACCGCTGGCAATTGACGGTTCGTGCCAATCAGCCGGAATGCGTTAGCATCCGGTTTTCTTAGCAACCAGCAGGCCGGGCCGAGCGGCGGCAGAGTCGTAGGCCGGAACCAGCGGCGGCACAGATGCCGAATGTTCGCAGGACGTCCCCGCCGCGCCGTTCCGGCTGCATGCGGTTCGACGTGTTTGATGTTGAGCGTTACTCGGTGCTGCCGGAACGGCGCGGCGGGGAAATCGCGAGCGGATGGACGGCTTTTCACGCCGCTTGTTCCGGCCTACTTTCTACTTTCTACTTTCTTTTTTGTTCCGGCCTACTCCTCAATGCTGGGCGACCAATTTGTTTTGCAGAAGGTAGGCTGCGACGAGCTCTGCAATCATCGCTGAGCCGTCGTCGTTGGGGTGGATCGCGTCGCCGAATTGGATATGGTCGTCGATGCCATCCAGCTCGATAACCGGCACACCGACGCGCTGACCTAAGTGATGGATCTGCTCGTTCATTGCGTCCGCAGTTTCGGCCAGCTGTGTGAGAGTGCCTAGAGGTGTGAACGTGGCAGCTTTGTCACGCGCGGCTTGGTCGTTGAGGTTGTGAAAGAAGTGGGGCAAGGTACAGAGGACTGGTTCGGCTCCAGACTGTCGGGCCAACTGAATGAGCTGTTCGAGCGCGTCGCCATATTCCAGAATGCCAGCGGCTTCCACAACCGCTGGGATGTGCTGCCGCCCGCCCAGCTGCGGCAGAATCTCCGAATGCCGTACGACCTTGAGTAGATACCAGTTTTGCTCGAGGATCGACTTCCAGCTGCGGTCACCGGTAGGCCGTAGTACGTGATCGTTGGCGTTGTTCCAGCCGCCCAGGATGACAAGAAAGTCGGGATCGTAGTGGCGCAGCTGGTCGTCGAAGAACTTCGCTAAATGCTGCATTCGAAAACGCGGCATGCCTGCATTGAGTACCTGGCATTGGACGCCGCGCTGCTGGAGTGTGCTCTCCAATACCGCAGGATACGCCGCTGGATTGCCGCTGACACAGTAGCCAAATGTGACCGAGTCTCCGATGCACATGATCCGTGTGCCTTCGAAGTCTTGGTCCGGATCGACGTCGTAGTCCCCGCGGAGACGGAGGTTGTTCGTCTTGGTGGGGGTCTGTGCAACGACGAATTCCCGATTGGGAAAAAACTGATAGGGTACTTCGTCGTCCAGCACTTTTTCGCCGAGCGCCTCCTGATACAGCTGTGAATCGCTCTTGTGACCGTCTATGAACTGCACCCAGTAGATCCGAGCAGCAGCCTCCAACCCCAGGATCGGCAAGACGACCGCCAAGCATCGGAACAGAGCGCGTTTCCAGCGCGGGAGTGGGCGCCTCGAGTGGGCATTCTGCATCATTGGCGGTGATGGGTTTGATGATGAGGATGACTTGAACAGGACCAACGAGAATTCTACCATCGATGGATGCTTGAGTGCGGGATGACGGCAGGCCCCAGAACGACGGACGACCGGTAATTGGTGTGCGATGATTGGCGTGACGGTCCTCCCCGAATATCTGCAATACGAATCGGTGGAAGGGGTTCTGGATCGTCTCCAGGCTGCGGGTGTCGGCGAGGTCGCGACCTCGCCCTACGTCATGGAGCCGACCGATTCCGAGCGCGGATCTCGAGAGCCCCCTATCGACGCCGGTGCGGGTGATGTGCGGGAGTTGGACCGGGAGCTCTGGGGTAAGCGGGAATTGTGGGTGCGGACGGCACCCAGCTTCAACCCAGACCTCAAGCTGTACGAAGGACTGCGCTATCAACCACCCCCACCGGACGAATTGACCCACCGCGCAGGCGCTGTCATTCACGAGTTCCTCACCGCCGCGCGGCAGCGAGAGATCAAAACGTCCTTTCAAGTACAGGCGGCGATTCCGCCAGGCTATCGAGTGCAGTTTGGTGGCCCGCAAGATGAAGACCAACCTCACCTACCCGACGGTCGGATACCTCCAGGTCGCGTTGCCAACAACGGCAGCCTGGCCAGTCCCCAGATCATTGCCTATCAACACGCGCTGCTCCGAGATCTGTGCCAGCAGTATCCAGGCCTCGATGCGATCCGCGTCGACTGGCCAGAGTACCCGCCGTACTCGCTGGACGACATGTTTGTCGATTTTTCATCTCATGCGCGCACAGCCGCAGTACGGCTTGGCTTCGACTTTGAGCGGATGCAGCACGACATGAGCCGTCTTTATCGGCAGCTGCATGGCAGCTTAAGCGAATTGCTGCGAGTGCATGGTGAGGACGATTCGAACTGGAGCTACATCCTGGCCCACGTCTGCTTGGAGTATCCCGGTGTTGTGGAGCACGTGCGTTTCAAAGCGGCGTTGGTGGACGAGCTGCTGCGAGGTTTCCGCCAAACGATCGACGATGCTGGCCGGCCAGACATCGGTTTGGTGGCGAACTTTTTTCCTTGGCCGTGGTCGCTGGCATCTGGTGCAACGACCTATCGTCATGCCGCGCGGCACTGTTCGGGATTGGCAATCAAGCTGTACGGGATGCACTGGAAGATGATGTTCCGTTTCTACTGCGACCAGTTGCTGAACCACAACCCGCACCTGGACCCGGCGTCGCTCGTGCGTGCGCTGCTGCAAATTCTGGACATCGTGGATGCGCCCGCTCCGCTGGAGCCGCACCGCTATGCCTACCCAGGACCCGATGAACCGCATGGAGTCAGTCCGGCGTCGCAACGTCGCAAGATCGAATTGGCTTGTCGGGCGGCGGCGGACACTCCGGTGTATGCGTTGGTTCATGGTTACGGGCCGGTGGAGGACTTTCGAAGCCGTCTGGTGGCCGCGTGTCAGGCCAGTTCCGCCGGCTGCTGGATCAACCGCTACGGCTACCTGAGCGACGATAAGCTGGCGGTGATTCGTCACAGCGGATGATGCGCGCGGCGCCACGACGGCGATGTACGACTTCGGATAGGGGACGCATCGTTCTCAGCCGGTGGCCTATTTGCTCGTAGCCGAATTCGCCAGAATTTGGACGAATCGGGAGTCCACCAAACGCCAAACTCTGAGTGGGTAAAGCGGAGGCTGGGTGGTAAGCCCAGCCACCGCCTCCCCGTTGTCGCAAGAGGGTCATTTCCCTCCATTTACCGGCGTGCGTCTTTCTCGCACCGGGCGACCCCCGAGAGCGTGCCCCGATCGAGGAGTTACGCCGCGTGCTTACACAGAGCCGCCCTTGCAAAGTCGCTTAGTTTCAGCAGTCCAAGTTTCTCAAAGTACACCATCCTTAGCTTGTAGTTGTCATGGCAACTCTTCCTCTTCAGCTTCATACACCGGATTCGCATGCGAATCCATTTATCTAACGCCAAAAAGTGGCGAAGACATGTGGAGAAGCTGGTGGCAAAGTAATTTGCCGTTCCTCGAATCACCTGGTTCAGTTTCTTGACGACTTCGGCGTCCAGATTGTGGTGGCGTTTGGTCAATTCACGGATTTTGGTTTTGAATTTCAGCTCGGACTTTGATCGCATTCGCCGTGACCGTGACGATAGGTGGAACCCTAGGAACTCGTACCCTTTTCCGTAGGTTGCCAGCTTCGTTTTCTCGGGACTGAGTGTCAGCCCCAGTTCACTCACCGCTTCCTCGACCGTTGTCATTGCTTGTTCCGCCTGCCGACGTGTCCGGCAGACTACCACGAAGTCATCTGCGTACCGTACGAAACGGTAGCCGGCTTCGTGTAACCTCCAGTCGAGATGGTTGAGGGCGATGTTTGCCAACAGTGGCGAAACCGCTCCTCCAACAAAAGTGCAAAACTTCTTCGCCACCAGCTTTGCTAGCTTTCTTCGCAAAAAGGGGGAAGTTGATGCGGTACACGACTCGAATCTGATTGGGCTCGATCACGACACGAGCGATCAATGTACGGAGGATTTCTCTCTTTGTTGTCCAGTCCGCGGCATCCAGATTAGAGCTGACGCTGTCTGCAAAGCTGTCCAAACATGCCAACGCTTCGCGCAAAGTTGTTTGCTCGCGCGTCTCGGTCTGAAGATCGGACAGTTGCGTTTCGAGGTCATTCAGTCGCTTCCTTGCTCGTTCGATCCTCGGGTCGAACTCCTTACGTGTCAGGACCCCATCTGAATACGCATCGATTAGTCGATTGACGGTCTGCTGTGCGTTGGAGATTTGCTTCTTCAGCGATCGTTCACTGGAAGAACTTGCTGGCGTCGATAAACGCCGTTTGTATTCCTTGCGAAGCAGCTTCGGATTGCGCAGTAGCTCGCAGGCATCCTCCCAGACAGCGAAGTCGAGTTTGTCGGTGCGTATCTGTTTGTTCTGACAAACTCGCTTGCCGCCGAAACGATAGGCATCCGTCCCGACACATCGATAGTAGGCGTAAGGAACCTTCCCCTTGGCTGCGCTGCGGCTGACCCTCTTGCCATAGTATGCGTAGCCGCAGCACTCGCACTCCAAGAGGCCTTGTAAAAGGTAACGAGCACCGCGTTTGCGTTCGCGACCTCGCTGACGATTATCAGCAAGTTGCTGATCGACAGCAGCGAACAGCTCTTCTGAGACAATCGCTGGCACAGAGGATTGCTCTTCGTTGATCTGATACGACGCGGCGCCACCACCATCCCGCTTGGAGATATAACGGTAACCATACGGTGCGTTTGAAAGGACGTTGACACTTCCTCGAGTCGCCGCATGACGCTTGCCACGACGGCTGCGTTCCATGATCTTGGCGCGCTCGTACTCGGCAAACATCCCTTGCATCTGCAACAGCAAGTCTTCCTCTGGACTGACACCGATTGCGCGGTTGAGGAATTCGATCTCGACACCATGCTTCGCCAGTTCGTCCACCAGCAACACTTGATATGCGTAACGTCGGGCGAGTCGATCCGGCGAGTGGACATAGAGTTTCTGGAAGCCACCGACATACGCTATGTCGCGTAACTGTTCAAGCGCTGGTCGTTTCAATGTTGAGCCGCTTACTCCGTCATCAAGAAAGCACAGCTCATCGTCGAGTGTATGACCGTCATGTTCAACACGCTCGCGAAGTGCGGTCACTTGGCTTTCGATCGTTTGCTCCTGAGCCTGTTGATCTGACGAGACGCGGGCGTAGATTGCCACGCGACTTACTGAAGCTACGGACGCGTCAGCTGCGGAACGAGTTGTCATGCTGCACGCCTCCTCGCACCATCCACCCCAGCCGGAAGATGTCTAGCCGCGCTTGTCGTTGTGTGATTTGTCATTGCCGAGTTCGTTGAAGCTTCCTGCGAGTCGATCACTCCCTTGCAGACGAGGTCGAAAGTTTGGGCAAGCAGTTGATGTTCAATTCGAGTCGGCTCGAATTCCCTTGCTACGACTGCTGTGACATCATTGCGAGCATGATTCCGTGGTCCATCCATGTGATTGCTCCCGGCACAAGGGCTTGCTTACCGCCGCAACCCGAAGCTGAGATTCCAGTTACGGCGGTGTCCAGCCTTCGCCATAACATGGCCGAAGACTCTTTCTCGGGATCAACCTATCGAACAAACCGCCCGTGTTTGCAATATCGTTGGAGGAGCGACTACACCCCCTTGAGGAGTCCCAATGTTAGTTGGTTTGAAGACTCCGTTTTCCATCACGCCAGCTCGTAGAAATTTCTCTACCAGCCGTAAAATGTTCCTATCCGCCACTTCGCGGGCGAGGCCTTCCATGATGACTCGATGCGGTATCTGATCGAAGAACCCCGAGATATCGGCGTCTAGTGTGACCCGGTATCCCTGTTTGTGGTACTTCAGCACCCGCTCGACTGCCTGGTGGCAGTTTCGCCCAGGACGAAATCCGAAGGAATTGTCGTGAAACAGCGGCTCGAAGATCGGCTCGAGAAGCCTACGTATCACTTCTTGAGCGATTCGATCTCGGATAGCCGGAATGCCTAGTGGGCGAAGCTTTTTTCCGCTTGGGTCTTTGGGAATGTAGACTCTTCTCAGAGGCTTGGGTTGAAAGTTGCCTTTCTTCAAGTCTCGCATCAGAGCCTGCAAGTTCTCGTGGAGGTTGGCGTTAAACATCTGTACGCTCACCTTATCGATGCCCGCAGCCCCACGGTTGCGTTTCACCGCTTTCCAAGCCACATTCATCAACTTGAGAGTGATCCTCCCGGTCAATGAATGCACTTTGCGTTTCTTGGCCATGTGGGCCTCCTCACGCTTGTAACCGCGAGACGTTTCATCGCCGCCATTGGCGAGTGTTCTTAGCCTGGTGAGCCCATTGCTCGCCCCATCGTGTTTCCCGGGCGGAACGCACGGGCAGGCCGATTTGGCGGCCGCAGACGATGTGCTAACTGCTCGCATATGCAGATTGTCCCGTCGGACAGACGACTTCTCATCTCGCTCTCTCAGGTTTTGCCTTTCACGATCAGCCCTTGCTGTCGTTACTCCGGCTCTGCTGTAGTCCCCGAGGGGGTCTTCGAGGTTTGGAGGTACCTCTGCTCCTCATCCATCGCGTTGTCCTTCCTTTCGTCACCGACTTATGGTCAGACTTACCAGCCCTATGTGCTGGGCGGTGGGGGACCTCACCGGTCAACTCACGAGCCATTTTCCCGAGGCGACGACATCAACCACCCTAGCGTCCGCATGGCGACTAACCGTACCCATCTCCATGCGAGGAGCTCTTCGAGTTGTTGGGCTCCCCGTGCTTCACCGACTCGCGGAGGTTGGCACCCCGCCTAGGCCGAAACACGCCGCCCCCCAGGTATCGCTCCCTGGCTCCTTCGTTACCATTAATTAATCTGGTACTAGTTCGACTGTTGCACTTCTATTGACGAATTCTAAGTGATTTCCTATTAGCACCTTCTGCTGTTTGTGGCCATGCCAATTCACACGGAAGGAGCGGTCGCATGGAAGCGATATACGAGACACGGAAGCAGGAGTTGTTGGATGAGTGCTCTGTGGATCCCCGGGTCTTTGAACAGGTGATACCGCGGTTGGAGCGGTTTATGGCACCCTTTGTCGAGAACTTGGTGCGTCGAGAACAAGTAGAGCATGCTCAGACGTTTGTCCAAGGCTTGCTTTCCGATCTCGATGCAAAGAACACGGAGTCGATTGCTTATCGTTTCGAACAAGAACGAATGCCGCTGCAATGGTTTATTGGTGTCTCCGGCTGGGATGATAAACCGCTGCGCAAAGAGCTGGTCCGCCAAGTGGGTCAGCAGTTGGGCACAGAAGACGGTGTGATCGTTTTCGACCCTTCCGGATTTCCGAAGTCGGGGAAGGGCTCGGTCGGCGTTGCGCGTCAGTGGTGTGGTCGCCTGGGAAAGGTCGACAACTGCCAAGTGGCCGTTTACATGGGATACGCGTCGAGCGAAGAGCATGCATTGGTGGATACGCGATTGTATCTTCCCAAGGAATGGACAAAAGATCCGAAGCGGCGAAAGAAGGCAGGAATCCCCAAAGGAACCCGGTATCGTACGCGACACCAGTTGTGCTTGGAGATGCTGCAAGAACACGCTGATCAGCTGCCACATGAGTGGATTGCCGGTGATGACGAGATGGGCCGTCCATACTGGTTTCGCCGCCGTTTGAACAACATGGACGAACAATACCTCCTGTCTGTCGCGTCGAACACTTTGATTCGTGATCTGCACGCCGACCCACCTCCGTATTCCGGTCGTGGCAGACATCCCAAACGTCCTTGGCTGCGAGTTGACAAGTGGGCTTCGTCTCTCAGCGACAGCGAATGGACGGAGATCGACGTGCGCGACGGCGCGAAAGGCCCACTGATCATTGAGGCCGTGAAACGTAGCGTTGTGGGGCGTACCGACAAACGACAAGAAGGACACGAAGAAGTATTGGTCGTGATCCGTTACAGAGACCGCGATGATCAAACTGTCGTCAAAACAGATTACTACCTTTCCAATGCGAACGTTGAAACGCAATTGAGTGAATTCGCACGTGTGGCAAAGGCTGAACATCGAATCGAAGAATGTATTCAACGAGCCAAGAGTGAAGCCGGCCTGGCGGACTACGAGGTTCGCAACTGGATCGGCTGGCATCACCATCAGACACTCTCGCTCATCGCCACTTGGTTCTTAGTCACGGAAGCCCGGCGGGGGAAAAAAATGGACGCCAGCGATCACCGTTCAACAAATCCAAGAGGGTGTCGCATCAATCATTCACAAACGATTCGAATGCGGTACGCTCTCCCACGTTCTTTGGGAAAGCGAGGAGTGGCTGAAGCGAAACGAACTAGCTCGCTTGTACCACTGGAAACGACGTAAACGATTGGCTCCCTTGAATGTTAACAAAAGACAAATCTAAAACAGTCGAACTAGCTACTTACCTCCTTTCGGAGTTCGGGGAACGATTTCTGTCCAGGTACGGACCCGCACAGGTAGGATTTGGATGCCCAGTGACATCCGCACCGTTTATGACTAAGCCCGTGAGCCTGCGGCTCACGCGCGAGTTCGGCTACGCTGGCGAGTTCGGCTACGTTCCGGTGAGTTCGGCTACGCTGGCGAGTTCGGTTAGGATCGGATAGCGGCGCCCCGCCGGGAAAGCCTTAACGGCGTAGCCCCTCGCCATGGTAAACTGCCGACTACCCGGGCAGCGAGTTTTGACTGTCGAATGTCGAATGAGGAACGTCAAGGAAAATCTCATGTCAACGACGTGTCACTTCCGCTCTCGGTTGCCGGTGTTGTGGTTGTTCTCACTCACCTGGATGGCTGCCCCAGTGCAATCCCCCGGGGCAGAGCGCGACTGGCAAGTGCTGTTCGACGGTCGTTCTCTAGACAAGTGGGAAGTGATCGAGTCGGGCGAGTTCTCTCAAGCAGGGAACGTTGTGGTCCGGGACGGGTCTCTTGTTTTGGAAACAGGGAAACCGGCGACGGGGGTGCGGTGGACAGGGGATTTCCCGACCACCAACTTCGAGCTGGTTCTGGAGGGCAAACGAGTCGCAGGTGAAGACTTCTTTTGTGGACTGACCTTTCCCGTGCAAGAGGGGTCACTGACTTTGATCCTAGGTGGCTGGGGTGGCTGGGTGGTTGGTTTGTCTTGCATCAACGGCCGCTACGCGATCGACAACACAACAGCGCAAGCGATCCGCTTTGAACAGGACCGCTGGTACAAGTTTCGTGTCCAGGTGACCAAGACCCACGTGCGTGTCTGGGCTGACGACAAGCAGATTATTGACTTGGCGACTGAGGGCCAGAAGCTGGCGGCGAGCGAGGAGATGAAGCCGTGCCTTCCAGTCGGTCTCGCGACCTGGAATACGACGGGGGCGATTCGCAGTGTCCGTTACCGGGCCGTAAAGTAGCAGGCCCACTCCGTGAGCCCTACAACATCAGCCGCTGGGCGTTAGCCGGCGTCAGCCCACGGTTCGGGGTCTGACTACTAACGGAACAGAATTGTACGTTAATTTAGGGTCACATCGAGCCCCGAGCCCCCAGAAAACGATGCCTCGGGATGCTCACCGAGCATGCACAAACTCCGAGCGCTACGGTGTTCTGCGTCGAGAATTCTCCGGAAAACGACTAGTGGGAAAGTCGGCAATCGCGCCGGACGATGAAGCGTCGTAGCAATTAGCACAATCTGCATCGGACACTTTGGCCGATGGAGATTCGGAAGTTTGGTAAATCTGCCTCAAGAGCAGCTGCGCGAACTGGTGAGCCACTCAATCACGTGTCGTCAAAGCGACAACACGGGGTTGGCCGGGAGGCTACTCCCACCCTGCACGTGTCGATTCCACCAGATTCCACCGACGCGAGTTGTTCGCCGGCGCAACTCGCACGGGTGAGTTTCACGTGAGTTTCACCCGTGCGTCAAAATCCACTCTCCCACGCGACGGACCGAGGCTCTTGGATGCGTCAGTTGCCTGGTAGTTTTTGATTGACAAAAAACTACAAATGTCGGGGTTCGACCGAGGTCACTAACGACAACCGCGTCGGCACAAGTCTACGACCGACGTTGTGGCCGGGTGAGGGCCCGAACCTCGTCCGTCTAACAAGACGTTTGAACACTCAAGTCAGCCTGCAACATCAAATCACCAACATGGCCGTTTCCGCAAAGCCCACTACCGGGAACATACATGACCTGGAGTAGGAGCATCCATTACCATCGTCAATGACTCGTCCCGGAATTGTCAAGTTGAGTGGCTTGAGTTGTTAACCCCCGTTAAACTAGGCCCGTGACTGAACGCATGCTGTACAAAACTAGAGTCGGACGACTCGACATGACCGACGTCAACAGGACAAATGCTCTTCACCAGCCGGTCATTCAAAGCGGCAAATCGCCAGCCTGATGGGCGTCTACCGGAAACGGTGGCAAAATACGTCGCTGTGGGCGATTCAACACCCGCCGAACGCGATCACCGGGTTTCGAGTCGGAGCTGCCTCAGGCTTAGAACATGACTGAATTGGGACGAGCTAACTAGCGGGAAATCGACTGCTCTTGTCCCGCCACAGCGACTGATAATCCGACAGTGAAATGGCAAGTCAACAGTGTCCAGATTCTCTTCAAGCTGTGATTGCACAGCTGCAATCGCCCAGATCATTGCCGCTCTTGCTCCCGCTGTGCCACACCACTGAGTGCAGCCATATTGATTCCATCGTTGAAGACAACGAGTTGCGTCCGCACAACTGCCCTGCTCTGAAACGTGATGTCGTCTTCATGCATTATGGGTTGCCTGGGCACCGACCGACTTCCGACCCAAGCGACAGCGAGTTGTCGGCCTCCGTCGTACTGGTCTTCAAGCCAGGAATTCTTGCCAGTCTGTCTTATGCCTTTCCTTATGACACTGGAGCGGCGCATCTTGGTCTATTTGGCGATTACAGCAATATGCTGAAAGACTACCCTCGTTGGCAGTGCGACAGCGTTGCGTTTGGCACAACAACTCCAGCCCGTTTTAGTTCACCACTTTTACGGAACTAACCGTCGCTTCGTCTCTGGCAAGGCAAGTGAGGCTGCCAACGATTTGCCGCCGCCAGCATGTCAGCTGTGTGCGTTCCTTATCGACAAGCTGAACGGCGTTGACCATCGGCACCACGTCATTGAGTGTTTGTTTGAAGCCCCGATTCCTCTCGGCCCTTCATTGGGTACTGTTATCTTGCCTGAGGCTAAGATGGATACTGCGGGGCAATAACTCGGAAAGCTTTGCGAAGAACAACTGCCCAGGATAGCTATACGTTACGAGACGGAGATCGTCCATCCAGTTAGATATACAGTGGCCCCCCTGTGTCTCGGTGCTCTAACACCGCTCGGCACAATCGCTTAGGCCGAAATGATTCAGGGGGGCCGTTTCTAAGCCGGAGTTATTCATGACGCGGGTCCTTTGGAGAAGCAAGGGCAGAGGAACACCACGTTGGCTTGGCTGAGCGAGGACCGCCCCCTTCGCCCCAATGGCGCGTGGTCAAACGGAAAGTGAACGAAGAGATCAGTCATTGAGAATCAACTCCAGATGCGCGTGCGGCGGTGGCGGAACCCAGTCGCGATGGCGGGCGCCAAGAGGTGACTTCCAGCGTGAAGGGAGGCGAAGTTGGCCAATTCGCTTGGTCATGACTTTCCAGAAGGAACCGACGCTGTGCTCGATGCGGAGCCATAATCGACGCGCGTGCTTGGTCACCAGGCCGCCCGCTCGCAACACCGACTGCTGGAATCGATGGAGGTCCCAGCAGCCACCGAGGGCATCCTCGAACTCATTGCGCAACATGGAGGTGATGTTGAAAGCCAACATGGCCAACAACATCGTGACTTCGTTCTTGCCAAATTCGCGTGATGAAAGGTGAGGGGCCGATCGCTTCTTGGATTTCACCCAGGCGATCCGCGAACGTGCCCCGCTTGCGATAGTCGGCCAATACTTGTTCACCGCCGCGAAGGGTCCTCGGCCAATTCGTGATCAGAAAGAAGAAACGCGGCATCAGGTTGAGTTGTCCGGTGCAGGGGTCGGGTTGATCCACGACCACCAGAATCAGACGCTGTGCATGCCGCCAACCTTGGGCTTGGTGTTTGCCGAGTTCGACCACGTATTCGTAGCCGCCCGCCGGTGGACGCCCAGGTGGCCGGGAAAGGTGGGGTTCGGCCAAACCAACCAACCGCGGGTTCTTCTTCAAACGGCCACAAAACCGCACTTTTTGCTCGCTCAAATGATCCATCACGCTACCGATCGTGTAGCCCGCGTCCAATCGCAGATCGAAGCTTCGCGCCATCTGACGAGCCTGCTGAATCACACGCTGGATGAATCGCCGTGCTCCCTGAGCGGTGTGAACTTGTCCTTGCCTGAGCGTCGCATGGATGAAACCATTGCCCAAGCGATGGCCTTGGCGAGTGCTATCGTAGTCGCCGTGCACGGAGAAACTGGCCACCTGGGGATGGTAAACCGTATCGCCATAGTAACCGTTGTAGCTGCTACCTTGTTGCTGTTCGTGAACCACGATGGGAAAACTGTCCACGTCGATGGTGGCTCGCATCACCGCGTGGTCTCCAGCGACACCGGTGCCGCGGAGGTGGCGATGTGTCCAATCGAAGAGACCCTCGCGGAGCATTTCCCGGTTTTCGGGAAATGCCAACCAATCGATCAATCGTGACTGAGTGGGCTGACTGGCCAGACGCTGCTCGAGCACTTCCTGGCCTGGCCGATCCCAAGTTGCCATCCGCATCGCCGGATCATGGGCCAGACGGTCGAGGTCATCCTGGTACTTGCCGCCCAGTGCCAAGGCATAAATACGTTCCCGCAAGAGCTCGGTGGCAGTGTAGCGAATCTTGTCGGGATTGCGGGGATCGGTCACCCGTTCACTCAATGATTCCAAAAGCCCCAGTTGGTGATCGAGCTCCCGCAGCAAAACTGCTCCGGCATGGGAAGTAATCCTCTGCTCGGACGTTTGCACTTTGATCGACCGATTGAATTCCGGTTCAAAGAGAGTACTTTGACCTTTCACCCATCGCGTGATCCTTCCGTGAAAAGGGATTCTGTTGTTTCACCCCTATAGACGCAGAAGCTCATGCGATGGTTCTATCTAACATCAAGACGACTCGTGAATAATGCGGGCTAAGTCAGCAACATGACCCGCCGAGCGCGCTCTCGTGCCTGAGACATTTGAATATACTCTGCGCGCCGCCCGACGTGCCGAGCTGCTGGAGCCTCAATTCCCGCGCGCTCCAAAAGCCGGTACATTCCATCTCTCTCTGACTGACTGAACTCGCTGAGGCTCGCTAACAAGTGATCAATTGCTTCTCTTGCACCTGAAGAACAGCGCGCAACCGGCTCATCACTGGTCTCAGTCGCTTGAAGTGATCGAACTACATCCTGATCGATCCAGCGAATGGCCTGTTGAATCCTTGACCGGGTGTACTGAGTTGGTTCGCGCCCGTGACGGAGGATCATCTTTGTGAGAACGCTAACCACTGTGTGATCATCGTGCCACTCGAAGGCGTCAAGCTCCCGCGCGATCCGTTGGCAAACCTCCTGATAGTTTCTCCTTTCGCCTAGGTCATCTGCGAATTTTCCCACTTCCTGCATCGCTTGCCACGTCCTTGTGCCGATCGTTTCTTGTCGCATCGCGGCAATCCTATTTGCGATGCTCGGCTCGTTTCGCTTAGGCCCTCCATATGATAACGTTGCCTTCTGCTGATATGCGCAGCGCTTTCAAAAGTTTTGTTGTTTTTCTTTGCGCATTCTCGCGTTCACGAGCGTTACTAACGGGATGCCAGTCTGGGCTGGTGAAGTTATTTGTGTGTGACCGGCACTCCGCCACAAATCTGCGCGGGCTGAGAGATCTGGGTGAACAAGAAACGGCCTTCCTGCCATGATTCGGGTGCAACAATCCGATTCACCGTGGCAAGGAGGCCGCTGGAATGAGCGTCGTCGATTTAACCGCGTCCGACAACCCCGACTTGTGGAGCAATGCTACTTCTGAAGAGGCGTTTGATCAGCTGAACGAGCTCGGCGATCAGCTCCGCGAGATGATTCCGCTAACAGTGCGGAATGGTGACTCGTTCGACGATACGGAACGAGATGTGTGGCAAAGGGTCCGCAAGATTGGCCATCAAGCAATGCAGTTGTTCGTTTCGTTGCAAGGAGAAGGTGATCTGGGTGAAACAGTGGCCACCGACGAAGGCAAAACGCTGCGGCGATCCGTCGAGACGGTAACGACTAGGATCCGATCCATCTTTGGAGAACACGCGTTCCAGCAATACACCTACGGTGCTGGCAGGAACAAGCGAATTGAATTGCGGCCTATCATCGCTCGGTTTGCCGGTGCCGGACGCTGAGAGCGAAGCCAAATTGCAGGTCGCCTCCGCAGATTGCAAAGGAGTTTCGTTGGTCAAGGAAGACGCGGCCAAGCTCACGGCATTTGACACACGAAGAAGCGACCGGGGAATCGCAGGATGGCAACGGTCGCGAGTGCCTACACGATTGAGCGTCACTTTCGCACGGCGGAGCAGGTCGCAACGATGACAAGACAGCAAAGAAACGTCGAAAACGTCCTCGACCAAGAAACAAGAACACGACGGCACACTTCCCCACGGTCTTCCGCAACGGAGAGGAAGAGACGCCGATCAGTGGCATCTATGAAGGGATCGCATTGCATCAATCGGATCTGCGGCTACTTCGAGAAGCATGCGGATCGCATGCGATACGACGAGTATCTTCGTCGTGGCTATCCAATCGCCTCGGGCGTGCTCGAAGGAGCGTGCCGGCACCTAGTGAAAGACCGCATGGAACGAAGAGGGATGCGATGGACGCTGGAAGGAGCCCGCAGCATGCTCAATGTTCGAGCCGCATTTCAATGCGACCACTGGAGAACGTTTCTCACCAGCCGCAGAGACAAACTGGTCGACCGCGTACACTCAAACCGAAAGCCGCTCAAAGAGCACACCCCGCTGCAACTAGCATGTTGAACGGCGGGTTGACGGTTACACCCAAGTTATTTGAGGCGTCGAAGTTTCCTGCCCTGTGATCGGAGATAACAGAATGAACAGATCCGCGCTGAGTTGTCTAGCTCTGTTGGCATGCTTTGCTTCAGTTGGAAACGCGAATGACTTCGTTGTATACACTTCAGTTGGGGAAGGAGGGGTATTGTTTTTTTCGCCACAGACGAGCGTGACTCTGGATCCAGTGATTAAGGCTCATGAATGGGCGACCAACCCTTGGAATTGGTGGAACTTGCCTACAAGTTATCCAGAAGATACTCGCCTCGACCTCGGCTGCGCTGGATCCGTCAATGTGAAGTCTGGGGAAGCAGTCAAGAGCATAAGAACTACATGGCGTAGATTTCACCCTGTTTTTCAAGTGTATCAGGATCTAGGAACTAAGACCTGGACAGGCAATCAAATGAGTGATGGTTATTTCAAGTATGGTCTGGGTGGCAACAATGTGACCAAAACGTTTTATGCGCCGGGGGACTATCTGATCACGTGTCTGGTTGAATACCAGATAGTCGGATCGAACACGTGGTATTACGGCAGTTACTCGGCTTCAACTGTCACAATAGAGAGTATATCTGAGTAGCCCCGAGTCCACTGCGGCTGGCCGTGGTAAACAGCGGTCGATCGCGAATCGTACCATGCTCTATCTAGTTGCCTGACTCCGTTCGGGTGTGATCTCTCTGGCGCGCAGTTTTTCGTAGCTTTTGGTGGTTAGTTGTTGTTGTGCTAGCAGGAGTCTGGCGATCGTCTAAAAAGGAGGCGTCCTCTGCGAGATTTGGAGTTGCAAAACACCCAACTCGCGGAGCAAGGACGCCCCGATGGATCATCCTATTGGTTACGGACTGGCTGGTGCAACCGAGGATCTTCAACAACGAACTGCCGAGGAGGTCGTCGACAGGACTCTTCAGCAGGTGCGGCCACAGCTGATCGGCGCCGTGCGGACATTCTTGAGCAACCCGGTGAGCGCCATATCCTTCTTCACTTTGGAGATCGCCCTGTTGGGACTGACACGAGAAATGGGACGGCTTGTCGTCGAATCAGTGCTCAATGCACTGGCACCAGAAAATGCCGAACTCCTTCCTCGCAATGTGTGGTTTGAGTGTGACGGCTACCGCAGAAATCATCGAAAAACGTGAAACGCGTATGTCGCCACACGGTTCGGAACGATCACGTTGTGGCGGCGGGGATACCGCGGTTGGCAGGCGTCCGATGGAACCGTCTTTCCTCTGGAAATGTTGTTGGGGCTGAATCAGGGGGTGACCCCCGCGCTGGTCGACTTGCTCGGACGCAAGATGGCCGAATCGGGGGCAAGTCAATCCCGAGTGCTCGAGTTGCTTCGTTCCTGGCAACTTCCGAGTTGGTCGGTGGTCCAATTCGCGCTGTGATCATTCGCTTCGACGATGGTAGTTGGGCGCCCTACTTCTGTACCGACACCTCGGCCGAAGTCCGCGACATCCTGCAAGCCGTAGCAGCACGCTGGGCAATTGAGGAGCATTTCTGCGCCGTCAAGGAAATCTGGGGAGCGGGCCAGCAACAAGTACGTAAACGTGTGGTCCAATATTGGTTGTTGGAACTTGAACGGCTGGGTTTACACGCCGGTCAAACTGTGCTGCTGGAACCAAGCCAAGGACGAGCTGACCGACCGTAGCGACCGACCTTGGGACAACGTTCAGAGACGGCCTTCTCATGCCGACCGGCGTCGCACGATTGCCCGTGAAATGCTGCGAAATCCAATTACCTGCCTCGCACCCTAGTGAAAAAGACTTTTCGCCGATACGTCATCGCTGCGCGCCACGCAAACGTTTCAAAACTCGGAGGCTGTTTGATCTGGGCGTCGTATAAGGAGAACCCTAAAATCGAACCCCTGGAAGGCGAGTCTGGTGATTGAAGAAACTATCGGCGTTCTGTTGTGAAGGATCGCAAGAAGCCCAAAAAGAAGTCCAGCCTGCCTAGCGGACCACGGATCGCCTCCGCGGATTGGAGTCGTGGGTGCAGCGTTTCAACCTCGATTAGCGGATTGCTTTCACATGGGAGTATCGGGAGTATCGACCGAGCCGCGTGGCACAGACTCACGGACATTTAGAGTGGGACAATCGCGGACAAATAACTTGAGACGTAGCGCGCAGCGACGATAGATGCGGCAACGGTCAGCACTGCCCAGTGGGCACTTCCTCGAAACTTTTCATCGGAAATCTCTGCGTTGTCTACGAATCCCCAGAATAGAAGGCACCACGCAACTGCGTTCAGCCAAGGCAACACAAATGTGGCGTACCATGTGGCGTAACCGCTGATTAGGGTTGGTTCGGGAACGCCTCCCAGCATTCTGGAGGCACTCCAGATACCGAGTGCTGACCTCTGGACAATGATGAGTAAAGTGAAGGCAAACACCCCCACACGTGCAGCTCTCCTCCCCGCGCGGCGCCAATACTGAAAAAACAGTCCGAAGAACCAAGCCAAAACCATTGGTACGTCGTTTACGACGATGAACGACTGTCTGCCAGGAGGAATATCCAACGCCCTACTGAGTCCTGTAATCGCCCCGAAGTACATGGAGAGTCCGAACGTGCAGAACAGCATGGCAACTGCTGAAAACTGTAGTTTCTGCCGCTGGTCATTCGCATGTTGACGAGAGAGCTGAGTGTGATTCATTCCTGGTCGTCAGCCTGTAGTGGTTCAGCGGAACGTTGAGTTTCGGCGTACTTGAATTAGCAAGTTGATGAAGGACCTTCGGCAGTTTTTCTTGAATGGGGGACTCTGTCCCCCAAACCCCCTGGGATTTGTCGCTTTGGTGCCAATCCCGAAGAGTTGGGATCAGTAACAGAAGAGCTGGCCCCTTGGCCATGCAAGGAGCCGGACTCTTCGGTCTTGGCCACTGGGTCGGCGCTCCGGTTGCGTCCCCGCAGAGCCGTATCCTCCGCCCAGTCCACTTCCAGTGTAGCATCCTTGCCACGTTCACGAAGTTGCGGTCGCTGGTTGGCGCGTCGCTGTGCACGCAGCGAGCGAGCCTCCTCAAGCTTGCGATCGCGTTCCGCAAAGATCGCCTGCTCCCGACCAAGCAGCTTGTCCAGTGGTGTCACGTATCGCAGCGCGCCGTGAAGCCGCTGTTCGTTGTACTGCTGTACGTACGTTGTCACGACGCGACGCGCATCCTCCAGAGACAGCGGCGTCTTGGGACGGATGCACTCCGACTTGATGGTGCGGTGATAGCGTTCCAACTTACCGTTGCTTTGGGGATAGTAAGGTGATGTTTTCACATGGGTCATGCCACTGATGCGGATGAAGTGCTTGAACTCCTTGGCGATGAATTGCGGACCGTTGTCCGTGATGATCCGCGGTGTTTCACTCGGGTATTCTTCGCGAGCGCGCTGCAGGATCGTTTCCACGTCTACCTCTTCCATCTTCTCGCGGATTTCCCAGTGCACGATGAAACGGCTATAGCCATCCAGAATCGTGCACAGGAAGTAGAACGTGCCAGCAATGTTCAGGTACGCAATGTCGACGTGCCAATGTTGGTGCGGACGACGAGGCTGATGAAACCCTTTACCTTTTTGCGATGGCTTGCTGTTGCGGCGATTCAGTACGCCGGCGCGCTTCAGGACGCGATACACACTTTGAGGCGCTAGCAGCCACCACATCCGCATCGAGCATCATGTACGTCAAGCGGCGATATCCCTCCAGTGGATGGTCCCAATAGAAGTCGAAGATGGCACGCTTTTCCCACTCTTCCAGCCAGTGATCGCGCGGGATCCAACCGTTATGCTCGTTCACCTTGCCGTAACGCTGCCGCCACTTGTAGAACGTCCCTTCGGAGACCTTCATCCAGCGGAGGATCTGCTTAGCCGGAATCTCGGCTCGCTCCTTCCAGTAGTGGACATAGTCCACCACGGTATCGCGGATTCGATGGGGAACCCAAACTCCGTTCAGAGTTCCCCAAGTTCTTTTTTTAGCTGGACGTGCTCCTCGAGAAGTTCGGCCACGACCTCGTTCTTCTTCTGCAGCTTCTCTTCGAGCTGGGCAATCTTCTTGACCTGCGCGTCTTGCGTGCGCCGCTGGTTTGCCTTGTTCGGCCGCCGCTCAAACGCTGAGCTGGCATTCTCGAACAGCTGTTTCTGCCACGTGTAGAACTGAGTTGGATGAATGCCGTACTCGTCACACAGATCGGAGACCGCCACATTCTCCAGCAGGTGCCGGCGTATAATCGCCACTTTCTGATCGGGCGTTAAATGCTTCCGTTTCGACATTGAGCTTCTCCTTTAGGCTGGTGCTAAACTCTAGCACACTGTTAAAGCTCAACGTCCAACTGGCGCAAAACAAGCCCTCCTCAGACTGTCGAAGGGTCGAGAACGTCCAAGTCTTGTTTCGAAGAACCTTCAATTGACCGTCCTCTCGCTGACGGCGAGTGCGTTGGCAATCTCTGGAATCGTCAAACCCTGCTTCGGCCCTGTAAGAAAATCTTGTGTCAGCTAGCAGAAGTTGGTAGGTTTGATCATTTTTTGATAGCGCACCATTAGTTCTGTAGAGGCAATCGTCGCCATCAATGCCTGCTTGGCGAGCGTCGATTGCAGAAAGTGGTCTTGGTAAAGGCGGGCCACACGCGTTGCACTTTGGGAATTACCACACCCCCAAGGAGCGAACGTATGACCCGCGCACGACAACCTAACGAGCATGGATCGGTTTTCCAACAGGAGCAGTGGCGGGATCTGGCCCCTCCTGAGAAGAGAGAAGACGGCCGAGCAAGTTGGATACGCCCACCTCACATTCTCCGTTGGTTCTAAGGCCGAAGTGGATGATCTCACTGAGCGCCTCCGCGGTGATGGAGTCCGGGTGGTAGATGGCCCTAGGCGGACTGGAGACGGCTTCTATGAGAGCGTGGTAGTCGATCCGGACGGCAATCGTATTGAGATCACGGTGTAGCCGTCCGAAAAAGGAAGGTTTTCTCGGAGTGGTGGCGCCAGATGTTAAGTGATGGAGCTGTGAAGTATCTCCAGCCTCTCAGATACGACCCGAACGCCGAGCGTCGGAGTAGCACGATTCCAATGGGCGGAATCTACTGGGCCGATGAGATTCCTGACTTTCACGCACTAATGGACGTCCCCAAGCATGATCGCGATGTGATCTATCGGTTGTTCACGATTCGATTCAAGTTGTGGGCTGGTGAAGACTCAACGACGACGAGCAATCCTATTGGGATGCGGCTCGCTCACAGGTTCCTGATTATCCGGTCTTTCATCGCGTTTACATCTCAGATGACGATCGGGCGGCAGAAGCCGCGACGGAACAAGATGCGTCTGCCGGATTCGAGATGCTACTCGCCGACGCGGATGAGGTCACGGTCAACAACGATGGGAGTTACTCCATAACTTTCGATCTAACCAAAGGCAAGCGATCGTCACTCTGGGAGCGTTTCTACGCCTGGTGCCGGAGGCATGCCCGCCGGCCACACTGATCCGTTCTGAAAATGGACCGCTTTTGGAACGCCAGCGTCGACAGGTCGTGCTTCGCATCGACTGCTTTGCTGGGCCCCAGCGAGACGCCGAAGGCCGACCAGCTAACTCGCACCCGTGAAACGAAGCAGTGACCGACTCTTAGCGTACAATTCTGTTCCGTTAGTAGTCAGACCCCGGTTCCCACAGGAGCCCAGTTCACAACAGCCGAAGGCAACCTCAATGCTACTAACGGTCAGAGTCCTCGCGCCGTGCGCAAGTTTTCACTTTGGCTTCCCCCTCATCCGGCCTTCGGCCACCTTCTCCCCGGCGAGGAGAAGGGACTTTGGTTGCGGCTACGCCGCGCTGTGTTATGTTAGCCAGCGAATTTCGAAGGAGCTTAGGGTGGCCCTACCGCCGGATGGTGCTGACGACCTTGCCGTCGATTACGACGCCGGTGCAATGAGTCGTATATTCGAACGGGTCGCCGTCGTAGAGCGCTAGATCGCCGTCTTTGCCGATCTCGAGTGACCCAACTCGCTGATCGACGCCCAGTAGCCGCGCGGCATCGATTGTGATCGCAGCGAGGGCTTTGTCCCGAGGTAGCCCGTGCGCGGCGGCCAAAGCGGCCTCGAAGAGAACGACTCGTGTTTTCGGCACATACGGTTCGTACCCACCCTGCATGGCCAAAGGTATGCCCGCCGCGGCGAGCTTCCCCGCAGTTTCAAAGGACGCGTTCTCGAGCTCGCCCAGGGGTCTCGCCATCGTCGGGTGGATAATCACCGGGACCCCGGCCGCACGGATCTCGTCAATCAACAAGTAGGACTCGGCGCCGCCGTCCAGCCACAATCTGAATTTTGAACTCGTCGGCCAGCCGGCAACGCACTGCTGATGTCCTGGGCACGATGCGCGGTGATTAGCAGGGGAAGCTCTCCCTGCAGGACCCATCCCAGGACTTCCAAACGCAGTTGACGCGCAGGAGGTTCCGAGTCGTCGTTGCGATCGGCCGCAGTCTGCTTGGTCAGATACTCTTGAGCCTGGATCAGCTCCGCGCGGAGCATGGCAACCATCTTGCCGCGCGTGCCGGGTGATTCGGTATCGCCCTTGCGTGCGCTGGAGTGAAGGGAGGCGGCCACGGCGCGTGCGCCGACCAGCACGGCTTGCTCGACAGTGTTGCCCGTCGTCTTGGTGACCAGCGTTTGGCCAGAGATCAACTCTCCTGGGGCGTGTCCTGTGTGGATTGTCGTGATACCAAAACTCCGTACCCAAGCGACGAGCTCTTCGTGCGCCGTTGTAGGCGTCCAGCGCCCGCAATTCGGGCTGGATCGGTTCGGAGGATTCTAGCTGATCTTGGTCATGATCGTAGTTCAGGATTCCGGACACACCGACGGTACAACGAGCGTCGATCAGTCCTGGCGTAACCACCTTGGCATGAAGCACCTCCATTGCGTCAGGTACGTTGATCTGCGACGCCTGCCCGATCGCGGCAATCTTGCCATCCTGCACGATGACGGCACCATTCTCGATCGGTTGTCCGGCCATTGTGTAGACCAACTCGCCGTGCACCACGACCTGTGCTTGAGCGCACGTTGCGTTGAAAATGAGCGCGGTGCCTAGCAGGATCGCTTGAAACGATCGGGGCGGCGGTTGTGTCAACCTCATGAGATGCCCTTCCGGCTGCGAGCCGGCGTGGAGGTCAGGTTCATTGTTCGTCGAAGCAGCAGAAGTAAGGTGACTGATCGTGCCCGGCTCCGTAGCCGCCGACCGCGTAGAGCCGGTCGGCCGGGTCACTGCGATCGAACACTCGGACCCCTTCGATCCAAGTCTGTTCTACATGAGTATAGACGCTGAACGGGTCCCCGCTCAGGATCACGAAGTCGGCGTCCTTGCCCGGTGTCAAGGAGCCGATTCGGTCGTCGAGGTCCAGTATTTCTGCGCCGGCCAACGTTAGTCCCTGGAGCGCGGCTTGACGAGACATGCCGGCTCGCACCGCCATCGCCGCCATCCGCAAGAAGTACCGCGAATCGGTGATGGGGTCGTCGGTATGGAAAGCGGTGCGGACACCTGCGTCCTCGAGGACTCTTCCTGTCTCGAGCCGCAGGTCGCGCGCTTCAAGTTTGCCTCCAGGCGAGTCGAGCAGGATCATCGAACAGGGAGCCCCAGCTGCGGCGATCTCGCTGGCGACTTTCCAGCCCTCGCTAACGTGATGGAGCACTACCCGAAAGCCAAACTCCTGAGACAGCCGCAACACAGTCATAATGTCGTCATGTCGGTGGGTGTGGTGATGTACGACGCGTTGGCCCTGCATCGCTTCGACCAGCGTCTCCAGATGCAGGTCCCGCGGTGGTTTCTTGTCGGGATCGTCGCCGGCCTGCTGCAGCTTGGCGTGGTACTCACGCGCCTCGATGAACTTCTGCCGCACGAGAAACGCCGACTTGCCGCGTGTGCCGGGGAACGGTGGAGCGTCCATCGAGTTCGTTCCGTTTGCCATTTTCAGACCGCCGAGCGGATTGCCGGCCGTATCACGGATAGCCAGATCGTCGATCGTCCTGGGGCTGCCGTGGTGGTAGCGGAGCTTCACATAGACCGTCTGTCCACTGCTGAGATGTCCGGATCCCGGCATGATATTGAGCGTTGTCAGTCCACCCGCCAAGGCTCGCCGAAAACCTGAATCCCGAACATTGATGGCGTCATAGATCCGCACGCCGGGTTGGATCGGGTCGCTCCCGTCTGCAGCGCGCCCGCCTCCAATGTGACTGTGAGTGCAGACGAGGCCGGGCATGATCACGTGTCCCGACAGGTCGATCCGCTCTGCATCTGCGGGAATGTCAACGGTGTCGGCAGGTCCAACAGCCGCAACTCGTTTGCCACGGACGAGCAGCACTCCGCGCGCGATTTCATCTCCGTCGATCGGCAGAATACGAGCACCGACAAACGCGCGCACAGGTGCAGCCTGCACCGGAACAGCGAGCGCCCAAAGCAGAGCAAGTCCGCACAGCGAGACCCGAACGAAGGTCATCTTAATCTCTCCAAAGTACAAGGTAGTAGGCACACTCCGTGTGCCGTAACTTCGCAGCTCAGTTCTTCAGTTTTTACAGAGCTGACCACGAGGGAGATGGTTCCGGCAACCGGCTCAGCAGGAGCTTCGCCCTCCCTGTGGAGAAGTCGTGCAGTTTTTACGCTTTCATGCAATCCGCCAAACTCTGGCGAGTTCGGCTACGCTGGCGAGTTCAGCTACGCTCCAAATCAGCCGCTGGGCGTTAGCCCACGGTTCCCCAGCGAAACCGCCGCGTAACGTCCGGCGAGTGCCCTCCCCTCTCCGGCCCTTCGGGCCGACTCTCCCCGAGGGGAGAGTGACGAAAGACGAAATCACGCACTAAGTTAAAAGCTGCACAGCCTCTGGAGAGGAGGCTCAGCAGGAGCTTCGCCCTCCCTGTGGAGAAGTCGTGCAGTTTTTACGCTTTCATGCAGTCCGCCAAACTCTGGCGAGTTCGGCTACGCTGGCGAGTTCAGCTACGCTCCAAATCAGCCGCTGGGCGTTAGCCCACGGTTCCCCAGCGAAACCGACGCGTAGCGTCCGGCGAGTGCCCCCCCTCTGCGGCCCTTCGGGCCGACTCTCCCCGAGGGGAGAGTGACGAAAGACGAAATCACGCACTAAGTTAAAAGCTGCGCAGCCTCTGGAGAGGAGGCTCAGCAGGAGCTTCGCCCTCCCTGCTTCGCTTTGCCCTCCCGGCTTCGCTTCCCTCCCCAGCAACATCGCCGCTTCGCCTTCCCTTCAGCAGGCGCCCTCCCTCGGCAGCAGCTCTTCCCCTGTGGAGACAAAGCCTAGTTTGCCGACCGGTGAAATGCAAACGAGGTTGTGAGTGGACTCTGGGCTCGGCACAACTACTTCTGATCGTCAGGCGACGCCAGCTGGGCCACCCGTGCGGCGACCTGCTGATGAAGTTCCCCTGGCAAGGGACCCGCCTTGGCTGCCGCAACGTTTTCGGCCAGATGGCGCAAGTTGCATGTGCCCACAATCGTGGTGTGGCAATGCGGATGCCCCATGGTGAAACGCAGGATCAACTCAGCTCGCTGCATGCCTGCCGGCAACAGCTCGTCAAGCCGGGCCCGAGTCCAGACATCGTTCAGCGACGGTCGTTGAATTTCCGCGTCGGGGCCGCCCTGAGCGACTCCGCCGCGGATGATGATCCCCGCACCCGTAGCTGCCGCGCGCGAAATCCAGTCTTGATGGTGGGGGGCCAGACAGGAATAGGGGATTTGAAAGGTGTCGAACACGTCCAGCTCAATCAGCCTCGGTAACTGCGGCAGGGAGCTGGAGATGCCCAGGAATCGAATTAGGCCCTGGTCGCGGAAGTCGCGCAGCGCTTCGATCAACCCTTCGCGCTGCAGCGTTTCCGCGTCCCCTCCATGGAACTGGAGAATGTCGACATAGTCCGTTCGCAGACGTTGCAAGCTGGTGGCGATGTTCCTTTCCAGGACGTCGCGATTCCAGACATGATCCAGCTCGAGACGATCGTCCAGCTGCTTGTAGACACAGCCGCACTTGGTTGCCAAAAAAAATTCGCTACGACGCGTGCTGATGTAGCGGCCAATCCGCTCCTCGCTGACACCGTAGTCCGGCGAGGTATCGATAAAGTTGATGCCGGCATCGAGCACGGCGTTGAGAACTCGCTCAGCGGCTTCATCTTCGACCACGCGCACGCCCCATGTGCGAGGACCGCGCAGACCCATGCTGCCGTAGCCCAGCTGCGTTACCGGCAGTCCGGTGCGCCCGAGGTTCTTAGAGATCATGGCGATCGCCTGTTTCAAAGTTCCATCAAGTCAGCGAGCAGCTCTTGGTCACTATTGCTTATTCGCAAAATGTGCTGTTGATCTTCTTGGGTCAGGCGGCAACCGTGCTGGAGCAGTATTCGCAAGCTGCCGAGCTGCCAGCAGTGGATCGCGTATTGAACAGCGGAGAATTCATAGAAAACCTCCGTTGCAGCTTCCGGAGCACGTTCGAGCGCGGCCCGAAGTCCGTCTTCATCACCACATGCCGCGTAGCAGCACACATGAGCATTGGCGCCGTTGTCGATGAGGTACTGAATGAGCTCGTCACTGCACTCCTGCGAGGTGCGGTGAAGTGCGGCGGTACCGACCGCGTCAGACAAGTTCGGATCCGCGCCGCGGCGAATGAGCAGCTTGACTGCCTCTAGCTGGTTGTTCTTCGCGGCCAGGTAGATTGGCGTCTGGCCGCGGTCGTTTAGGTCATCGATCAGTTTTCCGTCGGCGTCGAGCAACGCTTCGATCAGGTCCGCTCTGCCCATCGCAGCGGCACTATGCAGGTCAATCTCCGCAGCGTGACTCAGCAGTAGTTCGATAGTTCGTTGATCCGGCTCGCGTTTCCAGGGACCGCCGTGACACGCTTCGAGCAGCGGGGTGCCGCCGTCATAGTCGCGCGCGTTGACATCCGCGTTGTGCTTGATGAGCAGAGCGGAGATGTCGGCGTTTCCCGCCCGGGCGGCATAGTGCAACGGTGTCATGCCGTCGGCGCTGCGTTCGTTCACCAGGGACGGATTCTCTTGCAGGAGGCTCCTGGCGTCTGATACACGATTGAGATAAGCACAGGCGAAGATGTCGCAGCGCGCACCGTGAGCAAGCAAGAACTCGACGGCGTCGTTGTTTCGATACAAAGCAGCTGTGTATAGCGGTGGATGTCCCAACTCGCTCAGTTCGTTCACAGACTCCGGCATTCGGTCGTAGACAGCCTTGACGGCCTCGACGTCTGCTTTTGCAGCCTGATGCATGTCCGACTTGGAGGCAGACTGGTTTTCCATGTACTTCTTCAGTTGCGGCTCGCCGTCGGGTGGGCTGTCACGCTTGTTGACGCAGTTCCGTTAATGTCGATCGCACCAGGTCGAGCTGCTGTTTCAGCTGCGCTAAACTGTCTCGCTCGCCTTGCACGACTTCGGCCGGTGCCCGCTCGACAAAGTTGGCGTTGGCCAGCTTCTTCTCCTTGCCGGAAATCAGCCCCTGCAACTTCTTCTCTTGCTGCTCGTTTCTGGTGATCTCCGCCGACACGTCGATCAGACCCGTGAGGTCGACGATGACGTCCATCTGCTGCAAGCTCACCTGGGCACGCGCACCCTCGCCGGACACGCCGGGCGCGGCCTCGACGAGCGTTGCACGGGCGAGCGTTTGGAAATAGGAACTCAACGGCGCCAATTCGTTGCACGTCGACTGCGGTGCCCTCACCGAGAAGCGAATTTCCACCTGTGGGGAAATGTTCTGGCGGCTGCGGATTTCGCGGACGGCCCCTAGGACTGCCTGGAAACTGGCGAATCGCTCTTCGATTTCTGGATTGCTGCGCGCCGCGTCGGCAACCGGCCAAGGGGCGATCATGATGCTCGCCACCGCCGTCGTACCACCATCCAAACCTCGTCGTGGAGCGGCCTGGTTCAGCAATTGCCACACATCCTCGGTAATGTATGGAATGAAAGGATGCAGCAGCCGTAGCAGGTTGTCGAGCGTGTGCGCGAGCACGCGCTGAGCAACCGGCCGTGTATCCGGCCGTTGCAAACGGTCCTTTAACATCTCGACATAAAAACTACAGAATTGATCCCATGCGAAGTCGTAGAGGACCCGGGTGGCTTCTGAATAGTGATAAGACTCGAGGGCCTCGGTGACCTGCCCCGTCACGGTGGCCAACCGGCTCAATATCCACCGGTCCTCGATCGTCAGCTCTTCGTCGGAGACTGCATCCGGCTCGAAGTCGCTGAGGTGCATCAAAGTGAAGCGAGAGGCATTCCACAGTTTGTTGGAGAAGTTCCGAGCCTGCTCGAACCGCTCGCTCACGACCTGCCCGCGCGGCAGCTGACGCTCCTGCTCGCTTCGGGCCCACTGCGTGGAGAACTCACCACCGCACTTCTGGCAGGCGATCTTCGGCAGTTCGCGGTTCTTCTTTGTCTGATCGATCAGCGATTGGCAATGAGGACATTCGAATTGCACCGGCATGCGAACGTCTTGCGTTTCGGTCGTTAGGAAGGCGAGCCCGAACCGTAACGCGTCCGGGCCGAACTTCTCGATCACATCAATCGGGTCGACGCCGTTGCCCTTTGACTTCGACATCGTTTCGCCATAGCCGTCGAGAATCTTAGGGTGGATATAGACTTCGCGGAAAGGAACGTCGCCCATATTGTTCAACCCCGTCAACACCATCCGGGCCACCCACAACGTAATGATGTCGCGGCTCGTGATGAGGACGCTGGTCGGGTAGAAGTAGGATAACTCGGCGGTGTTCTCCGGCCACCCGAGGGTCGAGTGAGGCCACAGCGCAGAACTGAACCACGTATCGAGTACGTCTGCTTCCTGCTCAAATCCCAGCTGCTGAAGCTTCTGCAGCGGTGATGCCGCGTCGTCCCGCAGCAGGCAGGCGTGGGCGACTGCCAGTGGCAAGTCGGGATCGGTGTCGACGCCATCCTCCCGCAGTGGCTCGATCTGGTAGGCGAACTCCTCCGGATGGGCCTCGCGCAGTGCGTCCAGCTGTTTGGTCGTGGAATCCAATTCGCCACGGTCGCCGATCGTCTTCGACCAGATGGGGATCCGATGCCCCCACCACAACTGGCGGCTGACCGGCCAGTCGCGCTTCTCCCCAAGCCAGTCGAGGTAGCTCTTGGCGTAACGCTGCGGAAATATCTCGACGCGCTGTTCCGTCACAGCGTCCATGGCGGACTGCGCCAGACGGTCCATCTTGACGAACCACTGATTCGCCAAATACGGTTCGATCGGCGTCTTGCTGCGATCCGAGTGAGCCAAGTCGATTTCACGGTCCTCGATTTCGCTCACCAGTCCACGCGCCTCGAGGTCGGCAACGACGCGTTGGCGAGCTCGTTGCGTCGAGAGTCCCTGATAGGGGCCGGCGTTGTCGTTCAACGTGCCGTCCGAATTGAGGATGTTGATCATCGGCAGCGTCTGCCGCAGGCCGACTTCGTAGTCGTTGGGATCGTGTGCGGGCGTGATTTTGACGCAGCCACTACCCATTTCGGGTTTGGCCCACACATCGGTAATCAGGGGAATTGGGCGGTCCAGCAGCGGCAGCAACAGCCGACGTCCGTCCTGCGCCATGTCGCGAAGTTGTTCGAGTGCGGCGAGCATCGAGTCCCGGCGCCGCTGGACATTATCGATCTGCTGAGCGATCGCATCTTGTTCCTTGGCGGGTGCTGCGCGGTGCTTACTTTCGAGTTCAGCCGCCAGCTTCTCCAGAGCGCTCGCAGGGTCCGGGTGCACGGCAACCGCGGTATCGCCCAGCATGGTCTCGGGCCGCGTCGTGGCAATCGTGACCGACTCGGGTTCACCCGGTTTGGGATCGATCACCGGATAGCGGAAGTGCCAAAAGTGGCCCTTGACGGCGGTATGAAAGACTTCATCGTCGCTCACCGCGGTCTGCAAAAAGGTATCCCAGTTGACCAGCCGTTTGCCTCGGTAGATCAACCCTTGCTCGAACAGATCGTAAAAGGTCCGCCGTACGGCGCTGGCGCAGGTCTCGTCGAGCGTGAAGCGTGTGCGCCGCCAGTCACAGCTGCAGCCCATTCGCTTCAGTTGTTCGAGGATCCGGGCCTCGTATTCTTCTTTCCAACTCCAGATTCGCTCGACCAGGCGTTCCCTGCCCAGGTCGTGCCGGGTTTGTTGTTCCTCTTCCTTCAGTCGACGTTCGACAACTGCTTGCGTGGCGATGCCCGCATGGTCCGTGCCGGGCATCCAGAGTGTGGACCGTCCCTGCATCCGCTTGAGGCGAATCAACACGTCCTGCAAGGTGTTGTTGAGCGCATGCCCGAGGTGCAGCGCACCAGTTACGTTCGGTGGCGGAATCACAATGCAGAACGGCTCTCGGTCTGGGTCGGGTTCCGCGTTGAAGTACCCAGCCTGCTCCCACTGCTCGTAGATGCGATCTTGCGCCGCGCCGTAGTCGAAACGATTCGGTATGGTTTCCGGAGAGAAGGATGCGGTCATTAGTCTAGTTGATCGATTTTCCGTAGATGTGATTGGCGAGTGCCTATATTGACACCGTTCGGCGTGGCGGGTTCAAACAACTTGCGCACCGGCTGAAGTCGTAGTACTTGGGTCGCAAGGCGCGGCGTCGAGTTCATCCTTGTAGAGCTTGTATTCAATCGAGTCGATCAAAGCCAGCCAACTCGCCTCAATGATGTTTTCGCTGACTCCGATCGTTCCCCAGACATCGGATTCATCTCCGCTCTCGATCATCACTCGAATGCGGGCTGCCGTGCCGGCTTCCGAATTCACAGCCCGCACTCGGTAGTCGACCAACCGCATCTGCGCGAGTCCGGGGAACTTGCGATGCAGGGCTTTTCGCAGCGCTGCGTCCAACGCGTTAACTGGACCGTCCCCTTCAGCGACCTCGTGCAAGACTTGGCCATCGACTCGAATCTTGATGGTGGCCTCGGTGAGAATCTCTCCATCTTCACCTGCGCCGACCTCGACGTGGTACTTGATGCGGTCGAAATGAGGTTGAAATGTCCCCGCGCACTGTTTGACCAGCAGGTCGAAAGAGGCCCCGGCCGCCTCGAACTGGTAACCCCGGTTTTCCAGCTCTACGACCCGCGACAGGATCGTGTCCATCGTCTCGCGATCGTGCTCGATGTGATGTTTCGTCGTCAGCGCGATGATGTTCGATCTTCCGGACAGCTCGCTGACCAGGATGCGGCGTTCGTTACCAACCTGGTGGGGGTTCATATGCTCGTAGCTCTCAGTCGCCCTCGCGATCGCGTGGACGTGCATGCCGCCCTTGTGCGCGAAGGCGCTTTGGCCGACGAAGGGTTGGTGGTTGCGGAGGTGCAGGTTCGCCGTTTCGTAAACGAAGCGGGAGAGTTCAGTTAAGTGTTCGAGGTTCGTTCCACCGAGGACCTGGTAGCCCTGCTTCTTGATGGCCAGGTTTGCTAGGACCGAAATCAAGTCGACGTTACCGCACCGTTCCCCGAAACCGTTGATCGTCCCCTGCACTTGCACCGCGCCGGCGTCCACTGCGGCCAGCGAATTGGCCACCGCCAGCTCGCAGTCGTTGTGGCAGTGGATGCCCACCTGGACGTTGGTGTCGCGAAGCGCCTCCTGCGCCGCCTGGACACCTGCCACGATTTCCTCGGGCATGCTGCCGCCGTTGGTGTCGCACAGTACGATTAGCTGGGCACCCGCCTGGGCTGCTGCCAAGAGCGTTTTGCCGGCAAATTCAGCGTTCGCTTTCCAGCCGTCGAAGAAGTGTTCGGCGTCGTAGATGACCTCACGCCCTGCGTTGATGAGGAAGGCGACGCTGTCCGCGATCATTTCGACGTTCTCTTCGAGCGAGACGCGCAGCACCTCGGTGGCGTGGAAGTCCCAGGTCTTGCCAACTACGGTACAGACCGGTGCCCCCGAGCCAATCAAGGCTTGCATCCCTGGGTCTTGCGCCGCCTCAACTCCGCGTCGCCGCGTCATGCCGAAGGCACAGACTTTCGTGTGGTTTAGCGATAGACGTTGAGCTCGGCGGAAGTACTCCACGTCTTTGTCATTCGACAGAGGGTAGCCTCCTTCGACGTAGTCGAATCCCATTTCGTCTAAACGCTGGGTGATTTGAAGCTTGTCCTCTAAGGAGAGACTGATCCCCTCGTGCTGCGTTCCGTCGCGGAGGGTGGTGTCGTAGATTTGGATCGCTCGCATGTTTTCGCGTCTCGTTCGGATCGGAAGCTCAGCCAGCCTCCCGGGGGATGAAGATCTTGCGGCTACAATAAAAAAACCCTGAAACCCGCCTGGGCCTCAGGGCTCGTTGTCGTCGATTGTGTACTCGATGCCCTCAAGCCCCGCAGGAGGCGATGCAAATAATAACGCTGACGATAACAGTCTGCAGGCTGTTGGGCATGACGGATTCCAGCGGTCGCTGAAGCCGACCATCAAAGTCGGTTACAAATCAAAAGTGTACGATACGAATGGATTTATCGGCTGTCAACGTCAACCCGATCGAGGAAACTCCTGTGAGTGTACTTTGCGGTTTGCAGTTGGCCGGCGTTATGGGCAGAAATCGGCTTGGGGGGGCAGACAGAAGGTGAGCTCCAGGCGGCATGCACTGCAGGGTGAGGGGCCCGCCCTGTTGGTCCTGTAAATGCCGTCAACTTAGGCACTTTCCGCCCCATAGTGGTCGTCTTCGTACTCGTCGTCGTAGACCTCCTCCTCGTCCGCGGCGACTTCGTCGTACTCGTATTCTTCCTCTTCTTCATACTCGTCAGCGGCCTCGAAGGGCGAACCTTCGCTGTCTTGCGAAACGTCCTCGATTTCCTCCTCCTCCGGCGCCAGCTCTTCTGGCTCGGGTTTGATCCGGTTGGACCTGCGTTTGGCGGCTGGAGGCGAACTGGGGACGGGTGACTTGACGGGCTCGGCAGCCGGCTCAGCTGCCCCACGCTGCATGGCCTCCCAGTCGGCGAGCGAGATCTGCACTTCGCGAGCCTGCGAGCCAGCGTAGGGACCCACGATGCCGTCTTCAGCCATATAGTCGATCATGCGAGCTCCGCGGCCGTAGCCAACCCCTAAGGTCCGCTGTAAGAGGGAGACGCTACCCCGCCCCTCACGGACCACGACATCCACGGCCGCCTCGTAGAGCTCGTCGCGTTTCTTCAGAGGACCGGGGCCTCCTGCCTCTTCATCCTGGATCTTGAGATGAACTAGTTCCTGGACGAAGTTCTGTTCGCCAGTACTGACGTTGTCGACGACCAGGTCGATTTCTTCGTCAGACAGATAGGTGCCTTGACCGCGAACGAGAGTACTCGTGCCGGGCCACAGAAACAGCATGTCGCCGTTGCCCAGTAGCCGTTCGGCTCCCATTTCGTCGAGCACCACGCGGCTGTCGGTGCGGCTGGCGACCTGAAACGAAATGCGGGCCGGCAGGTTGGACTTGATCAACCCCGTAATCACATCCACCGTAGGTTTTTGGGTTGCCAGGATCAGGTGGATTCCCACCGCCCGGCTCTTCTGGGCAAGTCGAATGATGTGTTGCTCGACCTCTTTTCCGGCGGTCATCATCAGATCGGCCATTTCGTCGGCGACGATCACGATGAACGGCAGATGGTTGGGGATGGCTTCCCATTCTTCGTCGCTTTCCGGCTGCATACGCCGCCTTAGCTCTTCGTCGCCCAGCTGGTTGAAGCTCGAGATATGCCGGACACCGGCCCGGGCGAGCAGCGAGTAACGCTCTTCCATCTTGTCGACGGCCCAGGCCAAAATCGCTTCCGCCTTCCTCATGTCCGTCACGACGGGATGCATAAGATGTGGCAGGCGGCCATAACCGCTCAGTTCCACCATCTTGGGATCGATCATCAACAACCGCACTTCGTCCGGTTTCTTGGTCATCAAGATCGACGAGATGATGGCATTCAGGCAGACACTCTTGCCCGTTCCCGTGCGGCCGGCAATCAACAGGTGAGGCAGCGTCGCCAGATCGACGGTGAGCGGGTTACCGGAGACATCTTTACCAAGGAAAAGCGGGATTTTCATCTTGGTCGCGCGGCCATTGGTTTCTTCGATGACTTCACGCAGCCGAACGACCTGCCGTGCTTCGTTGGGAACCTCGATCCCGACCGTGTTCTTTCCAGGGATCGGCGCCACGATCCGCACACTGGGAACGCGAAGGGCGATCGCCAGATCGTCCGCGAGACCGGTGATTCTCGACAGCCTGAGACCTGACTCGAGTTCGACCTCGTACTGGGCGATGACGGGGCCAGTTTCAATTTCGACGACCTTCACCGCAAAGTTGAAGTTCGCAAAAGTCGTTTCCAAGATCTTTGCTTTTCGGCGAACTTCTTTGACTTGTTCATCAAAACACAGCTCATCGCCTTCAATGAGCAGGTCGATATCGGGGAGATCGTAGTCCATCGCCTCCCCTTGGCTGGCTTCGTCTAAGGTGTGCATCACCTCCTCGCGCTCCCGCTTGTCGAACTTCGACTTCACCCGGAAATGCGGCCGCGACGTGATCCCGCGAGGTGGACTCGGCGCTTCCTCCTCCTCCGCTTCATCCAGCTCGCCGTCGTCCAGATCCTCATCTTCTTCTTCCCCGATGACATCCTCGAACTCGTGCTCATCCTCGAACTGGTCGTCTGCCAGCTCGTCTTCCTGCTGTTCCCGGCGTGAGCCGACCGGTTTGCCCCGCACTTTGACTGACAAGGAGTCGCTGGAGTCTTGCTGAGCTGCCTCCTCTTCCTCGATCTCGTCAACTTCGAGTTCACTCGTCTCCCCGTCGTTGTCGGGCAGAGCAGAAACCGCTGCATCATGCCTGCGCCGCTTGTGGCGTTTTGCGACGCCTTTGAGAAGGTGATGCGACTTCACGGTGGACGCCTTGGTGTAACACATCGCTGTTGCGGTCATCCGCAGCAGTAGATAGTCCGTGCAAAGCAGCAGTCCGCCGATCAGCAGGCTGGTTGCCAGAATCACCGCACCGATCATCGCAAAATGGGACTCCAACATGCCTTGGCCGAGAACGCCCAAGTACCCGCCCGGCCCGACGGTCGGCCCCGCCGCCCAACCTGGCAGCAGGAGCGCGACGAGTGAGGTGAGGCCCAGCAGCGAGCCCAGCCAGCCGACCAGCCGCAGTGGCAGCGTGTCGATTTCACGCCGCGTTAATAGCAGAAGATCGAGCACCGCCAGCGAGAAAGCCAAGTAATAGGCCCCAATTCCCAAGTGGCTGAGCGCCAAGTCGGCGGTTAGAGCACCCCACCAGCCGCAGGCGTTTTCCACTTCCTCGTTCGTTGGGTAGACCTGTAGGTCCTGGCGGTAGAGGCGATCGAAAGGGCGCACCAGGGCGCCCACCCTGTCTGCCGGGTCGTAGGTGAGCAGCGCGGCAGTCAGAAAAATGACTAGAGCCAACAGCGCCAGTGCGCAGAGGTCCAACTTGAGATCTCGGTCTTCGAACATCGACGCGGCCTATCCGCCAGGAGCGCCGACGACTCGACACGGGCGCCGGCAATGCCGTGGGCGCGTCCGTGCCCGATACGATCCGTTTTCTCAATAACTGGAATCGGCGTTAAAGCGGCGAGACGCCAACTTTCGGTGAAGGCGTGGCGCCGATTACCAGGAGGGCACGACAGGTATCATCCGCGAAGCAGGCAAGATCAAGAGCGAGGTTCTGTCGGCATTCTCTCCCCCGTCGGAAGTTTAGCTTGCCGTCTGGCGCGGTGAGCCGAGATTTGCACGATTGCCCACAAAGAGACCAGCACGCTTGCGGAATGAAACGATTATGGCGGATGGAAGACGGAGAACCTCCAGACAGCATCAGCCGGACCGCGTTAGCGGCCGGTTCGAGCCGCAGGTGGGGTATCCCACTCACGTTCCCGTCAGCCCGGCATTCCCGATTTCGCGCGATTCTGAACCGGGGACTAACGTCCTCCGGCTGATATTAGCGGCTGATAATGGGCTGGGTTGCCCTCAACTCTCGGCCGGAAAGTTGCGTGCGGGTTTCAAGAGTCCTGGTCGACGGGGTGTGAGAATCGCAACCAGGTTGCCCGCCGCATCGAACGCCGCAACTTCCGTCGAATGAGGATGCGCCGGCAGCCGAATGTCCTGGCCCTGTGCCAGCTTTCGCTGCTCGTCTGCGGTGACCCGCAGCTGAGGCAATTCGGCCACCGCCTCCGCCGGGGCGAGCAGTGCGCTGCGAACGGATTCGCGGCAGAGATCGTCGGGCGAAACGGCCCGTGACACATCGAAATTGCCCACTGCCGTGCGGCGGAGCGCCGCCATGACTGCCTCCGTCCCGACAGCTCTGGCCAGGTCACGCCCCAGGGCGCGGACATAGGTGCCCGACCCACAGCGAATCAGCAGCTCAAGCTGCGGGTAATCGAACGACGCAATCTCTAGCTGATGAACGACCACCGTTCGCTCTTTGACCTGCACCCCCTGCTGTCCGGCGCGGGCCAGCGCGTAGGCACGCCGCCCGTCGATCTTGACTGCTGAATAGAGAGGAGGCCGCTGCCGAATCTCGCCCCGCAGGGCTCGCAGTCCGTGGTCGAGCTCAGCCCGAGTGGGGATCTGCGAGTCGGTCAGGATCTCGACTTCTTCCTCCGTGTCATCGCTGGCGCTCCGCCGGCCCAGCAAAAAGGTCGCCCGGTAACTCTTGCTCTGACTTTGAATGTAGGGGACCAGCCTAGTGGCGGGTCCGAGGCAGACCACCAGCACGCCCGTGGCCAGCGGGTCCAGTGTGCCGGCGTGTCCAACCTTGGTGGGGCGTACGATCCGTTGCACACGATTTACCACCTCGCGGGAGGTGATATGAGGTGGCTTGTCGATGTTCAGCAGACCAAACATAGCAGCTGGCGAGCGGATGAGCGGGTGGGCACGCGGCCACTTGTCATCCGATCGCCGGGACGATGATAATTCTGATCAAGCAGCAGGCGTTGCCGTGTCAAAAGTAGCAGGCACGCTCCGCGTGCCGTCCGCGATCGGAAGAACATACCGGGTTACGGCACACGGAGTGTGCCTACTACGTTGTCGCTACGCGACCAGATTATTTGTTTGAAACAAAGCCTAGTCTATCCACCTCCGCTGGAACGCACTATGGACCACACACAAAGTCACGTGATCTTTGAACGAGCCAAACAGCTGATGCCCGGGGGTGTAAACAGCCCGGCCCGGGCGTTCGGTGCCGTGGGAGGCGAGCCGGTTGTCTTTGAACGCGGTGCCGGCGCGTACCTGTACGACGTAGATTGCAACCGATACATCGACTACGTCGGGTCCTGGGGGCCGATGATTCTCGGACATGCATACCCCGGCGTTCTAGCTGCCTTGCGCTCTGCGATCGAGTGCGGAACCAGCTTTGGTGCCCCAACAGCCGCCGAAAACCACATGGCGGAGCTGATTATTGAAGCCGTTCCGGCGATCGAGATGGTCCGCCTGGTGAACTCAGGTACCGAGGCGACCATGAGCGCCATCCGGCTGGCGCGGGGCCACACGGGCCGCGATTTGGTTGTTAAGTTCAGCGGAAACTACCACGGTCACGTGAACAGTCTGTTGGTCGCGGCCGGCAGCTCCGCCACCACACTCGCAGTACCCGATTCGCCAGGCGTCACGGCCGCGGTCAGTCAGGACACGTTGCTGCTGCCGTACAACGATGCATCGGCGGTTGCCTCGGCGTTTAGCGAGCACGGGCAGCGAATTGCCGCGGTCATCCTCGAACCGATCGTCGGCAACATGGGCTGCGTTCCGGGCCATCCGGAGTTCTTGCAGACGGTCCGGGAAGTGACCGCCGCCCACGGAGCTGTGCTGATCCTGGACGAGGTGATGACGGGTTTCCGGGTTGCGTACGGAGGCGCTCAATCGCTGTTGGGCATTCAACCGGACCTGACCACGCTGGGCAAGATCGTAGGTGGAGGCTTGCCGATTGGCGCCTACGGCGGTCGGGCGGACATCATGAAGAGCGTGTTGCCCGTGGGAACGGTGTTTCAGGCCGGAACTCTGAGCGGCAACCCCATCGCTACAGCCGCCGGGATTGCGACTTTGGAGGCACTCCGCGATCAGCCGCCGTATGCCCAGCTTGAAGAGCGCGCAGGCCGCCTAGCCGACGGTCTTGCTCAGGCGGCGCGCGATGCTGGAATTCCACATCAGTTGGCTCGTGTGGGGAGCATGCTGACCCTCTTCTTCAACTCTCAACCGGTTACCGATTGGGAGGTTGCCAAGCAGTGTGACACGGCCCGATTCGCACGCTTCTTCTGGGGGATGCTCGAGCGCGGCATCTATCTGCCCTGCAGCCAGTACGAGGCAATGTTCGTCTCGGCGGCTCACTCGGTCGACGACATCGACGCGACAGTGGCCGCGGCGCGCGAGGTCTTGGGCGAGGTGTAGGAATGGGTCGCTGACCAACATCAACCTGTGATCGGCAGCCCTGAGATAATCAGAGTAATCAACAGGCTGCTAGCTAGGCCTCGGGGCGGTGGGACAGCTTCTCTTCTGCGGCACTCTTGCGGAAGTAGTTGGGGCGGAATGACCACAGATCATCTGGCCCATCGCGCTGCAGGAGTTGAGATGCGAGTTTTCCGACAGTGCAGGCGCGCGGCGTCCAGCTGGTTTCAGGCGAGGCCAGAATCGAAGCCGGCAGCTCGGAGGTCAGCGCCTGGACTCCTGGGCCGGTGACCATTTCGCCAGGGCGGAGCTGCGACAAGAACGAGGCCTTGTCGAGGATCGCGGTCGGTCGCACACAGCTTAACTCAGCATCCCGCCGGAACTGGGCGGCGAAGAGCTGCTGCCGCTGAGCGTCGGCGACCGCCCACACCAGCTGCTTGTCGGTTCCCTCACTTTGGGCTGCCAGCACTCTGAGAGTGTTGACTCCTATAAGCGAAGCGCCCGTGCAGTAGGCGAGCGTCTTAGCGGTTGTGACCCCGATCCTCAGCCCGGTGAAAGAGCCCGGACCCCGAGTGACGGCGATCAACTGCACGCCGTTGATTTCCCACCCCACGGACGTCAGCAGCCGCCGGATGGTTGGAGCCAGGGTCTGGGCCGTCCGGGTTCCTGCGGGAGTGGCGATTTCGTCGAGCAGTTGATCTGCCTCGAGGGCTGCTACGGAACCGCTGAAGGTCGATGTTTCGAGAGCCAGTACGCGCACCATGTTCACCGCCTGAGAATTTCCACAGTTTTGCTGCGCAGCTCCTTTGTTTCAACTTCCAATTCTCTGCCAGCGCGGAGCGAATGACAGATTGTGGGCGCTGTTGCGAAGCCTCGAGGTGCCCCGGTTCGGGGTCATTGCACGACCATAACTACCAAATTAGACTTGTCTTTGGACGATCACAACGGCAGCGATTTCGCTCATCTTGAGGGCATGTTCGTTATCGTGACTGGATGTTGCCGGTCAGACTCCGGTGGCCCGTCGCCACGGACTGGACGAAAGGAAGATTGGCGTGAAGAGGGCACTCATCAGTGATATCCACGCCAATCTGGGGGCGCTCGAAGCGGTCCTGCGCGATGTCCGGCAGCAGGGAATCAAGGAGATCTTCTGCCTCGGAGACGTGATCGGGTACGGTCCCGATCCCTGCGAGTGCCTTGATAGAGTCATCCGAGACTGCCAAATCACGATCCTCGGGAACCACGACCAGGCCGCCCTGTTCGATCCCGACGGCTTCAACCCTGTCGCTCTGCAGGCAGTCTATTGGACGCGGCAGCAACTCGAGAACCTCGGTGACGCCCAGGCGATCAATCGCCGCTGGGATTTCTTGGGCGAACTTCCACGTACCTATAATGAGGGGGATTACCTTTTCGTCCATGGCTCGCCCCGAGAGCCGACCAACGAGTATGTCTTCCCGGAAGATGTCTATAACCAGCGGAAGATGGAGGCCCTCTTCGGCCGGATTGTCAAATACTGCTTTCAGGGCCATACCCATATACCGGGCATTTTTACGCTGGAACGCGAGTTTCTCACGCCCGACGAGATTGACCACCAGTTTCGATTGAGCGAAGACAAAGTGATGATCAACGTCGGCTCCGTGGGGCAGCCGCGTGACAACGATCCCCGCGCTTGCTATGTGGTGCTGGAGGACGACGTGCTGACTTTTCGTCGCGTTGATTACGATGTCGAGGCGACAGCCCAGAAGATCTACAAGACACCGGACCTGGACGACATGCTTGGCGACCGTTTGCGCACCGGACGGTGAAGTCCGGTTGTCACAAACGTTTTCAAAGATTCAAGTTGCGACATCCAATCGCCACTTTTCGCGGCCGCCAGCTCCGGCAAGCTGCGACAATTCCTGTTGGGTCTGGTTGACCGAAACCTATATGATTCTAGGGAGCATTTGGTGCGTGATTTCGTCTTTCTTCACTCTCCCCGTGGGGAGAGTCGGCCCGAGGGGCCGGAGAGGGGGCCGTCCCCGGACGCTACGCGTTTCGCTGGGGAACCGTGGCTAACGGCCCAGCGGCTGATTTGGAGCGTAGCCGAACTCGCCAGAGTTTGGCGGATTGCATGAAGCGTAAAAGCTGCACGATCTCCGAGAGGGAGAGGGAAAATTCCCCTCTCCCGCTTGCGGGAGAGGGCTAGGGTGAGGGTGAAATTTCCTGACAAAGCCTAGGGTACCGGGCTGTGAAACGAGCGATTATCAGCGATGTCCACGGCAATCTCGAAGCACTTTCGGCGGTGTTGAGCGATATTGCGGACCAGCAGGTGGACACGATCTACTGTCTTGGTGACATCGTCGGCTACGGTCCGAACCCACGGGAATGCGTAGATCAGGCGATTCAGTTTGAGCTGTGCGTACTGGGTAACCACGACCAGGGAGCGCTGTTTGACCCGGAGGGGTTTAGCAGTGGTGCCGAGCGAGCGATTTTCTGGACCCGAGAGCAGCTAGAAGGACCGGCCGAAGACGCGGTCGCCAAGCGTGCGAGATGGGATTTCCTTTGTGAGCTGCCACGTCAGGTTCGAGAGGACGGGAGGCTCTTCGTTCACGGGTCCGCCCGCAATCCTCTCAATGAATACGTCTTTCCGGAGGACGTCTACAATCCGCGTAAACTGGAGCGAATATTCAGCTTAATTGGCTCTGCCTGCTTTCAGGGCCACACTCATGTCCCGGGTGTTTTCACCGAGGAAGGCCGGTTCCATAGCCCCGAGGACATCACACACAGGTTTCATCTGGGTGGATCCAAGGTAATGATCAACGTGGGGAGCGTGGGACAGCCGCGGGACGGGAATCCGCTGGCCAGCTACGTGCTGCTCGACGAGGACCTAGTGCTGTTTAGACGGGTTCCTTACAACGTGGAGCAGACGATCGAAAAGATCTATGCAATCGACGAACTTGACAACTTTCTAGGGGATCGGCTGCGGGAAGGCCGATGACACCATTGCAAGATTCCCGACTGTATTGAGAATAGCGGGTAATGGATGCGGCGCGGCACTGAATGGATCTGTCGTTTCCGTCGGAGAACTGGTGTCTCCAGCGTTCCGACAACTCCCAGATGACCGAGGTCCAGCTCGCCATCGACTGCGCTGCCGCGTGCCGAGGCTGTGGGCGAGAACTCCCAGCGATAGGGAGTTTTCGGCTGTCTGTTCCCAACTGGAGGCGTGCCCTCGAGCCAATCTCTTGAACACGCACCCGTGAAAACGGGCGCAGGAGTACTTAACGCGCCCAACGTCCCCGCTCCGAACTGCCACGGCGCAGCGGTTGCCGGTTGTGTTTGACCGGGTCCAGAATCGCGGCCAGCCCTCTATGCGAAGGCCACTAGACAGTGGAAAAACGATTTGTCGTTTTCATTGTGTTGACCATGCTCGTCCTGACCGGGCACGTGTTTTTGCAGTCGATCTTTGCTCCGCCGCGACCCGCCCAGCTCGGAGAGTTGCCCCCGGACGCAACAGCGGGGAACGAGCCGGTCGACGGTCCTCCCGGGGGTACTGGGGACCCACCGGCCGAGACTCCCGTCGACGAAACGTCCACGGCGGGGACGCCGTCGAGAGGCGAAGATGACCGAGTCGTTGCAGAACCTCCCGACGCGGATGTCAGCCCGGACGAATTGCTTTCTGCGGCGGACGCGGAGCCTCAGCGGCTGGCCTTCGGATCCTATGATGGCGCGGCCGGCCCACTGTTGGCCTTTGTCAACAGCCGCGGCGGTGCGCTGGAGCGTGTCGAGCTGGTCGAGCGCACGGAGAACGGCCAGCTTCGGTACCGGGATCTGGAGGACAAATCGGGCTACTTGGGCTACCTGGGGCTAACGGAGGTTCCCGGCCGTGGTTGCCGTGTGAATGTCGTCGCGGCAGCGACTCCGGCGGCTCTCGCCGTTCCTGCCGGCGAAAACAGGGGAGACACTACTGGGCTGGTCGTGGGTGACGTGATTTCCGCCGGCAGCATCGGTACAGCGGAGCCGACAGTTCTCACGACTCCAGCCGATTTGCAGCGGCTCTTGGGAGCGACTGGGCCGGGCGATGAATTGCGGTTGGTGGTTGAGCGGGAGAGCGGCGGCACGAAGTCGACGATCGAGCTGGTGGCGAAGCTGGCGGTGAGGCCGTTTCAGGTGATCCGCCCTGAGCCGGCAGAATCGAGTGATTCGCCGCCACATCCTCTTTCGTGTCTTTTCTCCCTGACGAAGGTGGATGGTAAAACTGCCCCGTCCGCCGGTGCGGGAGGCCAGGACTTAGCCCGGGATGGCGTCTGGGACGTCCGCTTGCTGGACAGTCCCAGTCCAGGCGTGGAGTTCCAACTCGAACTCCCGACGGGCTTGGAGTTAGTCAAACGCTTTCGACTCGGCGAACAGGAAAGCGGTGGAGACGAAACGACTCGCATTCCCTACCATCTCGACCTCGAACTGGCGATCCGCAATCTGGCCGATCGGGAACGCCAGGTGGCTTATCAGTTGGACGGTCCCAACGGCTTGCCGCTAGAGGGCTGGTGGTATGCCTACAAGACCCACCCGGTGATGTTCAAAGCCGCCGGTGCCCGCGACATCCTGATCCGCCACGTTGGCCGAAGACCAGCGGTTGGTGGGCTGTTCGGCGATTCACAAAGTGGCCAGCAAGACGCCGGAGAGTCCTGCCACAGGTTTGATTGGAAGTGACGAAGAGCTTGCGAAACGGACCATCAAATATGTGGCAGTCGACACCCAGTATTTTGTCTCGGCTCTGATTCCAACCGGGAATCCTGAGGGGACCGTCTTTAGCCGCGCCGAGGCGTTTCCAGTGGGTCCGACTCCCGAAAAGCGGCGAATCCGAACGACCAACGTGTCGTTTCGCCTGAGCAGCCCGGTCGTGCCGATCGAGCCTGGCGGCGAGTTCACCCAGAGTTTCTTGTTGTACGCTGGGCCAAAGAATCCGCCGTTGCTGGAACCTTACGGGCTGGAGGAGGCAGTTTACTACGGTTGGTTCGGCGCGGTCTCGCGACCACTGTCGTCGGTCCTGCACTTTTTCTACAGCATCGTCGGGAACTATGGCTTGGCCATTGTGATGCTGACCGTGTTGGTCCGCGGCTGCATGTTTCCGCTCAGCCGCAAGGCTGCCAAGAACGCCGCCATGATGCAAGAACTGGCGCCGGAGATGAAGGCGATTGCCGAGAAGTATAAGAATGATATGGAGAAGCGTGCGAAGGCGCAGCAGGAGCTGTTCCGTCGGCACAACTACAATCCCCTGGGCGGCTGCTGGCTGATGTTTCTGCAGCTCCCAGTCTTCATCGGGCTGTACCGTTCGCTATCGGTCGACATCGAGCTGCGTCAGGCGGCCCTCATTCCCGGCTTGAACTGGTGCTCCAACCTGGCTGGTCCTGATCAGCTGTTTTATTGGGGTGACATGGCACTGTTTGGTCTGACCGCGAAGACCGGGTTGCTAGGCCCCTATTTTAACATCTTGCCGCTCTTTACCATCGTGCTGTTTCTCGCTCATCAGAAGCTGTTCACACCGCCGGCGACCGACGAACAAACGCGTATGCAGCTGCAGATGATGAAGTTCATGACCCTCTTCATTGGGATCATGTTTTTCAAGGTTGCTAGCGGGCTTTGTCTTTACTTCATCGCCTCGAGCCTTTGGGGAATCGCCGAACGCAAGTTGTTGCCCAAGGCCACGCCGCCGAACGGCTCGCCGGTTAAGCCGGATCGCAAACCACCGGTCGTGAGCCCGCCCCCAGCGCCAACGGCAACTCCGGCAAGGGGAG
Source organism: Pirellulaceae bacterium (assembly GCA_965223305.1). Taxonomy (GTDB): domain Bacteria; phylum Planctomycetota; class Planctomycetia; order Pirellulales; family Pirellulaceae; genus CBDCWT01. The sequence goes on along the minus strand of CBDCWT010000072.1, from coordinate 12,374 downwards.
TGGAAAATCGCGGAAGCGCGCCAAACGAAGGTAGTCTTCGTGGTGTCACAAGCGATCGGCTGAGCTGTCGGGTGGGCCTCAGAACGGCCTCATCCAGGTAACCGGCAAAGCGGCCGCGCTGAAAACAAGCAACGTCCTCGGCATAACCCGGATTATTCATGAAGATCGTGGCGAGAGGTTGTAAGTACGTTCGTGGCAAGGAAGGCGAGCAATTCTTCCGCAGGCGTATTGAAGCAATACGTCGAGGGAGAATTGTGAAGTATGACGAAGCCACGGATGGACTTACGACCTCGCAGCAGATCGCTCATGAATAATTCGGGATAACGAAACAGAGCCCGAGTCGCCATGAGAGCGCTTGCCGAAGACACGATCGCTGGGATCGCGTCGGCCAATGGGCCTGGCATGCGCGGCGTGGTGCGTCTTAGTGGACCGAGGGTGTTGGATTGTCTGCGGGCGCACTTCGAGTTTGATCGGGCTGTCCAACTGGGACCGCGGCAAGCGGCTCGGATGTTCCCGGCGAGACTGGAGCTACCTCCTCCGCTGGGGCCTGTGCCGGGCGATCTCTACGTCTGGCCGCACGATCGCAGCTATACGAAGCAGCCGGCGGCCGAGTTTCATACGATCGGTTCACCACCGATTCTCCAGGCCGCACTGCGAGTGCTGTGCGACAAGGAGGCCCGTTTGGCAGAGCCCGGCGAGTTCACGATGCGGGCTTTTCTAGCGGGGCGGCTTGATTTGACCCAGGCCGAGGCGGTCTTGGGTGTGATTGACGCCAGCGATACCAGACAGCTTGGTATTGCCTTGAGGCAGCTCGCAGGTGGCTTGACGACTCCGCTCGAAGACCTTCGTGACCGCCTGCTTGAGTTGCTGGCACAACTCGAAGCAGGTTTGGACTTCGTCGAAGAGGACATTCAGCTGGTCTCGCCGCAGCAGGTGGGGGAGGAACTCGAATGGGCGTTGCGAGCCATCGGCGAGCTGCAGCTGCAGCTCGACCAACGAGGGCAAGCGACGGAAGTGCCGCGGGTAGTGCTCGTTGGACCTCCGAACGCTGGCAAGAGCAGCCTCTTTAACGCACTGCTGGGCGATTCGGCGGCGCTTGTCTCGGATGCCGTCGGCACGACGCGCGACTACTTGACCGGCCGCATCGACTTGGATGGCATGCAGGTGGAGCTGGTGGACACTGCAGGGTGGGAGGCCAGCGACAGCGCGGACGGGATCCGTCAGGCGGCTCAAGGGGCGGCCCAGCTACAGCGGCACTCTGCGGCGCTTCAGTTGATTTGCGTCGAAGCGCGTCGGGCGGCCCACCCAATTGACAAACATCTGATCCACACGGCCTCAGCCGCCTGTGTCGTCTATACCAAGTGTGACCAATGTTCTGCGGGGGACCGCGCGCGGCCGCGCCAGACCAGCGCCCGCACTGGCGAAGGGATTGCCGCCCTGCGTGCAGAGATCCGCCGCCGACTGGCGCAGCAGCCAATCGCGGGCGGCGCGGTCATTCCGGCCACCGCGAGTCGCTGCGGTGAGAGTTTGCGGGGGGCGGCAGGGTGTTTGCAGCAGGCGCTACAGCTCAGCCGCGATGACCGCGGCGAAGAGCTGGTCGCGGTCGAGATTCGCGAGGCGCTCGATGCCGTAGGCAGGATGGTCGGAGCAATCTACACCGATGACATTCTGGATCGCATCTTCAGCCGCTTTTGCATCGGCAAGTAACGGGGACAATTGGAGCAGTCCGATCTCGGGTGCAATGCCCGCGGTCCTCAAGTGTCTGTCGTGCCCAGGTTTTCCGACTTGTCCGCGACCCGGCAATTGCAATTCGCTCTGATCTTGGCTAGTTTTTAGGGGTGATTTGTGCCAGCTTTTACCCAGTGCGAAACGGCTTAAGTCGTCGGTTTTCGGAGTGTTTTGGCGGGCGCAGAAAGGCGGGCAACGCGCGAAACCAAGCGCTGCTCGTCGTGAACCCATACCGTCCAACGAGACTAGATTGAGGGAGATAGCGCCAATGTCGCGAGCCACAAATCGTCGTAATTTTATCAAGACGACCGCTTCGGTAGGGGTCGGGTACTGGGTCGCCGGTGGCGTCGCGGCACGGGCCAGCAATTCGCCCAACGAGCAGGTGAATATTGGCGCGATCGGAGTGGGTGGCAAGGGTGACAGCGATTCGCGAGATGCCGGCAACGAGGGCAACCTGGTGGCGCTCTGTGACATCGACGACAACAACCTCGCAAAAAAAGCGGTGGCGTTTCCCAAAGCGAAGAAGTTCAACGACTACCGCGTGATGCTCGAACAGATGGGCGACGAGATCGACGCGGTGACGGTGAGCATTCCCGATCACTCGCACGCCCCCGCCTCGCTGATGGCGATGAGGATGGGGAAAGCTTGCTTCACCCAGAAGCCGATGACGCACTCAATCGCGGAGGCCCGCCTGATGGGCCAGGTTGCCCGCGAAACGGGCGTCGCCACTCAGATGGGCAATCAGGGCACTGCCGACAATTCCTTGCGTGAGATGGTTGCAGTCATCCAGGCGGGAGTCTTGGGAACGGTCAAGGAAGTTCATGTTTGGACAAACCGTCCCGTCTGGCCTCAGGGGATCGCTCGACCGGAAGAAACGCCGCCGGTACCGGCGCATGTCCATTGGGACTTGTTCCTGGGCCCGGCTGAGATCCGGCCCTATCACGCGGCCTATCATCCTTTCAAATGGCGAGGTTGGTGGGACTTTGGGACGGGCGCCCTGGGCGACATGGCATGTCACACGCTCAACATGCCGTTCATGGCGCTACAGTTACACGACCCTGTTTCCGTGCAAGCTGAGACTGATGGCCACAACCAAGAGACCTACCCGGGTTGGTCAGTGATCGACTTCGAATTCCCGGAAAAAGATGGACGGGCGGCGCTAAGCCTCAAGTGGTACGACGGGGGAAAGCTGCCTGAAGAAAGTCTGCTGCAAGGTGCGCCGATGCACCGCAGTGGTGCGCTCGTCATTGGAGAAAAGGGGTCGTTGTACGCGCCCGGCGACTACGCCGAGCTGGGACTGACGCTCTTGGGCGGCGTCGAGAAACCGGAAGTCGAGTGGGTTGAGTCTCCAGGTCACTTTGCCGAGTGGGTACGCGCCATTAAGGGGGGCGAGCCAGCTGTCTCGAACTTCCCCAACTATGCGGGTCCGCTGACCGAAGTCATCCTGCTCGGCAACCTGGCAGTTTGGGCGGCTGCCGAGCCTGGCCGCGGTAAGAAGATCGAGTGGGACGCGCGCAAACTCGAGGCCACCAACGCGCCTGAGGTGATGCACATCGTGAACAAGGAGTATCACAACGGCTTCACGATCTAGCCCCGGTTGGCCGACGGCACGACGGGAAACGCCGGTAACTCCTGTAGCCGAATTCGCCAGAATTTGGCCAAATCGGCGGCCCACCAAACCAGAATTTGGACGAATCGGCATTCCGCCAAACTCTGGCGAGTTCGGCTACACTGGCGAGTTCGGCTACGCTGGAAATCAGCCGCTGGGCGTTAGCCCACGGTTCCCCAGCGAAACCGACGTGTAACGTCCGGAGACGGCTCTCCCTCTCCGGCCCTTTGGGCCGACTCTCCCCAAGGGGAGAGTAACGAAAGACGAAGTCCGCCAAACTCTGGCGAGTTCGGCTACGGTCGGGTGGCGGGCCTTAACGGCGTAGCACGACGGAGCGTCCTTGCTATTTCAGTTGCCTCGAGCCCCGGGTACGTACGGGTTTCCTCGTTTTTCGTCACCGACCGTTGTCGGCGCGCCGTGTCCGCTGAGGACGATGGTGTCGTCCGGTAGCGGATAGAGCTTGGTTCGAATCGACTGGGCCAGTTCCTCGAAATCTCCGTCTGGGAAGTCGGGACGACCAATCCCGCGTTGAAAAAGGACGTCGCCGCCAAATACGACCCAGGGGGCCCCACCTCGCCAGAGGTAGACGACGTGTCCTTTCGAGTGTCCCGGGGTCTCGCGTACTTCCAACTCGAATCCGGCCAGCTCGAGTGAGTCGCCCTCGGCGACTTGGCGATCTTCGCGCGGACTCACAACGTCCCTGCCGAAGGGCCGTGATAGGTTGGCCTCAGGGTCGGTCAATTTGTAGGCGTCCCCTGCCCCGATCAGCAGTGGGCAATCGGGCCAGCGGGTTTTCATGGCCGAGTTGCCAGCGATGTGGTCCACGTGGCCATGGGTGTTCAGGATGGCTGCCGGTGTCAGCTGGTGCTGGTCGACGTAAGCCAAGATGCCGTCGCTGTTGAAACTGGGATCGATCAGAAGGCAGTCGTCGCGGCCGGATCGGTGAGCGATATAGGCGTTCTCTGCGTAAAATGGGTCGACTATGACGCCGATCTGCATTTCGGATACCTGCACAAATCTGTCTCCCTGAGTTTTGCGGATTCGAATAAGATGTGACGCCTGGAATTGTTGTTCCGGTGTGGCGGCGGACTCCAGCGGGAAAGTAGCGGGAGGTCGCCTTTCGATAGTTATGCTGACAATCCGGTTGTGGCGATAAATGAATGCAGAAAGAGATCGCACTCGCCCGGGCAGCTGTCGGTACAGCCGACAAGTAGTGCGCCAAACAGCAGGCGAGGCAGGTGGAGCATTGAAGCTCGCGGCACTTGCCCATTTTTTGCACACTAACCAAGCGTAGCGGTTCAACCTGCTATTGGTAAACAGACACCCAGAGGAAAGGATTCCCGCATGACCCTGTCCAGCTTCTCACGCCGGTCAGCCGTCGGTGTTGCCGCCGGAGTCGTCATCTTGCTAGGTTACCAGGTCGAGGGGCAGGAGGCGCCCAAGCCTCGCACCGACCTCAAGGAGCCGGTTTACCATGTCTCCAACCGTGTCGAACCGCCGAAACGCCCGGACCTTCATCCTCTTGACCCTGCCTTGGAAAAGGCTCGCGAGGGGCTGGAGGTGGTCAGGACGATAGTCGACGACTACTCGTGCATTCTCGTCAAACGTGAACGGGTCAACGGTGTACTCAACGGTCACGAGTACATTTATACCGAAGTACGAAACGAGCGGTCGCAAAACGGAGTGGTCACGACGCCATTCAGCGTTTACATGCGTTTTCTGAAGCCCGCCAACGTCAAGGGCCGCGAGGTGATCTTCGTCAAAGGGCGTAACAGCAACAAGTTAGTGGCTCGCGACAGCAGCAAGTTGTTCAAAGTCATGCCTCCGATCTGGTTGAACCCGAACGGGCCGATTGCCATGCGAGGCCAGCTCTATCCGATTACAGACGTCGGCATCGAGAACCTCATCGAAAAGCTGCTGGAAAAAGGTGAGCGTGATCGAAAACGAGGCGAATGCGAAGTCGAGTTTATTCCGGACGCCGCCATCAACGGCCGCAAATGTACCATCCTCGAGGTGAAGCACCCCATCAAGCGACCGCATTTTGATTTTCATGTTGCCAGGATCTTCATCGACGACGAGCTGAAGCTCCCGGTTCGATATGCGGCTTATGGTTGGCCTTGTTCGCGAAGGTGGTGAGCCCTACCTGATTGAGGAATACACTTACCTGAATATTAAGGTCAACGTCGGTTTACAAGAGCGGGACTTTGATCACAAGTACAAGTTCAAACGATCGTAGTCCGCGCACAAGCCGGTACCGACTCCTGTGCCGGACGGTCGTCCTCAGCGGGAGTGGGTATTTGGCGGTTCTGCTGTTGTTGGTCCTGCTCGAAAATCTGCTAGTCTTTCCCGCACCTCGCTACCCGCGCGGTGACTGGTCGCCACGTCGTGTGCAGGCGGAAGATGTTTTCTTTCAGTCGGCAGACGGAACGCCGCTGCACGGCTGGTTTCTCGACCTGCCCCAACCGCGCGGCTACCTGCTGTACTGCCATGGCAACGGGGAGCATGTCGCACATCTCGCCGGGCTGCTGGCGCTGCTTCGAGACGAGCTCGGATTCGCGGTCTTTGCATTCGACTATCGCGGCTACGGCCGGAGCGAAGGGGCACCGCATGAGGCGGGAGTTTTGGCCGATGCACACGCCGCGCACGCGTGGCTGGTCGAGCGTGCCCAGCTGCCGCCGGATCAGCTAGTGATCGCAGGGCGTTCATTGGGAGGGGCGGTGGCCGTGGACCTAGCTGCGCAGTACTCGGCCCAGGTTCTGGTGCTGGAGAGTACATTTACTTCCCTCCCCGAGGTGGCCGCGCGACTCTATTGGTGGGCGCCGGTCCGCCGGATGATGCGATCTCGCTTCGATTCGCTGTCGAAAATCTCCGCTGTCACAGCACCGTTGCTGCTGAGCCACGGTGACGACGACGAACTGATCCCAATCGAACTGGGACGCCAGCTGTTCGACGCGGCTGGTAGCCAGCAGAAAGAGTTCCTCCCGTTTCCCGAACTCGGCCATAACGATCCCAATCCCGAGTCGTACTACCAGGTACTCGATCGTTTTCTGACGGAGAACGGTGTCCCGCGCCGGCGGTAGGGGGGCGTGAGCTCCGCAGAAGTAGGCCGTAACAAGCGGCGCGAGAGGCTGTCCGTGAGCGTAGGATTTTTCCGCCGCGCCGTTCCGGCAGGCGGTGACTACGTTCAGCATCGCAACCGCTCCGTTGGCGCCGGAACAGCGCGGCGGTCACGCGGGGCGAGCAACTCAACATCTCTCCCGCCGCTCGTTCCGGCCTACCACTTCCACTTGTTCCGGCTGTTGACTTTCACGATCGCTCCAGTGTGGCTACTGCGTGCTCGCCGGCCTGCGGCGAAAGCCCGGTTACGGGTCGGCTCCCGACAGGAGCCGCAGGACGAAGTCATACGCCTCTTGCTGAATGCCAGGCGCGGAACTCTCTCGTGGACCGGCTACGTTGAGCACGCGCACTTGGTTGTCGAAGATCCATCGCCTGGTCGGCCCCACATCGGAAGAGTGGGCTAGATCGTGCAAATGGGCGGGCCGACCGTGTTTTTTGGTGAGCTGGTAGGTCAGTTTGGTGCCGCCGGCCAGCTGGTTGCGGTACAGGATCAACGTCGCGTCAGAGTCAACGACGTTCTTTTCCGTGCGGACAGGGTAGTCGGCGGAGTCGGTTTCGACGAGCCGGTAGGTCATCGGAATTGCACCGTCCTCGGCAATCCGACCGTTTGGGCACCATCCGCCGTGCGCGAGGTTGGCGGCGATTGCCGCGTCGAGGGCACCGCGATCCACACCCGTCTGACCGCCCGAGATCAGTCGCTCGAGCGGCAATTGACACGGATTCGCCATGGCGTTGCTCTGGTTCCACTCACAGAAGCGATGGTCACCCTCCCAGAGGTCGTGCAGCTTTTCCGCTTCATGTTGACAAACTTGCCGGCATCCACCCGCTCGGAGGCTGTGCAGCCTTGCGCTTCACAAAACAGCGGACATCCACCTCACCCTCCCGCGCGCGGGAGGGTCGGACGCGTAGCGTCCGGGGAGGGCTGCCTGCGAGTGATCGCCCCCTCGAGGCTGTTCCCCCTCTCCGGCCCTTCGGGCCGACTCTCCCCAAGGGGAGAGTAACGAAAGACGAAGTCCACCAAACTCTGGCGAGTTCGGCTACGCTCCAATCAGCCGCTGGGCGTTAGCCCACGGTTCCCCAGCGAAACCGACGCGTAGCGTCCGGGGACGGCTCTCCCTCTCCGGCCCTTCGGGCCGACTCGGCCGACTCTCCCCAAGGGGAGAGTAAAGAAAGACGAAATCACGCACTACGTTAGAAACCGCACGCCTCCCCGTTCCGATGTCGCGTGTGTGGCTCCATCCTAACCCGAAGCGTAAGCGAGGGAACAACTTGCGATGGTATGCCAACTTCCCCCTCGCTTACGCTTCGGGTTGCGAAAAATGCCGCGGATCCGCCGCCTTGTGCCTGCAGGAAGGCGAGTAGCGCAACATCAAAGGGCGTGCGCAGCCGTCCGGTCGGCTGGCGCGTCATCTGGACAGAGCTGCGGAAAACGCTGCCGTAGGACCTCGACCTGGGGAGTCTCCAGGATCAGTCCCTCCGGCAAACGGTCGGGCATCTGGATGCGATCGCGGTTGCTCGCGAAGAGCGCGTGATAGTAGGAGCCGTTGCCATACCGGACGAGCGCGATGTTCCAGAGGCTGTCCTCTTTGCCGGTCCGCCACGTCTGCTGCCCATGCCGGTGGCTGTCGTCCTCGCCAACGTGCGATGCCTGCACGGCGGCGTGCTGCGGTGCACGCGGTTCTGCGGTCATGGCTGGTTGGGGGCTGGGAAAGTCAACCGCCAAGCTAGCACCCTCCATTGGGAACTCGATCCGCTGGGCGGCTCCCTGATTGGGAAGGCTCTCAGCGGGCTGATAGGGTACCGCCGGCTCAATCGGAAAGGCTGGTTCCGGTTCCGTGTCGCCGCCCTCCGGTTCGTCCAGCGTCGGGCGCTCCACCGGCCTCACCGCCTGACGGTACTCCGCTGGCCGAGCTTCCAAGATGGTGGGTTGGTGCGACACGCGAGGCTCGCGGGGCGGACGCGGGTCCAACACTGGCGATGGCTCGACCGAGAGGGGCGCCGGCAGGTACGATTCGTCTAGCCTCCCGCGCACCAGCACAATTGCGTAGAGGACGATCGCCGCACTGACGACCAACGCTGTTGGTTTTACTAGCTTGCCCATGGTTGCCCCTTCCTGAGGCTTCTCAGACGCTCGTGATCTGCCGATCACCGCTCTTGGCCCCTACGCGACTCGAGGGGCAGCGTCGGTGGGTATGAGATCGTGTTTGGAGATAGTGCTCGCGGTCTGCCAAGTCAAACAGCATCTCGCTCCGCAACCCGTAACCGCGCACTGCGGCTGCGTGTGTTGGAACTGACCTCGCCCTGATTAGGGCGAATCGGTTTTTTCGTCAAGGTCAGGTACCGGCTGTCGTCGCGGAAGGCGTGCTTGACGAGTCGGTCTTCGAGCGAATGAAAGCTGATGATTGCCAGCCTACCCTCCCGGCCGTATGCAGCTCGGAGCGTCTGCTAGCAGTTGTTTCAAGGCCCCCAATTCGTCGTTGACCGCAATGCGCAGCGCTTGAAAAGTGCGTGTGGCCGGATGAATGCGGTGGTTCTTGGCCCTCGGCACGCAACGCTGCACGATCTTGGCAAGTTGCTCGGCCGTTCTGAGGCGCTGTTGGCGTCGAGCGGCGACAATGGTGCGAGCGATCCGCCGGCTCCGTCGCTCCTCTCCAAAGGTGAAAATCAAATCCGCCAGTTTCCTCTCAGGCATCGTCTCTAACAACTTCCAGGCAGGTTCCCCTTCAGCGGGATTGAAACGCAAATCTAGCTCGCCTTCGGCGGCAAAGCTAAAGCCTCGCGTGCTGTCAGCCAGCTGGTCACTGGAGAGGCCCAGGTCGAGCAGGATGCCGTCGACGGATTCGATGTCCTCGGATTCCAGAACCGCCCTGACGTGCCGGAAGTCGGACTGGATGCAGCGGACTGGCGGCTCGCTCAAGTTGGACTCCGCATGCAAGATGGCGGCGGGATCTCGATCCAGGGCGATGATCCGACCCTGCGGGCCCACCCGCTCGGCCAACAGTCGCGTATGGCCGCCCCCACCCATGGTGCCGTCCACAAGCGTATCTCCCTGCCTGGGATGCAACCAATGCAGCGTTTCCTCAGCCAGCACCGGAATGTGTAATGACCGTGATCGCTCCATAGATCGTGCAGCTCTTAAGTTAGTGCGTGATTTCGTCTTTCTTTCACTCTCCGCTCGGGGAGAGTCGGCCCGAAGGGCCGGAGAGGGGGCACGCGAGGGGCGATCACTCCCGGGCAACCCTCCCCGGACGCTATCGCGTCCGACCCTCCCGCGCGCGGGAGGGTAACGTTGATGCCCGCTGGTTGTCTAATCATGAGTGTGATTTAGTCTCTTTTCACTCTCCCCTCGGGGAGAGTCGGCCCGAAGGGCCGGAGAGGGGGAGCCCTCGCCGGCCGCTACGCGTCGGTTTCGCTGGAGAACCGTGGGCTAACGCCCAGCGGCTGATTTGCAGCGTAGCCGAACTCGCCAGAGTTTGGTGGACTGCATGAAGCGTAATAGCCGCACGACGTCCTGCGCGGGACGGTGAGGTTGTTCAATCGTGAGATGTAAAAGCTGCACGACCTCCATGATAGTCGAGCAGGCATCTGACGTTATCCGTCAAGCGACCGGGAGGGCGAAGCTTCTGCCGAGCCGTGGTAACCGTGCAGGGAGCAAGGAGCAGGAGCAGGAGCAGGAGCAGGAGCAGGAGCAGGAGCAGGAGCAGGAGCAGGAAAAGAGCTCCCGCTGGCGCTAGCAACGGACCTGGGGCACATCCCTGTGCCCCCACGCGGGTCGTTGCAGGCAGAGTCCACGACGAGGGTTGAAGGCGCGGACGCTGCTGTTCGCAACCGGTCGTTTCCTACTTCCGGCTCAGCCTCAAACAGATCAGTCGGTGGCCGCTGACTGACCTGCAGGCTGCGATGGCGAACGGACGGACGTTTCAAATTGGACTTCTCGGACGACGGTGGATCTCAACGCGGCTGAACCGGTTTGCGTTCCCCCTCCTGTGGGAACAACGGGGTTGGATCTGATGCGGCCGACAGCGGGTCGGCCAACGCATTCTCCGCAATCTCGTCGTACTGTGGCTGCTTGTTCGCGAGGTACTCGTCCCAACGAGCCCGATCCCATAACTCCAGGTGATCCCGCACGCCCAACAGCACAATCTCCTTCTTCAGGTGGGCGAGGCCAGCCAGCTCGGTTGGAAATCCGTAACCGTCCAGTTCGGTCGATCTCGACACGCTGCGCTTGCGAGTAGAACAAACGACTGAATGCACGAACCTCCGGCCCATTGGGTGATACTTGGTCGAGCTGTTCAGCCAGCTGCGAAAAAGAGTCCGGCGTGTAAAGAGCCAGCGAACCATCCGTTCCCGGTGCCAAGTAATAGACGGTACGCTCTGGGAACCCCAGTGACTCGCGGATCGGCTTGGGGATCGCTAGACGTTGCTTATCGTCCAGGGCCCGTACAAAGGTTCCAGTGAGTAACATTCTGCTCCACTCTGCTCCATTTCCTCCCACTTCCCCCCAAGCATATCCACGTAGATCCACTGGTCAACACGACTTTTTCCCGAGGAAAATGACCTGTATTGGCTAGTCAATTGTCGTAGTTGGTTAGCTAGATAGGACTTCCGTCGACGGGCCAGCGGGCCCTCAGAAATCAGTTTTTTCGCCGCCGGCCGGGCACCGGCAAACAGCCTGGAGCAGAGTTCCTCGCGACGGGCAACTTGACCGGTTGCTAGCCCGGATTATTCATGAAGATCGTGGCGAGAGGTTGTAAGTACGTTCGTGGCAAAGGAAGGCGAGCAATTCTTCCGCAGGCGTATTGAAGCAATACGTCGAGGGAGAATTGTGAAGCATGACGAAGCCACGGATGGACTTACGACCTCGCAGCAGATCGCTCATGAATAATTCGGGCTAGGAATTCCCACCGATTTGCGAGCCCAATACCGATTCGTAGAGCAGCTCGTAACGACGAACCATGGCGGCGAGCGAAAAGTGGTTGATTGCTCGCTGGACGTTTCGTTGGCCCAGGGCTGCGGCGAGTTCTGGATCGTCGGCGATTGCTTGAATGGCGTTAGCGAACGCGAGGTCATTGCCATATTCGACGATTTGCTGGGGGCAGTCACCCAACAGCTCCTCGACCCCGTCGACGCGCGTGGCGACGACGGGTAGTCCGGCTGACATGGCTTCGAGCACGACGTTGGGCATGCCTTCCCATCGCGAGGGAAGGACGAGCAGCTGGGAGCGCTTTAAGAGGCTGGCGATGTCGCTTCGCCAACCGAGAAAGTGGATCTTGGCGGCCGCGGGTGACGCAGCGGCTTGCGCTTCGAGCCTGCTGCGGAGCGGCCCGTCGCCAACCAAGACAAGATGGTGATCGGGCAGCGAGTTTGAATCGCCGGCGCGGCGCGGAGCAGCCAGCCGATTCCTTTTTGTTCTTCAAGCCGCCCGACGAACAAGATGACGGGTTCGGTGTCGTGAATGCCAAGGTTGCTCAGTCGAGCAGTTTGGGTTGTCGGATCGTCGTGGTAGGCGATCCCGTTGGGAATCACCACCAACTTGGTTGCCGGCAACCGCACTTGGTTGCGTGCGAACTTGGCGACGGAGTGGCTAACGCAGACGATACGCTCGGCTTTGCGAAGCGCCAGCCGTTCCACAAACATCCGCCAACGCCTTGGATCGGCAACTCGGATGCCAGCGATCAGCTTTGCTTGGCTCAAATCCGCGCTCCAGCTGCCCAGTACGTTGGCATGGAAGAGAAACGTCTGGATGATACAAGGCGGTTGTTCGGCAAACGCCCGCCGCAGAGTCGACAGGGCCTGCGTAAGGTGTCGGATCGAACGAGCCCTGCCGAAGCGAACGGGGATTTCTGCTGCTTCTAGCTGAGTAACCAGTCCATGCTGCTCGTCGCAGGGCCGGGGGCCGAGCGAATAGACCCGGGCCGCA
>CBDCWT010000071.1:0-27902 GCA_965223305.1 Pirellulaceae bacterium | reverse complement strand
GAATCAACGCGATTTGCCGATTGCGTGACTTCAGAGAGCGGGGAAGCCGAAAGGAACGGTAGCAACGCGCTGTGGGTCGACCGGTCATCGTTGTCGCGGTACTCGTCTTGCTCGCCGCTTGTTTTGCGCCCGTTCTCTGCCAAGACCGCGTCATCGCCTTCCGCGACGCAGCGAACTACTACTATCCGCTCTTCCAATGGCAATGTTACGAGTGGGGACAGGGTCGGCTACCGCTGTGGAACCCTTATGACGCAACCGGCACCCCCTCCTTTGCCGAGACCACGTCTAGCGTCCTTTATCCTGGAAAGCTAGTCTTTGCCCTGCCGATTGCCTTTGAAACGCGCTACTCCGTTTACATCATCGCCCACGTGTTGCTAGCTGTTGGCGCCGCCTATTCGACGGCGCGCTGCTGGGGCAGTAGCCGTGAAGCCGCTGGGATCTGCGGAGTTTCATACGGTTTCGCGGGAGTGGTGTTGTTCCAGTGCCACAACGTCGTGTTCTTGGTAGGCGCTGCCTGGTTGCCTGTGGCGCTCTTGGCTGCCGAACAGGCCATCACCCGGGGCCGGCAGCGAGCGGCGTTGGGGTTAGGCGTTGTGTTGGCTCTGATGACGCTGGGTGGTGATCCTCAGGCCGCTTATCACGCCGGACTCGCCGCGGTCGGCTGTGCCTGCCTGCTGCCCGACGGCCACGGCGGCGGGAGAGCACGTCGTCTGCTTGCAAACTCCAAGTTGATCGCGCTGGCACTCACCGTCGGCCTGTTGCTCGCCGCCGTCCAGATTTGGCCGGCGCTCGAGTGGGCGCAGCGCAGCGAACGAGCGAGCTATGACCGTCCACGCAACCTGTACGAAGCCGTTGCGACTGCCAGTGACACCGATCCGCAGCACCCCGTGTCCGGTTTGCTCGCCAACCTCCGCGGCCTCTGCAGGGCGCCCCAGCCGGGAAGCCACTACGCTAACTGCTTCGATTACAGTGTCGCCCCCTGGCAATTCGCGGAGCTCGTCTGGCCGAGGTGTTTCGGTGACCTTGCTCCTGTGAACCGCCGTTGGGATACAGCACTGCCAGCTTCGCAGCAGGTGTGGACTCCATCGATTTACTTTGGCATCTTGCCCCTGCTGCTGGCGTTGCGGTCGTGCCGGTGGTGGCGCGGCCCGGCTCGCACGCGGTGGCTGTCGTGGTTGATGGCCTGGTTTGCGATCGCCAGTTGTGGTTGGTACGGAGTCGGGTGGGTGGCCCGCGAGGTCTACGCGGGTCTGGGCGACCAGGCTGGCGCAGAGACCTTCATCGGTCCCAGCGTCGGTGGTCTTCATTGGTGGATGACCATCCTACTGCCGGGCTACGGCTACTTTCGTTACCCCGCCAAATTGCTAGTTGTCGCTTCGCTGTGCGGAAGTTTGCTGGCCGCCCACGGGTGGGATGAGCTGTTTTCCAAGGGCTCGCAGCGGCTCCAGGTTCCAGCCGGCTGGGCGCTGGGGCTGAGCGTCCTTGTGATGGTGGCTTACCGGATCGTCTACCCGCGCTGGGTGGAGTGGGTTGCTACCGCGCCGGCCGATCCGATTTTTGGCCCACTTGAGGCGACCACCGCAGGGCATGCTCTGCTCGGCGGACTCGTCCATACCACCATCGTTGGTGCGGCGCTCATCGGCGCCGTCAGAGTCTCCGGCTCGGACCGGATCCGCAAGCTGATGTTGCTCGTGATCGTGGTTCTTGATCTGGCAGTCGCTCAGCGCAGTCTCGTCGTGAGCGTGTCGGCCGCCCAGCTGCGCCAGCAACCCAACTTGAGAACGCAGGTGGACGATCGCTGGAGAGTCTTCCGTGGGCGAGTTGCCCGGCCCACCCAATGGTCCCTCTTCAGCGACCCGAATCGCCTGGAGGATGTCGTCCGTTGGGAACGCGCCAGCCTCCATCCGAAACACCATTTGGCGCAGCGAGTCGGTCTGGTCGAGTCCGTTGGCACGTTCTCCTCGAGCGCCATGAAGGCGGTTTCTCGCCTGCGGTCCCAGCAGCAACAAGAGTTTGATCTCTACCGGTTCTTTTCCGCCAAGTACGAGCTGCGGGCGGCAGACTCAGGGCTTGATCGGAGCAAAATCGAACACGCGAGTTTTGACTTGGTCGAACGTGTGGGGGTGCTGCCGCGGGCTTGGTTGGTGGGCCACGTGGTCTATCAGCCGCCAGCAGGGCCCATGCGTCGCCGCCAGCTGGATGAACAAACTCGAAAGGTGTTCCTGGAGGAAGGAAGCTGGCGGGACCTGCTGAGTACTGCGGTCGTGGAGGGAGTGTCTGAGCTGCCCGACCGCAAAGGGGTGGGTTCGCGGCGCGCCGATCCGCTCGCAACTTGCCAGATCGAACGAACAGACCCTCAGCAGATCGAGATCAACGTGCAAAACCAGCAGCTGGCGCTGCTGGTTGTCAACGACCTGTTCTACCCCGGCTGGCGCGCCCAGATTCGAAGTGATGGCGGACCGTGGTATTCGCGTCCGATCTTACGGACAAACCGTGTCATGCGGGGTGTCTGGCTACCAGCTGGCCGGCACCGCGTGCGAATGGACTACCGGCCGGCGAGTTTCTATCGGGGTGCGGCGCTCAGCAGCCTGGGGTTGCTCGTGCTGCTGCTGGCTCTGGTCAAATCTGGTAATTGGCCGTGGCGTCCAATTCGGCTGGCAGCTCTTCGCGCATCCGCAACCGGGGCGACTCGATAGTGACGGTAGTGTGTGGCGCGACAGGTTTGGTCAACCAGACGCTCGATCCAATCACCGAATCGTGGCCGACCACGGTCTTCCCGCCCAGCACGGTAGCGCTGGCATAGATCACCACGCGGTCTTCGATCGTAGGATGCCGTTTCAAGTTTCGGATGATCTTACCGTCAGCATCGGTAGGAAAGCTGAGGGCGCCCAGGGTTACTCCCTGGTACAACTTCACGTGGCTACCGATTTGGCAGGTCTCGCCAATCACGACGCCCGTGCCGTGATCGATAAAGAAGTGATCGCCGATTGTCGCTCCGGGATGGATGTCGATACCAGTCCGCCGGTGCGCCCATTCGGCCATCATCCTGGGGATGAAGGGGACACCGGCCTGATAGAGTTCATGCGCGATGCGATAGACAGTGACCGCTTCCAGGCCGGGATAGCAGAAGATCACCTCGTCAACGCTACGGCAGGCGGGATCGCCCTCAAAGGCCGCTTGAACATCCATGGCCAGGAGCCTTCGGATGTCAGGTAGCTGATCTAAAAAAGCGATCGTCATGGCCTGCCCTTTGGCTTCGTAGTCCGTCTGGGGCTCGGCGCACGAATCGATGCCCGTCGACAGGTGATCGTCGTGCCGCAAGGCCCGGGCAATCTGAGTGGTCAGGACGTCATGCAGGCGGTCGATTAAATGCCCGACGTGATAGGTGACATTGCCGGCGTGAAGTCCCTCTCGCCGCTGATACCCGGGATAGAGGATCTCCTTCAGGTCTTCTATCGCCCCGGTCAGCTCTTTGTGGTTGGGAAGCGGGCAGTGTCCCAGATGGTGGATCGTACCGATCTGAGTGTAAGAATCGACAATTCGCTGCGTGAGCGAAGGAAGTTGCTCTTTGAGGCGAAAATCGGAAGCCATGACAGACTGCTCCGCTGGTGGCGGCCTTGTTCTTGTGAACGTCAGATGCGATGAGGTCGTGGAGCACCGATGGTGCGGACACAGTTTGCCGAGCCGGATGACTCCAACAGACCTCGACGTAGAGCATGTAGAGGGGGGGGCTTGTCCGGTTAGCCCGGACAGACGCAGAGAGCTGCGGAACGACAGGAGGCAAGTGATCGGTGGTTCTTCATGGAATTGTCCGGAGTTTTCACCCTTCCACCACGCACGATCGTATCTTATGGGCTGCGTGTGTGAGAATCAAGCGACCATGAGTTTCTTCGGACGCTCCGTCTTGCCAAGTTTAGTCGTCTTCCTCTTCTTGGACTTTCGATTTGGCCATGATCTCCTGCTGGACATTGGCAGGCATAACGTCGTAGTGGCTGAACTCCATGGCATAGCTGCCTTGGCCACCGGTCATGCTGGAGAGTGTTCGAGAGTAGGTGGTGACCTCGCGCAGCGGGGCCTCTGCGTGCACAGTCTGCAGATTCCCGCCCGCCGAGTCACTTCCCTGCACTCGCCCGCCACGGGATGACATGTCGCTGTAGACATCCCCTACGTTGGCCTCAGGCACTGTCACCGCTAGCTTGACAATCGGCTCCAGCAGGCAGGGCCGCGCCTGTTCAAAGACCTGCTTGAACGCCATCCTTGCCGCGGTTTTGAAGGCGGCTTCTGAACTGTCAACGGGGTGGTGTTTGCCGAAATGGACTTCAACGCAAAGGTCCTGCACCATGTAGCCCGCGATGACACCGCCGACAAGTCTCTCGCGGAAACCCTTCTCGATTGCCGGCATGAAGTTACCGGGAATAACACCGCCTACGATGGAGTCGACCCAGACGAAGTTGTGTTTCTCGTCGTAGTGGAAAGTCTTCATCTGTGCAAAACGACTTTTCGTGCAGTATTCCTCCAGGTCTGTGCCGCGCTGAAAAGGCCACATGCGAATGTGGACTTCGCCGAACTGACCACGGCCGCCCGATTGCTTTTTGTGTCGGTAGCTGCCGTCCGCGGGTGCTTGAATGGTCTCGCGGAAGGGGATCTTGGGTTCCTTGGTTTCTACTTCGAGTTTGTCGCGGCGGTGCAACCGCTCGCGAATGACCATCAAATGGAGTTCGCTGATTCCCGTCATGACGAGCTCTTTGGTTTGTCCGTCACGATCGAGTTTGAAGGTCGGATCTTCTTCGACCACTTTGGCCAGTGCACCAGATAACTTGGTTTCGTCGCCACGGCTTTTAGGCAGCACTGCCAGGCCAACCATGGGTGTTGGGAACTTGACCGGCTCGAGCGCCACTTCACCCAGCACAGTACCCGTATGAAGTTCTTCCATCTTTGCCACTGCGACAATCTCGCCGGGGCCGGCAGCATCCTTGGTCGAGGTCTCTTCCGCTTGGACTTGCAAAAGCGGCCCGAGCTTAACGCCCTTGCGCGCCGTCGAGGCAGGTACGGTCTCGTTCTGTTTCAAACCGCCGGAGAAGATGCGGAGAAAACTCAACTTTTGAACAAAAGGATCGATTCTCGTTTTGAAGACGCGCGCCACCAGCGGGCCGTTGGCATCAGGTTTGATCTCCACTTCGGCCCCGTCTTGAGTTCCGCGCCGCTGGACGTCGGCGGGCGAAAGCCCGCACATCGCCACTGCGTCGAGTAGCTCGCCAACACCGATGTCCGGTTTCGCAGCACAGCAGACGATCGGTACGAATGTGCCCGCGGCAACCGCCTGGACAATCAGCTCGGAGAGTTCTGCCTCGCTGGGTGCTGTTCCTTCCAAGTACTTCTCCATCACCGATTCATCCGCCTCCACAATCGACTCGATCAGCGAGTCGTGTATTTCGGCTGGATCGATCAGGGCCCCGGAGGTATCCGCGGGAACGCTCAACGTGCTGACCACACCCTGGAAGTCCTGTCCGGTCCCCACCGGTACGTTCAGCAAGACACAGGCGCTGCCCCAGAGTTCTCGGATTTGCTCGATCAACGCCGGAAAGTCAATGTTTTCGGCATCCATTTTGGTGATGAAGATCATGCGGCCAATACCGGCTTTCCCGGCCTCTTCGAAAACCCGGCGTGTGTTCACCTCGATCCCGGACTGGGCGTTGATAGCAATAGCCGCTGTATCTACGCCGTGTAGGGCACCAATCGTTTGGCCGATGAAGTCCGGATAACCGGGGGTGTCGATGACGTTAAACTGCTTACCAGCGTGGTCGAAGTGAACCACACTGGCTTCGATAGTGTATTTATGTTCTTTCTCTTCAGCATCGAAATCACAGATGCTTGTCCCTTCATCAACACTGGGGTTGGCATTCACGGTGCCCGTTTTGACCAGCATTCGGTCCACCAAGGTAGTCTTGCCGGAGGATCCGTGGCCGCAAATCGCCACGTTGCGAATGTCGTTAACTTTCGCCATACCAGGTTCCTTCATGTAGCGAGTTTCGCTGCTTCGATCGCGTCCGCGAGGGTTAGTTTTCCTTCATAGAGTGCCCGGCCTATGATGCAGCCGGCAACGCCGATTTCCGCTAATTGACGCACGTCTTCCGCCGTGGTGACCCCACCGGAGGCAATCAGCGGAACGTCCACAGCGGCTCGGAGTGCGGAGATGGCTGCCAGGTTGGGTCCCGCCAGCATTCCATCCTTAGCGATATCTGTGTAGACGATGGCCGCCAAGGGTTCGTCTTGAACTTGTTGCGCGAACTCAATCGCCCCCTGACGGCTGGTTTTCAACCAGCCGTCGGTCGCCAGCTGGCCATCCCGTGCGTCAAGACCCAAGACCAGCCGACCGGGGAACCGTTCACAGGTGCGGCGGAACCAGTCGAGGTCTGTGAGTGCTCGTGTGCCAATCACAAGCCGAGTCATGCCGGCATCCAGCCAATCTCGCAAGGATTGGTCGTCGCGGATTCCTCCCCCCAGCTCGCAGGGAATGTCGACTGCCGCGAGAATCGCCAAGACGGCTTCTCGATTCACGGCCTGGCCGTCGCGGGCGCCATCCAAGTCGACCAGATGCAGATACTGGGCGCCTTGCTTGACCCAACTGCGAGCGGCCGTCGCGGGGTCGTCGCCGAAGACCGTCTCGCGATCGTAGTCACCCTGTTGAAGGCGGACACAGCGGCCGCCGCGGAGATCAATTGCCGGCCAAATCTGCATGGGGGCGCGTCATCGAGACGGGTAAAAACTCGCAATATGCCACAGCCAAGGTACTTACGCAAGGCACCCTCTCAGCCCTGCAGCCGCGCGTATTTGCCCTGGTAGTAAAGCAGTGGGCTGCCCTCGCCGACGTCTCCGGCAACGATTTCACCAATAAAAATGTCGTGATCCCCACCAGCCATGATCTCCACAATGCGACAGTCGACCCAGCCGATCGCACTTTGCAAGATCGGCGCTCCCGTCTCAGCGATAAACGTCTCGAGGTTGGAAAAGTCCTTAGGGCCCTGAAACGCAAAGCGGTTCGACAGCTCTTCGTCTCCGGCCGACAGGATGCTCAGCCCAAAACAACCACCCTCGTTGAATTTCGCGTGTGATTGGCTGTCACGCACGATGCAGAGCAACACTTGGGGCGGGTTCAGTGACAGCGATGTGACGGCGTTGGCAGTCATTCCCCACGTCTCGTCGCCAATGCAGGTGCTGGCGACCGTTACCCCCGTGGCAAACTGCCCCATAATCCGTTTTTGTGCTTGTGGGTCGAACACGAGTAGCGATCCTCTCTGATTGGGGAAAGTTGACAGTTTACGAGGGGTCGGGTCCTCGGTCAAAATGGAGTTCCCACCGATTCGCGGACGGCGCGGCCAGCGCGGCGCAGTCAGTCCACTCTGTGAGGAACTCTGCAGAGCGGTCAATGCGGTGACCGAGGTGGGACGGTCGACGACGGCAGCTCGGCTGCATTCCATCAACCAAGGTGTGGTATGAAAACATTGCTCATCATGCGGCATGCCAAATCGAGCTGGGCCGACGCCGGTGTGAGGGATCACGATCGTCCGTTGAACGCGCGCGGCAAACGAGCAGCACCTCGAATGGGACAGTTGCTCTGCGACGAGCAGCTGCTCCCGGAGGTCTTGTTGAGTTCAACCGCGAAGCGGGCTCGAAAGACGGCGGAAAAGGTTGCCGCCCAGTGCGGTTCGCCAGAGATCCAACTCTGCTCCGAGTTCTACCTGGCGTCTCCTGCTACTTACGTCGAGACACTGCAGCAACAGCCGGACAACTACGAGCGGATCTTGATCGTGGGTCACAACCCGGGCCTCGAGCAACTGCTGACGAAGCTGACCGGTGCTCAAGAAGCACTACCCACTGCGGCGCTGGCCCATGTTGAGCTGGAACTTACGAGTTGGTCTGGGCTCAGCCAGAATAGCCACGGGCGACTCGTGGCGCTTTGGTTGCCCCGCGAATTAGATGGCTAGCCCGATGATCCAGTACGATCTCCGTCAGCTGTTCTTTTTCGTGACCGCTGCCGCGACCTTCTGTGCCGCCGAACGTCTCATCGGACCTTTGCTGCCTCTGTTGGTGTTGGGCATCATTGTTGTTGGAACCTGCATTCGACTATTGAGAATCGAAAACATGGTGTTAGGAGCCGTCGCAGGCACGGCCATGACGGTCGCGATACTCCTGCTGGTGTTGGTTGTCGTGTCCCCGCCCAGCTGGACCGCTGCGTCGCTCGGCCTCCTCTACCCGCTCGTTGGCTACGCGGTAGGGATGGCCTGCGCCGCAGACCGGGCGTTCCGATCTGGCTGACGCGCCGATGCTCGTGAGCTGACCGTTGGCGGGCATTGCGTGATTACGGTCGCCATCCGATCGTAGCCGAACTCGTCAGAGTTTGGTGGACTGCCGATTCGTCCAAATTCTGGCGAATTCGGCTACTAGGGCAGTTCGGTTAATTCGGCTACTAGGGCCGTTCGGTTAATGCTGGGTCCGTCGAGCGGAAACGACACGTGCAAGACCGGCCAGGTCCTTGGCCACCGCAGGCGCCTCTAGCCGCTGCTCGGCGCGCAGCAGATCCACAACTTCGGTCTCGATCATGGGGCTGATCTCGAAAAGTAGCTGTCCGGCCGGCCGGAGCCGCGCCGCTGCTTGGGGAATCAAACGCTCGATGATTTCAGTGCCGGTTTTCCCCGCTAAGAGCGCGCCGGGTGGTTCGTAGTTCTTGACTTCGACGGCCAGTTGGTCGAACTCCGCCTGACTTACATACGGTGGGTTGCTGACAACGAAATCCAGCTGTGTTGTCTCAGGAAGGCGTTCCAGCAGATCGCCGATTAAGAACTCGATGCGATCGGCGACGTTCAAGCGGCTGGCGTTCGCTTTAGCGACGTCGAGTGCCGCGGGGCTGATGTCGATCGCTGTGACGTGACAGTTGGGCAGGTGCGTTGCCGCGCACAGTGCAATCACGCCGCTCCCCGTACCGACGTCGGCAATCTCCAACCGGCTGCGATCGCCGAGTTCCCTGGCGGCGTCGAGCAACTGCATGACCAGGAGTTCCGTCTCGGGACGCGGGATCAATACATCAGGTGTGACGGTGAAGGACATTGAATAGAACTCACGATGGCCCACGAGGTAGGCGACTGGTTCACCGGCCGCGCGGCGACGCACCAGTTCGCGAAAGCGCGCCCGAGGTGCCTCGTCGACCAGCTCGTCATATGCGGTGTAGAGTTCGATTCGCTGGCAGTTTTGGGCTTCCGCCAGCAACACCTCGGCGTCCAGCCGTGGATTGGAAGCCTCGTGCTTGCGGAAATACTCGGTTGTCCATTGCAGTAGACGACCGATCGTCCACGGTTGGTCGGAGGACATGCTCTAGTCGAAACCCCCCATGGAGCTGCGTATCTGCTCGCGGTCGTGTTCGATCAGCGCATCGGTCACCGGTTGGAGCCAGCCGGCCAAGATCTGATCGAGCTTGTAGAGCGTTAGATTGATGCGGTGGTCGGTAACTCGATTCTCCGGGAAGTTATAAGTCCGAATGCGCTGGCTGCGATCTCCAGACCCGATCAAGGTCTTGCGTTGGTCGGCCCGCCGCTGATTCTCTTGCTGGCGTTTGCGATCGTAGAGCCGCGCCTTGAGTTCACGAATCGCCTTCGCCAGGTTCTTGTGCTGGCTCTTCTCGTCTTGGCACTGCACCACGATCCCCGATTCATGGTGCGTCAGGCGGATGGCGGATTCGGTTTTGTTCACATGTTGTCCGCCAGGTCCGCTGGCGTGGAACTTGTCTGTGCGATACTCGTCGGGCTTCAAATCGACCTCGACGTCCTCTGGCTCAGGCATCACTGCCACGGTTGCCGCCGAAGTGTGAATCCGGCCCTTGGCTTCGGTTTCCGGGACCCGTTGTACGCGATGCCCGCCGCTTTCATACTGCAGCTCTCGAAAGACCCCCTCGCCCTCGAATGCCAGTGAGATCTCCTTAAAGCCCCCCAACTCAGTGGGGCTCGAGTTCAACAACTCGAGACGCCATCCCTTCTGCTCCGCGTGCTTTTTGTACATCTCGAACAGATCTCGGGCGAAAAGGGCGGCTTCGTCCCCACCAGTGCCCGCCCGGATCTCCATGATGCAGCGCGTGCGGTTTGCGTCGTCACCGCCGATCGTCAATTCCAGCAACTCGTTCCAAACCGACTCGCGATTCTCCAAGCAGCTCCGGCAGCTCGGCAGCGGCCAGCTCACGTTCCTCCGGATCCTCACTGAGCGCCAGCTCACGTACCTCGCTGACTTCCAGGCTGAGTTTCCGGAACCCACGGTAGCGCATGACCAACTTGACCAGCGAGCCGTGCTCACGGGCAATCGAAGCCATCTTCGCCGAGTTCGAGAGCACCTCGGGGTCAGACATGGCCTCTTCCAACTGCTCGAAACGAGCCAGCTTTTGCTCCAGCATTTCGCGCATAACAAGACCTGAAGAAAGAAAAAAGAACCGCCGCCTCAACACCGGAGATCAAAGAACGCAAGCTCCGGAGCACCACCTAAGTGCCCGTCCAGCAGCCATCCAGTCAAACCGGGCGCTACGACTCTGCTGCCGGCTTGGCGGGTTTCTTTTTCTTCTTTGGCTTTTGCAGGCTGGCGTAGCTACCTGCCGCAAATTTGTTCTGAAACTTCTCGATGCGGCCCGCCGTATCGACGTATTTCAGCTTGCCTGTGAAGAACGGATGGCACATGTTGCAGATGTCGACCTTCAACTCCGGGCGGGTGCTGCGCGTTGTGAACGTGTTGCCGCAACCACAGGTCACTGCCGTTTCGACATAGTCCGGATGAATCCCGTCCTTCATTGCGTATCCCCAGGTCGACCAAAAAAGTGGAGTGGCTTTGCCACAAATCGTACCAGCCGCCTGGTTAATCGGCAAGGGGAACGGGCGTCATGAGCTCCGGTGAAGGGGGCGTTAACCTCCCGCCCAGCTGCCCGCCGATATCGAGTTGTCGAACACCCGACTAGCGAAATACAACCGCCTAGCCCGGATTATTTATGAAGATCGTCGCCAGAGGTTGTAGGTACGTTCGTGGCAAGGAAGGCGAGCAATTCTTCCGCAGGCGTATTGAAGCAATACGTCGAGGGAGAATTGTGAAGCATGACGAAGCCACGGATGGACTTACGACCTCGCAGCAGATCGCTCATGAATAATTCGGGCTAGCTCTCCGTTTCGACCGGTTCCTCCTCCGGCTCCGCAGCGTCCGAGACGCCCACGCGGACGTAGCCGAGATCCCGGATCACTTCGAGGATCTCACTGCAGGTGGGGAACATGCGCCCGCTGGCGCGCTTGTAAGCGTCCATGGCCTGCATGAATTCAATCTCGTCCGTGGTGTAATCCCGCTCACAGGTCGTCGGGTCGATCTGCCGCCGCCGCTGGACCTTGCGGCGGTCCCCCTGCCTGCGATCATCCCCCACCTCGAGGTCGGCTTGCCGCCGGTCCACCTGCTCCTCGCGCCGCTCGTCGTTCGAGCGTCGGTCCAGTTCAACCTGCTTGCTCTTTTTCGCCACTGACTTGATCCTCCCAAAGAGGCTGCATGGTGCCGCCTACCTTGGCAGTTTCTCCATCCGTTGCGTTTCCATGAGATCGGCCCAACATGATGTGAAAATACATCGTTCAAGGAAAATGAATGGTTTTGCGGAACTGTGCGGAATGGAAGGGAAGTGCGGTTGGGATAAAAAAATCGGTTGCAGCGTCCGCCCGGAGAGAGGTAGGAGTCTGCCTCGGATAGCTCCAGAAGCGCGAAGCGTAAGCGAGGGAATCAATTGGGTCGGTACACCAACTCCCCCTCGCTGACGCTTCGGGTTCCCAAACACGCGGCGCATTGGCTTCACCTTCCCGCGCGGAGGTGGTGCAGCTTCTACGCTTTCATGCAATCCGCCAAACTCTGGCGAGTTCGGCTACGCCGGCGAGTTCGGCTACGCTCCAAATCAGCCGCTGGGCGTTAGCCCACGGTTCATCCCAAAATCGGATGCTAACGCATTCCGGCTGATGGCCGTCCTCCCTGGAGTTGCGATTGGCTGTTCGCGAGAAAGAAGGCCGGAACAAGCGGCGGGAGAGCTCTGGCTTCACACTCCGTGAGCGCCGCGCTGTTCCGGCGACGCAACGCATCAAACCGGTGTTGCCGGAACAGCGCGGCGTGGGAAAATCGTAGGCACAGGGATGGCTGCTGGCGCCGCTTGTTCCGGCCTACCGCTCTTCACAAACCAAGTGGACATCCACCTCACCCTCCCGCGCGCGGGAGGGTCGGACGCGTAGCGTCCGGGGAGGGTTGCCCGGGAGTGATCGTCCCCTCGCGTACCCCCTCTCCGGCCCTTCGGGCCGACTCTCCCCGAGGGGAGAGTGACGAAAGACGACATCACGCGCTATCTTAGCGCAACTAACTTTGTTCGTGAGGAGCCTGACCGGGCAAAGTGCGCCGGAGTGCATCGAAGGCCACATTCAACGTGGTCGCAATCGGGCGGAAGCCACCAGTGATCCGGTCAACCGATTGAAGCTCGTCGAAAGGAGCCTCGGAAAAGCGGTTGAATATCTCTTGCACTGCGGAGCCTAGCGCCACCAGCGACTCGTCCAGCTGTTCCTCCTGCGAAAGAGCGCCTTCGGACAGGACCAGCTGCGGCAGCTCGGAGCCGCTGTTGCTTGGTCGAATCTGCTCCGCGACTCGTGGTTCAGCAGAGATCGGCGTCGAGCTCGTGTTCTGCGCGGTCGGGCCGCTCATGAAGATCAGCCAACTTGCTGCTAGGGCGACCAAAGCCGCCGGTACCAAGGCCCAGGGGCGCTGATTTGCACTCGCCCGTCCGACTTTTGCCTCCGCAATGACTCGTCTGGAGAAATCCTCGCTGGGATGCACGGGCACGCTTCTTAGAGCCCGCATCAGTCCTTCTTGTGTCCGCAGCAACTGGCCACACCGCTCGCACCAGGCGGCATGGGCTTGCAAACTCGCATCCCGTTCTGGTGGCTGGCGATCGTCCAGCAACGACTGCAAACGGGTTTCAAAGTCATCGCATTGCATGAGAAGCTCCCTGGATAACTTCGCGGGCTGACAGCAACTCGATCAACTCCAAGCGGGCACGGTGGATCCAAGTCTTGACGGTGCCCAGGGGGCGAGACAGACTTTCGGCGATCTGTTCGTAGCTAAGTTCCTGCTCGTGAAACAGCACGAACGCGTGCCGGTACTCGGGACGTAGCGACGAGAGGGCCCGCTGGATCTCCTCAGCCAAGAAGTCGGCGTCACGGGCTTGAGTCGCCTCGTCGGTGGGAAGCTCGGGCATCAGTTGGGGCTTCGGCCATCGCCGTCGCGCAGCGAGCGCCGTACGGCACCGGTTCCCGGCGATCGCTAGCAGCCAGGGCTCGAACTCCCGCTCTTGATCCCAGCGGTGAAGATTTTTCAGCACGCGGACAAACGTCTCCTGGGCAACGTCTTCTGCGTCCTGGCGATGGCCCAGCATCCGATAGCAAAGGCCAAATACACGGCCTTTGAACCGCTCGACCAAGTCATACATCGCTTTCTGGTCACCGGTGAGGCACCGGTTCACCAGTTTTCGCAGGTCGTTAATCATCCAGCGCGCTCAGAAGATGACGAATCGGCTTCTCCCCCCAACCAGTACCGGTCTGACGCCGAACAAGTTTCGTGAAATCCGGCAGGCCGCGGGCCTTTTCCGCCGGCACTCGGGCAAAGTCAGACAGCTCTGACAGCAGTCGCACAAGCCGCGGGTGCTATCGGCTGGTAAAGAACCTCTTCAGCATGTCGGCAGCCGCCTCGCGGGACGAGTTTGTTTGGACGGCAGAGCGAGGTGGCAATTTGCCAGGTTTTCTCTTTTCCTTCTTGGCCGCCGATCCTTCCGAGTCCTCCTCGTCTTCTTCGACGTCGTCGGCAACCGGCATCTGGTCGGTGTCGTCGAGTTGAAACAGCCGAGTTTCCGGATCGGCTTTCTTGGGGTCTTTGACGTCCGCTTCCTGCAGCCATTCGCTCACGTCAAACTCCATGCTCTCGGTACCCTGGGCGTTGGTATCGGGCTTGGCGTTCGAACCCTCTTCCTCCGACTTCGGCTCGCGAGGTTTCTTGCGAGAGCGTTTCTCTTTGTTCGGAGCTTGCCCCTCCTGCGGTTCCTTGACGATCACCTGGAACTCGAGTTTGCCGATCTGCAGCTGGTCGCCGTCCTTGATGGGGGCATCTTCCGTGACCCGCTCGCCGTTAACAAAGGTGCCGTTGCGACTATTGAGGTCGCGGATGACGATGCGGTCTTTGCGCGTCAGGATGGTGCAGTGCGTACGGCTGATCGAGTCGCTTTTTGGTCGTAGGTGGCAATCACTTGACCTGCCAATCAGAAAACGAGGTGCGGGAATCGGGATTTCCTTACCGGCGCTTTTTCCAACGAGCACCTTCAGTTTCACTTTCATCGATTGTCCTTTAGCCTCGACAGAGTGTACGCGCCTTGCAATTTGACCCTGTGAAAAGACCGAGAGACTTATGGACACTATGAATGATGCGAAATGAGCTAAGTCCTGAGAATATCTAAAATAAGGTCACCCGTCAAATCGGAACTGGACCCGGATTCGTGAAAATTCTAGCGTCGGTTGGTCCATCGATTACAATCAAATTTCGCTCGGCAAACCTGTTGGCAGGCGTCGAGTTCGGGTGGTTCCAGCCCCCCCCGGTGGAGGTGCCATCCGAAGTGCTCTGCGAGCCGCGCCGCCCAGCTGTCAGCCAGCTGATCGGCCACCAGGTGGCTGCCGGCGAGCTCGTCGATGCCTGGCAGTTCGGGGGCGAATCGCGAACGCCGGAGCAGGACGCTGCCGTGAATCAGGGCCCTGCCCCGGAGCCGCCTTTGCGCGCTGCCAGCCACCTTGCTGCCTTGCAGCAAGACGTCGTGACGCGCCCTCCGCTGGAAACAGAGGAACGGCTCGCCCGTCGAGGCCGGTACCCGATTGAGAGAGAGTTGCGGGACGATTCCCCAGTCGCCGAGGGCCGCCACGAGTTCCTGGTGGAGCTCGGCAACCAGTTTCTCGGTGTTTTGGAACCGGTCGCCCAGCGGAGTGGCGAGGCAGTAGGTTAGCTCGTTGTCGTGGACGATCGCCCCGCCGCCAGTCGCACGGCGGACCACCGACAGCTCGCGGCTGGCCGCGTGCGTCTTGCGGTCAGCCACCCGCTGAAAATAGCCCAGCGACAGGGCCGGAGGAGACCAGCCGTAGAAACGGAGCGTGGTCGTCTCCGTGGCCGAGTCGAGCAAGACCTGGTCGACCGCCATGTTCCAGCTGCCGCGGTCAGGCGGATGTACGATCAGTCGGACGTCCATTTCATCAGCGGCTGGCGGGCTGCGCGGACTTCATCCGGCCGGCTGATGGGCGTCGTATGCGGGGCCTCATGAAGCAACTCCGCGGGTTCATCGGTGATCCGGAAAACCGCCTCGGCGAAGGAATCCAGCGTCTCTCTACTTTCGGTTTCGGTCGGCTCGATCATGATCGCCTCGGGTACAGTGAGCGGAAAGTAAACCGTGGGAGCGTGGTAGCCGTAGTCCAGCAACCGCTTGCCCAAGTCCATGGCGGTGATGCCCTTGTCCTTCTTCAATTGGCTGGCCGAGGCGACGAACTCATGCATGCACCGCTCGCCATGTGGAACCGGCAAGATGTGTTTGATGCGGCTCAGCAAGTAGTTCGCGTTGAGCACAGCGTTCTCAGCAACCTGACGAAGCCCGTCGGGACCATGCGTCCGCAGATAACAGTAGGCTCGCACCAACACGCCGACATTGCCGAAGAAACTTCTCACTCTTCCAATCGACTTGGGACGCTGCCAATCGAGGCGATAAGCCTGCCGTTGGCATGTTACGACTGGCACCGGCAAGTACGGTCCCAGTTTCTCCGAGACGCAAATGGGTCCGGCACCCGGTCCGCCACCGCCGTGAGGGCCGCTGAACGTCTTATGTGGGTTGTAATGCATCATGTCGGCGCCAAAGTCCCCGGGCCGCGCGATTCCCACGATGGCATTCATGTTTGCGCCGTCCAGGTAGATCAGCCCACCCTGCTTGTGCACCAGATCGGCGATCTCGGCCACTTGGTCGTCGAAAATTCCGAGCGTGTTCGGATTGGTAATCATGAACACGCCCACCTGTTGGTCGAGGTTCTTCTTCAGATCTTGTAGATCGACAAGTCCCTGCGGCGTGCTCTGGACCGTGACCGATTCGAATCCCGCCATCCGAGCACTCGCTGGGTTGGTGCCATGGGCGCTGTCGGGCGTCAGGACCTTCGTGCGGCGTTCCCCCAGATCTCGAAAATAGGAAGCAGCCACCATGAGCGCAGTCAGTTCACCGTGCGCGCCCGCTGCCGGCTGCAGGGACACCGCGGGTAGGCCAGAGATCTCCGCCAACATTTCTTGCAGCTCGAACAGCAACTGCAAGAGCCCCTGGAGACTCGCCTCGGGTTGGTAAGGATGGAGATCGACGATGCCTGGCAAGTTGGCCATCCGTTCGTTGCGCTTGGGATTGTGCTTCATGGTGCAAGATCCCAGCGGGTAGAAGTGAGTGTCGACTGACATGTTCAGCGAAGAGAGGTTCGTAAAGTGCCGAACCACCTCCGGCTCCGAGACCTCCGGCAAAGGTGGCGGGTCTGCGGCCACGGCATGATCGGGCAACAGTTCGGAAACCGCTTGCGCCGGTACATCGCTGGCGGGGAGCCGCGTCGCCCGGCGTCCTGTTTGGGAAAGTTCGAATAGCAACTGCGTCGCGCGTTTGTTTCTCATGGGTGACCTTTGTTCGTCCGGGCCGTCCGCCTACACTGAGACCGTCGAGCTGGCTTCGCTGCCAGCCAAACACTCGGCCAGGGCGTCGATCTGCTGGCGGGTCCTTTGCTCGGTGACTGCAACCAGGAAGCAATCATCGAGCTCGGGGTACCAGCTCGCTAGAGGGACACCGGCCAGGAACCCAGCGTCACAGGCTTGGGCCAATAGCTCAGCAACTCGGCCCTGCTTGTCGCGAATTACGAATTCTTTGAAGTGGGGTTGGTCCCAAGCTCGCTCGAAGCGGGGATTAGACGTGATCTGGTCAGCGGCGTAGGCGGCTTTTTGCAAGCACAGCTCGGCCGTTTCCCGCAACCCTCGAGGGCCCAACAGTGCCAGGTAGACCGCTGTTCGAAGCGCGAAAAGGCCCTGGTTCGTGCAGATGTTACTGGTAGCCTTCTCCCTGCGGATGTGCTGTTCACGAGTCTGCAAGGTCAATACCCAGCATTGGCGGCCCAAGCGGTCCACGGTCTGGCCTGCGATCCGGCCCGGCATCCTGCGGACGAACTTCTCGCGACAGGCGAGCACACCCAAATACGGTCCGCCATACTGCAACGGAGTTCCCAGCGACTGGCCTTCTGCGACCACGACATCGGCCCCCAAGTCGCCCGGCCGTTTCAAGATCCCCAAGCTGATCGGGTCGAACGCCACAACAATCAAGGCGCCGTGCTGGTGTGCCAGATCCGCCAGCGGCTGAATTTGTTCGATGCAGCCAAAGAAGTTCGGTGACTGTACCAAGACACACGCCGTGTCACTGTCGATCGCGGCCGCCATGTCATCGAGGGGGATCGTCCCGCCCGGGCACGGAACCGTTACCAGCTCGGCCTCAAGTTCCGCAAAGTAGGTCTGGATGATCTGCCGGTACTCCGGATGCACGCTGCCGGCTGTCACGACTTTACCGTGCCGCCCTGTAGCGGCCATCGATAACAGGACCGCCTCAGCGGCTGCGCTTCCGCCGTCATACAAACTGGCGTTGGACACGTCCATGCCCGTCAATTGGCAGATCAGTGTTTGGTACTCAAACATGACCTGCAGGTTGCCCTGACTGACCTCGGCTTGATAGGGCGTGTACGACGTATAGAACTCGCCGCGCGAGGCGATCGCGTCCACGGTGGCCGGAACGTAGTGGTCGTAGCTGCCGCCGCCTAAGAAGCAGACGCTGTTTCCGCGGTGAGCATTCTTGGTCGCCAACGCGTTCATGTGCTGGCTGAGCTCCATCTCGCTGAGCGGAGGAGGAATGCGCAAGGGCTTATCGAGTTTCAGCTCAGCGGGAATGCAGGCAAACAACTCATCGATAGACGACGCCCCGATGGCCTCGAGCATCTTCTGGCGGTCTTCCCGGGTGTTCGAAGTAAACGGCATGAATCTAAGTCTCTAGTGTTCTTCGGCGCACTGTCGCTGATAGGTGGCGTAGTCCATGAGGCCGGGCAAGGCGCTCTCATCGGCGAGCCGTACCTTGATGATCCAGCCAGCGCCGTAGGGATCCTCACCAAGCGTCTCCAGATGGCCGGTGAGCTCCGTGTTGACGGCGACAATCTCGCCGGAAACAGGGCTGTAGAGCGGGCTGACCGCCTTCACCGACTCGACCTCGCCAAATTCCTCTCCCGCATTCACCTGTTTGCCAACCTGCGGTAGCTCGATGTACACCAAGTCGGTCAGCTGCTCGACGGCAAACGCGGAGATGCCAATCGTGGCGACTTTGCCGCCCTCCTCCTGTTCCACCCGCACCCACTCGTGCGTCTCGCAATACAGTAGATCTTCCAAGGTGGTGCTCCTCATCTTCTGTGGCCGTGTGTGTCAGGATCGTCCGCTCGAAGCCTAACGGCTGTAGAACGGTAAACCTACGACGGTGGCTGGTTCGCGCTTACCTCGGATTGCGACGGCCAGCGTTGTTCCAACCGTGGCGAACTCGGGACGAACATAAGCCATGGCGATCGGCCGCTCAAGGGTCGGCGAGTAGGTGCCGCTAGTGACCGCACCAACCTGCTGCTCGTCGCAAAATACTTCGTAGCGCTCTCTGGGCACTCTGCGGCCGGATAGCTCGAGCCCAATCCGCCGATCCTGGCCCGGCTGTTGCTTTAGCTCCCGCAGCGCCCGGCTGCCAACGAACTCGCGATCTCGCAACTGCACTGCGAACCCTAACCCCGCCTGAAAAGGATTGATCGTTTCCAACAGCTCGTGGCCGTAGAGAGGCATTCCCGCCTCCAAACGCAAAGTGTCGCGGGCGCCTAGTCCGGCAGGTAACGCTCCGGCAGACGGGTCGGCAGCGAGCAATCGCTGCCAGACCTCCGTCGCAGACTCTGCTGAAACGATCAATTCGTAGCCGTCTTCGCCGGTGTATCCCGTGCGGCTTAGCACACTCGGTTTTCCTGCGATGCCACCGACGATGCCGGTGTAGTAGTCCAGCGGCGGTGAATCTGGAGCGACGATCGGCGCCACCAGCTGCGCGGCGGCGGGACCCTGTACTGCGATCATGGCCGTTTCCTCGGTTTGATCGCGAAACTGAACCTCCGAGAAATCGCCCAGGTGAGCGGAGATCCACGCCGCCATCTTGTCCCGATTGCCCGCATTGACAACCAGGAGATAGAAGGGCGTGCCGGAGGACTCCTGTAAACAGTAGACCAGCACGTCGTCGAGAATGCCGCCTCGTTCATCGGTGACCAACGAATAGCGGATCTGACCAGCCGCGAGATTAGTCACGCGGCGCGTCAACAACCCATCCAGAAATGCTACCGCGCCCACGCCGTCGAAACGGAACCGACCCATGTGCGAGATGTCGAAAAGTCCTGCAGTCGTCCGAGTAGCCGTGTGTTCGCGGACGATCGAGGTGTACTGGACCGGCATTGACCAGCCGGCGAAGTCGACCATTCGCGCCCCATGTGCCACATGCCAAGGGCCAAGAGGAGTTTCCTGAAGTTTGGTCGAAGGGGTGCCTTGGTCAGCCATGGGGGCCCGTCGCGAAAGAGATGCCTCCGGCATTCTAACCAATCCGAAGGCCGCCGCTAGGGTACGCGGCGGAGCGAGCAAAGCCCCGCACGGCCGAGAGATCAGACAGTGGGATCGCTCGCTAGCGGCCGCGGATCAAGCTGCGTTCAGAACGGCATAGACTATGC
This sequence comes from Pirellulaceae bacterium, assembly GCA_965223305.1. GTDB lineage: Bacteria > Planctomycetota > Planctomycetia > Pirellulales > Pirellulaceae > CBDCWT01. The sequence goes on along the minus strand of CBDCWT010000071.1, from coordinate 7,998 downwards.
CGGCTAAGTTCAGCGTCAGCCGACGGCGCAGGCAGCCGAGCGCGGTTGCCGGCTAGCATAGGATGCGAACAGAGTTCTGTGCCCGCCGCGCGGCGCAGGTGGCGGCAAGGCAGGCGCAAGCTGTGGAGCGGTCTGCAGCTGGGGCGGCGGTGGCTGTCCTCCGGCCAACTCGAAAGGCTGGGTGACAGCGGGGGTCAACCCACAACCGAGGGAACTCGCGAGCAGGCAACTCCAAAGTCCCAGCTGGATCGTTCGTCCCATCGATTGCTCCTGTTGCAGACAAAACCTACTTTTGGCCTCCGATCTTTCGTCTGTATCGGGGAACAAACTTGAACTACTTCGTGAACTACTCCACATTTGCCGAGTTTTTTGTCCCCGCTAGCGGCGCTTTCGTCGGCCTCGCTGGTCTGGCTTGCGGGCAGTTTTTCGGCGGCGGGCCTTTCCTGATTTATCTTCCAACAGGCGAAAATCGAGTTGGCGGCGACCCACGTCGACGTGCGCGATCTCGACCTGGATCAGATCACCGAGCCGATAGGTGTTTCCGCTCCGGCGCCCCGCCAAGCAGTGGCTCTGCAGATCGTACTCGTAGTGATCGTCTTCTAGCGAGCGCACGTGGATAAAGCCGTCAGCCGGCAGTTCCGTTCCCTGTGCGAAGAAGCCGTAGCGCTCGACGCCCGTGATCACCGCCGGCATTTCGCGGCCGATTCTCTCCGCGAGATAGTTCAGCAGTTTGATTTTTGTTAGCTCTCGTTCGGCGGCTTCCGCGCGCTGTTCCCGCTGCGAACAGTGCTCGCCCAGCAACAGCTGCTTGTCGAAATCCGCCTGCGGCCGCCGTCCGGCAAGTAGATCTTCGACCATGCGGTGGACCGTCAAGTCCGGGTAGCGGCGAATCGGAGAGGTGAAATGGGCATAGTTGCGGATGTGCAACGCATAGTGCCCGATCGGTTCGGGGCCATAGTGGGCCTTTGCCATGCTCCGCAGGATGGCGAAATTCACCGCATGGGCCTCCGGGCGGCCATCGACGGCCTGCACGACGCGTTTAATCTCAAACCGACTCTCCAGACTCTCGCACGGTATGCCCAGCTCGCGCACGAAGCGTGACAGCGATTTCAGCTTACGCGGATCGGGCGGCTCATGGATCCGGCGGAGAAAGTGCAGCTCCTGTTCGTGCAGCCAATCTGCGATCGCTTCATTGGCTGTGAGCATGAACTCCTCGATAATCTGGTGGCTCTCCGTGTTTTCAACCAGATGCGCTCCCTTGACGCGTCCCTGTTTGTCTAGGTCGACTTTCACTTCAGGGAGAGTAAGCTCGATGGCCCCTCGCTCGAGTCGGCGTTTTCTGAGCATCATGGCTAACTCGTGCATCGACTCCAGCAATGTGAACACCGCGGGGTCTAGCTCTTCTCGCCAGGCCGCTCGGTCGGCCAGAAACTGGTCGACCTCCTCATAGGTGAAGCGCCGATTGCTCTTGATGACGGCGTTGTGAGCGTCCACTGCGACACGGGTGCCGTCGGCAGTGAATTCGACAAACACCGTCTTCGTGTAACGAACTCGCTTAGGTTGGAGGCTGGCCAGGTTGTTGGAAATCACCTCGGGCAGCATTGGGATGACCCGGTCGGGCAGGTAGACGCTGGTCGCGCGGTCGCGCGCCACGCGGTCCAGTACCGATTTCCGTTTCACAAAGTGAGACACATCTGCGATGTGCACTCCCAGCCGCCAGTGCCCGTTCGGGTAGCGTTCCAGCGAGATGGCATCATCGAAGTCACGGGCATCGAACGGATCAATCGTGAGCACAGTTGTGTTCGTCAGATCGAGCCGGTTCTCAACTAACGATTCGTCGAACTGATCCGCCTGGTCGCGGGCTTCCTGCAGCACTTCCTCCGGGAACTCCTGAGGCAGGTCAAATTCACGAATGATCGAGAGTGTATCGACACCCGGTTCGCCCCGCGGGCCCAGTACCTCCGTGATGACGGCCTCACCCTCCTGGGCGGCGGTGGGAAACTGCACCATCTCGATCACCACCTTGTCGCCGGGATTCGCACTCTTGGCACCCGGATCGCCGACATAGATTGGCTGTTCGAAGCCCGTGCCGTCGACCTGCACAAAACCGAAGCCGCTGCGCTCGAAATAGACTCCCACAAACTGATGGGTTTGCCTTTGTAATACCTCGACGATTTCACCGGCCCGGTACAGCTGCTCGCCGCGTTGCCGGTGTCCTTTCAGCCGGACTGAAACCAGATCCCCATCCGCAGCGTCTGACGACCTCCGGGCCGGAATGTAGATGTCCTGCGAGCGATCTCCGGGCGGGGCCGACTGCGGCCGCACGAATCCGAAACCGGCAGCGGCGCGGCGAAAAATGCCTCGAGTCGCACCCTTGGGGGAGTCCTTCGTCGCGGTGGGCGGTCGCACCACGTGATTCGCTCCATAGGCGAGTCGGCCCCGTTTGGTGAGCCGCTTGACCGCTTTCTTGAGCTCGCGGCGTCGCTCGGGAGGAAGTTCCAGCTTCTTTGCGATCACCTTGAGCTTGACCGGCTGGTAGTTGGGATGCAGGACATGCTGCAGTACCGCTTCTTCAAGGTCTCGCGGCGGGTCCTGCTGGGACGGTGATTCGTCGGTGTCCATGGGGTCCGATTGATGGTCCGATTTAATTAAGAGTCGTGGGATACGTCCCCGGCCGCGATGCGCGACCTCGAGGTGTGGGCGGCCCGAAGAAACTCGATTCTGCGGATACTGCCGCTTTTGTAGGCTCGCTTGTTAACGCGGCCGCCGAGTCTGCAGTGTGACCTATGCTTGTCAGAGAGACCAGTCGGCTTCCGGGGCTGAGCCCACTGGTACGTCGAGCGACGCGCGGCCCGAACTGCGGGGTGCCCGTCGCACGGCGTTTCAGCGAATTTGGCCTACGAGAAGGATGATTGGGATCGAATGGGTCCGAAATCGCCGTACATTCAGCGCGAGCGATCCACTGTCGACACGCTCTTTCGTGTTTCCGACACGCTCAGTATCGTGGCGGGGTTCGCGGTAGCCGCCAAGGTCTATCCGCAGATCTACGTTGACGACAACTACTTCCTGGCCGCGGCGACGACCTGCCTGGTTTTCCTGCTTGTGGGTGAACTCACCGGGCTCTACCGAGGCTGGCGGGGAGTGGCGACCTACCGGGAGGTGGCCTCTGCATGCCTTAACTGGATGTACAGTCTAGCCGTGCTGTTGGCGATCGGCTTTCTCACGCGCTATACAGACCAGTTTTCGCGGGTTGGCCTCGTCACGGGAGCTACCCTGATCACGGCTCTGCTGACCAGTTCCCGCGTGGGAGTCCGGGCGCTGCAGAGATGGTACCGAACTCAGGGCTATAGCACACGCCGATTCGCCATTGTCGGAGTGAACGATCTGGCTGTTCGCCTGGCGCGCAATCTTGAAGATTCCCCGGAGCTGGGCTTGAAGTTGATGGGATTCTACGACGACCGAGCCGTCAGGCGGACCGGGGAGTTGCCTCCCGACGTCGGACACAAGCTGGGTTGTATTCAGGAGCTAGTCGAGCGTGCCGGGCGAGGCGAAGTTGACCGGATCTACATTGCGCTCCCAATGCGCGCCGAAAAGCGGACTCGGGAGCTTTTGAACCAGCTAGCCGACACGACCGCCTCAGTCTATATCGTCCCGGACTTCTTTGTTTTCGAACTGCTACATTCGAGATGGACCGATATCAATGGCCTGCCGGTGGTCAGCGTCTTCGAGAATCCCTTTTACGGTGTGGATGGTTTGCTCAAGCGGATCTGGGATATCGGGTTGGCTTGCGTTTTTCTGGCGATCGCGGCCCTGCCGATGTTGATAATTGCCCTCCTAGTCAAGCTGACCTCGCCCGGGCCCATCTTCTTCCGTCAGCAGCGATATGGACTGGACGGTCGAGAGATTCTGGTCTGGAAGTTCCGCAGCATGCGTGTTTGTGAAGCGGGGGCCGCGGCCCGGCAGGCGACGAAGGACGATCCGCGCGTTACCCGAATCGGCAGCATCCTCCGCAAAACCTCGCTCGACGAACTTCCTCAGCTGTTTAACGTGCTGGAGGGAAGCATGTCGCTGGTCGGCCCGCGGCCCCACGCATCCGCGCAGAACGAACACTATCGCCGACTCATTCCCGGTTACATGCTGCGGCACAAAGTGAAGCCCGGGATCACGGGCTTGGCCCAAGTCCTTGGTTGGCGGGGAGAAACCGATACGCTGGACAAGATGTCCAATCGCATCCAATGCGATCTGCAGTATATCCGCGAATGGAGTCTCTGGATGGATGCCAAGATCTTGTTCAAGACGTTCTTCGTCGTGCTTTCGCGAGAGAATGCGTACTGAGTTCTTCCTGCCCGTCGAGGCGATCGTTTGACCCCGACGCAGAGAGGGCCTGCTTGCCCTGCGCAGAACGACACCGGCAAGACCCGTCGCTGGGCGCGGGCTCACCAGCGAATGGGGCAACATGGTCCTCGCGCTCGCCGCCGGAGTTTCGCCGCTATCCGATCGTAGCCGAACTCGCCAGAGTTTGGCGGACTGTCGATCGGGCCAAATTCTGGCGAATTCGGCTACCAAGAGGTGCCTGGTTAACAGCGCTTGGCGGAGGGGGCTTTGCCGGGCAGAGCTGACCACTACGCAGAACCATCCTGGCACGGACCGGACGCCGACCACGGCGCGAGTGAACACGACCTATGCTTGCGGTGGAGGTTCTGTGGGCGGTGGGTCCGATGACAACGGTTTTCTTGTTTGTGCCGAAAGACAACTCATGATCGTGGCACCTAACACAACTCAAACGATGACCAAGAAGGTCGTAAAAGCGCTGCAGGACCATATTTGGCTGTGGTTCCTGCCCACGGCGGGACTGACCATACTGGCCTCGGCTTACGCGGTTCTGCGGCAGCCAAGCTGGCAGGCGACTCAAGCCTTGCTGGTACGCGAAGAGGCCGGTGGCTCCGACCGTCGCCAAGGACGGTTCGAAAGCGTCGATACCATGAAGACCGCCCAGGAAACGATTCTCGAGGTTGCCCGCAACAAATCAGTCGTCGAGGCCTCCCTGCAAAGCTTGGGGCGACCGAAACGTCTGGCGAGGCGCCAGCCCTGGCCACAAACAACCGATATCGAAGCGCTGCGTGACAGCATCTCCGTCAGCGCACCGAAGGGCGCTGAGTTCGGAAGAACCGAGGTCATTTACCTGGGCGTGCGCGGCAAGTCTCCTGAAGAGGCGGTCCGACGCACCAAGGCCGTCTGCGATCAACTGGAAGTTCAGCTGGCCAAGCTTCGTCAGTCCCGCGCCCAGAGCGTGCTCAACGAACTGAACCAAACGGTCGAGCTAGCCCGCGCCGAGTTGGACCGTTCCGCCGACCAGCTACAGAAGATGGAGGCATCTGTAGGACCCGATCTGGGAGAGCTGCGCAAGTTAAACGACGCAGTGGGGGGAGAGGGCAACCTGCAACATACTTTGAACCAGATCAAAGAGGAGCTGATGCAAGCCGAGGCGGGACGGCAAGCCAATTTGAAGCTGCACGAGCTGTTGACTCAGGCCCGCCAGGATCCTGGCAAGTTCCTCGCCACGCCCACCAGTGTGTTGGAATCCCAACCAGCGTTGAGAAAGCTCCGAGAGGGCCTCGCCGAGGCGCAGCTGAGAACCTCGGCTCTGCTAGGCCGCATGAGAAAGGTGCACCCACTGGCCGTGGCTGCCATCCGATCCGAAGAGCAGATTCGTCAGAGCCTGTTTGCCGAGTTGAGCACGGCACTTTCGGGTGTTGAAACCGATCTGCAAGTGAGCGAAAGCAAGGCCGCCGCACTCCGAGAACAGCAACTGGTGTATCAACAACGGCTAGACCGGTTGGCGGGCCTGCGGGTCGGATATAGCAACTTGGTTGACGCCGTACGACAGAGAACCGAGGTACTCAACCGCGCCGAGGAATCGCTGGCAGAAGCCAGAGCGTCCCAGAAGGCAGCGCAGCAGAGCAGCCTGATTACTCGCTTCGACGAGCCACAAGTGGGAGACAAGCCGGTCGGTCCCGGACGCTCCACCATTGTCGCCGCCGGCTGCGGGGGCGGGTTGGCGATCGGAGTGGGGCTTGTGCTGCTGACGATGCCAGTGACACCCGCTCAGGGACGGAGGTGGAGCGACTACATCGGGTTGGGGCGGCGCGCATCCGATCAGGGCCGTGGTCGCCGCCAGAACGACCAGCGAGCGACCGATCGCCCCGCCGGGTCGGGTCGCCAGCGTCGCGCGGAGGACAGTCCGGGCGACCGCCGCGCCGACGATCGCCGTGGAGCCGCTCGCGGGTAGTGTGGGCTAACTGCCTGTTGATTTTCTCAACAGGCTGCCGCATCACAGGGATGTGATGCCAAATCAGCGACGTAAGTCGTTGATTTGCGAGCCGCGAAGAACTCTGTTCTGAGCTTGGTGAGGTTGAAAAACGCCAGGACGGCGTTTTTCAACAGGCAGTTAACTGCCCTTGAAGAACTTGCGGGACAGCTTCGGTTGATAGGTGGTCCAGCGGCTATCGGGCTGGATTTCGTCGCGTAGCAGCGCGGCCACGGTGTGCAGTTTCGAGTCGAGGTTGTCCAAGAAGTGTAATGCGATCGCCTCGAGGGTCATGGGGAGTTTGGGGCTCCCAAATTCGTACTCGCCATGATGGCTCACGATCATGTGTTTCAGTCGCAAACCGAGTTCTTCGGGGAAAGGCTCTTGGGAGAGCTGGACCGATTCACGGATCTTTGCTTCCAGCATCCCGACCGCCAGCACCACGTGACCCAGCAGTTGGCCGGGATCGGTATACGCCATCTCCCGTTCGTAAGAGAGCTCCTCGGTCTTTCCCACGTCGTGCAAGAACGTTCCCATCAGAAGTAGTTCTGAGTCCATCTCGGGATAGAGAGGAGAGATTGCCGTGGCGACTTCCATCAAGTTGACGACGTGTTCGAGCAGTCCCCCGCGATAAGCGTGGTGGTTCTTGATGCCAGCCGGCGCAGCGGTGAACTTCTCCATGAACTGTTCGTCCATTAAGAAGCATTCGGCCAAATTCCGCAGATGGTAGTTTCGCAAACCGCGCAAGAGCTCGCTTAGCCTGGCGGCCATCTGCTCAACTTCGGCGGAGCTGAGCGTCACGAAGTCCGCCTCGTCGTACTTCCCGGGCACGGCCTTCTCGACGTGGTTGACGATCATTTGGAGCGCCCCGCTGTAGTACTGCGTCGCGCCCTGCACGAGGAGAAAGTCGCCGTTATCGAAGCTGTTGTAGATCCGCTCGTTCGCGTTCCACATCATCCCGGTCACGGATCCGGTCCGGTCGGCCAGACGCAATTGGAGGTATAAATTGCCGTTGCGGTTGGTGCGCAACTGCTTATCCCAGACGAGGAATACTTCGTCGATCGATTCGTTTTCACCCAACTGATTGATGAAGCGGCGTGGCATTCGCAAGGCCCCTCGGTGTCAGATTGTCGCAACCGACCGATTCTATCGTCTGGGGGGACCAGCGGAAGAGGTCTCCGCCACCCTCAATTTGGTCGAAGAACGTCCGCTGGGACTCTGTATTGCCGGTGGCAATGTAGGTGGCCTAGAATGCACCGCGATTTGTAGGAGAGCACGGCTCACTTAGGGGAGCGCATGGGAAAAAAGACCAAGCACGCGATCAGTCCGACTCGCGCGGAAGACTATGCGAACTGGTACCAGCAGGTCATCAAAGCCGCCGAGCTGGCGGAGGTTTCGCCGGTGCGCGGATGCATGGTGATCAAACCGTGGGGCTGGGCGATCTGGGAGAACATGCAGCGCGCGCTTGACGGCATGTTCAAAGCGACCGGTCACGTCAATGCCTATTTCCCATTGTTCATTCCGATGAGCTTCCTGGAAAAGGAGGCGGAGCACGTTGAAGGGTTCGCCAAGGAATGCGCCGTCATTACTCACCATCGTTTGGAGCCGGGAGAGCACGGCGGATTGGTACCCGCCGGGGAGCTCGAAGAACCACTCGTAGTCCGCCCTACGAGCGAGACGATCATTGGCGC
>CBDCWT010000070.1:0-44087 GCA_965223305.1 Pirellulaceae bacterium | reverse complement strand
ATGCCTTCACCACCCTGAAACTGCCCATTGCCACCACTGCCTTTTCGCAGCGAATAGCGCACGACGTCGAACGGGTAATGCTGCTCCACCGACTCGGTCGGCGTGTTCTTTGTGTTCGTCATCCCGGACTGAATGCCCGATGCCCCGTGCGCCCCCGGCCGGGCCCCTTGGCCGCCGGCGACCGTCTCGTAGTAGGCGAAGCGATCGTTGCCGATCAAGATGTTGTTCATCGTCCCTTGTGACGCGGCCGGCACCCGCCCGGGTGCGGCCTGCGCGAGCGCCCCGAGGAGGGTGTCGGCGATCCTCTGGCTCGTCTCGACGTTGCCGGCGGCGACCGCCACCGGCGTCGTGGCCGACACCAACGAAGAGGGTCGGGTGACCAGCGAGATGGGACGATAACTCCCCCCATTGGGCGGCAATGTGGGGTCGGCTGCGACCCGGACGGCGTAGTACAGACACGACCGCGTCACCGCTTCGACCGCGTTGATGTTTCCCGCGATCTGGTCGGCCGAGCCGCCGAAATCTGCGCGCAGCTTGCCACCGTCGATGGAGATCGCGACGGTGATCTCCAGATCGGACTCGCCCCACTCCATCATATCGACAAACGAATATGTACCGTCGGGTAGTCCGGCAATGGCCGCCTCCATGCGCCGCTCTCCGTAATCCAGCAACGCCGAGGTCACGGCCCCGAACCGCTCCGGTCCGTCACGGCGAGCCAGAGCGCTGAACCGAGCAGCACCGACCTCGTTGGCACCGAGCTGCGCCGAGAGATCCCCGATCCGCTCGGCGGGGGTGCGGGTGGCGTCGAGGAAGGGACCCAGGAATGCGTCCAACCATTCGCCATGCTGCACCGCTGGAATTGGGGACACCACAATGCCCTCCTGGTCAACTCGCACCGCGTGGGCGGGCATCGAGCCAGGAGCCTCGCCGCCCACATCGGCGTGGTGGGCTCGGTTTCCTACCCAGCCAATGAGGTCACCATCGATGAACACCGGCCGCACGATGGTCAGATCGTTGAGATGTGTCCCCCCGAAGAAGGGATCGTTCACCGCGTACTGCACCCCGTCGGCGACGTCGTCACCGAAGCGCTCGACGACCGCAGCAACCGAGGCTGGCATCGATCCGAGATGCACCGGGATGTGCTCGGCCTGAGCGAGCATCTCGCCGGTTGCTACGAACACCGCCGCTGAGCAGTCGACCCGCTCCTTGATGTTGGGCGAATACGCGGTCCGGCGCAGCACGACCCCCATCTCTTCGGCCACCGCCGCGTACTCATTGCGGGCGACCTCGAGATCGATGGCAGTGACGTTCACCATTCGATCACCAGCGCCCCCGATTCGTGCACCTCGGCCCGCTCGCCGCCCGCCAAGAACGTGGTGGCTTCGGTCTCCTCGATGATGGCCGGGCCCACGACTACCGCTCCAACGTCGAGTCCAGGTCGCCACCAGACGTCCGCGCTCGTGACTCCGGAGCTCGTTCGAACCGAGCGCACGCCCCGCCGGGGTTCACCAGACGGCCGATGGCTGGGGACGTCGGCGAGCGTGATGGCCGGACGGCCGAGGCAAGCAGCGCGCAGCGTGACGATCTCAACCGGATCGTGTGGTCGGGAGAAGCCATTTCGATCGTGGTGGGCCCGGTGGAACCGATCGGCCAGGTCTGCAAACCGCATGTCCGCCGCAACATCTACCGACGTCTCGTGCGCCTGACCGACGTAGCGAACATCGGCCCTGAGCTGAACCGCGGAGGGAGGCTCGCTGATGTCTCGAGCAAACCTCGCCGTTGACGTATCCCGGAGCTCGGCCAAACGCGCCGTCAGCTCCGCAGCGCTTGCTCGCGTGATGGTGTAGCTGGAGGCGAGGTCGATCCGAGGAGGCGAGAGCAACAGGCCGAACGCCGAGAACACTCCGGCGAAGGCCGGCACCACGACCCCAGCCATCTCGAGTCGGCGAGCGAGCGCCGTGGCGTGCAGGCCCCCCGCCCCGCCAAAGGCCAGGAGGTGCGCCCCCCTGGGATCGGCCCCTTCTTCCACCGACACCTGTCGAATCGCCCGCTCCATGTGGGCCTCGACGATCTCCAACATCCCATCGGCGGTCTCATCGGTGCTGAGGCCGAGCTGCGCTCCCACGGAATCGATGGCGCGGTCTGCAGCGGTTGTATCGAGCGTCAGCGTCCCACCGAGGCGCGATTCGGCACCAATCCGTCCGAGCCGAAGGTTGGCATCCGTCACTGCCGGCTCTACGCCGCCCCGCCCGTAACATGCCGGGCCGGGGTTGGCGCCGGCGCTGCGAGGACCCACCCGCAGGGCCCCACCGGGGTCCACCCAACCGACGCTGCCTCCACCGGCTCCGACGGTGTGGATGGCGATCGATGGCATCCGCACTGGTACACCCTCGATGCTGCGCTCGTAGGAGACCTCAGGCACACCTTCTTCTATGCGGGCGACGTCGGTCGATGTACCCCCCATGTCGAACGAGATGACGCGACGGCAGCCGACTGCGTCTCCGATGGCGGCGGCCGCGACCACGCCTCCTGCGGGACCGGACAACAGTATGGCCGCGGGCAGCGAGGCGGCGGCGTCGATGGGGATGAGGCCGCCGGACGATCGCATGACCATGACGTCGCCACCAATCCCCGCAGCCTTCGATCGTTCCTCCAAGTGACGTAGGTATGAACCGGTCTCTGGCGCGAGGAAGGCGTTGACCACCGTGGTGGAGGTTCGCTCGTATTCGCGGAACTCAGGCACCACCGCAGAAGAGAGCGACACACCCAGTCCGGGGTGGCGGCGGATCAAGGCATCAGCAACATGCTGCTCCCGGTCGGGGTGGGCGTGTCCGTACAGGAGGCACACAGCGACGGCATCGGCCTCGGAGTCATGAACCGCCGCCGCGACATCGTCCAGTTCCTCCGACGTCCAAATGTCATCATCGGCGAGGCGCCGCACTCCGAATCGAAGCTCCCGGTCGACAAGCGGCTCCGCCCTTGTGACCGCGCTGTCGTACAACGACGGTCGGTCCTGGCGGGCGATCTCCACGACGTCTTCGAAACCAGCAGTCGTCACGAGTGCCACCCGTGCGCCTCGTCGCTCGAGCAACGCATTGGTGGCCACCGTGGTTCCGTGTAGAAACACGGTGGTTTGCTCATCGCCGAGCAGCTCTGCGGCACCGCCGATCACAGCGTCGCTCTGGTCGGGGGTAGACGACGCCTTGGCGGTGCGCACTCTGGCGCCATCCCACCACACAAAGTCTGTGAACGTGCCGCCGACATCGACTCCCAGTGTCATGCGTTCTGGCTACGATCGACCGCCCAGCCGATGAAAGGACCTGCGATGGCTGTGACCGTCGAACCGACGCCGAACCCCAACGCGCTCAAGTTCACCGTTGGTGTCGACGTGGGCGGACCGACCACCGTGGTTGCGGGCGCCGACACCGACGATCCGGTCGCCGCTGCGCTGCTGGAGCTCGAAGGTGTGACCAGTGTGTTCATGACCGCCGACTTTGTGACCCTTTCAAAGCGGCCCGACGCTACCTGGGATGACATCGCGCCGGCCGCTCAGACGATCCTAGAGAGCCACTTCACCGGCTGAACCCGATCCGCGGTGGACCGGCTACCCCTCCTCCTCGGCGGCCGCGTCTTCTACGGGCCTGGCCGGGACCGATCCGTCCGGCGGTTGCACGAAAACCTCGAATGGCCATCGGACCCCTCCTGCGGCCTCACCTTCCACGACCACGCGCCACGCCGTTCCGTTCGTGACGGCCGTGAGCACCAACGGCGCTCCGACCAGCCCATCCACGGTCTCGAGGGCGGCTTCGGCGACCTCGGCGGGCGGATCGGCGAGGTCCCATCGATCGTCCGGGGGTGGTGGTGTTCCGGGCGAGACCGCCAACGCCTCCGGCGGCGCGGTGGGGGTGGGCAAGCCCGCCACAGACGACGCCCCATCTGGCCGGACGGCAACGGGAACGACCACGGCGCGCACACCGCCGGTGACATACGGCCCGTCGTCCGTCGTGACGAGACTGCGGTACGCGACGGTGACATCGAACAGCCGATCCGATCGGGCGGCGACGTCGTACGCATGCACCCAGTCCACGTAGGCCGTCGTCGTCGGCTCGACATCGGTGCTGGCCCACTCGGGTACCACGGCAGACACCTTCTCCGAGCGGGCGGCGTCCGAGGTGGAGAAGTAGTCCAGTACGAACCACTCGGCGCGAACCCGAGCCGCGTCCGCCCCATCGATCGGCACAAAGGCCATGAGATCGGCCTCCGATGTGAGCTGGGCCGACGGGGCGAGCTCGGCCGGTCGCGCCGCGGTCGGTCCGCTGATCTCGGTCCCAGGCTCGCCTGCCATCGCCGGCTCTTCGTCGACCGGGGCAGAGTCCATGTTGGGCGACCCGTTTGACACGTCCGCCAGCGTGATCGGAGTCGGCATGGTGTCGGGGCCCTGAAACCGCCAGATAGCAACGGCGGCCAGCACCACAGCCAGTGTGGCCATCACGTAGAAGACCGGCGAGCGGCCGGCAGGCTCATCGATGGTGATCCGATCCCACGGGATGTGCTCGACGACCTCATCTCCGGCCCCGAGGTCGACTCGGCCACCCGGGCCGCGAAGAGATGTGGAAGGAGTGGAGCGTCCCGCACCTGCGAGATCCCGAGAGCCGAAATACCGAAGAACCCTGTTCCACAACGATTGCGGTCGGTCCCAAGTCGCAGGCAGTGCCTCGACTCGACGACCGTTGGATGGCTCCAGCGTCCCCTCATCAGGCGGGGTGGGCTGTGAGCTGCCGGCTGACGGCGTGACCGGATCATGCCCCATGAGCTCTACAAAGGACGTACTGAGAGACGGTGCACATAGTCGCGATCTCGTTCTCGGAGATCTGACTCGTGACCACCCGAGATCGGCTCGGGGCGCGGTCAACGCAGCACAGATGGGCGGTCGGACCGGGCAATGGTTCATGGCGGCAACGGGGACGGCGGGCCTGCATGGCACTCCTTGTCCCTCCCGACGCCATCACCACCATATGGGAGGCCCGGTCCCGCGACAAGACTGTCGTGCCGCGCTTCCCGGGAACCGGTGGAAGGTCGACTAACGTTGCTGCCGCATGGCACGCAACCCGGACCCCAAACCAGGCCGCTGGATCCTCCCTCTCGTCGTCTTGGCGATGGTGTTCTTCACATGGGCCTTCGTTCAGCAGCTGGAGCCCGAAGTCATCGCCGATGACACACCGGTCTCATCCACCACGACCACTCCCGGAGACGACGATCCTGGGGCCGGCGACGGCGGAGATGCAGGCGACACCCCTGAGGACACGACGCCGACCACGCTCCCAGCTGAGCTCGACACCTTCGTCACCGGGTTGCGCGAAGATCAGGAGACCCTGGCCGCCATCACCGCCGAGATCGAGGCGGCCAACACGGCCTGGGACAACGACGAAGCCGAGTACGGAGATACCGAAGCGCTGCTCGTGGATCTTCGCGACGACGCGCAGGTGTTCACCGACTCGGTCAAACTGCGAGCAGCTCCTGCCGGCTACACCGACATCGCGGCCTCGTTCGCCGACGCGCTCACCGCCGCCGACGACATCTCACGATTCGCCGACGACGTCCTGGCCGGGCTCCGGGCATCCGACACGGGGCAGGCTCGACGCCAGGCCCTCCTGGACTACCGAACTGCAGTCGAAGCGTTCAACCAGTCGGTGGACGCCATCGGCACCGCATCGGCTGCCCAAGCCGGTTAGTTCGCGCCGCTCCACGTAGGCAGGGTTGGGGAGCGCACGGGGCTCGCCGTCGACACGGCTCACCGAGGAGTGAGGGCAGTCGCTGCGCTCCTTTGAGGAGTGAGGAACCAGCGCCGCTCGGTCGAGATCGGTTGGTGAGCGCACCGGGATCACCGCCGCCACGGCTCGCCGAGACGTGAGATGTGAGAAATGGCGTGGGCGGGATGCGAGCGGTACTCCTCACTCCTCACTCCCCACTCCCCACTCCACGAGAAACGGGCCGCCCATGGGGCGGCCCGTTTCGAGTGGCTCGTCGGGATTGAGTTCAGGCGGATGCTTCCGCCGAGCACACCGTGTCGGTGATGAGCCGAGTGACGACGTAGGGATCGCAGTTGGCGTTCGGGCGCCGATCCTCGGCGTATCCCTTACCGTCCTGCTCGACCTGCCACGGGATCCGAACCGAGGCACCCCGGTCCGACACACCGTAGGAGAACGTGTCCCACTTCTGGGTCTCGTGCTCACCGGTCAGGCGAAGCTCGACGCCGGCGCCATAGTTCTGGATGTGCAGATCGGCTTTCTCACCGAGCGCCTCACACGCAGCGATGACCGCGTCATAGTTGTCACGCATCTTGTTGGTGGAGAAGTTGGTGTGGCAACCGGCACCGTTCCAATCGCCCGGCATCGGCTTGGGATGTATGGAGATCTCCAGGTCGTAGTCCTCACCGATTCGGTAGAGCATCCACCGGGCCAACGTGAGCTGGTCGGCCATCTCGATGGGAGGCAGCGGGCCGATCTGGAACTCCCACTGACCGGTCATCACCTCGGCGTTGGTGCCGCTGATGCGAAGGCCCGCGTCCATGCAGGCCTGGCTGTGGGCATCGGCGACGTGACGACCGTAGATGTCGGCGGCGCCGACACCGCAGTAGTACGGACCCTGAGGCGCCGGGTACCCGCCCCGTGGGAAACCGTAGGGGTGCCGGTCCTCCATGATGTTGTATTCCTGCTCCATGCCGAACCACATCTCATGCGAGGCATACTTCTCGGCCACCTCGACCAGCGCCGCCCGCGTGTTGGTGGCGTGGGGCGTCATGTCGGTATTCAGGCACTCGCACAGCACGAGGACGTCATCGCCGCCACGAATCGGGTCGGGCACGACCTTCACCGGGCGCAAGACAACATCGGAAGCCTCGCCGGCCGCCTGGTTGGTGCTGGAACCGTCGAAGCCCCAGATGGGCGGCTCCGCTCCGTCGTCCAGGACCCGGGTCTTGGACCGAAGCAGGTGCGTCGGCGTGGTGCCGTCGGTCCAGATGTACATAGCGCGATACGGCATGTCGTTCCTCACTCTCAAAGGCGACCCAACTCTCGATCGGCGTCGGGAGCGCAGGATGTCGCCGCCTTTTTGGTTCCGCGGCAGACGCGGTTGGAGCGCCCGCCGATGCAACGTTCGCATGGGGCAGTTTCGGACCGATTGCCGAAGTGTGAACTCTGTGTTTCACACCTCCGATCAGTGGATTCGGGGTTTCTGGAGTGATCGGCGACGGGCTACGGTCGGGCATACAATCTTCATGCCGGAGACACGATGAGCAAACAATCCGAGTATGTGCTGCGGACGGTCGAGGAGCGCGGGGTGCGGTTCGTCCGCCTCTGGTTCACCGACGTCCAAGGGTTTCTGAAGTCGGTCGCAATCAGCCCCTCGGAGCTCGACGTGGCGCTCGACGAGGGTATGACGTTCGACGGCTCGGCGATCGACGGGTACGCCCGCATCCAAGAAGCCGACATGGTGGCAAAACCGGACCCCGCGTCCTTCCGGATACTGCCGTGGCGACCGGACCAGCAGGTGGCGGCCATGTTCTGCGACATCCAGCGTCCGGACGGCGAGCCGTTCGACGGTGATCCTCGGTACGTGTTGCAACGGAATCTCCGGCGAGCAGCGGACGCGGAGTATTCGTTCTTTGTCGGGCCGGAACTCGAGTACTTCTACTTCGCCGATGCCGGGCCTGAACCCGTCGTCCTCGACCACGGCGGCTACTTCGACCTCACCCCGCTCGACGTTGCTCAGGAGTATCGGCGCCACACCATCAACGCGCTCGAGCAGCTCGGCATCCCGGTCGAGTACTCGCATCACGAGGTCGCCCCGTCCCAGCACGAGATCAACCTGCGGTACACCGACGCGTTGTCGATGGCCGACGCAGTGATGACCTTCCGCCTCACCGTCAAGGAGATCGCGCTCGAGAACGGGATCTACGCCACGTTCATGCCAAAGCCGCTCGAGCAGCACGATGGGAGCGGTTTCCACATGCACTTGTCCCTGTTCGACGCGGGTGGAAACGCGTTCTACGACGAGACGGCGGAGAGTGGCCTGTCGACGGTGGGAGAGCAGTTCATCGCCGGCATTCTCCACCACGCACCCGAGTTGACCGCCATCACCAACCAATGGGTGAACTCTTACAAGCGACTGGTCCGCGGCTTCGAGGCACCCATCTACACCTACTGGGCACACAACAACCAGTCGGCCTTGGTGCGAGTCCCCACGGTCAAGGCGGGCAAGCGGGACAGCACCCGGGTCGAGTACCGAGCCGCCGATGCAGCGTGCAATCCGTATCTGGCGTTTTCGGTCCTACTGGCGGCGGGGCTGCGAGGCATCGAGCAGGGGTACACCTTGCCGGACGAGTTGACGGGCAACGCCCTCGACATGACCAACGATGAGCGCAAGGCCGCCGGGCTGACCCGGCTACCCGAGACCCTGGCCCAGGCGCTCGACGCGATGGAGTCCTCCGACCTGGTCGCCGAAGCATTGGGCGAGCACACCTTCAACTGGTTCCTGCGCAACAAGCGCAAGGAGTGGGACCGCTACCAGCAGCACGTTTCTCGCTTCGAACTCGAGCAGTATCTACCGGTGCTCTGATGCAGCTCGCCGCCTATCCGTCGACGCTCAGTCAGCCCCTCACAGAAGCGTTGCTGCTGGCCGGAATCGCCGTCAAACTGTTGGACGAGGCGGACACGTCAGACCTCGACACGTCGGACTGGTCTGCGATCTTGGTGGAGTTGGGCGACGACCCGATGCGCAACCTTCGCGAGGTGAATCGCCTGCTGGTAGAGACCGGACTCCCCGTGCTCGTCGTCGCGGAACGAGAACACCTGCCGATGGTCGATTCCGAGCGCGACGTGACCGACTTCATCCTCCACCCGATCGACGCCGTCGAGCTACGAGTCCGTCTCGGTCGCCTCGTCGCCGACTCGGGCGACACCGAGATCTTGGAGTACCGCGACCTGTCGTTGAACACCGCCACCTATCAGGCAACGGTCTTACATTCACTGGCGGCGGCGGATTTTGATCGCGATGGCGACGTGGATCTGTTTTGCTGCGGCCGCAACCCCGCGCGCGAACAAGGCCAATCCGAAGGCATCTTGGGCACTCCCATTCCCTACCACGACGCCAACAATGGCGGACCGAATCTCCTGCTGCGTAACGATGGCGATCTTCAGTTTACGGATGTGACCGTTCTGAGTGGGGCTCGACGAAAACAATCGTCGCTATAGCTATGCCGCGTCCTGGGAAGATTACGACAACGACGGCGACATGGACTTGTATGTGGCCAACGATTTTGGACGCAATAACCTATATCGTAACGACCAAGTCGGCGGCCAGGTTCAGATTTCGGGATGTCGCCAGTGAATTGGCCGTAGAGGACATTTCGGCAGGTATGTCCGTGACCTGGGGAAACTTCAACAACGACGACATGATGGACGTCTACGTGAGCAATATGTTTTCGTCCGCCGGGAATCGCATCGCCTACCAGCGCAAGTTTCGTGAGCAGGCGAGCAGCCAGCAGCGCCAGCAGTTTCAGCGCCATGCCCGAGGCAACACACTCTTCGAAGGTTTTTCCCAGGGCGGCCAGAACCGGCTATCCGTGACATTAGCGAAATCGGCCCAGGTGACGATGGGTCGATGGGCTTGGGGATCGAAGTTTTACGACCTGAACAACGACGGCTGGGAAGATATCTACGTCGCCAACGGATTTATCACCACGGATGACACAGGCGACTCTGTGAAGTTTCTATTGGCGGCAGGTCGTGTCGCAATCGCCGGCTGGATCGATGGAGGGGTCTCAAGATTCGGATGTACAGAAATATCGGAATGCCTGGTCTGCGCTAAGTCATCTGATCGGCCAGGGCAAGTCGTTTAGCGGCAATGAGCGGAATTGTTTTTTTCATAAATACTCGCGACGGCAGATTTGCCGACGCCTCGTCAGCGCACTTCGGTTTGGATCTGCCTGATGACGGGCGCGGCGTTGCTGTCACCGACTGGAACTTTGGACGGAGCCCCCGATCTCTGGCTCAGCAATCGAACCGCACCTCGCGTACGACTTCTATTGAACCAGTCCGCGCACCGGGCCCAGTGGCTCCGACTGCGGCTCGTGAAGGAACGACGTCGAATCGCGACGCCATCGGAGCCCGCGTGATCGTCCGCACGGCGAATCCAACACATACCTTGATGCGAACCGTTCGCGCCGGCGACGGATTTCTGTCGCAGTCGTCCAAGTGGCTGCATTTCGGACTTGGTACGGCGGATCTCCGAGAGGTCACCATACGGTGGCCCCATGGAGAACAGGAAGTCATTGCTTCCGTTGAGGCCGAATCAGCATTATCTATGTCCAAGAAGGAAGCGGCGTCGCCCAAAAATGGGTGCCTCCAATTAGGACACGCAGCATTGGCTTGGGGCCTCGGCGCACTGAATCCACAAGTTCACGCGGCAGAGGAGCCTTCCGCCACGCGTACGTGGATCCTGGGACGTGTGCCATTGATCGATGATTCCTACGTGTCGGATGGAGTGGCACGATCAACAGACCAATTCCTGGGACAATCGCTTTTGATCAACCTGTGGAGCAAGACCTGTGAACCGTGTTGGCGTGAGCTTGGCGAGTGGACCGAGCATCGTGATGACTTCCGATCGTCCAATTGTGCTGTCGTCGCAATTTCCGTCGACCCCCTCGCCGGCCAGGAAAGCGCCGAAGCTAAATCGAATTGACTGGCCATTCCACCAAGGTGAAGCCACTGCGGAATTTGTCGATAGTCTGGAAATACTCCAACGCGCCTTCATCGAGTGGCAAAGTCCGTTACCAGTGCCCTGTAGTTTCCTGTTGGATGAAACGGGACAGCTCGCGGCTATTTACAAAGGACCCCGGTCATCGACAGAGATTTTACGCGACGTGCAGCTACTAACTGCAAGTCCCGAGCAGCAGCGGCAAGCCGCCGTACCGTTTCCCGGTCGTTGGGCATCGAGCGTCTTTCCCAGCGATCCGTCGTCCGGTCGTCAAGTTGATGGAGATGGGCAATCGAGCAGACCAGATCAGTGCCTACCTGCAGCGGTATGTGCGATTCAACAACACGGACAACATCAACAGGAATGCGTTGGCGAATCTGGCCGATCGGCTGTTCGCAGAAAATCAACTCAGCGAACTTCCACCAATACTGGCGAAACTGCGACGGCACGCCCCCGACGATCATCCGATTGCACCGTCGAATCGCCTATCAGCTGTCTGCATCACCGTATGTGGTCGGAAGCGATTGAGCACTTCGAACTGACACTGCTGGCCAATCCGTCGGACGCAGTCCTGGCCTACAACGCGGGCTTGGCCGCGGTGGGGGCACAGCAGACACAACGTGCGGTAGAACTGTTTTCCAAATCCACGTCTTTGAATCCTAGCGACGTAGCCGTGCACATTATCAGCTCGCCCGTGTCTACCAGTCGAATGGAGACCGAAAGGCTTCACTGAAGACATTTCACCAAGGCCCACGACCTCAGGCCCGATTGGCCTCCGGCCAGCCAACGGTCTGGCCTGGTTGCTTTCCACGTCCCCGGAATCAGTCGCTGCGCGATGGAGACCGCGCGAAACGATTGATGGCTCCGATCTGCCGAGATTGGGAAAATCCCAACGCCCAGATTCATCCGTCGATCCTCGGGACCTACGCCGCGGCACTCGCCGAATGTGGCGAGTTTCCGCTTGCCCAGCGAGTGTTAAATCGAGCCAAAGCGAAGTTCCATACCATGGGAATGCCCGAACAAGTTGAGAAACTCGATGCGTACGCGCGCGGCTTTGCTCGGCAGATTCCTATCCGCATGCAGAATTGAGCTGGCTCACGACTTCGTTCAAGTCTTCGCGGTCGGTGTTTCCAATCGGAATGGGCGACAAGATTCGGCGATCGATTTCAGGACGCGTCGCATCGGCCTAGGGCTTGCTACGGTCCGAACAAGCTCCCAGCATATTCTGTGACAACTACGCCAAAGGAATATATGTCGGACGCTACGTTCGGCGGAGTCACCAAGTCGAGTATTTCCGGAGCGAGGTAGCCAAACGTGCCGCCGACCAGTTGTGTTGTACTCAGGCTCAGTCAACAACGTCGCGAATCCAAAATCGACCAACACGACGTTATCCGATGGATCGATAATCACATTGGATGGCTTCAAGTCTGCGTGGACAATTCCGTGACGATGCAAGTGATCAAGGGCTTCAGCGATTGACAATGCAATACTTCGTAACTGCTCGACGCTCAACTGGGACCTCTCGATTCGTTGCTGCAAATCCTCACCCTCCACGTAGTCCATTACCATGTACAACCCGCCACCGGGAAACCGCCCCAGCCCCTGAACGCGTACGATGTTTGGATGGGACAACTTGGACAAGATCATGGCTTCTTGTACAAATCGTGCAACAGTCGCCACATCAAATTGTCGGGACTTACGAATCGCCTTCAGCGCGACCACCTGCCCCGTGCTTCGATTCGTCGCGTAATAGACCTTACCCATACCTCCGGCGCCCAGCAGACGATGTAAGCGAAAATCTTCATAGCGGAGTGTGATCGCATTCGAATCGATCGGAACGAGACGCGGAACGACCGGGGAATCACACGTCAGCTGCTGCTCAAGGTGTGACTTCGCGTTGTCGAGCAGACGCCGTATCGTTCGCTCGGACTTATCCAGTTCGCTGGCAAGCTGACGGTTATCTTTTCCTTGCAGATACCCAATCAATACCGAGCGTTCGTCCTCTGAACAACTTGCCATTGCCAGACTCAGTTCCTCGGCTAGGCAGATCACATCGCCCATGGATGGATCTCCAAGCTCGCTCGCGTCCGCCTGGTTTTCTTCGGATGCAGGGTTTCTCTTGAACGCGAGATGGCGTTCGGCGTGGCGGCGAAGCTTGTTGATCGTCATCCCGGCCAGGAGAAGCCAGAGGTCGCCAGATTGCTTCAGCTGGAATTCATTGTTCCGGGCGCGCAGAAAAAAGCTCTGGTAAGCGGACTGCACGACATCATCGGCATCGAATCGGCTCTGCAGTTGCCTACCCAGCCGCGAGCGGGCCAAAGCCAGGAGTCGTCGCACGTAACGATCGTAGATGTCGGTTGCTGCATCTTCTTCACCGGCAAGATAGCGCCGAAAGAGCTCTCGGGAGTTCATCGAGTCCGGCATACCGCAGTCCGCAGTCTCGTAGGAAGAAAGATTGAAAAAAAACAAGATTCGTTGGCCAGTCGTCACGTCAATTCGAATGTACCTGTACAGCGACGTACGCTGCCACCTCATATTCAAAAACGCGATTGTATCGAGGAGAAACCATCGATGGCTTATGTCGTAACGGCCCCTTGTTTCGGCTGCAAATACACCGACTGTGTGGTTGTGTGCCCATGTGAATGTTTTTACGAGGGCGAAAAAATGCTGTACATCGCGCCCGACGAATGTGTCGACTGCGATGCCTGTCGCCCGGAATGCCCTGTCGATGCCATCTTTCGGGAAGACGAAGTTCCCGAACCGTGGCATGAATTCATTGAACTCAACGCCACTATGTCGGCTCAGCTACCGTCGATCACAGAGCAGAAGGTTCCGCTGGTTGACTAGTGCTTTTGTCAAAGCTCAACGTTAGGGTGGGCATCTTCTCGAGTAATTACGAAGAATTGGACGGCAACGATTCGGACACAAGTGGGCCATTTTCGGCGAGCGAGAATGCTCAGCAGATTCCTGCTTTGTGACCAAGGACGTTTTGTCCTGAGTCACTTAGCCCGATGAGATTTCAGGTTCCCAACGGTGCAATCTTGTGTAGCAGCTGACTCTCAAACCCGGATGAAATGCTAAGCTGTCTTAACGTTCGTTCGGTCTTCTTAACGATTCCGGGAATTACCGTTTCGACGCGTCTGATTGCGGATCAGTGCAGGGTTGTGTGCCGAAGCATGGACTGCGCAAGTCGCATCGGTCTTCGCCGATTCAACAGACCGATGGAGTTTAACGGTCCGGCTTCGAGACAGCGGATTGTCCATCTTCTTTCACTTCGGAATTAACCGAAGTCGCAGCGGTGGCGCCACCGCGTGCAGTTGGCCTACAACTCGCGCTCGAAGAATTGACACTAAGATATCTGTACAGAATGACAAGATACCTTGGACTGCAATGGCATCGTTTCGTCTCGCTCGTGCCCACCGGTCGAGCGAACCAAAGCGTCGAAACTTCGGTGGATTATGGAGGTTAACACTGTCTAAATTTCTTGTCGCTTCGTTTGATTGTCGAGCTTTTAGCCTCGACGTTTTTTACGGCAGAGTGAACGTGTCATCGGGTAAGCCATCGCCATCGCTGTCTTCATCGTCGAATCCCAAATCCAGCAGATGGTTCCACTTGAGCGTCGCATGGGCTAGGTCGAGAACCTCGGCCGTGTAATCGCCAGTTGTCAGGCCTTTTATCCAGTCAAATCGCACGATGCCGTCCGAGTTCGTGTTCCCAGTAAAGGTGTTTACAAGAACCCCACCCGAGTCACGAAGTTCGATGGTCACCTGCACTCCGTCAGCTACCGCGTCCGAATCGCCCGCCAGTCCGTCTGCGTTCGAATCACGGTTGACATTGACCATGATGCGAAAATCAGTGCGGGCACCACGTTGCCGGGTTTCAAATCCGATATCCCAAACGTACATGTCATTCACACTGCCGGTCACGATCGTGGCCGAGGTGGTTTCCGAATCCGTGTCGACACCGTCGCTGACCGTCAGGGTGACGTTATAGGTACCCCCGGCGGAATATGTATGGTCGAGCGTCGTGGTACTCGTGGTGACGGTCGTGCCGTCGCCAAGATCCCACGTGTAAGTGAGTGGCTGGTCGTTTACCAACGTCGCATCGAGGTTGTCGAAGTCTGATGAAAGCGAAGCATCAAAGGTCACCGCCGTATCCACAATCCCTTGGTACGGTCCGCTGGCACTTGCTTCTGGGACGTCATTGGTCTCGGTGACGGTGGCACTCGTCGTGTCGCTTGCCTGGTTACCTTGCCCGTCGTGAACGGTCAACGTCACGTCGAATGTGCCGCCATACAAGTAGGTGTGCGATATGGTCGTGCCCATCGTTTGCGCAGTCTGTCCGTCTCCAAAATCCCACACGTAGGTCAGCGCGTCCCCATCCGGATCTGTCGAGCCGGACGCGTCAAAGATGATCGACACGTCCTCCAGGCCGCTCTGGGCAGCGCCGGCATTGGCGGTGGGTGCTTCGTTGGGCGGGCCGGCTGCAAAGGAAGTTACATGGAGTCTGCCATCGGTCTCGCTGTGGTGAAGTGTCGCGCCCTCGCCGGTTTTGTAATTTACGGCCGCCGAGACGGACCAATCGGAATAGGTCCACGACGTTGACGATTCGAGCGTATGGTGCTGCGGATTTGCAATCTCGGTCGAAGCGTTTCCTTCCAGGATGACCGACTGCGTACCGGAGTCATAGCCAATGATCCGCCGCACATGAACGGCGTCCTGGGCTGCCGTGTCCCAGACGACCAGACCGTCGGTGCCCGCACCGCTCAAACGGGCAGGATTTCGATTTTTTAGACTTGAGGCATTGGCATCGCCTTCTTCGTAAGGCGAATTGAGGATACCGGCGTCATTGACCGTCACGGCTGCGGTCTTCCAGCCGGCGCATTGGCATCCGTCGGCTTCAAGCAACTCCTCTGCGCTATCGAAGAGTCCATCGTTGTCGGTGTCTTCATACCAGAAGTGCATCAGCTCCTGATTGTTAGAAACCGTGTTGGTCCAACTGACGAGAATGTGTCCCTGACCGTCGGCGATATCGAAACCGTTCAGCTCAGACGCGTTACCGTCGCCTGCATTGAGCCAAGCAATGAAATCATCGTCGACATCGCCACCGTCGCCTGCTCCTCCTTTGTAGTAGACGGCACCGAAGACACTATCGGCGGCGGTCCAGGCGATCCCGGCGAGCCCACGGTTGTTGCTTGCCGAAGAATCGGTCAAGTCGCGTGTTTTGTCTACCGTGACACGCACCGTGTCGACGTTGGCCCAGCCTGTCGTAAAGGTCTGCCTGCCTGGTCCCCAGTTGGCGGCCGATTTGTCGTAGACGGCATAGTGGATGTCCATTCCGCTCCCGGTCACGAGGGAGCTGTCCGTAGCGAAAGCGACCAGCACATTCCCGACGGCGTCCATTTCCATACCGGGAGCTCCGTAATGCGACGTGTCCTCCTCGCCGTCGGGTGCATCGGTCAGCGCGCCATCACTGGCTATCTGTGACCAAGCGGCCTCATTGCTGGCGCGATAGTAGACCCACAGCCCGAGGTCCGACGTGTGCTCTCCGTTAACCACCGCTACCGCGGCATCTCCCGTGGGTGCCATATCGGCATTGATCCCCTGGAGCCCGTCGATGTGCTGCCCATCGTTTAAGCCGAAATTTGTTGGCGTCGTGCCCGGTGCGTGATCCCACCCGGCGCCGGCCATGAATTGGTTCACGTTAAGCCGGGCTTCCACTCCCGAGTTGTTCTCGTCCAGCCACGCGACCACAAAGCTTCCATCGTCGCCTGCGGCCACGTCGAAATTGCCGTAATCACGATCCCACACACCGGATTCTGCATTGCGCCCTGACGGCGAAAGATCGCCCGTGTCCGACCAGTCGACGCCGTCGTAGCGGGCATAGAAAACATGTCGCTCGGAATCGACATAGTTCACCCAGACTAGCATCTTATGGCCATTGTCGGAGACTGCCATCCGGTGCGGGTATTCCCAGAAGTTGGGCATGACGGAGGGGGCGTTACCTGAACTGTTCGTAGTGACCTCGGTTGTGATTCCCGTGGAAACACGGTTCTTCTCAACGGCACAGACACGCGTGTAGTAAATCGTCGAGCTGGCAAGCGAGGTGAGTGAGTGTGACAGTGCAGTCGTCGATTCGACCGTCCCTGAGCTACATTGCTCGCCAGGGACCGATCCCTCCAGGTGCGCGACGAGGTACGAGTCCGCTCCCTTGGCAGGAGCTTCCCAAGAAAGGTCAAAGCTGCTTTCGCTGATGTTCGAGACTGTAACGTTTTGGGGCTCGTGGCTCGAGGCCGAAAGCGGCAAGCGTATTTCGAGTGTCTCAAGACGCAGTGAACGACGATTCACTCGGTTTCGCTCGCGGCGAGAGAGAGTTTGTGACAAGGCAGGCGACATGGCTTCTTCCACTCATGGTAAGGAGAGCGATATGCGAATACGTTTTGGGTGTTTTTCGAACCGGTTGGAGTTGTAGGGCGCGCAGGTCACCCATCAGCACACAGGGCGTCGCGGTAAAAACGCACGCGACCTGGTCAAACTTTTATGCACCGGCGAAGCGATCGGAATCGCAAGGACATCAGCCCTCCAAGAATCAGCAGGCAAATCCCCGAAGGTTCTGGCACTGCTTCCACGGGCGAAGCGCGCGGATCGAATCCAAAATTGTTGCTAAGCAGCAAGAAATCGGAGAAGGCAACTTGTCCATTGAGATCAAAGTCGCCCTGCTCCCAATCTCCCGGCATCCCGAAGTGGCTGGACAACGTCACAAAGTCTTGAAAATCAACGTCTCCGTCGAGGTCTGCGTCTCCAAGAATCCAATCGATAGGCCGATCGAGTTGAACAATCCAAAGCGAGCGTTTGCGATCTGGTGACACTCCAACACCAAATAGCTGCCGACTATCATCAGAAACCTTATACACGGTTTCCAAAGACCAACTCTCGAGCGCATCCGCGAGCCCGTGTTGATGGGATAGGACATCGTCTAAGCCTTGAAACTTGTTCAACTCGTCCCAGATAAATGCCGTCGCGCCATACTCATTAAATCGCGGGTCTAGCTCGTCTTGCGTATACCCGAAGATCAATTGGCCATCGGCCGAAACCGATGTGGCCTCGCCGTAGAGCACGGTTTGGGGCAGCGGTGACAACAACGCTTGCTCATCATCGACTGTCCAGCGCGCGGGCAACCAAAAGCCATCTTCATCTCTCAACGCGCCAACACTGACTTCTCCGCTAATCGACACGTCGTTTGGGACATACGGGCCATCGATTACTGTGACACCTTCTGCAGCGTTCCAGCGAAAGCCAAACGCCTCATTCGATTCGTCACGCATCCAGCCAAATAAGTGGGTGCCGTCGTCGGATACGGCCACCTTCCCCGTACCGCGGGCGGTCAGGTGAAAACCCTCTGGCAGAGAAAGCTCTTGAAATCCATCTTCCGCGGTCCACCGAAAGGGAACGGACTGAGTGGGTTTTAGCCAATTTGGCAGGTCGGGCTCGAACACGTTAGGATCGTAGGTTGATGACACACCCACAATCACATCGCCCTCAGATGACATATCGTTGACCCAAGTCGACTGAAAACCATCGTCCGGTGCGAGTCGCTCGTATCCGGACTGTTCCGTCCAGCGAAAAGCCGTTCCATGGCGATGGCGAGCCATGCCGCTACGAGTCCCGGCCACGCCGAGCACGTCAAATCCAATTTCGCCTTGCGCGGCGCCGACGGCTCCGTCATCCGATACGTACCCAATAGATCCTGATGAATTTCGTGTAAACTCATCGATCGGCCACTCCGAAAACCCACCGTGCAGTGATGATGCATCGAGCTCCGGCAGAAAATTCATCCCCGCGTCGGGAGTGTATCTAAATGGTCCGTTGAAACCGGAATTGTCGTCAACCCATCCGACCACCGTACCGTCGTCGAACGCAACGTCTCTAACCCAGCTTCCCGGGCTGAAAAACGCGTCTGGCTCGTCGCCTACGAATACGTCCAAGTCATCAATGGGAAGGAGTTCGCTTACCCGCAAGAATTCCGAACCCCAGATATCGTTCGCAGACGAGAATATCAGGATGCTGCAGAGGGCCAGGGCCTGTCCAGTTCGTTGGTACATCTTGAGTTTCATTTCTTCTCGTGACTGAATGCCTAATTTCGTTTGAACCTTGCTTTTCACACACCAGGACAAGCCCAGTTCCCGTCGATCTCCGGCAGGTTCAAAGGTCTGGACGTTGCTGAACCGGGAAACAAATTTCCGGCAGTCGAATACCCCGCGCTGCTCGCGATTTATGCGGGGAAAAATCAGAAAAAACCGAGAATAGTTCACTGCGGCGACGCGTCTCGGCTCGATCCGAATGGGTTAAACTCCTTGTTGCCAGTCACTTACGCGATTTAGCGGCTGCCTTGGGAATTTCATTCAAGAGCGCGGCACCAGGTCGAATTTAAAAAAATTTGGATTTTGTGCGTCACATAGTCGCAGCCGCGCGGGGTATTCGAACATGGAAACCGAACCATCACTTTCGGACGTCCAACAGAGCGAACAATTTCGGCTGGCACAGCTTGCTGTCCAGGGCGACGAACTCGCCATGGAGCGTCTGTTTGCCGAAGTACGCATACCTCTGCGGCGGTTTATTGATCTGCGGCTCGATGGCGATCTGCGACGTCGAATCGATGCTTCCGACGTCGTGCAGGATACGTTGACCGAGGCCAGCCGAAGACTTGGCGACTATGTAAGCCGGAAACCAATGCCTCTACGCGTCTGGTTGCTCAAGTTGGGCATGAAGCAGTTGGGGCACGCGCGCGTGAAGCACCTTGCTCGACAAATTCGTTCGGTGAAGCGCGAACAGCGACTTCCCGATGAGTCGGCATGGGCTCTGGCGCGCGCCTTTGCGGAGCATTCCACTCCCAGCCGAGTTGCCATGAAACGAGAACGTGATCGAAAACTGGCTACGTTGATAGGCCGACTCGAGGACAGTGATCGCAACATCCTGCTGCTGCGACATGTCGAGGATTTTAATTATGCTGAGATTGCGGAGTTACTAGATGTCAGCGCCTCGACAGCGCGACAGCAATACGTCCGAGCACTAACGCATTTGAAGCAATTCTGTGTTCAGGGAGGACTCGACGGTGATGTGTTATGACCTACGATACCGAAGACCCTAAACTGCAGGCCATCATGGTCGATCTGGTCGACGAATACACGTCGATCATCGCGCGTGGCGAATCCACGGACATCGACGCGATGGCCGACCGCCATCCGGAATACGCTGATGAGATCCGCGACATCCTGGCGACCTTGCGGTCGTTGTTAGATTTCGAGATGCCGTTGCTCGCCGAGCAAGAGCTGCAGGATGGCGTCCGAATGCGACAGCTGGGCGACTACCAATTGGTTCGCGAGGTTGGCCGAGGTGGCATGGGGGTCATCTACGAGGCGACTCAGATCAGCATGAATCGCCGCGTGGCGCTGAAGGTTTTACCGTTCGCGGGCCTGGCTGACCCCAGTCGCCTGAATCGGTTTCGCAATGAGGTCCGAGCAGCCGGTACGCTTAACCATCCACATATTGTTCCCGTATACGCCGTCGGTTCCGATCGTGGGCTAAATTACTTCGCGATGCAATTCATTGATGGACCGTCCGCGGATGTCCTGACGAACACGCTACGAGCGAATGAGCCTCAAACAAGTAAACGCTCGGAACCGAATTTACATCCGTTACCAGCTGCCGAGACGAATGTCGACATTCAGGCTTTCATCTCTACTCAGCGCGAAGAGTCACCACATACGTACCATCGCACGGTGGCACGCTGGGGCGCTGACGCCGCTGAGGCATTGGCTCATGCGCATGAAAATGGCGTCCTCCATCGTGACATTAAGCCCGGTAACCTTTTGATTGACGGTCAAGGGAAAGTCTGGGTCGCCGATTTTGGTCTGGCCAGGATCGAAAGCGATGTTTCGATGACGGTGACGGGCGACCGCGTGGGCACCTTACGCTACATGGCGCCGGAACAGGCACTGACGAAACGTGTTTTAATCGACCACCGCGCGGATATTTATGCCCTGGGTGCTACGCTCTATGAAATGCTTTCGCTGCACCCCGTTTGGAACGGCAAGACCCGAGAGGAATTGCTCCATCAAATCTCCGTGGGCACGCCCACTCCGCTCGGGCAATTGATTCCGACGATCGAACGAGATCTTGAAACCATATTGCACAAGGCGATCGAAAAAGATCCCGGCGATCGCTACCATTCGGCTCAGGATTTTGCCGATGACCTGCAGCGGTATTTGGACGGGAGATCCATCCAAGCCCGCCCGTTATCGGTCGCGATGAAATGTGCGCGTTGGGTCGGCAAGCATCCTGGCAAGAGTGCTGCGTTGGCGGCATCCCTCTTGGCTGTCACCATGTTCACATCTTGGGTGATGAATTATCGCCGTAACGCGAGATCAGCAATCGAATCTCGGCTCGCCATGGCAAACGCCTACTTCGAATCGTCCCAATTCGAATCTGCGCAAAAAGAGCTGGCAGTGGCTCGTACGACCCTCGAATCCCCTCTGGCGGCGTCGTCATTCTTTTCGGCACGGATTGCCGAAAGCGAAAAGAAAGTCGGTTCCAGGCAACAAGCCTATACGACCCATGCTGAGTTCCATGCGCTATACGACGAAATCACCACGAATTTGCACTTCGCCACGAGCGGAGAGATGGACGACTTATTCCAAAAATGCCAGCAAGCATTGTCCAATTATCGTTCCGCCGACGATTTCGATCTCGCGAGGCACATTGATTTCCAAACACTGAATCCGCAGGAGCAGTTAAAGACCAAAGAACGCTATCTTGAATTGCTGTTTGTTACTGCGGTGGCCGGGATAGGCAGTTCGCATGGGGTTCCGCAAGAGCGAGAACGATCGTATCGACAGGCCATCGAGCTACTTTCATCCATCTCGGAACTGAGCCACCCGTCAGCGGGGACGGAGTACTGGTCGGCTTATGCGTATCGCGGCCTGCAACGAATTGACGAAGCGCGGACGAAAGAAAAAGCAGCGGCGGATCTGGCCTCACAGAGCTACTTGGACTGGTTGATGTTGGGCGAGTATCAATATGCTCAGCTGCAAATGAACGATGCGGCACGCAGCTTCGAGATGGCTTTGCAGGCGGAGCCGCAAGGATATCTGGCGCTGATGTCGCTTGCCAACACGCTCGAACTGCTCAACGATCTGGACGATGGACGGGCACAGAACTTTCGATTGGAGGGCGTATGTACCGGTGCCATTGCCCTGAATCCAAACTCGCCTCACCCATATCTTTTACGAGCCCAAGCGAGATCAGGAATCGACGGCATGCATGACTTGGCCGATGCGGATCTTGCTAAGGCGGTACGGATCGCCCCGCATGACCATCGTGTCATTGAATGGCAGGCTACGTTCGAAGGTCGCCATGGGAACCGTTCCAAGTGCCTTGCACTGTTTGAGCAAGCAGCTCAGGTGGCCCCCACGGTATTGCCAGGTCGAGCCTATTGGCATGCGAACTGGCTCCTGGTGGCCTATGATCCGAACGATTCGAAGACCGAAGAGAAGCGGCAGGCAATTGAAATCTTGACTGTCATGCTGAACACCTTGCCAGCAGAAATCGAGCCGGGGTTGGGGACCTTCTTTAACGCGGCGGGTCACAACAATCCCTGGCAACTGCGAGTCAGCGCATTAATTCGCCGAGCGTTGGCGCACCGCGTGTTGGGAGCTGCCGAGACGGCTCGGCGCGATCTCGAAGCGGCCATTGAATTCCCAGTGAAGTCGGAGAACCAACGATTCTTACGAGGCTTGGCCTTCTTGCTGCTGGACAGACATGACGATTTTGTCAAAGTCTTTGCGAATGTGAATTTCGCTGAAGTCAGTCAGACCAATGTGAGTGAGGAACTCCTTTGCTTGGCAAATTTAATGGGCCGAAATGTAGAAACGTTCCTTGAACGTATCGTGGCGGAATTCCCAAGCCATTGGCGAGACCCTCACACGGCAAAGGTTTGTGATGCGGTAGGCATTTGCTACTACGACCTAGCGAGTTTGTATTATCGCGATGGGAAGCACGACGAGGCCATCCCGCTGTATACGAAAGCCGTTGAATTCGCACCGGACAAAGCAACGCCGCATTTTAGTCTTGGCAAATGTTTTTTCGTTGCTGGCGACTATCCCAATGCCGTCAGATCGCTGACAAGGGCTATTGAACTAGATCCGGAGCATGCAGTTGCTTATGCTCAAAGAGCGTTTTCCCATGCAGCGCTAGGCGAACTCGAAGCGGCGGTCTCGGATTTTGATCGACTACTTGGCGGTCGCGCCAGCACGGTCTGGGAAGTTCGAGCTGTCTATCAACTGAAGCTAGGTCGCTTGGACGACTATCGAGCGTCGATTGTGTCGAGCGGTCCTGAAGCTTCGTCATCTCAACTCGCCCGTGGTTGGCCCCAACCCAGCGACGACGTTCCCACATGGTGGTTCACGCTGGCCCCAATCGACTGGGACGGAATGAATGAAGTGGTCGACGTCGCCCGGGAGCGAGCGCGAGAGAGCGAGGCAAAGCATGGCCCGTTGAGTCCCGAAACGCTGGTGCTTCGGAAGGAGTTGGGAACCGCGCTTTACCGTCTAGGCAAATCTGAGGAAGCGGTCGAAGAACTAACTGCCGCACTGACACTGGCTAACGAACCAGACGCCATGAAAACGGAGGATCGCATCTTGGCGGCTAGTTTCTTGTCGCTGGCGGAATCGAAGCGAGGCAATCGGGCGGCGGCCGAACAATGGCTCGATCAAGCCAACCAGTGGATGGCGCCGTGGAATGGCAAAGGCTGGCGACGAATCCGCGTCGAACTCGCTATTTCTGAGGCCGCTGCAACGCTGACAGCGGATTGATTTGTTGACTCGAACCCTCTGTCTCGGCGTTCGGAAACCTTTAAGTTAAGCGTTCTCAAAACCGAACAGAATTTTCAGCTGAGGAGTCGCGTGTTCAGGTGAGTTCGTCCCTTCGTACCATCGATCCGCCAGCACCGACGCGTCCAAACGCACTGCGGACGATCGTTACGATTTCCGAACAATAAGTCTACCCAGCTTAACGCACACTTCTAGCCGGTTTCGGGCTGCTACTGACATCGGTCGCGCGACCGATGCGGATTCAGCTCTTGGCATAACCTCAGCGGTTGCATCAACCGCCATCTGGAAAAAATTGGCGAAGTTGCGGGCGGTGAAAAAGACCTCTGAGGTTGCATCGGTCTGAGTTCGCGACAGATGTCACTGCCGCCTAATCATTCCGGAAAATGGCATCTGGCGCAGAAATTCAGAACATGGCCAAAGCGACTTGGCGCTTGTGCGTCGGCAAGAAAATCGATGGTCGGAAGGTCGTTCCTGATCACGATCGAGCGATAACGTGAAAAGATTCCCCTCGGCAAGCCTGATCGGTTGATCGCGGTCGCCGAGGGGTGTACTCCATATGGTATTCGACGCCAATGGAGTGCTTCAGATGTATCATGAATTGTTTGCCGACGCCACCTTCTGGGCGTTCCTTTTTTCGATTGATCAAGATCTGGCCAATGCTTCGCGGGAGAAACGGTGTCCAGCGTGCGGCGGCACGTTGCACTGCGCCGACTATCCTCGCAAGCCTCGTGGTGCTCGTAATCTTCCTGACGAGTACCGTCGACGGCTGAGTTTCTGTTGTTCCCAGGACGGATGCCGGAAGCGGGTGACACCCCCGTCGGTGCGGTTTCTTGGGCGGAAAGTATATCTCGGCGCTGTGGTGATTCTCGTTTCGGCCATGCGACAAGGTCCCTCGCCGCGGCGTATCCGTGAACTAACGACGCTGCTTGGCGTATCTCGCGACACCATCTATCGCTGGCGAGAGTTCTGGAACGAACATTTCCCGAAAAGCACCTTCTGGAAACTTGCACGCGCTCGTTTGGTACCCGCTTTCGAAATCACGGCGTTTCCTCGATCGCTCCTCGAGGCCTTTGTCTCGCGCGAGGATGACCGGGATGGGTGGTCGAAACTGCTGCGGTTCCTGGCTCCGATTTCGCGCACCGACGGCCTGGTAATCAAGGTCTCCGAGGATTCTGGAAAACCCGCAGACGATGCCGATCGTCGGGTCTGATCAACTCTCTTAAGGTCTTCACATCGTTACTTCACTAGTGTTTTTTCTTTTGAGGAGATGTGATGACGAAAAAATCATCTACCCTTTTGTGGGCACGTTTTCGGTTCTCGGTGATCGGTTCCCTCTTGGCCGCTCCCCCTCCGCGTGGAGCGCTCAAGGCGGCCATCGAAGCACTTGCCGAGAAAGTCTGGATCCATCCGGTCAGCGGGCAGGACGTGCAGTACACGGCCACAACCATCGAAGGTTGGTACTACAAGGCGAGGAAAGCTCAGGACGATCCTGTCAGCGCGCTGCAGCGTGCGGTCCGTAAAGACGCGGGTCGAAAGTCGCTTGCTCCGAGACTGGCTGAGGTGCTGGGCCAGCAGTACCGCAATCATCCCCATTGGACGTACCAACTCCACTATGACAATCTGGCAAGTGCCGTCCAAGCCGATCCTGCGCTTGCGCCGATTGGTTCCTACTCCACGGTCAGACGTTACATGCAAGCCCATGGCATGGTGCGTAAACGGCGATTGCCGAAAGGGCGTCCTGGCGAAGTTCGCGCCAAGCAACGCCACGAGAACCGTGAAATTCGCAGCTATGAATCCGAATACCCCGGTTCCTTATGGCATCTCGACTTCCATCACGGGTCGCTCCGTGTCGTTACCGAACAGGGGCAGTGGCAGCGACCGATCGCGTTGGGCATCCTGGATGACCACTCGCGGTTATGCTGTCATCTCCAGTGGTATCTTTCGGAGACCACCGAGGATCTGGTCCATGGATTCTCGCAGGCGATTCAGAAACGTGGACTTCCCCGCGCGCTGATGACCGACAACGGCGCGGCGATGATCGCCGACGAGTTCACCGAAGGCCTACTGACGCTGGGCATTCTTCATCAAAAGACGCTTCCGTATAGTCCGCATCAGAATGACCAGTCATAATACCTCCCCTTTGTCGGTGGACTTGATGCTAGCAGATGTCGTTTTGATGGTTCAAGTAAAGCGTCCGTTAGGCTCGCGTTTTGGGCGTCGTGAGTGCAGCCGGGTAGCAAGTTTTTCCGGGTCGGCTTTCCGCGACAAGCCGACGAAGGCGGGCGACTTCATCATCATCGGCCCACAGGATCCAGTTTTTCTGGATCGGTGTTTGGCGGCTATGGACCCAGCCATGCTTCGCCCAGCTGCGAAGCTTCTCGTGATACACTTTAAGTTTCCGCGCAAGGTCGGTGAGCCACCATTCATCTTCGCCAAGTAGTTCATCGTGTGAACGTTCTCTTCCGATCAGACCACCGCGTTTGAGCAAGTGGTCCACGATCCTGCCATTAAATCCATCGTGTTTCTTGGGCGGCATAAAACCTTCGGCGTTCAAGCAAGCGGCGATCTCGTTGGACGTCTTAGCTTGCTGGCGCAACTCCGTAACGCGCAACATCAATGCATCGAAGTCGCGCAACGTGGTGTACGCATTGACCGAACGAATGAACTCATGTTGGCTCGAGTATCCACCGCTCCAATGGATGGTTGCATCAACATATTCGCTATCGTTTCGAACATGCACAACGACGCGGTCGACCAGGCAACGAATGATCTCTTTGCGATCTGCATTGGTGGTACCCTCGGCGTGCCACAGCGCGGGAATGTCAGAGGACAATGCCGTAATCTTCGAACGCTCATCGGGAGTTAGTTGCGTCGGAGACTCAAGTTGAAATCGATCGTACTCGTCTTGGATCTCACGTTTGTCGCGCAACGATTGCTCCCATTGCCTCTCCAAGGTTGAAGCGACTAAGCGGTTGTCGGGATCGACAGCGCGGTAACGTCGTTCCGCGATATCGATTTCGTACTGCGCACGCTCAAGACGTTGTTGCCAATGCTTATTGAGCCGAGCACGCTCCCGTTCGACATCCGCCAACGCATTCATACTCAACTCGAGTGCCGCGGGCTCGAGCGCCTTGAGAACTTGCTTCGTGACGAGTTCATCAATCTGCTTGGAGCTCAGCCCGGTACACGTCTTCTCCGTGCCTCGCATGAGATGGCTTTCGCAGACGTAATGTGGCACGTCGACATCATACGCAATGTTCATCTTCCAGTTACAGTTGCCACAAACCAGCACTCTGGTAAGGAGTGCTCGGCCCTTTCGCGCTACGCCCAGCGCACCCTTTGTCTGGCGATTTTGACTTAGCCGTTCTTGATTTGTCGCGAAACGATCCCAGGTGATGTAAGCGGGGAGACGGTCTTTGATCAAGACTTTCCACTCTTCCATCGGCCTCGAACGTCGCTTGCGTTTGTCTTGTCCCGAACGGTACCGGGCCTTGCGATCGTAGTCGAATCTGCCATATGCGTAAGCGCCCGCGTAGATCGGATGCGTCAACACGTTGCGGACCGTTACCAACGTCGGCCGCCGCCAATCCAACTCGCCCTTCCGCGGGCCACTGTGCAACCGCATCGGCAGCGAGATGTTGTGGCGTGCCAACCAACGGAACGTCTTGTACATCGTGCCGACTTCATCGAACTTGTCGAAGATCTGTTGCACAACCGCGCGGGCTTGTTCATCTGGGTCAAGAACCACTTCGTCGTTAGGCAAGATGACGTAACCGACTGGAACACTGTGAAACAATTCGCCACGACGAGCTTTGTTCATCGCGTTGCGATGCAACCGCTTGCGCATGGTTTCAAGCTCGAGCTCACTCATGATTCCTTTCATCCCCAAAACCATTCTGTCCGTGGGATCATTGGCGTCGTACACACCGTCTTCGTCGGCCAGCAACGTATCGAAGATCCCACACAGCTCAAATAGATGGTGCCAGTCTTTGGAACTGCGCGCCAAGCGACTCATCTCCAATCCCAGCACGATACCGCCGTGATCCATCGTTACTTCGGCAAGCAGTCTCTGGAAGCCATCGCGGTTGTCAGCCCACTTGCCGCTTTGTCCCTGGTCTTCATCGATGACCAGAACACGTTCGCGAGGCCATCCCAATGTTACTGCCAAGTTGACCAACGCGTATTGGCGTTCACGCGATTCGCGATGCTCTATCACCTGCCTAGGCGATGACTGTCGAACGTAAACGATCGCCAGCTTTTCGAGATGTTCGCTATGAACTTTGCTACTGTGAAATGCAGACGCTGATCTATAATCAAGTCCGCTGCCTGTCAGGTCCGTGGTGCGTTCAGCAGTCTTCATGCGTCACCTCCTTCTCTTGATTGGGAGGTGGTGGCACTTGCTGCGCTACGATCCGACTGAGCGTGATCAGGGTTCGCTGCCGCGTTTTCTCTGGCAGCGTTTCCCACATTTGAGTCAGGCCCACTTTCTTGGGCGCCGACTTGCTCGCTAGCGTTGCGGCCCCCCTGCTTGCGATCCTCGCATGCTTCTCCTCCTTGAGTGATGTTGTGATCCCGTGCTAGCTGCCACTCGGCAAGCCGTAACAAAGCGGAAACCGAAGCTAATGGGTAATCCAATGAGGGTCTAGTGCACCTCGATTTACCTGCGTTGTGATTGTTCCTTCCAAAACGGAAAGCAGGAGCGTCTCTGGGGCACCCTGGAGGGACGCTTGATGGAGATGCTCGAGGGTGTCGAACTGAACCTCGACTTCCTCAACTACGCGACGCAAGCCTGGATGGAAATGGAGTACAACCGCGCCGTGCATCGTGAACTGGGGGTCTCGCCCGTCGAGCGTTTCAGCAAGACTCCGGACGTGTTGCGTTCGAGCCCTTCCAGTCAGGGGCTTCGTGATGCGTTTCGGCTTCGCACCACGAGAACTCAGCGAAAAAGCGATGGCACGATTTCGCTCGGGGGAGTGCGTTTCGAGGTCCCCACGCGATACCGTCACTTCCGTCAAGTGGTCGTGCGTTATGCCCGCTGGCATCTTGGCGGCGTCGATTTGATCGACCCACGTAACGGCACCGTTCTGGCACCCCTTTATCCGCTCGACGCAACCGCCAACGCCGACGGCCGCCGCAGGACCATGGCTCCCGAGGTTGGGGCAGATGATGACGAGGGCGAGACGGCGGACAACACCGCCAACGCCGAGGCTCCGGAAAAACCCTTGCCCCCACTCTTGAAGCGGATTCTTGAAGAATACTCCGCCAGCGGCAAACCCCCAGCCTACCTCCCCAAACCTCCCAAGAAAGGAGCCAACTGATGAACTCCAAGAAACTATTATCGCTATGGGGCCTGAAATGGAACCCGTTTTCGCCCGAACTTCCCAGTGACGGCCTGCTCGTGACACCGCAGATCGAAAGCTTTGCCTGGCGCGTGGAACAACTTGTTCAAGAAGGAGGGTTCGCGTTGATCTGCGGGGAATCGGGCACCGGCAAGTCGGTGGCCCTGCGGATTGTCGCCGAACGCCTTGGCTCGGTGCGCGACGTGGTCGTGGGGGTATTGGAGCGTCCCCAATCAAAGAACGCCGACTTCTATCGCGAGTTGGGGGATATCTTCTCGGTCAAGTTAAGTCCTTCCAATCGCTGGGGCGGTTTTAAGACCTTGCGTGAAAAATGGAAAGCCCATGTGGCTTCCTCGCAGATCAAGCCCGTGCTCTTGATTGACGAAGCCCAGGAGATGGCCCCGGACGTGCTGAGTGAACTGCGGATTCTTTCCAGTGCCGACTTCGATGCCACATCCCTCTTGACCGTCGTCATGGCCGGCGATGGTCGTCTGTTGGAACTCTTGCGGCACCCGGATCTCGTACCCCTCAACACCAGGATTCGTACGCGGCTTAACACGGAAGCGGCCACGCGCGACGAGCTACTCGAGCTGTTACAACACGCGCTGGTCAAGGCCGGAAACGGGACGATGATGACCGAACCGTTGATGGACGTCCTGGTCGACCATTCGGCAG
This sequence comes from Pirellulaceae bacterium, assembly GCA_965223305.1. Lineage (GTDB taxonomy): Bacteria > Planctomycetota > Planctomycetia > Pirellulales > Pirellulaceae > CBDCWT01. The sequence continues at coordinate 14,432 of CBDCWT010000070.1, read as the reverse complement.
GCAACTACCGCCTGTTGATGACGATGTCGGCGGAACTCTTGGCCTACGGATGCGCCCATGAAGTAAGCCAACTCGATGAGAAGTTCTACCTCGAGCTATTTCATCCCCAAGGGCGAACATCGAAGAAGAAAGCGAGGGTCTAAAAATGCTCGCTAAAAACCATTCGCCCCTCCCGGTCGTTCGCGTTGCAGAGATCGTCACCCAGGACGACTCCCCTCGTTGGTTGATCGACCAGCTTTGGGGAGCGGGGGCCGTGGGCGTCATTGGTGGCGCGCCGAAATGCTCCAAAACCTGGTTGGCGCTGGATATGTCTCTGAGTGTTGCCACAGGCACGACTTGCTTAGATCGTTATGCGGTCCCCGAGCCGGGGCCTGTGCTGATCTATCTAGCCGAAGACTCGTTGGCCATGGTGCGCGAACGTGTCGAGGGAATCGCCCGACACCGTGGCGTGAACCTCGATGAAGTTCCGTTGCACGTGATCACGGCTCCCGTGCTCAGGCTCGATCGTGAGCCACACCGCACGCAGCTGCGGGAAACGGCCAAGCAACTGCGTCCTCGGTTGCTGTTGCTCGATCCGTTAGTGCGGCTTCATGGGATTGATGAAAACCATGCCGGAGAGGTTGCCGAGTTACTGGCATACTTCCGCTCGCTTCAGCGGGAACTGGACCTCTCGGTGGTACTCGTGCATCACACCCGTAAGAACGCAGCGGGAGGAGCTGCAGCGGGCTTGGGGCTGCGTGGTTCCAGCGACATCCATGCCTTCGGCGACTCGAATCTCTACCTCAGGAGGAGTGGTGATCGATTGATGTTGTCCAGTGAGCACCGCGCGGCGGCAGCGGCGCGATCGGTATACCTTGACCTTGTCGCGACCGACAAGACCACGCATCTTGCCGTGTCAGGAGACGTCGGTGTGGAGAAACGACGAGACATTCAGAAACGAGTGCTCGATCTTCTTGGCGAAAACGCCGTGCTGACACGAGCAAAGCTACGTGAACTGCTCTCGGTCAAAAACGAACGTCTTGGTGATGCCCTGGAAGCGCTGCAACTAGCGGGGCGAATCCGTCGCACACCGACCGGCTGGCAACGCACTGGTTGACTTCCTGTCGGACCTTCTGAACGACCGTTCCCGTTCCCTATATAGAAGAGGGAACGGAACGGTCGTTTCCCTTTACCCGTCAAGAACCCTCTTCCATGCCTGGCATCAACTTCCGGCAGCTGCGTGAGAAAATCTCCATCGTCCAGGTGCTCGACCTGCTCCGTTTCGAGCCTGTTCACCGGCAGGGCGAGCAATGGTACGGATACTGTCCGCTTCACCCGTCTGAGCCCAGACACCGAAGAACGTTCTCGGTCAACGTGGAAAAGAACTGCTACTACTGCCACAGATGCCACAGTCATGGCGACCAATTCACGCTCTGGTCCGAAGCCACCAAGATGCCCATTCGTCAAGCGACGATCGAACTCTGCCGTCAACTCCAACGTGACGTACCGTGGACCGTCGTGCCGGAACGGAGATAGAAGAGGCCATCTGCACGCCGACGACAATCACCCTCGATTACCCCGCACCGAAACACCTCGATTATCGTGCTCACTCATACTGCCCTCATGAAAAGTCCGAGCGACGGCCGGTAATCTGTCAAAATGAGTCGATGAGTAATTGGCGAGTGCCAACCCGATTTGCTTCAGGTTGCTTTGGCACTGTGCACGGCGGGCCGCTTCGCGTGCAGCCTGAACCGCCGGCATCAACACGGCGATGAGGATGGCAGTGATCGTGATCACAACGAGCATTTCGAGGAGCGTAAGACCGCGTCGATGCCACATGACTAACCTCATTCCATCATATGTCTCTGAGACCAACGCCACTAATGCGCACTAGCGTCTCTACCTTGGCTCCTCTATAACGGCGCAGTAGAGAACTGCCGCAGGAGTCGGGCTGTGACCTCGTCATCCGTCGCCAACGGATTCACCACCAGCACGTGTAAGTAGGGCCCAAAATAGTTCTGGTCGCCACTGTTTTGATATCACGCGAACCGAACCGTCACACATTGCAGCATGCGCGTGAACACTGAAAAGACGCCGAGATGGGTTCATGCCTTGTCCGTCGTCGGCAACCGGAAAGTAAGCGGTTGAAGCGTGAACTCCAGCGTAACCTCTATTATTCTGCCAGGCCCAGCTACCCCTTCGAAGACGCACCCAAAACGTCCTTGCGTCCGCTTGGCCACCGCGTTCGACGAGCATGATCGTCTTCGATAATCCGTCCTCGATTTGGCCAATTCGGGAGCCACGACGCCCAATGTCGTCCGGAGCCCGTTTGATCACGTCCTGATATTGCCGCCGGGAGGTGATCCGCCGCGGTGACCAGGCTCCTGCATCGCAGTCGATTCCAAGGAAGTATGTCGAGTCGATTGGGGCGAGTACCTTTAACACCGCGTAGTAATCGTTCCCTCCAGCAGGAACGTCAGGAGGGTAACCGCCGTTTGCATTGAAGGTCATCACTATGCGTGGAGCACCTGGTGTTGCGGGACATTGAAAGACAGGAACGATGCTCTGGATCGCTGGTCGATTGTCCTTAGAGTCCGGCCACTGACTAAAGTCCAGCTGCCTATGCAGTGTCGGCTCTTCCAAATAGGGCAAGATGGTGGTTCTCCACGAAAACGCTCCAGAATCTCCATGTCTGAGAGCAGGCAGATGGTCCGAGTGAGCACTTGAATAATTCTGCACGGACAAGCCAATCTGCTTTAGGTTGTTCTTGCAGTGTGCACGACGGGCTGCCGCTCGCGTTGCCTGAACAGCTGGAATCAGCAATGCGACAAGTAGGCTGACGATAGCAATCACGGCCAGCAATTCGACTAGTGTTGTTGCTCGACGTGAATGCATACCTGTCTCATCAACGCCGTTTCCGTTTAGGTTCCCAGCTTCGAAGATCGACTCTGATAACGGCACCAAAAATGTCGACCCGCGCCAATAAATGCTCCGCTCATGGCCAAAAGAACGAAGCCTGACGGTTCGGGAATGGTGGATGCCATAGCACGCGACGCTTCAAAGTTACTCGCAAGTGTGAGAAAGTCGGGGAAGTCGACAGTGCCGCTCCAATCAATATCGCCATCGGTGTACTGGCCGGCCTGACCGAAGTTCGCGGACAGAACGAGGAAGTCGCTGAACTCAACCGTCCCGTCGCCGTTCAGGTCACCTGGAAGTGAGCCCATTTCTTCCAGGATCGCCTCGGCCAATTCACGACTGCCCACGTGCGAGGCACAGTTCACATCAAGAACGTCAACCACGCCGTCGCGGTTGCAATCCGCAACTAGAAGAGCTTCCGAGAGGAAAGCCAAGGATACCCGTATCCGATCCGAGAGTTTGTCTGAATGTCCCCCGGAATAGACCTCGAATTGATGTGGCACGCCGACATCGAGCAATTCTTGATGGAAGGCTTCCATGTGTAGCAAGTTGGTATCGCTGTTACCCACGTCCAGCGCTAGCCCTCTCAACGAGGTCAGATCCTTTGCGTGAGCATCGAGCAGCTCAAAGGGATCATTCTGGTACCATATGTCCCGCACTTCTGGAATGATATCGAGACTCGGTAGTTCGAAAGGCAAGTCGACGAACAATGGGGGGTTGTCCAAGTTGGGTGAAAAGGCTGATGCCCAAGCAAAGGTGAGACCACGCAATATGCCTTGAAGGTCCAAGGGACCCTGGACGGCAGCGAGGTCTGTCCCCGCATTGGGGAAGTCGGCATAAACTGCTTTGTCTCCTCCTAAGTACAGCCAAGTTCCCGGTAGAGAAAAGCCTAGTGGCCCGTCGCTGTGACTGTACGCTGCGCCGAAAACGTCGGCCTGGGTCATCGCATAGCGTAATGCCCCGTAGCCTCCCATCGAGGCACCAAATATGGCTCGGCTGTCGCGGTGGGCAATCGTCCGAAATGAGTTGTCGATATGCTCCACAAGGTCGCCGACAATGTAGTCTTCATAATTGCCGTTTAGCTCCGAATTGACGTAAGAGCTGAGACGTGTGCCGTCAACGCCAACAACGATCATCTCCTCCATTAAACCCCGCGCGATGAGCTCATCCGCTGCCTTGGGGTCCTTGAATCAGCGCGCGCTGAAGAACTCGTTGTTACTTCCGTTCGCGCCGTGTAGATAGTAGGCGACGGGATAACGTCTCTTAGACGTGTCGTAACTTGGAGGAAGGTAGACGCGCGCTGACCGCCGGGGTCTGTGTCCCTCGAGGGCCGGGCTTGTCAGGCGTGTGGTGACAACCTCGCCGTTTTGGATGGTGGGGGCAGGTCTAAACAGCCAAACACCTCGATCAGCAGCTGAGTTGACGGCGCCCGGCGACCTACTCCAGCCAGCTCTATCATCCCCTATTGTTGAGCGCGTGATCCCTACTGTTGAACTATTGCCAGAGATTGGCTCAATTGCGATCCCCGCTGCGGTTTGAAAGCCAAAACTGCCATTCCCGGTTTCACCGAGCAGCGAGATAAGATTCGACGCTGGAGGGACGTTGGCTTCGCTAATACCGCTCGTGTCAATCCCGGCAGACATCGCAAGACTAATCACATCGTCAATAGACGCAATCGAAAAGCCAGCATACTCTCCCTCTGGCGCCAAGCGATTTTCAACGTCCATCAGCGACGCTCCCTGCGTCGCACTCAGGTCCAGCCATTCGAGCTGACTCACATCGTCTGTGGTGAGCAGGCCATCTCCCACACGTTTCCAGTCCGTCTCGAAAACATCGGCGCGCACAAAAGCCCGCCACTTTTGCCAATACAACGGCGATGACAAGCATCAGAACGCGGTTGGACACTCGAACGTCCCCCAAATTCGGAAGAAGCTGCATTTATGTGTTCACAATTGGTAAACGCACCAGCGTCCGCATCGGCGCGCGATTTTCTGTGCATTGCAAATCGGAGTGGCCCCAACCGAGACTCGGTAAGTCTTTTGACAGAAGAGCCTTACGTGTACATCGTAGGGCGGCTAGACTGAACGGAGATCCATTTAAGGTCGCAGGCGGGGCCGAAGAGAAAGCAACATGTCGGATTGGTCATCAGATCGCGAACTGCTAGAGGGAGCCATCTCTGGTGACCGGGTGGCCTTACATCAGCTTCTACTGAGTCATTACGAATCCCTCTTAAAACGCATTTCCTGCAAGATCCCGTTGCAATTCCAACAGACGTTCAATACGGACGACGTCATTCAGCTGACTTTCCTACAGGTGCTGCGAAACATCGGTCGATTCCAACCTAGGGCGAAGTATTCCTTCTCCGCTTGGCTAAATACGATCGCTGATAATCAACTGAAAGATTGCATCCGGCGAGTATCTTGTGAAAGGAGAGTGGCGGAGCCGGGGATAAATGAGCGAGTTGGTTGAGTTGTTGTCGGCCGGCAGCCATACACCGAGTCGATCGGCCGTTCGGCACGAGGCCGTAGCAGCCGTTCAAGCGTAAGCGCGCACCAGCACCATGATTGACGTGTCTGCTAGCCTTGTGGCTTTCGAGTTCGCATGGAGATCCGTTATGGCTGGTAAATCGCGTCGGGACAAGGTTCAGGAATGGACGGAGCGTTTGCAGCGGTTTGAGGCATCGTCGCTGTCGGTCGATCAGTTTTGCCAAGTGGAAGGTGTGGCACAGGCTTCGTATTACCGCTGGAAGACGAAGCTGCGAAATCACGCCGCTGCCCCGTCTCCGAAAAACCGCTTTCAGAACGTGCGTGTTTCGTTGGGCACCGCATCATTTGGTCACCGGACCACGGTCCAGCTGGGACAAGGGATTTGTATCGAACTGGGCAACGACCTACTGATTGCCGACTTGGTCGTGAACCGTGTGCTTGATGCGGTCGTTCACACAGACCGCAACGCAGCCCCATCGAAGGCGAAGTGATGCTGACATTTTCTTCACGGCTACAAATCTACGCCTACACGCCTGCCACGGATATGCGTAAAGGATTTGCAGGCCTCTCCGCCATCATCCGCGAAGAGTTCCAGGCGGATCCCACCGATGGCAGTCTGTTCTTGTTCATCAACAAGCGTCGTGATCGCATGAAGCTGTTGCACTTTGCCGACGGTGGCTTCTGGTTGTACTACCGCCTGCTGGAAGCGGGGACGTTCGAGACGCTGAAAGCCACCGATCCCGACGCCTGTCAGTTGCAGCTCGATGCGACCGAATTATCCATGCTGCTCTCGGGCGTGTCGCTGGCTCAATCGGGCAAGCGCAGAAAACGATTTGCGATCAACACGTGAATCAAAGACGCTTCCAAAAACTTTGAAAACTTTCAAAAAAGTTGCCTGATTGGTATTGCGCTCTCTGGGGAAAGCCTTATGGTTTTCACCATGCAAGACTTCAACGAACTTTCACGAGCGCAACTGCAAGAACTCGCCGGCAACCAAGCCGCGGCGTTAGCTGTGAAAGACGAGAAGTTGGCCGAGCAATCGAAAGAAGTCCTCCGTCGCGATGACGTGATCCAGCAGTTGGAAGCGAAGATCGAGGAACTGGAGAAGGACTACTTGAAGCTGTGGAAAGAGCGTTTCGACGCCAAGAGCGAGCGGTACATCGAGGATCCGAATCAGCTGAAGCTCGATTATGGGGACACAGACGAGGCAGCGGATGCGGCGGAAGGCCTTGCCGATGCGCTCGAAGAGCAAGAGATTGAGATTCCTGAACACAAGCGTCGCAAACGCAAGAAGCGTAACGAAAGCTTGCCTGCTCACCTGCCTCGGATAGTGAGCGTCGTGGATGCTGAAGACGCGGACAAGACCTGCCCGGAACACGGCGAAAAAAAACTCCTTCCGGAAGCCATGTGGGACGTGCTAGAGAAGCTGGTTTACGTGCCGCCATCGCTGTATGTGGAAGTCAAGAAATATCAGAAGTACGCTTGCGATGGTCAGCCGGCATGCCGGCATCGCGTCGGCTGAGCGTCCCGTGGGCATTGTCGAAGGCGACAAGTACGATACCTCGGTGGCAACGGAAATCCTGGTTAGCAAATACGGCTATCACTTGCCGATCTACCGCCAGCAAGACAAGTTTGCCGGCACGGGTTGGACACCCTCCCGCAGCACGATGCTGAACATCTTGGTGAATTGCTACTTTTTGATTCAGCCGCTGTTGGATTATTTCAAGCGGATCGTGATGACCGATCCGATCGTGGCCTGTGATGATACGGGACTGACCCTGTTGTATCCGAAGGTGCCTCCGGATTTCGACCTGGAACGATCCCAAACAAAAACGCATGGCGGAAGTATTCACGGAGGCACTGGAAAACAACAAACCAAGCATTCGGGCCAAAATGTGGGCTTATCGAGGCAACTCGATCAAGCTGAACGTGTTTGACTTTACGGTCAGTCGCCATCGTGATGGTCCGGATTCATTCTTCGAGGGTTATCAAGGTACGATCCTGGGGGATTGTTGGCATGGGTTTGGCGCAATTGCCGCGGAATCCGACGGGGCGATCGTGCGCGCTGCGTGCAACAGCCATGCGCGCCGCAAGTTTGAAGATGCCATGGACTACCCGAAAGATCGCCGTCGCTGGATGAAGTGGTATCAAGAGCTGTTTGATATCGAGACGCGAGGCAAGCCGTTGTCGGACGAGGAGCGTTTGCAGCTACGTCAGACGGAGGCAAAAGCCATCTGGGCGCAGATGCAGGAGGAGCTAGATACGATTGACCAGCGCACGCAGCAGGTCGTGCTACCCAAGAGCGACTTGCGCAAGGCACTGAACTACCTGCGCAATCATTGGACGGAGCTGACTCGTTACCTGGATGATCCTCAACTTCCGATCGACAATAACCTGTGCGAACAGCTGATGAAGCAAATTGCCGTAGGTCGAAAAAACTGGCTATTCTGTGGGAGCGTTGCCGGTGGCCAGCGCGCTGCAGGCTTCTTCACCTTGGTGAGTAGCGCGCATCGCAACGACTTGGATGTCTGGGCTTACGTCAACGACATTCTCAAACGTCTGTTAGCTGGAGAAACGGACTACGAACCGATGCTTCCTTGGAACTGGGCCGCCGCGCACCCCGAGCACATTCGTGAGTTTCGCCGAGACGAGCGTCGCCAACGCGACGCGCGGAAGCAGGATACCCGCGCAAAGCGTCGCGCACGCAAGAAGCTGCTCGAGAATCGCTCTAAGAAGTGATGGACAGTAGCGTGGGCTGGAGTGGAGGGCTCCAGCAGGCTGCCGCTCCAAGGGGCGAAGCAGGCTTTCTAGCCCGCCGCTCGACCGGTGGGCGGGCATTCCCCATCTTCAGGCCGAGAGGCATCAGCTGCCATGCACGCTATGCCGCGTGTCCTTGGCTGGCCGTACCCGCGTCGAAGCAATCGGCCCCAGCTACGGCGCACAAAGAATTCCGGCTCGCAAGCGCCCACCGAATCCGTGCTACCATGGACCCGAGCGGATACCGTCGTGTTGGGCGCTTACGTTCAAGCTGCATTCGACACCTTACCGGAAGACTACCGCCAGGCGATCGAACTGCGGTGTTTTGCGGGCAAGTCCTTGGCAGAAACGGCCTCCATCATGCAGCGCAGTCCGCGAGCTATCCAAGGCCTCGTCGATCGAGGGAGGAAAAAGATGCGCGCCGCATTGGGTAGTTTATCGTTATACGAATAGGCTAGTCAGTACGCTCAGGCTTCCTTGTGCTAAAGAGACTCAGCGTGCTCCAGACATCAACTGTATGCGCGAAGGCGATGCACGGAGAATGAAGCAGACGCAATTGAAACATGTGATGGAGGATTTCATTCGCCGTCGAGCGAACGGCGAAATCATCACGGACGAGTCGCTGATGACGGCTCATCCGGACTTGATGCCGGAATTGGCTGAACAGCTACGTCGGCTCCATGTTATCGAAGAGGTTCAGCATCAATTCGACGAAGGAAGTGACGGCGCTGTGCTCCACCATCGGGTCCGTTGCCCACACTGCCACGAGGATGCAATCTTGGCGGACGGTGGCGTCCAATCCCGTATTGTTTGCGCTGCTTGCGGGGGTGAATTCGAACTTGCAGACGAATCCCCATCGTGCACATACCGTTCCCAGGATCACATTGGTCACTTTCAGCTTTTGGACCGATTGGGTGGGGGTGCTTTTGGCACGGTGTGGCGCGCACGCGACCTCGAGCTCGACCGTTTGGTCGCGGTGAAGATTCCCCACCAACAGCAGTTGAGTGTGGAGGATACTGAACGTGTCATTCGTGAAGCCAGAACCGCGGCACAGCTAACTCACCCCAACATCGCCCAAGTTCACTATGTGGGGCATGACGGAAGACATGCCTTATATCGTGACAGACCTAATCGAGGGGCCGAATCTCGCTGATTGGATGGTGGAAGAACGGCCCTCGGCGCGCGAATCGGCCGAGCTGTGTGCGGAGCTCGCGGATGCGCTGCACCAAGCCCATCAGCAGGGCGTCGTCCACCGCGACCTGAAACCGTCAAACGTACTAATTAGGGAAGACGGTCGGCCGTGCTTGATGGATTTTGGCCTTGCCAAACAGGAAGCGGGAGATGTGACGATAACTCTGGATGGCAAGCTACTGGGAACGCCCCGCGTATATGTCACCTGAACAAGCTCGTGGCGCGGCACACGAAGCCGACTCACGCTCGGATGTCTACTCATTGGGGGTGATCCTGTATGAGCTGCTGACAGGCGAACGACCGTTTCGCGGCAACACACGGATGCTGCTGCATCAGATACTCCATGAGGATGCTCCAGTTCCAAGAAAGCTCGATAGCCGTGTCCCTAGGGACTTAGAGACGATCTGTTTGAAGTGTCTTGAGAAGAGCGCTGATCGGCGCTATCAAACTGCGCGCGGTGTGGCTGCTGACTTGCGCCGGTTCTTGGACGGAGAACCGATTCACGCACGTCCGATTTCGTTCGTCGGTCAAATCGGGCGTTGGTGTGTCCGGAAACCGGGGCTGGCAGCGTCGGTAGTATTGACCGTTCTTCTCCTCCTCATCTTGGGTGTTGCAGGACCAACCGTCGCTCTTCGTCTAGCAACTCAGGCAAAGCTCCTCAAATGGCAATCGTACGTGGCCGATATGCACAACGTCTATTCCAACGTGGAGTCGGCGGATATCAGGCAGGCCCTTGCTACTTTGAAGACTTACGAGAATTATGAGTCACGTGGATTCGAGTGGTATCTTTTGTCGAATCTCTGTCGCTCCAATGTTCCCGTCGAGAAGATTCTGTATGCGGCCCCTGGGCACCTCGCGTTTTCACCGAACGGCAACACTCTAGCAGTCAGTGGTCGCCGTCCGCTACTGCTCTACAACCTGGAGGACAAGGAACAGACCGTAGTACCGGAAGCGCACACCTATCTCGTCAAACCTGTCGCCTTCTCACGGAGTGGCGGGCTCTTGGCCACCGGTGGTTGGGACGGGGTGCTGAAACTGTGGAATGTCCGCTCGAAGCACGAGCGAACGGTCCTTAACGAACTCATTTCGCTGGACACGAAGGAGGGCATGCAGTACGACAGCTTGGCATTTTCGCCTGACGGCAAGTTATTGGCGACAAACAGTGCCGAGGGTGATACCGACGTACCAATTCTGGGATGTTACCAAGAAGATATTCTCCCATTCTCTTGTAGGACACACAGGGAGAGTTACTTGCGTCGCGTTTTCACGAGACGGTAAGCTTGCAACGGGTAGCAATTGGCAGGATCGGTCGATACGACTGTGGGACCCAGCCAGTCGCGAGCAGATCCGTGAACTAGGCACAGAGGAAGACCTGCACCAAGGTACAATCACGTCGGTCGCGTTTTCCTCCAACGGAAATCTACTCGCTTCAGCGAGTGAGGACGATACCGTGAAACTTTGGGACGTTGAGACCGGGAACTTGCGGGCCACTCTTCAGGGACATTCCGATGAAGTCTTGTCCGTCGCTTTCTCTTATGACGACGCTTTCTTAGCTTCCGCCGGCTCCGACGGTGTGGTCTACGTGTGGAATATGAAGCGGGTGGACGAGGAGCCACTGGCACTGAAGGGGCATGCCGGATCGGTACTACACGTCGCATTTTCCCCCACCTCGAATATCCTCGCGTCGGCTGGAGTCGCCGATCAGCGAGTACGCGTGTGGGATCTCACGAAAAAGCCGCGACAAGACACTTTTAGGGGCAGACCCGTTCGGTCCCGTTTCCGTGGCGACGTACTGGCGTCTTGGTCAACAGAAGACCTGCCGTCTATTTGCGACGACTCACTGAATGAGAGGGAACCGTCCATGCCGTTGGGTGAAACGGTTACCTGCGCGGTTTGGTCGTCAGACCGGATAGTACGAGCAGTCGGGTACAAAGATGGGAGAGTCGAGCTGAACGACATCAAGTCGAGCAATACGGGTTTACCTGCGGATTCACACGACGGGCCTGTTTGGAATGTGTTGTTTTCGCCAGATAGCAGATGGTTGGTCGCCCAGAATGGTCCTGGCGCAGGGCAGAACACGCTCAATCTTTGGGACGTTTCTAGTCAACGTTTGGTGGAAACCATGGTCGTGTTTGAGGGAGCGTACCCGATTTTTTCCGCCGACTCGAAAATGCTGGCCGCGATAACCGTGAATGAAGCCCGTGCACCGCGTAGGTACGCCGTAAAGATCTGGCGTCTCACGGGCGATAAATGGAAAGCGGCCGACGAGTTCCCACAGACAGGGGAGGAGTTACCTTATTTCTCGCTGGCATTCTCGGCCAAGAGCGACTTGGTAGCCGCTGGAAGTGTGTTCGGCGAAATCACCGTTTGGGATGTGCATTCGGGCAGGCAGCGATGGAAGAATCCTGACGCCCATACAAGCAACGTCTTCTGTCTCTCGTTTTCTCCTGACGGCGAGAGATTAGCTTCTTGCAGCCATGATCGCACGGTCAAACTCTGGAACGTTGCAACCGGTGACGAGATGGGCGAGATGATTGCCCTCAAGGATGTTCGTTCCGTCCTCTCGGTCGGCTTTTCGCCTCGCGGGACGAATCTTGCTTCTGCAAACGGAGACGGAGTCGTAAGGCTGTGGCGCGCCGGGGCCAACTGACGCGTGCGTAGCAGAAACGGTTGAAGCGACTATTCCTCGCCCCGGGTTAGGCCGATAGCTTTACCGTCTCGTCGGTTGCCCATGCGTTGATGCAGTCGCCAGTCGATGCCAACGCCAACGATTCTTGTCCTTTTACCATGGAACCTTGTCCGTCGCTCGACTGTCAACATCCATGAGTAAAGCTGCAGCGGTGTCGCCACCTCTGCCTCTAAGCCGGAAAGCGCATCCTCGGCGGCTAGCCAATCCGCTGTTTCGTAGCGAATCCGGCCAACCGCATCGGTCTCCCATTTATGAGGACACCACAGGCAGTTTCCTGCTTCTCAAAGTTGCTGAAGTCACATCATTTTCCGCGCCGTAGAAGAGATTGCTAACTACATCGGCATGTCGCTTTGTGGCTTTTGGGACGGTCCTTAGTACTACGTTGGACTCGGAGGGAAGCCCGGTATCGTCGAATTGAAACGAGTTCCTGCCGGACGACAGGTGGCCGATGGTTTTGGGTAAACGATAGCCACGCGCGTTTTTTCCCCAATTTGGCCAATCTCGCACGTAGTGCATCGTGTTTTGAAAGTTTGCGTTGCCAAGGATTTCGACCTCGGCGAGGATGCCATCCAATAATTGTGATTCCTCGGCATCGCCCCACGTCGAGGGCAGTCCATCCAACTTGGTACGGTTGAAAGCACTTTCGACGACTCCGACCGTTTGACCACGAAACGATGACGCCACACGCCCGCCACTGACGACTCGAGCAGGATAGCGGATATGCCACCGAAGTAGAAGCGCGCCGGCACGCTCGGAAGTATATACGTCACCCACGGTCGCGCCGTTGGCAAGATCACCTGCGCCGTTTCGGAATGGTGCAGAAATAATGTCTCGCAATCGAATGCGAGCGAAGTCGTACATTCTCCTTTGAAATCCCGAAATCGTTCGACCGGCCATGGACAGCCTGTAAAACCAATGCCAGTTCTTGAAGTAGTTCGCATCGGCTTCTAGCGCAGGAACCGGGCGATAGCTGCCATCATCTTGCTGTTGGGTGAGCCAGCTCGTGTATTTTCGTGAAGAAGACTGCCACAAGTTGGATCCGTTGGCCACGCCGTCCCGGTTGACCCATGCGTCCGCAATCCCGACGCCGAAGAAACCAAATGCCTGATGATATGCCGCTGAATCGGCATGCTTTAAATAGGACAGGAAGGCGCAGAGTTCGCCCTCGTCCACGGTGCCATTTCGAGCCACAATGCCAGCTGTCCAATGGCAGGGGCCAAGCGAAACGATGGCGTTGTCGTAGGCATTCAGGCTGTCGAAAAAACCCAGGCATTCGACCTCGGCGACAGCTCGGATCACCTTGTAGGTCGACAATTGACGTGCAGAGAGCGATCGCAAATCGGTTCCCACCAGTTTGTGAGGCAGCATTTCGGCTTCCGGCCAAGTATGGAACGGCGCAATGGATCGGGGGCCAGAATACGTTTGGTATCTGGCATAGTCACCCAAAGCGTGTAGTTCGTCGGTCGTGCGGGATGCTGGGATGGAGTAGTAGTCGGTAAAGTCGCGAGCGAACATTCTCGGCGCGTTCTGTGGAACTTCGTTGTAAGCCCAAAGATTTTGGCTCGATGTCGCGTACGTATTGGCTGGCCCGCTGAAGATGGCCGCGCGCTGGCCGCGACGCATTGTCCAACATTCGACAACCACGGGGCACCGGAAGCTGTGATCTACCCAGTTCATTAATTGGACTCGCGTGTCCGCGTTGGCAACTCCGCTAATGGGTCCAGAGTAAACGTGAGGATTGACGATGCTCTCCAGGCCATCGGAATAGCGTGCGGTCGACTTGTTCTGTCGCGCAATCCTTCGCATTTTCGAATAGATCTGAAACTCTCGCAAAGCAGATTCGGTGTTCCGACCGAAGACACCGTCAGGTGCCCCCATCAGTTTGTAGCCTAAGTCTGCGAGGTCTGACTGCAGCTGCCTAACGAATCCGATTTCTCCACTGCCCGGCACGATGTCTCCGTTGTCCGCGGAGCGGCGCACGCCAGCGTAAGTCAAATTGGAATCGCGATCACCGGCTCGTAGAGCATAATTGCCATAGCGCATACTGCACCTTGGTTTAGACAAATTGAGAAAGTCTGAAGAATTTCCTTAGGACCGCCCGAAGAATGCCTGCGCCCGTGAGCGATGAAAAACACTCGTTTTTCAGCTTTCATCGTTTCCAAATCTGACAGTGATTCTTCGAGCGGTCCTTACTTCACCGAATAGTCGGAAGTGAATTACGAACTGCCGGCGGAGCTCTGCATTGTAAGCTGATTCCAAGATAGACCAAATTTGGCTAAGTACTTTCGTAATCGGTCCGCATCGTTGGGTTCCTGTTTGGCTTGACGCGAGGCCTGAAAGAGCCGACGCCCTGCCTCGGAAAGCGACTTCGACGTTTGGCATATGCGAATAACATGGCTCAGTTGCAGTTGGTC
>CBDCWT010000069.1:0-45527 GCA_965223305.1 Pirellulaceae bacterium | reverse complement strand
GAGCGGGACCGCTCGGTTCTTTCGACGTGGGCGAGTGATCTCTTTGTGCATTATCTGGCCGATCACCATGTCGCGTTGGTTGCCAGGAAACGGTGGCTCAAGCGTAAGGAGTTCGTAGAGCGTTGCTCCAAGGGAATAGATGTCTGTGCGGTGATCCAGTGGCGCCCTGCCGGCTGTGATTTGCTCTGGCGACATGTATAGAGGTGAACCGACAAACTCGCCCGTCATTGTCATTCCGGCTGCTCAAGGATTCGAGCGAGGCCAAAATCGTTGACGCTTAGGCGACCGTCCCGCGATAGCAGAAGATTTGATGGCTTAACGTCTCGGTGGATTACACCCTGGTCGTGAACGTGCCCAAGAGCGTCGGCGACATCCGCAGTCATTGCTGCCACAGCGTCGAAGTATTTGGTCGTCGTGGAAGTGGAAGAGGGACGATCCGTCATTGCGGGCTTTCTCGCCTGGCGAGGCTGGCAAGGCAAGGAGAGTGTTCACCCATTCAGGGCAGGTTGCGATGTTGGGTGAGTTGGACGGAGGACTCACCGGGTCGCGGCTCTGCTTCATGCTTTGAATGACACAATCGAGCGACGGTCCTTCGATCTGTTCCATTGCGTAGAAGTGAACACCGCGATCCTCAGCCGTAGCGTAGATTGGCACTATGTTGGTGTGGTGAAGCTTCGCAGCTGCTTCTGCCTCGCGCCGGAATCGCATGACGGCTTTCGCGGTGAGGCCCAAACCACTTGAGAGCACTTTAAGGGCAACGCGGCGATTTAGGGAGAGTTGCTTTGCCTCAAAGACAACCCCCATTCCCCCATGGCCAATTTGCTTGACTATCTCGAAATCGCCAAGTCGCTTGGGAAGTCGCTGATCTGGAATCGACTCGGCCGCTTGAGTGATCGCCGGAGCATCGAAGATGCTATCAGGAGAGTTGTGTGCCGCAAGGAGAGCCTCAACTCTCTCTCGAAGTTCTAGATCATCACCGCACGCGCTCGTCAGAAATTCAGGCACGCGTTCGGGGGCAAGTGATACAGCTTGCTCAAATAGCGATTCTTCGTTCATGGTGGTGATTCTCGATGATCTAGACCGGCGCTTGGATTGCGAGTAATCCACGCTGGCCAGGTTGGGTCGTCAAGTTTGGCCGCAAACACTTTTGACCACGCGGATGGACCAGTGAAAAACTGCTGGGTTGCAATTGCTCGATTGAACATCGCACGTGCCTCGGCTCTGCGGCCCTTGGCGATTAGCGCGAGGCCGGCATGGTATGCCAACGTACACTCACGCGTTCGAGATTTGCCAGCGTGAGCATCAATGTAGGCTCCGTAGTCACTAGTGCCACTTAGATAGAAGTCGGCAGTGTCCTTGTAGTTGAACCAATCGCCGGAGCTGAGTTGCCGTGAATGCACTAACTCACGCGCTTCCTCCCTTGCCAAGTCAGGTCTCCCTGCGAGAGTAAGCAGTTCAAGCAGAGACAACCAGGCTTCGGTGCTGCTGCCTTCATTGCCCAATCGGGCGCGAATCTCTGCTATGTCGTAGGGAATCTCTGATGATTCCGCTGCAGCGTGTAGGTGCCGAATCAACACAGCATTCGTCGTTGAATCACCGTGAAGCTCAAGTTGTGCTTCAGCTAGTTTCCCCTCTCCGATTAGCTGCAGGTAGCCGGCAGGAACCCACATCCAGATTCCCCTTTTTAGCGCCTCGAGAGTCGCGAGGGTTGCCTCTTCACTGTTACCAAACTGGATGTAATACCAGGAACGGAGGACATGGGACAATTCATAGTGAGGGTATTGGCGAGTACATGCCAACTCCGCTGCAGCTTGGAGGTCACCGTAGGTCGGGTCATCGCTATCTGTGAATGTCAATGCAACTAGATGGACCCAGAGGTCGATCAGATTGAGGTAGGCAGTATCGGGTGCAAGCTGCTTGGCCGTCCGTATCTCTGAGAGCGCCTGCTCGATTGCCTCTGGTTGATTAAAGCGGGTAGCTAGGTGAGCCAAGGCTTCTGCATGCATACCGCGTGCAATCGCTAACGAAGGGTGAGCAGCGACAATGGAGTTCAGCTCCCGAGCGGCGCTGATGCAGTCAGTTGGAGTGGTCGCGTGTGCAAGGAACAGTCGCTCGAACACATCCAACTCGTCTCGCTCAGCGTCCCTCGGTAACCGCTGGGACAACTCAACATACTCGTCAATGCGGTCACTTGTGATGTAAATCAAGGCTAGGAGCGCTTGCGCCGAAATCAGCTTCGGGTTCATCGATCTTGCCTGATCACAGTGCCGTTCAGCAACTTCGTAGTTCCCGCGATAGAACTCTGCAATTCCAAGCAGTGACTCAGACTGACCGCTACGCACCTTTTGTCCCAATGTCGTTGTGACAGACTCGAGTTGGTCGGCAACGGTCGCTGCACGCCTCAGGTCGCCACTAAAAGCATGCAGTAGGGCTTTGTCCGTTAGCTCCTCCCGGTAGTCATCGAGTAAAGCTGAGAGTTGCTGGGTTAGTCGCCTATTTGCGGCAGCTTCTTTGGAGGCTGCCGCAAGCCCAACCAAGGCAACTATCAAACCAATCGAGAGTGCCGAGAATATGGCGGCAGCGGTAGCGACGAGTGCTTTGTTTCGAGTTACGAACTTGCGGAAGCGATACACTGCCGAAGGCGGTCTCGCAATAACAATGTCGTCGTCGATGTATCGTTGAATATCTTCGGCCAAACGGTCAGCCGTCTCGTAACGCCGAGTGCGGTCCTTCTCCATTGCCTTGACTACAATCCAATCAAGGTCTCCCGCCACCTGGCGTCGAAACCGAGTGGGATCTGTTCCTCTGTTGGCGGACACCAGCGTGGCAGAGTCACCGACAGTGCTGATCTTGTTGCTTGGCCTTGCAGGCTCTTCGTCTCGGATGATTTTTCGCATTTCATCATAGCTGGCTCTCTCGAATCGTTCTTTGGCAAAAGGTAGCACTCCGGTGATCAATTCGTAGAGAAGAACGCCGAGCGAGTAAATGTCACTCCGTGTGTCAATGTCGAGTCCGCTTAGCTCTGCCTGCTCTGGGCTCATGTACATCGGCGTGCCGATGATTTGTTGAAATTTTGTGTATATGGTCTGCTCGGTAAGTCGCTGGTTAGTTGCCTTAGCAACGCCGAAGTCAATCACCTTGGGCACAGCTGATCCGTCGTGCTCGGTGATCATCACGTTGGACGGTTTAATGTCGCGGTGGATTATGCCTTTTTGGTGAGCGTGCTGGACGGCGTGGCATACCTGAACAAATAACTCGAGGCGTTCGTCAATCGTAAGCTTCTTTTTGTCGCAATAATCCGTGATGGCGACTCCTCGTACCAATTCCATCACAAAATATGGCCGACCCGCATCGGTGGAGCTTGCATGGAGCACCTTGGCAATGTTTGGATGATCCATGAGCGCTAGAGCCTGACGCTCGGCTTCAAAGCGAGCGATCACCTCTCTAGAATCCATCCCCGGCTTGATGATCTTGAGGGCGACCTTTCTTCGGACCGGTCGCTCCTGCTCGGCTACATAGACAACGCCCATTCCCCCTTCACCAATCTTTTCGCGGAGCTTGTAGGAGTCGATCTGTGTACCTACAGCGTCGGAGAGCGAGGCTTGCTCAGTCGTGGCGTCAACAGAGTTCGACATTGGGGAGTGTTGCATTATGCTGTCCGGGTTTTCGTGCGCGACGATGAGTTGCTCAACTCGAGCTTGAAGGGAACCGTCGCCACCGCACTCGTTAGCAATGAACTCAGCTCGGACCTCAGGTGCTCTTTGGAGAGCTGCATGGAAAATCCGCTCTTCGTCCATAGCTTCGTCCTGCGATAGACTTGACTCTTGGAAGCGGCGCTTCCCCGCTAATCGATAATGCGAAAACGACGCCCCGATTACCTCAGGAATCTTTGTCAGATTCTGCCGCGGCCCCGGTTCAACGCCGCCGACTACGAAGATTGCATCTCAGTTTGCAACCACGCCCTGGCGTAAGTCCAATAGCGGTCTGCGGTTGAGGAGGAAATGCCGAGAGCACTTGCAGCTTCCCGGTTCGTTAGGCCTGCGAAGAAACGCAGTTTGACGAGTTTTGCCTTTTGTGGATCGCGTTCTTCAAGCTTGTTCAGCGCATCGTCGAGTGCAACTAGCCTTCCCGAGCGGTCAGGACTCGAGAGCTCTACTGCGCTCAGTTGAATTCTGGTGAAATCAACACCACGCTTCTTGCTTAGTTTCCTTCGGGCGCTCTCAATGAGGATTCGGCGCATTGCTTCGGCCGCGGCCGCGAAAAAGTGGGCGCGGCTGTCCCAGCCATTGTGTTCGCTCTCAGCGTCGCCGAGTAGCCTAACATAGGCCTCGTGGACGAGAGCGGTTGCCTGCAGTGTTTGGCCTGGCTGTTCGTTTGCAAGTCTTGCTTGTGCAAGCTTGCGCAATTGGTCGTAAACGAGGGGTAGCAACTCCTCGGCAGCGCGTGACTCGCCTTCTCGAAGTTGCGACAAGATTCGGCTGACTGCGGTCATGCTCGAGTTCCAGGACTGGACCAGCTGTGTGTGGCTATTAGTCGGTGAAGCAATTCCGAACCAGCTGGGTGAATCGCACTTCTCGCTGGTTGTAGGAGTCGTCAAGGACTCGTTGCGTTAGCAATACGGCAGACCACTCATCGACGACCGAAATACGAAATAGAGTACCCCAAATGCCACCCCAGCCTCTCTCGCCTTCAAACTCCGACTCATCGGGAAGGACGGAAAGTCCATAGCCAAATCTGTACGTGGTACCGTCGGAAAGTTCACCGAACGTTCGAGTCCCGATTTGGTTTTTTGTCATCTGAGCGATAGACGACGGCGACAGGATCCGCTTGTCTCTAGATCTCCCATTTTCAATGATCATCTGGCAGAACTTCAGATAGTCCGTTGCCGTCCCAGACATGCCGCCTCCACCAGACAGATATCGCTGCTCTGGAGAGTAAGGATGGTCAGCTGACATTGGGACTTCAAAGATCGGATGAAGGACCGGCGAATCCGCATCGCCAAGCTGGCGGAGTTGACCTGCTTCTTCGATAAACGCTGCAACCACTCGGTGCTTCTTCTCATCTGGAACAACAAAGTGGGTGTCGACCATGCCCGAGGGGCGGCAGATTTCGGTCTCAATGAACTTGTCGAGGCGAACTCCAGTAACTCGTTCAATTACTAGCCCTAGTACATCGGTCGACATGCCGTAGTTGATGTCCGTACCAGGCTCAAAGAGGAGAGGAACCTTTGCCAGCGCACGAATGTTGTCCTCGAGTGAGCGCGAGCTTCTGCAGACTCCGGCTTGTATGCCCGCCGCTTTGTATAGATGTCCAATGGACGCCGAATCGTGATAAACGAACCCGGCCTGATGGGTCAGTAGATGATGGATCGTGATCGGGGTCCCGGCCAAACGATTCTTTCCAAACACAATTGGATTTGTTAGCTCAGGAACAAACTTCGACACAGGATCAGTCAGCTTCAGTTGCCCTCGGTCTCGTAACAGGAGAATAGCAGCACTGGTTAACGGTTTCGTCATCGAGGCCAAGCGGAAGATTGCGTCGCTAGTGATTGGGCGAGCCGGCTCTTGACTTGCTGTGCCGATTGCCTCCTGGAGTACGATATGGTCACGGTGAGCGATAACCGCCACGAGGCCTGGCACTTCTCCACACTCAACAAGTGCATTGAGATACTCTCGGATGTCCTCAATGCCTGCTGCTGAAACCTCGGAGTCGACTACCTGGGCATGGGGCTGGCCAGCCGATGCATTTAGAAGAACGGCAGCCACAAGTGCGATTGTGCATAGTCGGTAATTTGAGGAGCGCATTATTGTCTTGGGGCTTTGGGTGTTTTTTGGGGTGGGTCGATTTCTGGGCGAGCCGGCCTAATGCACATTCTAGTTGGTGTCCAGCTGTGAGAAACAGACCGGTGTTGCTCAGAAGCTGTTCCACCAAAAGGCACCAGACCGCGTCCGCAGCACTTACCGTCATCTAAGCAGAGCGCAGTGGTCGGAGACGCTGAATGCTCAGTTAAACGGACCTCCAGATGACCAGGCAACCAAGATGGTGACAAGCACCGCGGTTGATACGGCAAACCGACAGATCAAACGTTCTCGTTGGTAGCGACGACGAAAGTCAAGCAGTGCTGCGTACGCAAACAGCAAATTGGTTCGACGCATGCCAGTTAGGCTGCTTGTTTTGTTGGCAGGACCAGGGGTGTTGGGGCTTTACTGGTAGAGACCAACTCTGCGACAGGTGTCGCTGCCGCCTTTCGCTCACGAGCAGCCTCTACAGCTCCCTTGGGGTCAGCCGAATGCTTGGCAACAAAGTCAGCCGCAAGGTCAATGGTGTCGTGAAGCGATGCCCGATTGCGTGCAAAGAAGCGATCCGATGAGCTTGCCCTAACCTTACCTCGCGGTTGGTACTTCCGGTACAGCGTGTAGTCGAGGTAGAGGTGCCCTCCGTTTGCCTCCCTAGCCCTCAACGCGACCGGAGTTCTAAGGACATTGGCTGCCATGATGACGCCATGCTCAGAGTAAACAAGAGGCGGCTTTCGTCGTCCACCTCGACCTGTGTTTGATGTTGCAGATTGCAACATCAAGGCCGCAAACTCCTGATCTGAAAGAACAAATGCAAAATCTTCTGGAAACCGTTCAATGTTTCGTCGAACTTGTTGGTTTAGTCGCGCTGTAGAGACGTTGTACACGCGTGCCAGGTCCTCATCCAGAATCACTCGCTGGCCACGGATGAGGAGAATCAAGTTTGCGATTCGCTCAACAGGAATGGGTAGGTCATCATTAGCCATGCACAAGATCTAGCACGAGAAGGTCCAGTCGATCCAGAATCAACTTCCTATTGATTTTTGCATCGCATAGAGATGCTGATCCTGGGTTAGCACAACCTAAAGAGTATAGCGCACGCTGTGTTGCGAGCGAAATCCACCCCTTCTGAATTCGGGCCGCAACAACCAATAGGTTGTTGCACAAAAGATAGCTGCTCGCACGAGCGAGCACGCAGGCTAGATACGCGGCAACCAATCAGCAATTGACTTCACCGGTTGCCGCGTAAGGGGTGCGATAGTGCGTGCAACTTCCTATTACGATGTTGCACCGAGAAGAAGTTCCCTTCCTACTTTTTCAACTCGATGTCCGCAGCTGACGTAAATGATTCGGAACTTTGCAACAACCATGATTGTTGCAGGCATGCGTCAACTTTCTTTCTGAATGGATCGGTAAGCGTGACACCGCTTTAGTCAAACTTCTGTGTTGCAACGAACAAGTGTTCGTTGTGAATCGATGTGCGGCGCAGCCAAACAAGTAATCGACCACGGCCATAGGCCGTGGCTTTGGCCTGCCCCGCCAAGCGGGGCGTTTACGTAATGAAAGCCCCGCTGGGGCTGTTGTGGTTAGGTTACTCGAACAGTTGACCCTGTCCCTTGTCCCAGTTTTCCTGCTCGCGAATGTATCGGCGCACGGCAGCCTCATCGCGGCCAACCGTGCTCACCCAATATCCCGGCGCCCAAAAGTGGAGTCCGGTCATTCGCCGCTCGTTAAGCAGTTCCCGATGGACTCGCACAGCGCTTTTCCCTTTCAGGAACCCGATTATGAACGACACCGAGTATTTCGGCGGAATCTTGAGACACGCATGCACGTGATCCGGCATCGCGTGCCCCTCAAGCAATTCAACTCCTTTCTGCTGACACAGATCCCGCAAAATCCTCCCTATCGCAGAACGGTAACCGTTCACGGGATTTCGCCAGTTTTTTCGCGTTGCCGTGCGGAGCTGGCGCGGCTGGCGACGAGAGGCATGAGTGATTGTTCAGTCGGCTATGAAAGCTGAAGCGCGGATTAGGATGTATCCGGCACAAGGTTCGAAATCGGCACGAGAGAAGGCGCTTTCTCGGATCGAAAATGCGCGGTGACTGCCGCGGATAAGAATTCAAACACGGAGCGGGATTGCTGGTTGCAGGTTTGAATGACGGTCCAGATCCGTTCGCACCAGGCTCGTCCCTCCTGACTTCGTGTCCCCTGGGTCATTCGCCGATGGATAGCCACGAAGCGAATGGCCTGTTCGGCTGAGTTATTCGTTGGTTCGACGCCGGGTTCGGTGATGAATCGGAAGTAGCTCTCGGTGTGCTGGAAGAACCGCTCCTCCAACGCCAGCGCCTCTTGGGTGTGAGGTGATTCCATCGTGGCATTCCAAACCAAGGTGTCACGGGCCGACTCCAGGGCGGCTTGGAAGGTGCGCCCGTTGCTATATTCGTCACGGCGATGAATCACGCGAAACAGCTTTCGCAAATCGATCAACAAACGCTGTCCATGTGCCTGATTCCGCTTGTTCGGATGGTTAGCCAGGAACTTCACGTCGCGAATGAAATGAGCCAGGCAGAACTGCAACAGCACGTTCTCATTCAGTCTCATGTACTTGCGATAGGCGCTGAAATAGTCACAGCCCAACACGCCGTTGAATTCCTTGCCCAGAACCTCGAGCAGCACGTCACTGCCACGCGAGGGCGAAATCTTGTAGACCGTGAAAAGATACGCCCGAAAACACCAGGTCCACATCCGCTGGCCATTCTCCTTGTGGCCCGTTTCGTCCACGTTCAGGCGGTCCTCACTGGGCAACATGGCTAGCAGGGCTTCGTACGGTTCAAGCAGGCTGTCGGCCACTTTTCCCACCAGTTTGCGAAGCATGCCACGGCTGATCGAGACGCCAATCACGTCGCAAAAATACTTGCGGATCGTCCCGAAGGACATGTGGCAGGCACCCTTGAGAAAGCCCACCAAGGCCGTCAACCTTGGTCCCACCAGCCCCGCCTTGCAGAGTTCCTCGGGGAAACTGGGGTAGAATACCTTGTCGCAACGAGCACACCGCTGCGGTCGACCTTCGTGCTGCTCGACGACAACGGATACGGGGGGCAGTTCCACTTGCTGCATCGTGCGTGGCGGCTCGTCGACGTCGACGAGTTTGCCGCTACAGCAGGGGCACTCAGCGTCATACCAGATCCAGGTTTGATCGATCTCATCCTCGGTGAAGGGGGTTCGTTCGTGTCGCTCATGCCCCGGTTGGCCACCGGACTTTCGCTTCTTACCGCCACCCTTCTTCTTACCCTTCTTGGGAGGATTGACAATATCACTGGAAGGAGGCTTGGATGAGTTGCTCGAATTCTTCCGAGACTTCGCCAACTCGACCTCCAAGGCCGCGACGCGTGCCTCTAATTCAACGCAACGAGGACATCCAGCTTGTCGTTTGTCGTCCGCCATGACGCCAAACAGGATAGTCCGAAAACAGAAAATCGGCCAAGATCAATCAGATTGCCGTGAACGGTTACGCAGAACGCAACTTGCCGTAGATCACCTTCCTACGGTACTTTGGGATAAACACGATGTGGTATTTGCACTCCCAACGGACGTGCGACAAAGATTCGAACGTTTCCATGCGCTCGTTCTCCTTTGCCCAGCGGGGCTCTCGGAGAAGGAGCGTATTTTATTCACGCCGGATCGGCAGAGCCTATCAGCGTCGCACGGCCATAGGCCGTGGGTTTAGCACGGACTAAGTGCCATTCGTCCGACACACCTAGACGGTTTGTGCGTTCGAGCCGCCTCTGGCATCTCACAATTTCGCGGGCCAAAATGACGTCCATTGTGCCCACTCACGTGGGGGATCACTGAAGACCTTGGTGCCCAGCAAGTTGGACTCGCCCAACGACCTGTCGAATGACCCAGACGTTTAGGATTTTCTCCAGCGGCGGCAGCGACTGACTTGGAGCGAAGGATAGAGTTGACCCGCCTTCAGTTTCCCCTCCGACCGACAGGGGAGACGGACCCCTTGCTGCCCCAGAGATAGAGTTTGCGTTTGGACGCGCCATCCTGGGTGGTGAGTGGCGCGCTGCCGTACGCGATGAACCGCGCCGCGTCACGGCCGCCACGGACCAGCGTGATCCCGGTCAGGCCAACGGCGCGGAAGTCGGCCGCCTGGCTCCACGTCCGCCCCCCGTCGTACGAGTCGTGAACCGTCGTGGACCAGGCCCGCATGGCGCCGTCTGGCTCGAAGCTCAGGCACCCCCCGACCGGCGACTCGTTAATTTTCCAGCCGCCACTCTCCACGTCGCCGACGGCCAATAGCCATTTCGGGTCGCTCGAAGCCCATTTTCCCGTGCCGGTCTTAAACAGAATGTGCGGCGCGCCTGCGGGGCCCGTCGCGAACCCCCCCAGCACCGTTTGCTCCATGTCGTCGCCCTTGAGCAACGGGGAGCGGAACACGCAGCAGCCGGCATCGGCTTCCTCCACGGTTAGCGGCAGCGTGAGCCTGTCGCCGCCGAGATTCGTCCAGCGCCGATCGCCAGACTTCTTCTGGAGGTGGTAGATGTGGAACCGCCGCTGCGCGTGGTGAGGGTCCTTGAACGGGTGCGCGCAGGGGTGGAAGTGAGCGATCACGTGGAGCGTGTCGTCTTCCCCGCAATAGATGCTCGCGTACCAAGCGTCGTAGTAGAGACCGTCCACATAGCGCCTGTCCTCCCGGCTCCGCCCACCGTCCAGCAAGGGCTGCGATTCCCCAAACGTGAGTCCGTGATCGGCTGAACTCGCCAGCACCCAGTGCCCGCGATGGTTGCCTGCTTCGCGGTTCTCAGCGCGGTAGAAGTAGTGGATTGTGCCGTCGGAGGTCTTCACGAGCTGCGGGTAGGTCCCTGTGGCATCGATGTTGTCCACGCGCCTCCAAGCAGAAATGTCCCCGCGGCGTTGCGAGACACAATGCGTCATCCGCCCGCCTGGGTAGTAACCGTGCCCGCCGAATATCACATGGATGTAACCCTCGTTGTCTACGAGGACGACGGGATTGCCATGCGAGTCGTTGTGCTCAGCGAGTGGGTTCTCGCCCACTTTCACCGGACCCTCCACGTCGCCCGTGGCGTGGTCGTAGCATAGCACCAATGGGTCGAGGTTGTGCTCGCCGGCGCCGTGGAAGGCGACGTACGTCTTGCGGCCGTCGTGTACGGCGTGCGGCTCGTTGAGGTGCGTGTACCACGCGACGCCGCCGGTTAGCGCGTCGGTCAAGTGCGGCACCTGTTCTCCGGAGGTTAATCCATTGTCTGCCAGCCCGTTTTCGGCTCGAATGCACGACCAGGACGCGAGCACTGCGAGAACCAACAATTTGCCGCCGACTGTCTTCATCGAATGGTACCCGGGAAACCTGAAACAAAGAAAGTGCTCGACGCGTTTACCGATAAGGATACGCACGCCAGGCTATTCACGCGACCCGGTCGAACCGACCGTGGTACCCTTCCCTTAACTCTCGCGTAGCCGGCTCAGTCGCTTTGCTCTTCAGGCCGGTTGATTTCCTTCCAGCGGCGCGTCGCCTCTCGGTCTTGCTGCACCGAGAGGAAGACCTTCTCCATCTCTGCCTTCATTTCTGCGAACAACTCCGGGCGAGAATCGACCAGGTCGCGCGTCTCCTCGGGGTCATTCCTGACGTCGAACAGCTGAAACCGAGCGGGAAAATCGATCGGGCTCTCCGATCGTTTCCGCATCCCCCGCAAGACGTAATCGCCGCTGCGGATTGCGACCTGCGGGACAGACGCTGCTCGAATCGGTCTCGTCCCGTCGAGCTTCCGTTGGTACCCCTCACCGATAGCTTTCCAGTGAGAGGCGAGTTCGTGCTGCCAGTACAACGGTTGGCTGCGCGAAATCGGCTCGTCGTTGAGCAGGTGCGGGACAAGGCTCGCCCCGTCCACTGTGCGGTCGTCAGGAACG
Organism: Pirellulaceae bacterium; assembly: GCA_965223305.1. Lineage (GTDB taxonomy): Bacteria > Planctomycetota > Planctomycetia > Pirellulales > Pirellulaceae > CBDCWT01. The sequence goes on along the minus strand of CBDCWT010000069.1, from coordinate 33,801 downwards.
TCTGCGCCGGCCAGTTCACAAAGCGTCGGGAGCAGATCGAGTGTGCTGTTCGGTTCTCTCGACACGCGCGGGGAGATCTTTCCGGTCCAGCGCACCATGCCCGGCACGCGGACACCCCCTTCAAAGAGTTGCCTTTTGTGACCTTTCAAAGGATACGACGTTCCGTAGGATCTCCGCGCTCCCCAGTATGCGTTCAACACTTCTGGACCGTTGTCGCTCGAGAAGATGACCAGAGTGTCTTCGGCGATGCCTAACTCGTCGAGCGCGCCGAGCAGCCGTCCAATCTGATGGTCAAGATGCGAGACGTTCGCGTAATAGCGGTCTTTGTTCTTGTTCCCGGAGTCGTACTTGCGATTCCACTTCGGTGGGTTGTCCACCTTTTCGTGAACGGCATCATAAGCCAGGTAAAGGAAAAACGGGGCACGTCTGTCGACCAACTGGCGCACATAATCGATCGCATAGTCTGTCAGAATTTGGCTCGTCCAGCCCGGCAGCACGCCGAGTGGTTGACCGCGGAGGCTGAAGAAGTCCCCGGGGCGGTGCTGCGTGTTTTGCTGTAGGTCGCGGGTGAGGTGCGGATTCTCTTTGCTGACGAGCCCCAGCCTGAACCCCTGCTGACGCGGGAACGACCCGGTCCAGCCCCGCCAAGCCTCAGAGGATTCCCAATCGGCGCCGTTGAGGTGCCACTTGCCGACAATCAAAGAGGTGTATCCCACCTTGTTGAGCAGTTCCGGGATCGTGAGCTCCCAGCCTCTCAGGAACGTCTTGCCGTTGTCGCCGACGTCCGAAATCCAGAGCGGGATGTCCAACCGAAGGGGCGTCCTGCCGGTTAGCAGTCCTGCCCGCGAGGGGGAACAGGTGGGCGCTGCAGCGTAATGATCGGTGAACACCACTGACTCCGCCGCCAGCTTCGCCAGACTCGGCGTCTTGATGTTCGGATTCGAGAAGCGGTCGTCTGCCCCCGCCAACTCAAGGTTAACGTCTCCGTAACCAAGATCGTCGGCCAGGAGCACGATGATGTTCGGCTTGCCCGACTCGGCGAGACCAACCGCGCCCAAGAGTAGCACAAAGCACAACGAGATCGCTGTCTTATCCACACATTTCATGAGAGCCTGATTCCCTTAAATACAGCCCGGTGCGTTAGTCCTTCGCATACAAGTGAGCCAGTCTGTCGAGGTAGTCTTGGTACATCTCCTTGCGTTTCTCACGGAGCGATGCAGTTCTGGCTAGGGTGTAACCGTCGATCCGACGGTCAACATGCGAGCGTCATCGCTGGATAGTTGTCAAGCAGGTCTTGGTTGGCGTGTGTCGATGCCCCTTCGACGGCCATCCGGTGATCCAGAAACGTTCGCCAGTGGTCGCTTTGAAATGCAGCTCGCAGGTTGAGCATGCTACGAGCACCTTCAAGCGTCCAGCGCATCCCGCTGCGTTCCATGCGATCTTTCACCAAGTGACGGCACGCGCCTTCAATGACACCGGTCGCAATCGGATAACCTCGACGCAGGTACTCGTCATAGCGCATTCGGTCGGCGTTTTTTTCCAGATAGCCGCAGATTCGAGCCAGGTCTTTTGCGGCCCTCCCAGTCAGCCCCGCCGTGGTTCCGAGGCGGCGCAGGCCCGTAATGACAGACCGTACTTCACCTCGCAAGATTCGCAACAAACGTGTGCGAGTGAACGCTTTGCGGCCAGCATCGTCCTTTTTGAACAGACCGGCTGCTTCCCAGACATAGGATAAGGCATGAAGGATATCCAAGATCGGAACTGTCCGCGCACCGAACGACAGATGCAGCTTCATCGTCTCCCAAAGGCTGTCCTGGCCATCCATGAGCGTGATCAAGACTTGTCCACTGCGTCGGCGTGCAGTCACCTGACCGATGATCCAGGCTATGGCTACGTGAATTCCGCTGATGGGAAGTTCACCGCCCACGCCATCACTTTCCAGCGTGGGAAAGTGAGCGGTTGTGTTCTTGTTCTGAGGTCGAGGGCGTTTGACTTGCGTTGTCTCTTCATCGGGTTCGTCGCGAAATAACGCTGCGACGACCTCTTCAGCTGAGCGGACGTGAGGATCAACCGTGTAGACACTGGCCACTGTGGCCATCCGTCGGTTACCAGGATTCTTCTTTGCCGTCTCGAATGCAGCGACCTTGGACGAATCGTTTTTCACCAGGGGTACGCCCTTACAGTCCGCAGTGGCTACAAGCAACTTTGCCTCGCTGCCAGGTTCTGGTTGCGGCAAGTCGTCGAAAAACTCACCTGCGACCCGCCCAAGTTCGGCATTGATTTTTTCGGCCGTATCGACCGAAAACGTACCACCGAGGATCGCCCCCAAATTGGTCATCGCTTGTTCGTACGACGAGTCAACCGCCAACATTTGCGAGAACTCTTGCAGCAAATAGGACCACTGCCGCGGTGGCAGCGACATGCGAGCGCTAATCGGCCGCAGCTGGATCGCCTTCTTGGCACCTGGTGCGTAGGTAAACTGCTCGAACCGATGAGTTCCGAAGATGGATCGAACCGTTGTCTGATGAGCCTCCTCACTCCGGTAGAGGGGCTTACCGTCGTTGCTAGCGATCTCAGGACCCAAATCGCCTTCTCCTTGCAGGCGTATGAACAATTCGATTGTCTGATGACCCAATTGAAACACCGTATCACGAATGCTTCGTTCCACCGAATCGAACGAACTGCCGCTCTGAGCTGCGTCCTGAACGGCCTGCTTCAGCTGCTCAGTAACCGAGTCGATCATCTCGAGCGCGTCTTCGATTGCTGTCACATTCTCCGAGTTGGGGTTGCCCGAAGCATTTAAATCAGCGACCTTCATGGGAAGCGGCCTCCTTGCCTTGATGAAACGGATAAAACACCCGAATCATGGCAGGTTGGCCGCTTTTTGTTTACCCAGATTTCGCAACCAATCAGATCGGCCAAGCGGAACCGCGGTTACACCCTTCTGGCTAAGAATACCTTTTCGGAGTTCGACCAAGTCCCCGTGGGGTCGGCGTAATCCCATTCATGCTCACCATCGATGCCGATGTAGTAGTTTGGGCGGTCGGCGAACGGCCGCACGAACCTGCCGGCCCAACTCTGCTGCGTCGGGTCATCATCGTCGTACGGGTCAAGCAAGTAGTTCAGGGTGGGGGTGTCACCGCAACGGAAGTAGCCGGACCACTCGTGCTTATTTCCGATGTGCCAGAGGTGGTGGCCCAGGCGGCCGTGCTCCTTGATCTTTTCACGCATGAGTACCGGGTCGCCATAGAGGTTTTTGTCGTCAACCGGAGCGGGGAACATCCCACTATCCCGGATTATTCATGAAGATCGTCGCGAGAGGTTGTAAGTACGTTCGTGGCAAGGAAGGCGAGCAATTCTTCCGCAGGCGTATTGAAGCAATACGTCGAGGGAGAATTGTGAAGCATGACGAAGCCACGGATGGACTTACGACCTCGCAGCAGATCGCTCATGAATAATTCGGGCTATAGGTCCAGTCGCTCTCGACCCACCACATGTTAGGATGCGCGTTGTAGACGTTGTCTCTGTCTGCGGTCCAGTTCCAGTTTCTTTCTTCGCCGTCTCCTTTCTCATTCCCCCAACTCCGCCGCGCCTTTAAGTGGGTGGCGATCGTGAGAAGCCGGATCCTGTCTGCGATGTCCGGATTTGCCCGCAGGGCCCGGCCAACGACTTGCATGCGTCCCCAAACAAGGATGTAAAGTGGCCGCTCATCGTCAGCTGAAGCGGCGTCGATGAGTCCCTGGACGGCGTCTTCCATAGTCCACAGGATGACCGACCTCACTGCCTCGGGACTCGGGTGCCCAGACTCCTTGAATCGATACTTCTGGTTTTTGTAGTCCTGCTCATAGGCGTCGATCACGTCGTTCAGACGTTGTCTGGCTTTCTCGTTGTTGCGGAGAACGACCAAGTCCGGCACGAAACCGACGAGCTCAAACTCGTTGGCGTAATGCAGCATGTGGCAGACCGATTGGTCATCATCGGGGTCGTTGATGCCGATGTCGCTCGTGATAAAGACGCGTGGAACCTCCCCCTGCAAGACGCTGGTCGCGCCGAACACTGCCACGAGAGCGATTGCCGCGACACCACCAGCGGAGTGATGGGAGAACAGAGCCGGTGGACCTGCCAGTGCTGCCGCTACCCACGCCGCGAGGCGGTGAATCTCTTTCATCTGCTAATCTCCCGATCTCTTCTGTGTGTGGGATCGTCGAATACATCGATGTCCAACGTTATTTCACGAGGCGGCTCGTCAAACGAGTTCACAAAACGCTCAATGAACCAATCCTCCAACTGCAACAGTGTACGTGACCTCCCATCCCGGTTGTGAATGCGACACAGGGTAGTTTGGACCAAGTGATGGCGGTCGCCCACTCAGGGTCAGATGATTGAGCGATCAGCGGCACGGCCTGACTGCCTGTTGAAAAACGCCGTCCTGGCGTTTTTCAACCTCACCAAGCTCAGAACGGAGTTCTTCGCCGCTCGCAAATCAACGACTTACGTCGCTGATTGGCATCACATCCCTGTGATGCAGCAGCCCGCTGAGAAAATCAACAGGCTGCTGAGGCTGATAGGTTCGAAAACCGCGCATGTGTGTGGCATGCGCGGCTTTTTTTTCGTGTGTTTCGTGGTTCCCCTCCGTCCCTTTCCCGTTCGTTCGTGGTTCCCACCCGTCCTTTCGGGGTTTTGACTGCAACTGCCATCTGGTTTATTCTTTATTCGCCACTCGGCGTAGTTTTCGTAGCTCTTTCATCGCAATCGTGTCGAGGTCCGCTCCTATGAAAAGGCAAAGTCGTCGTCAACACCGTGCACCTTCCTTCCGTCGGCTGATGCAGGAACAACTCGAGCGGCGGTTGCTTCTGACTGCCGTCACAAGCGAAGACCCTGCGGCGAATTCGTTTGACGCTCCCGTTTCGACCAACGTGGCAGCAACCTTCGACGAAGCGATTAATCCCGCAACGGCGACCGCCGATACGTTTGTTGTCGCCAGCCAATCCGGTGGGCGGCTCACTGCTGCGGACGCAACAGTGACGACCGACGGGCAGACCGTGACGCTCGATCCCAACGCCAATTTCTGGCCCGGCGACCGTGTATCCGTTACCGCAACCAGCGGCATTCAGGGTACGAGCGCAAACGAACCGCACGTTTGGCAGTTCCGCACCGGGGTCAGCGCCGGCAGCGGCCAATTCACCAACAGCGGCCAAACACTCGGTGGCGACCAAGATGGGGAAATCTGGTATTCCGATCTCGACTCGGACGGAGATTTGGACTTCGTGCGAGCGGGTGCAAGTGTCTGGCTAAACGATGGCAACGGAATCTTCACCGACACCGGTCAGACGCTCGGTGGCACGAACGGGGTCATCGCCGACGTCGATGGTGACGGCGATGCCGACATCTTGGAGGCAAACGACGTTTATATCAATGACGGAAATGGAATCTTCGCTGGCACCGGCCAAGACCTTACTCCCGCGGGTGGAGCCTTAGCCGTCGAAGCGGGTGATGTGGACGGCGACGGAGACATTGATGCAATCTCCGGCATCGCCTACTCCGGAAACATCGTGTGGCTCAACAATGGTTCGGGTACGTTCGCCAACTCGGGTCAAAGTCTAGGAAGCTCCGCGAGCCGTGGTCTGGCTCTTGGTGACTTCGATGGTGACGGAGACCTCGACCTCATTTCCGCTAACAATGGTCAAGCGAATCGTGTTTGGTTGAATGATGGAAACGGAGTTTTCTCAAGCGATCAGCAACTGGGCACATTCGAAGCCAGCAACCAGGCCGACACGGGAGACGTAGACGGCGACGGCGATCTCGACTTGGTAATCTCCAGCAATCCGGGCACACGTCTTTACTTGAACGACGGCAACGGTGTCTTCGTTCAAAGTGGACCCATCATCAACCCGGGAACCAGCAACGAAGACGCGCAACTTGGCGATCTCGACGGTGACGGCGATCTCGATGTATATGCGACAGGCTGGAACAACGACTCGGAAATCTGGACGAACGACGGCTCCGGTAACTTTAGTCTGAGTCAAAACCTCAATCCTGGCGGCTTTCATCGATCCGGGTGGGTAGGACTATTCGACGTCGACTCAGACGGTGACCTCGATGCCGTCCAGGGACAGAGGTTTACGGGTGCGGTTGTCTGGATCAACCAAAACCTTCAACCCAGCGTCTCTTTAAGTATCGACAACGCGACGATTCCTGAAGCGGCCGGCGCAGCGACGGTGAGCGCGACTCTGTCGGCTGCCCACACAGCAGAGGTCACCGTCGATCTGGGCTTCTCGGGCACGGCGACCGCGACGGATGACTACACGACTTCCGGCGCGCAGATCGTGATCCCGGCGGGACAGACTTCCGGCTCGGTCACCATCACAGCCGTCGACGACACGGTCGACGAGCCGGATGAAACGGTAATCGTTGAGATGACCAGTGCCGCCAACGCCGACCGATCGGGCGGGACGGTCACGACCACCATCCTGGACAACGACGAGGCAGCGCCGTTGCCGGAGGTCACGCTGTCGGTCGACAACGCAGCGATTCCCGAAGCCGAAGGGGTCGCCAACTTCACGGCGACGCTGTCGATCGTGACCACGGTGGCGGTGACGGTGGATCTGGGCTTCTCCGGTTCGGCGGCTGCCAGCGACTATACGGCATCGGGCAACCAGATCGTGATCCCGCCGGGCGCCACGACCGGTTCCATCTCGGTGACGGCGGTGCAAGACACGGAAGACGAAGACGACGAGACGGTGATCGTCGACGTCACGAACGTGACCGGCGGGACCGAAGCGGTCGAGCAGCAGCAGACGACGACGATCAACGACGACGATGACCCGGTGATGCCGGGTGTGGCGTTATCGGTCGACAACGCCGAGATCGCCGAGAACGGGGGTCAGGCGACCTTCACGGCGACGCTTTCGGAGACGACAACGGTTGACGTGACGGTGGACCTCGAGCTGACGGGCACGGCCACGTCGGGGGCCGACTATAACGCGTCGGGTACGCAGATCATGATTGCCGCGGGTGCGACGACGGGCTCGGTGACGGTCAGCGCGCTGGACGATGATCTGGATGAGCCGAACGAAACGGTGGTTGTCGACATCTCGGGAGTGACCAATGGTACGGAAACGGACACCCAGCAGGTGACGACGACGATCACCGACGACGACGAGCCGCAGGGTTTTGCCGTGGCGGAGTTAACACCCACCGCGAGCGGTTTCCAGGTGACGTTTAGCAACCCCATCGATGGGTCGGATCTCAATCTGATCGACTCGGAAACGGGCGGCTTGGGTCCGGCGGACGTGGTCTTGGTGGGAACGGCCAGCGGTCCGGTTGCCGGTTCGGTGATCGTATCGGATCAGATGGTGGAATTCATCAAGACCGGAGATGCTCTGGCTGCGGACAACTACACGGTCACGCTGCGCAGCGCCGCGAATGGTTTTAAGGACAACACCGGCGCGTTGCTGGATGGCGACGGGGACGGTACTCCGGGCGGCGATTACAGCTCGCAGTTCACCGTGAACGAACCAGCTGCGGGAACGGTGACGGTGGGCATTCCAGACATCGTGCGTGGTCCCGGCCAAGAAGTGAACGTGCCGGCCAACGTCACCACGGGGATTCCACTGTCGCTCAGCGACGGCACCAACATTCGCGCCATCGACGCGCGGATTGCGTACGACCCGGACTTGCTGAACATCACGGCGGCGGCACCTGGTCCGGATGCTCCGGCAGGTGCTTCGGTAGTGCTCAACAGTTCGACTCCGGGTTTGGCGATCTTGGTCTACTTCAGTTCGAATCCTTTGGCGGCAGGTGAAGTGGTTCCGATCACCCTCACTGCGTCGGTGCCAACCGACAACGCCAGCGCGAACTACGGGAGTCAGCAAATTCTGGACGTTCACGACGTGGTCATCAGTGACGGGAACGACAACGAGTCACCGGTGCTGGCGGACCAGGCGCTGCACGTGTTGACATTCTTTGCGGACGTGACGGCCAACGGACGTCTGAATGCAGCGGACGCAGCGGGGATTGCCCGGGTGGCGGCGCTGCTGGACGGCGGCTTTACGAACACTCCGCTATCCGATCCGGGGTTGCTGGGTGACATCAGCGGCAACAACCGTTTGAATGCGGCGGATGCCTCGTTGGCGGCGCAGGCGGCGGCCTTAATTCCTGTGGACCAGATCCCGCCGATTCCCGGCGGCGTGGTGATTACGGGTCTGTCTCTGGGGCCGAACCGCGAAGACTTGGCAGTCGGGCCGGAGGACATTCCGGCGTTTGACGACGTAGCACTTCTTGGGACGACGAATGCTCCGGAACCCTATGTTGCAATCGACCGTGTATTGACGGATCTCGACAGTCGAGGGTTAGATGGGGGTGCGGGAGAAGAACTGTGGCAGGATCTGGAAACCGCGATCGACGAGCTGTTCTCTACGCGGTAGCTCGTTGAATGGTCTGAGCCGAAACAAGTGTGCGTTGGAGTGAGCGATGATCTGTCATCGCGATCTACTCGTGTTCTGGGGAGTGCTCCGTGCGTCGACTTCTAGCCGATCGGGGCAGAATGTTCTCGGTGCACAGCACCCGTGATCCCGCAGCTTCCAGACCAGGACCAAGACCAAGACCAGGACCAGGAAACTTGGGTAGTTGAATACCCATTGCTATTGCGGAACCGGAGGTTACAGGTTCGAATCCTGTGGGGTGTACTTGAGTTACCACGACTTCTCGGGGCCGTGTCGGAGAAGTTGCGTGTTAGAGACGTTTTCGACTCTCTAGCCCTATTTCGCACCGGAGGCCGCGAACACATCCACCATTCCGAAAACACGCGTCCGATCGACGTCTTCAAAGTACTTCCGCAACCAGGTGTCCCACGCCTTGGCGGGCGTAAAGTGCAGGAACAGCGGACCGAAGACGAAAGCCAACAGTGGACTCCAACCGCGTTCGAACAGGATTAGCTTTCCGTTCGGAGCTAGAACCCGGAGAATCTCGCGGACCAGCTCTGACTTCTCCTCGTCCGAATGCAGTTCGTGGATACCGAAACCGAGAACGACCAAATCGACTTCGTGATCACTCACTCCAAACGAGCTGACATCGCCTTCAACTTCTTCGAATCGTGGGTGGGAGACGGGCGGTCGTTCGAACTTCCACACATCCAATACGGCCGGCTCCGATTCGTGCTCGGGATCATGCACTCCCAATGCAAAGAGCTTCGCTGCCGGTAGCAGTTCGAGCAAGGCGCGGCTGGCTCGATATGTGCCAAAATGCACGTCGAGGACGCGTTCTTTGCCGGACGCGTTCACCATCTGCATCAGCTGGCGGAATATCCGTTCCGAAGGCGGCCCGTATAGCAGCCAGAGACCAGCGAAAGACATTGCCACGTACAGCAGCGCGACTCCCAGCGCAAACCCCATGAAGCCCCAGCCGAAGATGGCGCTGCCGGCTAGGCCGATCAGTGCTGCCAAAGCAATGCCTCTCGTGTAATTCCACCTCCCAATGTAGCAGTATCGCAACCAGGTCGTGGTCGCCGTTGGCCATTCGCTTCGCGGTATGCTTGCGACGTTGCCGGCGTCGATTGGCCGTCGTGGTTCAACCATGGTAACCGTGTCTTCGGCGATCGTGCCTTCGATGGTCATGTCTCTGCTACCACTAAGAGTTCGGTTTCGATGCGCTAACCATTACGTAGTCCAGATGCCCGCGTTCGAATAGAGCCTTGAGCAACTGGGTCTGCCAGCGATACAACGTCGCCTTCGTGCGACCAAGCTGCTGCCGCAATCGCTCGCGATTCTCACTGGAAAGAGTCCAATCGACATACCCTGGGTACACCGCAGCGCCGATCGAACGTAGCTCAATGGACTCAAAGCCCGCCTTCCCTAACTTGTACACGTACTGTTCAGCGCCATAAGCATTTGTAATCGGGAACAGCCAAAGTCTTGAGGCCGCGTACTTTCTCAGGAGACCCTTCTTCGACTTCAGGGGAACGACGTCTGCCAGTGTCACTCGCCCGCCGGGCTTCAGGACGCGCGCGGCTTCTTCCATGAATGCTTCTCGGGAGTCAAAGTGAAAAGCACTTTCGAGAGCGACCACGTGGTCGAATGTTGAATCGTCAAACGGCAACTGCGTCGCGTCGCCAAAGCAGAAGCGGACGTTGCCCTGAACTCTTAGCGCTCTCGCACGGGCTCTTGCGAATTCGAGCTGGCAGCCGGTCACATTCACGCCGACAACTTGCTCTACTTGGTACTTCCTGTGAAGAATCAAAGCTGCTTCACCAAAGCCGCAGCCGACGTCTAGCAGCGTTTCGGCTGACTGAAGGTTCGCCAGCTGTGCTACCTGGTGAACCAATGCACGTGCGGCGACCTGCTGGGTTGCCGCTCCGGCGGCCCAATAGCCAAAGTTCAGCAGCCGGCCCCCCAAAAAGTCAGCGACCTCTTCCGGACACATCGAATAGAAGCGATCGATGTTGGTTGTCTGAGATCGGTTCCAACCACACACGCCTAGCGTCAAAACATCGGCCAGGTCCATCCAGATGCTGACTGGTGATGGACGTCGAGTTGTCGATGACGGTCGGGACATGTTGAAGCACGCCGCGCGGGAGAAGTCGCTACAGGAAGTCTAGCTCGGGCAGAATCCATCGCCGCTGTCAACATTCCACCAAACCGAAGTAACTGCAGAAACCGAACAAACCGCTGGTGTGCTAGAATGCCGGGCCAGGAGGCCATTGCAGCAGAGTTCAAACGGAACCCATCCTTGGGGTCGAGATATCCCGTTCCGGCAGTTGTCTCCGAGGCGAGGAGATTTCAGTTACTCAAACTCGAACCACACGCTTCTTGGGCTGATGATTGAGAAGGTAACGGGAAACGCGGTCACCGATGAATTTCAGCGGCGAATTCTCAGGCCGCTAGGGCTTACTTCCATTTTCCTTGAAGGGTTCCAAGATTTCCCGAGCTCACGGCTCTCCAAACGGTACCACTATGCAACCGATGCTTTTCGGCGCGATGCAGGCATCAACAAAGCATTCAAGTCATTGCTGCAAGATGACTTACAGGACCGCGGAACGTCGCGAGCCAAAGAACACTTGAAAACCCTCGAGCCTCAAGCCTTCCCCCACTTCAGTCAACCCAACGAAACTCTTGCGTGACGTCGAATCGCACTCGGCAGTCGTTGCGTCCACTTGCACCAGGGCGGCTCGCGCCCGTGCTAATCAACTGGGCCAATTCCGCAGTCAACTGCGCGAGCCGCTGCGGCTGTTGCAAGGCCAGGTTTCTGGCTTCGGCAATGTCACTCGAAAGGTCATAGAGTTCCGCGACAGTCGGATGGCCACGGGATGCCTGCAAGTTTTGCTTGCCAAGCTTGTAGAGCAACTTCCAATCTCCCTGGCGATACGCGAATTCGCCGAAGTTTGAGTGATCGACCATCGTTTGGCGAGCGGGCGTGCCGGCTGGTTGGCCGAGAACAGCTCCCAGAAAACTGAAGCTGTCTTCTGCGCAGTCGGCGGGCAGTTGCTCGCCAAGCAACTCCGCGAAGGTGGCGAACAGGTCCGTGAGGCAAACCATCTGCGAGGAAGAAGCGGCCGCAGCAGCCTGGCCCGGCCAACGGACGATGAGCGGCACTCGGTGGCCCCCCTCCCAGATGTCACCCTTGTGCCCGCGATACGGGCCGCTGGGTGCGTGACCGGCATCGATCAGCTTTTCCCAACCGGTGTAGTGTGAGTGCCCATTGTCAGCGGTGAACAGCACGATCGTGTTGTCCGCCACTCCGGCCTCGTCGATCGCTTCGATGATCTGGCCTGCCGACCAGTCGGTCTCCATCACAAAGTCGGCGATCGGAGCGATACCGCTCTTGCCTTTGAACGGCTCCGACGGGACGACCGGCTCGTGCGGCGAAGTCTGCGAGAAGTACAGGAAGAAGGGCTGGTCGGCCTTGGCACGCTCGTGGATGTAGTCGACTCCGCGCCGGGTCAGTTCCGGCAAGATCTCCTCGAAACGCCACCCAGGAGCCATGGGTGCCCCCTCGAAACTGCGGGGCATCACGACAAAGCCCTCTTCCTCTGCGTACTCGTACTTGGCGGTAGGCAGCTCCGTGACACGATCGTTCTCGATCCAGCAAAAAGGGGGCATGTTCGGCAGCACCACTCCGAAGTAGTCGTCAAACCCACGATCGATCGGACCTCCGCGGATCGGCTGCGTGAAGTCCCAGCTGAGCTGCTTCTGGAAGTTGCGTTTCAGTGGATGCATCATCGGTTTTTGTGGCCCCACCCAATCCCAGCCGAGATGCCATTTACCGATGCAGGCGGTGTGGTAGCCATGGTCGCGCAGAAACTGCGGAAGCGTCAAACGCTGAGCGTCGATCAGTGGCGGTTCATAGGCAGCAATGACCCACTCCTGCATCCGCGTCCTCCAGCAGTAACGGCCTGTCAACAGCCCGTAGCGCGTCGGTGAGCAGACAGCGGAAGGACTATGGGCGTCCGTGAAGCTCAGGCCTTCCCGCACCAGCTGGTCGAGATACGGAGTGGCGATCTTGTTCTGCGGATAATGAGCCTGGATATCGCCAACCCCGAAGTCGTCGGCCAGGATTACGACGATGTTGGGTGGCTTTTGCTGCTCAGCTGCGATGGAGATGTCGGCCAACGACCAGAGCGTCAGGAGGAAGATAAAGACGACGTTCGACGAATTGCGTACCATGATGACTCCCTGTTCGTTGTTGTCGCCCGGGCTGCTGCATGTAGGCGAGTCTCTCCGAGACCAGGACGGATTGTCAGCCTCTCGGAGAGACGCTGCTACCCCGCGGCTGAAGGCAAATCCGATTACGATCATGATTATTGTATCGTACTCTTAATCCGTGCTCGCGATCCTGCTAGTACGAGCATGAACGACGGAATTGCGCCCCTGGCTCCATCGTGGTCCCGTAAAACGACAACTCTCATGCCGTGGCCAACAACCCACGTGCTGTCTCTTGTAACAACGGTGCGTGACGCCGCGGTGTCCAGGCCAGTGGACCACCTGGTACACGCCAGGAAGATTCTCGAGCGCCTCGCTTTTGTCGACAAGTTGAATACTGCCGCGAATGTCTACCGGATTGCGCAGCCGAGCCCACTGTTTATCAAGCGTCATCTCCACCCGCTCGCTGGCCGGACCGTATCCGAACCGTCCATAGATCGACGACTCCGAGGCCCAAAGCCCGGCAATGGGCTCTCCCCGCTCGTGTACCTCGCGCAGGTGGTCCTGCATCATCTGCCGCAACACGCCCTGCCTTCGATGAAGTTGGCAACACGGTAACGACCGTCGTTCCGGCCATCGGCAACTGGCCGCCCGGGACCGACAAACTCATCGTAAAAGCGCCAAATGTTCCCACCATTTGCTGTCCATCGAAGGCTGCCGTGAGGCGATTGACTTCGAACGTGTTGACAAACCGATCAAGGCTTTCCGGCGCGGGATCGTTTCCAAATGGAACCGCCATCGTACGGCGAAATTGCTCGACTTCCGTCTCTTCGATGGGGCGGACAGTAAAGGACGTATGGCAGCTCCTTCTGAAGCGATAGGCTACAGGGCAGAGTCGGCCGTCTCTCTGCATGTTCGCAGAGAATTCCATCCCGCCTGAAAATACGAGGCCTTGACTTCAGCCGGTAGGCGATATCCTACGCGGTAGGCACGAACCATCCTGACACCTACTTTGATCGGCGAGTTCTCAGCCTGTTGCTGCTGTCAGCCAACGGTCGAGTTGATTCGCGAAAACCTGCCGATCCTTGGTGGAATAGTTGCCGGGACCTCCCGTGACCAAGCCTCCACCCCGCAGCTCATCCATCAAGTTGCGGACCGCGACCCGTTCGCCGACGTTTGCGTCCGTGTAGAGTTCACCGCGAGGATCCAGCGCCGCTCCGCCCTTAGCAACCACATCTGCGGCCAGTGGAATGTCGGCCGTCACAACCAAGTCACCGGGCTCAACTAGTTCGACAATACGGCGATCAGCGGCGTTCATCGCTGCGCCTACCAAGATGCTGTCGATGAACTCAGAACGCGGCGTCCGCAACGGCTGATTTGCAACTAACGTCACCTTGGTCTTGGTGCGAGTCGCTGCGCGAAACAGCAGTTCCTTGATTTCACCAGGACAAGCGTCCGCATCAATCCAAATCTGCATCTCTGGGTCCCAATCGCCGCAGAATGAAAGTAGCTGAAGAATGCATTGCTGACCGAGTTCTCTCTCTGAAATAGGTTCGTGTCTCGCCGACTCAAGGACGTAATCCTGAACCAGGACGACGCCCGGCTGCAGAGTCCTGTACGCGATTGATGTGGCGTTTGCGAGACGTGGCCCACTTGAGGACAAGTAGCACCGGTTCCATCTCGAAAATCAGGAGTATCGGGACCACGACAAGAAGGTACCGGAAGGTGAACAATAGGCTGCTGTGCAGGATGAGATAGTACAGGAATGTACAATACAACGGTAGCAGCAGCCAGTCACGACGGCGCACCCATGCCCCGCACGCCGCGACGACAAGTAGCGAGTAGTTGGCAATGCCAATCTTCACCTGGTTCGTGTGAATGTGCGACGATGTTTGCACCTACTTGGTGCGACACACATTTGGGTGAGCGAGCGGAGCCGGAGTGTCCGCCTCAGCGAGCCGCCGGCTGAACTCCGAATCGAACCCTTCGCCGAAGGCTTCCGCTGGCGTATCTGGAACCGTCCGAGGCTGCCGTGGTGGCTGACAACGAGAAGTACGGCTGGGGGCTTGAGATTGAGCTGCTTCGAGGCATTATCCACTGGCACCACAAGGTCTTTCGGTATCGCGGACCGCACGAACGCGTTATCGAAGCCTGCCGCAAAGCCGACTGGATCGACGCCGCGAAAGGTTGGATACGAAGAGGAATGAGTCGCTCGAACGTAGCCGCTGTGGAAGTAGCGTTTGCGAACTGCGGCTTTCACCAAGCACTGCTGCGCCTGGCCAGAGACTATGGCGGCTCCACGTTGGTTGGTGGAATTCAAGTGACTCGCGGAATCTTGAAGTGGTAGTAGGCGGGAGCGTCGGTTCCATCAATTTCGACGCGTCGGCCGATTTCACTGCCTGCACGAAAGCTAATTTGCTTTGACGCACGGGTGGGTTTCATCTCTGCGTCGAACTGCGCGTATTGGAGGCCGATTTGGGCACCCTCGCGGCTGCTCAAAGCTGCAGCTGACGAGCCAGACCGGATCAATCCAGAAGGTGCGCGATGCTCAGCGGACTTGGAACTGTCCGCCAAGTTGAGCACTCAGGCGTTCTACAGCAGGTGTAGCGTCCTTTTTAGCACGAAAGGCAATGCCGATGAATCCACGAGCCATGCGGCCCGCGCTGGCGAGAGGCTTTCCCACGAGTTCCAACTCGATAGTGCCATTCGTAAAGTCTGAATCTTTAAAGATTGCAAGGTGTCGCGACCACGTTCGCGAGGCTGCTTTACTGCTTGGAAAGTCAGTGTCATCGAGCCGAACCCTCAAGCCAAAGCGAAAACGAAAGGCTAAAGGCGGACCGCTCCTGTTGGTGGTGTAACATTCTTTCTGTAAAAGCGCAGTGGCGCGCCGAACTTAATTGATTCGGAGCGTCGCTGATAGGCGGCTTGAAAAAGCGTGGGCCGCTGTCGATCTTTCTTTTCGCAGGACACTACTCTAGCGAAAGGAGACCCACATGGCCCACGACGATCAATCTACTCGTTTCGAAGAGCTGCTCCAACTACTCGGCGAACATGGCTTTGAGGGAATGGGGCACGCGATTGAGATTCTCATGAATGAGGCGATGAAACTCGAGCGCGCGGAAGCCCTGGGCGCGATGCCGTATCAGCGGACCGAAGCGCGACGTGGATATGCCAATGGATACAAGTCCAAGACGGTCAACAGCCGACTCGGCCAACTGCGCGTTAACGTTCCTCAGACCCGAGATGTGGAGTTCTATCCGTCGGCATTGGAACGGGGCGAACGCAGTGAGCGGGCGCTCAAATTAGCGGTGGCGGAGATGTACGTGCAGGGAGTATCGACCAGGAAAGTGGCGGAGATCACTCAGGAGCTGTGTGGATTGGAGGTCAGTAGTACTCAGGTCAGTCGGGCCGCCGAGCTGCTGGACGAAGAACTGCAAGCCTGGCGGGAGCGTCCACTGGAAACGGTGCCGTATGTGATTCTCGATGCTCGCTACGAGAAGGTTCGCCACGGAGGCAGCGTACGTGACTGCGCGGTACTGATCGCCACCGGCATTTTGGAGAACGGTCAACGCAGCATCCTGGGCGTCAGCGTCTCACTTTCCGAAGCAGAGGTTCACTGGAGAAGCTTCTTGAAGAGTCTGATCGACCGTGGCTTGCACGGTGTTCAGTTGATCGTTTCCGACGATCACGCGGGGCTGAAGCAGGCTCGCAAGGCATGCTTCGCAGGCGTGGCCTGGCAGCGCTGCCAGTTTCACCTCCTCCAGAACGCTCTGAACTACGTACCCAAGATAACCATGCGTCCGGAAGTCATCCAGGACTTGCGTAACGTGCTCAACGCAGCGGATCGTCACGAAGCAGATCGTCTCCTCAAGTTGATGGTCGAGAAGTACGCCGAGACGGCGCCGGATCTATCCCGTTGGCTCGAGACCAACGTTGCGGAAAGTCTGACGGTGTTCGAATTGGAACCTTCTCACCGCCGCCGTCTTCGCACGACGAACATGCTTGAGCGGCTAAACCAGGAGATCAAACGTCGCACCAGAGTGGCAACGCTGTTTCCCAACGAAGCGTCGCTCCTGCGGTTAGTCAGCGCGATCCTCAGCGAGACCAGCGACGATTGGGAAACTGGCAAAGTCTATTTGACAATGCAAACAACGCCTCCCAAAAACGGAACACAGAGAAAGGCTAGCGGGGGTCCAGGGGGGCGGCAATGAGCCCCCCCCGGTCTGCGTGAACGCAAAAGAAAACGGCGGCGAAGCCGCTCCATACTATTTACAAAACGCGAAAATGAGATCGACAGAATTTACAGAAGGAAGGTTGCTCGACCCTCCTGTTCGATCTTCGCGGGGGGGAAAGTGAACCAAAGAGCCTCCTTGGGGAAACCAATGGGGCGAGGATGGGAACGGATGGCTTTCCCGCGTCGTCTGTCGATTCCTACCCAACACGCGACTTTTGGACGGTTCTGACGAAGTCAAAGGATGAACCTTGACGCTCCCACGCTGTGATCCGATGAGCTTAATCCCATAGTTTAATCCCATTGCGTTCCGTAGCGACCGTACGGAAACCGCACATGATAAGAGGACTGATCGACTTCGTTGCAACGGAGGACGGAAAGATGGTTTTTTCGTTGACTACCGTGCTAGTCGCACCTCTGCTGCTGACATCAACCTGCTATGCGCCTCGCCACGGTGAACCTCGATTCAACTTGGAAGCGGTTTCCAGGGGTTCAAAAACGCCACGCGGCCCGGAATTTGGGCATTACTACAGCCTCCGGGTAGATACAAATCTGTTCGACGTGGCCTACTGCTGCGACCAAGAAGGCAAACTGCTGATCCACAAGGCTCCTTCCTTCGATGCTGGAGCGCTCGGCCCGACGCAACTAGCTCCCGAACAAGTCGAAGAGACGCTTACCCTGTGACGCGCCGTGGCCACAACAAGACATCGGCCTTTTTTTGGAAATGGATCGATGGGAGAAAAACGCGGGCCTCTTCGAATTCGACACGACGAAAGCGACAACAGCAATCACTGCCACGCTTACGGCACCGTTTTGCCGGCAGAAACGGCAACTGATTGAGTTTTTGAAGACACTTTGACTGAAAGGAATAGCCATGAATCGGCCTGTAGTTTTATACATCGCAATGGCTCTTTTGATTCCGCAACTTGGGGCAGCGCAAGTCGGCAAGAGATTGAAGCTTAACGGTAAGAAGACACAGAACAAGAGGCATGCGGAGTCCGTAATTCAGGTTGGCAGCGTGCGTCTAACGCGCGCGGATGCCCGCGCTTTCAAAGGGGAACAGCGACGACAATTCATCAAGAAGCTTCCAAAAGAAGGTAAGATGGTATGCGTCATTGGCAGATTCGACGGAATCGACAAAACATTTCGAGACACACTCCATGCAAGATACCCGGAGATTGACCTTTTGGAGGAAGGAAAGGACAACATAGTGATCTTGGCTAAACCGGTCGATGCACGCTCACTCCCCATGCTCGAGGGTGTCGACATAGTTGAGTGGCTGTCACCAGAACGCAAGATCAGTAGCGAGCTGCGGGAATTGATATCGCTGCGATCTAGAGCGAAAGAACAGGGAACGCCGGGAAAGCCGAATCAGTTGAAGCCCCTCAAAATCGTTCCTCACGGACAGGCGCCAGCTCTGACCCAGGCAACAGAGGTCGCGTTGGCCAAAGAAACGATTGACGTCAACTTCTACTTGTTCAAGGGTCAACCGCTCAAAGAGGTCGAAGACCTGATCGTTGCCTCTGAAGGAAACGTCTCGGGCTCAGGTAGCGATGACAACATTTCGGTGGTTCGCGCTACAATACCAATCAAAGCGATTGCGGAAATCGCCAAGAAGCACTCTGTACGTGAAATTACGAGCGATGCCAAGTTCATCAAGCACAATGATGTTGCACAACAGGTCCTAGTTCGGAATCCTCCAGTATATGTTCCTCCGATTCAGGGGAGTGGACAGACCGTCGGCCATTCCGATTCTGGGCTGGACATCGGTGTGAACGATAACACTATACATGACGCGTTCAAAGGGCGCATAAAGAAGGCATTTGCGCTGGGGAGGCCCTCGCCGTCGAGTTGGAGTGATCGGGGAGGTCACGGCACACATACCGCTGGATCGATACTGGGAGGTGGACGATTTGCGGGTGTCGCCCCGAAGGCAAAGTTAGTTCATCAGTCATTGGATGACGAGAACGGTGAGCTCGGTGGGATCCCGACTCCTTTAGGAAATCTGTTTCAGCAAGCTTACGATGAAGGTGCCCGTGTTCATTCAAACAGCTGGGGGGTTTCTGCGTTCGACCAATTTGGAAACAACGTGCGAGGGGGTAGATATCTACAGGCACAAGAAGTCGATAGTTGGTCGTGGAACAATGGCGATCCGAGAGACATGCTTATCGTATTCTCAGCAGGCAATGACGGACGCAACAACGCGACAATGACCGTAACAGCCCCCGGAACTGCTAAGAACTGCTTGACGGTTGGCGCAAGTGAAAACAGGCGTCCAGAGGGTGGTGCAGGTGGTGATTCAATTGATGACCTTGCAAATTTCAGTTCCAAAGGGCCAACACGCGAGGACAGGATCAAGCCCGATGTCGTCGCGCCCGGAACATGGATCACTTCTGCAAAGACTCAAGCGGCAGACACCATCTGGCACGAGAACATTGAATCGGCGAGTGTTGGTACGACAGCCTCCCAATGGGGCATGACCGCCGGAATCACCCTTGTGAACAACCCCACTGGAGGCGCATTTAGCGGCACGACAGCGTTTCGATTGAGACGAACGTCGGGTTCTCGGTTCCAAGACATTTTGCGAAGTCCGGAAGTTGCAATACCGGCCGGCCACAACCTGAGAGTTGAGGTCTGGTGTCGAGGAAACGCGGAAGGGCTGGATTCACTGCAGTTCGGGTTCATCACGAGTTCTGGCTTGCTCGTATTTCCAAATGAAGATCGCCGCGTATTCAACCGGTGGACTGTTCTTTCTTTCCCGATTAGCGAGGAACTTGAAGGCACTACGATACGGCTTGCCGTTGTTGCACAAGAGGCTGGCGGCCTTACCAACGATATTGAACTCTTTATCGACGATATCTTCGTCACAACGTTCAGCAGTTGGGACGCCTTGTCAACTCTCGGGCTGGCTCAGCCAAACGACGCGATCGACACCGCCTACACACTCTCCGGCGGTACGTCAATGTCCACGCCGTTAGTAGCTGGATGCGCCGTCCTCGTGCGACAGTCTTTGGTCGATGCCGGAGAGACACATCCCAGCGCCGAGCTTGTCAAAGGAATTCTCATTAACTCGGCTGACCCACACCAAGGAGGACGCCCTAACTTTCTATCGGGCTGGGGGCTTGTAAACCTCAGGCGCGCGATCGAGGCGGACTTCCTCTTTGACTACGAATCGAGCCTCAGTTCCGGGGACGATGATATCACATATGAGGTTGAAGTTCCTGCTGGCACCGGTGAAGTTCGTGCGACGCTCGTCTGGGCAGACCCACCCAGTGCAAGTTTGGTCAACGATTTGGATTTGATGCTCGAAACCCCGGCTGGAGAAATTGTACCCGCTGCCGATCAGGATGGTGCCAGTCCTGATCGGACCAACAACGTTGAGTGTATCGATCAGGACGATCCTGTTTCTGGAACGTGGAAAGTGACGGTTTCTCCCCATCGGATTTCCCAGGGGCAGTCCCAGCCATTTGCGATGGTTGTTTCGGTTTTAGACTGAACTGAACTACCGCTGAGGTTCTGGTCGCGAGTTCGTGGGGAAACGCCTGCGTCGAACTTTGGTGAGCGAGTTGCGGCAGCGTTGGTGGCGACGCGGAGGGTTCGACTTGTGACGAGCCGCAGATTTGCTGACGGACCTGTTCACCGCTTTCGCCGAGCTATTTGGTGAGGAGCTGCCCGACCACGCTCGTCCACCCCGACTCCGAGATCCCGTTCTCTGACGTGAGGACAATCCAATCTCATGGGGCGGCCCCTCACTCATATTGTGATCTCACCCGCCCTCCAGCTTTTGAGGAATTCCTGTACCGTCGGAGCGATGAGTAGAAACTCACCCTCAATCGGAAAGTATGCCCAAAACCCAGGTCGACCCAACCTATAACCGACAGCGATACCGTCGACACCAGGTCGTCCGACCGCGAGGAAGTTCAAGGGACGACCGTTGCTGTCTGATTTCTCTTCCACCTCGGTCATCGGAACAACCAGCCACAGCTGTTCGTCCTCACTCCAACAACCATCAGTCGCCAACTCGGATGTGAGATAGTCGCGGCAGTCGTACTTCAACAGCTGTTCTGGGATATCAGTCATTTAGAGCCGTTAATCGGTCCTTTCTTGACACGATTGCTCGTGCCGCTAACGTCGATCGATCGCGGCAATGAAGTCTGCTAGCAATGACTCCCATTGAATTGCGTTGGCGCCGTTGGCCGTCTGGAATTCAATGCAATCTCCGAGGAACCGGAATCCAGCAAAGTCAGCAGCCGCTTCTAACTCCGTCAGTTCGGTCTCGTCCTCATACAGGTCAATGAACAAATCGGCCAAGAGACCCTGTGGCGTCCTCGCGATGGGGTCGATAGTCGGGCTTTCGTGAGAGCCCTTCGCATAAAGCACCGTGCCTTGCGAAACAAAGATCAATGTCTGGTTCGCGTTGCAAGACCAGAGTGGATGCGCCACCTCAGCGTCGTCTGGTACGAAGCATGTCCAGCCGTTCGCGGCCGGAGCGCAGCGGTAGCTAAAGCACGCAGGCCGGGAAGGGTTGAGCACAAATTCGACAAAGGCCTTGTCCAGCTTCAACGTCTTGGCGACGTCGTGCGTGAATTCGGAGACCCTCGGGTGAGCCAAATCGTTCATCCGTTGTGGCAATCTCCAATGCGTCTCAGAATTGGTCCATTTTTAAGACGAGCTCACGTGGATTGCTTTACAGCAATTGGCGTTGCGAACCACCAGCGGTGGCCCTCGGGATCGCGGGCCTCGTACTCGCGCTGACCGTAAGGCTGATCGACCGGCTCGTATGCGATCTGTGCGCCGGCGTCCCTGGCGTGCGCGAAATGAGAGTCAACATCGGCGACGTGGACAACTATCCCGGCTCCAGCCATGTCAACTTCCTGGGGCGAACTGAGTTCGTGCTCCTCGGTGACGCGGTGTAGCCAGATTGTCATCTCGCCAATTTGGAGTTCGGCATGAAGTGCTTGGCCATCTGGCGTGCGTTCCACCCCTCTCGGTGTGAAGCCAAACACTTCCGCCAAAAAGTCATGCGCTGCCTCGATATCCTGATACACCAACAACGGGATGACTCGGTCGAACGTCGCCATGAGGAACGCTCCGTCTACGCTGGGCTAGCGAGTTGAACAAACGGATCCACTGCATCAATTGTCCGCATCTCGTTGTGCAAAGCAAACTCCCCCACGAAGTCGTGTCAATCGGTCGTTTGATGACTCAGCGTCCCGACGGTTACAGCTCCAGTCTCTGAACCAAATGCGCAGAGCTTCTGGCTACGAAACGCCAGGAATAACCTCGGGTATCATCGTATTCGCTCGCGACAACACGGGGCACCGATAGGTCGAGCCGGTAGTCCAATGCAATTGCCACGTCATCACCGGGGTGCTCATTAATCGCAATGAAGAACGCATTCTCGATGTCGAGCCATGGAAGTTGCGAGCATTGCGTTGTGCATGAACCACGGTGAATTCGCAGAGCGTCGCACGCGACTTCCACCCGCGATTCACGTTCCATTACGCCGAGTGCGCCGAGAAACACCAGCGGGTCAGCCATGAATGGCATCACACGTTCGCTTGCGTCGTTCTCGGATGCCGCCACCGACCATCTCCAAGCATGTCGATCAGCAACTCAGGAACACAAAGCCCTCGTATCCGAGCCATCGACTTGATCCCGCAGCACGTTGGGGTTCTCAGGAGGGTTTTTTCTGCCTCGCCACACGCATTGTATCAGGCTCGGCCCTGAGTCGCACAAAAGGCACGAGAAAGTGAGACTGCCAGTGTGTCTCATAAACGGGGTCGATAAATAGGACGTTGCTTGTGGTCCACCATTTGGGATTTCATTGTGTCGTTGCCTGCCCCCACTGTATTGGAGAGAAAGGCTGCGACTACGAACGACAAGAAAAGCGCCATAGCGGCAACCACACCGCGTAGCATCATGCCGAGAATGAATACGGCATCTTGGTCTGGTACGCCGTCCCAGCCGGGCTTCGCGATTTCTGACCGAATCCAGCCGATGTCAAGAATCCAGTAGGCGATAACAACGACCGGAATCGTGAAAAACAACGTGCGGCCACCAAACCGATAACAAATCGCACCGTTAATGAAGAGCATTGCAGCGAGTGCAAGCCACCCGTGAGGTCGCAGGAATTCAAGTAGGATTGTCAACGCTTCGTCGTCAATTCCATTCTTGGTTTCAAGAGAGCCTCTTCAAGTCCCACTTGTCGCGCAGTCTCGCGGACGTCCCACTAAACGTTCGGTTCACGAGACTGACACAGTCGGAGTGTTGAACTTCAGTCCGGCCAACACCCGCTGTCCCAAATTGCCGTCTCAAAATCAAAGTCCCAGAATCTCATTGATTTTATCAGTAAATGGGACAGCAACCGACGGCTCAATTGCCCCTCGATCGAAGGGGTGTCCACATCGGATGGGACCGCGGAACTCGCAGTTTCGCCGCGCCGGTGATTTCGACCTCTGCGCCGAACGGCAGTTTCCAATCGCCCTGTTCGACGCGTCGGTGTTCCAGACCCGCGGCGTGAAACGGCACCGCCGACCCTCGTGGCTGCCATTCCTTCTTCTGGTGGATTCAGCGCGGCTCGTCGACCAATTTGGGTTCGGCTGAGCGGGCTTGGGTGAATCCGACCCTGTTAGGAATTGCACTTTTCTCAAGTGCTCGGGTGGCGCCCCCCCCGCGTAGCCTCAGTGCACCGGGAACGCCGGCTTGCGTGTTGGCACAGTTCCTATGTGAAAGCGTCATAAGCCGTAACAAACCCTGGAAAGCGCCCATGACGAACTGGGCAGTAGTCGTTTAGACGTGGCACGGTATAGACTGATAAACCGTGCCAAATGGCGATAAAATCTGCACAACGAAGCGGTCCTAAGGCTGCCCGAGTGGCACGCTAAACAACTGCTGTCATGGAGTTTGCGGTCCTCGCCCTGCACTCAGAAAGGACCCCCGAGGGATTGCCTACGGAACCGAAGGTTACGTGGGGTGTACTTGAGTTACGACGACAACGAAAGTCGTCGGGACAGCATAACTTCAAAATGAACGAGCCCCGGCGAGGTATCAGCTCGCCGAGCCCCTTCAAAAAGCAAACCATGCGGGCGCGGGTCTTTGCTGATTCGGCAAACGCGGCATATCGCAGTCAAGTACCCTTCCGTGTCGACTCCAGGACAGCTCGAATCGTCCTCTCGACCGCCTCGTTGAATCGCAAAGTTGCGACATCATCGGGATCAAAAACCCACCGTCGCTCCCGCAACGAGAAAAACCAGCGGCCTCGCCGATTGAAAGAGTAACCGCCGGTTTCACCAGGAATCTTGGCGCTGAAGCTACCCCCCCGATTGTTCTTTGCGAAGTGCAGGTCATCTACTGTCAGGCCGTGCTCTGGCAGGGAGATGTCCAAAGCCGAAATAACATCCCGCTCCAATTGACTAAGATTGGTCGCGTTTGGGACGTCCGCTTTAGTCATGACAATCCAAAGGCGGACATCTCTCTCCGACACAATCCGGCCACGGACTTGATATGACAACCATGCGAACAGAACGCCGACGGCAGCTAGGACGCCCAACGCAGTCCGCAGGCGGTATTTCAAGCGCATTAGGTTGGTTCCCGACTTGCAGCGACGGCTTCTTCGTTGGGAGCCTCTCGTGAGTCGTCCAACTCAAACGCCTCACTTACCCGCTCGATATTCGTCGCGTGTCCAAATCCGTCCGCCGAATCGAGACTGAGACATCGAATGTCCATAGTGTTCTCGATACGCATCGCGGTCTTCAGGATTCTGAAAGTTATAGCTTCGCTGCGGCAGGACCACGCCGTCTGGAAACAAGAGCGCACCGCCTGTATGTGCAGCAACGTGGAACAAGGCTCCACATTCAGAGTTCAATTCCAGCACTCTGGCAGAGAGCCTTCGGTGGTCCATCCACCACGCGATCGAAACGGCGATCAGTGCGACTCCGAGCATCAGGCTCGACATCGAGAATCTAAACTGCTTTGGACCGAGTTTCATGTTTCAGCCTCTACCCGAACTCGAGTCCCGCACGTAATGGGACGAACTCGGTCTGCGCATGGGAATCATCTTTGATGGACCGTATTACTAAACTACGTCCCACAGTCGGACCCTGTTCGACGGTACTGCTGTATCAGGTGGTGTTTCGCAAACCTTCGATTGTCGTCGCCGCCGCCGGGTCCGTGGAAGTGTCCTCGTTTTGAGGCGGCTACTCGCGGAGTTTCGCTGCATCGGGCGATTTCACCCGTCGCGAACGGCATTTTGCTAACTCGCATCGCAATACTCTGCGGTGGGCAATTCTGCTTAACTCAAGAGGTCAACCCCGTGGATAGTGTCCGGTCAACATTGGACATTGACGTCACCCATCGGCTGACGTCCCAGCAAGCACACGCAGACATTGAGCAGTTTCGCCAGTTGATTCACGAAGACTGGATGCTCGCGGACGCCAATGATGCGGACTTTGACGCTGCTCTCGATACTGCGCGACGGCGGCCAGTGCCGTAAGTTCGAAGATGCTCACACTGAAAGAAAGTCAGCTGCGATTTCTGTGGGCAGAAAGGGTCTTTCAAACTTCAACTGGCAAGTTGGTGGATGGCCGTGGCATTACACCGGACGTTGTCGTTGATATTGACCCCGACTACTACCGAGATACTCGTGACCGCACGTTGGAAATGGGCATCCAGTTGATCAGGGAGAAATGTGCCGCAAATGAGAATCAAATAGACCAGCCGCAGTAGGAAATGGTCGAAGCGAGACCGGAAGAAGTTCCTCGAGGTCGCACGTAGTTCGGCGCTCGAATGTGCGAGCTGCCTCGATATCCTGGTCGCGCGACAGAGGGTCGATAGACCTCAAATCGCGTCAGGGAAGGAGAAGCAGCCGTTGAAGCAGAGCGAGCGCCGGAGTGTCCGATTCTGATAGACCGTTACCGATCGTCAGCGATTGCATCCTGGCGGAAGCGGATGGCCCCATCAACTCGGGTGCCGGCCGGTTTGACGTTCGATGCAGTTGGCCACCAGGGCGGTCCAGCCCGTCTGATGGCAGGCGCCGAGGCCCTCGCCGGTGTCACCGTTGAAGTACTCGTGGAACAGCACCTCGCCGTGCCAGTCGAAGTAACCGGTGGGGCAGCAGGTCGTGCCGAGGCAGGGCCGCCCGCCGTCAGGGCCACCCGGGAGGAAGATGCTGGTCAGCCGGTCGTTCAATTCACGTGCCACGTCGTGGAGATTCTTCATTTGGCCGGAGCCCACAGGGCACTCCACCCGAAAGTCGTCGCCGTAGAATTCGTGGTAGCGTTCGAGGGCTTCGATGAGCACATAGTTCGTGGGCCACCAAATAGGTCCTCGCCAGTTGCTGTTACCGCCAAACATGTAGCTGTCCGACTCGCCGGCGACGTAGGCGATGCGGTGGATCTTGCCGCGGATAGGAAGCTCAAACGGCTCGTGCTCGTGCCGCTTTGAGAGCGAGCGGACACCGAACGGGGAGAGGAATTCCGATTCGTCGAGCAGGACCGTCAGCACGCGTTCGAGCCGCTCGCGATTGGGGATCGCGAGCAGCAGCTTGCGGCAGCCTTCGGTAGACTCGGCCAGCGAGATTTGCCCGGCCAAGTCGTGACGGTACTTGAGGAACCACTCCAGCCTGTTACTGAACGCGGGTAGGCTCGCGACAAGCGACTCGTCGAGCACTACTACCGCGATCAACGGCAGGAGGCCAACTAGGGAGCGGACCCGCATCGGTTCGGTGCGGCCGTCGATGTGCAGCTGATCGAAGTAGAGGCCTTGTTCGTCGTCCCAGAGCCCAGCGCCGCCACGGTTGTTGATAGCATCGGCGATTCGGACGTAGTGATCGAGGAACTTCGAAGCCATGTCTTCGTAGGTGGCGACCTCGCGGGCCAGTTCCAGGGCGATCGACAGCATCGTGCCACAGTAGAACGCCATCCAAGCTGTGCCGTCAGCCTGCTCCAGCGTGGCGCCGTGCGGCAGCCCTTTGGAGCGGTCGAACAGGCCGATGTTGTCGAGGCCTAGGAACCCGCCGGCGAAGACGTTGTCGCCGTTCTCGTCGACGCGGTTGACCCACCAGGTGAAGTTCAGCAGCAGCCGCTGAAAGCACTTGGCGAGGAAGTCGCGGTCGTCGCCGCCGGTCAGCTGATATACGCGAAGGCAGGCCCAGGCGTGGACCGGTGGGTTGACGTCGTAGAAAGCGAATTCGTAGGCCGGCAGCTGGCCGTTTGGGTGCATGTACCACTCGCGCAGCAGCACCAGCAGCTGCTTCTTGGCGAACTCCGGGTCGGTCCGGCAGTGCGGGATCATGTGGAAGGCTAGGTCCCAAGCAGCGAACCAGGGGTATTCCCACTTGTCAGGCATGCTCAGCACGTCGCGAGCGTAGAGGTGGCCCCACTGGTGGTTGCGGCCACGGCGCCGCTCGGGCGGCGGCTTGTTGATCGCTTCATCGCCGTCGAGCCAGTCCTGGACAATGTAGTGGTAGAACTGCTTGGTCCAGTTGAGGCCGGCGTGCGCCTGGCGCGAGATGCTGCGTTGCTGCTCGTCGGCGTGAGGGCCGATCACGTGATCGTAAAACGCGTCCGCCTCAGCGAGGCGCCGGCTGAACTCCGAATCGAACCCTTCGCCGAAGGCTTCCGCCGGCGCCTCGTCTTCGTGCGACAGCCGGAAATCGACCGATCGGCTCGCCCCCGGCGCAACGGTCAGCCTGTATAGCCCGGCCGCCTTGGTCCCGCGTTGCTGGGGATTCACGGCTTCCTTCTCACCGTTGATCACGTAGCGGTGGAAGGCGTCCTTCACATACGGCGTGTATTGCGGCGTGCCGAAGAGCGCCTCGCTGTTGGTTTCGTTCTCGGTATACAGCACTTCGTAGGGCTGGCCGTCGGGGTGCCGGCCGAAGTGGGCATGGAACGTGCCGAGGGACTCGTGCTCGGCGTCCAGGGACGCGTCGCCGGTCGCGAGGAGCGTTGGCTTGACGGTGCAACCCTCGTGTCTGCAGCCCCAGACCCAGGTGTTGCGGAACCACAGGGTGGGCAGCAGGCAGATCTCGGCCTCCTCCGGACCACGGTTGGTGATGGTGGTGCGAACTAGCAGGTCGTTGGGGCCACTCTTGGCGTACTCCGTGACTACGTCGAAGTAGCGGCGGTCGTCGAACACGCCGGTGTCGATCAGCTCGAACTCGCGGCTGGTCTTGTCGCGACGGGCGTTCTCTTCGACCAGCTGCTTGTAGGGGAACTCCGCTTGTGGGTAACGATACAATGCCTTGGCGTAGCTGTGCGTTGGCGTGGAGTCGAGGTAGTAGTAGCACTCTTTGACGTCTTCGCCGTGGTTGCCCTCGGGCCCGGTCAGGCCGAAAAGGCGCTCCTTTAGGATCGGGTCTTTTCCATTCCACACGGCGATCGAGTAGCAGAGTCTGCACTGGCGGTCGCAAAAACCCATCAGCCCGTCTTCGCCCCAGCGGTAGGCGCGGCTTCGGGCGTGCTCATGCGGGAAGTACCGCCAGGAGTCGCTGCTGTCCGAGTAGTCCTCGCGGACGGTGCCCCACTGGCGCTCGGAGAGGTAGGGCCCCCAGCGCTTCCAATTCCTCCTGCGGGCTTTGTCTTCGGCAAGGCGGTGGTGTTCGGCAGTGTGGTGTTCGGTCATGTTCGAAGAAGTTAATGGCGTGATTGAATGTCAAGAGTTCGCGATGCCTACGCTTGCGCGAGCACAGCTTCACCTCATCAGACACGGTGACCGTGGGCTCATCGACATCAATGACGCGGGCTTTGCCTAAGTCGGGGAAAGCAGCAAGCGCACGCATAGCGGTAGCTCTTAGGCGGTGGGTTGCGCAGAGACCGACTGCAATATCTCACAGCCTTCGCTAGGTGTCGAGCGTGACAACAACCGTGCCGAGGACGCCCAGTTGCCCGGTCGACATGAATGTTCTTTCGGTTGACACAACTCGAGTTGTGTTGGACAGTTAGCATTTCCATGTTTTGACTCTGCTCGTCCGAGACGGGCGTCAACGAACAACTAGAGCCATTCGCACGGAGCTGACCTTCCACTGGTCTAACCTCGCTCGGAGTAAGAATGGTGCTCTCTCATCGGTGTGTTGTCGCTCTCGTTGCCCTAGCGTTGTCCATGAAGTATTGGTAAACCGATGCCCAGATCAACTATCCAGGTCATAACCGAGCGTTCCCGAATCGAGGAGCTGCTTGCGCCGTATCGCGAAGTCATTGGCGATGACTACGCTGGATATCGGAACCACGTCTATCGCACGGTGACTTACGCGATGCACTTTCTTGAGCAGGACCCGGACGTGGAAAAGGCTGTTGAGACAGCGATAGTCTACCACGACATCGGTCTCTGGACGGATCGTGAGCTGGCGTATCTCGAACCTTCCGAGGCTGCCGTGCTGGCTGACAACGAGAAGTACGGCTGGGGTCTCGAGATTGAGCTGCTTCGAGGCATCATCCACTGGCACCACAAGGTTTTTCGGTATCGCGGACCGCACGAACGCGTTATCGAAGCCTGCCGCAAAGCCGACTGGATCGACGCTACGAAAGGTTGGGTACGAAAAGGAATGAGTCGCTCGAACGTAGCCGCGGTGGAAGCAGCGTTTGCGAACTGCGGCTTTCACCAAGCACTGCTGCGTCTGGCCAAAGACTATGGCGGCTCCACGTTGGTTGGTGGAATTCAAGTAACTCGCGGCATCTTGAAGTGGTAGTAGGCGGGAGCGTCGGTTCCATCAATTTCGACGCGTCGGCCAACAACCAAATCATGCTGCATCATCTTGCGCGATCAAAGCCATGAGCCGCGCTTCGTGAGCGCCGTTGGTTGTGCAGTTTCTTCTGCTCACGGCCCTGGCGGGTTCCGGAATAACTCGCGCTACGCCGGTTGCCGTGTTCTCGATGATGGTGCTTCCGGCAGCCGAACGGACACCGCAGATCCCGACGCTTGGCGTCCCTGCCTGTCACCTGTGGGCCGCTTGGGGAGCAGCCAATACCTCTGCTCTGCCCAATATCGGCTAAATCGTCAGACCCGATTTTCGGG
Source organism: Pirellulaceae bacterium (assembly GCA_965223305.1). Taxonomy (GTDB): domain Bacteria; phylum Planctomycetota; class Planctomycetia; order Pirellulales; family Pirellulaceae; genus CBDCWT01. Next base: position 3,921 of record CBDCWT010000069.1, on the reverse strand, counting down.
GAAGTCCCGCAACACTTATGACTTGTTGGGACGGAGTCGAAGGCTGGAAGCTACGCCCCTTGGCCGCGCAATCAATTGCCGAGCATGTTAAACTGCCGAGCCGTGGTGGTCTGGCAGCCCGTCCGTGGGCCCAACTTTCGTTGCACTGCAAGGAGACATACGTTGCGATTGTCCACTCTTGCCGCAATCTCGGTGATTCACGTCAGCTCGGCTCTGTTTGTTTCATCCTCCAGCAGTGCCTTGCAGGAAATCGACGCGCCCAATGCAGCTGAACAGAAGGCGGCGGAAGCCATCAGCGATGCAGCGCTGCGTGCCCACATTCGGTTCTTGGCCGATGACCTGCTGGAAGGTCGCGGTCCAGGGACTCGTGGCGATCAGTTGGCTCAGCGATACATTGCAACGCAATTCGAGGCACTTGGTTTGAAGCCAGCGGCTGGCGACGGAAGTTGGCATCAACCGGTTCCGCTGATTGCAACGAAAACGCATCCGCCAGCGAGAATTGCGTTTCGCAAGGGCGGCGAATCGCTGGAGTTGAAGTACTCAGTCGATTTCATGGCCAACGCCGGTCGCCCCGCCAAACAACTCGGCTTTCGCGACGCGGAAGTCGTTTTCGTTGGTTATGGAATTGTCGCCCCCGAGTACAACTGGGACGACTACAAGGGCGTTGACCTGAAGGGCAAATTGCTATTGATGATGAACAATGACCCGTCCAGTGACCCCGAACTGTTTGCGGGTAAACGTCGCTTGTACTACGGTCGTTGGGACTACAAATATGCCATGGCCGCAAAGGTGGGCGCCGCAGGCGCGATCATCATTCACACGACGGCGTCCGCCGGCTATCCCTACCAGGTTGTGCAGACGTCTTGGGCAGGCGAAGAATTTGAACTGGAGCAGCATGAGGGGCCGCGCGACGAGATGAACGGATGGCTTACCGAAAATGCGGCGCGTCGGCTGGCGAAGTTGAGCGGACATGATCTCGACAAACTTCGCGCCTCTGCCGAGAAACGAGAGTTCCACCCGGTTCCGCTGGGCACAACGCTGTCGATCGATTTGCGATGTGAATCGCGCAAAATGAAGACGGCCAATGTGATTGGCATGCTTGAAGGCAGCGACCCGAAGCTGAAGCAGGAGATGGTCGTTTACATGGCGCATCATGACCATATCGGTATGTCCGCTGAACGCGACGACCGGGGCGACAATATCTACAACGGCGCGATTGACAACGCATCTGGCGTAGCAGCCCTGTTGGCGACCGCCAGAGCGTACACACAACTGCCCAAACGGCCCGCGCGTTCGATACTGTTCGCTGCTGTGGGAGCCGAAGAACAAGGATTGCTTGGCTCTGAATACCTCGCCGCACACCCGCCGTCGCCGGCGGGCTACCTGGCGGCGGTAATGAACATCGACGGGTTGAATTTCTACGGTCGAACGCGCGATGTCAACGTGATTGGGTTGGGGAAATCAAATTTGGATTCTCTGGTTGGTGCGATTGCGTCTTGGCAAGAACGGTATGTGACGCCCGATCGCTTTCCCGATCGCGGTTTCTATTACAGGTCAGACCAATTCAGCCTGGCCAAAGTCGGCATTCCGGGTGTCTACTTGCACGCCGGCATCGACGTTATCGGCAGACCGCCGGGCTGGGGCCAGCAGCGACGTGAAGATTGGGAAGCGACCCACTATCATCAGCAAAGCGATGAATACAGCGACGACTGGGATCTCAGCGGCGCGATCGCGGATGCCCAATTGCTGTTCTATGTTGGCCTGCGAGCGGCGCAGCAAGACACTATGCCAGCCTGGAACCCGGGAGACGAATTTGAAGCCGCCCGTCAACTGGCGATTGACCAGCGGGGCGCCAAATAGCCCGTTGGGACAACTGCGTGGTTTGCGACCTAACAGACGGTCGACACGCACCACGTTCGTTGGTTAGCGCTCTGTACTGGCGTTGGTACATTCTAACCCGAATTATTCATGAGCGATCTGCTGCGAGGTCGTAAGTCCATCCGTGGCTTCGTCATGCTTCACAATTCTCCCTCGACGTATTGCTTCAATACGCCTGCGGAAGAATTGCTCGCCTTCCTTGCCACGAACGTACTTACAACCTCTCGCCACGATCTTCATGAATAATCCGGGCTAAGCGCTGCGACCGCCCAGCAACAATCAACAGACGACGTGTCCATGTAAGCCGTGACGCCACTATGGAAGTGAGATTCTGGCCGGCAGCTTGTTCAAACAAGATTTGCCTGCTACGTCGATCGACCATTCCGGGCGAGCTTTCTGAGTGACCGACGAAAGAGGACAGCGCCAGCCAAAGAGCACACAAGCATGAAACCTGACGGCTCCGGAACCCGGGTTGCTACGACCCACGGTGCAGTCTCATGGTTGGGCGGAGCATTGTTCATGAGAGGGGCGTCGGCGAACCAGGGGTCCGGTTCAGGGTGGCGATACGCGCGGTACCAGTTGAAGAATCCCACACCAAACGGATCATGCGCGCGGACATAATCCAAAGTCCCATCATCGGTGCGCAGTGTAAAGCCGTAAACTCCGAAAAAGGTTATCGGTGGATAGGGTAGGATAATCTCCGTGGGCGTAATCATGACTCCGGTACCGCTTGTGTGCGAGTTCGGGTCTGACAGCGCACCACCGAAACCATGAGGACCGATGATTTCAAATTCCCAGGCTAAGATCTCCGTAGCCATCAGCTGGCCGTCGTCGGGCGCCGTGTCTGTTGTGGTAATAGTCCCAGATAACGAGTGGCCGTTCTGATGTGCAGGGTAGTCTGCAAGGTCATAGATCAATGCGGCGTTCGCGATCGGTACGAAGAATAACGAAGTTGCGATGGCCGCGATGACTAAAGTAGTTCTAAGGATCAATGGTGATGCCTCCGCGATGCAAAACACAGCTGCGATTGCTAGCCCGGACTTTAGCGACTGCCCCGACAAGCTCGCAGTTCGAAACAAATCGCCGAAGTTGACTTGTTCGGATTGTGGTGCCGGGAGGTGGATTACCCATTGTACCGCAATATGGCTCAACAATAACAGCGGCCGGCAGAACGATCTCGTTAGGTCCATCGTCCCCAGGAAGCATCCCGTTCTTACCGGGTGAGACCGTCCAAGCCAGCGTCACCGAGGCCATTCGAGACAGTGATGGGATGGCGGCGAACTCTCGTGTTTGGCAGTTTCGACAACGAGTCTATTTCGGCAGCGGCACATTTGTCGATTCCGGGCAGTCCATCGGGGACGATACGAATATCAGTTCGTCGCTTGGTGACTTGGACGGCGACGGCGACTTGGATCTCGTTTTGGCAACTCTACTAGGCATACAAATTTGGACGAATACCGGTGGAACCTTTGTTAACACCGGGCAAAGTCTAGCTAACGTCGGTCTAACGACTGTTTTGGGGGACGTCGACGATGACGCGGATTTGGACATCATCGCGTTGAGCACCGTCGGCGGCAATTCAGTTTTGGTAAACGACGGAAACGGAGTTTTTGCAGACAGCGGACAAAGTCTTGGCGACCACTTCACTACAGACGTCGCGCTGGGTGACCTCGACGGAGATGGCGATCTGGACGTCTTGATTGCGAATCTAGATCGGGGAAATCTAGTCTTCACGAACGACGGCCAAGGCCGTTTCATCGATAGCGGGCAACTGCTCGGTGCGGGCGCTAGCTCCGATGTAGAGTTCGGAGACGTCGACGGCGACCTGCTCGCGAGGGAATCGCGGGGTTGCTCTCCGTCGACTACGCCGTTGTGGGGACGGGAACGAGTCCGGCGGACTCGATGGACTTTGTCGGCGGTTTTCCGCAAGGATCAGTGGTCTTGTCCGACGGCGAAAATTCCAAACTTATCACCATCGCCGTGTCGGGCGACACCCTTCCCGAGCCGGATGAAGAGTTCACCGTCCTTTTTTCGTCTTCGACG
>CBDCWT010000068.1:0-7281 GCA_965223305.1 Pirellulaceae bacterium | reverse complement strand
GGTCACTGCGCTATGGATTCGGTGGATCGGCCAGCGTAGTGGCCATCGGTCGTCATTGGAGCGAGCTAGCGCGGCGGGATTTTCGTGGTGACCCGCTGTTGCGAGGTTCGGCTTCGACCGGGGGGCTCGATCCGCGCGCTCGGCGTCGCGATTCTGTAGGGCGGGATTCATCCTGCCGGTGGCCGGTGATCGGCCAATGGCGACCTTGAGCATTTGGCCTGAGTCGGTCCGTAACGTGGCGATCAGCTGCCGCCCAGATAGGGAACCTTCTGAACGGCGGCCTCTTCTCCTCCGCAAAGGCGATTTCCGACCAAGAGCGGCTCCTCAAAGTGCTGCGCGCAGCTTTGTTAGGACGGCTTCCAGCCGCCGCAGCAGATCGTCATAAGTCACGATGTCGGCGATGTGTTTATAGTGCCGGCGAACGACCTCGAAATCGTGGCGCTGCTGCGGGGTCATGTCCTGGTCGCGCCCCATGATGATTAGTCCGCTTGGGTTGACGACTCTAATCTTGAAGTCGGTCGGCAGCCGTGACGCATAACGCTTCGTTAGAGTTTCCTCGCCCTTGTCACCCCATCGGCTCAGGTGCAATAGGTACTTTTCCACCTGGATGACCGTGCCGGACAGCTCTCGCAGCGGCACATGGTTGCCGCGGTAAATTCCCCCCGTGACCATGGCTTCGCCAAACGGCTGCTTGATTTCCAACACATCAACGTTTCCCGACGCGTCGACCAGCAAGATGTCCAGGATTCGCCAAGTATTGCTCTCAAAGTCCCTCACCCTAACGCCGGTGAATGCCTCGATGTATTTCGGATTAAGGAGGCAGATGATCTTGATGATCTGACTCTGCCAGTGCGCTTCTTTGTAAGCACCTGGGTTCGAGGCCAGCATGTTGTTGAGGTGCGTCCGCAGGTATTCGTACTTGCGCACGTCAGCTGCCCTGAAGGGCGCAGCCAAGTCCTTGGGGCTGCCCTTCACTTTTCGTTCGACGGTCTTACGTAGTTGGGCCTCAGCATCAACTGTCGCGTCGGTGTATTCGCGAACTACAGTGCTGACGCGAGCTAGAACATACCTCTTCAGTTCATGGGACGTGGGAAACTGTTCGATGAGCTTCTCGTAGTCCTCCACCGGAATCGCATCGGGTGCGTTCCCGCCAATCACAATGCGGCTGGGTTTGAGCTTGGCGATAACATCAAGCACTGAGGTTTTCCTCTCGGCGCTAAACCACTTCCAATTCAGACTTGCGTGGCGGTGCAGAAGCACATCGACGCCGACTGGCAACACCTCTTTGCTGAACCGAAAGTATTTCCCGCGACCGGCGTCGGCAACCAAGAATTCCATCCGGGTATCACCGCCGAACTCGAAACTATCCGGATCAGCCTGCGAGACGTGGTCGATATCGTCAATCCACTCGTCGACATCATCATGTACGAGGTTGGCGCGCGTCAGGTGAAACGTGCCTTTGAGGATGACAATGTCGCCGCTCCTAAACTTCCTATAGACCCAGTGCGTCCCGTCGTGAGGTCTGTAGATCAAGTGTAGCTTGTTACCGACTACTTCAAATTCGATGGTGGGCTTCTTCACTGTTATGCAAAGCGGGCGAAAGCTGAACAGTGATGATAAACGTCAATCGCCTGTGGTTTCACGCAGGTGGCTCAGGCGTTTAAGTACATGGCCGAGACCAACGGGCCAAGGGTTGCTTCGGCCTCGTCGAAGTCTGACTCTGAAAGCACCTTGTATTGCTCGGTCAGTTCGATCTTTTGGTCGAAGGGAAGGTCGGTGTCAATCTCGGAGGCTAGGATGAGCTGGGCTCCCGGCGGCAGCTTCCCAGAGAGGAAGCTGATCACTTTGGGCAGGTTGATGTGGTCTTGCCCTTGTTGATTGGGAGAGTCGACGACCAGCGGTATGCGGAAGGACCCCTTCTCACCGTAGCAAGCGGCCCAGAGGGCCGCGTAGTAGGCCAAGACAGATCGCGGACCACCGCTGCCGGAGAGGTTGGGGCGGCTAGTGAGCCTGGCCTTGCCGGTCTCTGTCATTGGCAGGCTCAACTCGACGAGGGCCGTCGAGTATGCCGTGCGGAATATTTTCAGGATCTCCGTCGAGCGCTTGCGGTCGGTCAGCTTGTTCATCGCCTCTGTCACCCGTTCATGTTCAAGCAAGTGCCCGGCCATCTCGGCTTCAAGCATCACCCGCTCGTCCTCGAAGGCCCGGAACGCCTTCTCGGCGCCCATGCTCTCGACGACTTGACTGAACTGCATATCGCCGCGTCGAGTGGAAAGAAGTGCCGCAACCTTGCGGTAGCTCTGTTCGAGTGCTGCAATCTCGACGTTCGTCATTGAAAGTTTTTTCTCGATCTCGCGTGCGTCCTTGCGGAGGCGAACGGTTATGTCGCGCAGGGACCGGGCATCCTCGGCATAGGTGAGAAGATCGAGGAAGGACTCGGAGTGTTCCGCACTGCACAGGGGGCAGACGAGCGCCTCGCGCGCCTCGGCGCGGAGAAACTGCGAGTCGCCCTCATAGATGCCCAAGGCCTCGTTTGCGAGGTTGGTTTGCAGATGGATCGAGGCGAGCAACTCCCTCTCCTTGACAGCCTGGTCGCGCAGAATCTCTTGCCGCTTGTTTATCTCGTTGACCTCGGAGGTGAGCTGCTCGATGTCGATCTTGAAGTTATCCGGATCGACCTTCGGCCCGGACATAGAGAATGACTTCCCTACCCGCTCGCGGGCCTTTTCAAGGAAACCGCGTTCTTTCCTGAGGTTATCGAGGATCTGCTGCTCGGCGTCCCTCTTGGACTTTGCTTCGTAATACTCGGGCGGCTTGATGCCGGAGAAGTATTCGAGGATGGAACCAATGGGGGCTTTGAATTGGGTTAGTCCGGTGAAGGTGTTCCAGTCGGACTGCCAACTGCCGTCCTGGTTGATGTAAAAAGGAAGAAAAAAGCACTTGGGGTCGGCCGGGACCGCCCGGGATTTCTTGTCGGTAAGCGGTAGGTTGAACCCTGTCGCGTTCGCGAACGCAGCGCTCCATTCGCCGTGGTCGCCGGTCGAGACGAGGATGCGGCCCTCGGAGTCGATCAGGGCACGGGTGCCGGTCTGGTGGAGGACCGAGAACCGACGGCCGTCGACGCTCACCCCGACCCTGGAGATTGTGTTCTCGTCCCACTGGCGCAACTCACCCTTCGGTCGCGCCCCGAGCGTCGTGAACAGGGTCTTAATCAGGCTCGACTTGCCGGTGTGGTTCCGGCCGAGGATCAGGTTCCTCCCCGGGTGGAATTTCACGCGCCTGGCCCGCCTGTCCCTGCGAGAGAGCATCCAGATGTCTTCGAATAGAAAGCTTCTCATATGATTTCGTCCGAAGAGTTCTGATCAGTTTTCTTAGGTCTGGTCCACGCATTTCCTGACGGCCCTCAACGCGATGTGTGCGGTCAATTCCGCCGCCCGAACGGACGGGTGCGACGGCGCCAAGTGGGACCTTGCGCCGTCGAAGAAGGGGCCGAGGAGCGGTTCTGGGGTGTTCGTTTCCAACCATGCGTCGCAGTCGGCGGCGAGTGCGGCGGTCATTGGGTCGTCACCGCCAACTAACTGCCGTTTGTAGATGGCGGCCATCGCGACCCGGACACTCGTTGCCTCCATGAAGTTCAGAGCCCCTTCGGCAACTAGTTGGTCCAGCCATTTCTCGGCGAGCGCCACAAGGTCGGGCACCTGTTCTAGGAATCCGAGGGCGGATGCGAACTGCCCCCGCGAATAGCCTCTCTGCCTGCGGAGCTCGTCGAAATTCGAGCACGTATCGGTCTTGGCCCCCAGGGGGCCCACCTCGGTGAGTAGTGCATCGACCAGAGACTTAGCCTGCCCGGCGTGGCGTGGGCTGCGCTTGTTGAGGAACGCGACCGCGACTCCTTGGAGGTGGGTTGTGGGTGCGTCGGGGTGGATCGAGGCCTTCTGGACGCCTATCAGATTTGGGTTGGGGGGCGACGTTCCCGCGTCGTGCAGGTATTCGAGCCCGGCCTTTAGCAGGTCGAGGTGCCCAGCTGCGAGCTGGGACAGGTCGCATGAAACTGAGGTGGCTGCATTGTCGCCGTTCGCGAGCGGCAGATTGCAGCCGGCGTTGGAAAGAAAAGCCCCGTCGCATTTCAGACCCTTGAATGCGAGCACGGCAGAATAGAGCTTCCCGATGGGGCTGTGCTTGATGTCTTCGATGTGTTGTCCTGCCCGTACCCTTTTTCCGGGGGTGGGGAGGCGGGTCAGGTGGCTCCACTCCCACTCGCCGCGATCCTTCTTCTTGACCTGGTAGATGCGGATAGACGACGGGTCTGTCTCGGAGTCCAGTTCGGCGACATCCTGCACGGCCTCGAAAAGGACCAGAAAGTCATCGGCACCGCTCTCCTCAAGCTCGAACATTCGGGAAAGCGCCCACGCCCGCTGGAAGTCCACACCCTTCTGGTTGTGGCCACCGCCAGTCTCGGCCAATTCCGTGCTACTGGCGACACGAAACACCTCGTCAGTATTGCAGCTGCCCATGAGCTTGCGATTCCCCCTTAGGGATTGAATTATCCACGCATTTTGCATCCTCCTGGAAATCTCGAGCATCGGAATGCCGAAGCGCACGCCTCCCAGTCAGCAGAGGCAATAGCCATCTAAGTGCTGAGCACTGCCCCAGGGGTGCGCAGCTGTCCTTCGTTGTTGACGAAACTGATCATTCATGTCGTGCGCGTCCAAGGGGTCGAGAGTCGTTGTGAAACCGGCTGTTCAGTTGACCCAATGCTACTGGCGCCTTCGGCCGACCCGCTGTCCGCGCGCAATCGGCCTGAGCGGCTGGACCTCTCGGCCACCTACCTCTCGATATCTCGCTAGGCGGCCGGAAGGACTGGGTCGAAACGACTAGTTAGTCAGTGGCAGCTTTCGGGGTGCGGACCTGCATCGGCAGCTTCGCGTGGAAGAATCCGAGGAGCCTGCTATCGCTTGCCGACCCGTTGTTTCCATTCAAATCTGCAGTCTGAGTAAACGGTGTGGCTTCGTCCAGGTTCAGATTGATAGTGCTCTGGCCAGTCGGACATAAAGAAGTCTAAAGTCCTCATGGAACTCTGTGATGTGGCCCACGAAGTCGTATGTCATGAGGCCCGCGTCACTGTGGCGGATGGCGAAAACCGGACCTCCGCTCATGCCCCGGATGGTGTTTGGTTCTGGTTCGAGCCCATGGGAAACCCAATGCTCAGGTTCGAACTGGCACACGAGGTAATCGTCGTGGGCCGAGGTGACCCGCGAGGCACCGCTGCTATAGCTGCCGAAGCAAAGTTTGTCGAAGGATACCGCTTGGCGTAGTTCGCCAGGGAAGCCGCCAAACGCTACGGAGTCACCATCGCTTACTTCGCGGGGTGGCCACTGAGCGGGTTCGCAGAAGAAGGTGCCGTCAAAAGGACCTCCTGGCTGGGCGATTTCATTGATCTGGGCATCCGTGACCTCAATAAGTGCGTAGTCTAGGCCCTTGTCCTGCGCATTCAGCTGTGCCAATGGTTCAAGTTCGCAGTCACCGAGCTGAAAAATGCACGGGCCTTCAGCCAGTCGCTGACGGTAGCCTTCCAGCACGTGCCAGCAGGTCAGTGCAAACGGCTGGCCATCCAAACGCAACAGCGATGCTGATCCGCTGTTGACAGAAACCGGTGCTCCGGGCTGAGGCCGCGCACCAAAGTACGCTGGGATTGCGAACTTGAGCGGGTACTTCTCGAACTCGATGCCGGCGGGGCTGGCAACCAATTTCTTCGCGTCGTCATCTGCCGTTGGCCATTCGTACATGCATGTTCCTCACTCGACAGGTTGCTGGTGCTCTACGTTCGCGGTGGAAGCAGCTTTGTGTTTCGAAAACCATTTTTGCCGGTTGCATCCGGGTTGGACTGGATCCTGACGGCGCTCGAGCATGCTCCCGCTTTTGGTCGGGAATGCGAATCCGCGAATGGCAGCTTCGAGGCAGCGGGACGAGCATGAGGTCCAGCTTGCCCGATGCACAGCCCCCATGGCTTCGGGCGGATCCTTCAGTTCGTTAGCACCTGTTCGATGGCTTGTAAATCTCCCGTTCGGCAGCGCAAAGGTCCGTGCGGTAAGTGTAACTAGGATTTCCGGCATTCGATTGGCGGAGGCTGGCCGTCGGCAACAGCCGATCAACTAATTTTCTCCGGGTCTGAAGCGTCGGGGATTGCGCCGCGTTACGAGCAGGAGCCGCTCTTGAACTGAAATGGCAACGCCTGCCCGGCGGCATATCACCGCGCCTCTCACAGGAGTGAGTTTGCTGCGCTGGCGGCGGATATCGCCCCGGACGGGTTTGTTCCCGCGCGTGGCTATTGAGTTTCTGGGGCGAGGCGACGGAAGCGATTACGAACCCCGGCGAGGGCGAGCGAGCCAACCGCCAGAAGCGCGATCGGGTGCGGCTCAGCCAGGGCCGATACCGTGATTGTCGCAGCACTAGCCCAAGTCGAGTTGAATTCGCCCAGATAGGTCCCGCCCGCGTTGTTCGCGATGAGCCTGTAGCTGTCCGAGCCCAGGGGCAGCAGGGCATTGATGTGATCGAAGCCATCGAACTGCGCCGGGTCGTAATAGCTGACGACCTGCCCGTAGGTCTGCGCGACTGCGCTTTCAAGCGAGACTTGGATGCTCTGGGAGCGGATACCACCGACGAATACCAGATCCGTAACTTCCCAGAGAAACCCTGTGATGAAGTGCCCGCTGGGGATCTCGAAATCGAAGAAATCCAGATCCACGGAGGTCAGGCTCTGGCCTTCTGTGCGCCACCGGCCGCTGGTGACAATCGTGTGCTCACCCACGCCGAGTGCGTCTAGCTGGACCGCGGCCGCACTGTCCCGACCGGCATCGCCGTGGGTCAACTCGTCCCAAACAACGGCCGCATGGATATTGGTGCAGAGCAGCGCAGTTAGGTTAGTGGCCAAGATCTTGCACAAAGCCATTCGGTTTCTCTCGCTCTTAACACTTGCGGGCGGCGACTGCCTTCCGTTTGCATCTGAGATAACGGCGGCATTAGGGCCTAGAAATGCTCTGCCTGCTAGCCAATTGCCGCTGTGGAATCGGGTGTCCTACTGCTTGCCGCGCAAGCTAGGGTCCATAGCGTGCATGCCGATAGTTGGTGCCCGGTTTTGCGGAGACTCAGTGGCCTTCCCCGCCTAGCGGCAAGATTGTCTCATCGAGCAGTCGTCGGCAAGCTTGCACCGCAAGTGTCTCTTCCAGGTCAGTAGCGCTTGCGCGATGTATTGGAAACCTGCTGTTCGGCGGCGCTCAAGAT
>CBDCWT010000067.1:0-103112 GCA_965223305.1 Pirellulaceae bacterium | reverse complement strand
CAAGTCTCAACGGCGTTTCCGGTTATTCCAGCGGCAGCAATCACGCATTCCTACACCGCCCCCCCCGAACGAGGGAAGCCATGGCCAAGCTACCACAAGAAGACCTCTTTGAATCAACGTCGATGACTTTCGGCGAGCACCTGGAAGAACTACGTGTCTGTCTGCTGCGGGCGTTGATGGGCCTCATGATCGGTATGCTGTTCGGCTTTCTGATCGCCAACCATGTTGTCGGCTGGATCAAGACGCCGCTGGTCGCAGCACTCAACGTGCACTACTCCGACTCCGCCGAGCGAAGGCTCAAGGCAAAATATGACGACAAGGTCACCCTCGAGATGACGGACCTCGCCAGCGAAAGGATGATGCTCTATGAGGAGGTCTACCTCGAGTGGAACGAAATCCAACGGATCGCGGCGTCGTTGATCCAGCAGACTGGGCAGGGCGAGAATCGTAGGGCCGCTGCGGTTCTACCGCTGGACGAGGAACTACCTCCACCCTCTCCACCATTTGTCAAAACCCGGCTGTGGCGGAGTGCCGACGCCAAAGTGACGGTGCTCAACCCGCAAGAGGCCTTTATGATCTGGCTAAAAGCGGCGGCGGTCTCGGGCCTGATCCTCGCCAGCCCGTATATGTTCTATCAGATCTGGCTATTTGTGGCCGCGGGCCTCTATCCGCACGAAAAACGCTATGTCCATGTCTTCCTGCCCTTTAGCATCGCGCTGTTCTTGGCAGGTGCCGCCCTGGCTTTCTTCTTTGTGTTCGGGCCCGTCCTGAAGTTCCTGTTCGGATTTGCCAGCTGGATGGATATGGACCCCGACCTGCGGATCAGTGAGGTGATCAGCTTCGTGCTGATCCTGCCGCTTGGATTCGGGGTCGCATTTCAGCTACCGTTGGTCATGCTCTTCTTGAATCGGATCGGCGTCGCCTCCATCAAAGCCTATTTTGAGAAGTGGAGAATCGCCATCTTGGTGATTTTTGTCATTTCGATGCTGCTGACACCCGCAGACCCGATCAGCATGTTGCTGATGGCCTGCCCACTGACCGGCCTCTATTTCCTCGGCATCGCTCTCTGCAAGTGGATGCCAAAAGGACGAAACCCATTCGGCGAATCGCACGAGCCGTAAACGTCTCTTTAGGACAGAGTCGGCAATCCGCCAAACTCTGGCGAGTTCGGCTACGCTGCAAATCAGCCGCTGGGCGTTAGCCCACGGTTTCCCAGCGAAACCGAGGCGTAGCGTCGACACCAAGACTTTGACCGCTAGTAGTACAGATCCCAAAGCGGCCGTCGGCCGCAACCAAAGCCCCTTCTCCCCGCCGGGGAGGGGTGCAGCTGTTACGCTTCATGCAGTCCGCCAAACTCTGGCGAGTTCGGCTACGCTGCAAATCAGCCGCTGGGCGTTAGCCCACGGTTCCAGCGAAACCGGATGCTAACGCATTCCGGCTGATTTGTAGCCGGAGACCTGTAGGCCGGAACAAGCGGCGCAAAAGAAGCTTCCATCAGCCTACGATTTCCCCGCCGCGCAGTTCCGGCACGCGCCGGTTAGGCAACCAACACGGAGTGCATCGTACTTGGTGCCGCCGGAACAGCGCGGCGTCACCTCATGTCACAAGCCGACATCTTTCCTGCCGCTTGTCCCGGCCTACGACCAAACCCTGGCAAACAGATAACTTAAAAGCACGACACCAAGACTTTGACCGCCGATTTTTCTGTCCCGATCTTTCTGTCATTTGAAGTTCGAAGAGTCTAGCACATTTCATCCCAGTGCATCCTGGCTACATACGGCTCTCATTCTTGACGCGCGTATATTTCTGCTGTCAACTAGCGGTCAGCATCCTTGCATCAACACCCATAGATCGAGGTTCACCATGGCATTTCTCCTCCGAAGCCTCTTGCACAGGGCAGATTCCCGCAAAACTCGACCTCATCGCCGAGCCACTCGAAAACCGATCTTTCAACAGCTCGAGGATCGCAGGCTGTTAGCAATCGTCAGCCTGCCGCAAGACATTGTCGCTGCTCCCAACGACGACATTACCGTACCGGTTGTTTTGGATAGTGTCGTCGACTTGCAGTCCCCCAATCGTGTGGGAAGCGCAAGCGTGGTCGTCGAGTATGACACGGCCGTACTGACTGCCACATCGGTGACCGAAGGCAACTTCGGCCAGATGACAGTTGTGGGAAACGTGATAACACCCGGCGTCGTTTTTTTCTTGTCGTTCACGACCAGTCCAATTAGCGGCAAATTCGCGGATGTACTCGCCAATCTGCAATTCACAGTTAATGCTGATGCACCGGCCGGTGCATCCTCGCTTAACCTCTTGTCCTCCTATAGCGCGGCCTTTACAGAGGTGCTGAACGAAAACGACAACCCCATTCCCTTGGACGTGCCGGTCACCGCTGCACCGAACGACCCGGTGGACGGGCGAGTGACTATCGTTCGTGAGCCGGCCGCTGAGGAACTTGTCCAGGAATTGAATCTTGCGATCCATACTTTGTTGGACGATTCCTCGATTGCCGACCGGGACGCGAAACGTCTCATCAGACGGCTTGACCGGACGCTCCGCAACCTCGAGCGGGACAGGCCCCGCAGTGCCGTACGGCAGCTGCAGAACTTCATCAAGGATACGAACCGACTTGTGGACCGAGGACGCCTCGGCGGCGCGGCTGCTGATTCGCTGTTACAGACGGCGAATTCCGCGATCGACGCGATACTATCAGACGCCAATCTGCTCGCCTGAGGAGCTTCCTTAAGAAGTGGTCAAGCTAAATCGCGTCGGAGCCGCGCTCGCCGGTACGAATGCGAATGCAGTCTTCCATCGGTAGCACAAAGATCTTGCCATCGCCAATCGCACCTTGCTCGCCTGTTCGGCCGGCTTTCAGAATGGCGTCAACGGTCGGTTCTACGAAATCGTCGTTGACCGCGATCTGCAGTTGCACCTTCCGCAGCAGGTTCACGGTGAATTCGTGTCCCCGATACACCTCTGTCTGACCTTTTTGTCGACCGAATCCCTGGCAGTCCATCACCGTCAGCCGAACCACGTCGACCTCGGTCAGGGCGGCCTTCACTTCCTCCAGCTTGTTCGGCTGAATGATGGCAATGATCAGCTTCATCGATCGAACGACTCCCTCGGGTGCTAAGATGCGAACTTGTAAAATCTAGCCCTGTCCGCTGGCTAGCACAATAGCACTCGCGATACGATTGAGTTAGCTTGGGACGTGTCGGGAGGACGTTTATGGCGAAGCGGCGACTCGACGAATTCGAGCTGCGGCAACCGATTGGCGTGGGAACGGTCGGCACGATTTATCGAGCGCGCGACCTGCGCCATGAGCGAGAGGTGGCCCTCAAGATCCTGCTTCCCGCAGTCTCTCGCGAACCGATCATCCTCGCTCGTTTCGAGCGTGAAACGGTCATTCTCGAAAAGCTCTCCCATCCCAACATCGTGCAGTACTACGGCGGGGGCCGCAGCGACGACCAGCTGTTCTACGCCATGGAACTAATGACAGGGGGCTCACTCAAGGACCTGCTGGCCGGCGGCCCCCTCTCGGTTTTTGAAGCAATTACCTGCGGCGTCCAAATCGCCTCGGCCTTGCAACACGCTCACAACCACGGAGTCATTCACCGAGATCTCAAGCCCTCCAACTTGATGTTCGATCAAAATGGCAATTTGAAACTGGTCGATTTTGGAATCGCCCGCGACACGCATGGGGCGGACATCACCGCCAGCGGCCTGACCGTTGGCTCCCATGCCTATATGGCTCCCGAGCAAATCCAAGGGAAACACGAAATCACCGGGCATGTCGACCTGTACGCGTTCGGCTGCCTGCTGTTCGAGTTGCTGACGGCAAGTCCCCCTTTTCAAGGGGACAACTTCGCACAGTTGTTCGAGCAGCATCTGCATGGTCAGCCCCCCTCGTTGCGCGGCATCAACCCGCGTGTGCCCGCCCGCCTGCAGCAACTTGTGGAAAAGCTACTGCAAAAGTCTCCCGAACAACGGCCGTTCAGCGCCCGGGCAGTTCAGGGGATTCTGCTTGAAATGATCGATCAGCAACCAGAACAGACCGACCCGCAGAGCGCAGTTCCGGCTGCTGAGGTTATCGACCGGGGCCGGCAGATGCTGGCCAGCCGCGTTCGCAATCGGTTCCGTGAGGTATCCTGGTACGCAGTCGGCGGCGTCTTGATACTCGGAGCGTTGATTGTCTGGGCCGCTTGGAAGTTGGGGATCTAAGCTCCCATGAATTTCGCTATTGGCGATCGAGCCGGCAGATTCTGGCGGCTGTGGAAATGCGGATCAACAGAATGCCGCTTCGCAATACGCCCAAGCCGGTAATGGAAACCACGGCCGATTCGACGAGTCGAGGACTGGTCAGATCCATGGCAAAGATGAGCCCAGTTCGTATCAACAACAGCGCGAACAACACTAGTCCCCAACCGGCAATCTCTCGAAACAAATACATGCGTTGCTCCTCATCGACGCAAGGCGCGCGGTGACCCAACTCGTCCAGTGGTTACGGCCTGCCCCCCTGGTTGGATACGGCGTTAGCAGCCCTCTTCCTCCTGACTTTCAATCGACGCAAGATGACCATCCTCAGGTCACGGTGGTGTTCCAACAGCAAGACAGAGCGTTGATAGAGCTGGGCCTGAGCGCAAGTCATCTGCCTCCAGGCTGCCTCTCGGCATGCAACAAGCAGGCACAAAGACACTACAACCAGCGTGGCTCCCGGCCAAAAAGTACCATTTGCAACCGCGTCCTGCAGCCACTTAGTCCGCGCACTCTCGCTGACAGGTAGGTAAGTCAACAAGAGCGCCGCGAAGACCAGACTGCCCCCGACGACCAGCCCGCGCGAGACAAGCAGAACGCTGGCTCTCCACCAATCCGCCGTTGGCCGCTGATCGCCATGTCCCCGCTCCCAAATCGAGAGCACTTGAGAAGCAAACCAATGACTGACCCGTTGATGCACGGCGCGAGCACCACAGGCGTAGACGATCAAGACGACCGCCATCAAGCAATAAACCGACGAGCTGAAATCGAAGGTCATCCCATCCCGGCCTGGTTCGCGTAGAAAGAGGCTAATCTGAATCGCAACCAGCACCGCCCAACCGTAGGACTTGGTGACACAGATCAGCAGCAAGGCAATCGCCGTCAAACGCCAAGTCGCGCTGACTTCAGTACCTTGGAAAAGCAATCGCTCGAGCAAGAGGCCGGCCACGAGCAACTGAATACAATCTCCAACCACCATAACACTGCGGAAGGCAACCGGCCTCTGCGATCGCTCGTCGATCCCATATTCAGCAGGTATCACAACTTGTTCGCTCATGACCGCGCACCTGGCAGTCGAGTTCGTCCGTCACGGGCCATGTCCATTTCGGCTAACACCATTTGAATTGCCTCTCGCTCGCCTGAAAACGACACCGCAATCCCCAGTCGCATGACCTCCCGCTTCATCCGGGTCGCAAGTTCACGGACCCGCGTCTGCTCGGATGCCAGCAACAAGTCTTCGATGCGGTTGGAGCGCGGCTGAACAGGGTCTGAGGTCGGTCGCATGAACGTCGTCGTTGGACAAACGAAAGCTACTCGATGATGTTTTGCTACAGCCAGTTTCAGGACGTGTATCAGTTGTGGCAAGCTGGTTGAGTAAACCAGCGGGTCGGCGAAAATGACAAATACCTCGTTGTCGCGGGCATTAGCGATCGCCCTCGAAATCGCCTCCGCCAACCGCGTCAGCCCACGTACCCCTGCTGCATCTAAGTCTCTGGAGGGCGAGTACAAAGGAGGTACCAAAGGCATGCCGGCTCGATGTAGCAATCCCTGGAGATGAAGGGCCAGCGTTGCCTCGTCGTAGCAGCACTCTGCCTGTTCACGAGGTGATAGTTGAAATACCTGAGCAAGCACGCCGGCGAGCCGAAATCTTCGCCGGGACGAAGCGAACAACTTGAACGGAATTCGATTGTAGCGCCGCTCCAGCAGCTCTGGAAATCGCTCGTGACAAATGCGAAATGCAGATTGCATCATGTAAGGTGTCACGCCTCCCACGGCAGGGGGAGGACGGTACAAGAAGTCGGCCAATGCCTGGAGGAGCAACAGGAAACCCCGATCGCCCGACAACCACCCCAGTTGTCTCGCCCCCGCCTCGTCGACCAGCACCCCACCGATTGGATCCCCCACCGAGGTCGCTGCCTTCGCAACGCTCGCGGCGACGTAACTGACCTGATCGAGCAAACGCAGGCCGTAGTCACCGACGCGAGTAGTAATCGACCCATCGACAAACAACTGGACTCGAACCGGCACCTCCGACTCGTACTTTCGAGTCATCAGCTTGCCGCGCCGCGCCGACACCTTCCAGGCAATCGATTTCGGTGGATCACCAGCTGCATACTCCCGCAACTCGAGCAGCTCCGAGCCCACACCGGCCCGCTGCAACCGGTGAATTCCCTGCCGGGGAAGTGAGTTGTGTCGTTTCACCGTGGGCCTTAGCTTCCCAGACTGATAGTAGTCCGGCAGAATCCGAAACGTCTGTGACAACTCGACGAAGCGATAACGTTGAAAGAAACGATGCTGATCTTGAAACGTCAACCGCGTTCCGGGCAACGTCACTTGCCCCGCAGCACGAGCCCTCGCCACGTAGCTGAACGTCTGCTCTCGGCAACGCCGGTTCAGCGTCCATTCGTGACCGGAAGCGGGATCAGCGGGATCAGAACCAGAATCTGCGAACCATCGCCGCGCATCGCTTAGGCCCCGCATGAAGAACGCCTTTTCGCCGGTCGAGCCCCTCGCGCCGGACTGTTCGGGCCGCGCCGCCTGGCCCGAGGCCGGCTGGATTTCCAAGATATCGGGCACCACGTCACGGATCCGAATCTCGGGACTCAGCCTCCACCTGCCGCGGATACGCAAATCGATGCGGATCTTCCGTCCAGCCCAAAGTGTGCCTGACAACTCGTCGCGGCCGTTCACCCGACGCTCGATGCCCACATGAGGCATTTCGCCGTATACACGGGCTTGAAAACGCAGCCATTCGCTGAGAAACCACACCAATGTCGACAAAGAGATCCATGACAATATCACCTGTCCGCGAGCAACCCCTGCAGCCACCCCGATGATCGCTACGACCAGGAGCCAGCGAGCGCGCCGCGTCATGATGTCGTTTCCTTCATCACCGGGACAGCACGTATTAGTTGTTGCACCACGGTCTCGACCGTCGTTCCATCCATTTCCGATTCCGGTCTCAGAATCAACCGATGGCCCAACACAGCCAGTGTGATCGCTTGAATGTCTTCATGCGTCAGGAACGAGCGGCCTTGCATCAATGCGTGTGCTTGCCCTGCTTTCATCAGATTGATTGCCGCCCGGGGACTCGCGCCAAGTATTAGGTCTGGGTGCTTTCGACTCTGCCGAACCAGGTCGATGATGTAGCCTTTCAGTTCCGGAGCGCTATAAACCTCGTCGAGCTGGCGCTGGATGCCGATCAACTCTTCGGCGTCACACACCGCCTCGAGCTGATCGCGTGGGGCCGGACGGCTGTGTAACTCCAACATCCCGATTTCCTGCTCTCGCTCTGGATAACCAACCTGGACGCGAAACAAAAACCGATCTAGTTGCGCCTCAGGAAGCCGATAGACTCCCTCTTGCTCGATCGGATTCTGGGTCGCGAGCACCATGAACGGTTCAGGAAGCAAAAGCGTCTTACCCTCAATCGTGACCTGATGCTCCTGCATCGCCTCCAGCAGCGACGATTGCGTTCTGGCTGGTGCCCGATTCAGTTCGTCCGCCAACAGCAGCTGGCAGAAAACCGGCCCCTTGCGCAACACGAAGTCGCTTGACTGGCGATCCAGGACCTGCGTCCCAGTTACATCCGAAGGCAGGAGGTCCGGAGTGAACTGAATTCGCTCGAAATGAATCCCCAAGACCGTCGAAAACGTCCTGCAGAGAGTTGTTTTGGCGGTTCCAGGCACACCTTCAAGCAACACATGTCCGCCAGCGATCAAGGCCATCAAGAGCTGATCGGTGATATGATCGAGCCCCACAACGACTTGCCGCACGGACTCTTGAGCCCTGCCGCGCAGCTGACTGACGCGCTGGGCAAGCTGGCTGAGATCTGTCGAGGATACCAATTGTGTTTCAACTATGAACGAGGACTCGAGGTGAAGTACGCGGAGTTATGGCCATATCAAGCCACTCATAAGCTCGCTCGATGTGCGGTGGACGGTGTCGAACTATGTTCCAGGCGCGTTGCTCGCAATGTAGCGATTGTCTGTCCTAACTGCTGAAACTCACGGGCCGACAACTTCGCATGGTATCCCCGGCAGGCGATGTCAATGACCCGAGACAGGTTTTGCCTTTCAGCTTCGACCAAGGAGGACGAAGTGGCCGAAGAGGACGCCAGGTAGCTTTGCCAATCACTCGAATGCCGAGAGCCGGTAATTTCTAGACAAAACTCCCGAGCCAGATAGCCCGCCGCATGTCGATAGTCGCCGGCATCGCCATCCACAGGTTTCTGCAACTCGTACGCCGCTCTCATCCGCCGGGAAGGCCGAACGGCAGTACGGAGCGTGCCGCCTGAAAAGAGCAGCCATAAAGTACCACACAACAGCAGCAAAGCCACTACGAGCCAGATCCCCTGGTAGTAGCGGGCGGGATCCACGTTACGCGGTTGCTGGCTCAATGCCTCGTTGACGACGTTCGCTTCTGCAATTTCCCGCGCAACCACATTGGCCAATTGCACTAAGTCGTCCAACTCCGGCCGGGGAGGTTCACGAGTGGACAGCGGTGGTGCTGCGGCCGCGGCCGGCGACGGTGCGGTACGGTCGCGATAGGTTCCTTGCGCCTGCCCGTCAATCACAAAAGCCACCTGCGACCTCGTCGCGTCACAAATCAGTTCAGTAATTCGGATCGCGGCAATTGCGTTGTCGCCGTGCCACAGCATTCCATTTGTGAATAGACTTGCGTCCGCAGACACGACGACGAGACCCGACGAGTTCTCTCTGGAACGGCCGACGGCAATCAGTGATTGCTGCCGCGCCGCAACCGGCTGACAGTTCCCAGGGAATGATGCAACAACTTCCCACTCAGCCCAACCAGCGGCGCGCGGTGCAAACCAACCAGATCGATTTGTCACCAGCTGACTAACTCCCGCCAATCCTGCATCGGATCGTGGAGGTATACGCAAGCAGTCCACAAAATCTTGGTATTGACCCTCGGAGCGAGTATCCGTCACCGGACCTTCCCAATACTGTCCGAATCCAGGCAGCTCAAACGACCGATCTGAAGCCAACAACAGCGCCCCTCCTGATTGCACAAATCGCGTCAGCCCTTTCCAATTCCCGGCGGAGAGCAGACGGCGTGGGTCGCCCACAATGACAATAAGCGAGTCGTCGGGCGTCGACAAAGCTTGTTCAGTCGCGGGCAGGACCTGCAGCCCGCGTTCTTCGATCAACATTTGGAACAAATCGTAACGAAAATGCCAACTGTCAGCTGGAGTGTCGGCTCGGTCGTCTTGCGCCGTCGCGATCACGGCGCAGCCAGGGCCGGTTGCCAAGCAGGCAAACAGGACTAGGCTTTGCCTCAAAAGTCCCCTCTTTCTGACTCTCTTCCACAGCAAGCTAGGGGAGAGAACACTTGGGGAGTCGCTACGCGACCAGATTACTTGTTTTGAGACAAAACCTACGTAGCGCATTGCCGTAGCACCGCCTGTACTCGATCAATCTGCTCGCCGCTCAACTCGGTATCAGGCGGCGAGTAGCGCGCTTGCTCATAGACGCCGGCCAAATCATGAATTTCGGCACGAAGATGGGGAGCTGATTCACAGAGACGTTTTGCCGCGTCCCGATGGGTCCACCAGCTCGCCGCCGGCTGTGGCCTCTGCAGCACGAAACGATGAAAAGCGCGGATCACATCTCCCCGCGTGCGAATCCCTGCTGCCAGAACCTCCTGCATCCCCAGAGCCTCACTGGCTGCGGTAGTTCTAAGAAGCTTGGCACGCCCGCGCGCCAGCAGCAGGACGAACACCACGAGCGCGAAAATCGTGACGATCCCCCATGCAGTCGGACCCGACAAGAGTCCCGCACCAGGCGAGCGCCCAGAATCGCTTGCCGATCCAGAAGGCGCTGCTGAGAGCCCTCGCAAGCGAGCTGCACGCGGTGCCGACGCCACCGACTTCCAAAGGTCGGGAGCGCCACTTAGGAACCTGTCGGCGGTCGAAGTGACGCGGCTAGCAGTAGGTGCTCGCGGCGGAACGTTTCGCACGGTACGAGCTGGTTTGCTCGCCCGTCGCCGTGGCTGATTTGCTCGCCCGCTTTTCGGTGAATCGCTTTCTCGGGCCTGCCACCAATCGAATGCGCGAGCCGCCGAAAGTCCCCGCCGGGCCTCAGACTGGTCGTCCGGATCCCGAGACGCGCGCCGCTCCCGCAGGGCTTTTGCGACGACTCGACGAACTGTCTTGCCCAATCCGTACCGTTCCAGCTGCTCCCCGATGTCCAGCGCCGACTTGGCAGCTGTCGAATCTCGTACATTGGTGGGCTTGTGCGGGCGTGCAGACGCCTTCGCGCTTGCGCGGGACGAGACCGACCCGGACGGCCTCGCACCCCCACCGACAGGCGCCGCCGCGCGCCTCGAGCCCGCTCGCCTCGGGCCGGCCGATGGCTTCTCTGCCGCCACTTTGGACCGATCGTCTGCCGGCTGCCGCGCGGATCGTGTGCTTGGCTGATCGCGCGAGGTAGTTGCGTTGCGACCGTCGCGCGATCGGGGATTCGAACGAGGGCTTGCCGACTTGGCTCCTGAATCTGACGCAGACTCCCGCGGTTTGGCCGCGGCGCGACGAGGTCTCGCGGTTGACGTAGCGGGCGGCCGCTCGCCATCTCTCGCGACATCGGACTCTCGAGTGCGTCCACCGGTCGGCACCCCTGCATCGGCTCTGTTGCGCGCTTTGCCACGGAGCCATTCAGTCAGCCGATCCTGGAGGGCTTTTAGTCGTTGAGCCTGAGCGGCCGGCGAAGCCGACTCTTTACCGGCGCGCGGTTGGTCTGCGAATGGGTGCGGCGCCAGCCGGTGGGGAGAGTCGACACTTGGTTTCCTGGCACCGGTTCGATTCTCTGGAAGCGGGACACCGTTGTTTACACGAGGTGATGGAACGTGCCGCGGTGACGGCAGCTGCCGATCGCGGGCGTACTGCTCGAGCAGGCGCTGGGCTTGCTTTCTGATGGTCGGATCTGCGAGCGCCCTACCAATCCACCCTCCAGATAGACTCTCCAGATCACCAGCTGTGACGCGGCCCGCTGCGCCACCGAAGGTCTCTTCGATCTGCTGCAGCTGCTCGTCGCTCAACTCCGCCAAAGGCGCTCTCTCGGCGTCAGAGGCCGCCAAGGCACGCAGTTGCTGCAGAAGCATCGTCTGCTGCTTGGTATCCGATGAACCTCCGTCAGGCATCGGTAACCAACGTTGCGAAATCCGATCCATCGAGCTGGATTCCACCGCCCGCTGCGCGATAGCGATCCTAGGGCAGCAGAGAAACATGCTGCCCGCGATGATGACCAAAAGCGAAGGCAGTGACGGCATCTTGTTTCGCTGGCAGATTTCGCGATACGGGTGTACACCTTCTGAGCTGCACGAGCACCGAACCTATCGTAGCGAAATCCAGGTGGCGGGCAAATGGCTTCGAAGAAGCGTCAGCGAGTCAACATGTGCGCAAAAAAAGGAACCCCGGCTCGAACAAGTGAGGCGGTCACTCGTCCGAGCACTTGGGGTTTCCCTTCTGGCTCTGGCTAGAGCCAATCCTCGGTCAACTAGGCTGACGGCGACGCCGCGGGGAAGCCTGAGAATCCCTCGGCGGCACCGGGGTAGGCTTGCATTCCATGCTCGCTGACATCGAGCCCAGCCTGTTCGTGCTCGGAAGATACCCTCAGAAAGCCCACTGCCCGCAGACTGAGGAACAGAACCAGCATGGTGCCGAACGCCCACAGCGGAATGACCAGCGATCCAATCAGCTGGACCACCAGTGGATGACCGCCAAAAATGCCGGTCGCGATACCGCCCCACACACCTGCTAGACCGTGAACCGGGAACGCACCAACAGGATCGTCGATGCGTAACTTGTCCAACAACATCACGCCAAACAGGACGAGCGCTCCGGCGACGCCGCCGATCAGCAAAGCCTGCAGATTGTTGACGCTGTCGCAGTTGGCGGTAATGCCCACCAATCCACCGAGGGCACCGTTCAGCCCCATCGTTAGATCCGGCTTGCCAAACAACATCCAGGCCAGCATCAGGCAGATAATCGCCCCCGCCGCGGGCGCCAGAGTCGTATTCGTTGCGATCAAGACAAAAGCGGACAGATCACCGGCTGTCGAAAAGACCAACTGACTGCCAGGGTTAAAGCCGTACCAACCGATCCACAGAATGAACACGCCGAGAGCTGCGAAGGTCAAGTTGTGCCCTGGGATGGGGGTCGACTTGCCGTCCTTGGTGAAACGACCCAAACGCGGTCCCAAGACAATCGCTCCAGCAAGTCCCGCAAAGCCGCCCACCGCGTGCACCACCACCGAGCCCGCGAAGTCGTAGAAACCCATCTGGTGCAGCCAACCCTCGCCCCATTTCCATGAGCCGCTGATCGGATAGATCAAACCGGTCAGCACCGCGCTGTAAACGAGATACGCCCCAAACTTCATTCGTCCTGCAACGGCACCAGATACGATCGTGGCAGCCGTGGCCGCAAAAGCCACTTGGAACAAAAAGTTAACCTGTGGATGCAACACGCCTCCGGCGACGGTGCTGCTGTCGAACTCCGAAATCATCGGCCCGGCAAAGCCAAGGATGCCTGCGCTCCCCTCGCTAAACCCCGGATACATTAGTCCGAATCCGACAAAGAAGAACAGAATCACACCCACACTCAGGTCCATCAAGTTCTTGCAAAGGATGTTGACCGTGTGCTTCGCCGTGTTGAGCCCCGCTTCAAGCATGCCGAAGCCCGCCTGCATAAACAGGACCAGCACCGCACAGATAAACAGCGTGATGTTGTCGATCGCAAAGGCCAGCACGTCTGTGTCTGCCACGTCTGCGGCTGCCTCGGCCACTACAGCCAACTCACCGCTGCCCAGTTCTTGACCAACAACCCAGCCAACCGGCGATCCGAGCGTCAAACAACAGATCGCCGCCAACAAATAGATACACTTTGGTTTCATTCGCTCGCCTTCCAGAAGGGGTTACATAGATGCCTGTCGACGGTTCCCAAGGAGACCTTGGTGAACGCCAACCGTTGTCTCAATTTCGGCACCGGTATCCCCAATGCAACCAACGTGCCAAGCCGCGGTAGCCGCCGGCCGGAGTACTCGCCGACAGGCACCGCAACTTCCAGCCGAGCCTCGGCTTACACCTATCCAGACGAGCGCAGCGCGAGGCAGACTGCCTTCTCTCTTGCCTAAGCCGTAGGCAGCCGTTGACGCGCAGACGGGCAGACTCATGTTGACCACCAAGCTCTGGCGAGTTCGGCTACGCTCCAAATCAGCCGCTGGGCGTTAGCCCACGGTTCATCCCAAAACCGGATGCTAACGCATTCCGGCTGATGGCCGTCCTCCCTGGAGTTGCGATTGGCTGTTCGCGAGAAAGTAGGCCGGAACAAGCGGCGGGAGAGCTCTGGCTTCACACTCCGTGAGCGCCGCGCTGTTCCGGCGACGCATCAAACCGGCGTTGCCGGAACAGCGCGGCGTGGGAAAATCGTAGGCACAGGGATGGCTGCTGGCGCCGCTTGTTCCGGCCTACCCTGCTTCACAAACCTGCGGACATCACTTCACCCTCCCGCGCGCGGGAGGGTCGGACGCGTAGCGTCCGGGGAGGGCGGTCTGCGAGTGACCGCCCTGACGCATGCTCCCCCTCTCCGGCCCTTCGGGCCAACTCTCCCCGAGGGGAGAGTGACGAAAGACGAAATCACGCAGTCAGAAGCTACACCCCTTGCAGCAGCTAGACAGCAAAAAAAACCCGTGTGCCGAAACACACGGGTCGTGGACTGTTTGGTTGTCTGAAACAGCGACTGGCTCTTTGGAACGACCTGCTAGAAGAGCAGGATCGCGTCGAAAGCGGCCGTCATTTGACTGTCTTTGGTGAAGTTATCATACGGCTGGGCGACGGTACCGTCCGACCAATCCCAGCGAATCTCGGGACGCACGATAACGTTCGCGTTGGGCCGCCAATTGAGTCCCAAAGCGATGTTGTAGTAGTTGCCCGCCAAGTCCCCGAACGGCAACAGAGCTCCGCCGTCTCGGATAGGTGCGGCGGCCAAACGTGTTCCGTCATCGTCGCGGAACCACTCAAAACGAGCTCCGGCCTTCCAGCAGTCGTTGATCGCATAGAAGAGGTACTGGTTGATTCCATACCACTCGCTGTCCGCCGCCTGCGCACCACCATCTTGCCAGCCGCTGTCATGTTGCAGCACGTATTGGATAGAATCGGTAACGTTCAGGCTGAACACGACGCTGTACATTGTACGATTGCCTTGCAGCGGCAGGACCGTGCCATCTTCCTGGCCGGTGATAAAAGCGAATGCCAGCGAGTAACGGTCGTGACACGGTGCGTAGGTCGCACCCCCGAGGAAGTGCGTCTGATCCGTCAGAGCGTCGAACTTGTCCCAGCCGTTAACGAGACCACCGTGTAACACGAGTTGGTCACTGTAGTCCCAGCTCAGCAAACCACCCGTATGCGTGAAGGGCTCGCCGTACTGCATCGTATAGGAGTGCGAGTAAAAGAAGTTATTGGGAGCCGTCACAACCTCGTAACCGATGATCGTGTAGAAGTGGCCCAACTTGGCTCGCAAGTTGTTGTAGCCGATCTCAGCGTAAGCCTGTGGCAGTGCCAAGCCGTACTCATTGCCAGCTCGGTTCCAGTGGCGCGCGCCGTTCTGACGCAGTTCGAGACCAGCAGCTTGGGTAAAGATGTAGTCGCTGCCGTACAGCATGTCGATGCGTCCACCCCAATCAAATCCGCACCCACCCGTATCGACGTCCCGGCCGAACGACAGATAGAACTGGTTCAGCTGGAAGTTGTTTCTGTCGTTGAAGGTCACCGGTCCGTTGATCTTGTTGACCGGATTGTCAGCGTTGGCAGTGGCCCCAGCAGCCAGCCAGCCGGTCAATGACCAGCGGCAGCCGATCTCGGGGAAGAGCCGGTTAGGTCCTAAATCACAGCAATTGGCGGGCTCGAAGCAGCTGTTGCAGCTGCTGCCTTTGCCTCCGCCCTTGCCGCCTGCACCGAGTTTGCCGCCTCCGCCAAGGCTGGTGACCGTAGCCGGCATGTCGCTAGGGGATGCATCTGGAGGGCTAGGAGTATCTTGATAGTAGTACTCATGACTCGAGGAAACCGTGCGGAACACATCGGGTTGCCGTATCGTCTGGCCATTTGCGCTCACGGCCAACAGCCCGAAACAAGCCGCAGCTGTAAGAGCCAACTGGAATCTCATGGTCCTTCTCCTGAACTGAAGGCGTGTTTTTTGGAGGCGGGAGCGGTATTCGGAGTGATGACATCGTTCCGCCGGGTGGGTCGCCATGATATCCAGTCTGGCAGTAGCAAAGTGACTGGCACAAAGCGTGGCGATCTGTCTACAGTCCTATCGGAAGCCGCAGACCCACCAATTGATAGAATGGTGGCCGTCGGAAATAAGAAATCGAACGGCTGGCACGTGCCCGCGCGAAACGGTATCGGTTATGACTATCGTCCCAAATACCGCGTGGAAAACTATGCCGGTTCTTCCCCTGGTGCGCTGTCGGCAAACAATGCTTCGACAAAGTCGTTCGCCTGAAACTCCGCCAAGTCGGCTGGCTGCTCACCCACTCCGACGTACTTCACCGGCAATTCGAACTGTTGGCGAATCGGAATCACGACGCCTCCTTTGGCGGTGCCGTCCAGTTTAGCCAAAACGATGCCGGTGCAAGTCACAGCATCCGAAAACCCTTTCGCTTGGCTAATCCCGTTTTGCCCCGCAGTGGCGTCGAGCACCAGTAGCACTTCGTGTGGAGCTCCGGGCAGTTTATTGCCGATCACACGCCGGATCTTGGACAGCTCCTGCATCAGATTCGATTGCGTTTGAAGCCGGCCCGCCGTGTCGACGATGCAGACGTCAGCGTCGAGCTCCAAGGCGGTTGCGACGGCGCGGTGGGCCACGCTCGCTGGATCACTTTTGGCCTCGCCCGTGACAATGGTGACACCGAGCCGCTCCGCCCAAATGGTCAACTGCTCAACTGCCGCCGCGCGAAACGTGTCGCCAGCCCCGAGCACCACCTGCTTGCCAGTTGACTTGAACAAGTGAGTCAGCTTGGCAATCGACGTCGTCTTACCGGAACCATTGACCCCAACCACCATCACAACCGTCGGCCCGGTCTGGGCAAATTCAATCGGTACTGCAGGTTGTTCCATCAAACTGCGGATCTTGTCCCGCACGACTCCCAGTACTTCTTCCATCTGCACGACACGGCCGCGAAACTCCTGCTTGATGGTATCCCGGATCTCCCCGGCCGGCCCGGCACCCATATCTGTCTTGACGAGAATCGCAAAGAGGTCACGCAGGAACTCGTCGTCAACCAGTCGCCCCTCCTGCTTGAACAGATCGCGGATATCCGTATTCAGCAGCTGGGCGGTTTTTTGCAGGCCCTTGCGAAAGCGGCTGAATAAACCTGCCTTGCCAGCCGCAGGTTCCGCAGCGGGGGTAGGTTCCGGACCGGCATCCATCTCGGCCGATTCACCCGACTTGCCACTCAGACGATCGAATAGACCCATTGTTTGCAGTTACCTCTTTTCCTCACGTAGCAACCGATCCAGGATTCCATTGACGAATTGTGATGACTGGCGAGTCCCATAGCGTTTGGCCAGCTCAACCGCTTCGTTGATCACCACTCGATCGGGGGTTTCAGTATAGAGAATCTCGTAAGCGCCCAGCCGAAGAATGTTCCGATCCGTGACCGCCATCCGCGACAAGCTCCAGTTCTCGGCAAACTGGGCCAGCGAGGCGTCTAACTCGGACCGGTTACGCCGCACACCCCCCAGTAGCTGACGGGCAAACTCAACTAATGGCGTGCGGCGATTCAGTCGTTCCTCCAAAAAACGGTCCGCAGCCGCCAGGTTGCGGCCAGGATTTAAGTCGTCCGCGTAGAGAACCTGCAGGACGACTTCGCGTGCTCGGCGGCGGCGGGACATTTATGCGTAGTTTCGGTTAGCGGCGATCAGGCAGCGTCTGAAGGAGGGTGACCATCTCCAGTGCGGCCTGTGCACATTCGATCCCTTTGTTACCAACCTGCCCTCCCGATCGCTGGATGGCCTGCTCCAGCGAGTTACACGTTAGAACGCCAAACAGCACAGGTTTAGCGGCTTCCAAGGCAATCCGCCCCAGACTGGCGCTCAACTGCTGGTTAATATACTGGTCGTGCGTCGTTTCGCCACGGATCACCGCCCCCAAACAAAGCACTGCCGCCGCGTCTGTATCGGCAAACAACTTAGCAACCAACGGAATCTCCCAAGCACCAGGCACCCAAGCGACGTCGATCATCTCTTCGGACACGCCAGCTGATTGTAACGTGCCAATCGCGCCCTCGAGCAGCTTGCTTGTAATCGACTCATTGTATCGCGAAACAACCACCGCAAACCGTGTGTCGCTGGCGTTGAGAGAACCACGAAATTCGTTCGGCATCGTCGACCAGATCCCACGTTCGATGTTCAGCGCCGTCCCACCGCCACCGCCACTCGCTGGGCCGCCCAGCGACTCAGGCGTCCGGGCGCCGGTGGGCAACTCCTGGACGAAATACGACGTCGACTGCACTACTTTCGCCAGGCATTTGCCAGCGTGTCGTACCCCACATCATCCCATATTCATGCTCATGAGGAACTCGGCGTTCGACTGAGTCTTCTGCAATCGAGAGACCAACAGCTCCATAGCTTCGGGCGGATTCATGTCGTTCAAGACTCGGCGGAGCACACACACACGCCGGTACTCTTCGGGGTCCATCAACATCTCTTCCCGTCGCGTTCCGCTGCGGTTGATGTCGATGGCCGGCCAGATGCGACGATCGACAAGCCGGTGGTCTAAGACCACTTCCAGGTTCCCAGTGCCCTTGAACTCCTCGAAAATCACTTCATCCATTTTGCTACCGGTGTCGATGAGTGCTGTTGCCAAGATGGTGAGCGAGCCGCCTTCTTCAACCTTCCGGGCCGACCCAAAGAAGCGTTTGGGCTGCTGGAGGGCGTTCGCGTCAAGGCCACCGGACAGGATCTTGCCCGACTGCTGGCACTCGGAGTTCCAAGCACGGGCCAACCGCGTGATCGAATCCAGGAAGATAATCACGTCCGTCCCATACTCGACCATTCGTTTGGCCTTCTCCAGCACCATCTGCTGCACCTGCACATGGCGCGACGAGGGTTCGTCGAAGGTGGAACTGATCACTTCACAGTGGCTACCCTTGACCTGCCGTTCCATGTCGGTCACTTCCTCGGGCCGTTCGTCAATCAGCAGCATGATGACATAAGCCTCTGGGAAGTTGTGTAGCACCGATTTGGCCATCTTCTGCAGCAGGATCGTCTTGCCAGCACGAGGAGGACTCACGATTAAGCCCCGCTGGCCAAAACCGATCGGTGCGATCAGGTCCACGATCCGCGTGGAAACCTCCGCAGCGTCGGTTTCCATGACGATCCGTTGGGCTGGGTGCAACGGCGTCAACTCGTCAAAGCCGACCTTCTCGGATAGCAGATTCGGATCCTGGTAGTTGATTGCCTCAACCCGCAGCAGCGCGAAGTAGCGTTCGTTCTCCTTCGGAGGGCGAATCTGGCCGGAGACGGTGGCGCCAGTTTGCAAACCGAAACGCCGGATCTGGCTCGGAGAAACATAAATGTCGTCTGGGCACGAGAGGTAATGGTAATCCGGACTGCGGAGGAAACCGAAACCGTCGGGCAGCACCTCCAAGGTGCCCTCGCCGTACATCAGCCCGTTCATCTTGACTCGCTCTTTCAGGATCTTAAAGATCAGATCCTGCTTCTTCATGCCCGACAGCTCGGTGACGTTGTCCTGCCGCGCTTCCTCGATCAGCTGGGACATTGTCATTTTCTGAAGTTCAGCGATATGGACTTCGCCTTGCTTGATCTTCTCGTAGCGCGTGTTGGCGTCCTCGCCGTCTCGGCTCGCCTCCTCGGCGATCTCCTCAGCCAACGACAACGGCTCGTGTTCATCCTCCAGATTCGTTGCAGTGTCGCCAACTTCATCGGCTGTCTGCTCGGCCTCCGCCAGATCGGCGCGATCTTGGCGCTGGCGGGTACCACTTCTCGTGCTTGACATGACAGTTACTCCTGAACAGGAATAGGGGCCGACACACGGATGGTGCCGGCGGAGGGTTACTAGTGATCTGGTGTTCGTCCGTTATCCAGAGTCTCCCAGAATTGCTGCACTTGAGCGCTGGTTTGGGCCGGCGAGCCGGCGTTGTCGATGACGAAGTCCCCATGAGCTCGCTTGTCACGCAACGACTCCTGCGCCGCCTCGCGGGCAGAAAACTCCCTTTCGTCCCAGCCGCGTGCTAGCGCCCGCTCCAAACGCAGCTGTCTCGGGGCATCTACATAGAGTACGTAATCGCAGAGACGTATCCAGCCGGCCTTCAACAACACGGCGGCATCCAGCACGACCGCCGGGACGTTCTGTTGAGCCGCCCAAGCCTGTATCCGCTCGCTAATTTTCGCCGCGATTCGCGTATGCGTCATGGCTTCCAAAAAGGCCAGTTCCCGAGGTCCTTGGGGAGCCGCCGCAAAAACAATGTTAGCCACAGCCCCGCGGTCAATCTCACCCTCTTGGTCGACGACTCCCGCACCCCAACGGTCCACCAGTGCCACCTTCACTTGCGGGTCACGCAGCACCTCGTGGCCCAAGGCATCGGCGTCGATCCTGCGAGCTCCCAAACTCTCCAGCTGGCTGGCCACGAAACTCTTGCCGCTGGCCACGCCGCCGACAATACCAATAATCACCACAATGAAAATGTTCTGACTAGCGCCGCCCCAACACAACTAAATAGCGCGCTCAGCGGGCCGTCACCTTGGCCACACGTCGCAGACGATACGACAGAGCGGTCTGCTACTTCGCACAGGTGAGTGACCTCGCCCTCGCTGTTAATACCTGAAATGGCTGATCCGATTGGCGTCCAACTCAACTGCGGCTCGTCCGTTAGCGCCGGTACGCGAGTGGCGTCTGACAGCCCCCGACGTCTACAACGGCTCGCAAGCAGCCCAGTTCTCACCCGCCTTGATGTCGACTGTCAACGGCACACTCAAGTGCCCAACACTGATCATCTCTTCTTCGACCAGGCTGGCTAGTACGGCTAGTTCGCCGGATGGGACCTCAAAAACCAGCTCGTCGTGTATTTGCAGTAACATCCGTGCTTGCAGTCTCTGACGCCGGATGCGCTCAAAGACATTGATCATCGCTTGTTTTATTAGGTCTGCGGCCGATCCTTGAATGACCGTATTGATCGCGATTCGCTCGGGCAGATTCCTTAGACGTGAGTTACCGGCACGGGAGGGGTCGCGAACTCCGTGAACCGCGCGGCGGCGGCCCAGGATGGTACTAACATAACCGTTTTGGCGGCATTCCTCCAGTACCTTCTGAATAAACTTGTCGACACCGGGATAACGCGAGAAGTACGAGTCGATAAAATGAGCAGCCTCGTCCTTTGGAATCTCCAGGGCCTTGGCCAAACCAAAGGGGCTTTGCCCATAAATCACGCCGAAATTGACCGCTTTGGCACGCCGCCGCATCTCGGGTGTCACCTCCTCCAAAGGCACGGCAAACACCTCGCTGGCAACCTGCGTGTGGATATCCAAGCGGTCTAAGAACGCAGTTCGCAGCGCTTCATCCCCACAGTAGTGGGCTAGCACGCGGAGCTCGATTTGTGAGTAGTCCGCGGCCAGCAGTTGCCAGCCCGTCTGGCCGGGCAAAAATGCAGCCCGAATCTCACGTCCCTCAGCCGTCCGCACAGGGATGTTCTGAAGATTGGGCTCCGTCGAACTCAGTCGTCCAGTCGCGGCAACGTCTTGCTTGAAAGAAGTGTGAACCCGGCCTGTCTCAGCATGCACGAGACCAGGCAACGCATCCACGTAGGTGCTCTTTAACTTGGCATTCTGCCGGTACTCGATAATCTTGGCGGGTAAAGGATGTAGTTTCGCCAGATCGCTCAAAACCTGCACGTCAGTGCTGGGACCTGTCTTCGTCCGCTTAGTAACCGGGAGCTGCAGTTCATCGAACAAGATGGTCGCCAGCTGTCGCGGGGATTCGACGTTGAACGAGTGCCCCGCCAGGTTGTGAATCTCCTGTTCCAACTCCGCCAATCGCTCGCGAATGCGGCTGCCCAACTCCCGCAGCTGATCGATGTCGATGCGGATCCCGTTGAATTCCATCTCCGCCAGGACGTGAACTAGCGGCATCTCCAGCGACGCAAAGAGCCGCTGGAGACCTTCCGCATCCAACCGCTCCTGTAGAATCGTCGCCAACCGCAAAGGCACGTCAGCGTCTTCGCAAGCATACTCACCGATCTTCGCCAACGGGACTTCGTCCATCCCTTTCTGCCGCCGGCCAGTTCCGATGAGCTCTTCGATCTTGATCTTCTCGTGGTTCAAGTACCGGCTGGCTAAATCATCCAGGCTGTGATTTCTCTCACCCGGATCCAGTAAATAGTCGGCCACCATCGTGTCAAACGCGATCCCCTGAAGATCGATGCCGGCACCCCGCAGCACGATCATGTCGTACTTCAGATTTTGACCGACCTTCTCCAGTTGCGCGTCTTCCAACAAAGGGCGGAGACACATCAACACATCTGCGAGAGCCAGAGTCGGTTCCTCCGGTGGCGCCCGCAGAGGTACGTAGGCCGCCTCGCCTTCGGCCCAAGAGAAAGAGATTCCCACCAATTCGGCCCAACGGGGATTGGTGGATGTCGTCTCGGTGTCGATCGCGATACGCTGGGTTGCAGTTAGGGTCCGAACAAGATCCTGTAGCTCCTCGAGCGACTCAATCACGCGGTAGTCGGCTCGCCACTGCGCAGGTGCCGACCGAACGGCCAACTGCGAGAATCGCTCCGCCAACTGACGGAAGCCGAACTCGCGGCACAGCTGCTGCAACAGATCATTGTCGACACCTCCCACCTGGCCCGCTTCCCAGTCAATCTCGATCGGCAGCTCGTCGCTCAAACGCACCAGTTGCTGACTCAAGCAGGCTTGCTCGCGGTACTCGACGAGATTATCGCGACGCCTCTTGCCGCTGACCTTGTCTGCGTTGTTCAAGACACCCTCCAGTGTCCCGTACTCCGCCAGTAACTCGCGAGCCAGCTTGGGACCAATCAGCGGCACACCCGGGACGTTGTCGACAGAATCGCCGACCAGCGCCTGGAAGTCGACGACTTGATCAGGCCGAATCCCCCAGTCGTCCATCAGAGCCGACGCGTCGTACAGCTGGTCCTTGCGGATGTTGTACAGCTTGACATGTTCGGACAAGAGCTGCCGGCAATCTTTGTCGGAGGTCACCAGAAAGCACTCGCCGCCTGCCCGCTCTGTTTGCCGCGCCAGGGTGGCCAGCACGTCGTCCGCTTCATAGTCTCCCGACTGGAGGGCCGGGATCCCCAGTGCTTCCAGCATCCGTTGGATGTCGGGAATCTGAGGTCGTAGATCATCGGGCATCGCCTTCCGCGTCGCCTTGTACTCTTGATACAACTGATGGCGGACCCGCCCTCCGCCCGGCGTGTCGAACGCACAGAATAAGTAGCGTGGTTGCTTGGTCTCGATCAGCACGAGCAAATCGCGGATGAAGCCGTGGATGGCCCCAACCGGTTGACCGGCTGGTCCGGTCATCTCTGGGAGTGCGTGAAAGACCTGGTAGATCAACGAGTGGGCATCGACGACGTAGACCGACTGCCCGCGCAACCGCAGCCCGGTCCCCCCCTCCTCGGAGGCGTCCTCCGCGGAACCGGGAATGTCATCGAACCCAGCGAACATCCTCTGGCTCTTGGTCCCACCCATCGCAGTCCTATCTATGGCGTTGCTCGCCGTGGGGGTCGCGTCAATCCGAAGTGCGAAGCGTAAGCGAGGGGTTGGATGCGTGGGTACCACCAAACTCTCCCCTCGCTGACGCTTTTTTTCGGTTGCGCATTTCGCCTCAATCGTAACCCGAAGCGTAAGCGAGGGAATTACTTACGTTGGTACATCAACTCCCCTCGCTAACGCTTCGGGTTACGACAAACTAGTGGTGTCAGGCGGCAGTAGCTCACTGCCGTGCAACCACTTACGGCGCGCTTGACACCCCCCAGGGGCCCATTTACACTCGACGTAGGTACTTATCGCACATTGGTTTAGTAGGTTTTCTTTCCTCGCCTCGGCAACACGTTCCCAGACCCCCGAGGCTGGGCTGATAAATCCTATCATCACGTGGCTCCGACGTCGCCACACGAACCCCCCCTTTGCGGAGTGTCGCAACTCGAGGAGTAGCGAAAATGGCTAATCGAGAAAGCCAAGGTCTTCAGATTGCGCTGATCTTGTTCGTCATGGTGTCGGTCGTCCTGGCCGTCCTGACATTCGTTTTCTATCGCAGTTCTGAGGAGGCGAAGCGCAAAGAGGCAGGTGCGCAGAGCACACTGGCCGAGCTACAGAGTAATTACGGAAGCCAGAGCATGCAGCTCCAGTATCTGCAGCACATCTTGGGCGCCACACCACGGACCGAAGCAGAGTTTACACAGGTGCAGTCCCAGGTCGTCTCGGACGCCGCGATGAAGGCCATTGATGACAAGTATCAGAGCGACATGTCTAACTACGGTGAAGGGCTCCCGCCCGAAAGACGAAACTACGGAGCGCTGCCCGAGTACCTGATCATGGCACTCAAGAAAAAGAACGTGGACAATGCCGAACTTGACGGACAAGTCGCGCAGCTCACCAGGGAAAAAGAGGAGCTTGAAAAGCAAGAGAAATCGCGCACAGCCGAGGCGCAGCGCATGATGGACGAAGCCAAGACCGATCTGCAGAGTGAGCACCAGACCTATGCGGACGCGCGGGCGGAAGTCCAGCGGCGAGAACAAGAGAACCTGGCAACGTTGAGCAAAACAACGGAAGAACTGCGGAACGAAAAGCAGGTCCTCGAGCAGCAACAGGCCAACACGCTCGCCGAACTTGACAATACGAAGAAGACAGTCCAAACCCAGCTAGATCGAATTGCCCAGTTGGTTGACGAGCCCTTCGAAACTCCAGATGGAGTGGTCTACGGCGTGAATCAGGGTTCTCGCATGGTCTGGATCAGTTTAGGAAGCGCAGATGGGCTAATGCGGCAGACGACGTTCAGCATTTTTGATCAGGACGCCATGAACGTGGCACCGCGGCGCGAATCCGATGAAGAAGGGCGCGTGGCGCGCAAAGCCGATGTCTCCAAAGGGAAAATCGAAGTTACCCGTGTGCTGGGCGCGCACCTGGCCGAAGGGCGCATTGTCGACGACCACCCAGCGAACCCGATCATGAAAGGAGATCTGATCTTCTCGCCGGCCTGGAAACCAGGTCGCAGGGTTCGCTTTGCGCTGGCTGGAGTCATTGATATCGACAAAGACAAGGGCAGCGATTTGCCATTGGTACGCAGCATCATCGCGGCTGGCGGTGGAGAGATCGACGCCGAGGTGCTCAAAGATGGCCGCATTCAAGGAGAGCTCTCGGCCGGCACACGCTACCTGGTGCTGGGGGACGAACCTACCGACAGAGACGGACTGAACGGATACGGCCAGATGCGAACTAACGCAAAGATGCTGGGCGTTCAAGAGATCTCCCTGCCCGTGCTGCTCGACTTGATGGGTTACAAGGCCGAAAGCCGTTCGGTCACGTTGGGGCGCCGCCGCGACCAGCGGGAGACGACGACGGCACCCGCCGCAGACGACAACCCAGAGTCTGAGTTCCCCGAACGGCGACCGCCGAGGCGCAGCGCTTTCTAAACAAGTGGCCGAGTCATGGCATGGATGACGCCACCGCGTAACAAATGATGTTCGGGAGAGCTGACGTCACGACGTGGCACGTCAGTCCTGCGGCTCGTTCTGGTCCTCGTCGGCGAACAGCTGCGCTCGCAGTGCGCTGAGTCGGGGTGCTAGGCGTGACAGATCACCCTCAACTTCCTGGAATCGCACTGGCTCCAGAAACAGCTGGCAGGGGTTCAGCTCGTGGTGAACCGCCAGCTGCTTTAGAAGCCGGCGATCTGTCCAGTCGAGCTGGTGCTCGCGGCAAAGATCCATGAACAGCTGGCTGTTGCTGAAGAAGCCAGGTGCCCGGCGTCTTGCCGTGTACCGGCTGATCAAAATCGCGACGGCCACGACCGCGACCAAACTCAGGACCAGCACCAACAGTTCCCCCGAATTCCCACCGGCGCCGCGTTGGAACCTACGGCCCATGTGCAGATAGCCCCCTTGGCCGATCAACGTCCCGAGCGATCCCAACCAGATGACGTTCACGGTAGGCTCCCACGCGAAAACTCGAGCAGATCGGCGGTCGTGCCGGCGGGGTCCCGGACGACTGGCGGCGGAGGGGTTGTCGACTCGGCAAACGACTGCAGCGTCTGTTCCGCGGCTTCCTGGACCGACGGGCTTCTGTCCAGCAGTAGGTCACGTAAAGCAACGCGAGTCGCGTGCGAGTCACACTGCGCTGCGGCCCTCGCCGCCTCGGCTCGGATAAAGTGATCCGAATCCGCCAGCATTTCAAGCACTTTTTGCTCGACGTCCTGGACTGCTCCCATGGCTACGGAAACAGCAAGAGCCCGCAGTCGACGGGTGCGGGAAGGAGAATCGAATTCATCAGTCAGCTTCTCAATCGCGCTGAGATCGACCCGCTTGACCAGCCACCCGGTTGTCCTCGCCACGTCCTCGCTGAGTAAATCAAACGAACTGAGCAGTCGCTCGAAACTAAACTCGCTGAGGGAAACACGCGCTGCTTCGCTAACCACATCGTCGGGAGAATCGATCGCTTCGATCAACTTTTGCATCGCGCCGGGGATGCCGCGTTCGCGGAGTTGGCCAACAACGTTGGCTCTTACCACGGGATCGGTGTCCTTTAGGCACTCCAGCACGAGTCGATTGGCGTCGGCCCCGTGGAACTCCGCCAGCATTGCCGAGGCCGCTTGTTTGGCCGGTGTCCCCCCCTGTGCGATCGCCAACTGCACAACCCTGAAGACCTCAAGCCGATTGATGCCCGATGCCTTCAGTAGCTGGACCAGCCCTCTTTGTTCATCGTCACTCACCGCCTTCAAGATCTTGGCGGCGTCTCGGCCCCAGCTGAACGACTCAATTCTCCTGGCGTTGATTCGGTAGACCTTCCGTGGATCATCACAAAACCTAGAGAAGAACCTCCTCAAGAATGGCATGTCACGGCGTCGCGAAAGCGTGGTGTGAATCGTGGAGGGCGGATGAGGATCCTCGAGGAAATCCAGCAGCAGCTCTTGAATCGCGGGCCGCGTACTTTGTCCCAAGATCCGAGTGATTTGAAGGTACGGCTTGCCGTGTACGTTTTGCAGCAACTGTCGCAACAGCAGGTTGTCGTGAGCCGCCAACAGCACGAAGGCCTCAAGAATCTCGCCGCGTTTGTGAAGGTCGAATCGGTTGACCGACACCTCCAGCGAGCTAAGAACAAACTTCCGCATCCTGCGCGGGTCACGCCGCAAGCGGCGGTCGCGGGGACCAGCCACTTCCTCATACAGCAGTTCGCAAAGCGCAATGACGGTTCGAGCCGCGTCGGCCGCGCGCGGATTGGCCTTGTCTTCAGCGGCCGTGATCAATGTCGGAACGAGATCGTACTCCCGCAGTCGGACAACTGCATCCAGAGCCTTCGCAGAAAGCTCCTCGTCGCCGCTCAACACAGCATCACGGAGGGCACCAGACATGCGATGGGGCTGTTCGGCAATGGCCGCTTTGTGCCGCTCGCTCAAACTGTCCCATCGCCGCAACAGCGCGGCGTGACCTGCCGGACTGCGGCGTTTGACAAGGCTCCGCAATGCGCCTGCCTGAACCTCCCGGTCCGCACTGTCAATGGCGCCCAACAATAGCGTCGTTGCAGCATCGTTGTTCGTCGAGGCCAGTAGCTTGAGCGTTTTTTCAAGGCCTGTGGTCACTGCCGAGCTCAGATCGTGTATTGGTGAGTTTCCCCCCACGAAAGCCTAGCCCACACGTGTTCACCCGCCGGCCGCAGCGATGAGGGTGGAAGAAGGTCAGAGGCGCGGCGACCTGCCGTCACGGCCCTCTGGCCCGCTCAGTTGACATCGACGCCAAACCCCAGACAACCTGAGCGTCCCCGACAAACTTAACCGCAATTCCCTGAACTACCCCGCACAATCGTCTTTCCTCAGGAGAACTAACTGCTCAGCCACTAGAACCGGTATGGTCGCTCCCAACCGGCCGGGCTCTTCTGCTTGATTTCCACCGTTCGACTAGAGAAACTGGAAGCAGACATGCCTCATTGAAAGGCCCGCACAACACGCCCCCGCCGAGCTTGTACCATGCCCGCTACCCTCACCGCCAAAGAGATCATCGACCGCGAGTTTCTGGAGATTCGCGCGAAAGTGCTTGAGCTGGCCGCCTCCTTCGATCGGCTCGACCGGGCCCAGGGCTCGGTCGAGGGAGATCCGAGGATGAGCCTCCTCTCAGAGGCCCTACAAGTTGCGGCAGGCGAGCAAAGAGATCGGGCGGAGCAGGTTCAGTTGATTTTCTCGCGACAGTACGATGACGACTGGCGTGAGCAGTTCGGAATGACCTCGGATCGCTAGGGCGGACCCGCGACGCGTTCCGGAAGCGCGTCAGACAACAGATTCAGCGCGGTGGCAACCGAGCCGCCGCCACCACATCACGGAGAATCGTGTATGTACTACTTTGACCCGCACATTCACATGGTGTCCCGCACCACCGATGACTATGAGACCTTGGCAAAAATGGGATGTGTGGCGATGAGCGAGCCGGCGTTCTGGGCCGGATTCGATCGCGGCAGCGTGGAGAGTTTTCGCGACTATTTTCGACAGCTGACGGAGTTCGAGCCGAACCGCGCCAGCCAGTACAAGATCCAGCACTTCACGTGGCTGTGCATTAACGCCAAGGAGGCGGAAAACGTGAGCCTGTCACGTGAAGTCATCGCGATGATTCCCGAGTTCTTAGACCGCTCCAACGTGCTGGGGATCGGCGAGATCGGCCTCAACAAGAACACCAAGAACGAGGCCACTATTTTCATGGAACATGTTGAGTTGGCAATCAACCACAACCAGCAGATTCTCATCCACACCCCTCACCTGGAAGACAAGTATCAGGGTACGCGAATGATCCTCGACATGCTCTGTGACCACAGCCGTGTCGACCGCGGTCGTGTACTGGTGGACCACGTCGAGGAACATACGGTGCGGCACGTCCGCGACGAGGGGTTTTGGGCAGGCATGACGCTTTATCCGATCTCCAAATGCACGCCTCAGAGAGCTGCGGATATCGTCGAGATGTATGGGCCCGAGCGACTGCTGGTTAACTCCGCCGGTGACTGGGGGCCCTCGAAGCCAACCGCGGTCCCGGACTTCATTCTCGAGATGCGTCGGCGAGGTCACTCCGAACAGCTCATTCGGCAAGTTGTCTATGACAACCCGCTGGCGTTCTTCAGCCAAAGCCGAGGATTTCAGTTTACGCCACCGGGCGTGGACAGCGAGTCCAACAACGCGAAAGTCTAGACTTGTCGGCTCAACGAGCGTCGTACCGACTGGCTGCGTGACCGACGTGGGCACCAAATCAGCAACGTCGGTCGTTGAATTGCAAGACGCGCAGCTGTTTCGCGCATAGCAGATTGAAGAACGCCAGGGTGGCGTTCTTCACAGGAAGCGGGCGCCCGACTTCGGCAGCCTATCTGGGCTTGGCCTGCCGAAGTTCCTCGTTCTTCTTGATCATCTCCAACAATTTCTTGCGGAGAAGTGTGTTCTTGTCG
Source organism: Pirellulaceae bacterium (assembly GCA_965223305.1). Lineage (GTDB taxonomy): Bacteria > Planctomycetota > Planctomycetia > Pirellulales > Pirellulaceae > CBDCWT01. The sequence continues at coordinate 74,174 of CBDCWT010000067.1, read as the reverse complement.
ACCGCGGAATGCGTCGTGGTCGTCGAACGAGGCTGCTCTGGCTCTTGTTTTGGTCCGGTATTCATTGCCAGTATCGGTATCGGATTCCCAGTCCGAATTCACCACCAACTGGCTACCACACGGCAAGACCTTTCCGATCGCTACAACTATCACAACCGACAAATACGCTCGACTAAAGTAGTACCCACAATCCGCATGCCGCCAAAGTAGTAGGCACGCTCCGCGTGCCGTAACCAAAGTAGTAGGCACGCTCCGCGTGCCGCAACCAAAGTAGTAGGCACACTCCGTGTGCCGTAACCAAGCCGTAACTAAATAGTACGCACGTCCCATGCCAAACCAGGCGGACGGCACACGGAGTGTGCCTGCTACTTTCCTAACTGACGCACGTAATACTCTCCCTGGCAAAGTCGTCTAGGGTTGGTCGCGATATACCGTTGAATTGCTTCCAGCTGTTCCGGTGATCGCACAAGATGATCGAAACTCTCTTCCTGCCAAAATCGTCCCGATTTCCCCAGCGTCTTGTTGATCTTGCCGGCCGAAAACCTCTTCCACGAGTAGCACTGGTCAAGGACGTCAATCTCGCCAATCAAGCAGACCAGCAGATGCACATGATTCGGCATCACCACAAAGTCCCCCATGTGGTATCGATCCTCGTCAAAGTACATCAGGCTATCTGCGACGAAGCACACATGCACCCCATCCCCTGTCGAGGTGCTCGAGATACTCACGGGAAAAGGTCTCGTGAAATTGCTTTCGTTTGTCGCGAGAAAGCGCTGCAAGTTGGTCTTTCCAGTTCGCTGCCGACGTCGAGATCCCCCGTTCTTCGAGCCATCGTTCGCGTTCCAAATGCCACCGTCTCGACACCTGTACCGGGATAGAGTCTGCCGTTCGAAACGTGACGAAATACGTAACGCCAGGTTGGTACCAATGCGGCAAATTACTCCCGGCAGTAACGCGATAGTCACCATCAGGATCAAACAGCTCGAACAAACGATGACTGCTCCAAAGTAATACCCACGCTCATCGCGCCGTCAAAGTAGTAGGCACGCTCCGCGTGCCGTAACCACGCCGTAACTAAATAGTACGCACGTCCCATGCCATAACCAAGCCAGGCGGACGGCACACGGAGTGTGCCTGCTACTTTCGTCGTTTGAGCCGACAGACGTAGGTTCGCTGACGGAGAATCTTCCCTCCCCTCCCCGGCACGTCACTAAAGTACTCGGTGCGGTCACCAATTCCCTCGGTGGACGCTTGCGAGCTGCGATATCGGATTCCAAGCCGTTGGCCTTGTTCCTCAATCCACTCTAGCAACATCACGCTGTGTCCCGTTTGATCGGTTCGCCAGAACTGTACCATGTCTCCCGGCTTCGCATCGGCGTGCGTGACGGCTTTGCCGATCCCCAGCCGCTCGACGGCGAAGACGCAAAGCGTACCGCCGCTCTGATCTTTCACCCCATACCAACGCTTTTGAAAGGTCCGAATCTCTTCCACCGTCTTGTCAACCAACAGGCGACGTTGCTGGGCGACCTTGAACGCCACCGTGAAGGTGAATCCACAACAGTAGGTACCACCCTTCCCTTTCGCTAAGATCTGCTCGCCTTTGAAACGCAAGGCCTCCGGAGTTCCCGATCCGGCCCACTGACGGTTGTAGCCACCACCGTCTGGATAGGACCGAGCGACCTCGACAACGTCAGTCGCCAACACAGTCGTCGGCACAGTAAGCAAAAACAGCAAGTGCAATCGGTGCACGAATTTTCTCACTCTGTAGGTAGCGGTTGGAGATCTCCCAACTCGGCGAACAGATGGTCCACCGATCGCAGATATCCTTCGTCATCCATGGCACTCACGGCCGGAAGCACTCGCCTGGATTTCTCCGACTCGATCTGCCGCGCCGTGCCATCGTCCCGCCTCGTACCAGCGTACCGCACGGACGCCGGTACCGCTCGATGGCCTGGCTGCACTGCGTCAGCCCGGTGCTTCACCAGCGACCACCCACCCGTGTTCGCGTAGATCGTCAGCAGTCCGTCGACCGGATCGTCCGGGGCATTGGTCAGCGGCCCATCGAGCGTCAAGAATCCGTCCTGTTCGTCCAACAAGTCGGTGACTGCGGCGCCATCCGAAGCAACGAGGTTGATGGCGGTCGCGCCGGATGGTGCAGTCGGACTTACCGCGAAGTGAATGTCAACCAGCACGTCGGAAAAAACACCAGCTACTGGGGTACCGGTAAAAGCCAAGATGACAATCCGCCCTGACTCATTGTCGACGTTTGGGAAGATCGCCCAGGTATGATCGCGTGTGACAAACCCGCCAGCTGTGATCGAGGTCACCGTTAAAACGTTGGGGTCGAATCGAATCACGGCATCCACACCTGCCAATCGATGTGGAGCCTGGAGATCAATCACGCTGTCCAGGTAGACGGGCACGGTAACCGAGCCCGCGGCAGCGGCGGTTAAATCTCTGGGGATTCGCAGCCGCGGATCGGGCCCACCGGTGATCGGAGTCGTGACGACCCCGAAGGGAACCGGGGGAATCTGAGGCGCCGGCAGCAACGCGCCGAATCTGGCGACCGTAGCTGCGTCAGATGCGTTGATCCTTCCATTCCTAGTGACGTCCCCGGTCAGAGTCGGGTCAGCCAGGCGAGCAGCCGGGAAACCGGTTTCCAGCAAGGCGGCCACCCGCGCCACCCGTGACGCATCGGCAGCGTTAATCCGTCCGTTCCCCGAAGCGTCTCCCAAATACATCGAAACATGGATCGCATCGTCCGCCAATACAGGCAGTGGATTTGCACCCGCGTCGCGTACCGACACGCTGTGCAGATCCAATACTTGCTTACTGCGGTAAATCGCATTGGCGTTCGCCGTCGGCACACGGGCCAACAGATTGACCAATGTCGAGCGTCCTTCGGGCAAAGCTGACGGGCTCGTGAAGTTGACAACCGCCAAACCGGCGGTCGATGTGTCCAGCGTCACCGCCGCACCCGCCGGCATACCATCCGCCACCGTCGCTCCCACGATCTCCAACAGCTGAGAGTCGAAGCGGATCTGCAGATCGACAGCTCGCACGTCTGTCCCATCACTCAGCGAAAGTGGAATTCCGTTCGTGGAATCGACCGGCAGGTTGACGTCTTGCCCAGGGCCACGGACAAAGTCCGGCAGGTCGACCGTAATCGTATTTGGCGGCGAGGGGTCGACCGTAAACGAAGTTACAAAGTCGTCGCCTGCCGTGCCGTCGTCATCACCATCCAGGAGAAAACCGTCCACCGACTGAAATGCGTCGGCTCCGCTCCGCAGTCTGACCGTATACGTGTCCGCGGTCAGCGGCTCGGCCGTCCTGATAAACGTCACCTGCGTCGCCGAGGCACCGACGACTAACGAGCCGCTGACAGGACCACTCGTCTGGCCTTGCAACACTACGTCGGTCGGCGAACCAAAGAGGTTCAACGAGCTTGTCTCGAGTTCGCCACTGAACTCTGCGACAAACCCGGTGCTGGTCGGGGACAGCGATGTCACAACCAAACCAGTTCGCTCGTCGTCATCGGTGATCGTGATCGTCACTTGCTGTTCACCTGCCGCTTTGCCACCCACAACTGACGAGATGTCGACAACAACCGTCTCGTCTGCTTCATCTGCGGTGTCTTGAACCGCGGTCACGGTCACCGACCCGCTCGTCGCTCCGGCGGCAATCACCACCTGAGTCGCAGATGCCGCGAAGTCCTCGGCGGTGGCAGTGCCGGTGAATCCAAGCTCTACCGTAACCGGTTCGCCAGCAACTTCGGAGAGCGTGACTGTCACGGTCGCTACGCCGTTCGCCTCGGGGATGGTCGTCTCATCGACTTCTAATGTCGCTCGTGGTACCGGAACTTGGTTTAGCCACACTCGGTCGCCTGCCAAGAAATTGGCCACCAGCGCATCCAGGTCGCCGTCGCCGTCCAGGTCACCAAGGGCGACGTCCAAACTATCGCCGTCGCCCAGGCTCTGGCCGGTGGCTTCAAACTGGCCAGCGTCGTTCGTCCAAATGCGATTTGCTTGCAGGCTATTGACCGAAAACGCATCTAGATCGCCGTCGCCGTCCAAGTCACCGAGCGCGACCTTGTAGCTGCGGTGATCACCCAACATCTGTCCGCTATCGGTGAAAACTCCGCCATCATTGAGCCAGATGCGGTTGGCTTCTCCACCTGAATAGTTAGCGACGAATGCGTCCAAATCGCCGTCACCGTCCAAGTCGCCCAGGGAAACACCGCTGCTATCGTGGTCGCCCAGCTGCTGACGACTATCCGTGAAGCGGCCGTCCTCGTTCAGCCAGACGCTGTTCGCACCATCGTTAGCCACGAATGCGTCTAAATCGCCGTCGCGATCAAGATCCCCCAACGCGATCGCGACACTCGCGTCACTGCCGAGAGTCTGTCCGTTGTCGCTAAACGTGCCTAGTTCGTTCAACCAGATACGGTTGGTTCCGTCCAGGTTGGCAACGATCGCATCCAGGTCCCCATCGCCATCGAGATCTCCGAGGGCAACTCCCCGCGACTCGCCACGACTTAGCAGTTGGCCGGTGTCGCTGAAAGTGCCGTTGTCGTTCTGCCAAATGCGATTCCCACCATCCCGCTGGGCAACGAATGCGTCTAAGTCTCCGTCGCCATCCAAGTCGCCAAGGGCAACCGCCCCACTTTGGTGATCTCCGAGCGTCTGTCCACTGTCACTGAACGTGCCTCCATCGTTCAACCAAATGCGATCGGCATTTCGCAAGGCAGCGACGAACGCATCTAAGTCTCCGTCCCCGTCAACGTCCCCTAACGAGACAGCGAAGCTGCTGTGATCTCCCAAGTTTTGGTCACTGTCGTCGAAACGCCCCACACCGCCGGGTGGCAGGATCGACAACCTGTAGTCCTCAACTTCCCCGTCGGCGGCGCCACCGATAGGCGCTAGCCCTCCGGCGCTGCTCAACCGGAAGCGGGCGAAGGTCTCGCCAACCCGGGCATCGGGCGGCACGACGAAATCCAGGGTGTTGCTACCGGCCTGCACCGGCGCGCTCACGAAGACCTGTTCCCGGGCACCGGAAAACGTGCCATCCCCATCAAAGTCGATCCACCCGTCCAGCAGCGCCGCCTCGCTTGCCGTGGCCGTCAAGCTCGCGTCTAGTTGTCCGGCGAAAATCGTGGCAGCGAAACTCACTCCATCTTCGTCCGGCGCGGCGGTCGTATCGTCGCCATCGGCGGCGGCACTCGGCTGACCGTCCGCCTCCGTATCCCGCCCACTCCCCAGCGTCGGGCCAATGGCGGCGTGTGCCGGTCCGTTGTCCGCCAACAGGGTTGCGAAAGGCGCCGGCAAGTCGCCAAGATCGACGTTGTCGTCGTTGCGGATGGTGGCTACCGCGGTTGCCGAACCTATCGTGGCGTTGACACCCACCGGATTGGAGAGCACCAAAGTGAACTCCTCGTCGTTCTCGGCGACGGTATCGCCGACCACTTCGACGGCAATCAGCCGGCTGCTAACTCCGTCTGGAAAGTCGAGTGTGCCGTCGGGAAATGTGCCCAGCAAATCGTCCGGCTCCGCCGGATCACTGCCGCTGGGGGCAAACGAAATGTCAATCGAACCCGCGCCGCGCGTGTCGAACTCGCGCGTCACCTCGAAAACAAATCGTGTCAACCCGCTGTTGCCTTCACCCAGCACGAGCGTCCTGGGGGACACGGAAAACGTGGCGGATTGGTTCAACCAGACTCGATTTCCCTGTGAGATATTGACGACCATGGCGTCCAGATCGCCGTCACCGTCGACGTCGCCAAGCGTGACGTCCAGGCTGTCGTGCGTACCCAGGTGCTGGCCGCTGTCGCTGAACACACCCGCACGATTCAACCAAATCCGGTTGCCTTGGTCGCTGTTGGCCACGATCGCGTCGAGGTCGCCGTCCCCGTCGAGGTCGCCGAGAGAAACTCCGTAGCTATTGTGATCCCCTAGCGTCTGCCCGCTGTCGACGAACTCACCCCCGTAGTTAAGCCACACATGGTTCGACTGTCCATCAAAGTAGTTAGCCACGACCGCATCCAGGTCGCCATCAGCATCAAGATCTCCCAGAGCCACACCGCGACTGTTGTGGTCCCCCAGCACTTGACCACTGTCGGTAAAATGGCCTGTGTCGTTCAACCAGATGCGATTCGACAGCACGTTGACAAAGATCGCATCCAGATCCCCATCACCGTCCAGATCGCCGAGCGAGACATCGGTGCTTGTCTCGCTCCCCAGGTTCTGTCCGCTGTCGATAAAGACGCCCGCTTCGTTTAGCCACACCCGATTGGCCCCATCACCGTTCGCTGTGATCGCGTCCAGATCCCCGTCGCCATCCAAATCGCCCAGCGCTACGCCGTTGGTGTTGTTCGCGCCCAAACTTTGACCGCTGACCGTAAACACTCCAGCACTATTCAACCACACCTGGTTGCCGGAATCGCGGTTCCCGACGACTGCATCCAAATCGCCATCTCCGTCTACATCCCCGAGTGCAACGTCCGTGCTTTCCCGATCACCCAAGAGCTGTCCACTATCGATGAACGACGCGCCTTCGTTAATCCAAATCCGGTTGCTTCCCAACCCCGCTTCAAAGGCATCCAAGTCGCCGTCGCCGTCCAAGTCACCCAGTTCGACACCGAAGCTGCCGTGGTCTCCGAGGCTCTGCCCACTGTCAAAACAACAGCCCACTTCCAGTCGGAGGCTCGATCATGACAATCTGGTCTTCGACCCTCACCGTCGGCGGCACCGCCGGTGGGGGCAAGCCCCCCTGTTGTGCTGAGGCGGAAACGGGCGACACTTGTCCCTTGCCGAGCGGCTGCCGGGCACTGAAAAACTCAGTAGGTTGCTGCCAGCTAGGACGGCGCGGCTGGCGAAAACCTGCTCGTTAGCGCCGTCGAACGAGAGGTCGCCGTTGAAGTCGATCCACGCGTCCAGCAGCCCATCAGCACTGGCAACGACGGCCACTTCGGCATCTAACTGGCCGGCGGAGACCGTCGCCAAGAACGTGATCCCGTCTTCATCATCCGGTGTTCCCGCCAAATCATCGCCGTCCGCACTATCGCTCGGCTGGCCATCCGCTTCCGGTGTCACGCGCTGAACCCAAAGTAGGTCCAACCGCAACGTGCGCCGGACCGTTATCGGCCAGTCGCGTTCGCGCCGCCGCAGGCGCGTCACCCAAGTCGATGTTATCGTCATTCCGAACCACACCAGCCCGCGGTGGCGATACCCAGTTGCGCGTTGCCACCCGCTGGGGACGACAAGACGAGCAAGAAGCCTTCGTCGTTCTCCTGAACTTCATCTCCGACAACGTCGATGGACAGTGGCAGGGAAGCGACACCGTCTGCAAACACCAGTGTTCCACTGGGGAGCAACCCCGCAGCGAGATCATCTAGATCGACCGGATCCCTCGCCGCCAGCGGTGAAGGCAAATTCGACCGTCGTTTGACCCCGCGTGTCGAAGTCTCGATTAACGGTAAAGTCAAAAGCGGTAGTACCCGAGTTACCTTCGGCTAAGACCAACTGGAATGGTGACACCGAGATGGTCGTCGTCTGATTCAGCCCAAATCCGATTGCCCTCGAAGAAGTTAGCGGCCAGCGCGTCCAGATCACCGTCGTTGTCCAGATCTCCCAACGCGACATGGACAGTATCTTGGATACCCAAACTCTGACCGCTGTCGCTGAACTGGCCACCATCGTTCAACCAAATGCGGTTGCCTTCATACGAGTTGCCCGCCAGGGCGTCCAAGTCGCCGTCTCCGTCCAGGTCCCCGAGCGCCACGCCGAGACTCGCGTGATCCCCCAAACTTTGGCCACTGTCGGAAAACCGACCACCGTCGTTGACCCAAACGCGATTGCCCTCATAGCGATTTGCAACGATTGCGTCCAAGTCGCCGTCGCTATCAACGTCGCCCAATGCGACATCAAAGCTGTCGTGATTGCCCAGGGTCTGGCCGCTGTCACTGAAGACACCGCCGACGTTCCGCCAAATTCGGTTGCCCGCGTAGCGGTTCGCGACGAGCGCGTCTAAATCGCCGTCGCCGTCCGTGTCGCCCAGTGTGACTCCAATGCCACTTCGATCACCCAGCGTTTGGCCGCTGTCTGTGAACTGCCCACCGTCGTTCATCCACAGGCGGTGTCCTTGGCCATACGTTGCCACAAAGGCGTCCAGATCGCCGTCGGCATCCAGGTCACCGAGTGCAACACCAGAACTGTCGTGGTCGCCGAGGCTCTGCCCCGCATCCGCAAAGACGCCCCCGTCGTTCAACCAGACACGATCTGCTTCGTAGCTGTTGGTGACAAAAGCATCCAAGTCCCCGTCCCCGTCGAGATCGCCAAGCGCCACCGAGGTGCTGTCATCCATACCCAGGGTCTGGCCCGAATCGCTGAAAGCGCCGCCTTGGTTGAACCAGACTCGATTCGCGGCGCCGGTCCCCGCGTAGTAGTTGGCGACGAACGCATCTAGGTCTCCATCCCCGTCGAGATCGCCAAGTGCCACGTTGAAGCTGCCGTGATCTCCTAGACTCTGACCGCTGTCGACAAACTGCCCACTGCCCCGCGGGGCTTGGATCTCCACCACATGATCTTCCACTTCTCCGTCGTCCGCGGCACCGCCCGGAGACAGTCCTCCAGCAGTGCTGAGACGAAAGCGGGCGAACGCCCTACCCTGCCGGGCGTCTGCTGGGACAGCAAAAGTGAGCAGATTGTCGCCAGCTGCAACTACTTGGCTGGAGAAAATCTGTTCAGCCGGACCGCTAAAGGAACGGTCGCCATCGAAGTCGATCCAGGCATCAAGTCTCGCCGCCGAGCTGGCTTCGACGGTGATGGCAGCTGCCGTTTGGCCCGCAAAAATCCCTGCGGCGAACGCAACACCATCTTCGTCGTCGGGTGTGCTATCGGTATCGTCACCATCGGCGTTCGCACTAGGAAAACCGTCCTGTTCGGTGTCTCGGATTGTGCCCAAGAGCGGTCCGACACCGTTGTGGGTGGGACCGTTGTCGGCTAAGAGCGTGGGAAAGGGGGCAGGTAGATCGCCAAAATCGAGAGCGTCGTCGTTGCGGATGCGCGCTGTAGCAACCGCGTTGCCCAAGACTGCGCCGGCACCGCTGACGTTGCTGAGCGTCAGTGAAAACTCCTCGTTGTCCTCCACCGTGGTGTCGCCGACCACTTCGATCGACAGCGGCAAGCTGCTGATGCCGTCCGCAAACGTCAGCGTACCGGCAGGCAGGACCCCGCCCACAAAGTCGTCGGGTTGTGCGGGACTCGAGCTGCTGGGAGCAAAGGCGTAGTCGACTGTCACCGTACCACGGGTATCAAAGAGCCGCTCGACAGTAAACGCGAACGTGGTGGTTCCGGAATCACCTTCAAGCAAAATCAAGGACTGCGGAAGTACTGAAATCGTAGGCGCTTGGTTGATCCAAATGCGGTGTCCTTCCGCAAGCGTCGTGCTGAAAGCGTCAAGGTCGCCGTCACCGTCGAGATCGCCAAGAGACACCCCAGTACTCTCATGATCGCCGAGAGCTTGGCCGCTGTCTGTAAACAGACCTGCGCTGTTGAGCCAGACGCGATTCGCTTGGCCACTGCCCGTGACAAAGGCATCGAGGTCACCGTCAGCGTCGAGGTCGCCAAGCGCAGTGTAGTAGCTGTAGGAATTGCCAATCGTCTGACCACTGTCGTAGAAAGTACCGCCGCTGTTCAACCAAACACGGTCGGCCTGCCCACCGTCATAGTTGGCTACAAACGCATCGAGGTCGCCGTCAGCGTCGAGATCCCCGAGTGCAACGGCGAGACTGTCGTGGGTACCAAGGGCCTGCCCGCTGTCGCTGAAGACACCGCCCTCGTTGACCCAGACGCGATTGGCGCCGCCATTGGCAACGAACGCATCGAGATCCCCATCTGCATCAAAATCTCCGAGTGCAACATCGTTACTGTCTCCATCGCCAAGTGCTTGGCCACTGCTAAAAGGAGGCCCCCACTGTTGATCCACACCAGGTTAGCTTGCTGGGTGTTGGTGACAAGAGCATCGAGGTCGCCGTCCCCGTCGAGGTCACCCACCGCAACGCCGGTGCTGGCATGGTCGCCGAGCGACTGGCCGCTATCGGTAAAGGTACCGCCATCATTCAGCCAGAGGCGGTTGGCCGCGTTATAGTTGCTGATAAACGCGTCGAGGTCGCCGTCGCCGTCAAAGTCCCCGAGTTGAACCGCCGAGCTGGCAACAGTGCCGCCGAGTTCCTGACCGCTGTCGACAAACTGTCCGTCGCTGTTGAGCCAGACACGATTTGCTTGAGTATAGTTGGCCGTAACGGCGTCGAGATCACCGTCGCTGTCGAGATCACCAAGAGCCACGCCCAGCGAGAGGTGATCGCCGAGTATCTGTGGATCCGCGGCAAAAACGCCGGTCCCGAAAGGTGCGCCAGCTCGCCACTGCCAGACAAAAGGGACTGCGGGGTCACCGCTGGTACTTTGCACGTTGGCAGTGACTGTAGCTTGCACCAGTTCTCCCGGCGAGAAGTCAGCGCTGGGGTTGAGCGCGACGGTGTTTCCCGTTGTACTCAGCGATGCCGTCGGCCCCACCAGTTGCCGGTGTTGCATCGCGTGCACCGCAAAGGAAAGCGAGCTGACTGTGGCCGGATTGATAGGCTGATCGAATGTCACCGAGACATCGGAGTTGGGCGCAGCCACGTGCGAGTTAGCCGGGGGATCGACTGTAATGATGGCGGTCAGCAGGATGCGCGGCTCGAGCGGTAGCAGAGCCAACCTGCGTCGTCTGGTCCTTTCGGATCGTTTTCGCGCCGCGCGTCCCGAAGCGTACGGTTTGTGTCTGGCCATAGGATCAGCTCCTGTTCTCAATTCTCTGTCTCGACAGAAAGATTGGGACAGAAAATCGACTACAGCTATGCGTTGCGGCTGCGCGATTGAAGTTCTGCTACAGACAGTACGCCGCGTTGGATGGCATACACTGGATCAACATCACGCGGCTGGCAGCTACGTTCAACTCACTCGAGAAAGCTCTGAAGCCATGCCGTCTTTCTGTCCCAATCTTTCTGTCATCCAAGACCTGCTCGCTAATCTGCTTGACGACAGAAAAATTGGGACAGAAAGATCAGAGTCCTCGCTGGTTCTGACAGACCATGCAAGTAACAGGCGCAGCACGGTGTTGAACAGCAGGAAACAAAGTCAACTCAAAAGAGTCCGACGTGGGTTCGCTGGCCGCACGTTTGCAATGAAAAGCCGATCACTGCAATGCCGGATCAGGCAGCCGGCAAGGCAGCGGCTTCCGCTGCCAGAATCTCTGCGATTCTCTCCGCCGCTCTACCGTCCCAGAACTTGGGCACTTCACTCTGTTTGTAGGTCCCATCAAGCACAGCGGTGAAGCCTCGCTTCAGCTGTTCACGATCGTTTCCCACGAGTGTATTGCTGCCCACGTCGACCGTCGCCGGCCGTTCGGTGTTCTGCCGCATGGTCAGGCAGGGTACTCCCAGAGCGGTAGTTTCTTCCTGCAGTCCGCCAGAGTCGGTAACGACGATGCGAGCCTGCGAGGAAAGTGCCAAGCAGTCGAGGTACCCCAATGGTTCGATCAGTGTGACCGACGGAGCCGCTCGGAGCTGATCGACTAGGTTGAACTCCTCCAGACGTTTTCGTGTCCGCGGGTGCAGAGGAAAGATGAGAGGTAATTGTCGGGCCGCCCAACAAAGCACCTCAACGACGTCAGCTAGGCAATCCCTGTGGTCGACATTCGAGGGCCGATGAAAAGTGACTAGGCCGTACTTTCCTTTCTCGACACCGAGCTTTTCTAATGTTCCGTTGCTCGTCGCTTCGGGCAGCTTGTGGATTACCGTATCGATCATGACGTTACCGACCAGATGTAGCTTTCGGTCGCCGCGTCCTTCGTTGAGCAGATTGTCGAGACCTGATTGCTCGGAGGCGAAATACATGTCGGTCAGCTCGTCGACGAGCAGTCGGTTGATTTCTTCCGGCATGCTGCGATCGAAGCTGCGGAGCCCGGCCTCGACGTGCGCGACTGGGACACCGCGCTTGTTGGCGGCAAAAGCCGCGGCAAACGTCGAATTGACATCGCCGACCACAACGCAGCGATGAAACGTCGCTGCCTGAAAAACAGACTCCAATGCTTCGAGCATCCGTCCTGTCTGAGCGAGCTGGCTGTCAGCTTGGACATCCAGATGAACGTCCGGTTTGGGCATCTGGAGCTCTTCGAAGAAGACGTCGGAGAGATTCCGATCGTAGTGCTGCCCAGTATGGATGAGTGTGGGTTGAATCTGCGGGTGCGCGTTGAGCGCTCTCAAGATGGGGGCCATCTTCATGAAGTTGGGTCTGGCACCAACGACACACGCAAGGTTGTACGTCATCAAAGTCCCTTTGTGTCCGCTTGGCGACTACGCGTCGCCACCCAGCCTTCTCACCTGTTCGCGCAACCGGTCCAGCTCGGCTTCTGCAGCCCGTCGCGCTGCCCGCTCTTGCTCCAGTATCTTCTGGCCTTGCGTTCTCGCTGCCCGCTCCGACTCGCCCTCCGTCAACAATCGTTCACCCGTCTGCGGATCGGTCAGCACCAAGTCAGCTTCCGCTAAACAAAACAGAATGCCAAGCTGTTCGCAACGCAGCCGCCCTTGTGCATCCGGTTCAATTGGCGCATAGCCTGGTTCCTTGCCTAGCCGATAGCCACGCAAAGCCGGGTCAAGGTAGTCTTTCGTCGGATCGTAGAGGAAGTACTCGCTGACTCCCAACCGCGCGTACAACTTCGCTTTGAATTCCGAGTCCTCTCGCTGCGAGCTGGCCGAGGTCACCTCTACAACCACACTTGGGATCTTGCCCTCCTCCCAAACTTTGAAGGTACGACGGAGCTTCGGATCACACTCTTTGACAACAAAGCAGTCGGGAACGACAAACTTCGTAGGGTCACCCTCCTGATAGTACAGCAATAGATTGTTCGCTACGTAAACCTGCTGTCCACGATATCGCCACTTCAACATCTCCCGAAGCCAAAACATCCACTGGATATGCAGATCCGTCTCGCCCATCGGTTTGCCATCCGACTCCGGGTACTCAATTACCGGGGCAGAGTGTTCCAGACTCATCATACAGACCCGCTGCACGGGAATTTGCAGTTGGCCAGCCTCATAACCGCCAAGAGTGGTTTGGATCGGGAGAACACTGGCTTTGTCTCAAAACAAGGTAGTAGGCACACTCCGTGTGCCGTAACAGCGCTACTTTGCTGACGGCTCACCGAGTGAGGCTCCTGCTTTGCAGACGGCACCACGGAGAGTGCCGCTAGTTGGAACCGCTCAGTCCCGTTTCAGACAAATCGCAAGACTTGATTATACTCACAGAAACCGATCTTCGGCACGCCCAACCTTAAAGGTTAAGCTCGCCGCGGGAGTCAAGAGACGCGGCTCTGCCGAGCCGTCGGCCGGTCATACCTCAAGAAACCGCACCCTACTCAAAGGTCCGGCCTCTTAGCATAGTCAAGAAACTTGCACCGATCAGCAGCGGTCGATCGCTCCATGCCTTCGGCAATATTGGACGCGATAGACAGGCCAGCTCGCGTGATTTGATCGCGAAAGCCAAAATCCTTAAGCTCTTTGGTCTCGCGATAGATGGCGACACTCAAATCGACGGCTCGTCTCCAAACCTCCAACTCTTCAAACCCGCCCAACGCAACTCCCCCATTCCTGCGCCAACTGCCAACTGCCAACTGGCCCTACTGCCAACTGCCAACTGCCAACTCCCGCGCAGCGGGTTCACCTCCCCACGATAGCCGCCAAGTACTCCTTGAGCACGAGGCTCGTGGTCCACAAGCTGTTTGCATTCGGCACGAGCCTGATCGGCAGGGTCTGCAGGGTGCTCTCGGGCTGAGGCGCGTAGCTTCGAAAATCCGACGGGATCGGCACCACGTCCAGCCCTTGTTTTCTGGCCAGCCGCACTGCGCGTTTCAGGTGCCATGCGGAAGTCAGCAGCCCGACCCGCCGCGCTCCGCGCTCTTCGATGATCTGCTTGATGGCGTGCGTCTCCTCGGAGGTATTGGCACCCGGTACCAGGGAGATTGCATCCTCCGGCACACCCAGATCTTGCCAAATCCGGGCGGCAGCGCGGGCCCCTCCCATCGGGTCGAGCTGTCCGTCGGGCATCAACCCGAAGCCGGTGGCAACCAGATGTTTCGCTTTTCCGCGCAGGTAAAGCCTAGCGGCGAGCACGGCTCGGTCACCTGCTGTACCAGTTTGCGCTTCTCCGTTGCCGAGGAAGTTGACACTCCCACCCAGTGCAATCAACAGATCGAACGATTCCTCTTCGAAAGGATCCCGTCCGTAGAATTCTGATTCGACAGTCGAGCAGAGCCAGTCACTCGCAGCGCTGTTAGCGGCGAAAGTGAACCCCGCGAAGATCGCACCAAGCAGCAACGACAAGCGCCGGCTTCTTTGCCTGCCAAGAGGTGCAGAGGGCCACGCCCAATCCCAACCAGATCAGGCCACACGGTATCGCCAGCGCCGTGAGAGTCTTTTCCAGGGTGTAGCGGCCGCCTATGAGCCAGACGATGAGTGCAAGCCCGAAAGCGCCGACCAGAAGCAAAAATACCCGGCGTGCCACCAAGACCCTACGCCCCACCCGCGGGACGCCTCCCACTGCCAACTACCGCACTGCGGGAGCGGCCCAGCAGACCGTCAACTCCCGCGCAGCGGGTACAATACCAAGTCTTTCGCAAACCTGGCACCGTACGTCAGGACTAGCTTTGCCCGGCTGAGATCGAAAAGGCTCCGATAAAGCCACTCGAACCCCAATTTTTGCAGAACTGGTGGCGTCCGCTGCTTGGCACCCGCCCAGATGTCGAACGCCCCGCCCACCGGCAAGCAGAGACCCACGTCCAGTTTCGCGAGATGATCGTGCACAAAGTACTCTTTCTGCGGCAGGCCAAGGCCTAACAACAACACGTCAGGGCGACAGTTGTTAATGCGCTCCAAGATCTTCGGCACGTCACTCGGCTCAAAGTAGCCGTCCTGCGTGCCAAGAATATTGAGCCCGGGAAAGCCCTCGACCAGCCGATTCGTCGCCTCGAGCAGGTTGCCGGGCGACGCCCCCAACAGAAACAGCCCCCATTGTTTCCTGGCAGCCACACTGAGGATCGATTCGGCGAGATCGACGCCGGTGATCCGATGTACATCTTTGATTCTCGCGCGGCGGCTCAGCCACACGATCGGCACGCCGTCGGCAATCACGTAATCCGCCGCAGTCACTACCTCGCGCAGTTTGGCATCTTGCTTAGACATCACATACTTGGTGAGATTCATCGGCATGCAATACCGCTTCTTGCCACTACGGATACCTTCCGCGATGTCGCGCAAGATGTCTTGCTCGCGGCCACCGGTAATTCTCACATGTCCAAGTTCGTAGCTATTCATCTCGATTCAAGCATTCATCTATACCTTTAGGCTGCGCGGCACGGCTAATGTTGCCGCTTGCAGCGCGTCATCAGCCGGCGGGCGTTAGCCGGTGTTAGCCCACGGTTTCAACAAACCGGATGCTAACGCATTCCGGCTGATCGTCGCGACCCGGTGACCGAGCGGAATCCCCGCAACATCAGCCGCTGGGCGTTAGCCCACGGTTTCAAATCAGGCTGATCTAGTTGGTGCGTTCGTAGGCAACTCTCGGCGCATGTTCCCGAAAGTCGCACCTTCCCCTTCAGAGACTCCTGGCCGCTCAAGCAACGGGCGTCACTTCCCGCGTTTGAATCGATTCCACAGCCGCGAAAGTGGCCCGGGTGACTGCCAACAGATCTCGTATCTCGATCAGGGGCGCTCCACCCTCGCGTATGCAATCCAAGAACTCTCGCACCATGTTCGCCTGCCCTTTGTCTTGCAAGGAGAGCTTCTTTCGCTCACTGCGGCGTTCCCCAAAGACCTCTAACTTCTTAAAGTCGTTCAGGACAGCCGTCACGCCGTCTTGAAACACCTCGACGTATTCTTTTGGCATCTTCGATGAGCCGTTGGCGAAGTAGGCGATCGAGCCGATCGAGCCGTTTTCGAACTCCAAGTTGATCGCCGCCGTGTCGTGGTGGTGATGAGGGTCGGGTAAAGCCGACGCATAGACCCGCACTGGTGGCGATCCGGCGAGGTAGGTCAAGAAGTCCACGAAGTGACATGCCTCGCCGACGACCCTACCACCGCCAGACGCTAAGTCCTGAATCCAAGAGTCGGCGGGAATCATGCCGGCGTTAATGCGATAGGTGACGGCGACCGGGCTATCGCTAAGCCGCCGCTTCAACCGCCGAGCCAGCGGCGCAAAGCGGCGATTAAACCCAACGATCAATTGACTGTCGGCCGGCTGCTGCGAGTCGACTGCCTTCTCGACTGACAGCAGCTGATCTTCGTTCAGCGCCAATGGTTTCTCGACAAACACGTGTTTTCCGGCGGCCAGAGCTTGTTGCACGTAGTCGGCATGGGAATCGTGCCGGGTCGCTATGAAGACGGTGTTAATCAAATCCGAATCGAGTATGTCCTCCAGACGTGAGGTGCAGAATTCGAAGCCGAACTTCTCGGCAACCCGCTTTGACGTCGTCCCGGAGGTGGTCATCACACCACGCAGCGCGACGTGCGAGTCGCTCTTGGGGAGGTACGGCAAGAGATTACCCTGGGCGTAACTGCCAGCACCGATGAACCCAATACCCACCTGCCTGACCGGAGCTGTGGTCCGCACACGTATTGGCCGATGGGTGAGATCTCGCGTCGTATCGTACTTGAGGAGGATACCGAGAAACGGTTCAGATCTATCCAGAATCATCTGGTAGGCTTCCGGTGCCCGCTCCAGCGGAAACTCGTGCGTTGTGAGATAGTCGAGGTTGATCCGTCCGGACGCCAGCAGCTCCTGGAACGCCTCCATGTTGCGTTTTTCTGTCCAGCGCACATATGCGTGGGGGTAGTCGTGTCCTTTTTCTTCGTACTCTGGGTCCGTAACGTCCCGGCCCGTACGAACACGACATACGCAGTTCAAGTTCCTTCCGGTAGTAGTCCGGTTCTCGGTCAAAGCCTGTGGGCACCGAACCAACGACGACGACGCGTCCTTTCTTCCGAGCTAGGGCACCCGCTAGGTTGATCGGATCGAGGCTCGAGGAGGCAGCTGTGATGATCACGGAATCCGCCCCCAGCCCCGCCGTGAGGTGTCGAACTTGGTCTTCGATGCCTGCGGAGTCACGAGTCCAGGCTGCATCGGCGCAGTGCTCCTGGGCGATGGTCACGGCGGTATGACTGACATCAATTCCCAGCACTTTCGCGCCACTAGCTCGCAGCAGCTGACAGGTCAGTTGTCCGAGCAAGCCGAGGCCGATAACAACACACGACTCGCCCAGCCGCAGATCCGCTTGGCGAATTCCTTGCAGCGCGATCGCGCCTAGCGTGTTGTACGCCGCGGCTTTCATGTTAGCGTGGGGTGCCAACTTCACGCACAGGTTGACCGGCACTTGGACAATCTCTGCATGATTCGCCGTGTTGCCGGCGCAGGCCACCAAATCTCCCACGCGAAATCCACTACCCTGCTGCCCTACCTCGACAACTTCTCCCGCGCAGCTATAGCCGAGCGGCGAGTACGCATCGAGCTTCTTCATCACCGCGCGATACGTTTGAACAGGTCCTGACCTTCGCAGAACATCGATGGTCTGCTTGACCTGCTGTGGCCGCTCTTTCGCTTTACCAACCAAGCTTTTTTTGGCGGCCTTGACCGTCGATCCTTCCGTACCGGCACTGATCAGCGAGAAGTGGGTCCGCACAAGGACGCACCCGCTCGCGAGTCGAGGCGGCGGTATTTCCCGCACAACCACTTCACCGTTTCGGATTGTGTTCGTTAGCTGATGCAATTCAGACTGCGGTGTTGCGGCTCGAGTCTCGTGGGCTGTGATGCGTGCATCGACCGCCCGATCGGGCCACTCTTTTCCTTGTGGATCTTCTTGCCACGGCTCAAGTTCGCAACCTTCTTCCGGCGACATCTGTCGCGATCACTTACACCGACCTTCACCGGTCTTTGGCTGCTTCATCGAGGTAACACGACAGCCGTTCAGCAATGATGGTGATGTCGAAGTGGCTTCGAACGTACTGGTAGTTATGTCGGGACATCTGTTTTCGAAGGCTCCGGTCGGACAATAACTTACTAATTGCGTTCACTAGTTCGCTGTGATCACCGGGTGTTACACAAACCCCCATTCGCTCGTCGAAAACCTCGCTGTGTGCGCCGACTGGTGTGTAGACAATTGGTTTGCCAAGAGACATCGCTTCAATCAGAGCTCTTGAAAAACCCTCTGAGTAAGAAGGGAGCACCATGAAATCCGCACTGCGGAGGAGTGCTTTCTTTTCTTCACCCTGGACGATCCCTAGGTTGTGATAGTGCGAACTAACCTCGCTTTCCTTCAGCTGGCGTTCAACGCTATACGGGTCTTCGTACTGCAGCCTCTCTCCGGTAATTTGATTGAAAAGCACGTTTCTCTCGCCGCGGCGCATCGTACCTGCAAAGTAAAACTCGGCAAAAGGGAACTTCTCAACAACTGGTTGAATCGCACGGACCACATCGCAATAACCTTTCGCCTGCGTTAGATGACCCAGAAACACGATCTTCCCGACATCATACGAATCTAGATCGTCGGTGTCGTACAACTGAGTATCGATCGCTTGATACAGCGTTTTGATTCTCCGAGGCGCCACCAACCCTTCGAACTGGGAATGTAAGGTGTCTGCTTGGACGATTGCCGTATCAACACGACGGCACGCAGCTTGGGTCAGCCAGCGAGCGAGTTTCGAAAATCGCTCGAAGCCTGACCGAAAGTGACTCGCCCGCAGGTGGATCACAATCCGAGCGCCAAAAAGACGACAAATCAGGATACAGAGCGCGTCGCGCCCAACCCACCCGAGCTGAGTCGCCGTCACAGGGTAGTACACCGCTACAGGCTGTCGTCTAATCAGCTTACTCAAGAGTCCGCTGAAAAACCGCACAAACGCGGTCACCATCTGAATGTCGAATCTCCCTTTGCGGTCGTTGGACGCTCGAACGTTGGTGCAAAGATAACTGATCGAGAACTTGTCTTGCAGTGAAGATTCAAGAAAGAGCTTCATGCCCATTTCAGGACCTGAATATGGCGGCGGATAAGGCCCTACAAAGAGCACGCTCCGCTGCGATCCTGTCTGCATCGTGGTCAGTCGCATTGTGACTTTGCCAACGTAGAATGGTCAGAACTACGCTGGACGTGCGGCGTGTAAAATGAAACAGTATTCAGCACTCTACCTCTTCCGCACAGCCTGCTAACCGTCGAGAACACAGCCGTAGTCAAGATACTTCACCAGCGGTCACGGAAGACGTCGGCTGCGCGGCTTGCTCGAATGCCAAGGCAACCTCCATCTGAGCCATCCAGTTCTCCATTGAGAGCCGTCGGGCAGACTGTCTTGCGGCAGCACACACCGCCCGATAACGACTTTCATCTGTCAGCATTGTCGCGATCCGTTGGCAGTCGTTCGCCAAGTTGTCACCCCCCAGAATCAGGCCGTTGATGTCATCCTCAAGAAAATCGAATTCCGGTCCGTGCTTGAATCGCCCGCCGCGAATCGTGATGAATGGCTTGCCATATGCGAAAGAGTGTACGATTGCGAGACCGGCACTTCCCGGAACGAAGACCGCGTGACTCGCGTTGATCTGTTGCGCGATGGTTCGCTCGTCCGTCAGCGCACCATGCCAACGGATATTCCTGTGCCGCTTGACATGTGACCTCACCAGATGTGAATCAACTCCGTCACCGATCACATGCAGCTCGATTCCAGGTAGCATCTTCTCCAATACGACGAAGTACTCAAAAAGCCTGCCTATTTCTTTATTACCAACCAGCCGTCCAATAAATAGGAGCCTCTTTGGTCCGGCGACGTCAAGTTCGGCCCCGGTTAGTCGACTGATAAATGACGTGTCGAGCGTGTTGTTCGCATAGTATGCGTTTGAGGCCCTGATCAGTTGGTGGCTGATCGCGAAGTCGCGCCCTTTCTCGGAGTAGAAAATGACTCGATCAAAAAGCGCGAAAATCCATCGCGTCAGCGCCAAATCGAACCGTGTGGCGGTGCGGTGGCTCGTAGATCGTAGGCAAGGGTGATTGTAGCTTGCAAGCTTGAAGCAGAAGGCAAACCTAAGTATGAGAAGAGCTAGGATCGGTCCCAGCAGCTTCTTTTCAATCGGCATCAAGACCACGTCCGGGCGCAGCGCAGCGACGTACCGTGCTAGTTCGAAAAGGACGCGCGGACTTGTTCCAAATCTCCTCCTTTTGACGTTGCACACCCGCACCGGCAGCTCTTGCTCGTCCGAAGCAGACCTCTGCTCGTCGAGTTCAACATTCGTGCCGGCAAATACGTACAACGATAGTTGTGCTGAACCGCTGAGGTGTGCCAGCGCCCTTCGCTTGTAGTGGTTGAGCTGTGGCGCGATCCACAACACTTTCGGCTTACCACGCTCGCCACTGGTGCAGCGAGAAGAAGCTCGCTCCACTACCTGATCCACGACTCCACCCATGAAAGCAAGAAACAGGTTGTCCACAATGCCGGCACGTTACAGCGATCACCATTGCGCAGGTGACGAACCTGTTTTCGAACTACCGGTTCGTCGAAGACGCCGTGCCGCGAACAAAAACCTGGTAACTTATCCTCGATGGTATCGGCGATTACATCGACACCCCACTCACGAATCGGTACACAAAAGCCCTGTTTTTTTCGGTCGAGGACGCTTGCGGGTAACAGGGGCCGGAGAGCTTTCTTCAGGATGTACTTTGGGGTTCCGTTCTTGATCTTCCACCGATGTGGAATTGATAGTGCCAGATTTGCGAAGTTGTAGTCAAGAAATGGAGAGCGGGCTTCGACCGAATGCCTCATGCACAGTCGATCAGCTCGCAGGGCGTAGAAATTGGGGATCAAGTGCTTCAGGCCAAGATACGACATCCAGTTGATATCGTCGGAGCCGGCATTCGGCCGTTTTACGGCGCTCGCCGCGAACTCTTCTCTAAACGACTGGATTGTCGAATGGCAAGTGATATCACGGACTTCATGCAGATATGAATCCGAAAGAAATTGGCGTTTATTCCATTCTTTGAACGCGCGGGCTCCGCCCCAAAAGAACTCCTGATTATTCGCGGCGCGGTGCCATATCTCTGTATTGGGAGTTTCGCCAAGCAGCTTTGCCACCGACAATACTCCGTTCTTGAAGATTCCCGGCAGGCGAGCATATCGACGATACCACGGGAAGAGACGAGCGTACTTGACCCAACTGCGGTACCCGAGCATGAGTTCATCTGGTCCGTCTCCGTTCAGCACGACTTTAATACCGCGTTCGCGCGCCATCTTGGCTAGAAAGAAGATTGGTACACATGTCGGGTCAGCCAACGGTTCATCAAAGATCTCCACGACTTTCGGCAGAAAGGTCGCAATGTCTCTGCGACTGAGGACATATTCATGGTGCTCCGTGTCGAACCGTTCGGCTACGGCGCGAGCGCAATGAAGTTCGTCGTACTCTGGTTGACCTTCGAAACCAATTGAAAACGTGTTCACTCGATAACCTAGATTTCGTTGCATCAGAGCAACGATGGCGCTCGAATCAACGCCCCCGCTAAGGAAAGCACCGACCGGCACGTCGCTTACCAGTCGATAGTTGACTGAGGTTTCCAACGACCGTCTGAGCAAGTCACACAGTTCCTCTTCCTGCTCCGGAACATCTTGATAGTCAATCTCCCAAAATCGTTGAATAGCAGGATTCCCCGAGGCTGGAATACACAGTTGGCTACCTGGCGGTAGTTTCGTAATGCCCTCGAACATCGTCCGAGGTGTGGGCACTAGGCCAAATGTCAGAAACTCATAAAGAGCCTTCTTATCCAGCTGAGCCTTGAGAGTCGACCAGCAGAGCAGCGAACGGATTTCCGACGAAAACAGCACTGTGTCGTTGCACAAGTGATAATACAGGGGCTTCTTGCCGATCCGATCCCGCGCCAACGTAAGCAAATGTTGTTGTGGATCCCAGATTGCTAGTGCAAACATGCCGTTGAGATGCTTAAAGCATTCGACACCCAGCTTCTCGTACAATGCGAGTATCAGCTCGGTGTCTGACTCCGAGCGGAACTCGAAATCGCTGCATCTTCGACGAAGTTCGCGATAGTTGTAGATTTCTCCGTTAAAAACGATCGTGGTCCCACACCGAGTGTGCATTGGCTGATGTCCGGCATCGGTCAAATCAAGTATGCTCAGACGTCGGTGTCCGAACGCAACTCGCCCATGTTCTTCCACCCAACAACCTTCGTCGTCTGGACCGCGATGGGTGACCGCGTCGTTCATCGCAGCCATCAAACGCCGCGACTCGGCAAGGCTGCCACCATCTTTACGCCAGATTCCGTTGATTCCGCACATCTTCTTGTTAGGGTCTGACCACTTCTCTGCCAAACTGCAGCCGACGTGAGCACTGAGCCAAAAGCACTCTGACCGCTCGAAGCTGCGGGTCGATGTCAGCAGACTTCGCCGGCATTACGTTAAGCCAATTATTCAACTACTGTCTTTGCGCAAAATGTGAAGCCCAGCGGTAGCCGTCGAAAGTACTGGACCTTTCCGGGCGACAATCCGATCCGGCACAGGCACCAATAGGCCAATTCAGGTGTTCTCGCCAATGTCCGGAAGGGAAACGCGACAAAGTGCAGATTGGCGGCCACCAGCATTTTCGGAATCACCATTCCTGCTTTAGTCGATGTCGTCGCGACGACCCCTAACATATCACCGACAACTTCCAATTCGACGACCTCGAAACCAGTATCCTCCAGAAGACGTCTTAAGCAGAACGACGTGTAGCGAAAGTAGTCGAACGGAATTTCATGCTCGCCGATCGCGAATGGCACACTTCCAATCAAGTGGCCTCCCGGTCGTAAAATGCGTCTGATTTCTAACAACGCCTCTCGAGGTTGGTAGACGTGCTCGAGGACTTCGGTTAGCAACACAAGGTCGGCGGACCCCGAGTCGACGTCTATCTTGTTGTCTGTGATATGAACGTCGGGTCGCCTTGCGTGTGCAGCATTGGCGTCCGGATTGTCAGCAGCAACATAGCGGCGGAACTTAGACCGCAGCATCTGCTCGTATGGTCGGTCTCCCGAACCGTAGTCTAACACAAGCTGACCAGAGGGGATGCTTTGGAAGTACCGCCAGATGTTCTGAAACTTTAGCACTCGGGCAACCGGATGTTTGAGAATAGGGAACGAGTATTCTCCACCTTTGCAAACGAGTTCAAGCATTCACGACTCTATTGAGAATTGACTGAACCTCGCCTGTCATCCGAGCGATTGAGAATCTGCGGCCGTACGCGATACGCGCAGCGCGGCCGTCCGGCAGCTTACGGCGTTGGCAATACATGTCGTCAAGACGCCGTGCGCACTCGCTCACGTCAGCGACAACATCGGCTGAGTTCCACGCGCCGACGATCTCGCAGATCCCACCTCCGTCCCGAAAAACCACCGCCGGTTTCCCCAAGCAGAGCGCCTCGACGGCAACTAGGCCAAACGGCTCATTGCAGGACGGGAATACACAAACGTCCATGCGGGCTTGGAAAGACGCGACGTTACGCTGATAGCCAGCAAAAACCGTTGCATCTTCGAGTCCAAGATCGACAACTCGCGCGCGCAACTTTCCGATCTCGGGACCGTCACCAACCAGGAGTAGAGCGACTTGACTCTCTTTGCCCTTTCGGAATGTTGCGAAACTCTCGATCAGGCGGTCGATTCGCTTAAACGCAACAAACCGCGATGATGTGCCGACAACGAAACGGTTTGCGAGCTCGTCCGCAAATGACTCGGGAATCGACGACACTTGGCGATTCGTGCCGACGTCGATTCCGTTGTAGACTACACTCCGTTCGACCGACCGCAGGCCATATCGCTGTTCGCCGATCGTGCGAGTGAATTTGGAGTTAAACGTAATGTAGTCCGGATAGCGGTTGAGAAAACGACTTTGTAGGAAGTACTTCATACTGTCGGTGACGGCTCGTTTTCGACCGAATCCAAAGTTGCCATGCTCTGTGTAGACGATCGGGCGCGTCGACTTTACAGCCGCTCGGGCCATCGCCGGGTTGAAGGTGTGAATTTGTACCACGTCACGCTCGCGGAGCAGTTGCACGCATTGGTCGATCTTGCGTGGGTGAACATCCCAACCACTCTTGAGATGGAGAGGATGCACATCGATCTGTCGATCACGAAATGACGATGCAAAACGCCCCGATCCGTTGCCGGCAACCACGCAGACGTCGTGACCGTAGAGATCTCGCTGCGCAGTCGCAAGATCCAACACCAATCGCTCGATTCCCCCAAACTCGAGGGACCAAATAATGTGCGCTATCTTCACCTGTCGACCGTCAGGCTCGTGGCCAAGGGCAAGAAATGCGGCAAGTGGGCATCGTTGTACTGCCTTAGCTGCTGCTGTAATGAAAGATGTCGAGCCACTATCGGGCTCGCGCCATCAGTGCTGAACGGAATGGCAAATCGAAATCGGTTGAGTCGGTTTTGCAGGGCGAAATACGGTTTTCCAATGTGCGCCAGAGAACGTGGCAGGCGGAGTCCCCAACAACGTGTGGACAGTTCATTCGCATTGGTCAACTCGATCGCCTGACCCATGTTGTAGGAGCGACGTGGGATCAGGAATATCTTATGTACCGTCAGCAGCTCGCCTAGCAGACGTCGAACCTCTTCATAAGTTACGCGAAACCACTCCGCCAGTTCTTGCGTCGTCGGTTGAGACTTGAACCAACCGGCTCGAAATTCAAGTAGTCGTTGCGTCTGGTCGTAGAGCCCTCCAGAAGTAATTCCAAGAAACTCAAGGTCGTAGGCAAGTGCCTTTCCTTGCAACAGCAAGTTGCGGATCTTTACCGTCTGGTAGTAACTTTCAACCGTCATGGCGATCCACATTCGCACTAAATACTCCAAAGCAATCTGACGCTGAAGTCGCTCTTGGTCTTCCTCTGGAAGGAAGAAATTCTCGTCGGCCAGATCGCGTCCACAAACAACGCGATAGTTGTGAAAACAAGTGAGCGCCCTGGCAGACGCGAAAGCCCCGGCATCGATTCCGAACAAGCCGTGCGCGAACAGATACCTCTCTGCTTCGTTAAGTGAGCGTCGCGGGTCGACACTCACCACATGACCATTCTCGAAGACAGCCAGGACGTCCAAATCAGAGATTCCTGGCTCGCTAACGCTACCGATTTGATAAAGTGAAACGAACCCCGGGATTTGATGGAGGTACTCAACAAGCTTCGCGATAGCCCGCCTATAGATATCCGCAGATACCTGCCGCGGAAAGCTAACGAACATCATGATGGCATTGATCTTCTGGTAATCGGCCTTCGATCTCATGAAGTAGCTGGGTAACTGAATGTTCCATTTCGCCGCCCATTGTCTGTTTGAGCTCCTTCGGTAAGCGACCAGAGAGTCTCCGGCGTGCGACCATGCCGATGATGTCTGGCCTTCGTTTCAGCCGCCGCCAACCGGTGCGAGGTGGGCACCAATCTGTACGCAGCTTGGTGGCAACTTCAATCGCAAGCCACGCCTCGGGTGAAAAGTCCGGCTTCGCGGATGCGAAACTGTGTGCCTTAAAGACACCGCGATTATCGCGCACTTGAACGTACATCGCCGGGAGCAGCAAAAGTTTGCTCAAGAACGATTTACAGGCGTACCAACTTTGGAGGTAACGGCGAGACTCGACCTCCGAGCGGATCGCTTGGCAGAATGCGACGAGTCGTTCGCGAAGTCTGTCTTCCGTGCAGATGGAAAGCTGCGTGCTAAATGGTCGGCCGAGAGCGGCTGCATGCTCCAGCGCCGCCAGTGGCAGATAGCTCTCGTGATATTGATGCCACACAAAAAAGGGAATCGTGAACCAGCCATGGTGTTGCAGTGGATCCATCGAGTACATGATGGACCTTGATTGACGAAGCAACGACACCACCTCGTAGAGAGTGTCGGCCGACCGAAAACTATCCTGCCTTAGTACCGCTACTGCATCGAAGTCGCTATACCTCACCTCCTCTTGCGTACCAAGACTTCCCTGGATCAGCACATCTGCCAGTCCACCACTAATTATGGGACGGCAGATCTCAGCCATCTGCAGCACAAAAGAATTGTTGCCAGCATATTGGTGAACTGCAAGAGACATGCTGTTCCGAATTGTGGAACGGGGCGATGCCAAGACGTCGACTTTCTCGACGATCTCTCTACATCGGCGGAGTAACTCCGCACGGGGCAGCAGAACCGAAAACAAATGCCGGCTTCGGGATTTTGGGGACTCGCCGTTGACCGCGGCATCGAGCTCACGGTGTAAGCCGAGGACCTGTGCATCGGCAGCTATGTTTGGGGGCGCAAGCAATCGTCGTCTATGTTCTCATCGGCCTTGCTGCTGGCCGTGGTCTCTGCTGGCTTGTACGCACCCGCCGAGCTCGCGTGGGGTTCGATCGTCGCCATGTGGAACCAGTCGATCTCGACTTCCGACCCAGCTGGAAATCGTCTGCGACGATTAGTCCGGTCCAAGTCCAAAGTACCCATTGGATCGAGATCTGAACGTTGAATCCGTTACCCAGCCCGGCGAACCAATAGCAGACAACGATCATGCATCCGAATAGTAGCTTTGTGTTGTTCAAGTACGTTCGTTCACGAGGCAGCCGAGCCAGTGCAGCTAATAGGGTCAATGTAGCAGTGCACATCATGATGAGCATGCCAGCCAGGCCGACGTAGCCAAAAAAGACGAGCATGTTCAGAAACTGATTCTCGGGATTCCCGATGCCGAAGCCACCTAGAAGTTGTTTCTCGATCGGCCATTTATGAAAGTCTCGCATCGTCCGTTTCCACACGAACCCGCGTCCATAACCCAGTCGTCCAAACTCCGACGTGCCAGTAACCGCACCAACCTCATCTTCGAAACGATGGTGCACAGTTTCGTTTAGGAAGAACAGCATCACACAGACAGAGAGGATGCCGAGTGCCAGCGCAAGCCGACGACGGAAGAACTGGCACAAGAGAATTGTCCCCATGGATGCGATCCAAGCCGAACGCGAATAGGTGAAGTAGAGAAAGTAACCTCCGACAAGTAGCAGAAGCCAGCAGACAGCACCACGTTTGACATCCTCGGCTTCTAACAGTGCAAGACCCAGGATCACCGACACCACGCCAAGGAACGCAAGCTCATAGACACCTTCGTAGGCTCCGGAGATTCGCTGGATGCCGTGGCGAGCGCCGAGGTAGAAGCCAGACACTTCGTTGGACTTGGCCTCCGGGTTAGCGGCGAAAACATCATCCGAATGCACCGTTCGAATTGAGAAACCCTGCTGAAAGAGAGTCGTTCCGAACGGAATGACCAGACTTCCAATCAGACATGCAACCAAGAGCCGCTTGTCGCGCGACCCGACAAACAGCTGTTTTCCGATCCAATAAAACGACGTGACAGACAACAGCCGAAGGTATGCGTCGACTGCATTCACCGCATGCTCCGGTGCCGTCACCATCTTGAACACCGTGCTGAAGGTCAGTAGAGCCAAATAGAGTAGCACCACACGATCAAGAGGCGAGGGCCGTGGAGCCGGTTTGGACCGCCAAATACCGATCAGGGCGATCGCCGGCACACCGACCCCCATCAGGTGCAACGGTGACAAGCCTGCTTGTACCTTGCTCCACCAAAACATGTCGACAAAAGGTTTCAGTGCCAAAGCAACGAGAACACCTGTCCTTGGCTTGTAGGCCAGAACCAAGATTGCCAAACACGCGACGGCAAAGCCCAGCACGATCATGACTTCGCCGGAGAATACTAGATCGAGTAAGTCGCCTGCCATTAGCTCGGTGTCACGGTAGAGCACGCACGAGGTGACGCGCCAGAAAGTCGTCGGACCAGAAGGAGATTGCTGGCGACGACAGCAAAGCCTAGTGCCAAGGCCATTGCTTGTGGCTCGTTTGGTGCCAACATTACCAGGGGCACGACAGCGATTAGCGTAATCAACCGAAGTGCAGCGGTGATCACAAGCAAGCGGCTGTTCCCAGTTGCCATGGCGGCGCTGGCCCAGGAAATTAGACCGGTCGATATGATGACTTCTGGCCCGAACCACCAGATCAACTTAACGGCCTCCTCGTATGTCGAGTCGAAGAGTTGTGGTACGGCAAACCGAGCTGTCACAGCTATCAAGAAAAAGAGCACTGTCGACGCCGCAAGAGAAACCTTTGTGACTTTGAACAAGAGTGTAAACACCTGCTCCTTGTTTCCACTGGCGCACTTCTTCGAAAACTCAGGGTAAAGAACGGTGGTGGTCGTATCCAGTAACATCGCCGGCAGCAGCCGAATCTTTCTTGCCAAACCGTACACTCCCACTGTTGAAGCGGGACAAAGCGCGCCCAATATCAGCACATCTAGGTTGCGATATAAAAAGCGAAGTGTCGACGCAGCACTCAAGTCGACTGTGAAGGAGATCAGCTCCCGCCAAGGTACGTTTGGCTTTGGAAACTCGCGCAGCTGCGCGAGGCTGGCCAACTTGAAGCTATTTCGAAAGCAACCCCAGCAAATCGCGATCTTGAAGACCGCACCACATAGCCCGATCGTCGCAAAGGCGACCGCCAGCGGAACTAAGTTTGGAGATCGTGCCAGTGTAAACGCGATGCCACACACCGAGCCAATACCGAACACAATGTCGTACGCCGACAGCCATGAAAATCGGCCGGCAATCCTCAGGAATGCACTCAGGGTCGGGTTGAACGTGAGGAAGAAATTATGCAGGCTGAAGGCTACGGCGAAGAGTGCGAAGCCTGGAATTCCTCGATAGACATATCTCCCCAGAAAGTAAGATGCGCCGCCCACCAGGATGATTGCGGCAATCCCTTTTGCGGCTTCAGCCAAAAGAAAGCACAGGCCGAGCCACTGGGCGGCGAGTCGACCTTCTCGTTGACGCATCTCGTCCGTGAAGCGTATGACCGTGTCGGCAACTCGGAAATCGACGATTCCGAAGACGACTGCGATAACCGAGAATATGACCGTATAGGCGCCGTAAACTTCTGCAGGCAGGAAGCTCGCGATAACTAGCCCTTGAAGCACACGGCAAGCGGTGCGCACGGACCCGCCTAGCATCACGAGGGTCAGCTTTTTCTTCAACTCAATGCGGCCGCTCTAGCTGGACTTCGCGACGGCTCAACAAGTACTGCAATCCGACGTCCTATGAGTTGGCCACGCACATCCCAACCTAGCGTGCTGGCGAGGTCGCGATTATTGCGGACCATGTCACGCAAAACTGCTTGGTTCTCAGGCAAACTGTAGTTCGCCAGCTCCGTAGCGAACTTACTGACATCGCTTGAGTCGAAGAAGATACAGTTTCTTTCATGCCTAAATAGCTCTTCAATCGCTGTATTGTTCGAGCAAAAGATCGGACGGCCGGACAAGAGGTAGTCAAAAAGTTTCGCAGGCGTCGCTTGGTCAATGGCTGGCCAATCGTTGTCGTATACGGACAATAAGAAGTCCGCTGCGCGCAGGTAAACGCCGATGCGTGAAGGGGGCTGAAAACCGTGAAAACGAATGTTGGCCAACCGTTCTTCGCGCACCCGTCGCCGCGCCTGCCTGAGCACTCGCGGATTTCCGCCGACAACGTGGAACTCGATTTCCGAATCTCGCAGTAATTCGGCGGCCCGCAGCAGAAAGTCGAGTTGCGACTGGACAATCTTCCCGGTAAAAAACACCTGTTTAGGCCGTGACTCGACGACTCCAATCTCCTGTCTTGCTTCCTCCTTGGATGCGCTGGATACGACTCCGAACGGCCCATTGTAAGCAACAAGGATCTTGCTCGGGTCCGCACCGGCGTCTTCGACTCGCATCGCAACCCGCCGACAATTGACGACCACCAGATCCACTTCTCGGATCGTCTTTCTCGCCTGTACGGTGTCACTCAGTACATGCAATTCGAACACCTTGGTGACACGGTGTTTGAAAATCTGCTCCAGCCAAGCGGTGATTCGCATTGCGAGAATCTGCTTGGAATAGACCACAAACTGCCTTCTCCTCAGAAATAACGGCAACAAGAAAAAGAAAATGCCGATCCCCTGATTCAGCCGCGTCCATGTTGGTCCCGAAAGGCGCGATGAGAGCAGTGTCGGGAGAATAAAGATGGGAAATCTTGTAGATACGCCGAAGTGCTTTCTGATATCTCGAATTCGGATGTTGTCGCTGCGAAAACAGTAGAATGTCACCAGGCTGACGGAGAATCCCAGGTGCTGGAGCCACTCGCAGGTACGCATCCAGATGATTGGCTCAACTCGCCCCTTGAGCACATCGCCAGAGCCAACATAGTAGATTTTCGCGTTCGTAGCGCTCATCCTATTTTCTTCGTCTACTACAACACCCAATTGGCTGTTGAACGGCAATCGTCAAGGACACACTCGATCGCCTTTTGTTCGCCGGGCGACAACTCGGAACGCCACCTTTCACGTCTAGTCGCCGTGGTTACGTTCTTGCTCTTCCTGCCAGTAGTAGGGCTGTTTCGGTTGTGATGAACGCTGGCATCGGCGGTTGGCACACCGACTGCATCGCACGCATCCAAAAGGAGCTTCGGGTCCGAGCTGAGGCGCTCATATTCAATCAAGTGGGCACGTTGCGACTTTGCTGTGAACTCTCGGGCGTGTTCCTCCAGGATATACCAATACACAACTAGCCGGTGTATCGATGATCCTTGCTCATACTTGTCTATTAAGGCGTACCACCTGGACAAGTTGCTTCCGCGATCATCTTGCGGATCTATGAGCAATGACCTGAGCGAAAGACTGTCCAACCAACCCGCCCACCAATTTCCCCTAACCAGACTGGCAACGACGGCGCGCGGATCTCGCGAGATGTGAAGTACGGGAACATCGTACATGGCCGAAAACGCGCCAAGTGAAAAGTGGCCGCGGACAAACTTGATCACGACGGGGCGTCGCAAGCACTCGACCATTGAGGAGCGCGCGCGCCGCAAGCGATAGCCTCGCGACTTTGCTCGGCCGCAGTCAACGAGATATGTCCGCAACCGATCGGGGATGTGAGACGGATCGTCGAACCACGGCACAAAACATGCAAGCTGCTGGGATGCCGTGTCGTTGCCCATAACAGTCCGAAGTTGCTCGATTACCGGTACTGGCATATGCCGCGGGTCGAGGGGTTCAAAGACGGACTTGGATACCGTGGCATCAACTGCCATCTGCTGAAGCCACGTGGTGCCGCTTCTCCAAAAACCAGAGATCAGCAGCAGCGGGTGGGCAGCAACTAGTGCGTCGATTTCGCTCGAAGCTGACCCACGACAGCATGAGAGAAGATCAACCATGGCGGCCGGAGGAGTAAGTCAGAGCGGAGAAATGCAACAACGGCGTATGCTGGATGTCAGTGGGCGGCAGGCCGTGCGACGGATGATGCCTCCGCCGATTCGTGAGCCAATCCGCGAGACTCAGCAGCCCGCAGCTCGATCGCGCTCTTGAGAAATGATGACGCCGCTGACCTGACGACAACGAAGTTCTCCAACTGTAGGACGTCGAGTCCAGAATTGAGAAAGGTGTAAATGGCGTCACGAGGTGAACAGACAACCGGATCACCATGGAGGTTGAAGGACGTGTTTAGGACCCCGCCAATCCCCGTGATCGATTCGTATCTCTTCAACATTTCGTGGAATGAGCCGTGATGTGCGGCGTCCAGTACCTGGGAGCGTGTTGATTTGTCAAACGGATGGATGCCAGCTGGGATCTCTTGCCAAGCGATTGGTTTCGTCTCAGGTGCGATCGTCATGTAGGGACAGGGGTAGTCTGGGCGGAGGTTGATGTACTTCTCGCGATGTGACTCCAGAATCGCTGGCGCAAACGGCATCCAAAAATCGCGCATCTTGATCGCTTGATTTAGCCGATGAATGACTTCTTGGCGTCGTGCATCAGCCAAGATGGAACGATTCCCGAGCGCTCGCGCACCCCATTCCATTCTGCCAACGAAACGGCCCACGATGTTGCCCTCCGAGATCAGCTCAGCCACGGCTTGGTTCGGATCGTCGTGATACGTCATCTCTACCGACTCACCGGGTAGCATCCGCTTGATCTCGTCGTGGATCTCGTCCTCTGTATAGGACGGCCCCCAGTCGATCATTCCAAGAGGCTCGACAGCGTCGTGGGGGAAACCAGCGTTCAATGCAGCCAAGATTGACGCCCCCACTGGATTGGACTCGTCTCCACAACTCGGAAAAACAAACAGGCGCTGCACCTCTGGCAGACAACTGATCCGGTAGTTCAACTTCACATTCATGAACCCGCCGCCCGACAATGCTACGTTGCCGATGCCAGTCCGGCGAATGGCATTGCGGACCCAATCTAGGACGATCTCTTCGAAGAACTCCTGTACCGCTCCCGCCACGGTATCGAAGCGCGTACGTCCAATTTCATGCTGGAACTTGCTCAGCATCTGCCACTTCCAGACTCCCGAATTGTTCACGAACCGAGTGGGTGAACTGGGATCGATCTGGAAGTACGACCGGAAAACGTCTAGCGTTTCCTCAAATCCATACCGTGACGCATACGGGGCCATCCCCATCACTTTGTACTCGTGCGACATCGGCTTCATGCCAAGATGCTCGGTCACGCGTGTGTAAAGCTCGCAGACCGAGTTGTAGTTGAACACTTGGTCCTTCCGCTCGATACGACCGTCGCGGCCCACGTTCACCGTGGCGCATGTCGCATCACCCGATCCGTCCAACGTGAGCACCAACGTCGGCTCGTCTTTAAACCAGCTGGTGTAGTAGGTCGTGGCCGCGTGCAATAAGTGGTGGTCGTAGAATGTGATGCGCTGCGTGCGAATTCCCAGATCGGCGATCGAACGTCTCAGCTCGCTACGGCGGCGACGATACAAGATCGGTGCCACGCGGTGCAGCCAGTCGATGTTACCCGCACGCTGCAACAGAGACTTGGGGAGAACCCGTGCTGCGTGAGAGAAAAGGCGTTTGTGCAATCCAGGAGACTCATAGCCAGCATGCCCGATCTGGGGCATCAAAGAACAAACACCGACCGCGTCGATCTCCTCCGGGCTCTTGCCTGCAATTGAAAGACACCGCTTGATCGACTCGGCAGGGAATCCCGCCCATTCCTTTTGCCGGTTCAACCGCTCTTCCGAGATACAGGCGATGACCCGCCCGTCTTCAAATAAACAGGCCGTCGCCGTGTGACCATCATGGATGCCGAGTGTCAGCATAGGGCTTCCTGCAAGTACGGGTACTTTAGTGCGTCAGACTTTGTCAAGGTCTTCCCTCCCCCCTACAACGGAGGAGAATGCGTGTTGCTTCGGACCGCAACGGTCTGCCCCCACCGCAGTTCGCCTCCGTTCTGCGAGAGCAAACTCGGTTAGCGCGTGGAACGCCCAGGACTGAGCCCAGCGAATGTAGGCGATCTGGTTCGGTCGTCCGCTGCGACGTTGAAAGTAAAAGTAGCCAGATGGCGATCGAAAGCGGTCTAACATGCAGCGGAGTACGTTCTCGAGCAGCTTTCCGCGGGGATCGAGCTGCGACAGGACGACGATTGCCTGGGCGTAGGAGTGGATATCTTCGGGCAATCGGCGGTCGTGAAAGTATTTTGCCGTCCCATCGGCCTCGAATAGGTTCTGTACATAGAAGTCGACACCGCGGTCGAACGCGGACCGATATTCCGCGGCGCATCCCAACTCCAAGAAGCAGTTGATACACTGCAAGTTGAAGCCGGTGTGAAACGAGTCGATCCACTGCTGGTAGTCGGTCTCTGCATACCACCACGCTCCATTTTCGTGCTGGTAGTTCATCGAGTACCTCAGACTGCTTAACGCCAGCTCTTTGCACTCGTCGTCCAGTCCTGCTAGATCTTGGAGGCGGACCAACAACGACGCGCCGAGCAAGTTGGCGTTGTGAATGGCCGTGCGATCCACCGGTGTGTAACTGAAGCAAAATGTGTCGCCTTCGACCGTCCGATTCAGGCTGCCGAGGAGAAAGTCTTTGATCGGCAGGGCGAGTTCGAGCGCCCGAGCCTCACCTGTAAATCGATAGACATCCAGCAGTGCGTGGCCGATAAACGACGTGTTAACGATCGTCGGTGTGTAGCGCGGCAGGTGGAAAGCGCGGGACTGCCAAGGGAAGTTGTAGCCCCAGCAGTTGCCGGAATATCCGGGACTGCGGAGTCGCTCGAGCGTGGCCAGCAGCATCCGGATGATGGCGCGTGTCTCGTCGGAGTGGTCGAGAGCAAAAAGCTTTGCGTATCCCCACAGAAAGAGACCGAGGCCCTTCGGGTTGTATTCTTTGCGAATGAGCAACAGGGGACGGACGTTGATTGGTAGTCGCTTAAGCGCCTGCGTCGCTGCGATGCGGGCGTATTTGTGAGGCCGCGTCAGTGCCCGCAAGATCGGGCTGTTGAGCGCGTCGTACGGGTCGTAGCCCCGGTAACCTTCGCTGCGGATGTAACGTTCGAGTGCGACCAGCGCGTCTTGGGCGCGCGTCGAGACGTTTGCTTCAACTGCTTGTGTGGCGGAATTGTCCAACGCTGGCGCTCTCAGAATCGCAGCCCCTAGCCCCCCAACCTCTCAACTTTGGCGGAGGATCCTTGATCGGTCGATGTGACCGCCGTGGCCGGCGAGGTCACGTCCGCGGTCCCTTGCCCCCCGCCCTCCAAGACTTGCTGCGGAAGCGTCGCCACTTCGTGAGGAGCCTCGTGGGGAGTGGCGAGAAACGAGAGTCCATCTTGGGAAGATCTCGCTGACTTGTTTTCCAATAACTCGAGCAGTTGCGACTCGAAGGGTTTCAAGCCGGCAATTAGGTCGCTCATCCACTCCACCGCACTGTTGCTCTGCTGCACGCCCGAAATCGTCAAACGGCCGACCGTGCTGCGGCCGGTCCGCAGAGGGATGTCTGAACGCCAAATCTGAGCTGGATCCGTTTTCTCCTTGCGCCGCCAGCTGGCGTGGTATTCGTGGTTACCTGTGCCTTGCATGATGTTCAGCTCCGCGGTGCTCAACCCAAATCGATCCGCGAAGTCAGTGAGCGTTCGCCAGAGGTCATCCCAGTCCTCGTCGCCGACCGCCAGTGCCTGGTACTCCGAAACACGGCTGTCGTGACTGGGCGTCAGCGGGACGAGCGTTCTAACAAAATGTCTGCCTCGGTGCCGAAGCAACGACACTTCATGGCGGCCAAAGACGCCCGTCAGTACGAGCGCGGCGAAGACAATCCCAATCGCGACGAACGCCAGACTGTCTCGCTGCAAGTAGGCGCTCGCGACCGCTGCTAAGGACGTCACCGCACACAGCACTGCAACAAACAAGACGGTGTGCCAACCCCGCCGCTCGACCATGTGGTGCAGGTGACGGCGATCGGTGGCATAGATGCTCTGTCCTGTCAACTTGCGGCGTACGATCGCCATCCCCGAATCGAGAATCGGAATCGCCCAAATGGCGACGGGAACGATCAACGCCACCGTCGCCGGTCCTTTCGCCGAGCCACGGATGGCTAAGCCTCCCAGAACCACTCCGACCAGCATGCTGCCAGAATCACCTAAGAAGATGCTGGCAGGTGGCCAGTTGTAGACCAGGAAACCGGCCAGTGCTCCTGCCATCGCCAACGCCAAATACGCTTCGGTCGGATGATGGGTTAACGTCGCGACCGCCGCAATCGTGATGCTGATCACGATTCCTACGCTGGTTGCCAAGCCATCGACGCCGTCTAAGAGGTTCAGCGAGTTGATCGCTCCCAGTAGCCAAAACATGGTGAACGGGATCGCCAACAGTCCCAAAGGCAAGGTAACTCCGAGCACGGTGATCGATTCGATCCA
The DNA here is from genome assembly GCA_965223305.1 of Pirellulaceae bacterium. Classification (GTDB taxonomy): domain Bacteria; phylum Planctomycetota; class Planctomycetia; order Pirellulales; family Pirellulaceae; genus CBDCWT01. The sequence goes on along the minus strand of CBDCWT010000067.1, from coordinate 38,348 downwards.
CAGACCCGAAACGAGCCAGAGCGCAGCGGCAAGGAGTTGTCCAGCCAGTTTTTGCCGGCCGCGGAGGCCGAAGCGGTCGTCAACCAAACCGATCAGACAAATGGTGACCGCTGAAAACAAACCGCCAGTCAGGAACCAAGGGTCGGCGGTTAGTGCTGCTCGTTGGTTGGAGGAGAAAATCGACGTTACTGCAGCGGCAACCCCGAGCGATATGAGGATGACCACGCCGCCTCCCAACGGTGTCGCGTTGCGATGGAGCGCTTGCGCTGGCCGTCGGGGAGGTCGACAATGTTCCATCGTCGCGCCAGGGTGCGAATCACGGGGGTCAGGCACAGGCTGGCCACAAAGGCCGCAGTGAACGTCAAGAGGTTAGGAAACAAGGTGTCGTGCTACTTAGTAAGCGGTTGAGACTGAGGTTCGCCAGGGACCTTTCGGGTCGCGCAAAGCAAATGGGAGGGCGAGGCTCCCGCCGAGCCGAAAGGCGTAAGAGAAAGATGGCTCCGCAGGAGCGTCGCCCTCCCAGCGCCTCGTACCATCATCTGCTTATTACTCATCATTTGCTTACTACTCACCATTTAAAGGCGCACTCCGTGCTCCTCGGTGGACATTCCAATGAAACAACAGGCCAGAAAGCAACGGCACCGTTTGCCACCGCGGGCCAGAGCGCCTGTTCCGTGCGACTCCACCGCATAGAGCGGGATTCACGTAGGCAGACCGCCACTGAAAAGTGTGCGATTGCGGACAACAAGGTGTGCTCGAATCGAATAACAAGAAAAGCTGGGTAAGAAACGACGTAGCGAGTCGTTCGCGAGAGTCCCCTCATGGTCTCCCGTTGAGCCGTCATCCGTGCGGCGCCGCTCGACACGAGAAAGCAATGGGCGTCGAATCACCGCCCTCCGGAGCCGTTGTTTTTGTGATCTGCGGCAAGACGGTCAGCCTGGACCTCTTCGTCCGTGTCACCATAGCCGTAACCGTCCTTGTCCTTGTAACGATATCCATTGGCATACCCATAGGCATTGCCGTAGCGGTACTTGTAAGCGCTGTAGTTGTTTGACCCGTAGCTGTGATTCCCCCCAACCTGGTTGACCACGATTCCCAAGATCTTGGTGCCTACCTCTTCGAGAGCGTCCAGCGCCTGACGGCCAGCATGCCGGGCGGTTTTGGTAAGCCGCAGAACCATCAGCACTGCGTCGGCGCGTGCCGCGACGTTTAGCGCATCAGTGACCACCAACACGGGAGGTGTGTCGATAATCACCAGGTCATATTTCTGCTGGATAAACTCGACGAACTCTCCGAAACGCTGGGACGCCAACAACTCCGACGGATTCTGGGGACGCTCGCCGCAGGTCAGCAGACTTAGATTCGGGGCCGCTGTTGATTGCACGGCCTCGGTCCACTCAACCTTGCCGTCCAGTACACAGCTCATCCCCACTTCGTTCCCGACACCGAACACGCGGTGACAACGGGGCCGCCGGAAGTCGGCATCAATCAATAGCACACTCTTGCCTGAATTAGCGATGGAGACCGCCAAGTTGGCGACCAGCGTCGTCTTGCCGTCTCCCGGACTGGGACTGGTCACCTGAATGACCCGTTGCCCACCCCCGCGAGCGTTGAAGTAGATCGCGGTACGGACGGCCCGGTAGGCCTCGGCGATGGCACCGCTGGGATCCTCGAGCGACGGCAACTGTCGTGCTGACTTTCCCGCGGCGATCACCGGGATATGCCCCACAACCGGCACTCCGAAGTCCTCCCGGATCTCCTCGGGGCTATGAAACCGCCGATCGACCTCGTCGACCAAGAAGGCCAAACCGAGCCCTGCAAACAGACCCAGTACCCCGGAAACGAGCATCACTCGCGCTAGCTCCGGAGCAACTTGAATGCCCGCTGATGGCCGGTTGACCGCTTGCACGTCCGAGCTTTTGCGGTTCTTGAACAGGTCTATCTCTTCGAGCCGACCCACGACAGCGTCGTGAAATCGCGAAATTCTCTCGATTTGGTCTTGGTATTCCAGGGCCGTGATTTCATCGTTGCCCAGGCTCTTTGCCTCCAACAACTCCTCGTCGTAGAGCATCTTGATCGAAGCAATCTCTTGCTCGTTGATGTCGACCGTTTTGCGGAGCGAATCCAGATAGAGCTTGAAGTAATCGACCTCCTCCTTTTCGTTCGGCGTGAGCAACCGCTCGACGAGCCGGATCTTCTTCCGAATGGCAAGCACCTTGGGATGCTCAGAGCCGAATCTGTCCACCAGTTCAAACTCCTGGAGCTTGAGTGGGATCAGCTCTTTGGGTGCCACGCCGTCGTCTTCGACCAACTCCTCCCCGAGGTTACCGGCGGCGGAACCAATGGTCTCGATGATCAGATTCAACACGTCACGCCGACCCGCCTCAGGGTCGGATTCCAGCGATTCGATCTGTGCAGCGAGCTTTGTGTTCTCGAGGTTGAGCTCCATTAGCCGCTCGCGCATCCGCAGCGCCTGGGCCTCGTGCAGGTTCAAGCCGTTTTCGTCAACCACAATCGGCGACCGATTGTCACGCCACGCCTTGTACTCGCCTTGGACTTGTTCGAGCTGTCCTCCTAACTCGTTCCGCGCCTGGCGGATGAGTAGAATTGCCTGCTTGCTCATATCCTGGTTGAACTCAGCCAGAAACTCCTTGTAAGCGTCAATCACCGCCCTCAGAATCTTCGGACAGTCTTCGCGGTGGGACCCCTGATACGCGACGTCTAGGACGTTCCCCGTGCCCCAGTTTGTGGCTGCCGTCTCCACCGTCAGGCCGCCCATGATGACTCGTTCGGGCGATGGCTCATCTCGTAGCGACGGTAATTGGCTCAACTCACCACGGACGACAGCGTCCTCTAACACTGTCTGGCTCTGGATCAGCAGCTGGTGGATCTCGTCGGAGGACATGCTGAACTCAACACCTTCCACCGGAAGCTTGGCGGACTCCTCGATGATCAGTACCTGGGCCCGGGACTGGTAGACGGGCGGTGTCCTCACGAAGTACGTGTAGCCGAGACCAAGACCGATCAAGAGCATGGAGAGGACGATTCCCTTGCGTCGCCAAGGAAACGCCAGCTGATTTCGGCCCTCGCGGGGCGCATCGACAGCCGGTTCAATCTCGAACGCTTGGAGGTTGGATTCCATTACGGGTCAGGCAGTTGAGGTGAGATGTGAGGATCGAGTTGCCAACTCGGCCCCGAGCCCCGGGTTGGATTGTCGATTCGTAGGTGTACGTCGCTCCGGCAAAGACCGATAGCATCGACAGACCAAGGATAGGGCTGTCGTATCGTACCGAGTTGTCGCTGCGCGCTCCTGCTATCAAGTAGGCTATGTCATCTAAGTTAATAACCTACTAAGTTATTAACCTATAAACTCTACTTGTGTGCCACCTGTTCATTGTGCGCGTGGTTCAGAAAAAACGCTAGGCTCTCTCGGACCGAGAACATCCCGCGCAGCCAGCTCCGACTCGTCCCTTATCTCTTTCCTTATGTCACCCTCCGTCGGAAGCACAAGTGCAGACGACAGTGAAACCCATGCCATGTCCAGACTCCGTTCCCCTGGGTGACAATTGCGCGTCGGGCGCCATTGAAACCGATCAAAATTCGCGGAGTCCCTCCCGCTGAGATTTGTCTACCCCGGCACTACTTAGTTGCCGCGCCGGGTCATTGCTACGCCGGGAGCTCATACGACACGCTAAGCCATCGCGTTTCTCCGCGGCCTGGATCTCGGAGGAGCATACAAAGATGAGCCGGAAAAGTGCGGGCGGACCGCCACACTCCTCTCCCTGTTGGTCCGAAGTCCTGGCTGGGAAGAGCTTTATGTACCAGGAATCCGTTATCTTCTCAGGCTACCAGCCAGGCTTACCCAGCCGACTCACCTAATGCACTGCGGCCGTCATCTCACATTCCACCACCAATTGCTGCCCAGTTGTTCGTCCTTTTGAAAGGATGGATATCGTTTTAGTAGCCGCCTTCCCGAAATGCAAGTCACTTCCTGAGGGTTATCCCGGCAATTTACAGAACTCCAGCAAGATCCACTCGGGAAGAGCGGGAAAACAGAAGTGCGGGGGATGAAGATCCTACCTGCTTTGGGTAGTTTGCAGCGCCATTGCCTAGCCCGAAACTGAACGACTCTAGGTCAACTCCCGCTCGCTCACGCCCTTTTGAAGTTTTGCGCCTTCGGCTCAATCGGAACCCGAAGCGTAAGCGAGGGAATTACTTACGTTGGTACACCAACTCCCTCGCTTACGCTTCGGGTTACGAAAAACGCGACGGATTCGGGAGCCGGCGCCCGCCAGGCAGCGAAAGGTGCAACCTTCAAAATTCACCACTGGGGCGCTGACTGAGCCGATAGCCCGAAGTGGCTACGACAGATTTTCCCAGCTAACTGATTGACAACGTGGCATTCAAGGACGTAGGATGCCGCTGTTCGTGTGGGTGGGGGACCCCAGGCGTCTCGCGTTCAACTACTGAAGATCACAACGCGGAGGACTAACATGAGCCGGCTACGTTCAGGATTTTTCGGGTTCTCATTCGTTCTAGTCGCAGCCTGCACGGTTACGAGCCAGGCGAAGAGCTCGGTTCGGACGGCAGTCCGACCTGCGATTGAAACCAAGATCGCGGCGAGTGTCGACCAACAGGAGCTAGCCAATCAGCTTGAGCAGCTGTTCCAATCCGGCCAAACTGGGGTCGGCCTCTTTGCAACGGCTCCCACGACAGAGATGCTGTTGGCCGGGCTTAAGAAGACCAAATTCAGTGCCACGTCAGACGAGACCTCAACACGGGCTGCCGAGCGGGCCCGCGGTGTCCGCAAACAGAAGAAGCGTACCCGCAACCGCATCAAGAAGAAGAAAAAGAAGAAGAAGGCCAAGAAAAAGGTCAGCCCTCGCAAGAAGTAAAAGTCGGCTAACGCTCCTCGGCGATTAATTGCTTGGCCTTGGCAAAGTCGGCCTCTGCCTGCTCGGGACGCCCCAGTTTTTGATGAGCTTGCGCCCGTCGCTCGTAAGCCTCGCCGTACTCAGCATCTAGCTGGATCGCGCGATCGCAATCAGCAACGGCCCGTTCGTATTGCCCTTTGCCCAAATGCGCTGCGGCGCGGCTAACGTAGGCGGTGATTTCTTTAGAGTCAAGCTCCAAAGCTTGAGTGCAATCAGCAATTGCCTTGTCAAACTCGCCCTCTTCGACGAATAGGCTGCCGCGGTTGCTGAGCGCCACGACATCCTCTGAGTCCGCCTGGATAGCCAAGCTGTAATCCAGAATCGCCTTGGAGCGATCTTCCAGTTTCTCCCAAACCGTGCCACGGTTGTTCAAAGCAAAGGTGTTGGAACGGTCCCGCTCCAGTGCCTCGGTATAGTCGTCGATCGCCTTCTCTAACTGACCCAACTCATCCCAAGCGTCTGCCCGGCCGATGTACGCGTCGACGTTGTCCTTGTCGAGCGCCAGAGCCCGATCGAATTCTTCAATCGCTTGCTCGAACTTGCCCTGGACGTAGTAGGCGTCTCCGCGCAATGTCCGGTAGTCGGCGTCCAAAGGATCTAGCCTGATCGCTTCGTTCAGGTCGCCGATCGCCTTGTCTAGCTGACCGACTTCCATCCAGAGCAGCGCGCGATTCAGTCGCGGATCCGGATCAAGTACGTCCAGCCTGGCGGCATCACCATAATCGGCGATTGCCTTCTCGGTCTCACCAAGTTCCTCCCAGACCAGAGCCCTGTTGAAGTAGGCGGCAGGCTCGAGCGGGTCGATTCGAATGGCCTCACCATAGTCGACAGCACTTTTCTCGAAATCTTGTGTCGACTCCCAAACACCAGCCCGTTCGAAGTAGGCGTCCCAGTCATCCGGGTTCAGTTCAATCGCACGACTTAGAGACTCAGCTGCCGCGTCGTACTGGGCGTTCTCCAGATGTTGCAGCCCTTTTTCATAGGCCACTCTGGCCTGGTAGTTTTGGGTATCGCATCCGGCGAATGTCGCTAGGATCATCAGGAACGCCGCGAGCGGGCGATGACCAGTCATCGGTAGCGAGTCTTCAACAGGTTGAATCATGGTACAAACAGTTGGTAACCGGGTGGCAGATGTTACGAAACTCACCGCCTTGTAAAATGAAATGCTCGGCCAGCTCTGTCAAGATGCGGCGGTGGGCCAGCTGGCACTGACTTCCGTTCACTGGAAACCCGTTTTTCTGAAGGCTTCGATGCAGGTTTGTTTTTCGCGGCGGCGGTTGCGGCAGCGACTGCTGCTCGTCTGGCTGCTGCTGACTTTGGCGGGTCTGGCTGTCGAATTGGCAAAATCCGCCTCTGGTCGAACACTAAAGCATGAGCTGATCTACTTCTTAGGACTCAGCTACGAACAGAATCTGCCAACTTGGTATTCGTCAAGTCTGTTGCTGCTGTGCGCCGTCTCACTGACGCTGATCGCCACTGCCAAGTTTGCGGCCGGCCTGCCGTATCGCTGGCACTGGGCAGTGCTCGCGGCGCTGTTCGCGTACGTGTCGCTGGACGAGGCCGTCACCCTGCACGAATCGCTCAGTAAGTACTTCGACTACGGTGGTGTGCTCTATTTCGGTTGGGTGATTCCCGCGTCGATCGCGGTCCTGATCTTGGGTTTGGCCTATTTGAAGTTTCTGTTTCACCTGCCGGTGCGCACCCGCAACCAGTTCATCATTGCTGGAACACTCTATGTGGGCGGTGCGCTCGGAGTTGAGTTTCTGTTGGGGTACTGGACCGACCTTGCCGGCGACCGCAACTTGGTCTACGGGTTAATCGACCTCATCGAGGAGTCTCTGGAGATCTTGGGAATGACCCTCTTCCTCTGCGCGTTGTTGGAGTATTTGGCGGACGGCGAGGAGCCCTGTACGATGACCTTCCGGTAGGACACGCCTTCCGGCTGGCCTCCGGCCTTCTTGTAGAAACTGGCGATATGGCAACCACCGCTGCGGCAACTCAACGCTCCGGATTTATTGTCGGACCTTGGTACGACTCGCTGTTCTTCATTCTCTCGCCGCTGTTGGCGTTAGTATTAGGCATAGCCATCACCGACAATACGTTGGCCCAACGCTCGTTCATGCTGGGGGGCTATTCGAGCACGGTCGCGGGGTGCTTTATCGGCACCTTCATCATGGCTCATCTGTTTGCGGTCTTCTTCCGCAGTCATCTCAACTCGACGATCTTTGGCACCCATCCACTGCGGTTCACAGTGGTCCCGATCACGCTGCTGGTTGCCATGACGCTCTCCCCCTGGTTTGCCGTCTTCGTGTCAGTGCTGGCGACTTGGTGGGACGTCTATCATTCCAGCCTGCAGACGTTTGGCATCGGGCGGATCTACGACATGCGGCAGGGAAATGACCTCAGCGCCGGTCGCCAGCTCGACCGGTGGTTGAATCTGTTCCTCTACGTGGGTCCGATTCTGGGCGGTGCCACGTTGATGGACCACGTCAACGACTTCGAGGAGTTCCGCGACGTGAACTCACCGTTCTTTGCCGCGATTCCTGCCTTCGTTGAATCCAACCGTCGCTTTCTCACCTGGGGTGCGCTGGGCCTGGGCATTCCGTTCTTGGCCTACTATGTCTTCGCCTATTGGAGATTGCACCAGCAAGGCTATTCGATCTCCTACCAGAAGGTGGTGCTCCTGGTAACCACCGGTCTGGTTTCGATCTACACCTGGGGCTTCAACACGTTCGGCGAGGCGTTTTTCATCATGAACTTCTTCCACGCGTGGCAGTACTTCGCGATCGTGTGGTGGAGCGAGAGGAAAAATCTGCAGCGCCGCGCCCACCTCGAGAGCAAATCCTGGGGCAAAGCGATCCTGCTGTTAGCATTTCTGGCGATTGCGTTCGGCTACGGCTTTTGGGCGGAGACACTTGATACCGCCCATCCAGTCTTCTTCAACCTTGTGATCGTCGTCTCCATCATGCACTTCTGGTACGACGGGTTTATTTGGTCAGTCAGAAAGAAGCAGGTTTAGACCGGACAGCTGGCCAGCACGACAACTTCCACCAAGTAAGGAATCGTCCAACAATAGGTTGCCGATATTCATCCCCCTCACCCTGCCCTCTCCCCCTGCTATTCTCGCTGCGCGAGGCAGGGGAGAGGGAACAGAAGTCGGCAACTTACTGTTGTACAGCGCCTAAGTCCGAGATCATCACCGGAATGCTAGCGCGGCTGACATTGCTGATCGTCCTTCTGGTTTCGCCGTGGCTCTATGGCGGAGTCCACGAACCGACTCAAGTCTGGTTGGTCGGCGGCATGCTGCTGGCCCTTGTTCTGTCCTTACCGGTGATGCTCGGTCGCGATCAGCTCAAGCCCGTCCCCCCGACGATGTGGCTGCTGTTGATGGCAGTCGGCTGGGCGGGTTTACAGGTCGTTCCTCTGCCTCAGCGTCTCGCCTCCGTGCTCTCGCCAGGCGCCGTAGCACTGCGCGCCGAGCTACAACCTGACCGCGCGTCACCGGACGCGGCGCTGATGGACGAATTTGAACTGCCGATGGATCGCAGCTGGCAGACACTCAGCCTGAGGCCATCTGCCTCGTGGCAACACCTCACATGGCTTGTCGTGGCCACAATCGCCTTCCTGCTTGGCTGGCAGTTGTTCGGATGCAAGCCGGCCGTCATCTGGCTGTGGGGCGCGATCGGATGCAATGGAGCTGCACTGGCCTTGTTCGGTGTGATTCAACAATTGACCTGGAACGGGCAGATCTACTGGACTGGAATCGAGGCGCGATCAGCATTTGCGTCATTCGCCAATCGGAACAACGCGGCCGGCTACATCTGCCTCTGCTTGGCAGCCACCTTGGGATTCACCGCCTGGACGTTCGCCCGAAATCGAGAGGACCTCTCTCGGATCCATGAGGACACGTTCGGTCGCAGCCGCCGTTCGATTGGGGATTGGTGGGTAGAGCAACTGGCTGAACTTGACGGACTCAAACTGGCTTCGCTGACAGTCGCGGTTTGCCTGATCGGCGCGGTCTTTTGCACGCTCTCCCGGGGGGGAGGGGTCGCCATGTTGGCCGCCGCCTGCTGCACTGCATCGGTACTGGTCTATAGCCGTCGCAGCACCACACCAGCCGCCGGAATCCTCGGGGCGTTAATCGCCGGAGTGGGGCTCGTCGCTTGGGTGGGCGTTGTTGACTTGTGGGAGGCACGCTTCCAGAAACTTGGCAACACCGAGATGTTACTCGGCACTGGCCGCATCCCGAACTGGCGAGATGCGTTGCACGCGGTCCCGGACTATCCGCTGATCGGCACTGGGCTGAATACTTATCAAGATGTTTATCTGATGTACGAGCACCGTTTCGCGCCAGGTTGGTACTACTTTGCAGAGAACCAATACGTCCAAGCAGTAGTCGAAGCGGGCGTTGTCGGTCTGCTGCTGCTCGTCGGTGCGATAGCGCTCGTCGCGCGAGCGAGCCTCAAACTCCTGTCGGCTCGCCCGCCCGTCCAGGACGCGTCGCACCCCCTCTATCAGAGGCAGGTCGCCCTGGGGCAAGCCGGCGTTTTCGCTACCGCCAGCCAGGCGGTTCATGCTGTGACGGACTTTGGCCTCTACCTGCCGGCCAACCTGCTGTTGATGGCGGTCCTCTGCGGGTCTGTTGCTGGCGCGGCTGCCGAGTTAACAACCGAGAGACATCGTGAACGCGCAGGACTGGCGAAGTGGCTGCCGGCAGCGGCGGCCGTCGTGCTGGCGACGCTGGCCGCTCGCGGCGCTGTCGACTTCCAACGTATCACGGCAATTCGCGCAGCACGTGAAGAAACCGCTTTCGTGCAGACTCCCGGCGGTGCCACAGAGCAGCAGTTGACCACCGGCATTGCAGAGTTGTCCAGTTTGACATCGATTCGACCCGCCGACGCGGAGCTGCACTACCACCTAGCCAAACAGTGGATCCACCTCTATCACCTCCGCCACGTGGAACAGCTGCGCCAGGCAACTCCCCCGGAAACTACTTTGGACGAACTGTGGGAACTCGCTTCTCCAACGGCCCTACATCAGAGCGCCCATCACTTGGCCCGCGCCGGCGACCGCGACGGGCTGACCAGCTTGCGGGCTGAGCCTCTTGTGCGGGATCACCTGCGGCCGGCCTTGAAAGAGCTGTTGTTGGCTCGAACCGCCTGCCCGATTCTCGCCAAGATCCACCTGCGGCTAGCCAGGCTCTCAGTGCTGGTCGGCGCCCCCCCGGCCGACGCCGTTCATCTCCTTCGTGCAACCCGCCTCGAACCGGCGGACTCCTACCTTCGCACCCGAGCCGGGCGGCTGCACGCTCAAGCCGGTCGTATCGAGCAAGCTTGCCAGGATTGGCGCGCGATTCTGGCCATCGATCCCAGCCAGCTTGAACAGATTCTGGATTGGAGCTCCGAGCTAACCGACGCGACGCTCGTCGAAAAGGTACTACCCGCAGAGCCGCGACTCCTGCTGACACTCGCGGAGAACCGCTTCGCCGCCCAGGAGCCGATGCGTGGCTTGCTGCTGGAGCGAGCCAGTGAGGCAGTCGAGCAAGTCGAGCTGCCTGCAGCCGAGCGGAACTACCTAAAGGGCCGGATCGCTTTGCTGCGAGATCGCACCGACGAAGCAATCGATCACTACCGTCGCGCCGTAGAACTGGATCCTCTGCGGGCCCAGTGGCAATACGAGCTGGCAACGTTGCTAGCGGAAGCAGGTAGGGTCCGCGAAGCGCACGAGCATGCGCGCATGAGCGCGCGACTGGAGCCCGACAACCGCGACTTCGACGAGCTACTAAGACGACTGATCCGCGAATTGAAATAACACTCGTGGCTTATGCGTTGTTTTGTCGGAGCGGGCCTCTTTGTGTGATCGGCAAACGCTAAGTAATTGACAATGACAGTCTTGCCGCCTAAAACTACCCATCCGCCCTTGAATTCTCATTCAACCTATTCGTCTCGAAAAATTCCAGAAAAGACTTGGCAAATGTCTTGCGGAGGCCGGTCCATCTCCTAGACTAGGAGAACTTGACGCGACAGGAAGAACCGAAACGGGGGGTCTTCTGGCGCCGGCATCGAAGGGAGAAAAGAGAGACATGAGCCGCATTCTGTTTGTGTTAGTTGGCACTGCTATCATGTTGTTCCCTGGAGTGGCCTGGGCAGATCCGATTGGCTTCTCAGTTGACGACTTCGACGACAATCTTTACAGGCTCGACCTCTTTTCGGGCGGGATCACCGCGCTCGGTCCAACTGGTTTCAGGGACGTCGAGGGACTCACTTTCGACTCGACCACGGGCAAGCTGTTTGGCGTGGACGAAAGTTCTGGTTCGTTGTTGACGCTGGATATGACAACCGGGGCTGGGACGGCGGTGGCCGGCGGTGGGACACTGGCTCCTTTCGACTCGGGTTTAGCGGCCAGCCCGACGGGGCGATTGATCATGTCCAACGACGTGAACGATCCGATGACTGGGAACTCCATCGCGACCGACTTTTTCGAGGTGGACAAGGTCACGGGAATCGCAACTTTCCTGAGCCAATCTTCGGTGCCTTCGCTGGACGGCCTTGCCTACCACGCGGCCTCAGGCGTGTTGTATGGTGCGTCGGGGGTTACCGATGCCGTCTATCGGGTCAACCCCGATACCGGAAGCACGTTGATGCTCTTCGATTTGACAGATCCCGCAATCAACATCGACCTGACCGAGGAAGTCGGAGTGGGCTCCGAGGGCGACTCGATCTTTATTCTGGACGACCTGGGCGAGAATATTGAGATCGATGTGATCACAGGGGACGTCTTCTTCCTACCGTTGTTCCCCATCGGTGCCCAGTTCGAGGGATTGGCGGTCGTGCCCGAACCGACCACGGTGATGGGCTTGGCTTCCTTGGCAGGCTTTGGACTCGTTCTCCGCTGGCGTCGGCGTCGCGCGAAGAAATAGGGAACAGCTTCATCTGCGACCAAGGCGCGTAGGCGATTGTTCACGTGCCGCATGGCGGTGTTTGGCAAAGCTACGTTCGGGAGGGCGAGGCTCCTGCCGAGCTTCTGAGATTGCGCTTTTGCCTCAATCGAAACCCGAAGCGTCAGCGAGGGAACAACTCGCGCCAACTCCCCCTCGCTAACGCTTCGGGTTACGAAAAACACGGTGAATCCGCTATCTAGTGCCTGCAGCAAGGCGAAAAGCGCAACTTCAAAACTAACGCTTCGGGTTCCGAAAACACGGCGAATCCAACCTCCATCAAAGCTACTGCGATTCAGCTCAGCTTCCCAGAAATCTGCCCCGCGGCGGAAGCAGGATGTCCTCGGCCAGCCGGGAGGCTGTGCAGTTTTTGAGTTGGTGCGTGATCTCGTCTTCTTCACTCTCCCCTTGGGGAGAGCCGGCCCGAAGGGCCGGCGAGGGGGAAGCCCTCACCCGACGCTACGCGTCGGTTCGCCTGGGGGTAGCCGAACTCGCCAGAGTTTGGCGGACTACATGAAGCGTAAGAGCTACACGACCTCCCGGGGAGAAGGTGGCCGAGGCCGGATGTGGGGGAGTCAGAGTGAAGTACTTGCAGGCGCGAAGACTTTGACTATCAGTAGCGCAGACAAAGAGGTCAGGGTGTTCTTGCCGAGGCGTGAGTGATGATCGGCTCGTGTGGTGAAGGAAAACCGGCCGCTAACGCGGCTCGGCTGATGTTGGGCTGTGTGACGACCATGACAAAATCAGCCGCGGGGCGTTAGCCCACGGTTTCCAAACGTAACCAATACTCCGACGCGCCTCGGCTCGGCAGGAGCCTCGCCCTCCCGAACGTCTTACGCGACTGTTGCAGCGAGCCGGCCGCTGGTTGCCGTCCCTTTCAATCCTGTTGATCATGTTGATCCTGCCTTCTATTCGCTGACAGGATTTACAAGATCAACAGGATGGCCGGTGACCATGAGAAAATCAGCCGCGGGGCGTTAGGCCACGGTTTCCACACATAACCGTAGCAGGCACACTCCGTGTGCCGTCCGCCAGAAGCAGAGCACGAAACCGATACACGGGAAAACGGCTCGGCAGGAGCCTCGCCCTCCCGAACGTCTTACACAACTGTTTCCGGCTGATCTGTCGGCGGGAACGACAGCGAGTCGAGGTTTGTCTGATCGACGCGCAGTGGCAACTGAGACTCTGCCGACTCTGACCTACCTCGTCGCGCGGTGTGTCGGTACGGGCCGGCCCGGGCGGAAGCTCTTTAGATCTTCGACGCTCAGCTGAGCGTCGCGGCTCTGAGCTGCCTTCTCCAGACAAGTTCGAGTGATCGACTCGATCTGTTCCGGTGTCGTGCAGACGCGCGCATTGACAATCATGTCTGCTCGGCAGTTCTTCGAATCCGAGGACGCAGACAACATGGTTTCAGAGTCGCTGCTGACTAAATTGGCGACGCTCGTGCTTCCTCCTGACGAACAGAGGACTTTCAGATGGGCCGGTTCGGCATTGAGCCGGCCCAACTCGTTGCGAATGCAATCTACCAGCTCGACCGCCAGTCTATCTAAATCAAACGGGTCCTTCGCACGCAGCTCCGCAGTCGCGTTCAGCCAGCCTAACTCCGCCTCACCATCCGCGTAGACATCATAGTCGACCTCCATCGTCCAGCTTCGTGGCGGTGCTTCCACCTGCAGCGCGGCATACAGCTGATCAACATTCTCACCTGTTCGAGCTGATAGGCAGATCAGTGGACGCCCGGGATACTGCTCGCTGATACAACGTCGCAGCGTGTCAACCTGCTCAACACGGAGTTCGTCGATGCGATTCAGGACCACCACTTCCGATTCTTCCAATTGCTTACGGAAGATATATTCCGCCTTCGGTGAAAACCCACCCTTCCCCGACCCCGTCAGAATCTTGAGGCCGTGGCTTGGCTTGAGCAAGACCGCGTAGGGACTGGGAACAAACTTCTCACCCAGCCGTTCTGACATGGGGATCGCAATCGTCGCAATCAGATCCGTGCAACTGCCCACCGGCTCGGCGATGATCACATCGGGACGCTGACGAGAGCCGAATTCATCCATCGCCTGCGTGAGTCCATCGAAATTGCAGCAAAAACACGATCCTGCGACTTCGTTCACGTCGAACCCCTGGCTTTGAAGCAGCCGCGTATCGACCAACCCCTCTGCCTGATCGTTGGTCACAATACAGACGTGTTTTCCGTCCGCCTGATGAGCCCGCGCTAAGCGGCCAATAAGCGTCGTCTTGCCGGCTCCTAGGAAGCCTCCAATCATAACGAACCGAATCGGTTGAGCCATGGTGTCTTTCCGGCTTAAGTTCTGGCGATTGCTCCATCCATCTTCGCAAAAATCGATGGCCGGTGATATGGGCCGCTTCCGGCACCTACGCGTCAGCCTGCCAGGTTGGCGCCTTGCTGTCCGAGTCGCCGAGGCCACGACGAAGCAGGCTTGATGTCGTGCGGGCCGGTGGCACCATTGATGTCGTGCGGGCCGGTGGCACCATGAGCTCGCCGACGGACAGCGTCCGCCTTTGACTCATTGTTCATCATGCTGATCCTGTCAGCTCGCTTGTTTGACAGGATTTACAAGATCAACAAGATGGCCCGTCGTCTTGCGATGTAGCGAAGCTGTCAACTGCCAATCCGTCAATCCGTTACGGACCGGTTCGCAAGTTGCCGCAGCAGCTGATCGAGAACCGATTCGCGGTCCGCGTACCAATCCTTCGCCAGCACATGAGCGATGTTCCAGCCAAAGTCCCGCAGCAACTTAGGCCGCATCATGTCCCGTTCCAACAGATCCGACTGATCGTAGTACGCGTCATCGTCGATCAGTACACCAAGTTGGTATCTGTGCTGTCCTTCCCCACGCACCGCTAAGTCGCAACGAAAATGGGATTGGCCGACGCCGCGATCTACCTCGAAGCCTCGCTCGACCAGTGCAGCAGCCAACTGATCGGCGACCGGGCTGCACGCAGTGTTGTCACCGACTTCGGTGTCGACGTCCTGCCATCTGGACATGCCACGTAGTACCTTGGCGGCCGTGTCCATGTCACCGATCGAGACCGCCTCAGCATAGCGCAGGTAGTTTTTCAGGCAGTTTGCGCCGTCATTGTACTCGTTGGTGATCTGGTGATGTCGAATCGAGCTCACCAACGCCATGTGATGCTTGGCACGGGAGAAGGCTACGTTGAGGCGTTTCTCGCCACCACTTTTGTTGATCGGTCCGAAATTCATTAACATTCTGCCGTCCGGACCCGGTCCATAACAAACACTCAGGATGATCACGTCGCGCTCGTCACCTTGAATGTTCTCCAAGTTCTTGACCAGCAGACCGACCAACTGCCCGTCTACTTCGCGCTCCAACTCACTTTCGAGCAAATCGCGGAACTTCTTGTCGTCCTGGCCCAGTTTCTCTAGCGCACGCTCGATCTCGTGCTGCTGAGCCTCACTGAAGGCAACAATGCCAATGCTGACTCCATCCTGTCGCTGCAACAGCCGCCGTACAAGCTGGGCGATGTAATCGGCTTCGGGTCGGTTGCGCCGTTTCTCGTAGACTCCTTGCTCGATGAAATGAAAACTAATGCTGCGTTCGAGCAAGTCGTCCGCGTGACGCTCACCATCAGCATCGGCCGTGACAACAAGTGGCGCCCGATTTGGTGGTGGCAGATGTTCCTCAGGAACAGTCAGAAGCCGTCCGTCGTAGAATGTCCAGTTCGAGAAGCTGATCAGTGACTCGCTACGACTGCGATAGTGCCAGCCGAGCATGGTTGACGGCAAGTTCCTAGCAGCGTGGTTCAAAAAGCTGTCGCTGTCTAAGTCGTACTTCACCAGCTCGTCCCCTTCTTCAACCAATAGCTCCTCATCCTCACCGGTTCGCCTGGCAGAAAAGAAGTTAGTCGGCGGGAGTTGCATCTCATCGCCGACCACAATCGCCTGTCCCGCACGAAAGATGGACGGCACCGACTCTTCAAGTGTGATCTGGCTGGCTTCGTCGAAAATAACGACGTCGAAGTGTTCCGTATCTAGCGGCAAAGTATCGGACACACTTAGCGGACTCATCAACCAAACAGGCTTCAAATCCCTGACGACCTCGCCGGATTCGCCAGCAACTAGATCGCGAATCGACTTGTATCGCATCGACTTGCCAAACTCATGTTCTAACTCACGGCGCCCCTTGTTGTAGCGTTTCTTGTAGTCCTTCTGCTCCGGGGTCAGCTGTGCGGCCGGGAGAGTGGCAACATGCACGTTCTCACGAAAGCAGTGTTTGACTCGATTACGGATCTGTCGAGCGTTGAAGTCAAGCCAGGTTGGATACAGTTTCTCCAACCGCTTGACATGCCGGTGCCGCTTCGCACCGTCGAAGCGGTTCAGCTGTCGGTCGTTCCTGTAGACGCTGTCCAAACTGGCGTGCGCCACAGCAGCTTCGACCTGATTGGGGCGTAGCGGCAAAGTCCGCAAGGCTGAGGTTAACTCGTGCGGAACGTCGGCGATCTCGGCAAGACACTGCAAGTAGTCGGGCACCTGATCCAATCGTCCTCGCACGGCCAAGAGCTGTTCGTCGAGTTGATCCAGCGTGAGTTCATCGAAATCGTCGAAGACACGGCCGAGCGCGGTTGTGAACTCCGCCAGGGACTCATCTGCCTCGACCAGTTTTTCTACGATCTGCTTTGACTCGTCGGACTCCAGCAAAGCACCGTGAATCTGTGCAAGCCACTCCGGCAAGCTGGGCAGCGATGCGGCTAGTTCCTGGATGACACCCACCAGCTGCTCGACACTGCCGTCCACCTGGTAACTCTCCGCAATCTCCTGTTCCTCCCCAGCCAACTTGTCGGCGAGCGCGTATTCCTTTTGCAGCCTGGTCAGCACCTCGGTCCAACTAGGCCGGATAACGTGTGATTTGAAATCATAGGCGCCGCGCAGCACACCTCGGAGCCGCCACCAGGACGGTCTGAGCCAACCGAACCTGCTCGTCTCAAGGACCTCGGCCAGGGCCAGCGCGCTCGGCAACTCGCTCGCTGGGATCCTTTGCCGCCAAGCCTTGTTGACCGTGCGCGCCTCTTCGAGCGCCTGCTGCCGCCTACGATATCGTCTGATTGTCTTGGCAAACTGCTTGGCCGGCTCGCTCTGTGGGTCGAGCAATTCCATTCCTCCGAGCCGCACGACGGCTCGAACTTGCCGAGCATACTCGATCAGCTGCCGTGCCCGCGCAATTTGCTCCCACTTTGCACGCGGGATCGCTGACTGTTGGAGTGTTCGCTCCAGGCGCTCTCGCTGCTGCTCGGCTGTGTCGAGGTTAGTGGAAATCACTTCGAGAGGACGATCCGCAGAGATCAACCTCGGTGACAGACGACGCAGCGGGTGGTGTGCCTGAATCCCGTCCCGCTGGATCTCTTTCAAGGCCGTGGCAAACCGAGCGATCCGCTCGCGGTGGTTCCGCCAGATCGCATAGTCCGGCAGCCGCTCTTGCTGAATCGCCGAGAGTTCGGGCCGAACGTCCCGTAACTCGACACACCGGTCAAGCAAGTCTCGCACACGGACTCCCACGTGATCGTGCGTTCGCCGCATCGCCAAGTCGAAATACTCCAGCTGCTCCAGGTCCCGACCAAGCTTCTTGACAAGGTCGGTCCGTTTTGCTTCGTCTTCGGTGGCGTCTTCATCATCGGCGAGAAACTTCTCGTAAGTCTGTTTCAAGTCCATGACGAACCGTTTCTTGTCGACTTGAGAGTCATGGATGAGACAGCAGAGTTCGGCCAGACCATGCTGTCGCAGGCGGGCATAGACAACGTCGATCGCCGCCCGCTTCTCACAGACGAACAGCACACGTTTACCGCGTGCCACGTAGTCGGCGATCAGGTTCGTAATCGTCTGAGACTTTCCCGTACCCGGCGGACCCTGCACAATGTAACTACTGCCAATCCGGGCTTCCGCGATCGCGGTGGCCTGGGTCGGATCGCACGGGACAACATCGTAGCGATCATCCAGTGGCAGCGGTTCCGCCAAGCCGCGGTCCACGGGGCGAGGCACGAGCGAAAAGGTCGCATCGAAAGCGGGATTCGTAGGCGATGCGGCAAGCAGGGAGTCGTAATCGCGCACGAGCGACGTCCGCCGGTACTTGAAGTTCGCCAGCGTGACACTACAAAAGTCGAAGTTCCAGGTGTAGGGGTTGTCGTCGCCGCCTGGCTGCAAGCTGTAAACGGTCCGCTCTTTCTCCGCCACAGGTGGCTCCGCGTCGGGAGCGACAAAACGGCGTGGCCGCGGGCGCTCTTCGATGATCTCGCGAAGCTGTGTACTGGGTGGCCGGATCTTCGCCGAGAAAATCTTGAGGCCCAGGGGATGGTAGTTCGCCGGATCGTAGCTGTAGTCGAGGTCCAAAAAAGTGCGCACACCTCGGCCGGCGATCCTCGCACGTCGCCGATACTGGTCCAACTTACGCCGCGCCTTGTCATGTATCAGCGCGATTCGAGGGCGATCGATCACCTGCAATGTAATGCCGGGATCGCTCGCCTGAATCTTGCCGGAAAGATACTCACAGAACTGAGTGAGGCTCGTCGTCGACAGATCGATCGACTCCGGCAAGTCGATATCATATAACAGCTTGAACTGGTAACGAATTACCGGATTAACCTCCGCTTCGTCCGAGAGCGGTTCCAAAGTGTAGGTGTCGCGAATACCCTTCTTCTTCCTCAGCCGCACTGGCACCAACACCAGCGGCGATTCGTACCGCTCGAAAGGCCTCTCTTTCAAATTGGCCCAATGCAAGAAGCAGGCTACGATCCGCAGCTGCGCGAAGCCAAACTCGGCCTCGTCCCGCTTGGCCTCGGCAATGACTCGATCCAACACGCTGGGCAGGTACAGAGCCTCGGCGAAGTTCAGGAACTTGTTAAGCGTAATCGACGCGTCACTAGCTACCGTCTGCTGCAGGTCGTCGTTCCAGACCAGGACCTGGTCCGCACGGATGTTCTGGATATCGAACGACAGAGGCACGGAAGCGTGCGTCAAGTTGACCGTCTGCATCGTTGGTCGGAAGTGCATCAACCGGTTCCGCCGCGAGACTTCAAACAACCGCTCCTTCAGTTTGGTCAGCACGACGTGCTGCTTGCCGCGGGAGTCCTTTTCGCGAAATCCCTCGATACGGGCTAAGTCCAGATCAAAGTCAACCTCTTGATCTCGATAGTGTTCTAAGGTGCGCAGCAGCGTGACGAGATCCTGGGCTCGACGATGTCGGTCGATCTCCGTCATCCGCACGATCGCTCGCGCCAACACGGGATGCAGATCGGGCGCAAGCGTAAAGAGGTTCTGCCGTGATGCGACAAAGCGCTCCAGATCCGCGGGCTCGGCGAAGTCCAAACTGCAAGCGAGACTCGCTAGGATCATCCCCAAACTGAAGATATCGGTCAACGGATCGTGATGGCCGAGTTGATGCTCCCAAGTAACATACCCGGGCAGATAGACCGGTCGGTCGACCCGGTTGTTGCGATCGCCAATGGCAACGTTCATAACCGTTTCCCGGCCCGCGTCGACGTCAATAGTGCGGCGGGCCTCGACCACGACCTCAAAGGCGGCGCGGCTGGCTACTTCAACCTTGCGCAGTGCGGCCGTTTGATTGCTCAGATCCCGCCGTTTCGCCTCCTCGAACCAGATCGCTGACTGTTCGACATGCAGTTCGTCGATCCCTTCCAGCGGAGCGACCTGCCCGGCAACGTGCGCATCGATCACTCCACGCACTAGGGGCAAGAAACTGGCCAACGTGTCCTCGGTCGTAAATCCGCCGGCCGCAATCCGGTCAGTTAGAAAATCGTGAAAGGTCGTCATGATGCTGCGACGCGCTGCGAGGCACCGGCAAGAAGACTCGCTTTTTCCTCGTCGACCTTCTCGAGTTGCTTCTTGCGGAGCCGCAGCTCCTTCCGAGAGATCTCGACGAAGCGGTCCTTCAGTCCGAGCGTTTCGCTCAGCTCGAGCGTGGCAGCCAACGGCAACTCTTCGAGGTCGCGATCCGCAGTGACGAAGTCGAGCAATACATAACAGTAGTAATCCCGCATCGCCTGGTCATCTGATCTGATATCGTGTGCCAACGTCGCGTCCTGAATCTCGTCGATCTGCGCAGGATAGTCGTCAAAGAACATCCTAGCGTGCGCCAGTGTCGACTCGGTCTGCATCCACCGTGGGGACAGCAACACGTCGATCATCCGCCGCGTCAGCGCTGCCACCTTCTGTTGACCAAGCAGATCGAGTTCTTCGAGTACGGGCGTGCCTTCGATCATCGCTACGATTTCCGTGTCAGCATCTTCGTGGCGATCGTCCCACAAACTGAGCGCCCGAGCGCGGATGAACGACTCCGGGTGTGTCGGCTGATTGGTCTTCGGATTCTCTTGGCTGAAAATCTCCTCGGCCTGGCGCAGATAGCTCTCGGCGCTGATGTCTTCCAACTCAGTCTGCACTTTGACGAGCATCGACACGACAGCCAGCGGGTCCTTGACAACGCACAGCGAGCCACGGTCACAGAAGATCTCGGTGTAAAGTTGATAGAGCCGCGCACTGGCAAAGTGAGGAGGCTCGGCGCGCCTGTCATGCGTCAGAGCTGCGAGGATCTGGTCAGCAATCAAGTACTCCCCATCCCAATCGTTCCACAACAATAGGTGGCTCAGCTCGTGGCTGAGGAGGGCTCGTAGCTCTATTTCCGTCAGCTTGGATAAGATCGGGCCATGAAATACAACGTGCGCCTCGCCCGGCAGATATGCCAACGATGCGTTCAGCCCAGCAGGATTCTGCGCCTGATAGATCGTTATCGGTACTTCGAGCGACAGCTCGGCCGCCACCTCTGCAGCCGCTTCGTAGAGCTCAGGTTGGCTGTCCGTGTCGATCCGATACGTCGACTTGAGCAACTCGAGACGTACCGATTCCCAATGATCGTCCTGCACCCTGTTCGAGGCGAACCAGTCCCAGACCTCGGGCTCCTCGGCCCGGAGATAGACTCGGATGCCTTCGTGATAGGGCAGTGGCTGTAGGCCCGGTGAGCCATTCCCTAGCTGTGATTCAGTCACGGTCGGCTCCGGGAGAGCGCGATTCTACACATCAGCCGCTGGGCGTTAGCCCGCGGTATACAAAACCGGATGCTAACGCATTCCGGCTGATTTCCTACCGCAATGGCGAGGCGGAAAAGTCTTACGCCCGCGGATAGCTGCTGTGCGCTACGGCCTAATTCTGTTGCTGTTTGGTGCGACTACATCAGCCGCTGGGCGTTAGCCCACGGTTTCTACAAGAGACCGAGTGCCAAACGCATCTCGGCTGATATTCTGAAGAGCGATTCAGGTAAGAGCAAGCAGGCCTCACGACCAGTGGGCAGTGGGCAGTGGTTGTCGCGTCGCGCATTATCGGCCAACTGCGGCGATGAGCGGCACCGCGACTCGAACCGGCCGCTAACGCGGCTCGGCTGATTTCGGGCCCGACCACTGTCAATTGAAAGGGCTCGGAACGTGAAGAGCGCCCCCCAGCAGTCCTCAGACAGCAAGGTAGGTTGACGGCTTTCACGTTTCATCAAGAGAGTCGACAGTCAGGACTTCTTGGTGTCCGCTGCTTGAGTGGGCACACGAAAAGCCTTTTTGAACGTGGCCTCACTAAAGAGCTTTTCCAACTGTGCCTCGCCTTTCAGCTTTGCCGTCGCATCCTTGCAGTTCGAGCAGCAGAAAGCCACCTTGGCCTTTGCGACGTCAAGCTTGAACTCGTCCTTGTACGGCTTCCCACTTATTGGGCAGAGTTTCTGTCGTGCCTGCTTGGTTGCCACCAACTGCGCGTTGGCTTTGGTCGCAAACTTCTTCGTGTCCCGCTTAAAGGCCTCCGGACAACCAGCGCACCCGAAGAAGACCTTCGCTCCCTTGTACTCGACAAATGCATCTTTGCTGACGTCCATCTTGCAAAACAGACACTTGATTCCATCAAGCTTCACTTTCTGCTTCTGCTTATCCTTGTTTTTCTTCTCTATGTCTTCCGCGTCGCCAGTCGAATAGACACCGAACAGCGCAGCAACCACAGCAACGACAATCAGATTCCGCTTCCACATTTTGCATTCCCCTTTCGGTTTCTTTAACCCGTGTTGTGAACCGGCCGCACCACTACCTGCCAAGTTCATCGGCAAGCCTACCGGCGTCATAGACGTTTCGGAGCGCATGGCGGATGACGCTCGAATGCACCGACACAGCCCGTGCGATCTTGTCCGTGTAGAAGTAGTCGCTCGTCAATGACTGGATGTTCCCGTCAAAAATCACCCCGACTAGCTCCGCATCCCGATTGATGACGGGGCTCCCCGAATTGCCACCGATGATGTCGGCCGTGCAGACAAAGTTGAACGGAGTGCCACCTGCCAACCGGTCGCGGTGCTCGTGCCAACTGTCTGGCAACTTCCACGCGTCGCTCGAGCCATGCTTCTTTTCATGCTCGAACGCACCCTCGATGGTGGTCCAGGGCTGCACCGTCTGGCCTCCCTCTTCATAGCCGGCAACAGGCCCAAAGGCAAGTCGCAAAGTAAAGGTCGCATCGGGATACGTGCCAGTTCCCTTGAGAGCGAACATTGCGTCCGTGATCTTCGTATACGCTTGCCGCTCCATCTCGTCTAGCTCGTCGTTAATCTTCCTGAGGCGTCTGGCTTCTGGTTCCAAGATCCTGGCCAGTTGGATCATGCGGTCTTGCGAAGAGGCAAGTGCCGATGCTCCGGCGGCCGCAATCGCTTTTCGGGTCTCGACTTCTGCTAGCCGTGTTCCGCCGATCAATTCCGCGGCACGCTCCTGCGGACTCTTGCCTGCCAATACCTGCTTCACCAGCGGATGGTCACCGCCGCGTCGCTCGACGAACAGGGCGAGCGAGTCAGCCAGCTTCAGCTGCTCCACATCCAGGTAGATCGGAGCCGGCGAATACAGTTGCTGCTCCAGAGATTCTCGCGCTGACTCCCGGTATTCCCGCAGCCGTTCCTCGTTCGGTTTCTCGTCCTCCGCGGCCATGAAGACAAGAGCGTTGGCAGTATTATAGAGGCGGCCAGCGACCGATCCGGTCTGACCTAGCAGCGCCAGCCGTCGAGTGGCGACTTCCTCGATGGTCGACCAGGCGTCTGCGTACTGGCTGAGCTTCGCATCGTCGTCGACCTGGTCTCGGAGTGCTTGCTCTTCACGGGTTTTGGTTTCAAGGAAACTCGGATCCTGTAAACCTTGTAGCATCCCCGTAAAAGCCTTGCGAGAGTTCTGTAAACCAAACAACTCGTCTTTGGCGCGGCGTTTCTGTTCCTCGCCTTCGAGGCCGAACTGCTGAAACAGGATTTCGCGTCGGCGGAGGAAGTCGAGTACGTACGGCAGATAGTGGTCGCGCTGATACTTTAGCGCGGCCGCTGTGTAGATTCGCTGAGTGCGGCCGGGATTCCCCGAAACAAGAACAAGCTCGCCGTCTGCAGCACCGCGTTCAGAAAACTTCAGAAAGTGATCGATCGCCGCCGGCTTGTCGTCTTCGTAAACTCGAAAAAGACACACATCAAGGCAATAGCGCGGGTACTCGAAGTTGTCGGCATCCCCTCCGAAGAACGCGATCGCGGCTTCCGGTGCCCAGACCAACCGTACGTCGGTGTATTTCTTGTAGCGATAGAGGTGATAGCGGGCGCCTCCATAAAGTGTGATGACATCGCTCCGCAGGCCAGTCTTGTCAAGTGACTCCGTTTCAATCTTGGACATCACAGCTCGCCGCGCCACGAAGGCATCTGCGGCAGGCATCCCCGGTTTGACCGCGGCGTTGACGCGTTCGGTGACGTCCTCGATCGAAACAAGTTGATTGAGCTCCAGGTCCGGTGCCGGAATCTCGTCCTGCGGCGAGGAGGCGTAGAAGCCATCTTGGTAGTAGTTGTGCTCCGCCGTGGAAAGCTTGTGCAAGGTGTCAGCGCCCACGTGATGATTGGTCAGCACCAGGCCCGTGCTGGAAACAAACGATGCCGACCCCCCCGAATTGAATCTGACCGAGGACAGCATGACGTGACGTGCCCACTCTTCGTCGGGTTTGAAGCCGTATTTCTGCTGGAGATGCGTCTTGGGCAGATCATTGAATAGCCACATGCCCTCGTCCGCTCCGGTAGGCTGACATAACGTCGCTAGCCCGACGGCTAAACCGGCGATTTGCCACTTCGAGTTTCGATTCATCATTGACCACCTGTCGTGTTTCTCTTAACGTGTGGCAAAGTCCACCGGCTCGCTAGCGGGGTGGGACGGTGCCTTTGTCCGCTCCAATTGCCATTCACGTAGAACTGCGAGCGACCGCATGTCCACACCAAATCATACCGAAAGTTCCAGCCAATTTGGAAGACCTCACGAGATTACGTTGAGGGCCATTGTGTTGGGATTGCTGCTCTCTGTAATCATGGGCGCAGCCAACATCTATCTGGGCTTGAAAGTGGGCATGACCGTCTCCGCTTCGATTCCAGCCGCGGTCATCGCCATGGGCATCCTCCGCGGCTTCTTTCGAGACGGGACGATCCTCGAGTCGAACCTGGTCCAGACTGCTGCTTCGGCCGGAGAATCGCTGGCAGCAGGCATCATCTTCACGATGCCCGCTCTGATCCTGGCTGGGATCTGGCAAGAATTCGACTTCTGGACGACCACCCTGATCGCATTATCTGGCGGCCTGTTTGGCGTGTTGCTGATGATACCGATGCGGCGAGTGTTCGTTGTTGAGAACACCGAACTGAAATACCCCGAAGGTCTCGCTTGCGCCGAAGTTCTGCGGGTGGGTTCCGCTCAAGGCCAATCAACCGGTGTGGGCTATGTGATAGCTGGAATTTGTGTGGGAGCCATCTTCAAGCTCGCTATCTCGCTGCTGGGTATCCTGCGTGGCGCTGTGGAAGGTGCAACACTGCTTGGATCGCGTGTCTTCTTCTTTGGCGGCGACACATCGCCCGCGCTGCTGGCTGTGGGATTCATCGTGGGCTTGCCAATCGCGGTTCAGATTTTCGCCGGCGGGGCAATCGCTTGGTTGGTTGCGATCCCACTGTTTGGGACGACCGGCGTAGAAACCGAATCAGCCGTCGAGGCCGCGAAGACGATATGGAGCACCGAGATACGCTATATGGGCGTGGGCGCCATGCTGGTGGGCGGTATTGCGTCGCTCTGGAAAGTGCGCCGCGGGTTGCTCGCCGCGGTCAATGAAATGATGACACTGGTGAGAGGGAAAAGTGAAGACACCCGGGGTCTCGCCGAGACCGAGCGAAATATTGGCGGCAGCGCCATTCTCGCGCTCGGCTTGCTGTGTGTCGCTTTGATTGGCGGCCTCTACTACGTGTTGCTGGACTACACAACAAGTCTCGCGGTGCTGATAACCTGTATCATGGTCGTGATGTCGTTCTTCTTCGCCGCGGTGGCGAGCTACATCGTCGGCCTAGTAGGCAACTCGAACAGCCCAGTCTCCGGGATGACCATCACGGCCGTGTTGGGAACCGGATTGCTGATCATGCTGTTCGGTTTTACTGGACAAGCTGCCATGCTGGCCACGCTGGGCGTGGCGGGAGTGGTCTGCTGTGTCGCGTGTACATCTGGTGATGTATGTAATGACCTCAAAACCGGACACCTCGTCGGTGCGTCGCCTCGCAGCCAACAGATCATGCAGGTCGTCGGCGTCTTGGTCGCCGCCTTCGTCATGGCGCCGGTGTTAACAGTGCTCCACGAAGGTTCGTTGAACGCCGGCACGGGCGGAATCGGAGGGGATGACCTCTCCGCGCCGCAAGCCAGCCTCTTCGCCTCACTCGCCCAGGGCTTCTTCGGCGACGAATCACTCCCCAGGGATATGGTCTTCTGGGGCGTCGGGATCGGCATCGCCCTGCTGGTACTCGACCAGTTCTTGGCCAAGGCTAATTCCTCCTTTCGACTGCACGTGATGCCGGTCGCAGTCGGCATGTACCTCCCCTTCGCACTGTCGACCCCGATCCTGCTAGGCGGGCTGCTGAGCGCCCTAGTCGCTTGGCGCGCGGACTCACAAACGGCCGACGCAGCCCAAAAAAGAGGTGTGTTGCTGACATCGGGCATGATCGCCGGCGAATCACTCGTGGGAGTCCTTGTCGGTGTGATCGCCTACTTCAAAGTTCAACCGCTGAGCCTGGTGGCCAACGACGGGCTGGCTAACACGCTCTCGGTCGTCTCTTTGTTGGCTGTTGCTGCGATGATTGTCGTGTTGTCGCTGAAGTCCCGTTAGATTGTGTGGTTCGATACGGCAGTAGCAGCTACCTGGCGGAAAACGTGACCGGACCTGGTCGCGTCATCAACCAACGAGTTCGATTCTGCAAAAACAAGCGGGAAGAAATGTGTTAGCAGCCGCCGAACAACAAGTTACGCGACTTCTAAGATGGACTTAACCGACTACGTCACACGGTGTGTGCCCACTACCTTGCGATTGGAGCGACCAGTGATCTTGACCGCACAGCAAAACTGTCGAAACTCATCCCACTCGCCACAGTCTGCCAACTCCACCCTGCTCGCTGTTGCCCTCTCGGCTTGTCACTGCGCAACCGCCACAGCCATCGTGCTAGGTTCGATCACACTCCATGCGACTCAGCTTTCAGCCACCGAGCTTCCCGACTTCAAGGAAGCTCGCCGCGTGCTCGAGCGCGCCGTCGAAGACCACGCCTTCCCGGGTTGCGCGTTTGCGGTAGGCACTGCTGATCGAGTGCTCTGGACCGGGGGGCTTGGTGGGTTTGTCTACGATCGCGAAGTAGCCGATCAACTCGGGCTGGACGGCAATCCGATCCCGACAGAGAAAACGATTTACGACCTGGCATCGCTGAGCAAGGTGGTTGGCACCACCTCTGTAATACTCCTATTGGCTTCCGACGAAAAGCTCTCTCTCGACGATCCGGTGGCCCGTTGGCTTCCCGAATTCGACGAAGGAAACGACAGCAGACGGAGGACAATAACGATCGAGCTGCTGCTGGTCCATGCTTCTGGACTGCCCGCGTGGAAGGCCTTCTATCGTGAGGCCAATGACTACAACACGCTGCTCAACCTGGTCTCGGCTTCACCCTTGGAGACCGATCCGGGAACTCAGTACCGGTACAGCGACCTGGGCTTCATGCTGCTCGGGGAAATCGCCGCCAGAGCTGGCGGTATGCCGCTGGCGAAACTCGAGCAGCAGTCAATCTTTCTTCCACTTAACATGACCAATACGACACGACAGCTCACCGCGTCACAACAACAGCACGTGCCTCCCACGGAACTAGATCCGGACACGCAACAGTTTGTCCGCGGCCAAGTGCATGACGAAAACAGTCGGGCGGGCGGCGGTCAAACCGGTCACGCGGGTTTGTTTTCTAACGCCGAGGACCTATCGCGATTCGCGGCCGAGTATCTACGGGCCTTGAAGGGAAAGGGAAAAGTCTTTTCATCTTCTTGGGCGCAGAGGTTCATCAAACGCAGAGAACTGATCGCAGGGTCCAGCCGAGCGCTCGGCTGGGACACTCCGTCTGGTCGCAGCTCCGGTGGCAAGAACATCTCACCCAACGCCTTCGGCCATACTGGCTTCACCGGTACTTCTATGTGGATTGACCCCGAGCGAGGTATCTACCTGATCCTCTTGACCAACCGGGTCCATCCCACGCGTGACAATAGGAAGATCTCGAACGTGCGGCATCAGTTCGCGAACGCTGTCCTAAGCGCGCTCGATGGGCGATAAAGGTAGTAGGCACACTCCCTGTGCCGTAACCGCCAAATGTAGTAGGCACACTCCGTGTGCCGTAACCCAGCGGACCCCCATTGCAACAGTCAACAGTCATGTAAGACGCTCGGAAGGGCAAGGCTCCTGCCGAGCCGAAAAGCACTCGGTCACTGGGTGACGACCATTAGCCGGAATGCGTTAGCATCCGGTTTGTTGAAACCGTGGGCTAACGCCCGGCGGCTGATCTTGTAGCACGGTCCCGGGCCACCCTGTTGATCCTATAAATCCTGTCAAAAAACAGAAGACAGGATCAACATGATGAACAAGATTGCGGGGGCGGCAACCAACGGTGGAATGCTCATCACATCCACGACGCTCGGGAGGGCGAGGCTCCCGCCGAGCCGAAAGGCACTCGGTCACTGGGTGACGACCATTAGCCGGAATGCGTTAGCATCCGGTTTGTTGAAACCGTGGGCTAACACCCAGCGGATGATTTTGTAGCACGGTCCCGAGCCACCCTGTTGATCCTATAAATCCTGTCAAAAAACAGAAGACAGGATCAACATGATGAACAAGATTGCGGGGGCGGCAACCAACGGTGGAATGCTCATCACATCCACGACGCTCGGGAGGGCGAGGCTCCCGCCGAGCCGAAAGGCACTCGGTCACTGGGTGACGACCATTAGCCGGAATGCGTTAGCATCCGGTTTGTTGAAACCGTGGGCTAACACCCAGCGGCTGATTTTGTAGCACGGTCCCGGGCCACCCTGTTGATCCTGTAAATCCTGTCAAAAAAACAGAAGACAGGATCAACATGATGAACAGGATTGCGGGGGCGGCAACCAACGGTGGAATGCCCATCACATCCACGACGCTCGGGAGGGCGAGGCTCCCGCCGAGCCGAAAGGCACTCGGTCACTGGGTGACGACCATTAGCCGGAATGCGTTAGCATCCGGTTTGTTGAAACCGTGGGCTAACACCCAGCGGATGATTTTGTAGCACGGTCCCGAGCCACCCTGTTGATCCTATAAATCCTGTCAAAAAACAGAAGACAGGATCAACATGATGAACAAGATTGCGGGGGCGGCTCCACGGCCGAGTGCGCACGGAGCGTGCTTGCTACGTGGCGGACTTGGTCCTTTTAACCACCAATGTAGTAGGCACACTCCGTGTGCCGTAACCAGCGGACGGCACGGCGGAGCGTGCCTGCTACTTTGAACAAGTGAGAAGGTCGCACACAACCAAACCAATCAAACGCTGGTTGCGGCGGATACGCCTGGTGCCCGTGGATTCTCTCGGTTGGCGAGATTCGCAGGCAGTCGATCCCAGCGCATCACCTGATTGCGGCCAGAACGCTTGGCGTGATACAGCGCCTTGTCGGCCTGATCTAGCGCTTGAAGGGGCTCAGGACTACCAACATCGAACTGAACTAGTCCGAAACTCGCCGTCACCTTGAGTGCGGAGATGGGCGTTGTTTCGATCGTCGTGCGAAGCGCCTCTGCAAGTTCTTCAGCCAGGTCGAGCCCCAGCTCGGGCAACAGAATACTGAACTCCTCGCCGCCGTAGCGGCAGATGTATCCTAGTTCACCAACAGTTTCACGAAGTAGTGCGGCGGTCTGCTGCAGCACTTCGTCGCCTGTCTTGTGGCCGTGGTTATCGTTGATCATCTTGAAGCGGTCGATGTCCAAAATGATGTAGCAAAGCGACTGCCCGGTGCGCTGCGCTGTTGCCACTTGGTTGTCGAGCTCTTCAAAAAACGCGCGACGGTTAAGGCACTGCGTCAGCGGGTCGACCATGGCTAGGTTGCGCAGCCGTTCGTTTTGCTCGGAAATCTGGTCCCGCGAACGTTTCAGCTTCGTGAGCGTCTCGCCCAGTTGTTCGTTGCGGACCTCCAGCGCGGTGACGTCGCTGAAGGTCGCCAACGCTCCACGACTCTCGCCATTGGAGGCACGGATGGGCGCTGAGTTGACTTGTAGCGTCCGTTGGAGGGCCTCTTGCTCTCCTAACTTCACCAGATGTCCCGTCTCCACGACACCGTCCTGGATCGACTTTTCCCATGGCTGGGAACCTGCTCCCGCCTCATCTTCTCGAGCCCAGGGAAGATCAGACGCTATGTGCCCCTGGAGTTCTTCAGCGCTTTGGCCAACCGTTTGGGCGAAGGAAGCGTTCGCCAGCACGATGCGTTGGTCCTTGTCCAGCACCAACAGCCCTTCGGCCAGTGAGTCAAGAGTCTCTCTGACGCGTTCCGGAATCACTTTGCTGGGATCCAGATGGCGCAGTATCTTGCGAAGATAGAGGAACTGGCCCAGGAAGCTGGCGCTGACAACAAACGCAGTCAGAAACAGGACGGAGGTCGGTACCCAAGTAAAATTCTGCTCCGAGGGCGCCAGGAAACAGATTTCGAGCTGCCCCCACTGGTTTCCAGAGATATAGATGGGTACGTGCATGTGAGTCAACGTGGACCGACTCGACTTGGCTGACCAATGCGTCTCGTGCTCGCCGAAAGCGCTGTAGACCTTGCCGTTTGAACGGCGCAGCGCGATAGAGATCAGCTCAGGATTTCGGTTGGCGACTGCCTCGAGAACTGTGTTCACGGTCGAGCGATCACCGCGGCCGACTGCCAGCGAGCAGCTGACGGTAACAGCCTCGCACAGGCTTCGCCGGCCATCGGCGAGTGCACCCGCGCGATCTGGAAGGAGTCCCAGGGCGAGTGCCACCAACATGGAGCACAACGTCACGCTAGCTAGGGTCAGGCTAATCCGTAATGTCGCAGCGGTTCGAAACATGAATCACAAGACCCTAGTGGCAAATCGGACAAAGCGCCGTTCACTACGAATCTGCAATCGGGAACTTGCTGTCAATCCACATCCGCACACTCGATCTGAACCTTGGCAATTTCTGCGCGCCGCCGAAAGAAGGCGTCGAGCACCCTGGGGTCGAAATGCTGTGCTCGCCCTTCCTCCATAATTTCAAAGCACTTCTTGTGCGGGAAAGCCGGCTTATATGGCCGTTTTGTGCTGAGCGCATCGAAAACGTCCGCCACGGCGGTCATCCTACCTTCCATGGGAATATCTTCGCCGGCCAAACCTAACGGGTAGCCCGATCCATCCCACTTTTCGTGATGTGTCAGCGCAATCGACGCGGCCAGTTCAATGATCGGCGAACGAACCACATCCAACATTTCAGCACCGATTTGGGCGTGCTTCTTCCAGGCGTCGAATTCGGGCTCAGACAGACGCTGGATGACCTTTCTGCCGAAGGAGGCGTGCTTCTGCATCTTCTCGAACTCTTCCGGCTCCAGCTTGCCTGGCTTGAGCAGGATCGAGTCCGGGATGCCGATCTTCCCAACATCGTGAAGTTGTGCCGCGTGCTCCAGCAGGTCGACCCGCTCGTCGCTGAAACCGAGTTCTCGCGCGATGATTCCGACATAGCGACCCACGCGGACCACGTGGTTCCCGGTCTCGTTGTCCCGCAGCTCGGCCGCTCGGGCTAGACAGAGAATCACCTCCTGACGAGAGGCTGCCAGCTCCGCAGTCCTCTGGCGGACTGTCTCTTCAAGCTCGTTGGCATAATTCTCAAGATGGTCGCGGTGTGCTTTGACAATCAACGCGTTGCGAACCCGGGCAATTAGGTCGTAGGGGTCGACTGGTTTGTCGAGAAAATCAGATACGCGAAGTCCGAGCGCGGTCTTCTTCATTTCTTGATTGGATGCTGCGTTGAGCACAATCACGGGAGTCTCTCTGAGCTGCTTGTCGCGTCGCAACTTCTCCAGGACTCCAACCCCATCGATACCGGGCATAGTGATGTCCAGCAGAATCAAGTCGGGCCGCTCTTGCCTGATCTTCCCCATGATTCTGTGGGCATCGTTGACCATCACAAAGTAGCGGTATCCAGCCTTATACAGATACCACTCCACCAGCTTGTGGTTCATCGGATCACCGTCGGCGATCAAGATCTTGGCCGTCGTCGTAACGACGTCGTCCATATCGACCAATTCGCCCAATGCCGACAACGCGTCGCCTTGTTCGGCCAACAAAAAGGGCACCTCTGCCACATTGGCGTCCGAGCGTGAACCGATCTCTGAACTCATGCTAGAAAACCTGCTTTAGTCCTTCGGCAGATGCGGCAGCCGCCGAGGATCCCTCTGAACATAGCACTCCCTCAAAAATCTACGTCATGGAGCCGTTCAGGTAACCGATCGTGGCGCCGGTTTGGTGTATCAGCCGCACAGCTACGAGGCTCGTGCTGGTGCTAGCGGTTTAGTCGAAACTTCGGTTTGCACTAGCTATGAACAAGCTCCAGCAGATCACTCGGCTCGTCTCTCTTCGGCTTCTTGCCCTTCTTGTCGCGTTGCTGCTCTTCGAAGTCCAGGATCGGTACTAGGTCAAACGAAGTCCAAGAGGGAATCGAGGCGAGCAAAGTCATGGCGAAGTAGCCGCTCCGCATCGCCATGATCATGTAGCCGGCAGTCGCGGCAGTTGTTGCGCCTACCACGCCGACAATCGCGATCGACTGCAGCCGAGCATCCTGGTGGAGATCGTCTGAGAGGGCCTCGAATCGATGCCACAGCTCATCCAAGTCAATGCCGGTCACCTGCTGGACTACAGTCTCCACTGAACTGGCTGCCTGCTGTTCGCGGTACGTTGCGCGTTTTTCTCGGACGGTTGCTGTCGTTGGGTCGACATCAGGCCCCTGATCGGCGTTGCCTGTCTCTAGGAACGCAGTCGCCAGTACTTCAGACTGCGGCGACACACTCCTCACGACACGGTTAACTTTACGTGGCTGAGGCCGCCTCGATCTGTGCTGCGTCTGTTCTTCCTCGACGGATTCGGCAGTGTCAGTTGGATCATCTGTGTCAGTTGGAGATTCGACAGGTTCGTACTCAGGCGGCGCGTCGTCGGCAGGAGGTTCAGCAACCGGCGGCAGAGTCAAGATCTGCTGCTCTACATCAATGCTCACCGTGGCAACATCCGTACCACCTCTTCCGTCGTCCACGACGTAGTCAAAGCTGTCACTTCCCGCGAAGCCGCGGTCCGGGGTATAGCTGAACGAACCATCGGCGTTAACTGTGAGGGTCCCGTTCGCCGGCCCTCGAACTAGCGTCGCCGAAAGCAAGTTGCTCTCGGCGTCTGCGTCGTTGAGGAGTACGCCACCGGCGGCGACGTTCAAGGTTTCACCCTGATCGACGTCATAGTGATCATCGGCGGCCAAAGGAGCATCATTGACACCAGTCGTTGAGACAGAAATTTGCTGTGTCGAACCGTCACTGGCTGTGTAGGTGATCGTATCGTTGACCACATCGCCAGCATCCAGATTCTGGACGGCGCTCTGATCTAGCGTGTAGGTCCAGGTCCCGCCGCTCAGGACGAAGCTACCGTAGCCGCTGTCGCCGACCGTCGAACCAACGTCGCTAAACGAAGGTGAGTCATCGGTGTCCAGATCGCTTATTGAGATCGAGCCCATAGCTGTCACCGGTGCGTCACCCACGTTACCTTCCGTCACTGCGCCAGTTGCCGTACCACTGATGACGGACGCGTCGTCCGTGCCGGTGATCGTCACCGTGATCTGCTGCGTCGAACCGTCGCTCGCCGTGTAGGTGATCGTGTCGTTGACCACATCGCCAGCATCCAGATCCTGAACCGCGCTCTGGTCGAGCGTGTACGTCCACGTCCCGCTACTCAGGACGAAGCTACCATAGCCGCTGTCACCGACTGTTGAACCCACATCACTGAACGAAGGTGAGTCGTCAGCGTCGACGTCACTTATCGAGATCGAACCAACAGCCGTGACCGGCGCGTCACCGACGTTACCTTCGGTTACTCCGCCCGTCACCGCACCAGTAATCACCGATGCGTCATCTGCACCAGTGATTGTCACCGTGATCTGTTGTGTGGAACCGTCAGAGGCGGTGTAAGTAACCGTGTCGTTGACCACATCACCAACGTCTAGGTCTTGCACCGCACTCTGGTCCAACGTATAAGTCCACGTTCCGCCGCTGAGTACGAAGTTTCCGTATCCGTTGTCACCAACCGTCGATCCAACATCACTGAACGAAGGTGAATCATCAGCATCTACGTCGCTAATCGAGATCGAACCGACAGCCGTCACCGGCGCGTCACCGACATTACCTTCGGTTACTCCACCCGTCACCGTGCCAGTAATCACCGACGCATCGTCCGTACCGGTGATTGTCACCGTGATTTGCTGCGTCGATCCGTCACTCGCCGTGTAAGTGATCGTGTCGTTGGCAACGTCACCGGCGTCCAGATCCTGAACGGCGCTTTGGTCCAAAGTGTAGGTCCAGGTCCCGCCACTCAGGACGAAGCTACCGTAGCCGCTGTCGCCAACCGTCGAACCAACATCACTGAACGATGGTGAGTCATCAGCATCTGCGTCGCTAATCGAGACCGAGCCAACAGCCGTGACCGGCGCGTCACCGACGTTGCCTTCAGTGACTCCGCCAGTCACTGTGCCAGTAATCACCGACGCGTCTTCAGTACCAGTGATCGTCACCGTGATTTGCTGAGTCGAACCATCGCTCGCAGTGTATGTAATCGTATCGTTGACGACGTCACCGGCATCTAGATCCTGAACGGCACTCTGATCCAGTGTGTAGGTCCAGGTCCCACCGCTCAGCACGAAGTTACCGTAGCCGTTGTCACCAACTGTCGATCCAACATCACTGAACGAAGGTGAATCATCGGCGTCCACATCGCTAATCGCGACCGAACCCACAGCAGTCACCGGTGCGTCGCCCACGTTACCTTCCGTTACCCCGCCAGTCACTGTGCCACTAATCACCGACACATCGTCCGTACCGGTGATCGTGACCGTGATCAGCTGCGTGGAACCGTCACTCGCTGTATAAGTAATCGTGTCATTGACGACGTCACCAGCGTCCAGATCCTGAACGGCGCTTTGGTCGAGCGTATAAGTCCACGTTCCACCGCTCAGTACGAAGTTACCGTAGCCGTTGTCACCAACTGTCGATCCAACATCACCGGACGAAGGTGAGTCGTCAGCGTCTGCATCGCTAATCGAGATCGAGCCCACAGCAGTCACAGGCGCGTCGCCCACATCACCTTCGGTCACCGCGCCAGTCACGGTACCGCTGATTACGGAAGCATCATCCGTGCCGGTAATCGTCACGGTGATCTGCTGGGTCGATCCGTCACTCGCGGTGTACGTGATCGTGTCATTGACGACATCACCAGCATCCAGATCCTGTACCGCGCTTTGGTCCAATGTGTATGTCCAGATCCCGCTACTCAGTACGAAGCTGCCGTAACCACTATCGCCCACTGTCGAGCCGACATCGCTGAACGAAGGTGAATCATCGGCATCTACGTCGCTAATCGAGATCGAGCCCACAGCCGTCACAGGCGCGTCACCGACGTTACCTTCAGTTACTCCGCCCGTCACCGTGCCAGTAATCACCGACGCATCGTCCGCACCCGTGATCGTGACAGTGATTTGCTGAGTCGAACCGTCACTCGCGGTGTACGTGATCGTGTCGTTGACAACGTCACCAGCATCCAGATCCTGTACCGCGCTCTGGTCCAATGTGTACGTCCACGTCCCACCACTGAGCACAAAACTGCCGTAGCCGTTGTCGCCAACCGTCGAACCAACGTCACTGAACGATGGCGAGTCGTCGGCGTCCACGTCGCTAATCGCAATCGAACCAACAGCTGTCACCGGCGCGTCACCGACATTACCTTCCGTGACTCCGCCTGTCACCGTACCAGTAATCACCGATGCGTCGTCAGTACCAGTGATCGTCACGGCGATCTGTTGGGTGGAACCATCCGAAGCCGTGTAGATGATCGTGTCATTCACCACGTCGCCAGCATCCAGGTCCTGTACCGCGCTCTGGTCGAGCGTGTAGGTCCACGTTCCACCGCTCAGCACGAAGTTACCGTAGCCGTTGTCGCCGACTGTCGATCCAACATCACTGAACGATGGCGAGTCGTCAGCATCCACATCGCTAATCGAGACTGAACCCACAGCTGTCACCGGTGCGTCGCCTACGTCACCTTCCGTGACTCCGCCCGTCACCGTACCAGTGATCACCGACGCATCATCCGTACCGGTGATCGTGACGGTGATCTGCTGTGTGGAACCATCCGAAGCGGTATACGTGATTGTGTCGTTGACAACGTCACCAGCATCCAGATCTTGTACGGCGCTTTGGTCCAACGTATACGTCCACGTCCCGCTACTGAGCACAAAGCTACCGTAGCCGTTGTCGCCAACCGTCGAACCGACGTCGCTGAACGAAGGTGAATCATCCGCGTCCACGTCGCTAATCGCGATTGACCCTACAGCAGTCACAGGCGCGTCGCCGACGTCACCTTCCGTCACCGCACCGTTGACGGTGCCAGTAATCACCGACGCATCATCTGTACCCGTGATCGTCACCGTGATCTGTTGTGTGGAACCGTCAGAGGCGGTGTACGTAATCGTATCGTTGACAACATCGCCAGCATCCAGATCCTGAACGGCACTTTGGTCCAAAGTGTATGTCCAGATCCCGCCACTCAGCACGAAGCTACCGTAGCCGCTGTCACCGACTGTCGATCCAACATCACTGAACGAAGGTGAGTCATCGGCGTCCACATCACTAATCGCGACCGAACCAACAGCAGTCACCGGTGCGTCGCCTACGTCACCTTCGGTCACCGCGCCGTTAACCGTACCAGTAATCACCGACGCATCGTCGGTACCGGTGATCGTCACCGTAATCTGTTGCGTGGATCCGTCTGATGCGGTGTACGTAATCGTGTCGTTGACAACGTCACCGGCATCTAGATCCTGAACGGCACTCTGGTCCAGAGTGTAGGTCCAGGTCCCGCCACTGAGCACAAAACTACCGTAGCCGTTGTCACCAACCGTCGAACTGACATCACTGAACGAAGGTGAGTCGTCAGCGTCGACGTCACTAATCGAGATCGAGCCCACAGCCGTCACAGGCGCGTCGCCGACGTCACCTTCGGTTACCGCGCCAGTGACCGTACCAGAGATCACCGACACGTCGTCCGTACCAGTGATCGTCACCGTAATCTGCTGCGTGGAGCCGTCACTCGCGGTATATGTGATCGTGTCGTTGACTACATCGCCAGCATCTAGATCTTGAACTGCACTCTGATCCAGCGTGTAGGTCCACGTTCCGCTGCTGAGCACAAAACTGCCGTAGCCGTTGTCGCCAACCGTGGAACCAACGTCGCTGAACGAAGGTGAATCGCCGGCATCTACATCGCTGATCGAAAGTGAACCGACGGCCGTGACCGGCGCGTCACCGACATTACCTTCAGTGACTCCACCAGTCACTGTGCCGGTAATGACCGACGCGTCGTCTGTGCCGGTAATCGTCACTGTGATCTGCTGCGTGGAACCATCAGAAGCGGTATACGTGATCGTATCGTTGACGACGTCACCAGTGTCCAGATCCTGAACTGCGCTCTGGTCGAGCGTATAAGTCCAGGTTCCACCGCTCAATACGAAGCTGCCGTAGCCGCTGTCGCCAACCGTCGACCCAACGTCACTGAACGATGGCGAGTCGTCAGCGTCCACATCGCTAATCGAGACCGAACCGACAGCTGTGACCGGCGCGTCACCGACATTACCTTCGGTTACTCCACCCGTCACTGTGCCAGTAATCACCGACGCATCGTCCGTACCGGTGATCGTCACCGTGATCTGTTGTGTGGAGCCGTCACTCGCTGTATATGTAATCGTGTCGTTGACGACGTCACCAGCGTCCAGATCTTGAACCGCACTCTGGTCCAATGTGTAGGTCCAGGTCCCGCCACTAAGCACAAAACTACCGTAGCCGTTGTCGCCGACCGTGGAACCGACATCGCTGAACAACGGTGAGTCATCAGCATCTACATCACTAATCGAGACCGAACCGACAGCCGTTACTGGCGCGTCACCCACGTTGCCTTCAGTCACTCCGCCAGTCACCGTGCCAGTAATCACCGACGCGTCATCCGTACCGGTGATTGTCACCGTGATTTGCTGCGTCGATCCGTCACTCGCCGTGTAAGTGATCGTGTCGTTGACAACGTCACCGGCGTCCAGATCCTGAACGGCGCTTTGGTCCAAAGTGTAGGTCCAGGTCCCGCCACTCAGGACGAAGCTACCGTAGCCGCTGTCGCCGACCGTCGAACCGACATCACTGAACGAAGGTGAGTCGTCAGCATCTACATCGCTGATCGAAAGCGAACCGACGGCCGTGACCGGCGCGTCGCCAACATTGCCCTCAGCGACTGCGCCAGTCACTGTGCCAGTGATCACCGACGCATCATCCGTACCGGTAATCGTCACTGTGATCTGCTGAGTCGAACCGTCACTCGCCGTGTAGGTGATCGTGTCGTTGACGACGTCACCGGCATCTAGATCTTGAACCGCACTCTGGTCCAGGGTGTAGGTCCAGTTTCCGCTACTGAGCACAAAACTTCCGTAGCCGTTGTCGCCAATCGTCGATCCAACATCACTGAACAACGGTGAATCATCAGCATCTACATCACTAATAGAGATCGAACCAACAGCCGTGACCGGCGCGTCACCGACGTTGCCCTCAGCTACTCCGCCCGTCACCGTGCCAGTAATCACCGACGCATCGTCGGTGCCGGTGATCGTCACGGTGATCTGCTGCGTCGAACCATCGCTGGCCGTGTAAGTGATCGTGTCGTTGACAACGTCACCAGCGTCCAAATCTTGAACCGCACTCTGGTCGAGCGTATAAGTCCACGTCCCGCCACTGAGCACAAAACTTCCGTAGCCGTTGTCGCCGACCGTGGAACCGAC
>CBDCWT010000066.1:0-222584 GCA_965223305.1 Pirellulaceae bacterium | reverse complement strand
CCACATCAGCCGCTCGGCGCCGAAAGCATCGTAGACACGTCGGATCATGGGGATCAGATCGTGGTACGGTGGCTGCTTGCGTCCCAGTGCGTAGAAGGCGGATACCTTGACGTAGACCTGAGGATGCCGTGCCAGACGGCACAAGTTCTCGAGGTCGCCGGCCCGCAGCACGCCGTCGATGCCAATTCTGGCAAAGTGGTCGATTACCGTTGGTGTGCCCGGAAACTGTTGGCACATGGCGTCCACCTGCGGTAGATAGTCGGCGTCGATGAGACAGCACATCGCCTGTCCCGTTTCGCCAGCGCAGCGCCACATGGTCTTCATGCCGGGATTGTCCAACCAGATTGCCTTGCCGCGTAGCGACGGTGTAATGCGAAATCCTGTCACACCCTGTTTGTGCAGCTTCCGCATGCTGCGATCCGGATAGGGCTGACGGTCGTCGATCATACCGACGACCTTAAACACACCGGCAAATTGCTCGGCGGCGTCAATCAAGTAGCGGTTGTCGAAACCATAGTACTGGGTATGCGCGATCAACACGACGCGATCGACACCCAAGGGCTTGGCGGTGGCGAGCAGTTCTTCTGCAGTGAAGCTCGGTGGATTCAGAGCGTCCACGGCGACACCCGGTTTGAGCGGAAAACGACCGACGTCCCGCGTCCAAATGTGCGAGTGCGCGTCGATAAAACCTCTTCCCAGTGCGGGCTCAGCAGCCGTTTTCCTACTCATTGCCGTCGCCCCCACCGCGGCAGCTCCTACCACGGTGCCGTTTGCGAGTAATTGACGGCGCGTGAGGCGTGGTTGCCAGCTCATCGACTTCCTCTCCTTTTGCACTCGCAGCGCACGATACGGCTTGTTTTGATGTTGTTCGTCCAGCTGCTCTTCGCTGCGTCGCACTATAACTCAGCCCGATTGGGTCCAACAAGCTACCTGCTGACCCGGTGGAACGGGTTCATTTCCAGGTCGCTGCCTCTTCTCCGTCCAAACGCAACGTCAGGCATTTGGCGCTGCCGCCGGCCTTAACGAACTCGCTCAGTGGCGTGGCCCGGGTCTGGAACCCGTGCCGCTGCAGCGAGGCATGGAATTTTGGGCATCCCGTGTTAGTTACTACGTTCTGACCAACCACCACCGCGTTGCAGGCGAACGAACGTGCCTCTTCGCCGTCGACTTCGATCAGCGTTGCCACGGCGTCTCGGAGCGCTCGTAGTCCGTACGCCTCGAACGCGCCGGGGTAGTAGGCGGCCACACCGGGCGCCAGCGGACAAAAGCAGGTGTCGAGGTGATAGTAGTGCGGATCGACGAGTTCCAGAGGGATGGCCCGCTGGCCGATCATCTCGGCGACCAATTGATGGCTCTTCGCCTCGCTCCGCATGCGGTAGCCGGCGAAGAGGGTATCGCCACAGAACAGAGCATCACCGGCGCCTTCGAAGTAATGATCGTCGGGCAACTGTTCGATCTCGAAGCCCTGTTGTTCGAACCAAGCCGCGTCGTGTTCTTCCTCTCCCTGCCGTTGCTCGTGTCGAAAACGTGACAGGACCACGCGCTGCTGGTAGACCAGGCCAGCGTTGGCCGTAAAGACCAGATCCGGCAACCCCTCCACGGGTGGGAGTAGCTCCACTTGAGCGCCCCAGGTCGATGAGCAACGAGTGGAAGTCGGTCCACTGCTGGACGGCTTGCGGATGGTCTGCCTGACGTTCGGTGTTCATCCAGGGGTTGATTTCGTAGTAGATGCCGTAGTGCTCGGGTCGGCACATCAGGATCCGCGCAGTCCTAGCCATGGTCGGGGATCTCCAGTTCGTGGACCAGCGCTCGAAGAAACGGCTGCACGTCGGTCACCAGGCCCACTGTCTGGAAGGAACCACGATCGCTGAGTTTGATCACGGGTCGAGGGATTGATATCGACGCAGACCACATGGACCCAGGCAGGCAATAGGTTTCCCACAGCGATGGAATGCAGGGTCGTTGCGATCATCAGGCAGAATGCCACATCCTGAACCTTCTCACGCATCAGACGCTGAGCCTCGAGCGCGTCTGTGATGACCTCCGGGAGCGGCCCATCGTCACGAATACTTCCGGCCAAGAGCACGTCGACGTCGTGTTTCACGCATTCGTACATGATACCGCCGGTTAGGGCCCCCTGATCCACTGCTGGTCGGATACCGCCTAGC
The DNA here is from genome assembly GCA_965223305.1 of Pirellulaceae bacterium. GTDB lineage: Bacteria > Planctomycetota > Planctomycetia > Pirellulales > Pirellulaceae > CBDCWT01. The sequence goes on along the minus strand of CBDCWT010000066.1, from coordinate 220,416 downwards.
CGGCGAATCCGGTTGATGGCCCGCAAGTGGTGCTCATGGCCCGCCTCCATGATGGCCCCCACTCTCCAGATGAACGCCGAGGCTCGTGCCGAAGAAACAGCGTTCGATGTCGTGCGCAGCCAACGCATTTCCCCGCAAACAGCTTGTCGACGAATCCACCGCGGACGAGCGCCGAAAGATACTCTGTGCTGCCGGTATGGACGATGGCTGGCCCCGCGACTATCAAGATCTTGCCGCCGTCTGCACGCGCTTGCCGCAAGTCTCTGGCGATCTGAGAGGTTGCCACACCCTTAGGCTTTTCCGTCGAAACGGCGCTGTTTCATGAACTCAAAGCCTTGACATTCGCTTACTCGTGGTGCCGGGTGAACGCGGACACCCAGGTGACCGACGACGATTTGTTCTCCGCCCCGCACGTCGGTCATCGAAAACGCACCGCGCCGCTCTCTTTTGTGGATCGACCGCAATCGCGCAGTCCATTTCTTGGCGATCGACGGAAATCCACTCACCGCCCAAGCGCCACCTCGGTGCGTTGGTTGGTTGAGCTGTAGAATCCCTCTGGGAACGTGCCCTGGATGTCGGCTGCCAACAGCTCGCAATCGCGGTCAGCGATCGGAACGGCGCCGTGATCTGAGATCGCGGCGAGGATCTCCGACAGCTGACGCTCGGAAGGAGCCCTGACTTCGATCACCGCCGAACTGGGATCGTGCCGTGTCTGGCCGATGACGACCTCTTGGATTGAGAACGCTCCCCCCGCCGCAGTGATCGTGTCCAGGACTTTTGGCAGCAACAGACTATCGATAATGTGCCCCGCGAAGCTGGACAACGTCTTGAGCCTCGGCGGCGCCAGAATTTGAACTCACTCGAATCACCTCCCTGGTGCTTGTGTGACAGCACCAATTGTTGCTGGATTCACCGCTCGTGTCACGGGCATCGCCGCGGTCTACGAGCCGCCGCTAGTCTCCCGCGGACGCAAGACAAAACCACGAAATTGACAACCAGCAACTTGACGAATCGAGGTTGGAGCCGAATGATTGGTGTGGAAGGCTTACTGCGAGAGCCTGGAGGGGCAAAAAAGGGGCACAGGGCAGCATTCATCGGGAGCAGAAAGGTCACGGGTCACCACGGCACGAGCCAGCACCCGCGTCGCTCTCAGTGCATTCTCGCTGGATGCACTTTCGATCCCCCGGTTTGCCAGACGCATTGATAAAAATCAGTACGCCGGCAGCATCAACGGAACGTGATGCGCTGGAAATGTGATGCCAAGGCGGCAGTTCTGAACTGTCGCAACCTCCTTCTGCCCGAACGAGCTGCACCGGTTTGCTGGCTGCAGCTGCACGAGTTTCAAAGGCACTTTCGACTTAGGGGTAGCTGAGACCGAGGGTCTCAGAGTCTGTTAGTTACTTTTTGTTCGGGGAGGACGTGTTATGCGTCGGAAAGCGCGGTGGTCGCTGCTGTTATTGCCAGTGCTGTTAGCGTCGTTCGTTGTTGGTAGGGCATCTTTCAGCCAGGAGACGCAGCCGGCGAAGGAGCCGCCAGGTGCGACTCGCGTGCGTGGGCGTTTGCCTGCCTACTTTGCTGCAGTGGTGACCCAGGAACAGCGAATGGAGATCTATCGCATTCAGGCTCCGGGTTCAGAAAGCGATCGACAGGCTCCATCAACAGATTGCCGAGCTGGAGACGGCGCGCAACAAAGAAGTAGATGCGGTACTTACGGCTGAGCAACTTGCGTCGGTCAACAAGAAACGGACGGCGGCCAAGCAACGCCGCAAGAACCGTCGCAAACAAGCTGCCAAGGCTGCTGAAAGCTCGTCCGTGGAATAGGTTGAACCAGGTGGACGAGAGTCGGAATGGATGGTGTGGCGAGGGGGAACGGACTCCCCCTCTTTCCACATCGACGGTCCCACCGTGTTCACACCTTAAGCCTCGCGAGGATGAACTTCAGGGCATAGAATGTCGACGACATCGTTGCCTGGCATCAGGGAGAAGTTCGTAAGGCATAAGGGTAGTCCATGGAGTTCAAAGGATTGAACATCGCGCAACAGGACGCGGTGGAGACGCTGCGCGGGCCGCTCATGGTCTTAGCAGGAGCGGGTACCGGCAAGACGCGAGTGGTCACGTACCGGATCGCCAACTTAATCCGCCACGGTACGCCCCCCAACCGTATCTTGGCCGTCACTTTCACCAAGAAGGCTGCTGCCGAGATGCAGCAGCGAATCAGCGAGCTGTGGAAGGGTCCTCAAAGAAAACAGGATCCGAGCCAGCGGCCCGCGATCTCGACCTTCCACTCGCATTGCGTCCAGGTCCTGCGCCGCCATATCGGGCGGTTGGGGTACCCCGAACGCTTCGCGATCGTCGACCGCCGGGAGCAGGAGAGCATTGCCCGTACCGTCCTCCGCGAAATCCGGGTTTCCAACGAGAGAATGCGACCGGGAGATCTGCTCTACTTTATCAGTCATTGGAAGAGCCACAGTTTGACCCCCTCCGCTGCGGCTGCCATGGCGAGCACGGATAAAGAACACCTCGCTGCGACAGGCTACGATCGCTATCAATCGACACTGAAGATCCGGGCCTCGGTAGACTTCGATGATCTACTGCTGTGCACTGTCGAACTGTTCACAGGCTGCCCGGATGTCCTGGAGGAAGAGGCAGCCCGCTTCGACCATCTGCTGGTCGACGAGTATCAAGATACGAACGGCAGCCAGTACCGGATTGTGAAAAGGTTGGCTCAGTCACACCGCAACCTCTGCGTTGTTGGTGATGACGACCAAGCCATCTATGCCTGGCGCGGAGCCGATGTCGCGCACATCTTGAGTTTCACTCGAGATTGGCCGGATGCCAAAGTCGTGCGACTCGAGGACAACTATCGCTCGACTGCCGCAATTTTGGAGTTGGCGAATCGGTTGATCGCCTTCAACAAGACACGACACGGCAAGCTGCTCCGCCCGGCGCGGGCGGGCGGGAAGCGTCCGCGGATCGAGCAGTTCAAGGACGAAACCACCGAAGCTCAGGCCGTGGTGGCCGATATCTCGCGCCTAATCTCTCAGGGGGATTGGGAGCCGAGGGACTTTGCCGTGCTGTTCCGGACCAACGAACAGCCGAGAGCTTTTGAGGCGGAAATGCGCCGGACACAGCTTCCATACGTACTGATCGGAGGAATGTCTTTTTTTGATCGAAAGGAAGTCCGCGACGTCCTAGCCTACCTCAAAGTACTAGTGAACCCCCAGGACGAGGTTTCCCTACTACGGGTGATCAATACGCCTCCCCGCGGGATCAGCAAGGCCACCATCGAAAAACTCATGCAGGCTGCGGTGAATGAAGGGGTCGGCCTCTGGCCGGTGGTCGAGCGTTTCAGCCAGCAGTCCGCAGGACCTGCTGCTAACGCGGTCGCGAAATTTCATTCGTTGGTCTCGGAGTTCCGGCACCGCGCAGGCGCCGGGTCTCCGACCACCATGTTGGGCGATTTGTTAATGGCAATTCGATACGAGGATGACCTGCGTAGAAACTGCGTTGATGCCGATGAGTTTGAAGCACGCTGGGCGGCGGTGGAAGAAGTTGTTAACTCGCTGGCAAGCTACGAGGCGAGGTCACCACAGTCCGATCTGCTCGGCTTTCTTGACGAAGTCACCTTGGACAGCCGTGACTTGGATCGCGACAAAGAAAAACAACTCCACCGCAACGCGGTCACTCTGATGACATTGCACAGCGCCAAAGGACTCGAATTTCCAAATGTCTACATGGTAGGGCTCGAGGAGGGGTTGCTCCCGCATCATCGCCTTGCTGACGGCGACGAGCGGGAGATCGAAGAAGAGCGTCGTTTGTGCTATGTCGGCGTGACGCGTGCACAGGAGAACTTGACACTCACGATGGCTTTGACCCGCCGCAAGTGGGGTAAGTCACGCGAGACCATTCCCAGTCGGTTCCTGTTCGAGCTGATCGGCCGAGCGGACAACGTTGTTGCTCGGCCCAAGCGGAAAACACCAGCCCGGCATATGCGCACGGGCCGGCCAGGCGAATGACGTACGGAGCCGTTAACCCGAATTATTCACGAGCGATCTGCTGCGAGGTCGTAAGTCCATCCGTGGCTTCGTCATGCTTCACAATTCTCCCTCGACGTATTGCTTCAAATACGCCTGCGGAAGAATTGCTCGCCTTCCTTGCCACGAACGTACTTACAACCTCTCGCCACGATCTTCATGAATAATCCGGGTTAAGGATTTCTTGTCGCCGAATTCGCCAGAAGTTGGACGGATCGGTAGTCGGCCAAACCAAACTCTGGTGAGTTCGGCTACGCTGGTGAGTTCTCCGGTGATACAGAACCGGGCGCCAACACCGTCCGGTGAGGCTGCTAGCACCATGCGATCGACCGCGTCCGATCGACATAGCGTCGCTTGCCCTTCCTTGCTAAGCTACGCCGACGGCGCCAGTCCGATGAACTGGTAGGCCCACCTTGTTTTGGCAAAACTCGAAGAGCTGGCAACGCCCCTGGGTTACAGGAGCGCAGGGAGGTGCTCTATGTCCGATCGATCGTTCCGCTTTCTCCATGCAGCGGGCTTCCGTCTGCATGAGTCTTTGCGAGGCGTGACAGACGTTTCAGGCAGCGTCCTCGAACTCTTGGCCGACGCCCCGTACAGCAGCGCGGCCGCTGTCTTTGCGGCGGCGATTCGCGAGGATGTCGACTTTGTCGTCTTGTCCGGTGATCTGTTTGATCCGACCCGCAGTGGGCCTCGGGCCATCGCCTTTCTTCAAGACCAGTTTTCTCAACTTGCCGACCGGGAGATCGCCGTTTACTGGTCGGCCAGTGAGATGGATCTGGCCGGTGGTCTGGTGGCCTCCGTCGAGTGGCCGGAGAACGTGAAGCTCTTTGCATCGGATACTGCCGAACGGACCGTGCATTTTCGCAGCGACCAGCCGCTGGCGGAATTGGTCGGCCGCAGCTGGCAGTCCAGTAGGCGCTTGCGAGCTGCTGAGTTTCAAAGCGAGCCCAGTGACTGTTTTCGGCTGGCGGTACTGCCCGGCCGGGTGGAGATTCAGAGCGAACGGGAAGCGGCCGACTACTGGGCGCTGGGGGGCACGGCAGCCGCAACGCCGTTTGAGACCCCGACGCTGGCACACTGCCCGGGCAGCACGCTGGGCCGATCTCCTCTGGAGAGTGGTTCCCATGGTTGTGCCTTGGGCTTGGTCGACCCCGACCATTCGATTCGCATCCGCATGGTGCCGACCGATGCTGTGCGCTGGTGCCATGAACGGATCCCGGTTTCGTTAGGCATTTCCCACCAGGAGGCCCGCCAGATTCTGAAGTCGAGGATCAAGCATCTCTCTAGCGAGATCGGTAAGCCGATGCTGGTCGTCTGGACGATCACCGGCGACAGTCGCTTCGACAGCTTGTTTGTCCAGGCGGACGACCGCGAGCAGATGCTGAGCTGGCTGAGGAGCGAGTACTCGGAAGCGGCGCCGCCGCTGTGGTCGGTCGCGCTGGAACTTGAGCCCGCGGACATGCTGCCGCCTGAGTGGTCGGAGGAGGACTCGATATTGGGTGACTATTTGCGCGTCGTGCAGAGCTACGAAGCGGACCCACAGAAAGTGCTCAGTTTAGATCAAACGCTGACCAAGGAGATGCCGTCAGAGCTAGCGCAGGCCTTGTCGGTTGGTGATGGTCCTAGCCGCCAGAGTCTGCTGCGAGCTGCAGCGCTGATGGGCGCGGATCTGCTGCGAGGTGACGACTAGACTCGTTGCACGTGTCGACCTGGAGGGTAACCAAGTGAGGATTACGGACATTCGGATAGACGGCTTTGGCGTCTGGAACACGATTTCCGTCGATGAACTTTCGCCGGGAATCACGCTGTTTTACGGACCAAACGAGGCGGGCAAGACGACCCTCATGCAGTTCATCCGAGCCGTGCTGTACGGCTTCTCGCCCGAACGCCGGCGAGTCTACCTGCCACCCGTGTTTGGCGGCGTCCCCGGAGGGATGTTGCGCGTCGAGAATCACAGCGGTGGCTTTGTGATTGAGCGCCGCGAGTCGGAAAAGGACCCTGAAGGTGACGGCCGACTGGTCGTGCTGGCCGACAACGGTAGCCGGCAGGGGCAACATCTGCTCAACGTGCTGGTTTCGGGGATCGACGAGTTGATCTTCAACAATGTCTTTGCGGTGGGAATCCGCGAACTTCAGGAATTGGCCACGTTGAACGACACGCAGGCGGCCGAGCAACTTTATAACATGGCCAGCGGAGTCGACCGCGTTTCGCTTGTTGAGGTCATGCGGCAGCTGCGCGGCGTTTGCCAGTCAATTTGGACCGACGAGCAATCTGCGGAGTGGTCGCAGCTGCAAAAGCAGCGGGACACCCTGCAAAACGAAATCGACTCGCTACAGCGCCAGACAGAACGCTGGTCTGACCTGGCAACGCAGCGTCGTGGGCTGCTCGCCGAAATCACTCAGTTCGAAGATCGCATCACTCAGGCGGACCGCGAGTCCAAGTCTGTGGAGATCGCGGTTCAGGTCTGGGAACCGTGGGCTCAGCGACAAGAAGTCGAGTCTCAGTTGGCGGCGATAGGCAATCCCGAAGAACTGCCCGCAGGATGTCTCGATCTACTGGATGAGATCAATCTGTGCATCTCACAACAACAAGAGGAGCTGCTGCCGCGCCGCAAACGGCGGCGAGAAATCCGTCGCGAGTTGACTTCGCAGCCGATCAACCGCGCTTTGTGGGACCACAGTTGTCGCATCGAGGCGGTTTGCGAGCACGGTCCTTGGATCGCCTCGCTCGACGAAGAAATACGTTACGTGGGTAATGAGGTCAGCGAGCTGGAGAGTGAGCTGCTTCAGCATCAGAAGTCGTTGTCGGGCAACGCGATTCAAGTTGCGGCGCCGGTCACGGTGACCGAGCAATTGCTGCAGCAGCTTCACCCGACAGCTCAGGCACTGCGTGAGGCGGTCCACAAGCGGTCGATTGCCCGCAAGGTTCAGAAAAAGAGCCGGCAGCAGGCCGAAGACGCGACCGCAAATCTGCAGGACCAACTCGAGGGCCGCTCCGTTGAGAATTTTGACGAGCTCATGGAAGGCACCGCCTGGCTCGTCAAGGCGCTCCGGCGACGTTTGAAGATCGACGATCGTCTGGATGCAATGCAGCGCGAACGCGGTGAATTGGACGAGGAGTACCAGGAGGTCCTGGACGATCAGTTCCAGAACGTGCGCGTGATGGCGGCGATTGGCATTCTGTTTGTGTTCGGTTTCGTGCTCGCCCTGACCGGCATGTTCGGCTGGAAAATCATGCCGATGTCGCTCGAGCTATGTTGGGGTACGTCCGGATTGGGTGGCATCTGCATCGCGCTAGCTGTCGCGTGGAAGGCGATTCTGGAACGGACTGGACAAGACGAACTCGAGGAGTGTCTCGAGAGACGTGATCGAATCGAGGATGAGATTGAAGGCGTGGTCCGCGAGCGGGACCAGCTCGATCAAGAGCTACCAGAGGGTCGGGGTACCTTTACTTCGCGCTTGACGACAGCCGAGAAGGAATTGAAAGAACTCGAAGAGATGGCGCCGCTGCAATTGGAGCGTCAGCATGCCAGAAAGCGAAAGCAGAGTTCGGGGCGCCATGCGACCGGCGCTGACGAAGAGCTCCGTGACGCCCGCCGGCGTTGGAAACGGGCTTTACGAGACGGCGGCCTCCCCGAAACGCTCACGCCCAAACACGTCCGGCAGCTGGCAGTGCATCATCGTGAGCATGCGCGTATCGAAACACTCTTGACCGAGCAGGTTGCGCGGCTGGAGAAGCTGGCAGCGGAGCGGGCGGCGCTGGTCGAGCGACTGAACCAAGTGACCGCCGACATCGGACTGAATGCGGCCAGCACCGATCCACAGATCCAGTTGAGCCAACTAGCTACCGCGCTGAGCGGGCAGCGGGAGATGGCTCAGGTGCGACGAGTGCTGCAGCGGGAGGACAAACAGCTGAAACAAGAACTGTCGCGGGGCCTGAGGAAGCTCCGGCAGCTCGAACGAAACCGCGAGTCGCTCTTCGCCGAAGCACGGGTAAGTGACGAGGAGGAACTCCGGCAGCGCGCCGCCACGCTCGCCGAGTACGCCCAGCTCGAGAAGCAGCACCGCTCACTGTCGTTACAGATTCAGGCGGTGATCGGAGAGCACTGTTCGGCAGAGGAGGCCGGCAGCGAGATAGAGGACCATACACTGGATGAACTAAAGCGGCGGGCGAAAACACTGGGCGTGGCGCTCCGCGACTACCAAACGCACTTGGCCCAGCTTCACCAGCGGCATGGTGAAATCAACCAAGAAATGAAGGCCCTCACCGAGGACCGTCGGCTCGCCACAGCCCGGTTCGAGCTGAGCTGCGTTGATACCAAGCTGACCGCCGCTGCGGATCGCTATCGGTCCTCGGCGGCCACTTTGCAGTTGCTGGAAGATATACGTGAAAACTACGAAGTGGAACGTCAGCCGGAAACGCTTGGTGAAGCGTCTCTTTATCTCGAGCGTTTGACAGAAGGCCGCTATGCCCGGATCTGGACGCCCTTGGGGAAGAACGAACTACGCGTCGACGATCAGGATGGACAGCCGATGCCGCTCGATGTGCTCAGCCGCGGGACCCGCGAAGCGGTGTTTCTCAGCTTGCGGTTGGCGCTGGTGGCCGCCTATGGGCGCCGCGGGGTGAACGTGCCCATGGTCCTGGATGACGTGCTCGTGAACCTAGACCGAAAACGAGCTGAGGCTGCTGTTGGGATCCTCTGCGATTTCGCCAACGAAGGTCGCCAGCTGCTCTTCTTTACCTGCCACGAGCATGTCAAGCAGATGTTTGTGGCTGCTTGCGTCGACACCCGTGTGCTGCCGGCTCACCGCACACCAGGCGTTCACGTCGTCCCGTTGCTGGAGCAGGCCCCCGTCGCTGAGGAAGTCGTCGAGGAGGAGCCGCCGGAGCTGCCCGCGCCCGAGCCGGAGGTGGTCGAGCTGGAAGAGGTGCCGGAGGAGCCTGTTGAGGAGGAACCACAGTTCGAAATCGAGGTCATCCCGGCATTTGAGGAGACGGTCATCGAGGTCACCGAGCCCGAGCCTGAAGAGGTCAACGAGCTGGAGGACCAAGAGGCCTTCGATGACGACTTCTGGTGGCGATCCCGGGCAGGCGACCTGGCCGAAACCCGCCGGTAGAGAGGTTGTGCAGCCTTTGCGCTTCACGCAATCCACCAAACTCTGGCGAGTTCGGTTACGCTGCAAATCAGCCGCTGGGCAAATCAGCCGCTGGGCGTTAGCCCACGGTTCCTCAGCGAAACCAACGCGATAGCGTCCGGCGAGTGCTCCCCTCTCCGGCCCTTCGGGCCGACTCTCCCCGAGCGGAGAGTGAAGAAAGACAAAATAACGCACTAACCTAAAAGCTGCACAACCTCCTCGCGGGAGCGAGAACCGGATGCTAACGCATTCCGGCTGATTCCCTTTCGCCCGGACGCGATAGCGGCTGGCGACAGCGTTCCTGTCGGCTTGTCGACGTTCGGGACGGACCGCGCGGGCTGTGAAAGACCGGTGGCTTTCGCTAAAATACGAGTTTTCTCTATGCCGGTCCCCGCCCGGGCGGGGGATTCCGGAAACTGGCTGCTGGCGGCAGGATTGCCATGTTCGAGAACCTTCAGGACGGCATTCGTTCGGCAATGAAGTCCTTGCGCGGCAAGGGCAAGTTGACCGAAGCCAATATGCGCGACGGATTGCAGCTCGTCGAGCAGTCGCTGCTGGAAGCGGACGTTAGCTACGACGTCGTCAAAGACTTCATGGCGTCGGTCACCGAGAGGTCTCTGGGCCGGCGCGTGCTCTTGTCGCTGGATCCCGGCGAAGAGCTGGTTGGAATTGTCCGCGACGAGTTGGTCGAGTTGCTCGGCCCGGTGGACCCTTCGATTCACCTGCAGGGTGAGTTCACCACGCTGATGCTGTGTGGCCTGCAGGGATCTGGCAAGACCACGACCTGCGGCAAACTGGCTCGGCTGTTGCTGAACAACAAGGTGCGGCCGTTGCTCGTTGCGGCCGATCTGCAGCGACCTGCGGCCATCGACCAACTGCACGTGATCGGCGAACAGCTGGACGTTCCCGTCTATTCCGAAAAGGGGGCCACCAATCCAGTCAAGGTTTGCCAGGATGCGTTTCGCCGCGCCCGCGAGGAGGACTGCAAGGTCGTGATCCTCGACACCGCTGGGCGGTTGGCGATCGACGACGAGTTGATGGAGCAGCTGAAGACGATCGACCGGCAGGTGGAGCCGGACCAGGTCTATTTCGTGGTCGACGGTATGACCGGCCAGGACGCCGTGAACAGTGCCCAGGCTTTCAACAACGCGCTGGAGTTGGACGGCGTCGTTATGACGAAGCTAGACGGGGACGCCCGCGGCGGTGCGCTCCTGTCCGTCAAGCACGTGACCGGAGTGCCGATCAAGTTCATTGGGACCGGCGAGCAGCTGGATGCCCTGGAGCCGTTTCGGCCGGAAGGGATGGTCAGCCGCATCTTGGGGCTGGGCGACATCGTGGGGTTGGTCGATCAGGTCCGGCAAGTGGTCGACGAGGAGCAGCAGCGAGAGCTGGAAGAGAAGATCAAAGCCGGCGAGTTCACTCTGGACGACTTCAAGAACCAGCTGGACCACTTTACCAAGCCTGGTTTGATGAAAAAGCTGATGGGTCTGATGCCGGGCATGAGTGACTTGGCGGGCATGATGGGGGACGACGTGGATGCCGAAGGCGATGCCCGCCGCCTGATTGGGATCATCAACTCGATGACCGCCGACGAGCGGAGGAATCCCAAGCTGATCGACCCTAGTCGGCGAAATCGCATCGCTGCCGGCGCCGGTGTCCCGCCCTCGGAAGTCAACCAGCTGGTGCGGCAATATGATATGATGGCCCCGATCATGAAGAGCATGGCCGGACAGGGGATGGCTGGCCGCATGCAGGCGATCCGGGAGCTGCAGCAGAGCGGAATGATGGACCCCGGCAATCCCCGCGCCGGCCGCATCAAGAAAGGAACTGGCAAGCGTTTGTCGCCGAAGGAAAAACTGCGGCTCAAGAAAATGCGCGAAAAGGAGATGCGTCGCAAAAGACGCCAGCGATAGTGCTCCCGCCTACACGTTATTAGACTTCAGACAACCCTACACACGGAGATTCTTGTGGCAGTTCGGATTCGGATGACAAAGCTCGGCCGCCGCCACCGACCGTTTTTTCGGCTATGCGCGGTCGACGGTCGTGCAGCGCGTGACGGCAAGGTGATCGAGTACCTGGGGCATTACGACCCCATGGTCAAGGAGACCGATGCTCGCGCGGTCTTGAACAACGAACGCATCGACTACTGGCTCAGCGTGGGGGCTCAGCCTTCGGAGAAAGTTGGTGTGTTGATCAAGAAGTACGGCTCCAATGGTACGCACCTGACGCAGCAGCAGGAAGCACTGGAGCGGCTGGCCAGCAGCAAGCCGACGGCTCCTCCTCCGGTAGCCATACCCCGCAAAGAGACCAAGCCGCCCGCGGAAGAGGAAGCCGCCGCTGAGCCAGCTGCCGAAGCTGCCGAAGCGACCGAGGAGTCCGCGGCGGTCAGCCCAGTGGTAGAGGCCGAGGAAGAGACGCCTCAACCCCAAGAGCAAAAACCTGCTGACGAGTAAGCGCCATGCGCTTCGATGTCATGACCTTGTTCCCAGAGCTCTTTGGTAGCTATTTGGGACAGAGTTTGTTGAAGAAAGCAATTGACCGTGGTTTGGTGGAGGTGCTCACCCACGACATTCGAAATTGGTCGCGGGACAGCCATGGAAAGGTCGATGATCGGCCGTATGGTGGTGGTCCGGGAATGGTGTTGCGGGTCGAGCCGGTCGTCGAGTCGGTGGAGGCCGTCGCAGCCCAGACGACGACGCCCGGCCATCTAGTGTTGCTGTCGCCGCAGGGAAGGAAGTTGACGCAGCGAATGGTCGAAGAGCTGGCAGATCGCCGCCGGCTAATTTTGTTGTGTGGGCGATATGAGGGTTTCGACCAGCGTGTCATCGATATTCTTCAGCCGGACGAGATCTCCGTTGGAGATTTCGTGCTTAACGGCGGAGAAGTGGCTGCGATGGTGGTCATTGATGCAGTAATCCGGCTAGTACCGGGGGTGTTGGGTGATGCCGATAGCAGTGTTGACGATTCGTTCTCCCGTGGGAATCGGATGCTGGAGTTTGCCCAGTACACCCGACCTCGCAACTATCGCGGACACGGTGTTCCCGACGTGTTGTTTAGCGGGGATCATCGGGAAGTTGATCGCTGGCGACGCGAGCAGGCCTATTTGAGGACTCGGCAGCGCCGCGCCGACTTGTTACCGGGAACGGGGACCGCAGAAGCGGAAAACGAAGATTTACCAGAGTCGTAGGATCGTGGGAGAGTGACCGTGAGTCAGCAAATTATGGAACTGGTCGAAAAGACCTGTTTGAAGTCCGATGTACCGGAGTTTGAGATTGGGGACACCGTTGACGTGCACACCAAGATCCTTGAGGGCGACAAGGAGCGAGTGCAGGTGTTCACCGGCACGGTGATCGCCCGCAGTGGCAGCGGGACACGAGAGATGTTCACTGTTCGGCGGATGGTGGCGGGCGAAGGCGTGGAACGTAAGTTTCCGCTTCATTCACCGCGGGTGGCACGCGTCGAGGTGAAGAGGTCTAGTGTGGTCCGTCGGGCCAAGTTGTATTTTCTCCGCGGCAGAGTCGGCAAGGCGGTGCGGCTCAAAGAGCGTCGCCGCAGGTAGACGTTTTGATGCTGCGTTTCTCGTCGCGTGGCAGCGACAAGTGGTCGATTCGTCGCGTTTTTCGGAACCCGAAGCGTCAGCGAGGGGGAGTTGGTGTACCAACGCAAGTCAGTCCCTCGCTTACGCTTCGGGTTCCGATTGACCGCGCAACATCAAGAGGTAGACGCTGTGCAAAAGCGTGACTACCAGGAAGGACAGTAGGGCATGGGTTTGGGGGCAGCCACGAGCGTATGGTGCGCCGTGCTTGGCGGGTGCCGCAGGCGGTGGCATCAGCCGTTGGGAAAGCGGGGTGAGCGAGCGGCCGCGCGCTATTTGCGACGCCGCGGCTACCGGATTGTCGCGCACGGGGCGCGAGACCGCCTGGGAGAGATCGACTTGGTGGTGATTGACCGGCAGCGGACAGTCGTCTTCGTCGAAGTGAAAACGCGTCGCGCGCAGCAGGCCGGGAATCCAGTAGAGGCTGTCGATCCGGACAAGCAGCGGCGGCTGACAAGAGTTGCTTTGACTTTTCTCAAACGGCATGAGCTCTTGGAACAGCCCGCTCGTTTCGACGTGGTGGGCGTACTGTGGCCGCGGAGCACACGGCGTCCCCGCATTGAGCACTACCGGAACGCCTTCGAACCGGTGGGCCGTTGGCAAATGCACGCTTAGCCCGGATTATTCATGAAGATCGTGGCGAGAGGTTGTAAGTACGTTCGTGGCAAGGAAGGCGAGCAATTCTTCCGCAGGCGTATTGAAGCAATACGTCGAGGGAGAATTGTGAAGTATGACGAAGCCACGGATGGACTTACGACCTCGCAGCAGATCGCTCATGAATAATTCGGGTTAGCTGCCTGTTGAAAAACGCCCTCCTGGCATTTTTCAACCTCACCAAGCTCAGAACAGAGTTCTTCGCGGCTCGCAAATCAACGACTTGCGTCGCTGATTTGGCATCACATCCCTGTGATGCGGCAGACGTGTTGAGAAAATCGACAGGCTGCCAACCGTTTGAAACGGGTCAACCATCGACATAGCGGATCGGGTCGACAACGCCATTTTCGTCGAAACCCTTCCGCCGCAGCAGGCAGGCATCACAGTGGCCGCAGGCGACTCCCGCTGCCGGATCGTAGCAGCTGGTGGTTAACGAGTAATCGACTCCCAGGCGCAAACCGAGCCGGATGATGTCAGCTTTGGTCAGTTCGATCAGTGGTGTGTGAATCGTAACAGGCAACCAGCCCTCGACGGCGCCCTTTGTGGCGAGATTGGCCATTTCTTGAAAGGCGGAAATGTACTGCGGCCTGCAGTCGGGATAGCCGCTATAGTCGAGCGCATTGACGCCAACGAAGATATCGCCGGCACCGAGCGCTTCGGACCAGGCGAGGGCCAGGGAGAGGAAGACGGTGTTGCGAGCGGGCACGTAGGTGACAGGGATTTCTCCGCCGACTTGGTCAGCGGAGACGCTCTTGGGTACATCCAGGTGGCCGGTTAGCGCGGATCCCCCAAACAGACCTAGGTCCACGTCCAGCACGAGGTGCTGGACAGCGTGCATTTCTCGAGCGACCGTCTCGGCTGCGGCGATCTCGCCGACGTGCCGCTGACCATATCGAAAGCTGAGCGCGTAGGGTGTGAATCCCTGGTCGCGGGCGATGGCGAGCGTCGTTGTCGAGTCGAGTCCGCCGCTGAGCAGGACGACTGCCTTGCGTTTGGACATTTTTTCGTTTTGAGTTTGGGGTTGATCTTTGCGCGAGCGGTTATCAGGCCGTCAACTTGACCTTTGGAGCGGCTCTTTTTTTTCGTGAACCTGCGGCGATTCTGCGGAGTCTATGCAGAACTGACGCGTTGATTTGTAGGAGGAACGCACGTGTAAGGCAATCGGGAGGGCGAGGCTTTCTGTCGGCTGCGACCGGCCCCGTGACTTAGACGCCGTGCGGGCAAGACCTTCTGTGTCGCGGGGTCAAACGGTCGAGATCCCGAGGTACATCGGAGCGACCCGCACATGAGCGGTCGTGCGGGGATTGCTGACTGTGATCCTGCCGGACTGCGCGTCTCGGTGGTGTCAGGGGAAAAGGCCCCAACGGCCGTTGACAGCGTCAGCGAGATCGATAATATTTAGGGGCTCCGGTCGGGGCGGCATCGTCGTCTTGGCCGGAGATTTGATCTTTGACAACTTGGTAGTGTGATCTCTATTAAGCCAGCAATGAGGCTGTATTTTTTTAGGCTAGGTGCCCTCTGACCGAGGGTACTGCGATGGTTCAGACCAGCATTGGTTTGCTCACAGCATCGGGATCAGCGGCCACCAGGCCGCGAGTTTCGATGAAGCAATTTCAATTGAAGGGTTTGATCCTGGCTCAGAATGAACGTTGGCGGCGTGGATTAGGCATGCAAGTCGCGCGACAAGTCTTCTTTAGCTTGCTATTGAAGACAGAGGAGCGGCGAAAGGGTGAGTAACGCGTGGGTATCTACCCTCAGGCCCGGGATAGTGTTGGGAAACCGGCAGTAATACCGGATAACATCTCCGGATCAAAGGTGTGATTCCGCCTGAGGATGAGTCCGCGTCCTATTAGCTTGTTGGTGGGGTAAAGGCCTACCAAGGCAAAGATGGGTACCGGGTGTGAGAGCATGGCCCGGCACACTGGGACTGAGACACTGCCCAGACACCTACGGGTGGCTGCAGTCGAGAATCTTCCGCAATGGGCGCAAGCCTGACGGAGCGACGCCGCGTGCGGGATGAAGGCCTTCGGGTTGTAAACCGCTGTCAGTGGGGAGCAAATCGATGGGGGCTATCCCCTGTTGTTGAGCGATCCGCAGAGGAAGCGCAGGCTAAGTTCGTGCCAGCAGCCGCGGTAACACGAACTGCGCGAACGTTATTCGGAATCACTGGGCTTAAAGAGTCCGTAGGCGGCTCGGTAGGTGGGGTGTGAAAGCCCACGGCTCAACCGTGGAATTGCGCTCCAAACCACCGGACTTGAGGGAGATAGAGGAGAGCGGAACTGATGGTGGAGCGGTGAAATGCGTTGATATCATCAGGAACACCGGTGGCGAAAGCGGCTCTCTGGGTCTCTTCTGACGCTGAGGGACGAAAGCTAGGGGAGCGAACGGGATTAGATACCCCGGTAGTCCTAGCTGTAAACGATGAGCACTAGATCGAGGGGACCCCCACATCTTCTCGGTCGTAGCGAAAGTGTTAAGTGCTCCGCCTGGGGAGTATGGTCGCAAGGCTGAAACTCAAAGGAATTGACGGGGGCTCACACAAGCGGTGGAGGATGTGGCTTAATTCGAGGCTACGCGAAGAACCTTATCCTGGTCTTGACATGCTTGGGAATCTTCCTGAAAGGGAAGAGTGCTCTTCGGAGAGCCTTTGCACAGGTGCTGCATGGCTGTCGTCAGCTCGTGTCGTGAGATGTCGGGTTAAGTCCCTTAACGAGCGAAACCCTTGTCCTTAGTTGCCAGCGGTTCGGCCGGGGACTCTAAGGAGACTGCCGGTGTTAAACCGGAGGAAGGTGGGGATGACGTCAAGTCCTCATGGCCTTTATGATCAGGGCTGCACACGTCCTACAATGGCACGTACAAAGGGAAGCAAGACCGCGAGGTGGAGCAAATCCCACAAAGCGTGCCTCAGTTCGGATTGCAGGCTGCAACTCGCCTGCATGAAGCCGGAATCGCTAGTAATCGCGGGTCAGCATACCGCGGTGAATGTGTTCCTGAGCCTTGTACACACCGCCCGTCAAGCCACGAAAGTGGGGTGCACCCGAAGTCGCTGCGGTAACCCGCAAGGGAGCTAAGCGCCGAAGGTGAACTCCGCGATTGGGACTAAGTCGTAACAAGGTAGCCGTAGGGGAACCTGCGGCTGGATCACCTCCTTTCTAAAGGATAACTGGCCGGCAAGTGGTGACATCTGTCGGCTTACAGTGGGAACAGCACTCCTTGTGGCGATAGAGATTTGGGTTCGGTGCGATTCGTCGCACTGGCCCGCTGCCAAGTTGACAAACAAAGACCCGTCCAGGTTAGCCGACCTGGGCGGGTTTTTTGTTTGTGTGTCAGCCATCCAGAACTTAGAAATAACATGCTGGCGCGCAGGGAACGCTCGCAGGTCTTAGCCTCATCCGTCCGCCCAGATCCATGAACTCCCCTTTTCCTTCCGCAGGTACCCGTCTCGGCGACTTCGAGATCGTACGGGAACTTGGTCGCGGTGGCATGGGGGTCGTCTACGAAGCCCGGCAACTCTCCCTGAATCGCGCCGTAGCGCTCAAAATCCTCCCTCCTCGTTTGGGAATGACCTCGACAGCGCGGCAGCGATTCCATCGCGAAGCGCAGGCGGCTGCCAAGCTACATCATGGTCACATCGTTGAGGTATACGCCGAAGGTGAGGAAGAGGGTACTTGTTATTACGCGATGGAGTTGGTGCCAGGACACACCCTCGACCAGCTGATTTCCAGCCAGCGCGTGGTGGCCCCGACGTTGGCTAAGCAGAGCACTGACGGCGATACGGCGGCGACGGTCGCCGAGGTGTCCGCTGTCCCCACCCCCCAGCCCCGCACGGTCACTGATTCGGACGCCGCCCGTTTCTCACGAGATCATCTCGACGACCTGGCTCGTTGGGTTGCCGACGTGGCGGATGCGCTGGAATACGCACATCGGCAGGGAATCGTACATCGCGACGTAAAGCCTTCCAACGTAATTCTGGGTGAGGATGGCCGAGTGCGTTTGATGGACTTCGGCTTGGCCCGCGTTCAGGAGGAGCCGGGTATGACGATTTCGGGCGAGATATTGGGGACGCCTCGATACATGAGCCCGGAGCAGATCACAGCCGGCCGAATGAAGATCGACCACCGCACGGACGTCTATTCCCTCGGGGCGACCCTTTACGAGCTGCTAACGCTCCAGCCGCCCTTTCCAGGCGAGAGCAGGGATCAGATCATCTCGCAGATCATCAGCAAGGACGCCAGGCCATTGCGCCAGATCGACCGTCGCATCCCGACGGACCTTGAGACGATCTGCATGAAGGCCATCGAAAAAGACCCTGATCGACGCTATCAGACCGCAGCTGAGTTCTCTGACGACTTACGTCGTTTTGTCAAACGCTACACGATCGCGGCCCACCGAGTGGGACCGCTGGGTCGAGCGTTGAAATGGATACACCGCCGGCCGGCGGCGGCAGCACTTGCCGTTTGTGCCGTCTGTGCAGTCGTGGCGGTGGCGATAATGGCGCAGCGCACGCGGGATCTGGCGCAGCGGCGGCTTGTCCAGCTGCGGGAAACGGCCATCGTGCAAACAACCAGCGGCAACTTTCCCGCCGCAGCCGCGGCGATCGACGAGGCCGAAACGCGAGGTCTTTCAGAGGATTGGATGTATCTACTGCGGGGCCAGGCGGCGATTCGACAAGGTGACACGAATGAAGCTGTCCGGTACTTCGAGCAAGCGCTGAGAATGTCGCCGAACAGCGGTGCTGCCCGCGCCATGCTGCACTACGGCTATCTCGTCTCTGGAAACTACACAAAGTATCTCGAAGGGATTCACGAACTGGAGTCGATCGAGCTGTCGACGTTCGAAGATTTTCTGTTCGCGGGCCAAGCGGTGGCGCACGCCAATCCGGAGTGGGGGCTGCAGCTGTTGGCGAAGGCGAGCGAATTTCGGAAGACACCGCTCGGATACCGGACCAGCGCCGAGATCCGGATGCAGCAGGGCTGGGTTAACGGTGATGTCGCACTGGTCGAGCAGGCAGTGCAGGAAGCGACGATTGCCGAAGACATGTTGGAGGATCCGCTCGACGCCACCTGTATCCGCCTGTGCGCGCATTTGAACGCCAGCACGGTTTACCGCCACGTAGGCCGCGGCGAGGATGCGCGGCGGCATCTTGAGCTTGCAGGACAGCTCGACGTGGCCTTGCCTGAAGGCGAGCATCGCGGTCTCCCCACACAGTTTCTAGCCAGGGGATTCTACCTAGACTATCTGCAGCGAGACGAAGAGTCATACGAGTTCTACCGGCAAATCGCCACGTCGGATCACTTCATGGCGCTGAAGCTGGCGTTCTATGCGTTGTACCGGCAACAGCGCGATCGCGAAGCGTTGGAAATTGTCGAACACATCGCAGAGTACGGTACGGGAGACAGTATTGAGATTTCTGCAGCGTTCGTCCGAGCGGAACTTGAGGGGCCCGCTGCCGCCCGCACGGCGTTTGCTGAATTGGCAGCCGCCGCACAGCAAGCGGACTCGCTGCCGTACTTTCCCACCGTGCATGTCATGGAGATCCTGCTGCTCTTGGGTCAGACAGCGGAGGCCCAGCAGTTCCTGTTGGATTTGCGCGATCGCATTCGATCGAATCCGCTCGACCCTGAGTGGTTTGAGCAGCTGCTGACCTACCTCTGTGGTCAGCTCGATGGAGAGCAACTGCTGGAGCTGGCTGCATCTAATCTGGCAAGACAGCTCGACGCCCACTTCTACCTGGGCCTGCGCGAGCTCAGCCAGGGTCGCCGTGCAGCCGCAGCGGAGCATTTTCGCAGCGCCAGCGACGTGGGTGTGCCGCCGCACTACGAGTGGTACTGGTCACGTGGATTCTTGCGGCGGCTCGAGGAAGACCCGGCCTGGCCCCATTGGATCGGTGCGAAGTGAGTGCGGATCTTCGGCTTGGCCGGGTGAATCCTTCTCGCCTGTCCGCGTCCTGTTCCGGTGTTTCCAGCTTTCGTTCCAAGCGGGAATTCAAGCGATGACTCTGTTTCCGCAAATGGGGTAGGCGTGGTAGCATGAACTAAGATAACGTCCGGGTGGGGGGGAATGACCGGTGCATTTGGCAAGGGAGGACAGCGCCGTGAGCACTATTGACGCACCGCTCGAGTGGGTGGAATCGGTAGGTGATCTTCGGTTACCGCCAAAGACGGATCAGCGGTTGCAGGACCTAATGGATCGGAACAACGACGGTCTTCTGACGGAAGACGAACGTGTCGATCTGGAATCGTTGGTTGAGCTTAGTGAACGGATTTCGCTGGTCCGCGCCGAAGCGCTTCACTTGCTCGGACGCAAACCTGAGTGACTTCTCGGAACGAAATCGGACTGAACGTTGAACGACGTGCCGCGGGACGATGCGAGTACTGCCGGATGCACCAGTCACTGCAAGGCGCGACGTTTCACGTCGAGCACATCATTCCCCGTTCTCTTGGCGGGCGATCAGAGATGGACAACCTTGCTTGGGCTTGTCCTAGTTGCAATTTGCACAAGTCCGATCGCATCGAGGTCGCGGTTGGCGAGGAAGCCGAAATCGTGTCACTGTTCAATCCTCGACGCGACGAGTGGACGGACCACTTTTGCTGGGAGGGTTATCGGCTCATCGGGCTCACGCGAATTGGTCGAGTGACTATCGAGGCACTTCTACTCAACCACGAACGGAGAATCAGAATTCGACAGGCTGAAGCGATGTTCGCGCTCTTTCCACCGCTCGAGGGAGGGCGCGAGAGCCGGCGACGATGATCCCCAGTTGGATGCCAAGGGCCCTCTGTTTCTCCGCGGCGTTGTAGTCGGAGCCTGAACTGCTCTACGAGGAAGACCCGGCCTGGCCCCATTGGATCGGTGCGAAGTGAGTGCTTTGCCGCGACTAATCCACGTTGAGGTTGGACTCACAGGCCATCAGGTGTGAGATGAAGAATCGAGAGCCGAAGATTCGCTGATTACACTACACCGTGAAAGGACGACTTTCGAGTCGCCGAGCGTTTGGCGGCGCGCATGACCGCGGGCCAAAGGCCCGCCTATTTGCTTAGCCCAGGTCAGAGGCCTGGGTTGTCGGTGAAACAGAGGATTGTTAGGGCCAACGGCCCGGTCATTTGTTGGAGTTTGTGCTGTGCCGCAATCACTCGCTCAGATTTGGGTACATGTTGTTTTCTCGACGAAAGATCGGCGGCCTCTCCTCGAAAATCCGTCGTTCCAAGAGCAGCTGTTTCGCATGTTGTCGTATCACGTAAAGGACTCAAAATGCATCAGCGCGTCGATTGGTGGATACCGTGACCATGTGCATCTATTGGTGGGACTATCGCGTACGATTACGATCGCTGAGCTAGTCGAGCAAGTGAAAACCGAAACATCCAAGTGGGCCAAGAAGGTGCAGGGAGGCGATCCTAGGTTCGCATGGCAGTCAGGCTACGGCGCATTCTCGGTTAGCCATTCCCTCCGCAATGCCGTGGACAAATACATTCGCAACCAGGTTCAGCATCATGCAAGAATGTCATTCAAGGAAGAGTACCGAGATTTTTGCGAGAAGCATGGGATTGAAATTGATGAACGATACGTCTGGGACTAATTGTGGGCAGCTGCCGCAGCAAAGGGCCGGGCCTTTGGCCCTAGCCAGCTCCCTCGGCCCGAAATCCCAGGCCTTCGGCCTGGGCTAGGCAAACGGGCGGGCCTTTGGCCCGCGATCTTGCACGTCTTAACGCTTGCCAATTCAGGCCCTTCGTTTCGCTTGCGATTCGAAACTTGGGCGGCAGCCGCCAAACACCGAGATGGCCTACCGTACCCGACCCAGACCGAACTGATCGCCGGTCCGAATGGGCTCGCCGCCGCGGAAATCGATTTCCAGCAGCTTCTCGCTTTCAACAACGCGGTCTTCTTCATCGGTCAGCCGGGCGACGATCTGACGAGTACGGGTGTCGATGACATCTCCTGTCGACGGGTAAGCATAGTCACCGTCTAGGGTGAAGGTTACCCAACCGGGTTGGTCGCGCAGTTCAATACTGGCCACCTGCCGCGGCGGCATGACGGTCGCATCGAAGATGTGGACATGGCTATTCGCGCCGTCGGACAACCAGATTTCTTTTTCATCAGGCGTCATACCAATTCCATGACTGGGACAACCATGCCGTTTTACTTCGCCCATCGAAAACCCCACCACTTCCACGCGGTGCAGCATCTTGCCCGTGGTCAAGTCACCCACTTCGAATCCAAGTAGCTTGTTCACATTGACGAAACAGAGTGTCTCTGAACCGTTAACTGTGAAGGGACGAATGCTGTCGCTGAAGGGACCGATGCGCTTTGCGACGGTGTGGGATTCGGTCTCGGTCACGGTCAGAATGGGCGACCGCAAGCCCGCCAAGTAAGCAAAACGCCCGCTCAAGCCGTAGACCGTATTGTGTGCTCCGGAATTGGGAACGACCCGCTCCACCTCTTCACCGTTCTCGGCGTCTACGACTTTCCAGTGGTCCTTCTCGAGGGTCGGTAGGTAGATGAGTCGACCGTCCGGCGACATCGACATGCGATCGCAGCCCTTTTCGTAGTCGCGCTGCCAGAGCAGTTCTTCGGTGACCAAGTCCAGGCACATCATGTGTTGCAGCGTGCTGACATAGATGCGATTCGTCTCGGCGCTCGCGCAGACGCCCTTCACATTAAGCGGCTTTCCATCCTCGCCGAGCCCGCCGGTCGGGATCCTCTTGAGGAACTTGTGCCCATTGTCGATGTCGTAGACCAGGATTCCGTGGCCGCCGTGCTCGAGATAGTTGCGAATTCCCGGTGATGCCAAGTAGAGCAGCCGGCGTACCTCGTTCTGGCCGGCAGCAAGAGTCGTCGACCAGCTGAGCACTATCAGCAGAAGATAGGAGAAAACGAAGGTCTTCATGATGGACCCTTCTGTGGGGGCAAAGGAACCGAGTTATAGCGCTGTAGAACAAGAATTTGCCGACCTCTATTCCCTCTCCCCCGCCTCGCCCAGCGAGCATAGCGGGGCAAGATATCGGCAAACGTGTTGTTGGGCGACTCCTTACTGCTTGCCGTTCCCGTTATCGGACTTTCGAAACTGAGCCTGCCACTCCGCTGGCTTGACCGCGACGTCGCCGTCGTCTTGGTAGTGTTCCCGCAAACGGTTTAGTTCCCGCTTGAGCTGCGCGACGCGGCTGGCATAGGCCGGGTTGTTGTACTCGTTGGTCAGTTCGTCAGGATCGTTCTCTAGGTCGTAGAACTCCCATTCGTCGAAATGGTAGAACCGCATCAGCTTGAACTTGTCCGTGCGGACGCCGTAGTGCCGCGGCACCATATGAACGCTCGGGTACTCGTAGTAGTGGTAGTAAATGCTCTTTCTCCAGCCGTCTGGCGTGGTTCCTTTCAGAAGCGGCACGAGTGACTCGCCTTGGATGTCAGCTGGAATCGGTACGCCGGCTGCTGCCAGGAATGTCGCCGCGTAGTCCAGATTCTGCACAAGATCGTGGTTGGACGAACCCGCCTTGGTAACGCCAGGCCATCTGACGATCAGCGGCATCTTCAACGACTCGTCATACATCCAACGTTTGTCGTACCAGCCGTGATCGCCGATATAGAATCCCTGGTCGGACGAGTAGATCACGATTGTGTTGTCAGCGAGCCCCAATTCGTCGAGCGTTTCCGTGAGACGGCCCACGCTTTCGTCGACACCTTTGACACAGCGGAGATAGTTCTTTGCGTAGCGTTGATATTTCCAGCGCACCAAATCGTCTCCGGTCAAGTTGGCCTGCCGCAGGGCGGCATCCCGAGGGCCGTAGGCCGCTCGCCACGGTTTCAATTGCTCCGGTGTGAACCGCTGGAGATTCCGCCAGGCAGAGCGGTCGTAGCTGCCCTCGATCGCGTTGCCGGCAAAGTCGGGCGTCAGGTCAACAAATAGATCGAAGTTCAAGTGCATGTGTCGGTCGATTTCCATCTCCTGCCAGCGCGCCGGACTGGCGTTGTCTTCCCAGCGGTCGAAGAGCGTCTTCGGCTCGGGAATCTCCACGTCGTCGTACAGCGACAGGTGCCGCAGAGCCGGCATCCAGTTACGGTGCGGCGCCTTGTGCTGGCACATCAGGACGAACGGGCGATTTGCGTCACGCTGGTTTTTCAACCACTCGACGGACATTTCCGTGACGATGTCCGTACAGTACCCTTCGACCGTGATCCTGCCATCTTTGGTTTTGAAGTCGGGGTTGTAATAGAGCCCTTGTCCCGGCAGGACTTTCCATTCGTCGAAGCCCTGCGGGTCGCTCTTGAGGTGCCATTTGCCAAAGAACGCCGTTTGATAACCGGCCGCTCGCAACAACTTGGGGAACGTTTGCTGGTCGCCATCGAAATTGTTGCCGTTATTCATAAAGCCGTTCTGGTGGCTGTGTTTTCCCGTCAGGATCACGGCCCGGCTGGGTCCACAGATCGAATTCGTACAAAAGCTGTTGTGAAACACCATGCCCTGCCGAGCTAGCTGGTCAATATTCGGTGTTGGATTGACCTCCTTCAGCCAGCCGTCGTAGGCGCCGATCGCATGCGGCGCGTGGTCGTCGGTGAAGATGAACAGAATGTTGGGACGATCGGCGGCCTGGGCTGCGTTCAACAGCGAGGTCGAGAGCAACAAGGCAAAGAGGTACTGTTTGTGCGTTTTCATGGCTATGAACTTGGAGATTCGGGCAGCTTGATTTGTAGAGATGGCAGAGCAACTTCGACAGCGGTTTGGACTTCTTGAGCTTGGCGACGCTCCTGGTAGTTCCGATAGCTTTCCGGCAACTTCAGAAAGGCCGTATTGAAGGCCATCGCAACCAGCATCACGAATCCGATGCCCGCCATCACTTTCATGATGGGGCCGTTTGCGTGTTCGCCCATGATGTCTGTACGGCTAGTCAGCCAAAACATGACTCCCGCTACCAGTGGAGCGCCGACGACCGTTACCGCTTGAGCAGCAATGATTGAAGGCGCCAGGTCGACGCCGAGAACCAGCGCAGCCAGCGCAATGAACATCCCAGTCAGGAGCGCTACGGCAGTCATAAGCCTTGGCCAGAGGTCGGTTGGCTTCGATCCTAACCCCAGACCATCCGCGAAAATGAACCCTCCAATCATCGAGTTGACGAGAAAAGAGGAATACGCGGCGCTGAATAGGCCCAGACAGAAGATGATCTTGCCGCTGGTTCCGAAGGTCGGTTCCAAGGCCACTGCGACCGCGACAGGGTTGGCGAGCTCGACTTCGGAGCCGGTGAACAATCCCGCCGCTGCAGTCGACATGAGCATGACCGTTATTAACGCCATGATCAGCGAACCAACCCGGGCATCCACCAGGCCGCTGTGTAGCTCCTTTTGCGTCCATCCTTTCTGTCTGACTAAATAAGCTTGGTAGAATGCAGCTGTGATAACAAAGGTCGTGCCGAATAGTCCCAAGACCGCGATGTCCAGCGTCGTGGTCCGCGGTATCATCCCCTTGGCCAGTTGCCCGAGATCCGGTTTCAGTCGAAACAAGTTGATTGCGAAGCTGATCAACATCAGCGCCACAAAGGTCATCATCAACCGCTCCAAGACACGATACAGGTTGCGGAATACGAAAAGGAAGGAGATGGCGATCACGTTGAAAAGAACAACCAGCACAGACACGAGCGGCTTCGAATCGACAAATGCCTGAAATGCAGCTGCTACACCAAGGTTGTTACCCGACTGAAAGGCCGCAGAGATAAAAAACACACAACACCCCAATAGAATCGCCAGCCAACTCCCGGCCTTCTGCCGCACCAGGTCGCCAGGGGCCTCCCTCGCCACCACACCCAACTTGGCGCCCAGAGTCATATAAACCAGCATAAAAACTACTGATACCCAGACGATCCAGAGCATCGAGTAACCGCTATTTGCTCCGACTTTCGAGCTGGTCAGAATGCTGCCTGGTCCAATGACTACGCAGGCGGTAATCAAGCCGGGCCCGATACGTGTGTACCAAGGACGGTGGAGAGGGTCGTTCACGTTTGACGGTCCGTTTCAGAGGAGCCAGGATATGGGGCGAAGGGCGGTCGGGTACGCCCTAGATCGGCGCATGGGTCGAGTTGCTGACAGTCATCTACAACGCGGCATGCTGCGTACATCACTTCGGTTGTGCACGATTATCGCCCGGTGGTTCGGCTGATACAAGCAGCGGTGGGACGCTTAGAATCGGACCAGCGGTCAACCAGCGTTGTGGCGCAAAGCGATTGGGCGGCTAGGCGCTCGGGAAAGAGAGGTGACTCGGAGGGCGAGCCGATTGGGAGGGCGAGGCGATTGGGAGGGCGAGGCGATTGGGAGGGCGAGGCTCCTGCCGAGCCGAGGCACATCGGAGTGCCGGCTGCGGTAGCAACCGTGGGCTAACGCCCAGCGGCTGATTTCGTAACGCGGCCTCCAATCACATCCGCTGCAACAACTGTGTAAGGCGCTCGGGAGGGCGAGGCTCCTGCCGAGCGGAAGGTTGCTCCCACAGGAGCGTTGCTCTGCCAGATAATCCGGGCTAGGCCGCCTGCGAGGTTGAAATCCGCTCTGCGGCCAACGCATGTTGCGGCCGTGTCGCCCACGGCGCGCAAAGAGCCAGCACGGCAAGCACTCCCAGAAACAGCCAGAGGCTGGGAGAATAGCTGCCTAAGACGTCGCGGGAATAACCCATCAAGAATGGACCCAGCGCGCTGCCCGCGACCATCGCCGTCGCTACGCTGCCCCGGATCTTTCCCACGTGCGCCCGGCCGTAGAAACGTGCCCAGATCGTATTGACTACCGCTCCCAAGAGGCCCTGGGAGAAGCCCATGGCCAAATACCCTCTGGTCGTCCAAGCCGGGGCTGCGATCAGCAAGATCAGCACGCTGGCGATCATTCCACCGACCGAAATGGTGATCAACGCGTTCAGCGGTACTCGGTCCGCCAACACTCCGCCCACTAACTGCGTCACGGCGATCGTACAGAAGAACCAAACCAACGTCCTTTCGGCAACAACGATCTCATGCCCGGCCTCAAGAAAGATCTTCTGCACGTTGAACACCAGGGCTGTAACGACCAGAGCCCAAACCGCCTGCACGCAAAACACGATCCAATAGGCGCGCGTCCGCATGGCGCCCGCCAAATCGAAACTGGTTGCCGCGGGCGCCGAGACGCGGCTCTCCGGGCCATCGTCGGACAACTCGCCATCCAGACGTTGACCGATGTCCTCAGGCCGGTTTCTAAAGAGAACAAACAGCAGGGGTAGCATGATGCACCAAACTCCGATACCCAGTATCGCGTAGGCACCGCGCCAGCCGAACTCATCGAGCAACAGTCGAATAAGGCGTGGAATCTGCCCCATGATCAACACGCAGCCGACACTCATTACCCCTGTCGCCGTCCCCAGTCGCTGGCGGAACCACATCGCCAAAGTGTTGGTGGCGAAAAGTGACAACGCTCCCTGGCCGAACGCACGCAGCAACAAGAAAGCTAAGAACAACGAAAACAGTCCCCGCGCCTGAGAAGCTACCAAACACGCTACGCCAAGAAAGAACACGACCAACGTCATCGCTCGCCGTATTCCCCAGCGGTCCATCAGAGCACCAAAGAATGGCAGCGCCAGACTGGCCGACAACGTTCCCAATCCGAAAGCACCGGTCAGCTGCCTTTCGCTTAGCTGTAGAGCGTCGGTGAAAGACTGGTTGAATACGGCGATTGCGAAGGTCTGGCCCGGGGAGGTAACCACCTGAGCAATCATGGCGATGGGTAGCATCACCCAGCCGTAGAAAATTGGCACCCTCGCCACCAGTGGGTCGCGAGGGCGCTCGATCGCCGAAGCAAGGGAACTCTCCGTGGAAGTCGCCATGTGGAATCCGGGTCCTCAATCTCGGTCAGCGTCTGTGCCATCGCTGCTGGTACGACACACGTTGGTGGCACAAAGGCCTGTTCCACCGACAGAACGACCCACACCTCGAGTGAGGCTTTACCGAGACTTCGGCGCGGACGCCGCAGCAACGATCCCGGCGCTGGGCAAAAAAGGCGGGAAGCTACGCGAACAAGCCACTCACGGTTTGCGCCTTGACAAGCTCGCGCGGCTGATTGAGATGATTGTATACGATCGTCTCGGGGTCAATACCAAACGAGTGGTAGATCGTGGCCAACACCTGGCCGGGATGCACCGGATCTTCTAGCGGTGCCGAGGCCGTCTTGTCTGACTTTCCGTAGACCCGGCCACGTGCGATACCCGCCCCGGCCATCACGGCCGTGTAGCAGTACGGCCAATGGTCCCGTCCATCATCATTGTTGGCGTTTCCGGAAGTACTGACCCCGCGCTGCGGGCTGCGACCGAACTCGCCCACCGCCACAACCAGTGTTTCGTCCAGCATCCCCCGTTCGTCGAGGTCTGAGATCAGCGCGGTCAAGCCTCCGTCAAGCATCGGACCCGACTGGTTCTTCATACGGTTGGTCAGGCCAGTGTGAACGTCCCAGGAGTGATTGTCGGAGTTCGCTACCTTCGGCCAGATGACCTCGACAACTCGCGTTCCTGCCTCCACCAACCGCCGCGCCAAAAGGCAGCTATCGCCAAACGTGTTGCGCCCGTAGAGGTCCCGGATGTTGTGCGGTTCCGCCTCCAGGTCAAAAGCCGCCCTGGCTCTTCCTGAAACGATCAGGTTCAGGGCTCGGTCGTAGTACTGGTCCAAGTTATACGACTCGACCGCTTTGTCGATATTTCGCAGGCCTGCGTTGATTGTCTCCCGCAGCTTGGCCCGTCGCTGCAAGCGGGCGGCAAACACCTCCGGACGTAGCTGCAGGTCGTCCACCTTGATGCGACTCATCTTCTTCATATCCATGTCGTCCCCGCCCGGGAACAACGTGTACGGATCGAACGCCTTGCCGAGGAATCCGGCGGTACCCCCTTTACCCACGACATTGCTCTCTTGAAGCGGGCGTGGCAGCATGACAAAGGGCAACATCGGTACTTCGGTCGGCCGCAAACGGATGATCTGCGAACCGAAGTTGGGGAAGTCCTTAGGGCTGGGTGGTTCAAGTTGTCCCGACGGACTGACTTTGTCAGTCGTATAGCCGGTCATCATTTGGTAGATGGCCGCCGTGTGGTTAAACAAACCGTTCGGCGTGTAGCTCATCGACCGGATCATCGTGAACTTGTCGTTGATCTGTGCCAGCTTGGGCAGGTTCTCCGTGAAGGCCACTCCTGGGAGCTTTGTCGAGATGTTCGAGAAAACACTCTTGACGTTGTCAGGTACGTTCTCTTTGGGATCCCACAAGTCGAGGTGACTGGGTCCACCCTGCAGGTAGACCATGATCACGCTCTTGGCTTTTCCCCAACCAGCACCTCCACCAAGGCCTTCTTTGGCCGAAGCCGCTTGCAGTTGGAACAGCGATCCCAATGTCATGCCCAGCATTCCTGAACCGCCCACCCGCAAGATGTCTCGCCGAGTGACGCCCAAGTGGCTATCACAGAGGTCTTTTCCGGGTTTGCCTTTAATCGTCAGCATCGGTGCCTCCTTGGAACCGCATAGGGCGGTTCCACGAGTGGGATATCAGCTGGGTCGGATCGCCTATCGTTGTATCGCCTTTTGAGGGCGGTTTTCAAGTCCTTTTTTCAGGTCCGGGCGGGCGAAATACGCCTTGTAAGTGCAATCGTAACCCGAAGCGTAAGCGAGGGACTGACTTGCGTTGGTACATCAACTCCCCCTCGCTCACGTTTCGGGTTACGACACTCCGTGGATTCGCCAGCTGCGAAAACGGAATTTCGAAACACGTGTCTACGTTACCGGTTGAACAAGAATGCGGGATTGTTGATCAGGGCCCAGGCCAGATCCTGGGCCGCTGTCAAACGTTTGTTGGCAAGCTGCTGCGTGCTGAATTTCACGTCACTTCTCAGTTGCAGCAGCTGGCTGTCTTCCTTGATCTCCTCACCCAGGGCAGCCAATGTCTGCTTCCGCATCGTTAGCCCGCGATCTTCCTGCAAGGGCTTCTTGGCCGCGTTGAGTGCACGCTGTTTTTCGATCGCGGTCTTGTCGATCTTCGCAAAGTAGCCCAACAGCGATTTCTTTTGCGAGTCCTCTCGCTGGTCCTGGGGCGTGGCTACAATCATCTTCAGTGTCTCCGGCAGGCTAAGGCCCACCGGCGTTTCGTTTGTCGTTACCGATATCCGAAAACGACCCAAGAGCAATTTGTTGCGATTGTGGTGGAGCGCAAAGCGCAGCATGGTACCGGTCTCGGAACCAATCGGCTCCTTCGTCTCGAACGTTGCCCAGTGGACTGCACCCATCGCGGGTGCGATGGCCCAACCCAACACGTTGTCCAGTTTGCCGTCTATCGCATAGCCGACGTCGAGGTTGGATTGTGAAAAGTCGGCCCGAGCATTACGCAGTTCGACAGGTTGGAACTCCTCCGGCTTCTGCGAGCTGGCCACGGAGACCTTCAACTCGCTGAGCACGAAATTACCACCTTCCAGCCCGGGTCCGCCTCCCTTGAGTTCGGGGTCAGGCAATGCTTCGATTCTGATTCCCGTGATGCCACGCAGCCGTGTTTGTACGTCGATCGTGTAGATCGACTTGGTCGCACTGCCCTTGGCGCGGATCGAACGGTCGGCTTGCCGCACGAGCGTCACTTTCTCGGTCGCTGCGAGTCTGCTCGCCGCAAGCAGATGCCACTCGACGTCGTCGGCGTGCTTTTCTTCCCATTTCGCAATTAGGTCACCTGCCTTTGCCAAGTAGTTGTCCAGATCGGTCTGCCGCTCTGAGATCGTCTTCGCTCGCTTCTGCTCTGCCGCGGCACGGCGCGGCGCGATCTCTTTTTCATAAGCAGCCAGCTCAGCTTCGGCCTTGGCAATCGCTGCCAAGCGTTCTTTTTCGAGTAGCGGCTTGCGCTCTTTCCACCAGCTCTCTCGTTCGGCTAACGCCGCTGACAGGTTCCGATGGTCAGCTTCGATCAGATTCATATTGTCGATCACCGCCGCCACTTCTTCCGCCGTGGCAGGTCGATTCATGATGCGGAGGAAGATATCGTTGACCAACCGCGCGTCGTTGCTTTCGGCAGCCACAAGACTGGCGATCTCGTTTTTTGGATCTCCGATCGCAGTGGCCACGGTGGGACCGCTAATCAAGGCCATCACCGGGCCCAGCTGCAGGTCGTTCACACGCTCGCACTCGCAGGCGCTCTCACGCGGCGGCCGGCCCAGGTTGTTCAAGAAGCCGTCCGCCAGGCCTATGCCCGAGTCGGGGAGCGCCGCGGCACGGGTCCCTGCCGGGACACCCGGTATCTTTCTCTCGCTGCCAGTCACTTGATAGATCGAGTCGTACAGGACTTCGGCGGGAAGTCGTCTCGCTTTGGCATGCGAGTAGTTCAAGGTGTCGTCGTCGTTCCAGCGATTGGTTGCAATTGAGAGCTGGTAGGTTCGTGACTCGCAGATCAGCTTCATCACGTGCCGAACGTCAAAACCGCTCTCGACAAATTCGTTTGTCAAATAGTCGAGTAACTCTGGATTCGTGGGCGGATTGCCGGCTCGTAGATCATCGATCGGCTCGATGATGCCAGTTCCCAACAGGTACCCCCACAGACGGTTGACGTAGCTCTTCGCAAAGTAGCCGTTGTCCGGCGAAGTGATCCAAGCAGCAAGCTGGGCTCGCCGGTTCCCACCCTCCGGTGTTTCAAACCGACACTCGAACGGAAACTTCGGGGCTGTCTCCGCGCCCGTCCGGTCATGCCGAATCTCTCCGGCGTCCTTCTCATAGACCACTTCGTAAAACGGCTTAGCGCCTTCGACCGCCGTGCCGCCAATCCTGCGTTTCCCACTGGCCGGATCGGCTTTCAATCCAACACGGGCAAAATAGGCCGCCGTCTGGTAGTACTGGTCTTGGGTCCAACGTTCGAAGGGATGGTCGTGGCACTTGTTGCAGTTGAATCTCACCGCCAAAAACAGATGCGTGGTGTTCTCCATCAACGCATCGGCATCGCGCAGAATCTTGAAATAGGAGGCGGCGGGATTGTCCTTGTTCGACCCGGAGGCTGTGAGAATCTTGCGGGCAAACTCGTCGTACGGTGTGTTTTCGGCGATTCCCGCGCGGATCCACTCGCGAAATGACGCAGCGCCTTCCTTGCCCAGGTACTTTCGGTTGACTTGCAACAGGTCCGCCCACTTGTTCGTCCAGTATTCGATGAAGTCAGCAGAGCCAATCAACTGCTCGACAACCTCTGCCCGCTTCACGCGCGGTTCCCGGACGTCTGCTAGGAATCCGCGAACGTCGCTCGCCGAGGGAGGTAGCCCCGTTAGGTCGATATAGATGCGGCGAATGAAATCGGCATCCGAGCAGAGTTCAGAAGGCTGGATTTTCATGCGCTGCCACTTTGCAGCCACCAGCTCGTCAATCCTCCCCCAAGTTGTCGGCTCCCGCCAAACAAACTCATCGCGGTTTCCCATCACGGTGAGCGTCGTGGCTGCATAGGCACCTTCGTAGCGGGCCAGGACGGGCGCTTCGCCTCTTCGCACCGCGGTCATCAGCCCCGTGCGTCCAGCTTCCGCGATTTCCGTGTTGCCGCTCACCAGAAACGCTTCCCGGGTCACGTCACGCTGCTGACCGTCGCTGTAACGTGCGATGACTCGAACCTGCTGTCTGCCACCGAGCTCCTGAATCACCGGATTGGCTGGGAAGACTTCAATACTACTAACCCGCGGAGACGTCCTGTCCAACCTCGCCCCGCCAGCAATCCAGTCGCGGATGACCTGGTAATACGGTTCTCCTGGTCGGAGCGGCATGCCGCCCACATGGGGGACGGCATTGGTGGCCTTCAACAACATTAGGCTGTCGTCTGGAGAGGCGACGTTCGTGCGACGCGAAGCGAGGTCATCGGTCAGAGCGCGGGTATCGAACAGAGGGTCATATCCGCGTAACGAGAGCTTGAAGCCGTTCTTCCCTTTCGCAGAGCCATGGCACGTTCCCAAATTGCATCCCAGGCGCGACAGTAACGGATTCACGTCCCGTACAAAGTCCGCTGTAGACGACCGCGCCAAGTCGGAAACTCGTACCGCAACCTCCGTCGACAGATCACCCACAGCCACCGACAGTGTCGTTTCTCCGGCACCTAACGGACGCACCAAGCCGGCGGGCGATATTTCCACAACCGGATTGGCGACCTTCATCTTGACGACCCGCGTCAAATCGACGGTCGAGCCGTCGTCCCGCCGGCCCGTGACCACGAGCTGGGTGTAGGCGAATTCGCTGTCGAGCTCGATCTGAGTGGGATACACGACTAACTCTTGCAACTTGCCGGGAGGGGCAGATCGCTCGTCCACCGTATCGGGCTCGCCCGCCGACGAAGGGGCTGTTTCCGCAAATTGAGGCGTCACCGCGTCCGCCGAAGTGATCGGCGCCGGAGAAAGAGACCGGACTAGCTTCCCCAAATCCGCATCCAGCAGTCGGACTCGCCCGTCGCTGCCCGCGACAGCCAGCTGCGTCCCATCTGGCGAAAAAACAGCTGCGTACAATCCCGATTCGGGAACTTCCAGCTCGGCCACCAGCCGTACATCTCGCTGATGATAATTCCGGAGCTTCTCCTTCTCCTCGGCCGACCGCCCCTGAACGGTCTTAGACTGAATGGCCTTGATCTCGTCGGGGAGTCCTGTGTCGAATTCGTAGGAGTAAATGTGAACTTGCCCGCTGCCGTCCAGACTGCTGACCGCTGCGATTCGCTTGCCGTCGTGGCTCACCGCGACATCGAAGATCCGTCCCTTCATGGGTGGCATCTTTCGAATCAGGTTGGCATCGTCGCCGATGCGACGGGCGGTCAAGCGGAAGACACGATAGACCTTGGCTACGCCGTCGGCTCCTCCCACGACAATCTCGTCGCGCTCTGGATGGCGGGCGACAGCGTTGACTCCACCCTTGAGCACGCCCGGTGTGATCGACGTAATGTTGTCGACGAAACGTTCGGTCGCCACCTCGGTCAGCTTGCAGGTCATGTCTCGCCCGACCGAGATCAGGTGCTTGCCGTCCTTGGTAAAAATAGTGTCCCTGACCCAGTCGTTGTGGGCTCCTTGGAACAAGACCTGCTCGCCCGTCTCCGAGTCGATCGCACGCAGTGTGTTATCGGAACAACCGAAGGCGATTTGCTTCCCGTCCGGCGACCAACTGCCACCGTAGAGAGTGTCGTAGGTTGTCGGGACTGAAAGTAGCAACTCCTGAGACTCCACGTCCCAAACTTGCACCTCACCCATGCGGCAAGGAAGCCCGCCAGTGACCAGCAGCCGCTTGCCGTCGGGCGAAAACTGGACCGACTCGATCCTTTCGGAGACTCCGATCAAACGCGCTGACAGCTCGCCTGTTTCCGTATCCGCGATCAATACCTCGTGGAAGCCCGCCACGGCAAGCTGTTTGCCTTGCGGGGAAAAGTCGATTGATGTGATCACTGGAGGCGACGTGTAGACCGGTGGGTGCTCGGCGTCGAACTGCTCCTTGGCGCCCTCGGGTGTGTCATCTTGGGCCCCTTGCGCGATCCAGCGGCGAATCAGCTCGACCTCGGCAGCTGCCAATGCAGGCTTCCCTTTGGGCATCTCGGCTTGGCCGTCCGCGGGTGTGATCAGCTCGACGAGATAGCTGTCGTCCGGTTGGCCGGGCACGACCGCCTTCGTCTCGCTCTCCCCCCCCGCGCGAAGTCGCTCGAGATCCGTCATGACGTACTCGCCGCCAGCCCGCGCCGGTTGGTGGCAGCCGTGACACCGAGCTTGGAGAATCGGCCGGATCTGCTTGTAGAAGCTGACTTGCGACGGCTCGTCGGCACCCACAGAGCAGCAGGTGGCGAACCAAACCAGGGCGAGATAGACACCTTGCTGCTGGATGCGAACAGTCCCACGCATGAAGCTTCTCCACTCGAACCAGTCGTCTACGATCTGAACGGACGGCGCCCCTATGGGTGACCGCCGGCATCGGTATGTTCAACTAATCTAACCGAAACCCGGCGGAATTGGAAAAGTGCGTTGGGCACGGGCCCGCCGGAGAATCCCGGATAGCCGTCTTTCTCTGGCGAGTTCGGCTACGCTCCAAATCAGCCGCTGGGCGTTAGCCCACGGTTCCTGGCGCTTCCGGCTCGGCGGGAGCCTCGCCCTCCCGGCCTGGTGATGGCTACAGCGAGCCGAGCCCCAACTCGGCCAGCTTCTCCGCGGTTGGGACTCCCTCTGCGTCCCATCCCCGCCGCTCGTAGTAGACCGGCAACATGGCATCCAGGTTGACAGTAACGCCCTGCGACGGGCCCTGTTGGTGTCCCTCGTGCAACAGCCGCTTTGGCAGGGAGTCGTCGGCCTTTGTAAAGCCGGCTTTCAAGTTCCACAACCGCTCGAGGTTCCACGTCCGCTCACCGATCTTGACGAAGTCGTCAAGCGTGTAGGGCACGCCGGTTGCCGCAGACGTGATGGGCACAAACGTCTCGATTCCCCCACCAGCGAAGCCGACGAATAGACACAGGCCGGTGTTGTCGTGCGCCGTCGAGCGATGTTGCTCGTCGACTACCCACTCAGCCTTGCCGTCGGGTGTGTGAGGGTCCATCTCGCTCGACTCGACACCCGGAGTCCATGCTCGAAGATGACACGCTCCACGATTGCAAGTTGCGTAGGCGATGCCCATGCCCTGGAATCCGCGCGGATCGTATGCAGGGAATTCTTGGCTCTTGCTCCCCATAAAGACATCGGGCCGTTTGAACTTGTCGCCCATCCGTTTGGCACCTTCGGCCAGCTCATCTCCGAACCCTTCGCGGTACCCTGTAGCCTCGGTCATGCGAACTAAGGCCTCTCCCGAGCCGAAATTGAGCGGCAACTCCACCAGCTCGTCGCTCAGCTCGCCTGCTTCATACAGTTCCATAGCTGCCGCCAGCGTAGCGCCCATCGAGATCGGGTCCATGCCGAGGTCGTTACACAGCCAGTTTGCCTTCAGCACGGCATCCAGATCCCCGACGCCGCAATCGGCGCCCAAAGCCCACGCCGCCTCGTATTCCGGACCTTCGCCGGCAATTTTCCAATTGCGTGGGTGCGTGTTGACGGTGAACTTTTCTGACTCGTCGCCTAGCTGGCAGACCCTTCCACAGGCGATCGTACAGGCGAAACAGGCTTTGTTCGCCACCAGTCGCGTGTCCTTGATCGTGTTCCCGTTGAGGTTCTCGTATTCCTCGAACTGCCCTTGTTGGAAGTTGCGCGTTGGCAAGCCGCCGAAAGTTTGCGTTAAGTCGATAACCGCCGCAGTTCCTTGATCGGTGAAGCCCTGCCGGCCCGCGTCGTCTTGCATGCGCGCCCGCATCGCCCAGACAGCGGACATGAAGGCCTGCGGGTCGGCGATCTCGACGCCGCCCGTGCCGCGCACTGCGATCGCCTTGAGGTTCTTGGACCCCATCACGGTCCCTACGCCGCTGCGCCCGGCCGCGCGATGTTTGTCGTTCATGATGCAGGCGAACTTGACGAGTTGCTCGCCGGCTGGCCCGATGCAGGCAACTCTCAGAGCGGGAATTCCTAGTTCCTCGCGCAGCCCATCCTCAGTTTGCGAAACCGTCTGGCCCCAGTAGCGGCTGGCATCCCGAATCTCAATCACTTCATCATAGATGTAGAGATAACTCGGCCGGGGTGCCCTCCCTTCCAAGATCAGCAGGTCGTAGCCGGCGAATTTCAGCTCCGGGCCCCAGTGTCCGCCCGAGTTGGACGTGGTGATCGCGCCGGTCAACGCGCCTTTGGTGACCACCATATAGCGGGCGCCACAAGGTGCCGGAGTTCCCGTCAAGGGGCCCGTCGCGAAGATCAGCTTGTTTTCAGGAGACAACGGGTCGACGCGCGGGTCCATTTCCTCGAACAGATAGGCGGCGGCCAGGCCACGGCCTCCGATGTACAGACGACGTCGATCCTTGGGAATCGTCTCTACCGTGCAAGATCCAGTCGTTAAGTTGACTCGTAGTAGCTTACCTGTCCAGCTGCTCATGGTCTTCGCTTGGCAAACGGGGTCGAAGGTGTCAAAGAGAGAAGCTCGTCCACTCTGAATGGCCGGCTAGCTAACCAGGCGATTGTTCGACCAAGCAATGTGGCCGGGACGTCTCGAGGCGGGGCCAGCCGACTTACCATGCCCCGCTCCCATTCTCAGGGCA
Source organism: Pirellulaceae bacterium (assembly GCA_965223305.1). Lineage (GTDB taxonomy): Bacteria > Planctomycetota > Planctomycetia > Pirellulales > Pirellulaceae > CBDCWT01. Next base: position 183,907 of record CBDCWT010000066.1, on the reverse strand, counting down.
TGCGCGGGGCGTTGTCCAGTGGAAATCTGCTCGGGTTAAAGCCGGCAACTAAAAGTCCGCGCTGCCGGGGGTCCTTGGAAACGGGATCACGTCGCGAATGTTCGTCATCCCCGTAACGAACTGGACGACCCGTTCCAGCCCCAGCCCGAAGCCGGCGTGGGGCACGGTCCCGTAACGCCGCAGGTCGAGGTACCACCAGTAGTCGTCGGCAACCAGGCCCTGTTCGGCCATTCTCTCGGTCAGCACGTCCAGTCGTTCTTCACGCTGGCTACCGCCAATGATCTCGCCGACGCCGGGGACCAACACGTCCATGGCCCGCACGGTGCGATTGTCGTCGTTGACCCGCATGTAAAAAGGCTTGATCGAGCGGGGATAGTCGTGGAGTATTAGCGGCGACTGGAACTCCTGCTCGGTCAAATAGCGCTCATGCTCGGACTGCAGATCTTGCCCCCAGGCCACGGGATACTCGAAGTCCTGTCCGCTCTTCTCGAGGCGCTCCACGGCCTCGGTGTACGACAGCTGGACGAACTCGCTGGCCGCGATCGCTTCCAGGCGGGCGATGGCCGTCTTCTCGATTCGGTCGGCAAAGAACTGCATGTCTTCCGCCGCCTGGGTGAGCACATCGCGAAAAATTCGTTTGAGAAAACGTTCGGCCAACTCCATATTGCCTTGCAGTTCACAGAATGCCATCTCCGGCTCGACCATCCAGAATTCGGCTAGATGTCGCGAGGTATTCGAGTTCTCGGCCCGAAAGGTGGGACCGAACGTGTAGACCTTTCCCAGGGCCGTCGCGTAGATCTCGGCTTCCAACTGCCCGCTGACTGTCAAATAGGACGGCCGGTCGAAGAAATCGAGGCTATAGTCGACCGAGCCGCTCGACTTGGGAACGTTTTCCAGATCTAGCGTTGTAACCTTGAACAGCTCACCAGCTCCCTCGCAGTCGCTGGCCGTAATGATCGGCGTCTGGATGTTCAGAAAACCTTCTTCCTGAAAGAAGTTGTGGATCGCGCAGGAGATGCAGTTGCGCACCCGAGCGATGGCGCCGAAGGTGTTGGTTCGTGGCCGCAAGTGTGCCCATTCTCGCAGCTTCTCGAACGAATGCCGCTTCTTTTGCAACGGGTAGGTTTGCGGATCCGCCCAGCCGTGGACCGTGACCTGCGAGGCGTGGATCTCGGTTGTCTGGCCACGGCCCCCGGACTCTTTGACAACGCCCTCCACGGATACGCTACAACCGGCAGACAGATTCCTCAGCTCCTTGGCATAGTTGGGAAGCTCAGCGTCGGCGATCACCTGAATATTCGCCAAGCACGATCCGTCGTTGAGCTCGATGAAACTGAACCCGCCTTTGGAATCCCGCCGAGTGCGAACCCAGCCTTGCAATAAGACCGCTCGACCTATGTTCTCCTGCTGGCGGGCACGGGCAACGGATATCCGCTCCATGGATCGGTCCTCATACGTCGATCAGCGTTTGAAATGTGCGGCAAGCGCCAGCAAGACGAACAACCCGATTGCAGCGAAGCCGGACAGGCCGGCTTTCTGGTTGATCATGTAGAGACTGCCAATTGTAGCCAGCGTCGCTGAAATCCCCATCAACAGATTCCATAAGATCCTCGCTCGTCCACTCGGGAGGTTCTTACCCAGCAAGCTCTCCTGGTTCATCAAGAACACGAAGGTCACATAAGCAAAAGGCAGGAGCACGAACCCAAAGACAGAGGTGGGCACGGCCAAGTAGAAAGAAGCCTTCCCCTCCCAAAAAAAAGGTCCGAAAAAGCCGGCGATTCCGGCCGGCAGCGTACAGAGTCGAAATAGCCAACCTTCCGGCGGCGCGCCAAGGATCTCGCAGAACACGAAGCCCGAGATCAACATCAGCAGCGAAATCGTGGAGAGGGCCATCGCCAGGACACCGAATCCGAAGATGATGTCAGCCACAAAAGCACCGCTAAGTGGAGCGAGCGCCCCCGATAGGTGCTTGGCCTTGCGATCCACGAGAGCTGCCGCGAGCTGCTTCTCCGGCAGTCCAATTTCGCTGCTCACTTTGTCACGACGAACTGCCAACAACGCCTCATAAGGTTTCTCGTACTCGTCCGATGGAACGAGATCGCCGTCTACCTGCGTGAAGTCGTCGGTGACTCGAGTGTGAAACTGCGCCGCCGAGGCAATTACGACACAGCCGGTGGCCACGACAAAGGGGATCAGCATGCCCGTCGCGAGATCAAAGATGGCCAAGCCGCGGAACTCCTTTCCCCAGCCTTTTCGCAACAGCGAGTAGGGAAACAGAAATGTCATGTTGATGCCAACCGCCGTCGCTGCGGCACTGATGATGACATCCTGCTGCTTGGCCACGATCTGGTCCGACCAGAACTGCCGCGCTTCAGTGCTCGGCGGGCCGATCGCATCCAACATGGGCGTAAAGGTCGCTGCTGGAGCAAAGAACTGCCGGAAGTCTGGCACGAGTCCGGCAAAGATCGCGCCCCAGTCCAGACCGTCTCCCGAACGCGAAAGTGTGACCACGACCCCCACGAAACAGATGACAATAAACGCCACCATCATCTTGAGGACCGTTTCATACAGTCTCAATCCCCAGCCACCCCGATCGTAGCTCCAAGTGATCACCGTCGAGAGCAACAAGAGTGAGAGCGCAACTACGGCCGTGCTGGCGTTCGCGCCGCCGATTGTTGTCAACGTTCCTTCGGGGCCCAGAATGCCCGGCAGGAGGTTCTGACGCAGGACGCCGTTGGCCAGCGAGAACTGTGGCAAACACCAGACGATATTCGCCGCCGCCACGGCCAACGCCCAGCCCCACGCCAGAACTGGATTCACGTGCTCGCGAATGGCTTGAAACGGCCGTTGGCCCGTCGACAACGTGACATATCCGATGGCGCTGAGCATGATGATGCCGAGGATCATCGCCAACGGTTGGAGCCACATCAAGCTGTAGCCGGCCAGCACCCCCAAGTAGAGGCTGCTTGCTAAGGACCCGCCGCCTAGCGTGATGGCGCTCTGCAGCCACCCCGGGCCAGAGAGGCGGGCATAGGCCGCCAGGGTTGCCCCCGTCCCCCGCTCCTGAGCACTGGTCAGCAGCGCCCGCTCCGAGTCCAACCCGTTTTTCATCGGCTCGCCCTTGTGGATTTAAAGTGCTCGCGGCGCGTAGGATTGCGACCCTGGCTCCTGCTCGCCTTTTTGTTACGTGTTCGCCTCAATCGGAACCCGAAGCGTAAGCGAGGGAGTAATTACGCTGGTACACCAACTCCCCCTCGCTGACGCTTCGGGTTCCGAAGAACATGACGAATTCGACATCTTGTGCCTGGAAGAAGGCAAAAAGCCAGATTTCAGAATTGCTGCTTCTAACTCTCCGCAGTCACTCCAGCTCTGCCAAGTATCGTTCGGCGTCTAAGGCTGCCATGCATCCTGTTCCCGCCGAGGTGATCGCCTGACGATAGTAGTCATCGGCCACATCGCCGGCAGCGAAAACGCCCGGCACACTCGTCGACGTACGGAAAGGCGCCGTCCAACGCAGGTAGCCCTTTTCGTTCATCTCCAACTTGCCCTGCAAGAAATCCGTGTTCGGTGTGTGTCCGATCGCCAGAAACATGCCGCTCGCCTCGATCAGTCGAGTGGCGTCGTCCGCCGTGCTCTTCACTCGCACCCCCGTGACTCCCTGGTCGTCGTCACCCACGACCTCGTCCACGACGTGCTTCCAGACCATTTCGATCTTGTCGTTTTCCAAGGCTCGCTGTTGCATGATCTTCGAGGCCCTCAGCTCGTCGCGGCGATGAACCATGTAGACCTTGGTCGCGAATTTGGTCAAGTAGGTAGCCTCCTCAACCGCCGAGTCGCCGCCACCGACAACGACCAACGGTTGGTTCCGAAAACGGGGTAGAGCACCGTCGCAGACAGCACAAGCGCTGACACCGCGATTCTTGAACTCCCCCTCCGAGGGCAGACCCAAGTAGTTGGCGCGGGCACCAGTGGCAACGATGATCGTCTGCGTCTCGACCGACTGACCGGTGTTACTAGTAACACGCAGCGGCCGTTGGTCGACGTTGATGTCGACGATGTCCTCGCCAACCACGCGCGTACCGAAGTTCAATGCCTGCTGTTTCATGAGCTCCATGAGCTCCACACCTTGCACGGCATAGTGCGGCTGCCCATCGCGTTCGTGGCCCGGCGCCACCGGCGGTAGGTTGTAGTGCCGGCTGGTATCGACGGCGCTCTCTACAAACGCTCGGATGTTGCCGGCCGGAAAGCCGGCGTAGTTCTCCACCTCGGTCGTGAACGCCAACTGTCCCAGTGGAATCATCTCGGGTTGAACCGTCCCCTCGAACAGCAGCGGCTCTAGGCTGGCGCGGGCGGCGTAGATGGCGGCGGACCAACCGGCCGGGCCGCTCCCGATGATTACAACTCGTTCCGGCACTTGTATTCCTTTCCTGGACAGGCTTCACAGAGACAGTAAAGATGCTGAAGGTCGAATCGTATAGTAGTTATAGGCTCCTGCAGAGCCACCGCAAGACGCGTGGCGCGCGAGCCTCTCTGCCGCGGCACGGTCGCGGCGAACCTGTTATGATGAGGGCAATAACCGCCTAGCGAACCGGCTAGTCAGCTGTGCGGTGTCCCGCGATTGTCGCTCACTTTGACCGCCCGGCTGATGTTTCGAGGCGCGTCGGTTCGCAGTCACCCTGTTGCCTGGGAGCCCCTGTTCTCACGATGACCACGCTTTTGATCGCCGTCCTTTCGTTCGTCGGTTTCGTCGTCGCCTACCACACCTACGGCCGCTGGCTGGCCCGCAAAATCTTTGGACTCGACCCAGACGCGCTGGTGCCGAGCCACCAGCTGCGGGACGAAGTGGACTACGTGCCAACGCAGAAGCAGGTCATCTTCGGGCACCACTTTACGAGCATCGCCGGAACCGGCCCGATTGTGGGGCCGGCGATTGCCGTGTTTTGGGGGTGGTTACCTGCCCTGCTATGGGTCGTCTTCGGCTCGATTTTCATTGGTGCTGTCCACGATTTCGGTGCGCTCGTCGTATCGCTCCGCAATCGCGGGCAGACGGTCGGCGAAGTGGCCGGCCGGCTGATCACACCCCGCGCTCGAATCCTATTTCTGTTGGTTCTGTTTTTCTCACTCACCATCGTCTTGGCCATCTTTGGTCTCGTCATCGCTTCGATTTTCCAGCTGTATCCCGAGTCGGTGCTTTCGGTCTGGATCGCGATGCCCGTCGCTGTCGCGGTGGGGTTTTGGGTGCATCGCCGCCGAGGCGGTTTGCTGGGACCATCGGTCCTCGCGCTGCTGGTGCTCTACGGCGCCGTTTGGGTTGGTGTTTACGTGTGGCCGATTTCGTTGAATGTCGCGAATCCGATTGTGGTTTGGACGATGCTACTGATGATCTACTGTTTCGTAGCGTCGGTGCTGCCGGTCTGGGTGCTGCTGCAGCCACGTGACTTCGTCAACAGCCATCAGTTGCTCGTGGCGCTGGTCTTGCTCGTTGCCGGCCTCGCCGTGGCCGGGCTGGGAGGTCGGGCCGACATCACCGCCAGCACACCGGCCGTTGCCGAATCGCTGCCCGCGAATGCGCCGCCGATTTGGCCGTTTCTTTTCATCACCATCGCCTGCGGCGCTTGCAGCGGGTTTCATTGCCTGGTTAGCAGTGGGACGAGCAGCAAGCAGGTCGCCAACGAGCGGGATGCTCAGTTTGTGGCGTACGGGTCGATGCTCTTAGAGGGGGCGCTCGCCGTGCTGGTGATCCTGGCGTGCACTGCAGGTTTGGGCATGGGCATCATGGCAGAAGGTGGCCGGCTGGAAGGGCGCGAGGCGTGGCTGTCCCGTTACGGCGGCGACTGGGCCGCGTTCGGACTGCCGGCTAAAGTCAGCGCTTTCGTTGACGGAGGCGCCAACTTTCTGGCTGCTCTGGCGATCCCCCTCGAGCTCGCCGTGGGGATTATCGCCGTGTTGGTGGCATGCTTTGCCGCCACGACGCTCGATACGGCGACTCGCTTGCAGCGGTATGTGATTCAGGAACTAGCCGCATCGTTTCGCGTAACACCCTTGACCAACAAGTTTGCCGCAACCGCTTTGGCGGTCACGCTGGGACTGCTGGTCGCCATGATCCCGGCGCCCGGTAAAGAAGCCTACGGTACCGGCGGTCTGATCCTCTGGCCGCTGTTCGGCGCCACCAATCAGCTGTTAGCCGGGTTAGCTTTTATGGTCACAGTCTTCTATCTGTGGCGCCGCAACAAACCCGTCCTATTTGCACTGTTGCCGATGCTGATGATGCTGTTCATGCCGGCTTGGGCGCTGCTGTGGCAGATGTTCAACGGCGAGACGGGCTGGCTGTGGCAACAGAAATACCTGCTGTTCAGCTTCGGCGCCGCGATCATGGGACTGCAGATTTGGATGGTGGTCGAAGCGGCACTCATGTTTCCTCGCGTGCGCGGAGTCCTCGAAGAGAGCCTGCCGCCTCTGCCGGCCAGCCAGGCTGCGGTTGCTGGCGTGGGTGGCGACGCGCGGTCCTGCTAGGCAAGAATAGTAGTAGGCACACTCCGTGTGCCGTGACCTGAAAATGCGGGAGGCACACTCCGTGTGCCGTGACAGTCCTTAGCTTAGCCCGAATTATTCATGAGCGATCTACTGCGAGGTCGTAAGTCCATCCGTGGCTTCGTCATGCTTCACAATTCTCCCTCGATGTATTGCTTCAATACGCCTGCGGAAGAATTGCTCGCCTTCCTTGCCACGAACGTACTTACAACCTCTCGCGACGATCTTCATGAATAAATCCGGGCTAGATTGGCGGACGGCTCACGGAGTGAGCCTGCTACTCAATGGGCGGACGGTGGACGGAGTGAGCCTGCTACAAAAAGGGGCGGACGGCACGCGGAGCGTGCCTGCTACTTTCACTCTTCGAGGCAGTCGGCGACCTCGATCGCCTTGTGACCCTTGAGCGCGCCTGGGCTGGCGGTGAACTTGGTGATGCCTTCGACATCGACGAGGAGTGGGCTGCGAACATCCTTGTCCGTCGTGATGATGTCACCGACGCGCAGCGAGAGCATGTCCGACGTGCTGATGGTACTGTCAGCCAACGTCACGACGAGCTCAACTTTCGCGTGTCGCAGCTGGTTGCGTAGCTGTTCGGTTGCCTCGGGGCTTGGTGCTCCGCGTGTGTAACCCACCCAGTTGTTGGCGCTCAGCTTGCCGCTGAACCGCTCGATGGCGTTGAATGGAATGCAGAGATTCATCATCCCGCGGACTTCACCCAGCGTTAGCTCGAAGCTGATCAGTACGACGACTTCGTTCGGTGGTACGATCTGCACGAGTTGAGGATTGCTTTCGACCCGCTCGACGTCCAGTTTCAAGGTAAGCACGTTCTCCCACGCGTTGCGGAGCTCGTTCAGAAAGATCTCGGTGATACGAGATACGAGCCGTAGCTCGATTTCGGTCAGCGGCCGGCGGGCGACAGGCGTGGAACCCTTGCCTCCACCCAGCAGCCGGTCGATGACCGGAAACATGATCGTCGGACTGAAGTCCAAGATCAGATTGCCTTCCAAGGGTTCGGCCCGCAGCAGATTGAAGCAGGTTGGATTCTCCAAACTGAAGACAAATTCGCTGTAGGTTAGCTGGTCGACGCTGGTCAGCTTGACTTCGACGATTGTCCGCAACAGGGCGGAGAGGGCGGCCCCGAAGTTGCGGCCGAACCCCTCGTGCAAAGATTGCAGGGCCCGCATCTGTTCCTTGCCGACCCGCTCCGGTCGTTTAAAGTCGTAGGGGATGACCTTCTCTTGGGGATGTTGAAGAGGGACATCGGTTGGCGGCTTCCTGGGCTTCGGCGGAGCATCCGCGGCCGGCTCCATAGCCGACAACAGACTCTCGACCTCATCGTGGCTTAGAACGTCGTCACCCATCTCTGTTACTCCATTAACCGGATGTGCGCCGCAGCGTCACGATACCCGCACGTGTCCATCGCCGTACACGATGTACTTGTAGCTGGTCAATTCCTTTAATCCGCACGGCCCACGGGCGTGGAACTTGTCCGTGCTGATCCCGATTTCTGCGCCGAGCCCGAATTCGCCTCCATCATTGAAACGGGTACTGGCGTTAACCATCACCGCCGCACTGTCGACCTGCGCGGTGAACTCTCGGGCGACCCTCAAATCGCTTGTCACAATCGTGTCGGTGTGGTGCGAGCCGAATCGGTTGATATGCTCGATCGCCGCCTGCAACGACGCGACCACCTTCACCGAAATAATGGGGCCCAGATACTCGGTGGCGTAGTCCTCCTCCGTAGCCTCCTGGGCTGCAGAATACAATTCGCAAACCCGGCTGTCCCCTCGTATCTCGATATCGTTGGCCGCCAGTGCCTGGGCGATCCGAGGCACAAACTCCGCTGCAACGTCGGCATGAACTAACAGCGACTCGCAGGTATTGCACACTCCAAGTCGTTGGCACTTCGAGTTGACCGCGATCCGCTCGGCCAAATCCAGGTCGGCTTGGGCATCGACATAGACGTGACAGTTACCGTCGAAGTGCTTGATAACCGGCATTGTGGCTTCTGCGGCGACCCTGCGAATGAGGCCGGCGCCGCCCCGCGGAATCGTCACATCAATGTAGTCGGAGTGCCCGAGGAAGTAAGCAACCGCGGACCGGTCGGGTGTATCGACCAGTTGAACCGAATCGACAGGAACTCCACTCTCAGCAGCGGACTGGCTTAGCAATTTCACGATGGCTCGGCTCGAGTGAGCCGCCTCTTTACCGCCTCGCAAGATGACCGCATTCCCGCTCTTGACACAAATCGCAGCAGCATCTGCCGTCACGTTCGGACGAGATTCGTAGATAAAGAAGACGACTCCCAACGGTACTCGCACACGCGAGATCTGCAGGCCGTTCGGCCGGACACTCGATTCCAAAACTTCGCCGACAGGGTCAGGCAGCGCCGCCACGTCTTCAAGACCTCCGGCGATCGAATTCACTCGCTCGGCGGTCAATTTCAGGCGGTCAGTTTGCGCAGGCGTCAGCCCGAAGGAAGGTGCGGCTTCGATGTCCGCAAGGTTGGCTTGCAGGATGCTCTCCGTCTCCTCGCGCAGCAGCGCCGCAGAACAGCGCAACCAGTCGTTCTTCACCTGCCCAGTCAATTGGCCGAGTGCCGCAGACGCGGTCTTGGCGCGTCGAGCTACGTCTAGGCAGTACCCCTCAAGATTTCGGTCTTCGGCGATCGACATCTAGTCCCCTCACTCGTCTCGGCCCCGAGCGGGACCGTTTGTTTTCGCGGCCTTTCACCATTCCGGAGTATCGACCAATCGACATATGGCGTCAATGTCAGGAGGAAACAGAGTCAACAGGGAAAGATACGGAGATGGATCGCCGGTCGGACTTTCCGCATCCTCCTGTCGGCATTCATTCAGGAGCGTCGTCATTCGCGATTTCCCAGGGCTGACCGTCCAGCCCTCCGCAGGCGTCGAACATTCTTAGCGCTTGGCAAGTCGCGGCCACATCGTGTACCCGCACAACCTGCACTCCCTGCGAGGCGAGGCCGAGAGCGACGGCCAGGGAGCCGTTTGCACGATTCCCTCCCGTATCCCCCAGCACCTTGGTAAGGAACCCCTTACGGGAATGACCAACGAGTACCGGTGCACTCAGCTCGTGCAGCCGCCAGCAGTTGGCTAGCAAGGTCAGGTTGTGTTGATGGGTCTTGCCAAACCCAATCCCCGGGTCAACGCAGATTCGGTCGAGCTGGATACCGGCCGCCTGCAGCGCCGCTTGCCGTTCCCTCAGGTATTCGCCGACCTCAGCTACTACATCGTCATAGCTGGGGTTGATCTGCATCGTCTGCGGCGTGCCTTGCATGTGCATGATGCAAACGCCGGCGGCATACTCTGCCGCGGTGTCCAGCATCCTCGGGTCGCCCGCCAAGCCGGTCACATCGTTGATGATCTCCACACCGATGTCCAACGCAGCCCGCGCGACCTCTGCCTTGGAAGTATCGATCGAGAGTGGGACGTCGCTTTGCTCGACCAGTCTCTCGAGAACCGGGACCACCCGCCGCAGCTCTTCGGCTGCAGCGACCGGCGACGCGTAGGGTCGCGTGCTTTCGCCTCCGATGTCGAGGATGTCGGCTCCCTGCTCGATCAACTGTCGGGCATGGGCCACAGCAGACTCGATACTGTCGAACTGTCCGCCGTCAGAGAAGCTATCAGGAGTGACATTAAGGATCCCCATGACACTGGGGCGTCTACCGAATTGAATGGCCCGCGTGCGCAGCTGCCAATGACCGGCACGCGGCGGCAGATGGCCTTGCGGGGGCCGGTCGGATGGTTGCGGCGGATTCATGCGTCCACGATACCGACTCACCACGGCATTTCCATCTGGGATACGACCTGCCGGGCAAGCCGAGTGATGGCTTCTCGATGAGCCGTCGAGAGAGATTGCCCACCCTCGGGAATGAAGTTCGCCGCGCTGGCGACACTGAGCGCAATCGGGGCGATGGGCAGTGCCGTCGATTGCATGATCAGCCCGTTGTTACGATCGTACCACTGGACCTGTACGACCAGATCGGTCTCGATGTCGCGCGGGACGTCGTTGATGTCCTCGGCGACGACCCGCTTCCGTTCGGAGACGATTTGGCCGAGCAAGACGCTGTCAGCGTCCGGGGTATGCACCACCTTGAACGGCGTCCGATCCTCGATTTCCTTGACGACTGCTTCGGTCAGCCGCTCGCCGAGATCCCGGCGAAAGCTCGTTGACTCGAAGATCGGAACATGAACCGTGCGCACATCCGGGCGAAAGAGGCTCTGTGTCCCCAGCTGATATCCGGCGCAGCCAGCCAGCAGGCAGAGAAACGGTAGCGCCGTTGCCCACAGCTGTACGGCTGAGTTTCTCAAGCAGTACCGCCGAAGATTGAACATCGTCGTCTCAGCGCACATGTTGCTGCGGATCGGAAGCGATCATCGGGATGTCGCTGTCGTCTTCCGGAAAGAGGTCCACTAACCAGCTGAGTCGTTGCGGCGGTACATCGGGTAGGCCGTTGATTTCCCTCATTCGCTGCTCGGCTTTCTTCGCAAGGGGTGTGTCGGCGTAGTCCTTGAGCAGTATTCGATAGTAGAATTTTGCGGCACCGTACTCGGATCGACGGTCATGGTGCTCGGCCAACTTCCATTCCCGGCGGGCCTTCTTGAAGCGGACTTCGGCGGCCGCCCGGTCGAGGTATACACTCTCCGCCTGAGACTCTGCGGGGAACTGGCGGCGAATCTGCTTGACCAGTTTCTCCGCTGCATTCAAGGGATTTGCCGAGTAGTCCGGGCCTTGGTAGCTCATCAGCTTCGCCTTCAACCCCAGAAAGTGAGCTCGAAACTGATGCTCGCTGCTGGGGAAGGTCTTGCGCAGATCGGTATAGTACTCGTCCGCACGGACGAACTGTTCTCGTCGGAAGAAGGCATTGCCCAGCGCCATGGTGGCATCGTCCGCCGCCTTGCCAGTGGGATCGTCGAGCCGCACTCGGTCCAATACTCTCACGGCTTCGCCGAACCTATCTCTCATCGGGAAAGTGCCGTCGGTCAGGTTGAATTCATGAAATCGCTGCTGGTCTGCGTCGTCCGCCGACAGCCAATAGGTAGCAATCGCATAACGCCGCGGCTGTACGTAGTCGATGTGCTTCGAGTTGGGATACTTCTTCAACAGTTCCTCGTAGGCATCTTCAGCGTCAGGATATTGGTCGGCGAAGAACAGGGACTCGCCCAGCATGAACAGCGCGTCGTGCTCGAGCGTCGAGTTGGGCCATAGGTTGGCGGCCTTGCGATACTGTTCGGCGGCCAAGACAAATGGCTGCGACTGGTTGGCTTGCGATTGTTGCTGACGTGATTGAACAGCCGTGTTGTAAAGTGACTCCGCTTCCGCATAGGCCTGCTTGGCTGCCTCGGGATTGGGACCGTTGCCAACCAGCCGCTTTACGGTGGGACCGAAGTTTTCCGGCGTGAGGTCCTCCCAGCTCAACTCATCGTCCGAGGGCTCGTCGTACGACACATGCCGTACGCCGCCGCCGCGGGCTTCATGCGCGAGTTGCCTCCGCGTTGCTTCGTAGTTGGACGAGGTGCTATCTCGGTGTCCGACGGAGCTGCATCCGCAGATCAGTAGGCATCCCAGACATGTCCATAGCCTGCATTGCTTGCACTGCATCCCGCGACTTCCTTGTCGGTTGGCACCGCCGAAGCCCAAGACTGCGACGGTCACGCCCACCATGGCGACCAAGACCTGGTGAGTTCCTTGTGACTAACTTACTACCAATGCTCTCCGAGATATCGATGCATTCGCAAAGGTCGGCCCAGCAGATTCGTCAGGTATCGATTGAGCAATCCACGTACCTCGCCGTATGAAAATTGCACGGCACGCCGATCGTCCCCGCTGCCATCTCTCCATGACAGATCGATCAAGGCCTGGACAGTCTCCGCGCTCAGGCTGACCACCTGCCGTTGGCCTTGCCGGCAGCGACTGCACAACAGCCCTCCTGCTAAATGGCCAAACGCGACGCGGCCGGCTACCTCGATCGTCACTCCACAACCCGTACATCGGTCCAAAGATGGAAGATGCCCCAGCAGTCTTAGTGTCGTCAACTCGAATCGCACTATCGTAGGTTGCACATCGTGTTCCGAATCCAATTCGCTTAATGCGTCATCCGCTGCATGAAATAAGTCTGGATGAGGGTCGCCCGCGTCGGTCATTTCCCTAAGCAGTTCTGCCACGTAATAGCCCGCGTGAAGACGAGATAAGTCGCGAGATGCGGCACGGAAACGGCGGTCGAGCTTCGCTTCAGTCAGCAAGTCGAGCGCATCGGACGTTTTATGAATGAACACTATGCGACAGACTGCCAGCAGGTCAAGAGCAGCCTCGAATGGGCCTTTCGGCCGCCGGGCGCCCTTGGCCAGCGCGCTGATCTTGCCAAAATCACGCGTGAACAAGGTCGTCACGACGCTCGTCTCACTAAAGTCGACGACCCGCAGTACGATCGCTACGCTTTTCTCAGACGACATAGAAAAAGTTGGCAGTGGGCAGACAAAAAAAGTTGGGACGTGTTGCTGCTAGCACCGACTGCGGCAGTTAGCTTGTCCTCTCGATGCGCAGCTTCTCCACTCGACGGCGACTCGATTCAAGAACTGTGATTTGTGCACCGTCGATCGCGAGCGATTCACCCGGTTTAGGGATGCGGCCCAGCTGGCGGATAAACAGCCCCGCAATCGTGTCGCACTCCTCCGGCTCGGGAAGCTGTAGTCCGAGCCGGTGATTGACGACGTCGATGTGCGCAGTGCCCAGCACCTCCGAGGTCCGCGCATCCACCAATTGGATCTCGTCGGTTTGCTCCTTGTCCGATTCATCGACGATTTCGCCCACGATCTCCTCCAGGACGTCCTCGATTGTGACCACTCCCGCCACCGCTCGGTATTCGTCGACCACAATCGCTAGATGGTTGCGAGTATCCTTGAATTCCTGGAGCATCTCGTCCAGCGGTTTGGGCTTGGGAACAAACCACGGTGGGCGTATCACGTCCTTCAGGGACCTTTGAGGGCCGCCATCTTTAAGCGGCAGCTCGTGCAGCAAGTCCTTGACATACAGCACACCTACCACATTGTCGAGACTACGCTCGTAGACAGGAATGCGAGTCCGCCCCACTTCTGCCACGAACTTGAAGACTTCGGGCCAGCTGAGGTCGATGTCCAAGGCGTCAATGTTACTGCGGGGTGTCATGATGTCAGAGACGTCGGTATCTCCCAGTTCGATCACCCCTTCGATCATCTCGATCGCGTCTTCTTCCAGCAGCCCGTCATGCAGCCCTTCCGTCACGATTGACCGTATCTCGTCTTCGAACGCCTCTTCTTCGTCTTCCTCACTCTCTGGACGATTTGCCAACCGGCGCAGCATGGCATCGGCCACCGCCACGCCAAAGGTAAGCGGCTTCAACAGCCAGGCAACTGATTTCAGCGGCAACCAGGCATGATATATGAACGGTGTTGCCCAGAGGCGTTCGATGGCCCACGGCAGCCAGATGACCACGGCTACCGATACCAGGCTGGCCAGCGTCGCGGCCGCTGCGAACTGTTTCCATCCTGGTGACCCCGGCAGCGGGTACAGCCACAACGCGCCGGCCAGGACCAGCAGTACTAGCCCGATCACCTGCAACACGCTGACCGCGATCAGCACCTGTTCGTCGTCGTCCAGAATCTCGCCGAAGCGGTCCAAACGGTGGCGACGTTGGCAGTACAGCTGGAGCTCGCGCCGTGAATAGTCCTGCAGGACACGGGTCGATGTGGCCGCTAAGCCGGATATCAGCAACCCTGCAATGGCAACGGCTAAGAATGGGTCCACAGGGATCAGCTCCCATGTGACATGGGAAGTTGGTTCATGAAATCGGTTTTTCCGTTCGTCAGTACCTCGGTTCCAAACCAAGTTGCCGCAAATAGTATGCTTCACGCCGCCGCATCCGCTGACGTTCCGGCTCCGCGTGATCGTCGTACCCCACTAAATGCAACACACCGTGGACGACGTATAGCAACAACTCATCCTCGGTTTCCCAACCGTACTCGCCGCTCACCCTCTCAGCGGTATCGGCACTGACGATCACCTCACCCTCCAGCCAGCCTGCATCCGACTCCAGCAGGAAGCTCAGCACATCGGTCGGATAGTCGTGACTCAGGAATTGCCGGTTCAATCGATGACTCGTCGCATCATCAACCACCGCCAAGCTCAGCTCGGCAGACGCGATGCCTTCGCCGGCCAAGACGGTCTTGGCCGCATGGCGGAGTCGAGCGAGTTCAACGTCCATTGTTGAGTGCTGATTGTTGGCTTCGACGGTTATCACGTCCGCAACTTGGCCGCTTGATCAGGCGGTTTGCTGGTTGGGGTACTTCACTCGACCGTGATAGACCGCGGTCAGCGACTTCACAAGTGATCCCTCGATCACCTGCAACTCTTTCAGCGTCAAACCACAGTCGTCGAACTGTCCGTCCAACAGCCTCTTCATGGCGAGCTCCTGCACCAGGTGCTCGATGCGAGCAGGAGCAGGATCGGTGAGGGCGCGGCAAGCGCTCTCAGAGGCATCAGCGAGCATCAGTACACCAGCTTCTTTGGTTTGCGGTTTCGGTCCCGGGTAGCGGAAACTCGTCTCGTCCACGTCGCTCGAATCGGGATCCTGTTCGCTGCGCTTGGTCGCCTCCCGATAGAAATACTCAACGAGCGTCGTTCCATGGTGCTGCTCGATAAAGTCGATCATCGACTGTGGCAGACGATGCTGGCGTGCCAGATCGGCGCCATCTTTCACGTGAGCGATAATCACCAGTGTGCTCATGGCCGGCATCAGCGATTCATGACGGCTGTTCTCGCTTCCCTGATTTTCAATGAAGTAGCCCGGCTTGAGCATCTTGCCGATATCGTGGAAGTAGGCACCGACTCGAACGAGTAGCCCGTTGGCGCCAATCGCTTCGGCTGCTGCTTCGGCAATCGAGGCGACCGTGATCGAATGGTTGTAAGTCCCCGGCGCGCGGCGCACCAGCTCTTGCAGCAGCGGATGGGCGGCGTCCCCAAGTTCAAGCAAACTGATGTCAGTTTGGATGTCAAACAGTCGCTCCACAAACGGCAACAGGCCCGTCATCAGAATGCCTGCCAGTAAGGCACAGACGCCGTACCAGGCGGCACCACCCAACAGGCGGAGCGCGAAAGAGCCGCGGATTAGTTCGTCTAAGGTGCCGAAAGGTGTCCCGCTGAGCCCTGACCATCCGTACGCTTGCTCCATCAGCGTCCCAATGCCAATCGTCGTTAGCGCCGCCACGGCGCCCGAGCCGAGGCCGACATACAACAGTTTCGTGCGACTGCGAATGCGACCCACTAACAAGATGGGTCCCGCAGCGGAAGCCAATAGGATCACGAACTCGGCCAGCCCCTGTCCGGTTGATACGGCAACGATTAACGCCACCGAAGCAGAAAGTAAGAGCGCCAACTCGCGGCGATACGCGATCGCCATCGTGGTGCTGAAGAGCATCAACGGAATCGTCTCTGCACGCCACTGGTCGATCGCTGCGATCATGGAAAGTGCCACCGTGGCCACAGTCCAGCCCAACAACGTCGAAAGGCGATAGAAATCGGTCAGCAGGCGACGTTCGTGGTAGAAGATATAGACGCCGCACAAGACGTAGAGCGCCACATACATGCCCAGGTCCGCCAGCGACCGACGGATCTTGGTGCTCAGCGGTGTCGCGGCAGTTTGGCTGCGATACTCCAACAACAGCCGATCGAGGTCCTCTTTGGAAAGAGGTTGCCCTCCGGTGGCCAGCTTGTCGCCGGGTTCGTACTCGTTGGTCGCCGGTTCGACTTGCCCGGCGGCAGCATCCTGAGCTTGACGCGTGGCCTCGGCGTTCAAGGTCAAGGTTGTCGGGATCTTCTTGTTGTTTACCCAGCTGACCGCCAGCTGCGCCAGCGTCTCGACATGTTTGCCAGGCAGCCCGGCCGCCTCGAACTCGCTCGCCAGCCGCTGGCGAAGGTCGGTGGTCGCCTCAGCGATCCGAACATCCGTGACCTCCACACGATGGGTGTAGTTGGGCTGTCCTACGTCATGAACCAGAATCGCCCCCTGGCTGCCTTCGCCCAATTCGTGGTCGAGAGTGACCAGCAGTCCGTCCGTCTCGTAGCCGGACATGGCGGCGTGCACCGCCTGCTCGAATTTCACCAGCTCCGCGTCCGCAGACAACGCCTCGCGTAAGTCGTTGAACAGCTGCTCGGAATTGTCCGCCGCGCGGTCTTCAGAACTTGCCGCGACCGAGGATTCGGATTGTAAGAACTCGCCCCACACCTGCCGGCCTTTGGCGTCGAGCGTCTCGTACGACTCGGCACTTGTTAGCTGAAAGACGCTGTCCTTGAGCGCCTTGCGCAACTCGACCAGCGGTTGCTTGTCGTTGGCGTAGACCGCCAGTGTCTGGCTCCGGGCCAGTTTTCGCAGGTTCTCGGTCTCCTCTTCGTCCACCACACGAAATGGCGTGCGGACGACAATGTCGCGGTGAGGCGTGTAACCGCTGCGAAAAGCAAAACGAGGGGCCCAGGCGAAAGTGATGGCCCACATGCAGACCGCGGCCAGCAACGCCAAAGCAACGCGTAGCAGCACGTCCCCGCGACGGAAGTGTTCCAGTAACCTCTCCGCCTTGCCGGGCGGGAGCTGCAGACCCGCGACTAGGTCCGACCGTGTGCGACGTGGATTGCCTGTTGACATCGACTAACGCCGACCCTTCTTGCCGCCGCGCGGCATTTCATCATACGCGTTGACGATCTGTTGGACCAACCGGTGTCGCACGATGTCCGATTTCGTCAGGTGGATCATCTTGATGCCGCGGACCTTCTTGAGCCGTGCAACCGCGTCCACCATTCCACTCCGTGTGTGGGGTGGCAAGTCGACCTGTGTTGTGTCCCCTGCGATCACAATCCTGGAGCCCTCGCCCATGCGAGTCAGAAACATCTTCATCTGGGCGACCGTCGTGTTCTGCGCTTCGTCGAGAATGATGAAGGCTTCGTTCAGCGTCCGGCCCCGCATATAAGCGAGCGGGATCACCTCGATCACGTCCTGCTCCATGTGGTGCTTGATTTGATCGTAGTCGATCATCTCGTGGAGCGCATCAAGCAACGGTCGCAAATAAGGGTTGATCTTGGCCTGCAGATCGCCCGGCAGATAGCCCAGGCTTTCTCCCGCCTCGACGGCAGGTCGGACCAAGACAATCTTGCGAATCGCCTGCTGCTTGAGGGCCTCGACGGCAAGCGCCACCGCCAGATAGGTCTTTCCCGTGCCCGCAGGTCCGACGGCAAACACAACCTCGTTCTTGCGAATCGCCTCGACGTAGGCCGATTGACCCGCTGTCCGCGGACGGATCGAGCGACCTCCGTTGACCACGTCGATCGCCGCAGCGGGCGGTTGTCGATCAGAGCTGGTGACCGTCGAGAGGATCTGGGTAACGTCATCTCCGTTGAGCGGGCCGCTCCGCTCCGCCATATCCTTCAGCCGCTCGAGCACTTCCGTCGCTAACGTAACCGCACGCTCCTCTCCCGCCACACGGAGTTGTCCATCCCGGTGAGTGATTGATACGCCCAAGGCGTCCCGGACTGTCCGCAAATGCTGATCGCACGTGCCCAGCAGCGACAGCACCAGATCGGGTTCAACTAACGGTAGAGTCGCTTCGTACATTCAATAACGCGGCCAACTGTTAAAATCGCCGCACATGGCCATGTTTCTCTGTTTATCAACTATAGCCAATGTTCCGCGCAGCGGAACAGACGGAAGACGCGGTAAGCCACTTAACTTGTTTATTTACAAAGGCTTGCGTTTTCGGCATTCGATCGGAGTGTGCTGAAACTTGGTCGGGGGGACCGTCAGGTGGATGCCGGGTATCCGGCGTTCCGCCGTTCACTTGGCAGATTCCAGCAGTCCCGCCGCCCAACAAAGATAGGCGGTCGGTGCGGCGATAAGCACTGAATCAAGCAAATCCAGGATCCCGCCCAAACCAGGCAACCAGCGGCTCGAGTCCTTCCGTTCCATGTCGCGTTTGATCAGGGACTCCGCCAAGTCACCTACGATCGCTGCAGCCCCCAGGATGATCCCGTAGAGCGCCGTGCGCCACAGCGGTACTGCAACCTGTTCGCCGACGATCGACGGCACCGCCCAAACAAAGTAAGCAGCGGCGACAACCGCCGCCGTTATCAAACCGCCCACGGCTCCCTCGACAGTCTTGCCGGGGCTCAGACGCGGGACCAGCTTGGTTCGGCCAAACAGCTTGCCGAAAACGTACGCCCCGATGTCTGACATCTTGACTACCAGCAGCATCGAAACGACCGCCGCCATCCCCCACTCATTGCTACCAAACGAGCGAAGGGGGAAAAGGAAGCTCATAAACAGCCCCACATAGACGAAGCCAAACGAGGCAAATGCAACTCGGGCTAAGTGGTCACCAGGTTCTTGAAACCGTACCATCTCGACGATGAAGGCGACCGTCACCACCAAAGCTGTGGCAGTCAGCGGCCAACCCAGTTTTCCTAGTGGGCAGTCCGCAGGATAGGTTTGCCCGAGCAGACTCCAGGCGAGAGGCGCGGCACTGGAGAGTACGATCAAGACAGCGCCAAGGGGTACGAGCCAGCGGGGTGGCCGCTGCTGCTGAGGAGAAATCAATCCTACTAACTCGCCAGCGGCCGCGGCCGCGGCCAGCAGCGCGATCGGTAACAGCCAGATTCCCGGCGCATCACCGCTGTAGTAGGCGTCGACAACGAACAGGCTGGCCAGCGGTATCAAGATCCCCGACGCACAAATGAGCCGCCAAACTAACAACTCGTGTTCCTCGTGCGGAGTATCAAGCGGAGGTAACCATGCAAGCTGCCGCGTCAATAAACTTTAGCCGTCACTCATGCTGAGTCCGCCGAAGCGGCGATCCCGGTCCGCGTAGTCACGAATCGCTTCGTGCAGCGTAGTGATTTGAAATTCCGGCCAGCAGAGAGGGGTAATCCAGAGTTCCGCGTAGCTGATCTGCCAGAGCAGGAAGTTGCTGACTCGCATCTCGCCGGCGGTCCGAATCAGCAGATCGGGATCCGGCATACCGGTTGTATAGAGCCGCTCCGAGAGAGTCTCGTCGCTGATCTCGTCCACGCGCATCGATCCGCGGCTGACCTCGCCGGCAATCTGGCGTACGGCATCGACGATCTCGACGCGACCACCGTAGTTGATGGCCAGGCAGAGCCGCGTTCCATGATTACCGGCACTCATCTCAATCGTCTTGTCGATCTCTCGCAGGGCCTGCGGAGGAATGCCCTCGCGCCGTCCGATCATACTCACGGCAATATTCTGTTCCATGATCGTCGTCCGCTCTTCGACCATGTACTGTTCCAACAGGTGCATGAGGAAATCGAGTTCATTTTGTGGCCGTTTCCAGTTCTCGCTGGATAGGCAGTACAGTGTCAACTGCTCGATGTCCAATCGTGCGCACTCCTCGACGGTACGCCGCGTGCTGGCAACCCCTTGGCGATGGCCCTCGATGCGAGGAAGATGCTGCCGCTCGGCCCAGCGCCCGTTGCCGTCCATGATGATCGCGATGTGGCGCGGACGGCGCTCCGCTGCCACCCGCAACTCGCTGACCGCGATAGCCGCCGTTCGTTCGGACATGGTTGATGTACCACTCACAGCTCAGCGGCAAAGATCATCTGGTCACGTGCTGGACCGACCGAGATCGCATCAATGGGGCGGCCCACCAGCTCGCTGATTCTCTCCAGGTAACGCCGCGCTCCGGTCGGCAGGTCCGCCAGTTTGCGGATACCCGTGACGTCAGTCTCCCAACCCGGCAAGGTCTCGTAGACGGGCTTCACCCGGCGGAGATCTGAGGCGTGTCCCGGAAAGTAGTCGATGCGTTCGCCGTCTAAATCGTAGGCGGTGCAGATCTTAATCTCTGGTAGTTGACTGATCACATCCATCATCATCAATGCCACGGCGTCGACGCCACTCAATCTTGCCGCGTAGCGGACGGCCACGGCATCAAACCAACCGCAGCGTCGCGGCCGCCCGGTAGTCGTGCCGAATTCGTTGCCTAACTTGCGGATGCGCTCTCCTACCTCGTCATCTTGTTCCGTGGGAAACGGTCCGCCGCCCACGCGCGTGGTGTAGCCCTTCGCCACCCCGATCACTTTGGTGATTGCCTGGGGGGGGACGCCGGCGCCCGAAGAAACCCCGACGCCCGAGCTGTTGCTGCTGGTGACAAAAGGATAGGTTCCATGGTCGACGTCGAGCAGCGTGCCCTGGGCACCCTCGAACAGCAACCGCTTGTCAGCATCGACTGAGTCGAGCAGGAAACGTGTGGTGTCGGCTAGATGCTGCCGCAAACGATTGGCATAGCCCATGAATTCATCGTAGATTCGGGCAGGGTCCAACTCCCGTTCGACCTCGCCGGATTGACCGTTAAGTCCCGACAGCCACTGTTTCTTGGCGGTGACAATCTCTTCGATTCGCTCGCGAAAGCGCTCGCGGTAAAGGTCTCCTAAGCGGACGGCAAGAGCCCGGCCCACCTTGTCGCGATAACAGGGGCCGATACCGCGCAGCGTCGTACCGATGTTCTCGCCACCGACCACCCGCTTATCCATCAAGCGGTCTTCGGCGATATGCCACGGGCAAACCACGTGCGCGCGGTCGCTCAACAGCAGGTTTTCTCCGACTGTGACGCCGCGCTCGGTCAGCATGTCGACCTCGGCCAATAGCGTCGCAGGGTTGATGACGACCCCGGCCGTGATGACGTTGATGGCCTTGGGATTCAGGATCCCGCTGGGGATGTGGTGAAGTTTGTAGGTCTGGTCGCCGACAACGACTGTATGCCCCGCATTGGCGCCACCCAAATAGCGGACCACAATCTGGTACTTCGAGGTAAGGAGATCGACGACCTTGCCCTTGGCTTCGTCACCCCATTGCAGCCCGATCACACACGTTCCTGGCACGCTTTGTCCCTTCAGAGAGTTGCCGACCTCGTCCTCGGCTTGCAAACCCACCAGTCTATTTCGACGCCCGGGGAACCGTCAATAACGGGGAACACGTTGCAGGCCGACAACCGATGCAAGGCCTGGGTGGCAGTCGTGCCCGCTGACTTCATGTGATTCGCAAAGCTGAGTGCCTCAAATGGCTAAGGAAAAACGCATTCGAGCCGAGGATGGCTGGAACCTGCTCCGCGGCTTGTGCATGGGCTGCGCCGACGTAGTTCCGGGTGTTTCCGGTGGCACTGTTGCCTTGATCCTGGGCATCTATGTGCGATTGGTGACGGCGATTAGCCGAGTGGATGGCCAGCTGCTGTCACTATGCCGCCAACGACGCTGGTTGGCCGCAGCTGAATATCTCGACCTGCGATTTCTCGTTACCCTCGCCGCCGGTATCGGCACGGGCATCGTCGGTATGTCGCTGATCATTAATCAACTGTTGACCGGCGCTACGTCGCGGTCCTACACGCTGGCTGTCTTCTTCGGCATGATTCTCGCCTCTGCCGTGCTCGTCGGCAAGTTAATCAAAACCGACTCTCCGGCCGAGGCCGGCACGGTGATCCTGGTTGGCATCGTCGCCGCCTTGTTGGCTTTTTGGATTTCCGGATTGCGACACACAGGTGAGAGCGATCCTGCACTGCCGTGGATCTTCTTATGCGGCGCGGTTGGCATTTGTGCGATGATCTTGCCCGGGATCAGCGGCGCAATGATACTGCTGGTGCTCGGCGTCTATGTGCATCTCACCGAGATCCCCAAGAATCTGCTCGCCGGAACTCTAGTCCAGTCTAGTTTGCTGACCCTGGCGGTGTTCGCCAGCGGCTGTGCGCTTGGGTTGCTGGCGTTCAGCAAGATACTCCGCTGGCTGTTGACGCGGTTTCACAGTCTGACAATGGCCGCCCTGTGCGGCTTCATGTTCGGTGCCTTGAGAAACCTCTGGCCGTTTCAACGCGATCTCACTCCCGAAGTTGAGAAGTTCAAGCACAAAGAATTCGAGCTCCTGTGGCCGGATTTGCAGGCACATACGGTCACGACTCTGGCGTTCCTAGTCGCCGCGATGATCGGCGTGTTCTTGGTCGATTGGTTCGCGCGGCGGCGCGGCTGACAGGATCTACAGGATCAACAGGATGGCCCGGGACCCGTGATACAAAATCAGCCGCTGGGCGTGAGCCCACGGTTCCCACCAAACCGGCTGCTAACACATTGCGGCTGATTTGTTTGACCGTGGAACGCGGTTAGACTTCGATATCACGTCTATCGCACAGGGCGCCTGCACAGTCGGCAACGTCACGCGGAGCGTGACGTCTACGTAGCCATCACGCTCCGCGTGATGAGGCCTCGCATGTAGCGTGAACTCTAGGATGGTCCGTCCGACCCCTCCGCGGTGGAGCCGTTCCAGCAATCCTGTTTCATTTTGTTCATCCTGTCTTCCGCCTTCTTGACAGGATTTACAGGATCAACAGGACGGCCCGGGACCCGTGATACAAATCAACCGCTGGGCGTTAGCCCACGGTTCTCACCAAACCGGCTGCTAACGCATTCCGGCTGATTTGTTTGACCGTGGAACGCGGTTAGACTTCGATATCACGTCTATCGCACAGGGCGCCTACACGGTCGGCAACGTCACGCGGAGCGTGACGTCTACGTAGCCATCACGCTCCGCGTGATGAGGCCTCGCATGTAGCGTGAACTCTAGGATGGTCCGTCCGACCCCTCCGCGGTGGAGCCGTTCCAGCAATCCTGTTTCATTTTGTTCATCCTGTCTTCTGCCTTCTTGAGAGGATTTACAGGATCAACAGGATGCCCGGGACCTGTGATACAAATCAGCCGCTGGGCGTTAGCCCACGGTTGTCACCAAACCGGCCGCTAACGCATTCCGGCTGATTTGTTTGACCGTGGAACGCGGTTAGACTTCGATATCACGTCTATCGCACAGGGCGCCTACACGGTCGGCAACGTCACGCGGAGCGTGACGTCTACGTAGCCATCACGCTCCGCGTGATGAGGCCTCGCATGTAGCGTGAACTCTAGAATGGTCCGTCCGACCCCTCCGCGGTGGAGCCGTTCCAGCAATCCTGTTTCATTTTGTTCATCCTGTCTTCTGCCTTCTTGACAGGATCTACAGGATCAACAGGATGGCCCGGGCCTGTGATACAAATCAGCCGCTGGGCGTTAGCCCACGGTTCTAACCGTAATCAGTGTTCCGATGCACGTCGGCTCGGCAGGAGCCTCGCCCTCCCAATCGCCGCCTCGCCCTCCCTACTTGGCCGCCAGATTGGCGCAAACTAATTCGTTGTCGTTGCGCGCGAAGACGTGTCGATTGGCGAAGGCTGGATGGGCCCAGCAAACGCCGTTTCGTTGCCGCAGCTGCTTCAGCGTGGGAGCGATCAACTGTGCGCGGCTGATCGCTTCGAATCCGTGTGGCGACAGGCGGGAAATGATCAGCTCGCCCCTCTCGTTGAACATCCAGATGCGGTCTTCTTGGGGGACGAAGTGGATCGTGCTCCACCGGGCTTTGGGAGTTGCCGACAGGTCTTCCCAAAGCCGATCGCCGTTTTCCGCTTTCAAACACCGCAACTCGCCGTAGCTGTCGACACCGTAGATATGGTCGCCGATAAAAAGAGGTGTGCTGATAATGGACTGCAGTGCGTCGGTGTCTCTTTCGCTACGCCCGTTGCGTCGCCACAACAGCTCGACAGCCGGCCGGTCCGAGCGCAGCTTCAACATCAACGCCCCGTCGTAAAACGACGAGACAAACAGGCGGTCCCCGTTTACAACCGGTGTGGCAATTCCTATCGGCATCTCACGAGGTGTAAACGGATGCCGCCAATAGACGTCGCCAGTAGCTGGGTCGAGCCCGGCGATACTGTCCCCCGTCCAACAGACAAGCACGTCTTTACCGGCTTGTTGAATGATGATGGGTGCGGAGTACTGAGCGCGGTCGTCGAGCGACTGCCAACGCTGTTCGCCGGTGCCCTTGTCGAAGGCTACGAGCGAAGCGTCCTTGCCCCCAATATGCACCACAACCAGGTCGTCATAGATGATGGGGGCTGCGGCGATGCCCCACATCGGCATCCGATTGTCTGCTGAAATCCGATACAGAGTGTCGAGGTCTTTATCCCAGAGCGACTCGCCTGTCTCGGCGTCCAAGCAGTGGAGATGGCCCATGGCACCCAGCGCGTAGACGCGCCCGTCCTCGACCGTGACCGATGCGCGGGGACCGGCCACATATCCGATGCCGACGTACCGGCAAGCGTAGGGAAAATCCCACAACGGTTTGCCGGTCTGAGAATCAAAACAGAGAACGCGCTCCGTTTGCTGCGGCTTGAGCAGTCGGTCGGTCACGTAGACCCGCCCTTTGGCCACTGTTGGTCCACTGTAGCCGGAAGCGATCGGCTGTCTCCAGCGAATGTCGATGCCTTCCTCCGGAAACCGGTCCACGATACCCGTCTCGCGCCAAACACCGTCGCGTTCCGCGCCGCGCCATTGGGGCCAGTCGTCGGCACGCCCGGTGTTCCTTGCGGCGAACAGCGCTACAGCGATCGACGTTACAGCCAGCAGAAGGTGAACAGTTTTTTTCATGGCAGGCGTCGCGGGCACGGTTTGTGAGGTTCAACGATTACACTGGCAAGCAGCCAAGGGCGCATGATAGTGGGTCGCCGCGCGGATCGCCAGGCGCGTGGGTTCCGGCCCGCTGTCTCCGCCCGTAGGCGATGCCAGACCGTAAACGTCGCTAAGGACTTTTCCTCGACGTTCCGCCGCTATCAGATCGTAGCCGAACTCGCCAGAGCGTAGCCGAACTCGCCAGAGTTTGGTTCGGTAGACAACCGATTCGTCCAACTCCTGGCGAATTCGGCTACAAGAATTCCTCAGCGGCGTCGGATGAGGGCCGAGAATGTCGGCAAGCTATTGTGGGGCGACTTCTTCGTGGCGACCGCCGCCCAGTTGTTCTTAGGCTGCGTCGCGAGTCCGCTGGTCCTGGGCGGGCTGCCGCATCGAGACAACGGTCAGTCCGTGTCGGTCCGCCAGGCTGAGTACTGCCGGTTCGTCAATCAAGATCGTCCGATCGGCCTCGACAGCCAGCACGCGGCCGCCTGCTTCGATAAGTGACTCGAGAGTCCCCACTCCAATCGTGGGCACATCGAACCGCATGTCCTGTTTTGGCTTGGCCACTTTGACGAGCGTGAATCCTCCGGACGGACAGAGTTGTCCTGCGCGGTGGATACACTTGTCAGTGCCTTCAATGGCTTCCAATGCCAGCACGGCGCGGCCCTTCACGGCCACACTCTGCCCGACGTCCAACCTGCCCAGCTCTTTGGCGATCGCCCAGCCAAACTGGATGTCCTTCAATTCTGCGGATGACGGTCGACGCTGACTCAGAATGCCCTGTCCAATCAGCAATTGCGGCAGAAACTGCGTGGCCGGGGCGAAGGCAATCCCATACCTGGCGAATGCTTCCACGATGGCAGTGATCATCGTGTCGTCCTTGCGGTCCGTTGTCTTGGTAACAAAGTGCGGGAAAAAGGTGCGCACGCACTGCCAATCAGGAAAGTGCCTTAACCAAAAGAAGCGGCGGAACAGCACAACTTTGTGGATCTTCCCCGCCATGGTCGCTTGGGTGACGCCGTGCTGTCGAAAGAAGCGAATCGCCGCCCCCAATTGTCCCAGTCCAAATTCGCGAAACGCGTGGCAGTCCTCTCGTAACCTGGGATCGGTATGGTCGAGTATGGCTACACAAACAACACGATACCCTTGCTCCCGCAAGCCGCGGGCGACAATCTGAGGGTACCTACCCCAGCCTGCGATTAGGCCAATAGCCGGTCGTCGAACTTCGGTGGGCTCCATGGGTCAGGCCGCGTCCCGGTTTGATCGGCGCTCGAGCAACTCGAGGCGTTTCACTAACGCTTTGAATTCTCTGCGCAGTTTCGGCAGCTTGCTCAGCGCCACCTGCATCAACTTCTGTTCGCGCTGGGGCGTCGCCGGTGCGCCCAGGTAGACTTGACCGTCCGGCACGTCGTTGATCGCCCCGCTCTTGGCCCCCAGGACGACCTGGTTGCCGATCTGGATGTGATCGCGCACTCCCACCTGGCCTGCCATCACGACGTGGTCACCTGTCGTGCAGCTGCCGGCGATACCGACCTGAGCGCAGATGAGGTTGTGCTTGCCGATGTGGCAGTTGTGCGCGATCTGCACCAGATTATCGATCTTTGTGCCCTCGCCGATGGTCGTGCTGCCGTAAGTGGCACGGTCGATTGTCGTGCCGGCACCGATCTCCACGTCGTCACCAATCTCGACGCAACCTAGCTGGGGCGGTTGGCAGGTGTCGCCCGTTTGCCGTGTGGTAGCCGAAACCGTAGCTGCCGATTACGGCCGAGGCGTGGATCACGGATCGATTTCCCACGACCGTGTTTTCGTACAGCACCACGTTGGGGAAGATCGTCACATCCTCTCCGATCGCACAACCAGGCAAGATGCGCACCCCCGCGTGAATCACGCTGCCTGCGCCGATGACGACTCGCGCACCGATGGTGGCCCCTGGAAAGATCGTCGCCCCCGCCGCAATCTGAGCGGAGTCGCTCACCTGCGCCTGCGGGCTGATCCCTGTCGCATGCTCCCCGTGAGCAGGCCGGTAAAGCTGGACGATCTTGGCGAACGCGCCGTGCAAGTCCGCGACCTGAATGAACGGTAACCCCTGAGGGGCAAAGCCGGCTGGAACCACAGCGGCAGCCGCGGGGCTCCGCGCCAGTTCTTCCGCCAGCTGATCTCCAGCGACCAACGTGATCTGGCCGGCACGTACATCACGGAGGATGTCCGCACCGTCGATTTCTAGATCAGCGTCGCCGTAGAGCTGACCTGCGACAAGGTCGGCCAATTCGCCGAGTGTGAATGTCATAGGTTGTGTCCCGGACCACGAGAGTGCTGCCACTGACTTCGACGTGGCCGGCGAGGATCATACTGGATCAGATGAGCGCGCAACAAGGTCGATCAACGAGGTCGATCACGGTGCTAGCACGGGTGCTGACGAACCTCGCCGTCTGGTCGCTGTCCGCTCAGCACGGCCAGTGTTCGCAGCGCAGCGCGCCAAGGCGTTTGGTTCGATCGGCTCTCGCGCCACCAGGCGAGCAGACCTTCCGGCCCGAGCTGAATCGAGTCACACGGCGAATGCCAGGCCTCGAGTGCCAACGACAGCGTGGGAAGGTCGAGCCGGGCAATGTCTAGTTCCTCGGCGGCGTACAAGGTGGCCGGTAACAGGGCCCATCGCAGCACCGCTGAAGTGGAATGAGCGGACGCCGGTGTGGCGCTCCCCAATGCGAGCGACTGGGCGACTAGCCAGGCCAGCCGCAGCGTCTCCGGAAGCTGGGGGGTGCTATTGGTCAACACCGCCTCGATGCGGACCGATCGGTACGCCGGATGTGCGAACCCAGCGCCGCCACAAACGGGGTGCACTAGGTGAATCTGCCTCTCAGTCTCTTGCTCTTGGTCTATTTCCCCGATCAGCCGGCGAACTTGTAACAGCAGTCCGGGCCCGACCGCCTCCCACTGTTCCCGCAGCGGACGTTGGCGGGATGTGAGATCGGCGCCCAGACGGGGACAGCATCGGCGCATGGTTGCTAAACAGCGCTCGAGAACTGCTTCGAATGGCAGGGAGCGCGAGTCGGCGGTCGGCGCCTCTCCGAGCGCGGAGTTGAGAGCGGCTCCCAGCGCGCGCGGAGAATGCTCGCGGCAGGCAAGCGGTGGCAAGTAGAGCCAAAGGGAGTCAACGGGTACGTCAGGACGCTCCGAGGCGAGTTCTTGGCAGGCGCCCCGGAACGCGTGCAGGAGCCTTCGATCGAGCAGCGGAAGCCCGCGCCGGATACAGTCAATGGCATGCAGGCAACTGCCGAGCTCGGAATGGGACCAGGTTAACGCGACAGCCATTTGGGTGAGAGCGAGGTTTGTTTCTGGGAACGTCGGCAGTCGACTTGCCTTCGTGCTACTAGGTCTACTAGTCGCTTGGCACGGATGAGCTGTATCATGACGTCTGCCAACTAATTAGGTCGCAGCGTGCCGAAGGAACAACATGCTGGAAAGAGCAGCCGAGACCTGGTCCAGTCAGGATGCGAGCGAATTATACGACGTGGCACGGTGGGGGCACGGTTACTTCTCCGTCTCGAACGACGGCAACTTGTTAGTGCATCCGGACAGGGATCCGGCCCGTGCGATCGACATGAAGGTTCTGGTCGATCATCTGCAGCTGCGAGGGCTGGAATTGCCGGTGCTGCTCCGCTTCAACGGCATCCTGAAGGACCGCTTGCTCGAAATCCGCGGCGCGTTCCAGCAGGCGATCGACGACCACAAGTATGAGGGCCGCTACAGCTGTGTCTACCCGGTGAAAGTCAACCCGCAGCGGGGAGTGGTTGAGAAGATCATCGAGCATGGTCGACCCCACGGTTTCGGTCTGGAGGCGGGCAGCAAACCGGAGTTGCTGGCAGTGGTCGCCATGACCGATCCCCAGTCGCCGATCATCTGCAATGGCTTCAAAGATGCCGAATTCATCGAGATGGCGATGCTGGCCCAGAAAATCGGGCGCAAGGTCATTCCGGTTGTTGAGAAGTACACCGAGCTGGACTTGATCTTGCGCATCGCCCGCAAGGTCGGAGTCCGACCGCAGATCGGGATGCGCGTTAAGTTGGCATCACGCGGCGCCGGACGCTGGCAGGAGTCGGGCGGATACCGATCCAAGTTCGGGCTCGACGTCGGCGAAGTGCTGAGGGGGCTCGACGAATTGGCCTCCTGTGAAATGGCGGACTGCCTGTGCCTGCTGCATTTTCATCTCGGCAGCCAGATTACCAACATCCGACAAGTCAAAGGGGCGCTGGTGGAGGCGGCTCGCATCTACGTTGACCTCGTCAGGCGAGGTGCGGGGCTCGAGTTTCTCGACGTCGGAGGCGGACTGGCGGTTGACTACGACGGCTCGCAGACGAACTTCCGTTCGAGCGCCAACTACTCGCTGCAGGAGTACGCCAATGACGTCGTCTATCACATCCAAACAGTCTGTGACGAGACAGGTGTCCCTCATCCAAACCTGATCTCCGAAAGCGGTCGCGCGATTGCGGCGTACCACAGTGTGTTTGTTTTTGGTGTCCTGGGAGTCGCGGGGCAGGGAAACGAGGAAGCCGTTCCCGAGGTGCCGCCCGCGGACTTGGAGCAGCCAGTGGAGATGCTCTTTGAGACACTCGAGAACATGACGGCCCGCAACGTGCTCGAATCCTACCACGACGCACAGGCCGCATTGGATATGGCCATGAACTTGTTCAGCACGGGACACCTGCCGCTCGACCGGCGGAGCCTGGCGGAGAAACTGTTTTGGGCCATCTGCCGAAAGATACGCCAGTACGTCGATGAGTTGGAGTTTCCACCGGAAGAACTGGAGGGGCTCGATCGGGCGATGGCCCACACCTATTTCGGTAACTTTTCTCTATTCCAATCAATCCCTGACAGCTGGGCTGTCAAGCAGCTGTTCCCGGTGATGCCCATCCACAGGCTCGATGAACGACCGACTCGCCATGCCATGATTGGCGATATCACTTGCGACAGCGATGGAAAAATCGATCAGTTTATTGACCTCCGAGACGTCAAGAGGACGCTCCAGCTGCACGAGTTCGATGGCACGCCTTACTACCTGGCTGCGTTCCTCGTAGGTGCCTACCAGGAAATCTTGGGCGATCTGCACAACCTGTTTGGTGACCCCGACGCGGCGCATGTTGAGCTGCTGGATCACGGTGAGGTTGCTCTGGAGACGGTCGTCAAAGGGGAAACCGTCAACGAGGTGCTGCACTATGTCCAGTACCACGGTCGCGATCTGATCGATCGACTCCAGTCGGACGTCGACGTTGCGGTACGAGAAGGCAGAATCGATCACCAACAAGCTGGCCGGATTGTCAAGTTCTACGAGGAAGCGCTTAACGGCTATACCTACTTAGAGGAACCGACGGACCCATTGGACTAGGAACTAAGTCACGTTCGGACTCACTGACAAAGAGCTATCAGAAGTGAGGGGCTAGGTATCGTGTCCTCCATCACCGTCGTCGAACATCCCCTCGTCGCGCACCATCTCACGCGTCTGCGGGCGACTGGCACGCCGCCCGACGAGTTCCGCCAACTAGTGCGACGCCTAGCTACGCTGCTCGCTTACGAGGCGACCAAGGATCTGGCCGTCAAAGAAATTCCCGTCCAAACGCCGATCACCACCGCGATTGGCAGCCAACTGGACTTGCGCGTCGGCCTAGTGCCCATTCTGCGAGCGGGACTTGGGATGGTCGACCCGATGTTGGACTTGCTGCCTGATGCAGAAGTTTGGCACCTGGGGCTCTATCGCGATGAAAAGACCGCCCGGCCGGTCGAGTACTACAGCCGGCTTACCCACGGCCAGCCAGTCGATGTGGGACTGGTTATCGATCCGATGCTAGCTACGGGAGGCTCGGCGAGTTCGGCGGTGGAAGCATTGATGGATTGGGGCGTGCCAAAGATCAAGCTTGTTTCGATCTTGGCAGCGCCCGAGGGCCTTCAACTTGTCGAGGAGCGTTATCCACTGGTGCAAATATACGTCTGTGCCGTCGACATCCGGCTGGACGAAAACAAGTTCATCGTGCCCGGGTTGGGGGACGCCGGCGACCGGATTTTTCGCACGCCGAGTTCCTAGCAGCCAGTGGGTCTGGCCGACGGACGCTGCATCACAAGGAGGTGATGCCAAATCAGCGAAGTTGGTGAACCGCGAAGGATTCGGTTCCGGGCTTGCCGTTGGTCGATCACCTGGCCGGTCGAGGAGCCGCTCCTCACGCTTCCGGATCGCGATCTTCACCGCAACAACAAGGCTCGTCGCCCGGTTCAACCGTGCGAATCGTGAGGTAACGCATTGACGGTGTTAAGTACGTGATCTCGGCGTGTCGGACGCCGGACGGGATGAAGACGACGTCGCCCGGTCCCGCCACCATTGTCTTTCCACCAAAGCGGTATTCGGCCGAACCTTCCAATAGAAAGAAGGCCTCCTCCGCGACGTGCTCATGTTGGTAGGGCGGATGCGACGCAGTATCCGGAATCTCGGTCAGATGCACGTGGAGCTTCTTGGCCTCCTCTCGGAAACCGAGCAGGGATTTGTAGCGGATGCTCATGGTTCACGTTTGGCGGTGGTTTGCGCGCGCTACGTCTGGGGCGGACCAGCGCATCCGCGTTCAGTCGATCGTCTGGATGCGGATATTTCGAAAACGTACCTGCTTCCCAGGTTCGGTCGAGCTGTGTAGTTGTAGTCCAATCCGACCCGACCTGCTCCAGGCATCACGGGTGTCGGCGGCCGGGACACCGTTCAGCCACGTCTTGAACGAGTCGCCTACGACTTCGATCCGGAAGTGATTCCACTGGCCTTGCTTGAACGCTCTCCGAGCGGGCTCGTTGAATTCGAGAGTCTGAAGCCAACCGCGACGACCCTGTTCGTAAAAGCCACCGGTCCAAGCACGAGCCGAGGTGTCAATTTCGATCTGGTAGCCGAAGAGACGGCCAGCTGCGTAGGTGCGTGGGACGAGGTCAAGCCTTCCTGTCAGGTAAAGCGTTGCCGTCTCTTCCTGGTAGACACCCGACCGTATTTGCACTCCGGAATTCAGGCCTTCGTCAACCTTGAAATCGACTTCGAGAATGAAATTGTCGAACGACTCCCTCGTGCAAAGATAGCTACTCTTGGTGCCAGACGTCGTTTCCCCGACGATCGCGCCATCTTCGACAAAGAACTTCCCCTGGTCTTCCAGGATCTCCCACCCGGCGAGTGTCTTGCCGTCAAAGAGCAGTCGCCAGTTTGTTGCATTCGAGTCGTCCGCCAGGAGTGCTCCCGATAAGAGCAGGATCAGCACTGTTGGGAGGCACGATTGATTTCGAACGGAGGACGATTTCATGAACAGCACACCTCGGACAAACAGCCGAGGGCCTCGCGACAAGGAAACGAACGACTGGCAGATAACATCGATCATATTGGCAGGGTGGCCACGCAGCAAGTTGCGGTACGAGGCCACTCTTCAGCGGCCGATTCCCTTCTTGGCTATAATGCGGGAGACCTAACGAGTCGCCCAACATGTCCTCTCCCCTCCCCGCGGAGGTGGTGCAGCTTCTAACTTCGTGCGTGATTTCCTTTTTCTTCACTCTCCCCTCGGGGAGAGTCGGCCCAAAGGGCCGGAGAGGGGGAGCCCTCGCCGGACGCTACGCATCGGTTTCGCTGGGGAACCGTGGGCTAACGCCCAGCGGCTGATTTGGAGCGTAGCCGAACTCGCTAGAATTTGCTGAACTGCATGAAGCGTGAAAGCTGCACGACCTCCGCGCGGGTAGGTAGAGAGAGAAAAGTCGGCAACTATTGTCGTAGAGCACCTAGCCCGAATTATTCATGAGCGATCTGCTGCGAGGTCGTAAGTCCATCCGTGGCTTCGTCATGCTTCACAATTCTCCCTCGACGTATTGCTTCAATACGCCTGCGGAAGAATTGTTCGCCTTCCTTGCCACGAACGTACTTACAACCTCTCGCGACGATCTTCATGAATAATCCGGGCTAGAGCGTGGTGAGGAGCCTCCAGAAATGTCCAATACGACGGACCATGTGACGGCGGAGCAACTCGCGGCCCGGCCCGATGATGGCAACAGGTACGAACTCGTGGATGGAGTCTTGCGGATGATGTCGCCCGCCGGAAGTCGTCATGGGCGAATCGCGGCTAGACTCCTCGTCCGTATCGCCAATCACGTAGAGCAACACTTGCTGGGAGCAACCTACGCTGCCGAAACAGGATTCCTTATTCAGCAGAATCCGGACACGGTGAGAGCTCCCGATGTTGCTTTCGTCGCCAGCGATCGCCTGCAAGAGTACGCCGACCATGTCGGCTACCTCCCACTTGCCCCGGATCTTGTTGCGGAAGTCATGTCACCCAACGACAGCCCATCAGAGGTAGAGGCCAAAGTGCAAACCTGGCTAGACGCCGGCGTACAGGTCGTTCTCGCGGTGGACCCGCAGAATTCGACGCTTCGTGTGCACCGGAAAAACCAGACGCAGGTTCACTCGGACGGATTCGTCGACTTGAGTGAGGTCCTTTGCGATCTTGAGCTCGATGTCGTTGAGTTGTTTACCTGACGAGGGGAAGGCAGCCTATCAGCCAGGTTCCGATGCGCCGAACGGGGGTGGATATTCGACCCATCCCCGTATGCCGGCCAAAGCTCCTGGAACCAGCTCGATCGCCATCCACGCGCTGCCACCTCCAAAAGGTGACTCCAGCGGTTCGGCCTGCTGGGCTGAAAAGCCAAATCGCGGGTAGTACTCTGGATGGCCGAGCACCAGCACGGCCTTGTGACCGCGGCGCGAACATGCCTCGAGCCCAGCGTTAACCAGAGAACTGCCGACCCCTTGCCGTTGGTATCGCGGCAGTACCGCCATGGGAGCCAACGAGAGCGCTTGTTCCCTGCCGGTTTCGGTCACGATAACGAGACGGCTGAAGAGAATGTGACCGATCAGCGCGCCGTCAAGTTCGGCCACTAGCGAGACTTCAGCGAATCCGCCGTCCCGCAGCGCATCAACAAGAATCGCTTCGGCATCCGTTTCAAAAGCAGCACTGTTTATGCGCCAAACAGCGTCGCGGTCATTGTTCTTCTCACTACGAATCTCAATCGTCATGGATGTCAGATAGGACATACCAAGTTGCCAAGCTTCTCAGTGAGCTTCATGTTCTCTGAGTAGTCGACAGGACAGTCAATGATGGCAACTGTGTTGTCCTGGATTGCCTGCTCCAAGATGGGTACTAGCTGGTCAGCCGACTGGACACGGTATCCCTTCGCTCCAAAGCTCTCGGCGTACTTTACAAAGTCCGGATTCTTGAAATCGATGTTGCTGGCCCGGCCGAAGTGCCGTTCTTGGTGCCAGCGGATTAACCCATATTGGCTGTCGTTCCAAATCAGCACGACGATTGGCGTTCCAATACGAATGGCCGTTTCGATCTCCTGCGAGTTCATCATGAAGCCCGCATCCCCGGTGACTGTCAGCGCCGTACGATCGCCGAAGGTCAGCTTTGCGGCAATGGCGCCCGGAACGCCGATTCCCATCGACGCAAACCCGTTTGAAATGATGCATGTGTTTGGTGCTTCGGCCTGGTACATCCGCGCCATCCACATCTTGTGCGCTCCAACATCACTGATCACGATGTCTTCCTTGCCCAACACACGGCGCAAATCCCAGATGATCTTCTGCGGCTTTATCGGGAAAGCGTCACTCGCCTGGTGCGCCCCCAGCTCTTCGACGATCGTCCGACGTAGGCCTTCGGCTAGGAAGCGGTCTTGCGGTCTGGCTTCCTCAGCAAGCTGTGTCAGGGCTTGCCGGATACAACCGGTCACACCGACCTCGAGCATGTAGTGTTCGTCCACTTCGGCAGGTTGCGAGTCGATGTGGATAATCTTGCGGTCCCCATCCTGGTGCCAGAGGTAGGGATGGTATTCAACCATGTCGAAACCGACACAGATGATCACGTCCGCTCGATCGAAACCGCAAGCCACGTAGTCGTGGGCCTGTAGGCCGACAGCTCCCAGGCTGTGAGAATGCGAAAACGGAATCGCGCCCTTGGCCATGAAGGTTGTGGCCACAGGCAGGTTTAGTTTTTCTGCGAACGCCACCAGCTCGCGGCAAGCTTGATGGCGAACGACGCCGTTACCCGCCATCACGATCGGATAGTCGGCCGCCGAGATAACCTCCGCCGCTTGCTGGATCTTCTGGACCGGGGGGTCGGGTACGCGAGCCGATTGCACCTTCAGAGGCCGTTTGTCCGTTTCTACCTTGGCAATGTTCTCCGGTAACTCGATGAAGCTGACACCGGGCTTTTCGGCTTCAGCCTGTTTGAACGCCTTGCGAATCACCTCCGGAACGATCTCGGGCGTGATGACCGAGGTACTGTACTTCGAGATGGGTTTGAATAACTCGACGAGATCGTAGTACTGGTGACTCTCTTTGTGCATACGAGTCGTCGCGGCTTGACCGGCAATCGCCACCAGAGGTGCACGATCCATGTTCGCGTCCGCAACCCCGGTCACCAGATTCGTCGCGCCGGGACCCAGCGTTCCCAGGCAAACACCCGCTCTTCCGGTCAGCCGCCCGTAGACATCAGCCATGAAGGCTGCGGCCTGTTCGTGTCGCGTGGTAATGAAGCGGATATCGCTTTGCAGCAAGGCGTCCATTAAGTCGATGTTTTCTTCGCCAGGAATCCCGAAGATGGTCTGCACCCCTTCGTTTTCGAGGCAACGAACAAATAGATCTGACACCTTCATTTCCGTCTCCACTACCTCGTCCAACTCAGCCATGCGTTAAACATTTTCTCGACAAGCGGAGTCAGCCGCGTGCGATTGAACTGATCTCCAACCTTGCGGATTGCCTCCGCTTGGGTCGGATAGGGATGGATCACCGCCGAGACAGTCTTCAAGCCCGCTCCGACTTTCATGGCTAGGGTGATCTCTGAGATCATATCACCGGCGTTAGCTGCCACGATCGTCGCGCCGAGGATCCGGTCTGTCCCTGCTTTCACGTGAATCTTGACCATCCCTTCCTCTTCTCCCTCGAGGATAGCGCGGTCCACCTCGGCCAGCTCTTGTCGGTAGGTGTCGATTTCGATTCCCTGTTCCTGCGCGTCCTTTTCGTAGAGTCCTACATGCGCGATCTCAGGCGACGTGTAAGTGCACCAGGGGATCAGCAGCGAGCTGGCCCTGGCGCGCCCTTGAAACAAGGCGTTCTGAATGACGAGCCGCGCCATAAAGTCGGCGGCGTGCGTGAACTGGTAGGGCGAGCAGACATCTCCGGCAGCGTAGATGTGTGGATTGCTCGTCTGCAACCGGTCATTAACTTCGACGCCTTTCTTGTTAAAGGCAACGTGAGCTGCCGGTAGGTTCAAATCGTCCACGTTGGGGGCACGTCCCACAGCGACAAGCAGCTTGTTTACGTGCTCGTCGTAGCTTTTGTCGTGCGAGCTGACCGTCAGTTGTACCTGACTATTTTCAGCGGGGGCCAACCGCAGGTCTTCACCGCAGCATAACAGCTGCACGCCATCCCGACTGAGCGACCGAGCGACGACCGATGCCGCATCTGGGTCTTCTCGTGGCAGGATGCCGTGGGTCGCTTCGACCAAAAAGACCTGGGAGCCCAGCTGTGCAAATGATTGAGCCAACTCGCAACCGATTGGTCCAGCGCCAATCACTCCCAGCCGAGCAGGTTTTTCTGTCAGCGAAAACACCGACTCGTTCGTCAAGTAGTCGACCCGATCGATACCGTCAATCGGTGGCGCGGCCGCCCGCGCTCCGGTGGCAATTACGGCCTTTTTGAACTTCAATTTGGTTCCCTCGACGTCGACGGTTTCCGCATCGACAAAACGGCCGTTTCCCAGGAATACATCCACACCCAAATCGCGGAAACGGGCCGCCGAGTCGTTGGGGCTAATGCGGGTACGAAGTCGCCGCATGCGCTCCATCGCCACAGCGAAATCGACATCGACGTCCGCGGCACAACGTACGCCAAATTCCGCCGCTTTGCGCGCGGTGCGGGCGACGCGGGCAGCGCTGATCAGGCCCTTGGAGGGCACGCAGCCGACGTTCAAGCAGTCACCCCCCATCAGCGCTCGCTCGACCAACGCCACTTTTGCACCTAGGCCTGCGGCACCCGCAGCGGCGACTAGCCCGGCAGTACCTGCCCCGATCACCACAAGGTTGTAGCGGCCGTTAGGCGTCGGATTCTCCCAATCCGTGGGATGGACGTTCGCTACAAGTTGCTGATTGTGCTCGTCGTCGGGTAGTAGCTGAACAGCCATCGTCAGTGTGCACTCCGTCCGGACCGGAAACGCTCTACGATCTTCTTGACCACAATTGGAAAGAGCCCAAGCAGGGCAAAGGCGATGAACATCTGCGGCGATAAGATACCACTCGCCCCTTGTTCCGACAGGGTTTTCAAGTCAGGAACCGTCGAGCCGGTGTAAACGTAGAGCACCGTGCCCGGGAGCATCCCGAGCTGGCTAACCACCCAATAGGTTCTCACGAGGATGGGTGTCAGCCCCATCACAACGTTGATCACAAAGAACGGTACTGCCGGTATCAGTCTCAGCGTGAACAGATAGAAAGCGCCCTCTCGTTTGAGTGCCCAATTGAAAGCCGCCAATCGGTCACCAAACTTGGCCTGGATCGTGTCACGGAACAAATAGCGGCTGAGCAAGAAAGCGATGGTGGCACCGGCCGTCGATGCGAAGCTGACGAGTACGATTGCTGGCAGCAGGCGAAAATACCAACCATAGACCAGCGATAGTACCGTCGCGCCTGGAAGCGATAGGCCCGTGACCGCGACATAGATGAGAAAGGCGATCCCAAACACCAAGATGGGATGCGCCTGCTGATACTCGCGCAGAGCAACCTCCCTCTGGGCCAGGCTTTCGAGCTTCAGTTGGCTGCCAAACTGAACGTAGCCCAACGCCACGGTTGCCGAGACCAATCCCAACACCGCCAGCTTGATCCACAGATTGCTGCGCCCAGGCTGTGCTGGCTGGTCCCCATCTGCCTTGGTCATTCGTACCTCGCTGAAACGCCTCCGCCCGATACCTGGCACCGCGGTCTGCTGGCTGCCAATCCTAGCGTGGGACCGCGTGATCGTCGACAAGTCGCCAGCCACTTTCAGTTGGCTGGCTCACAATGCGCACCCACGACCGACTGTGGTAGACTCGTCGCCGGCCGGCGCGGTCTCCGACTCCGAGAAGACCGCCGGGAGCCACAGTCGCCGGAGGAGTACTACGATGGCACAGAAGTTCGACGACCTGATTCCCATGTTGATTTGCGACGACACTCAACAATCGATCCGCTTTTATACCGAAGTACTCGGTTTTACCGTCACCGCGCGGATGGACGATGTGGGCCGGAGCGGCTGGGCTTCTTTGAACCAAGGGAATGCGCAGATCATGCTAGCGAGCCCGTCGTACTTCCCACAGCCGGTCAAAGTGGATGGCCGATATCCACAGATGGTCCTCTACTTCTATCCGGAAGATGTCGTCGCGCTGCACGCTGCTGTGCGAGCCAAGGGGTATGAAGCGACTGAGTTAGTCGTCCGCTTTTACGGTATGAGAGAGTTCGAGATGCTCGATCCCAGTGGGCACGTCCTGGTGTTCGGGCAGGAGACAGACGATCCAGCGACACCGGTCGAATGACCCGTCGGCCGCCGCGGTTTAGTAGTTTAGTAGGCCGGAACCAGCGGCGGGAGGGGCTCGATTAACGAACCAAACGTAGCCGCCGCGCCGTTCCGGCAAGCGCGAGTTTGGGTCTCCCCCCCTCTCTGTGGTCCATCTGTTTCCTTTGCGGCGCTTGGGAACAGGAGAAAAAACAGAGAGAGGCTGTAATCTCAGATGTTAGCTCTGCTCTGCCGGAACTGCGCGGCGGTCATGTCGTGCTGGAACCAACATCTCTCACGCCGCTTGTTTCGGCCTACGACTACGACTCTACGACTACGATTGTTGGTTCAGGAGGCAGCTGCGGTGTAGGAGTTGGCTGCGATCGTTACTTCCGGCTCTTCGCGCTGCTGGCCCGAGCATTTCCCTTTGCACATCGGCGGTTTTAGTAGGCCGGAACCAGCGGCGGGAGGGAGTCGATCAACGAATCAAACGTAGCCGCCGCGCCGTTCCGGCAAGCGCGAGTTTGGGTCTCCCCCCCTCTCTGTGGTCCATCTGTTTCCTTTGCGGCGCTTGGGAACAGGAGAAAAAACAGAGAGAGGCTGTAATCTCAGATGTTAGCTCTGCTCTGCCGGAACTGCGCGGCGGTCATGTCGTGCTGGAACCAACATCTCTCACGCCGCTTGTTTCGGCCTACGACTACGACTCTACGACTACGATTGTTGGTTCAGGAGGCAGCCATGGTGTAGGAGTTGGCTGCGATCGTTACTTCCGGCTCTTCGCGCTGCTGGCCCGAGCATTTCCCCTTGCACATCGCCAAGACGTAAGCAGACGGTACGTAGTAGAGCGCCAAGATGGTTGCTCCGCTGACACCGCCGGCAATCGCCACGGCCAGTGGCGGCCAAAAACCACCACCCGCCAATAGCAAGGGAGTGAATCCAGCCATCGTTGTCAGCGAAGTTGCCACAATGTGACGCGTAGAGCGGACTACGACCTCACGTACGGCAGTCGGTTCGCCAATCCGGGCGTCCTCATCTTCGCGGAGAGCCGCCAGCACGACGATTGCATCGTTGATGGCCACGCCAACCAATCCCATCGTACCGACAATCGCCATGAATCCGAATGGGAAGCCGAAGAGCCACAGCGCGCCCAGTCCCAGGCCAACAGATAGCGCCGCCACCGAACCGATGATCGCCGCCATGCGAAACGAGCCGAAGGACAACACCAGCGTTGCCACCATCATCACCACCAGAACACTAACGCTCGCCATCAAATTGCCGATGGCCTCATCCCTCTTCGCTGCTTCGCCTCCAAACTCAAAAAAGTAGCCCGGCGGCAGCTCGAAACCGCTCCTCGCTATCCTCTCCTCGAACTGCGTGAGTACCTCGGCGGGTAACACGCCGGCAGTGATGAAGGCCTGCACTTCATTCATCCGCCGGCCATTGAATCGTGGGATCGCGGTCAACTCCGGCTCGAGGTCGATGTCCGCCAGAGCTGATAACGGAATGCCCGCGTAGGCATCTGTGCCCTTGGCGGACGACGGTAGCAGATCGAGCGACGCGATCCGCGCCAGCTCCGAGCGTTCCACACCGGCTACCCGTACTCGAACCGGTAGCTCCTCGGTCGCTTCGAGTATCGATCCGCCGACGGCCCCCTCTAACGTTGCGTTCAACTGTGCAGCAATCGCAGCGTGATCTAAGCCGGCCAGCAACGCTTCCTCTTCATCGACGGCAAGCGTAAGTTTCGGCACAGCTTCTGACAGCTCGGCGCGCGTATGGATCACATCCGGAGTCTGCGCCAGCGCGCTGCGGATGTCGTCACCAAGTTCCCGTAGCCGTTCCAGGTCGGGCCCGTACAAGCGGACTTCGACCGGCGCATCGAAGGGGGGGCCCTGTTCTAGTTGCCGTACCAACACTCGAGCATGTGGCACGCTTGTGTCGAGTTCGTGTTGCAATTGGTGGATCACCTCGCGGGCGTCCTTAGCGTCCTTCAGCTGAACGAGTGCCTGCGCATAGCGGGGCGTGTTCTTGCGGCGAGGTATGACGTTGTAGTAGAAGGTGGGGGCGCTCTCGCCAAGGAACCAATGGACCTGCTTAACCGAACCGTGGGCGAGCATACGGGCACGTATCTGCTCGGCCGTGGCCAGCGTTTCTGCGAGCGAGGCTTGCGAGGCCAACTCGAACTCAACCTGGATCTGATCGCGATCTGCCGGTGGGAAGAACTGCTCCGGCAGGTGTCTCGCTTGGAGAAAGCCGAGCACCGGCAGGGTAACGCCCAGGGCGATGCCCACGATCGGCCGGCGGAATACCCGGTCTAGGGTAGCCCGGTAGGCAGCGGTCAGTCCAGGATGCGAGAATCCGTCTCGCCACCAGCTGCGGAGGGCCGTCCTGCCAGAATCACCCACACGAGCACCTTGCGAGAATGCCGTGAATGCGGGTACCACCGTCATCGCCAGGAAAAAGGAACTGGCAATCGCCAGGATCACGCTGACCGCAATCGACCCCACAAATTCGCCCGCAGGTCCCGGCATGAGGGCGATCGGACCGAAAGCCAAGGCGGTCGTTAACGTCGAGCCGAACAGCGGCACGGCAAGATGTTGCACACTCTTGCTGACAGCGGCGGCTGCGGTCGCACCGCCGCGCATTTTTTCAGTAACCTCGTCAACGATCACAATCGCGTTGTCAATCAGCAGCCCCAGAGCGATGATCAACCCCGTCACCGACATTTGGTGAATCGGGATCTCCAGAAAACGCATGCCGGTCAATACCATCAACGCAGCCAATGGGAGCGCCGAGCCGACGATCAGCGCGTTGCGCCAACCCATCAGCAACCAGATCACAACGATCACCGCGAGTCCACCCAGCAAGAGGTTGACCAGCAACCCCGCCAGCCGCACCTCGACGTAGCGATTCTGCTCGAAAACTACCGACAAGCCGACTCCGCGCGGTAGTTGATCCGCAAAACTCGCCAGCTGATCGTCAACGACGGCCGACCAGCGGTCGATCCGTTGATCGCTGCGGACCAGTACGCCTAAGGCGATGGCGCGCTGGCCGTCGACAATCGCTAAACTCTGCGGCGGATCGGCAATTCCCTTGTGCACATCGGCTACGTCAGAAAGCTGGACGAGCTGCCCTTCGTCGCCAAATTGAATCGGTATACTCTCGACGCGGGCAAGCGTGTCGAGTTCGCCGTCAACTTCCAACAGCAGGTCGCCTTGATCGCTGCGAAGCTGACCTGCGGCGACCTTGGCATCGCTGGACTGCACCTGTTGCGCGACATCACTCGCCGTCAGGCCGAGCGCCGCCAGTCTCTCAGGAGAGATTTCGACAATGATCTCCTCGTTGGGGTCGCCAAAAGTGTCGACCTCTTCCGTGCCGCCCAGCGCCTTCAGCTGGTCTTCCAAATCTTCGGCCAGACGCCGCAGCACCGCGTAGCTCGGCTCTCCCTCGGACTCCCACTTCAGAGCCACAATCAGCGCGTACGCTCGCACGTCGAGCTGATCGAACTCTGGGTCGAGAGCTCCGGCAGGTAGTTGTGGAGTGGCATCATCGAGCTTGTCGCGAATACGAGACCAGACCGAATCCACTTCGTAAACGTCATCTCTCAGCTCGATCGCGATCGTCGAGACTCCGGCCCGGCTGTTGGAACGGATTTCCTTGATTTCGTCGATTTCACGGATCTTTTCTTCGAGTTTCTCGGTGACGAGCGACTCG
This sequence comes from Pirellulaceae bacterium, assembly GCA_965223305.1. Lineage (GTDB taxonomy): Bacteria > Planctomycetota > Planctomycetia > Pirellulales > Pirellulaceae > CBDCWT01. The sequence continues at coordinate 141,522 of CBDCWT010000066.1, read as the reverse complement.
ACACGTTCGGCGTCAGCTCCCGGGAAGATGGTGTTGATGTTCGCTGCTCGCTCGGTCAACAAAGGATCCTCCATGCGCGGCAATACGACATAGGAGGAGAGGCCGGCCACCAGAATCAAGCTGACCGTCAACAACAGCAGCCGCGGGTTTCGATAGAAGAGGTTAGACATCGGTTGAGTCTCCTCGAACTGTATAAGGCTGCGTCAAGTCCGACCGTGCGAACATGGGGGCGGCTTCCTTAACTAACTCGAATCTGAAGCAGGCTTCTGCGTGATCGGTTGCCCGCTGGCAACCCGATGTGCTCCGACGACAATTACCTGGTCTCCGGCCGCGAGTGTGCCGCGAACGAGCGTTCTTTGACCGTCGGTGTGCAAGACCTCCACGTCGCGCCGCGCAGCCACAAGCCAACCGCCGGCTGCTGGCTCCGCAACAAGAACCGACCACAGGCCGCGACTGCCTCGTGCCAACGCCGTCGTCGGCACCCAAAAACCAGTCGCCGCGACCGTGCTGGTGATCTCGACCCGTGCCACTTGCGCCGGCAGGACACCGTCCGCCGACTCGAGGCGAAAGATGGTGGTCCGCGTGCGAGTCGCCGGATCGAGTTCCGGGAGGATGGCGCCCACAGTCGCTGCGTAATCCCGACGGGCAATCGACAGCTTCACAGACTGGCCCGTCTGCAGTTCAGCAGCCAACTCGGCGGGGACTCCGATCCATGCTTCTAGCTGTTCATCTTCAAGCAGTCTCACCAGTGGCGCCCCTGGCGCCACGATCGTGCCTTCGTCCAGGTAACGCTTGCCGATCACGCCGGCATAAGGCGCCAGCAGAGTGCTCTCTTCGATGTTGACCGCGACGTCGTCCAGCGCTGCGTCAAGTTGGGCGACGGTCGCCTGCTGCGCTGCGACTCTCTCCGGTCGAGTACCGGCTTCGAGTTCGTCGAGTCGTCGCTGGGCGACGTCGCGTTTGGCTTCGGCTGACTTCAACCCAAGCGACGTGCGATCGTACTCTTCCCGAGAAATCGCTTGGCTTTGGAGGAGTTGCTGACGCCGGTCAAAATTGAGAAGGGCGAGTTCCAGCTGCGACTGCAGGTCAGCCACCTCGGCTCGGGCAGCCGCGATCGTCTGCTCTCGCGGTCCCGCCTCTAGTTCCTCCAAGACGCTCTGGGCAGCTGCCCGCCGCGCCGTCAGCTCCTGCTGGCGGGCGTGGAGATTCTCGACATCGAGTTGCGCTAGCACCTGTCCAGCCTGAACCCGATCACCTTCGTTCACCTCGACCGCGATCAGACGCCCAGTCCGTTCAAATCCCAGCTCGCTGGTACGCGATGCTTTCAATAACCCGGTATACGTCCGAGATTGAACGAACTGCGTTACCGGCTCCAGCACGACTGTCTCGACCGGCAGCGTGGCCGGCTCCGCCTCTTCCACGTGGTGAGCCGGGCTTGGGTTGCGAAAGAAGCCCAAGCCAGCCAGGACAAGCAGGCTGAGGGCGACACCGAGAAAACTCCTGGTCAATAGTTGACGATTCGTCACATTCTTGCCAAAAAAAGGCCTAGGCGGCGACTGCGCGGAATTCATCTGGAAACACCTCGTTTTGAATGCGGACCATCGTCTGATCGTAGTCGTAGTCACCCGATAATGGCTTCCAACCGAAACCATCCAGCAGCCGGTTGACGTTCTCATGAAACCGCCATGAACGGCTCGCGTATTCCCAAGTCGACCAGTTGATCGCTTGTAGTGATGATCGAAAACGCCCCGTAGCTGATGGACCAGAGTCCGAACACGAGATCTTCAGGAGCTAGTTCGTTGGGTAATGCCAGGTCACCCTGTGCGACCGCGTCGCGCACCACGCCCGCCACGACCCCCGTACATCGGCTCTCGCAGGATCTCATCACAGCCCGGCGTTTCTCCGACGTTTTTTCCCAAATCGAGGCCGAGCGGATGATCGTCTCGAGCTTGAAGTGATCTGGGAACAACTGCACAAAAAGTGTGGCTGCAGCACCAATAGCGTGCACCCGCTCCCTGGAGGAACCCTGAAACGCGGCCGCGCGCTCAAACAACCCAGCTCGCTTCTCAGTCGTCTGGATCGCCAGGGCGATGATGATCTCTTCTTTGCAGGAGAAGTGGTTGTAGATGGTGCCCTTGCTGTATTGGAGCGACTCGGCGACCCGGTCCATACTCAGACCGTGATACCCCTGCTCGATCAACAGAGGCCGCGAAACCTCGAGGATCCGCTCCTCCCGCTCCTGAATCTCACGTTGTTTCCTAGTTTGGGTACTCATGACAAGCAATTATTGACTGTTCGTCAATAAATGTCAAGAGGTCAAGCAAAGTTTCCACGTCCCTTCAGGGGAACCCCGTCCAATGAAACGGGCCGGGGGCCGCGAGGAGATCCGTGGGACGACATCGGTGGGACGGGCACTCTTGCCCGTCTTTCCAGCGGACGGGGCACCCAAATGGAGCCGGAAACGCCTGCTATCGGTTCGGAGCTGGCGGCTGTAAGAAGTTGAATTGTGTGGCTTCAACCTGGTTTCGTCGGTGGGCCTTCGGGTTTGCAGCCCGATTCGAAACGACGAGGAACATCTGTGGCACGTCATCCAGTACATTGGACGGAATCCCCGTCTTGGCCCCGGGCTGCAGGCTGAAGAACTGTGGCGATGTTGGATTCATCCAGACTGGGAGTTCGCGGTATCCGGGTTTCGTGACTGGCAATAGGGACGTGCTCGCGGAATCCTCACAGACGGGCAAGAGTGCCCGTTCTACAAGCCCAGCCAGCAGGAGACTCCTATGAGTGGAACATCCAACAACGTCTCGAGGCGGTCGTTTATCGCCTCGGCGGGAGTGGGCGCGGGCGCCGCTGCTAGCTCTTTGGCCAACGAGTCAGCCGCGCCGGAAGCCGTAGCGGACCCCCAGCCTCCGCCGCGGGAGGTGTGGATTGGCAGTGTCTGCCAGGATGGCCTGTCGGCGAGAACCCCGGACGAGATGATTGCCAAGATGTTGCGGCGGATGGAGGAGATGGTCCCCATGCAGCCCGATGTGATCTGCTTGCCGGAGTGTTTTCACGTGGTCCAGCTTGATGGACCGCGTCCGGCCGCAGCTGCTGCCTGCGAGGAGCCGATCGGACCCTACTCGCGTCCCTTCGCCGAGTTCGCTCGCCGACACCATTGCCACGTAATCTGTCCGATCTATACGCGTGACTCTGGAAACGTCTACAACTCCGCGGTGGTGATCGACAGAGCAGGTGAGTATGTCGGTGAGTATCGGAAGATCAACCCGACCGAAAGTGAACTGCGAGGTGGCATCACTCCTGGGACACTCGATCCACCGGTCTTCAAGCTTGACTTCGGCACGATCGGCATTCAAATCTGCTTCGATGTCAACTGGCACCAGAATTGGAGCAAGCTGGCAGCCAAGGGCGCGGAAATCGTCTTCTGGCCGTCTGCATTTGCCGGCGGCCAGATGCTCAACGGCATGGCGTGGATCAACAAGTTCTACGTTGTTTCCAGCACCCGCATTCAAGCCACTAAAGTGGTCGACGTCTTGGGCGAAGATGTCGTGTCGACCGGCCGATTTGGAAAATGGGTGTGTGCACCGATCAACTTGGATGTGGCGGTTGTGCAAGGATACCAGTACATGCGCAAGCTGGATCGCGCGCGGGCCAAGTACGGGCGAAAGATCAATGTGAGAACCAAGCATGTGGAGGCTTGGGCGGCGGTAGAGAGCCTCTCAGCAGATGTCTCCGTGCCACAACTGCTGGCCGAGTTTGGAGTGGAAACGTCCCACGAGATGCTGGCGCGGAATACCAGGATTCAGGACGCCAGGCGGTAGCAGCACGTCCGCTCAGCCTATACGCCATCACCGCTGCGGAGGTAGCAGTAGCTCTCGTAACGTCGCACGTCCAGCCTGCCGTCCGCGACGGCGTCCTTGACCGCGCAGTCCTCTTCGTGCGTGTGCGTGCAATCCGGAAAACGGCAGAGGCTTACGTAGGGCCGGATGTCTCGGTAGTAGCCGGCCACTTCCTCCGGAATCACGTCCCAGAGTTGAAACTGGCGTATTCCCGGGGTATCGACGACGTAGCCGGTCATGGCCAGCGGGAGCAACCTTGCCGCCGTTGTGGTGTGCTTGCCCTTTTGATTCTCTTCGCTCACTTCGCGGACCCGCAGGCCGAGCTGGGGTTCCACAGCGTTCAGCAGCGACGACTTGCCGACGCCGCTTTGCCCGGCCACGACGCTTTCCTTCCCTTTGAGGATCTCCCTCAGCTCCGAGATGCCGGCTCCCGTCGTGGCGGACAACATCACAACCTGGTAACCCATCCGCCCATAGACGCCTGCCAGCGGCTGCAAGTCGGCTCGCTCAACAAGGTCGATCTTGTTGAAACAGATGACCGGCCGGATCTTCGACTTCTCAGCGGTGACTAGGAACCGATCGACGAGGTTCGGCTTGAGCATCGGCTCCGCCACGCTGGCGACGATCAACAGCTGGTCGACGTTGGCCACCATCACGTGTTGACGTCCTTTGCTGGTGCGGCAGAGCAGCCCGCGACGAGGTTCGATGCGCTCGATGAAACCCTCGCCGGAGTTCGTGGGGCGGAACAGCACTCGATCCCCGGCGGCGACTACATGCCGTTGATCGGTGCTGAGCGTCTTGAGCAGCCGGCGGACGGCACAGCGGTGGATCGCGCCCCGCTCGTCCTGGACTTGGCTGGTCAACCCGTGCACCGACAACACGCGACCGGTCAGGCAAACCGACTCGTCGACGTTCAGTTCGACGGCGAATACCGCTTCTTCATCATCACGAAGGTTGCCAATGACCGTTCGTTTTCGAGTCAGCTCGCCTTTGCCACTGATTCGTTCGTCACGAACGGTATCGTCTTCTTCAAAGCCGTGCTGCGAGTACTCGCGCGTCAAATCACCCTGGCGCGAACGTGACTCGTACTTCTTGCGAAATTCGGCACGGATCTTCTTTTTTTTCCGTCCCATGATTGAGGTGCCTCGAGCAAGCGAGGTGTCTCGCAACATCAGCCGTAGCCCACAAGTTCCCACAAACCGGCTGCCAACGCTTCCGCTGGTTCAGGCGTTCGTGCCAACCTCGACTTGCGGGGAATGCACTGACGGGCCGATCAGCTCTTCGATCTCGCGCTCATGAAGCTCTTCACGTTCGAGCAAAGTCGAGGCCAGCTTGTCGAGCTTGTCACGGTTCTCGTTCAGCAACTCTCCCGAACGTTGCTCGGCCCCTAACAAGATCTTGGCGACCTCCTCATCGATCAACTCCATCGTGTGCTCGCTGAACTGCCGCTGCTGGTGCATTTCGCGTCCCAGAAACGGGTCGTCATCGGACATTTTGTAGCTGACGGGCCCCAGCCGGTCGCTCATTCCCCAATGCGTCACCATCCGTCGTGCCATCCCGGTCGCCCGCTCGAGATCGTTCTCCGCGCCGACGGTTGTCTCTTCGTAGACCAATTCCTCGGCAGCTCGTCCTCCCAGCAAAACAATCAGGTGATCCCGCAGTTCGCTCTCCGACATACTCAGGCGATCTTCGGAGGGCATGGTTTGCGTCGAGCCGAGCGAACGCCCGCGTGGAACGATCGTTACCTTGTGCACGCGATGGGCTCCCGGCAACATCCAGGCCATCAGGGTGTGCCCGGCCTCGTGATAGGCGGTCTTCTCCTTTTCCTTATCGCTCAGCACTTCTTCTCGTTTGGCCCCCATCAGGACTTTGTCCCGAGCGTAGTCGAAATCTTCCATTTCGACCTGGCTTTTGTCACGGCGCGCCGCCCAGAGAGCGGCTTCGTTGACGATGTTGCGGATATCGGCGCCGGTGAGCCCAATGGTGCTGGAGGCCAGCACTTCCAAATCGACGTCGTCCGCCAAGGGTACCTCGCGGACGTGAACCTTGAAGATCTCCAAACGCCCTTCTTGGGTGGGGCGACCGACAGTTACGTGGCGGTCGAAGCGGCCGGGCCGCAACAGTGCCGGATCTAAGACGTCCGGCCGGTTGGTGGCGGCGAGGACAATCACCGAGTCGGTCTGAGTGAATCCGTCCATTTCGCTGAGGATCTGATTGAGCGTCTGTTCGCGTTCATCGTGACCACCTCCCAGTCCGGCACCCCGCTGCCTGCCGACGGCGTCGATCTCGTCGATGAAGATAATGGCCGGTGCGTTCTCCTTCGCGTTTTGAAAAAGATCGCGCACCCGGCTGGCCCCGACACCCACGAACATCTGAATGAACTCGGAACCGCTCACCGAGTAGTAAGGCACCCCCGCCTCGCCAGCCACGGCCCGCGCCAGCAGCGTCTTGCCGGTTCCTGGCGGTCCCATCAGCAAAGCACCTTTCGGGACCCGTCCACCTAGACGCTGAAACTTCTGTGGGTCTTTCAAATACTCGACAATCTCGAGCAAGTCGGCTTTGACTCCCTTTAACCCCGCCACGTCTTGGAAGGTGACTGTCTGCTGTGACGATTCGTAGCGCTTGGCAGGGCTCTTGCTAAACCCTGAGAGAAAACCGCCGCCCATGAGTTGGTCGCGGGTTCTTCGAAACGACATCCACAGAAAAACAAAGAGCACCACCGGCAACAGAATCGCGATCATCCAAACCGTAAGCAGCGCGTTTTCGTTGCTGGGTTTTGCGTCGTAGGAGACATTGTGGTCTTTGCACAGCTCGATGAGCTCCGTGCGGGAATAGTCGTCGAGCAGCAAAGTGACCCGAAAGTGCTTCAGAAGCTTCTTGGGTTCGGCTCCCTCCTCGTCCGGATTCGGCGGCGCCGTAGGAGGGACAATGAACTCGCCGAAACCGTCCTGTTCGCCCTGGATCTCGAGGCTCGCAACGTTGTCCGACTTTATTTGTTCCCGCAGAAACGTGCTGGAAATAGTCGAGCGCTGTGGCCCGGGCTTGTAGAACAGCATGACCGCCACAACGGTCATCAGACCCAGCAGCAACCAGAGGTTCGGATTTGCGCGTCGCTGAGGCGGACGGCTTCCCTCCGGGGTTGATTCGGGATCTTTTGAGGGACTCTCCATCAGCAACCTTTCTTGAAACAGGGGTCAAACACCTGGTCGTTCCCAACCGCGGTGTCCGTGCCCCCCGTGCTCGCGCCGCAGGTGCATTCTGGCCCCAACTGGGCGGGTTCTAGTGAACCGGGCCTCGCGTCACTCTTGTCAACCGGCCGGCGTGCGCACCACGCACTAACAGCTGACGCTGTCTCGCTTTAGCCCCCATGCAACCTGCGGACAATCCGCAGGACGGGGGTATTCTAGCGGACAACTCTTGAAAAAGCGACGCTGACGGCAGCATTGCATGCTGCCCCCAAGGGATGCGCTATTGACCCCGCCGCGCGCCCTCTGTTACTTTCCGCGGCCCTTGACAACCCACTCTTGTCGTCATTCGACTCCTCTAGCCTTGAGTCTATTGTGTGGCAACGATCGATTTTTCCGTGCGTCGTTGGGATTGTCGCCGCGACTTTCGCAACCCGCGCTCTCGCTCAAGCCCCCCGGTTGCAGCCAAGTCCCGTCTTTGATTCGACACCTAGTCGCTCCCTGCCAAGGGATGGACTCGTGCCGATCACACCTCAGAGTGTTCCCGTCTACACCCGGACGCCGCCCGCGACGCTGGGCACACCGTCGTTCGATCCCTATTCAACCGGACCCGACGCGGCGTCCACCGCCCCCTCGCTGTTCGGTCAACAGCCACCGACCTTAGGCGGATCGGCGGCGCCCTACGGACAGCCCCCCGGCGCCACGGGCGCGATCGCACCCGGTTACCCCGGATACGGGACGCCGGCCCCCGGAGTCTATCCCCAGCAACCTCCGATGTTGTTTCCAAACGGGCCGCCGGCACTGTTTCCGGGAGGCATCGAAGTTCCGGGTGGTTGGCCACAGCCCGAGCCCGGCCCCTACATGCGGCTGTTTCAAGACGTCCACTTTCGCTACACCTGGGTTGCCGGCAAAGACAGCCCACGCGAGATGAGCACCAACGACGTACAGCTGGGTACCACGGTCAACTTTCCCAACTTCCTCTGGAGCGGCCAGCCGATCCACGTGTCGCCGGTGTTTGTGTTCCATTTCTGGGATGGTCCGGACACCTCACCGAGTGAATTCCCCACGACGCTTCCTGCCAGAGTCTATAGCACCTACTTGGCTGCCGCTTGGCAGCCCATGTTAACTCCCATGTTCGGCGCAGACATCGACGCCAGCGTGGGCGTGTACAGCGACTTCGGGAAGATCTCGAGCCGTAGTATTCGGGTTCAGGGCACGGGTGTGTTGGTGCTGGCTTTGACACCGACCTTGGCAGTGAAGGGCGGGATCAACTACATCGACCGCGTCAAAGTGAGCCTGCTGCCAGCCGGAGGTCTCCTCTGGACTCCTAACCCCCAAACGCGGTTCGACATCTTCTTTCCCAAACCCAAACTGGCACAATACCTGACCACAGTCGGCAACACAGACGTTTGGTGGTATCTGAACGGCGAATACGGCGGTGGTACTTGGACGGTGGACCGTGTGCCGTCTCCATCCGACGACCCACGAGTTGACATCAACGACATTCGAATTGGTGGCGGACTTGAGTGGACCTCCTATACAGGAGTTCGTGGTTTCGTTGAAGTCGCTTATGTCTTCGAACGCGAACTCGTGTTTGCTTCCTCTGTCGGCCCACCTTCTCGCTCGCTCAAGAACTCGGTGATGGTCCGGGGTGGGCTTGCCTTTTGACACAACATCTCCATGATCACTCTCCCTCGCCGACTGAAGTTTGCCGCGCTCTTGCTGCTTGCCGCGGCGGCGAGCGTCCACTCGGCGGAAATCGTGGGTAGCGGGGTCGGCCGGTTTGCACATCCACCTCTGAGGTATCGCGGCCCCGATCCCCTTGCGGACCAGTTTGTTCCCGGTTCCGCACTTGGCACGCCATCGGTGCTGGCGCCGCCCGACTTGCCGCCGTCGGAGTTCCTCGCGCCGCTGGGAACTGGTGCCGGAGAGTCGATCGAGAGTTTTCTACCCCTCGAGCAGCCAAACTACCTGGAGTCGGTGCTGGAACAGCCTCCCCCTCCGGACTCGATGATCTCTCCACACAAACAGGGGTTCTTTCAAAAACTCAAACTGACCGGAACCTGGTTGGACCGCAACGACAAGATTGACGACTTCGGCATCACGGAATTCGATCTCACGGCATCCTTTGCGGTACCTCTGCCGACGCGAGAGTGGCCGCTGCTGATTACCCCGACGGGAAAGTTGCGGCTACTGGATGGACCCGGCACTGTCGACTTGCCAGCTCAGATCTACGAGACGTACGTCGAGTTCCTCTGGCTGCCGAAGATCGGCCAGCGGTGGATGGCGATTATCGGCGTGGCTCCGGGAATCTACAGCGACTTCCAGGTCGATGGAAGTGATGCGTTTCGACTGACCGGGACGGGACTAGCCCGTTTTGATTGGTTTCCGGGAGTCGCGCAACTGGTCTTTGGTGTTCTTTATCTGAATCGTGACGACATTCGGTTGCTGCCGGCCGGCGGCATCATCTGGACTCCTGCGCCCGGTCGCCGCTACGAGATCTTGTTTCCCAAACCAAAACTAGCCCACCGTATCGCATGGGGATCCGGTTTCGAGGACTGGGTCTATCTGGGAGGCGAGTTTGGTGGCAACAGCTATGCCGTCGAACGGCTGAGTGGTACCAATGACACGATCACACTTCGTGATTTTCGCACCTACTTTGGGTTGGAACGCAAGCTCGATGGCGGGGCGGGTTATTACATCGAGATCGGCTACGTGACTGGGCGGATCATCGAGTTTCAGTCCGCTACAGCTGCTGTCCGAGCCGATCCGACGGCGATCATCCGTGGGGGGATCGCCTTCTAGTCTCGCCGGACTCACCTGCCATTCCACCAGGCGGCTGGTAGAAACTTCTGCCCCACGTACACGCCGATGCGCAGCACAAGGAGACGTTGATGTTCAGATACCTGGCCACCCTGGGAGCTGCCATCTTGTTGCTCACCGCCGGTTGCCGCTCACCCGAAACCGTCGGCGCACCAGGAACCGAGGATCAAACCGTCGATTGGAGTCAGCACCTCCGTTTGCCTGAGACAGAAAACGGACAGGCAGGGTTGAGTTCGAAGGCTCGCGAGATCGAGGGGCATCTAGGCGTGCGCTAAAGTAGTAGGCACACTCCGTGTGCCGTAACCAAGCCTTAGGTAGTAGGCACACTCCGTGTGCCGTAACCATCAAGCTGACCTTCAAGAAGCGGACGGCACGCGGAGCGTGCCTGCTACTTTGTGGCCCGTCAGGCGCTCAAGTGTCCCGAACTCGATCCGAACCTGGTTTGCTGCTCATGCCTTTCGAATCTTGATAGAATAGTCGTCGCCCGAAGCAACGTCGCCACCGGTCTAGACGAAAGAAAGTGACGAGCATGAAAGTGAACACCCAGCGATTTTCCGCCGCAGCGATGATGGTGATGCTTCTCTGGAGTCCAGTCGAGGCGAGTGACCCGCCGCAGGGGTTCGAGTCGCTGTTCAATGGCAACGATCTCAAGGGTTGGGAGGGAAAGCAGGAGTGGTTTCGTGTGCGGGACGCGGCGGTTGTCGCCGGGACTCTCGAGCGACGTATTCCCAACAACGAGTTTTTGTGTACTGAGAAGGAGTACGGTGACTTTGTTCTCAAGCTGAAGGCCAAGCTGGTGGGTCCGGCCAATGCCAATGCAGGCATCCAAATCCGATCGAGACGCATCCCGAATCACCACGAGGTTAAAGGCTACCAGGTGGACATGGCTATCCAAGGTGAGCGGAACATCTGGGGCGCCCTATATGACGAGTCACGGAGGCGCGTCATGCTCTCCGTTCCAGACCAAGCTGGACTTGCCGCCGCCTATCGGCCGGACGAATTCAACAACTTCACTATCCGCTGCGAGGGGCGGCGAATTCGTATCTGGCTAAACGGCTACCTGACCGTCGACTACACGGAGCCGGACAAGGACATTCCGCAACGCGGGATCATCGGGCTGCAGATTCACAGCGGGCCTCCCAGCGAAGCGATCTACAAGGAGATCTACCTGCGCGAACTGAGCCCTAGTGAATCGGAAGTAGCCGATCCCTGAGGTTGTCCGTCAAGGGGCCGGGACGGCAAGGCGCCGGGAGGGCGAGGCTGGGATGGTGAAACGTTCTTCACAACATGTGGTAGTCGCCGAGCGAACTTGTCCCAACATCTTGATGCTATCGGGCGCAGTATAGGAGTTTGCCTCGAATTGCATTGGTTTTGTGACAACTAGCATGCATTGCTCCCACCAAATGTTGCGATAGCAATTGCTTTTTGACACTGCCTGTTGTGGTCCAAAGTTTTCGTCACCCCAGGGCGAGGCTCCCGCCGAGCCGACGGGGAGTCGGGAGGGCGAGGCTCCTGCCGAGCCGTCGTAACCGAAGAGTCAGCCCGATCTTTCTGTCATCGGAAGTAGCCGATCCCTGAGGTTGTCCGTCAAGGGGCCGGGACGGCAAGGCGCCGGGAGGGCGAGGCTCCCGCCGAGCCGACGGGGAGTCGGGAGGGCGAGGCTCCTGCCGAGCCGTCGTAACCGAAGAGTCAGCCCGATCTTTCTGTCATACGACTCACGCCCAGCTGGGAACCGCTTCACGGCTAGTGGCATAGTCAACCCACGCGACCGAGACGGCGTCGAGAGTTGCAGAGGCATCTGTCGCACTGCGTACTTCGTCATCTTCGCTGGCGGGCCGCTCCAACATTTGTCGCAGCATGTCATGCCGCGCCCGTGCGTCTGGATGGATTTCGAACGTCTGGGAAAGGGCCTCGTTGGTCATGCTGTCGCTCAAGCTGGCGGTGGGCGGTAGAGTCCTACTTCAAACATACGTTATTCGCGGCCGTTCGAGCCGCGTCTTGATGATGAAAACTGCCGGGCATCTGCTACTATGGGAGGCGCTCACTCGTGGCCATCTTGGCGGAACTGATTTCCTTTAGGTGCGGTGAGCTTGAGATCAACTTCACAACAGAACCGCTTGCGAGAAAAGCGGGATTCGTTTCTTGGATTCAGCGAATAAGGCAGAACAACGTGAGAGTGACAACGATTGTGAGTGCAGCGAGTATGCTGCTGCTGGTCCTTGCCACCGTCGCCGCTGGCAGCGACCGTCCCAACGTGATTTATCTGATGACAGACGACCAACGGGCGGACGCGCTGGGGTGCATGGGAAATCCGATCATTCACACGCCGAACATAGATGCTCTGGCCGCTCAGGGAGTCCTGTTCGAGAACGCCTTCGTGACCACGGCGATCTGCATGACCAACCGTGCCTGCGTGTTCACCGGCCAGTACGCGGCCCGCCACGGAATCTGGGACTTCTCCACAGATTTTACGCCTCAGCAGCTGCAGCAGACCTATCTCGGCAGGCTTAAGGCGGCGGGCTACCGCACCGGATTCATCGGCAAATGGGGCGTGGGGAATCCCAAGACCGCCGACGCTGCGCTGGACTATAACCGCGGATTCCCTGGACAGAACAGGTACTTCGAAGGAGACGTGAAGCTGAAACGGGGTCGTCACCTCACGGCCAAACTCGGGGATCAAGCGATCGAGTTTCTCGAGGGATGCGAACCCGGCGCGCCGTTTCATCTCTCCGTCAGCTTCAAGGCACCCCACTGCCAGGACTCCAGTGATGTCTACTCGGACCAATTTCCATCGGATGCTGCGTTTTCTTCCTTATATGAGGACGTCATCGTGCCGATGCCACACACGGCGGCCGCCGAATACCACGACCGGATGCCGGACTTCTTGAAGGACAGCATGAACCGCGTGCGCTGGGCAGTCCGCTTTCGATCCCCAGCTCGCTACCAACAGTCGGTGAAAGACTACTACCGCCTCATCACCGGTGTGGACGCGGTCGTCGGCCGCATCAGGGCAGAGCTCGAGCGGCGAGAGCTGGCCGAAAACACGCTGATCATCTTCACTTCCGATCACGGGTTCTTCCTCGGCGAATATGGTTTTGCAGGGAAGTGGACACCGCACGACGTATCGATTCGTGTTCCTTTGGTGATCTTTGACCCCAGACGTGATCCTAGCCAACGCGGCGTGCGGCGTCGCGAGATGACTTTGGCCATCGACATGGCGCCGACGATGCTGGACTACGCAGGGGTCTCCGCTCCCGAGCCCATGCAAGGAGTAAGCCTCAAACCGTTGATCGAAGGCGAAACACCTGACAGCTGGCGTGCTTCTTTCTTCTACGAACATTGGTTTACCGCCAACGGGCAGATCGTCCCGAGCGAGGGAGTGCGCGATCGGCGGTGGAAGTACGCTCGCTACCTGGAGTATGGTCAGGAAGCCGAGGGGACCATGCGCTGGGAGGAGCTATTTGACTTGAGCGTTGACCCCCACGAGACGGTCAACCTGGCTGGCGATCCACGCTATGTGGAACAGCTGGAGCGCCTACGCGGGGAGTGGGCGAGCTGGCGACGCGACGTAAGGTAGATGGTCGCAGCGGGCTGCATACTGCTTACCAGTCGCCCAAGCAGAAGGCCGAATTCTGTTTCTTCTCCTCTGTCTCACGAAGTTGAGAGTAACCAGGAGACAGTGAAAACATCGTGACGTGGTAGCCCATCGAGAAAGTCACCTGCCCTGCTAGTAAGATGCTAGGTCAAGGGTTGCTGATGTACTGCCTTACTGCCTTAGTATTACATACATTTTGCAAATCCAGTGATTTAGTTGCAGGGGGGTATGATATCGGTTATAAGCCACGTAAAGGACAAACGTCCGCAGTGTTGGTGTGATCTGTGAACGGACACCTAACCACCGCCGCAATGCGGAGGGGCAGCCATGCAGGGCCGTTCAGACAACAGACAATCTGTAAGCTGGATTTCCAGCAAACTGGGCCTAGCCCTGGCGGCTTTGCTTGAAGCCTTCGACTATGCCGAAGACACGCAAAGCGACCGTTGGGACTTTGCTGTCGCGATCCGGCATCTCCGGAGGATCGGCCTGAGCCCGAATGATCTGCGCTGGTTGGTGAAGAAAGGCTACGTCGACCACGCCAGTGAAGTGACGGTTCGCGGCGATACTGGTCGTGATTTTCGCTCGACCGGTGACCTCACTTTCACCAAACGTACGTGCTTTGTGCTGACTGAGCTGGGTGTCTCAATCGCGCGATCCGTTAACGGGATGCCGGAGACGCTCTCCGGTGAACGGCCAACGGATGCCGGCAACGGTCAAGTTCGTCGAGCTCCTGTGGTTCATTGGAATGCTGAAGCCCGTAAGCTGAGCGTGTGCGGTGAGATCGTGAAGCGCTTCAAGTGGCCGGCCTCGAATCAAGAGACGGTTCTGAGCGCTTTTCAGGAAGAAGGTTGGCCTGAACGGATCGACGACCCACTACCGCCCCAGCCAGAGCAGGATTCGAAACGACGATTGAGTGACACGATCAAGTGTCTCAACCGCAAGCAGAACAAGCCACTGATCCATTTTCGGGGCGACGGCACTGGCGAAGGTGTTGTGTGGGAACTCGTCGAACCGAACCAGGAGACAAACGGCGGCCACTAAATGCCCGCCTGCTGGGCTTGGTCTCAGGCAACGTGCTAGGCACATTCCGTGTGCCGTGAGCGTGAAGCTTCAAGTAGCGGCACGGTTGAAACGCTGTCGGGCGGCTCACGGAGTGAGCCTGTAACGTCGCTGTCGGTACGATGAAGCGTGCTGCTACTGTGAGCTGCTCAATCCCCTGCGAGGAAAAGCACAGTCTTCCGAGCGCCAGGATGTCCCGACTCCGGTGGCGATTTCGTTCCCACTGCTCTCCGTAGGCAGACTGGCGTCGACAGCGGTATCAATTGGGAGGGCCTCTTGGTGCTCCGAGTTGCTCGTCATAGCTGCGTCATTATTTTGTGACTTCCGCGCCGTGTCCGCGTTTATCCCTCAAAGCACGGGTTGGATTCCCGACCTGCCCGACGCTCGCGACTACACCTATTGGGAGGAGCCTGTCTACCCGCTGCTCAAGCGTCTCACGCGTTCGCGGCGCAAGCAACTGCCAGACGAGGTCGACTTGCGCTGCGACGGAGAAGGCGAGTACTTTACACCGGCTGAAGACCAAGGTCCGCTCAACAGCTCCGCTGCCTTTGCGGTGCTCAGCCTGGTCGAGTATTTCGAACGGCGCGCTCGGGGACGCACTTTCGAAGGCTCGAAATTGTTCCTGTACAAGGTAACTCGCAATCGCCTGCAAAAGCAGACGTACTTCGTCGACGCTCTCCGCGATTCGCATTCCGCGGGGGACACCGGTGCAGATTTGCGCACCACACTCAAGGTGCTTGTCCAGTTTGGGGTGCCACCCGCGGAACATTGGCCTTACGAAGCCGGTAAATTCGACGAGGAACCCAGCCAGTTCTTATACGGCCTGGCCAAACCGCCCTCCGGTGTCCACTACTTTCGCCTCGACGAACCTAATCGCAACGGAATTGCAACTTGGGAAGCCCTCAAGTCGTTCCTCGCCGCAGGATTTCCTGTCGCGTTTGGTTTTCCCGTTCCCGCATCGCTGAACGCCACTGCAGACATTCCCTATCGCCCTGACTTAGACAGTATTCGCGGTGGCCAAGCGGCCGTGGCTGTCGGCTACCAAAATCACCACTTCGGCCGTGGTCGCCACGCGCTGCTGGTTCGCAGCTCCTGGGGAAACCAATGGGGAGACAATGGGAACGGCTGGTTGCCAGCGGCCTTCGTTCGCGATCAGCTGGCGGAGGATTTTTGGACCTTTGTGAGCGAGGATTGGCTCGACTCTCGCGAGTTCTCGCGGCCTACGGTCGTCGAATCGGTGGAACGGCCGTCTCATCATCGGAAGTGAAGACGATCTCTCCTGCGCCTGCTGCACCAAAAATCAGCCGCTGGGCGTTAGCCCACGGTTTCCGCCACAACTCCGATGTACCCTCGGCTCGGCAGGAGCCTCGCCCTCCCGAGCGTCTTATTTGACTGTTGCAGCGAGTGTGATGGAGTATTCCGCCATGGGAGTCGCCCCTCAATCCTGTTGATCATGTCGACCCCACATCAGCCGCTGGGCGTTAGCCCACGGTTTCCGCCACAACTCCGATGTACCCCTCGGCTCGGCAGGAGCCTCGCCCTCCCGAACGTCTTATTTGACTGTTGCAGCGAGTGTGATGGAGTATTCCGCCATGGGAGTCGCCCCTCAATCCTGTTAATCATGTCGACCCCACATCAGCCGCTGGGCGTTAGCCCACGGTTTCCGCCACAACTCCGATGTACCCCTCGGTTCGGCAGGAGCCTCGCCCTCCCGAGCGTCTTATTTGAGTGTTGCAGCGAGTGTGATGGAGTATTCCGCCATGGCAGTCGCCCCTCAATCCTGTTGATCACGTCGACCCCACATCAGCCGCTGGGCGTTAGCCCACGGTTTCCGCCACAACTCCGATGTACCCCGGCTCGGCAGGAGCCTCGCCCTCCCGAACGTCTTATTTGAGCATTCCACCCATCGAGCCGCCCCTACGTCCTGTTGATCATGTCGACCCCACATCAGCCGCTGGGCGTTAGCCCACGGTTTCCGCCACAATTCCCGATGTACCCCTGGCTCGGCAGGAGCCTCGCCCTCCCGAACGTCTTATTTGACTGTTGCAACTCATCGAGAGCATTTTCGTCCGTGAATGCTCACCTGCGCGCTTAAGCCAGGAACGACGCCGTTTTTTCCTCTCAGCCGTTCCGAACCGAATTCTTTGGTGAGCTATATTTTCCTTGCTATCCATTTCGCTTGCACCCATTTTTGTATGAACGAGATACGCGATGCCGGTCACGGATAAAGCGACTGTCCGAGATTTGATGATTGAGCCGGTGCACACAGTGCAGGAGATGATGCCGGCTCTCCAGGCTGCGAAGCGGATGACCGAGCGCGGCGTCCGGCACTTGGTGGTGACCGGCGAAAACGGCCGCCCGCGGGGTGTGCTCTCACAACGAGACTTGTTGAAGCACCTCTCTCCATGGTTGAGCAAGGTGGACGGAACCAACCCGCCCGGCCAGGTTGCCGACTCGGTTGCAGTCGAGGAACTAATGAGCAAACGGCTGGTAACGGTGACCGCCGATGCCACCCTGCAGGAGGCAGCCGCCATCTTGGCGAAAACGAAATACGGTTGCCTTCCGGTTGTGGACGACAGAGACTACCTGATTGGTATGCTAAGTGTGATCGACCTGTTGCGGTGCCAAGCTGCTTGTCAGGAACACAACGAGGAGGACTTCGACTTCTTCGAACCTCCCACCCTCCTTTCCCGCCGCGCTTTCTTCGAGCCCAACGGCGACCTGGTTCTACCTCGTGAAGCCCTCAGCGATCAGGCAATCGACAGCCGCAGCACGGTCGTTTTGGGTTACTCGTCGAAGAATCATCGGGTGGCAGTCAAGCTTTTCGACGAAAACCACCGTGGTGATGGAGGCCGTGGGGCGAGGCCGATTGAGCTTCAGGACGAGCGTTTGATTGTCCAGGCGGAGGACTTTCGCCGGCACTATGGCCTGGAAGAAGTGCGAGACTTCGAGGTGACCAAAGATGCTAAGACCGGGAACGCCATTCTCGCGCCGGTCTTGGACCAACCCGCCGAGTAGCTGCTAGCGGGCGAACGCCTTTAGACTCCGCCGCACTTGCTGCAGTACATAGGGGTCCGTCTCTTCGCGCTCGAGTTCCTGCAGACGCTGCCGCAGCATTGGATCGTTGCTCGTCCCCAACAGGCCTGCTGCGGCCCTCCGCACGACGGGTGCCTGATCGTAAGTCAGCCACAGCAGCCAGGGGCGGGAGTCGATGCCCGCAAGTTCGGGGAGCACCTCGGCAAAGCGAACCCGAGCCTGTGGATCCGGGTTCGTCAGCTGCCACGCCAGTTGGATGTCGAGCGGCTGATAGCCCCGCCGCGATAGCTCCTCCTGGGCGGAGTGCGCCATCGCCGTGGACTTCGCCCGCAAGGCCCGTATCACCGCCAAATCGTCGAGCTGATTCAGCGGACGTTGCTCGGAAAACTGGTCGACCTCTGCGGTTGACTCGGATCCTCTGCCTTCACTCCTCGACCCCACCGGTGACCTCGTCGGTCGATCCTCGAGTGGACGACTTTCACGGTCCAATGGCGTCGCATTCCGAATCGGCGCTGGTTCTCGGGTGGGTCCTGGAGTCGCCCCAGGGGCGACGTCCATCACACGACGAGGGACTGCCAACACGTCAACGAATTCGGGTTCCTGAGTTTGCCCAACGTCCGGATCTCCCACGGGCGAGTCAACCGCTGCTCCTCCTTGAAGATCGGCGAGCAGCTCATCTACTTCCGGACGGGTGACGCGTTCGAACACCGGAACGGTCGATGCCGGGACTCGGAGCGTCGCTTCACAGTGATGGACGAGCTCGGTTCCATCGATCACCGCGCGATCGATGGGCCACAGTAGAATCTGTGAAGCAAATTGGTGTGCGTGGCGGCGTGCTGTGGGCCCGAAAGCCACTGCCCGTTCGGCAAGCAGCTTGGCCAGCCGGAAGACATGCACACTTGACTGATCGGTTGGGAGTGCCCGCCACTCCTCTAGCAGGCTTTTCAACAGTTGAGCCGCCGACTCTGACACCTCGGGCCGGTCGCTTCCCAGGGCGGTCACGAGCGCCTGCAGTCCCGGGTCACCCAGCTGCGCCAGTTGGCGGAGGTGATTGGGAACTTCTGCCTGCGGAACTTGTGAAGTGTCGCGTTCCAGCTCTGCGACCAGAAGTTTCTGCGAAGGAAAAAACCAATAGGCGGCCAAAGCCAGTAGGCCGCCGATGCTAGCTGCCAGCAGTACGGTCCGGGTCGGAATCCAGTTTGACATGGCTGGGAATTCTCCTGCAGGGACGTGTCAGCGGCAAGATCAGTATCGGCTTGCTTTTGCCGTTGGCTGCGGGGGACTCGAGCTTGTACCTGGCCGCCGAACGTACCGAACCCGCACGGCGGGCGACAATTCCGGAAATTCACTGGCCTGGACCGGCATCCAAGGCCGAATTACCAGAATGATCGTTACATTCTCTCGCGCAGGTCGTGCGCCTGCGTGATGAGTAGAAGGGGGGAAGATGGCTCACGGCGGGCAACCGATCATTCGGCTGCGCGGTAGGTCCCGGTGTGGATTTCCGCGTCGTATCCTGGTAGCCGCTGCGCGCGGTGTGGCCATTCTTGTGCTGGCCCTGTGCTTCGTGGGCCATGCCGCCGCCGCACCGCTTGACCTTCTCGGTGTTGAGGCTCAGCAACGGCGACAAGCCATCGAGTCGATTCCAGCGCAACGGCTGACTCCGAAGGCCCAGCAGAGGATTGCCGAGGTAGTCAACCGACCGAGCCTCTACCGACGGATGCCGGTTACCGTCGTGCGGACCGACCCAGAGCTGTATTTGTTCTTGATCAGACATCCAGAGGTCGTCGTAAACATGTGGGACCTAATGGGTGTTACCAAGGTCTCGGTGGCGAGAACCGGCGACTACACTTTCGACGCCCGAGATGGAGCTGGAACACAGTGCAGCGTCGAACTGCTATACGGCGATCGCAACGTACACGTGATGTATTCGGAGGGGCACTACGAAGGACCGTTGCTGCGACGGCTCATCCGTGGACGCTGTGTCTTGGTTCTACATTCCGAGTACACACAAACCAACGACGGCAGCATCCATGTGACCAATCGTCTGGATATGTTCGTTCGATTCGAGAACGTCGGTGCGGAGCTGCTGGCCCGGACTCTGCATCCGTTGGTCGGCAAGTCGGCCGACCACAACTTTGTGGAGTCGACTAAGTTCCTTGGTCAAGTGTCCGACGCCGCAGCCACGAAATTGGATCGCCTGCAGCAGTTCAGTCGGCGCCTCACCAAGGTCGACGCCGATGTGAAGAACGAATTTAATACGATCTCTGCGGGCGTGGCTCAGCGTATGATCGAGCGAGGGTTAGCTCAGGGGAGTGGCGATCTTGCGCCCGGAGTCGCGGCTCGCAATGCGAGATGGGAACCGCAGAGGCCTCCCCGCCCTTGAACGCTCGGCCGCCTGACGACATTGAGCGAGACCGTCGGCGGCTGTTAGCCAAACTTCTCTTCGGCGATTTGACGGATCAGTTTCAGGTCGAGCTTTCCAGAGCCAAGCACCGGCAGTTCGTCGACTTGATGGTAGCTGTCTGCCGAGGGGATGAAGATGTTCGGCAGGCCGGCGTCCGCCAACCCGGCACGTAGTTCGTCAGGAGTCTTGTCGAGCTGGGTGTGGATGACGATGAGTCGTTCACCTTTTTTGGCATCTGGGATAGCTGTGACCGCCGCCTTCAGTTCGTCTTCATCGCCAATCAGCCTGGCCAGCGTTTCTTCGATTTGAATGTGCGGCACCATCTCGCCGCCGATCTTTGAAAACCGGCTTTCACGACCTGTAATGGTGATAAATCCGTCTTCGTCCACCGTGGCGATGTCGCCTGTCACATACCAGCCGTCCCGCAAGACTTCGGCCGTTAGGTCTTCTCGACCCAAATACCCCTTCATGACATTCGGACCGGTGATCAGCAGCATCCCAGGTTGGTTCGGACCCAACTCCTGGCCCGTGTCGAGGTCGATGATCTTGGCACTCACTCCAGGAACGGGACGACCAACGGTCCCTTCTTTGAGATCGATCTCATGGGTATTCGTCGAGCGGCTGGCTGGGATGTTGACAGAGACCAGCGGCGAGAGTTCGGTCGCACCGTAGCCTTCGACGGGCCGCACGCCGAACTTCTCTTCAAACTTGTCGCAGAGAGACGAAGGCAACTTCTCGGCCCCGGCGACGACGACGTTGAGCGTCGCGAACTCTTCCTTGTCGCAGCGGCGTAGGTAGCCTCGCAAGAACGTCGGTGTTGCCAACAGAATGGTCCCGTCGTACTTCTTGCAGAGCTTCCCGATTTGTTTGGCATCCAGCGGGTTGAAGTGGTACGCGCCGCGGGCCTCGATCGTGAGGATGGTCCACAGCGTAATCGTATACCCGAACGAATGGAAGAAAGGAAGCAAGCCGAGCACGACATCCGTCGGGCCGAGGCGGATCACCTGTTCGATCACTTCCGCCTGGGAGGAAACGTTGGCGTGTGTCAACATCACCCCCTTGGGCACGCCCGTCGACCCGGAAGTGAAGATCACCGTCAACACCTCGTCGCTCTGAGTCTGATGCAATCCTAGCGCTTTGACCAGGATGCCCGCTGGTACGACATACGTCTGCAGTGCCGGTATGAGTTTGTCGACGGTCGTGAGCTTCTCGCGGAGATCCTCGAGATAGATCACCTCGGCGTCCAACTCGAAGTCAAACCTCTCCATGAACTTTCGGCTCGTCAGCACGTGCCGGATTCCCGCTAACTCGATGCACGTGTTAAGCACGTCGGACGAGACTGTGTAGTTAAGATTGACGGCCACCCGTCGGTCTAGCGATAACGCCACGTTGGCAACGATGCCGCCGCACGAAGGTGGCAGTAGCAGTCCCACACACTGTTCGTCCGCGTCCAACACATGTCGGCCTAGCAGCCGACGCAGAATGAGGCTCCTCATCAGCAGCGCGCCGCCGGTCATCTCGACCCCGGTCGAGTCGGCTACTTTTTGACGAAAACGCTGCGCTTTAGCACGGCGAATCAGATCGGGAACCAACTGCGCTTGTCCGGATGCCCGCTGTTGCACTGCTGTCGCTCCTAACTGCTCGACGCCCCGGCGCACCTGATGAATGTCCTCCGGGTTCACGAGCGGTTCGCCAAAGAAGATCGTGATCGGATAGGGCCACTGCTTAGGCCACTTCCAAAAGAACTTACCTCCCGCGAAGCTGAAGATACTGCCCCACAGCCCGTCGAGGTAGACGGGTATCACCGGAGCGTCCGTTCCCTTCAGGATCTTCATGAGACCCGGCTTGAATGGTTGGAGCATTCCTGAGCGAGTGATACCGCCTTCCGGAAAGATACAGACCAGTTCGCCGTTGACGATCGCTTCGCGGGCGGTTGCCAGCGCTTTGACGATCGCTTTTGGCTGCGGCTTGATCAAGATGGCCCCAAACATATTCGCCAGCCCGAGAAGCAGTCGGTTTTCAAAGTTGGCAGCCCACACAATCATGCGAATCGGCCGAGAACTTGTCAGCAGCAGCAACACGCCGTCGATCCACGACACGTGGTTGGGGACGAGGACAGCGCCCCCTTCCTCGGGCAGATGCTCCAGCCCGTGGACTCTTACCCGGTAAACTGTGCGGCTGGCTAGCCAGACCAGAAAGCGAATCGCAGCTTGCGGGATCAGGCACACGATGTACAAGAACACCGGGATGGTGCCGATTCCCGCCACCAAGAAAATCTGTCGCGAATCCAGGAGGGGAAGTCCGGACGCCTGCCGACAGACTGCTTTGACGAGCTGGCGATCCTCGGGAAAGAGCTCCGCGTAGGACTGCCAGCGGATTGCTTCATTAGAGCGCTTCTTCTTCGCCAGCTCCGCCCACAGCAGACCAGCCAACGCGGCGGAACGCTGCTCGGCCGGGAATTGACTCAGAGATTCTTGAATCGTAGTCGTAGTGTCTCGGCGCGCCGGATCCTCTATCTCTGCGGACAACTCGTTGAGCCGCTGTTGGGCATCGGCGGGCAATGCAGTGCCGATTAGCTCGGGAGGGACTTGGGCCAGCGATCCTTGATGGAACGGGATTCTGAGTACCGCGAACGCTCCGGCGGAGAGCAGAATTCCGCCGAAGACGAGGAAGTTGGTCGCAGCCAAGATCGCTCCCCGGCTCTTGACCGGACTGCGATGCTGCATGTATGCCTCCAGCGGGACCGAGAATAGACCGGCGCTTGCGCCTAGGAAGAACAGAATCGTACAAGCGATCACAAACGCGACGTTGGAGGCCTGCTCGGAATCGATGATCGTCCCCTGGACGGTAAACAAGAGCCCCGAACAGATGGCGATCCCAAACGCGCCCAGCGGCAGGATCCCAAGTTCGACACGTCCCGCGGACCACACGCCTGCCAACACGCTGCCCACGCCGACTCCCAACACCAAAGAGAACAGCAAGGGAATCTTATCGGTCTCGTATAGCGCGCCTCCCTCATCGGCAAACTGGTCGATGTTCAATTGAGCCAAAGCGCCGACTGACCAGAAGAAGACGATGCCGAGCGCGACCCGCAGCAAGGCGCGATTGCGGGCCAGTCCCTGCAGGTCGTTCAGCGTTCTGCGGGCAACATCCCAGGGAAAGCGGCGGTCCGGATTGGCCGGCGGTAGCCGTCTGATCGCCAGGCTCAGCGCCCATCCCACTGCTGCGACACCCACCAACACGACTGCCGACAGCCACAGCTTTTCAACTCCTCGGTATCCGGTGGCGTCGCTCAACCAATTGCCCGCGCCCATCCCCACCACCGTCGCTGCGACTGTCGTGAGGCCGAACAGCCCGTTCGCGGCGGAGATACTTCGCGCGGGGAGCATCTCGGGGATGATGCCCAACTTGGACGGTGAAAACAGAGCACTTTGAGCGCCCATGAGCGACACGACCGCGAAGATGACCCAGAGATTCTCACACCAGATCGAGAGCACGCCCAGAGCCATGATGGCAACTTCCGCGGCCTTGCAGCCGACGATGACGGTCCGTTTACTAAAACGATCGGCGAGGTAGCCGGCGTGCGCAGCTAGTAGCAGGTAGGGGGTGACGAAGCAGACGGTGCCGGCCATCAGCACCATGCCGACGTTGCTGGCATCGACGTGATCTTTGCCGACACCGATGACCAGCCAGCGAAAAATGTTGTCGTTGGTCGATGTCAGCAACTGAGTAAACAGCAGCGCCAGGAAGCTGCCCGACAGGAGTCCGCCAGGTGCTGCCGAGCCATTTGCCGAACTGAGGGAAGCGTCGTTCATTAGGATCCTGGTGCTTCGGGCACAGCGTAGTGTACCTCTGGGAATGCGGATCCCAAACAGAGGTTGTGGACCTCTCAGAACCCCTTAAACCGGTACTACCCTTCTGTTTGAGGCGGCAGTCAAGTGGCTTCGGGGCACAGCTCGATAAGACGAGATGCCTTGACTCCGCTTTGGTGCAGTTCAACTGCGTCGGGCATCTCGCGACTAGGGAGGGATGAGCTGTGGAACTAAACCGCAATCACTTCTTTGTGATGGGAATCATCTTGATCTTCTTGGGGATCCAGCTCCGCTACGTCGAGTCGTTTGTCTTGAATGAGACGAGCAGCCGCTTTGTTGCCAAACGGCTTGACTGGAACGGTTCCCGCAGTGCCGATGCTAGGCCGTTTCCCAACCTGCTTTCCGTCGTCTCGCCCACGTCGCGACGAACCGTGCGCCCGCCGCGCTGGGTTGGTTGGTCGCTAATATCGGTGGGAGCGGTGTTTGTGTTACACAGCTTGGTAATGAGGCGGCCCGACTGATCACGGCGGCGTCGTCGGGGGTCGGTCGTCGTAGATCGTTCGCGGGGATGCAGGGCGAGCGGGACGGACAGTGGGGACGTGCAAGTAGGCCTGCACGCTGGGTGCTCCGCGGCACGACGCGGCCCGTGCCGGCAGCGCCAGCGCATGTGCTTGTCGCGGAGCAGAGGGGGTCGTGGTTGTGCGGAACGTCCGGGGCGATTGTCACGAACCGGGTCACCGGGTGGCTGGGATCGGTTCTGTCTTGAGTCGGTAGTGTGAGGAGTCGGTAGGGGGGGATTGACGATGTTGCGAGCTTTACATTTGTTGCGTTTTGCCTTGCCGCTGTTGGTTGCTGCGGTTGTGTTCGAATCACGGGCCAGGTTGGCAGCGACCGATGTTCCGGGACAGTCAGCGGCAGAGGTTGGAGCGCGTACTGAGGGCGGCGGGGAGGAGGGGGCGCCCCGTAGCTACCAGTTGCGCGAGGGCGACAAGATTGTGGGGGCGTTAGGGGAGTTCTTACGGGTCGACAGCAGAATTCAATTTAGTCCGGCCGACGGCGCGGTGAAGTTGACGGTGCTTGAGAACCGGGCAGCCGAGCGCGTTTATCGTGCGCTGGCCGAGAACCGCAAATCGCGGCAGTGGTCGGTGAGTGGTGTGGTTACGGAGTTTCGCGGTAAGAACTTCTTGTTGGTCACTAAGGCGGTGCTACGTCCGCGGGTGGACGAGGACCAGCGTGCTGCGGGGGTATCGCGTTAGCCCGGATTATTCATGAAGATCGTCGCGAGAGGTTGTAAGTACGTTCGTGGCAAGGAAGGCGAGCAATTGTTCCGCAGGCGTATTGAAGCGATACGTCGAGGGAGAATTGTGAAGCATGACGAAGCCAAGGATGGACTTACGACCTCGCAGCAGATCGCTCATGAATAATTCGGGCTAGAGCGAGCCAGGAGGCCGGGCCCTCTGTTGACAGCCGTAGTTGCTCGAATATCATTGTGTGAAAGACTTTGCGTCGATTGGGGGGGCAGCGACTGCGGTTCGTTTGGGGGGATTGAGTGGAGCGCTGGCAACTGATGGTAGAGCACCGCAGACTTGAGGTGTCCGAGGTAGGTGACATCACGGTAGTTCGTTTCGTAGATCGTCGGATCTTGGACGCATCGAACATCGAGGAGCTTGGGGGCGAGTTGTTTGGGTTAATCGAGCGGGAGAACCGCAGAAAGTTGCTGCTCAACTTTGAGGATGTCGAATTTCTGTCGAGCGCAGCTTTGAACAAGGTGATCATATTGGAGAGGAAGTTGAACGCTGGGGGCGGCATGTTGCGACTGTGCAACTTGCGTCCTGAGATTCAGGAGGTCTTCATGATCACGAAGCTGGATCAGTTGTTTGAGATCAGGACCGGCGAGCGGGAGGGATTGGAAGCGTTTTAGGCCGGCTTGATCAGCTTTGCGCGGCGCGCGGGAGCGGCTACGGGGAGCTGCGGATCCGGACAATTGTGGTTTGTGGTTTCTCTTGGGAGCGATTGGTTGGGCATTGGTATTGTGGGTATTGGTATTGATTGTTCATCGGAGTAGAATCACTGCGGTAGCGATGACAGCTCACGATCGCTATGGGGAACGTCGTTCGACCAATTGCCAGGCTGCTTCTGACGAGTCTTGAATAGCCGTGTGGTTTTCATTTCCGGTCACCCTCGGTCCGAGTTTATTTCGTCAACAACCGGAATCAAATGTCAGCAGAATGGACCTGGTCGATCGAAGCGACGATCCCCAGTGACCCGGCGGAAGCTCGCCAGCTATTGGATGAGTTGCTCACGAAGTTAGCTGAGCATGGATGGGACGAGGAGCACCGTTTTGGGATTCACTTGGCCGTGGAGGAAGCGTTGATGAACGCGATCAAGCACGGCAACCAACGGGACCGGGACAAGCAGGTAATTGTAGAGTATCGTTTGAGCGAGACGGCGTTACGGATTGAGGTGGAGGACGAGGGGTCGGGATTTGATCCTGGTTGCGTACCGGATCCGACGTTAGACGAGAATCTTGAGTTACCTTCGGGTCGCGGGTTAATGTTAATGCGCCAGTTCATGACACAAGTGGAGTTCAACGCGCGGGGCAATCGCGTGGTGATGCTCAAGGACCGTACGGCAGCCTTGGAGTAGTAGTAGTCGCGGATTCAGGACGGAGGGGTGCCCCGTGTGGTAACAGGATTGCCCAAGTCCGGTATCGCGGGGTTTGCTGAGTGTCGTAGGTCGGCGAGTATTCGGGTTGCCGGGCGGGCACTGAAGGGGTGTAGGTGGTTGCAGGTAGATGCGGCGCGGGTCTGGGAGTTGTCGGTGGGGTCCGCGGGAGTGCAGCGAGTATTGGCCGTGTGTGAGTGAGTATTGAACTGAACAATCCCCTGTAGCTCAGTTGGTAGAGCAAGCGGCTGTTAACCGCTGGGTCGTAGGTTCGAGTCCTACCGGGGGAGCTTTTCAAAGCCCTTAAAACAAAGGGTTTCTGAGTCCGGCCCAAAAAACTCACGGCAGATTCACGGCACGTGTTGGGCGAAACGCGGGTAATTTTTGACCCGCTTGGTACTGTCGGAAATGGCAGCGGCCACTGCCAAGTACCAACTCCAACAGAAGGACGAGCAAATGGCCAATCTCCGTCGCCACGGCTCTGGGCCCTTTCATCTTGAGCTGCGATTCGCCGGCCACAAATTCCAGCGCAGTCTGCGCACCAAGAGCGAATCTGAGGCGAACCGCTTGCTCTCCATCGTGGAGCAGACGGTCGAGTACGTCGAGCGTGGCGTTCTCGTCCTCCCACCAGGGACGTCCGCCGATGAAGTTTGGCGTTTCCTTCTTTCGAGTGGCAAGGTCGTACCGACACCAGAGCCCATCATGCTTCAATCACGATCCTTCGCCGATGTTTGCGACGATTACCTCGATTCCTTTGCGGAAGGTAGCAAGGAACTGTCCACCCTCAAGACTGAGCGACACCATCTGTCCCATCTCAAGCGTTTGGTTGGTCGCAGAGTCCAGGTTGCCTCAATCAAGTGCGAGACACTGGAAGACTACGTCCATCGCAGACAAAAAGAGAACGGGATTCGTGGCCGAATGATTGCACCCGCCACCATTGGTAAGGAGCTGTCAACGTTTGGCTTGGTCTGGCAGTTTGCTGTCCGTCGAGGCTGGGCACGGGGCGAGAATCCGGCGGCTAGAATTCCCAAACCCCGGGGGAATCAAAAACAGGCGTTCATGACTTACGACGAAATCGAACGACGGGTCAGCCGTGGCGGCCTATCCGACGCCGAAGTCAGTGAATTGTGGGATGCGCTGTTCCTGCGCGAGAACGAGATCGGCGAGCTGCTCGACCACGTCAAAAAGGCCGCTCCGGCTGTCCGGTTTGCACCGTACATTTACCCGGCGATCGCGTTCATCGCCTACACTGGTGCTCGCCGATCGGAAATGTTCAGAACCTTGATTGACGACGTCAACGGCCGCGTGATTCTTAAAGAAAAGAAGCGTTCGCAAGAGTACCGTGTGACGTTTCGCGAACTGCCATTGCACCCACAGCTCTCGGAGATTCTCGACAACTGGCTAAATGCTCACCCCGGGGGTCAGTTTCTGTTCTCCAAGCGCTCCGGCAAACCGCTTGAAGACAAGACGGCGCGGGACGCTTTCGACGCCGTGCTGCGCCACAGCAAGTGGCGGGTGCTCCGGGGCTACCATGTGCTTCGGCATTCGTTCGCGTCCAACCTGGCCAGGCGTGGAGTTGACCAACGAATCATTGATGAATTCATGGGGCACCAAACCGAAGAGATGCGCCGCCGGTACCGGCATCTGTTCCCTGAGGACAAGGCTCGGGCTCTATGTGTCTTGGACTACGGCGTCCCTGAGTCGTCCGCGATGACCTGACCGTTGTTGTTTCGACGTTCGGGTGGAAACCCCTCGTCAAGAATTCGCAGTACCGCCTCCCGCGGAACAGACCAAGTCTTGCCATCATCAAGTTTTTCGGCCTCCGGGATCCTTCCATCTGAGCAAGCCTTTCGAATGGTGTACTGAGCGTAACTCTTGATACCGAATCCGTCGCACAAGACGGCAACCTCCGCCACTGAGTACCTCCTCCTGGACAGTGCCTCGGACTTCGTTGGAGCAGTCAGTAGCTCCTCAATTCGACTCAGGCGGCTCTCAATTATCCGGAGTGTCTGTTCAACGTTCATGAGGCTCGGTCACACGCAAGCTGTTGTCTGAAAGTGTTCAACGCTATTTCCAGGACTATCGCGCTGATGCAACAGAATCTTATGCAACTTTAAGGCATGAAGAATCGGACGCGATTCTCAGGACATCGCGTGACACGTCCATGTCGACACTAAAACAACGTCCGTTACCACCCAAAACATCCGCGTGTGACGTGGATTCACTTGCCGTATTGAACAGTTCTTTCAATTCTTTTCATGTGCTCTTTGCATTGATTGACCGTCGTCATCTCGCGTTGTTTTGGGCTCTACGCTACCCATCGTTGGAAACCAAATCCGCCCGTAGTCGGTTTATTGAAGGCGCCGTTTGCTACGCGACTGAAATGGCTATTTGGATGTGCTTTATTGTGCATCGACAGGCAGCAATCATGGTGAGTTCGGCAGGGGTGTAACCGTCGATCCGACGGTCAACATGCGAGCGTCATCGCTGGATAGTTGTCAAGCAGGTCTTGGTTGGCGTGTGTCGATGCCCCTTCGACGGCCATCCGGTGATCCAGAAACGTTCGCCAGTGGTCGCTTTGAAATGCAGCTCGCAGGTTGAGCATGCTACGAGCACCTTCAAGCGTCCAGCGCATCCCGCTGCGTTCCATGCGATCTTTCACCAAGTGACGGCACGCGCCTTCAATGACACCGGTCGCAATCGGATAACCTCGACGCAGGTACTCGTCATAGCGCATTCGGTCGGCGTTTTTTTCCAGATAGCCGCAGATTCGAGCCAGGTCTTTTGCGGCCCTCCCAGTCAGCCCCGCCGTGGTTCCGAGGCGGCGCAGGCCCGTAATGACAGACCGTACTTCACCTCGCAAGATTCGCAACAAACGTGTGCGAGTGAACGCTTTGCGGCCAGCATCGTCCTTTTTGAACAGACCGGCTGCTTCCCAGACATAGGATAAGGCATGAAGGATATCCAAGATCGGAACTGTCCGCGCACCGAACGACAGATGCAGCTTCATCGTCTCCCAAAGGCTGTCCTGGCCATCCATGAGCGTGATCAAGACTTGTCCACTGCGTCGGCGTGCAGTCACCTGACCGATGATCCAGGCTATGGCTACGTGAATTCCGCTGATGGGAAGTTCACCGCCCACGCCATCACTTTCCAGCGTGGGAAAGTGAGCGGTTGTGTTCTTGTTCTGAGGTCGAGGGCGTTTGACTTGCGTTGTCTCTTCATCGGGTTCGTCGCGAAATAACGCTGCGACGACCTCTTCAGCTGAGCGGACGTGAGGATCAACCGTGTAGACACTGGCCACTGTGGCCATCCGTCGGTTACCAGGATTCTTCTTTGCCGTCTCGAATGCAGCGACCTTGGACGAATCGTTTTTCACCAGGGGTACGCCCTTACAGTCCGCAGTGGCTACAAGCAACTTTGCCTCGCTGCCAGGTTCTGGTTGCGGCAAGTCGTCGAAAAACTCACCTGCGACCCGCCCAAGTTCGGCATTGATTTTTTCGGCCGTATCGACCGAAAACGTACCACCGAGGATCGCCCCCAAATTGGTCATCGCTTGTTCGTACGACGAGTCAACCGCCAACATTTGCGAGAACTCTTGCAGCAAATAGGACCACTGCCGCGGTGGCAGCGACATGCGAGCGCTAATCGGCCGCAGCTGGATCGCCTTCTTGGCACCTGGTGCGTAGGTAAACTGCTCGAACCGATGAGTTCCGAAGATGGATCGAACCGTTGTCTGATGAGCCTCCTCACTCCGGTAGAGGGGCTTACCGTCGTTGCTAGCGATCTCAGGACCCAAATCGCCTTCTCCTTGCAGGCGTATGAACAATTCGATTGTCTGATGACCCAATTGAAACACCGTATCACGAATGCTTCGTTCCACCGAATCGAACGAACTGCCGCTCTGAGCTGCGTCCTGAACGGCCTGCTTCAGCTGCTCAGTAACCGAGTCGATCATCTCGAGCGCGTCTTCGATTGCTGTCACATTCTCCGAGTTGGGGTTGCCCGAAGCATTTAAATCAGCGACCTTCATGGGAAGCGGCCTCCTTGCCTTGATGAAACGGATAAAACACCCGAATCATGGCAGGTTGGCCGCTTTTTGTTTACCCAGATTTCGCAACCAATCAGATCGGCCAAGCGGAACCGCGGTTACACCCAGTTCGGCAGCGACATCGAGCTCAATCCAGCCATGATGCAACGGGTTTCCTTCGCGCAAAACACGAACCACAAGATGCCGTGCGACAAGTACTTAGCAAAGACCGGGTGGTGTAACATTCTTTCTGTAAAAGCGCAGTGGCGCGCCGAACTTAATTGATTCGGAGCGTCGCTGATAGGCGGCTTGAAAAAGCGTGGGCCGCTGTCGATCTTTCTTTTCGCAGGACACTACTCTAGCGAAAGGAGACCCACATGGCCCACGACGATCAATCTACTCGTTTCGAAGAGCTGCTCCAACTACTCGGCGAACATGGCTTTGAGGGAATGGGGCACGCGATTGAGATTCTCATGAATGAGGCGATGAAACTCGAGCGCGCGGAAGCCCTGGGCGCGATGCCGTATCAGCGGACCGAAGCGCGACGTGGATATGCCAATGGATACAAGTCCAAGACGGTCAACAGCCGACTCGGCCAACTGCGCGTTAACGTTCCTCAGACCCGAGATGTGGAGTTCTATCCGTCGACATTGGAACGGGGCGAACGCAGTGAGCGGGCGCTCAAATTAGCGGTGGCGGAGATGTACGTGCAGGGAGTATCGACCAGGAAAGTGGCGGAGATCACTCAGGAGCTGTGTGGATTGGAGGTCAGTAGTACTCAGGTCAGTCGGGCCGCCGAGCTGCTGGACGAAGAACTGCAAGCCTGGCGGGAGCGTCCACTGGAAACGGTGCCGTATGTGATTCTCGATGCTCGCTACGAGAAGGTTCGCCACGGAGGCAGCGTACGTGACTGCGCGGTACTGATCGCCACCGGCATTTTGGAGAACGGTCAACGCAGCATCCTGGGCGTCAGCGTCTCACTTTCCGAAGCAGAGGTTCACTGGAGAAGCTTCTTGAAGAGTCTGATCGACCGTGGCTTGCACGGTGTTCAGTTGATCGTTTCCGACGATCACGCGGGGCTGAAGCAGGCTCGCAAGGCATGCTTCGCAGGCGTGGCCTGGCAGCGCTGCCAGTTTCACCTCCTCCAGAACGCTCTGAACTACGTACCCAAGATAACCATGCGTCCGGAAGTCATCCAGGACTTGCGTAACGTGCTCAACGCAGCGGATCGTCACGAAGCAGATCGTCTCCTCAAGTTGATGGTCGAGAAGTACGCCGAGACGGCGCCGGATCTATCCCGTTGGCTCGAGACCAACGTTGCGGAAAGTCTGACGGTGTTCGAATTGGAACCTTCTCACCGCCGCCGTCTTCGCACGACGAACATGCTTGAGCGGCTAAACCAGGAGATCAAACGTCGCACCAGAGTGGCAACGCTGTTTCCCAACGAAGCGTCGCTCCTGCGGTTAGTCAGCGCGATCCTCAGCGAGACCAGCGACGATTGGGAAACTGGCAAAGTCTATTTGACAATGCAAACAACGCCTCCCAAAAACGGAACACAGAGAAAGGCTAGCGGGGGTCCAGGGGGGCGGCAATGAGCCCCCCGGTCTGCGTGAACGCAAAAGAAAACGGCGGCGAAGCCGCTCCATACTATTTACAAAACGCGAAAATGAGATCGACAGAATTTACAGAAGGAAGGTTGCTCGACCAAAGACCGTAGCCTTTTGCTCATCCTGTTCGTGTACTTTGGTGACAAAAGACTGCGCCGCCCGGTACATTCGTTTCACGTTCTCCGCGAAGTGATTTGTACACGGATCGCTTCGCTCATGCGATCGGTAGTCTGACAGCGCAATGGGCCGAGGCATGAACGTCAACAGATCCGTTGATCATGCACGTCGAACTCGCCACTTTTCTGCGCACATTTGGCCCAAGATAAACCAAGGAAAAAGTCACAGGACGAAAGCGAGGAGTAAGGCTGGCAGAACTCACAATGTGCTCGCTGATGAAAAAACTGTCACGGCCACTGGACACTTGGTCGGATACAATAGATTGGAGGTTCGGCCTTCCTTGACAATTCTCGTCGGCAACGGCACCGTACCGGGTTACCGCTGTCCTGCCGGACGAACAAACAGCTCGGCGGTAACGGCTGCGTTATCACGCAAGCACGGCTACTGTCGCCGCAGGCGACAGAACGACCAGGCCCTGAACGGGCAACAGCACCGCCGATAACAGCTCAACCGCTTATGAACGACTCCTTAACGGCGAACCGCTCAACGGCGCTTGCCGGCCTCCATGACCATTTCGACTATCAGCCTCAGCCTTACCTGAAGGTGCTGCGGCTCGTGTACCAGTACGGCTATGTAACGGCTCAGCAACTGCGTTGGATCGATCCCACCATTAAGACTGCTGCTCGTTACTTGGCCGAACTCAAGCGTTTGGGCCTGGTCGATACCAAGCCGCGCGTCATGCGACACGAGCATTTGATTTATTACCTTCCTAGTCGTGGTCAATCCTATCTAAAGACGCGCAAAAACCGCTTTCCGGTTGCGTCGCACCGGCACGAGACGATACAGCCCTGGCAGCTACGGCATGAACTAGCGGTCACAGACGTGATGGCGTTGGTCACGGCCTGGGTTGCCAGACAGCCGGTGTTGACCATCGAGCAGTTGGACCGACGCTTGTTTCAGCGCCCAATGCTGGTGACCACCCAGGAGAACGGCGAGAGAAAGCGAAAGCGGGTGGTTGATGATTTCCAAACGTTGCTGCTGGGGCGCCGAGGCCCGTTGACCTTTCCTTTCCAGTTCTATTTTGAGATCGAGATGGGCACGCACGACATGCGGACCGTTCGTGCTAAGGTCGAGAATCACCAGCGGTGGTACGAGCAAGGCGGGAGAGGGGAGTTGGCAACCTTGTTCCGAGAACACTCCAATCTCAACCGCCCCATTCCGACGTACCGCTTGTGCTTTGTGGTTCAGAACCGCCGCGGTAATGATCTGCGGGCTCTGGCCCGCTACGCCACTCACATTCGTCGAGTGAACCCACGTCCCCAGGTCGTATTAGCGACGCTGGAAAGCGTCACGAAGGCGCTGCACGAGGAAACCTACGCCATTTGGTATCCGGTAGATTTGCTTCGTGATCCCAATGGAGCCTCGGAGCGGGTGAAGTACGACGACATGGAAGCGCAGCTTCGTCAAACGAAGCCCGCAGTGCTGCTTCCACGAAAAGTTGACAAGCGCACGCCAGCTGTGGCAGGGTGAGCGGTCGTTGCGACACCGGCATCCGTCACCCTCGGGTAGACCGGTACTGCGTGGTTTGGTAACTGATGTTTGTTCTTTCGTAACTGCGCACGGGCTTTCGTCGAGCAGAGAACATTTACCATCTCTGTTTGGTCGTCGCTCGCAGCGGCACACAAGTTCGGAACGACGTTTCCGTGCTTCTGAAAGGCCTTTTATAAAGCAACAGATCAAGGCCGACACCGCCAACCAAGACGGTGATTTTTTCGTTGTTACCACCTCGGAATCCACCGAGGTGGAGACGGATGGCTCGCCAATCAAGCCAGCCGTTGAGCCGCACTGCGTTGTGGCACTCTCGCGTAGTCAGGCATTGAAGATCATACTCTCACACCTGATGGCCAAACTTCCCGAGGCAGCGGTTGCCATACTTGTCCTTGTGCTGGTTAAGCCTCGTCGAGTATTTCGTTCGATAGAATCTCTTGCCGCAAACATTGCATTCGATGACATAGTTGTGTGATCTTGAGCTTGCACGGCGACAGCTTGTTCGCGAGACGCCGAATGCGGATGTACGGCGCGCCCGTTGGGCATCAAAGTAGGGCGAGCCATCCATCTCTCCCGCCTTGCGAAGGTCGACGCTGAAGCGAGGCTCAAACTTCTCGTTAGTGTTGGCAATCGCCTGAACACCGCTCGCGACCATCGCCTTTATGCCGGGGCCAGAGTGCCCACCGCTACGGTCGTACACGTAGAGATACTCCCGTCCAACTCCATCCTTCCGTATCTTGTAGTTTAGGGAGTATGGCTCAACTGTCCGACGTATATCGTCATACGTCAGGTCAAGCAACGTCAACGAGTGGCCGGCCTCCATGATGGGATTTCGTAGTTTCGCCGGGAAGAACGTACTTTGGCGCTGGCTGGTTGCGACAGAGACGAAAAGGTCTTCAATTAGCGCCTGATATGACGCCATCGCGTCGTCGAAACTGATGACGCTCCTGGTGGGGCAGACGATGTACTTACTCCACAACCCTCGGAACACGTCGATTGGCAAATCAAGAAACAGCCCTTTGGCGATGCCAAGCGCATTGCCAAAGATTGTCTTTCTCAGAAAAGTCGTCAGGACCTCCTGGCGGTTGACCGCGAACTCGGGTGCGATGAATGTGGTAGCAATCAAGTCGAAGAGGTCGGCTGCATGTCGACGTTGTAGCAAGCACTTCATTTTTGAGGCCAGTTGTTCTTCAAGCTTTACGCAGCGGATTTCCGTCTGGCACTGATCATAGTCCGAGTACGCGTGAATAAGCTGACGATTTTGAATCGGAAGGTATAGGCGGTCAAACTGTGTGATGTCGAGGCGGATGCTGATGGTCATCCAGTTCTCTTGCCCGTAGAAGTCTGTAAAATAGACGCGCGATTCGATTACTTGAAGTTTGGGATCGGCGTTAGTCTTGTCACGTGTTTGAGTTCTGGACGTATCAAAGACAACCCCGCACTGCCGGGATGCAAATTCACATGCAGCGTTGAGTTCATCTGTGACGAACCCATGCGGCAGACCCGCGTCACTTGAAAAATCCAGATCGGGAGAATATCTTCCGAACGGAAAATACGCTTTCCTAAGGCAGTTGCCTCCCTTGAGAACCACGCGATTTCCAAGCTCGCCTTGCGAGTAGATGCCTTTGAGCAACCACCCGAAGACATAATCTCGCTGGACACTGGATGTATGTACGCCGAGTTCTTCGGCCTTGGCGTCGATTTCAGTGCGATCGATCATCCGTCCTGCCTTCGTCATCCCTGTGTCGGTAGTGTCCCGCTGCGTCCGAATTCTTCGCACTCGACTCTCTGTTTTCAATGACCCGAAAAGGTAAATTCGTCAACCGTTCGCACCCGGTGAATTGGTGGAGGAGTCGTTTTGCCATTCGCCGAATGCGATGACGCTGGCGAGCGCGTCAGTCCTTGCGGGGCGACGATTTCCGTGTCCAGGCTTTGCCTTCGGCCGATCAGCTGATTTGGCGCTTCGGGGCAGACACCGAAAATGGTCGAATCGTGCGGCGCACACGCTCCTAGTCCGCCGTACGTTGGGGCCGGAGTGACCCTGAGTCCGTAGGATTGCTCTGCAAAGGCTCGACGATACCGTGTAGGATCACTCTTGTAGGCGCGAGACTGCGACAGCGAAGTATACCTGGAACATCGAGAAGATCGGGGGCAATCAGTTGGTTGGGCGACGTTTGGGCGCTACATAGCGGAAGTTGACGTACCAGGACTAGCTGAAAGGAAATCGTGATGTCGAGAACAAGAAGACGATGCAACCCGTGGAGCTTGTCATGGCCAGTCGTTTGATACTTAGGAATGTCGGCCAGATCGTTGAGGCCGATGTGACGTTTGGCGACCTTACCGTTTTGGTCGGACCACAGGCCACTGGCAAGAGCATCGCACTTCAGTTTCTGAAACTGATGGTTGATGCGGGACATGTGCAAAGGGAATTAGGGCGTCACGGACTTGACTGGTCAGGCAAGCTTCCAGAGTTCTTCGACATCTACTTCGGTGAAGGGATGCGGTCGATCTGGCGAAATGGTCAGAGCGCCGTCGAATGGGGAAATAAGCCCGTCGACGTCCAAGGCATCATAAAGCGGAGACGACGCAATACCGATGAATCCCTGTTCTTCATCCCTGCTCAGCGCGTATTGACGCTTCGTGACGGCTGGCCGAGGCCATTTACTGATTACTCAGCTGGGGACCCTTTTGCGGTACGCGAATTCAGTGAGAGACTGCGAACACTGTTGGAGCAGGAGTTTAGTGCGAAAGAGAGACTCTTCCCTCAGCCGAATAGGCTCAAGAGTGGTTTTCGGGACATGCTGAGCCGTACGGTATTTGCTGACTTTCGGCTGCAAGTCGATAAGTCACGTGTCCAGAAACGGCTGGTACTGGAAACTACCGGCGACCCCCTTCCTTTTATGGTCTGGTCGGCCGGACAACGGGAGTTTGTCCCGTTGCTTTTGGGGCTTTACTGGCTCATGCCACCTTCGAAGGTTTCACGGCGAGACACAATACGCTGGGTCGTTCTTGAAGAGCTGGAGATGGGGTTGCACCCACGGGCGATAAGCACGTTGTTGATGATGGTATTCGAGTTGATGAGGCGTGGTTACCAGGTTTGCCTGTCGACGCATTCTCCACAAGTCCTGGAGGCGGTATGGGCGCTGCAACATCTGACATCGAACAAAGCTGATGCATCGTCGCTTCTGTCGGTTTTTGAAGCACCCAAAACGGGGCCGATGAGGGAACTCGCGGCCACAGTTATGAAGAAGCAGGTTACGGTGCACTACTTCGATCGTAAGTCCGGTAAAACCCGTGACATTTCCGAATTGGACCCTGACGCCGAGGAGAATGGTTCCAATGGTTGGGGTGGCCTAGGCGAATTCAGTGGCCGGGCGAATGAGGCCGTTGCCCGCGCGATTGCCAATCCACCGAGGAAGCGGCGCCAATGACATTCAAAGATGCAGTCGAACAGACGACCGGTCTCGGAGAGGCATATTGCAGAGGTCTAAGAGCACTGCGTAGTCAAGATCGCACGCACGTTGACGCTCAGGACACACAACGTTTGTCCGGCAGTGTGGATCTGGACTCGGTGTTGCAAGCAGATCAGCCAAATGATCCGCGCTGGGATTACGGAGTTGGACACAGACCCTCCAACTTGAACGGTCGGGAGATGATCTATTGGATCGAGATTCATCCGGCAACAGACGGAGAAGTAAAAGTCGTGATCGGGAAGTTGCAGTGGCTGAAACAGTGGCTGAGTAGTAGCGCACGGAAACTTAACGCGATGCACCGCGAATTCGTTTGGTTATCTTCAGGTAAGACTTCGTTAACGTTGACAGCGCCGCAACGAAAGAAGATGGCGTTGGAGGGCCTACAACACAAAGGAGGACATTTTAGAATCCCGAATCGAGCATCGGGCTAGCAAGTGAAGTCGCGACGATCCTTGATCTTCACGGACCCTCCATTGGCTCCGATCAGTGTACCTCGGGGGGTGGCGCCGTTCAGAGTTGCGACCCCAGTCTCCCATGCTCCGAGCGTGTTTGACAAGGTACCGCCCTTTAGGGCACGCTCTGGCTGCAACATGAAAACCGCTACGAAACCACGAAGGGTGGTGGCAACTAACGAGACTCAAAACAACCTCTATCCGCTGCTTCTGCCGTATAGTTCGCGCAAAACACTCCTAACTCCCGGCGAACGCCGCTTCTATACCACTGGCCTGCTACCCGCTGTGGGCAGCCGATTTCACGTTGCTCCTAAGGTTCGGCTAGCCGACGTAATTACCTGCCCGGGCCCACCCAGCAGCACGGCGTTCCGCAAGATCCAAAGCAAGCACCTCGACTTCGTCTTGATGTATCCCAAGAGCAGCCGCATTGTGGCAGCTATCGAGTTGAATGACGCCACTCATGACCAGGCTCAACGGCAGGACCGAGACGCCTTTGTAGCCAACGTACTACGCAGCGCCGGCATCCTGCTCATTATGGTGCCGATCTTCAAGACCTACGACCCAGCCAAGCTGCGCGGTCATATTGAGCGTGCACTTCGCTAATCGCTGTGGCATGATGCGGGCAATGGAGCTCACCAAGCACCACATCGAAATGTTGGCCCATCTGTCCGCCAACTTCGCCGAGGTCAGCCTTGCTTCCGTTGTCTTGCCGTATGCTCTTGACACCTTCCAACCCCTACTAGCATTGTTAGGTATAGGGTTGTTGGTGGGTTTCTCAACGACTGCCCTCGTTGCCTATAACTACGCCAAACAATGACGTTTCAGCCAGACAATTTAATCCTCTTTTACCTCACGGGAGCCATCATTCTGTTGGCCATCAGTATTACGCTGTACATCGCGATTGATAGAGACAAGCCGAAGAAGAACAAGCAGCGCCGTCAAATAGCCCGCGTCCTGCAGATGCTTCGCCAACGTCGTTTCCGAGTGCGGCAAACTGTGAAGCGAATCGGCTTGCAAGAGCTTTCGATTCTGCGGTCCCCCCTGAAGCGCGTTCTCCGACCAGATCGTCATCCGGACTCGCGCTGCATGCCGGCCTGTCAACAACGCTGCCCGCGTCGGCGAGCAAACGGGTGTAACCGTCGATCCGACGGTCAACATGCGAGCGTCATCGCTGGATAGTTGTCAAGCAGGTCTTGGTTGGCGTGTGTCGATGCCCCTTCGACGGCCATCCGGTGATCCAGAAACGTTCGCCAGTGGTCGCTTTGAAATGCAGCTCGCAGGTTGAGCATGCTACGAGCACCTTCAAGCGTCCAGCGCATCCCGCTGCGTTCCATGCGATCTTTCACCAAGTGACGGCACGCGCCTTCAATGACACCGGTCGCAATCGGATAACCTCGACGCAGGTACTCGTCATAGCGCATTCGGTCGGCGTTTTTTTCCAGATAGCCGCAGATTCGAGCCAGGTCTTTTGCGGCCCTCCCAGTCAGCCCCGCCGTGGTTCCGAGGCGGCGCAGGCCCGTAATGACAGACCGTACTTCACCTCGCAAGATTCGCAACAAACGTGTGCGAGTGAACGCTTTGCGGCCAGCATCGTCCTTTTTGAACAGACCGGCTGCTTCCCAGACATAGGATAAGGCATGAAGGATATCCAAGATCGGAACTGTCCGCGCACCGAACGACAGATGCAGCTTCATCGTCTCCCAAAGGCTGTCCTGGCCATCCATGAGCGTGATCAAGACTTGTCCACTGCGTCGGCGTGCAGTCACCTGACCGATGATCCAGGCTATGGCTACGTGAATTCCGCTGATGGGAAGTTCACCGCCCACGCCATCACTTTCC
The DNA here is from genome assembly GCA_965223305.1 of Pirellulaceae bacterium. Lineage (GTDB taxonomy): Bacteria > Planctomycetota > Planctomycetia > Pirellulales > Pirellulaceae > CBDCWT01. The sequence continues at coordinate 102,039 of CBDCWT010000066.1, read as the reverse complement.
AGCGTGGGAAAGTGAGCGGTTGTGTTCTTGTTCTGAGGTCGAGGGCGTTTGACTTGCGTTGTCTCTTCATCGGGTTCGTCGCGAAATAACGCTGCGACGACCTCTTCAGCTGAGCGGACGTGAGGATCAACCGTGTAGACACTGGCCACTGTGGCCATCCGTCGGTTACCAGGATTCTTCTTTGCCGTCTCGAATGCAGCGACCTTGGACGAATCGTTTTTCACCAGGGGTACGCCCTTACAGTCCGCAGTGGCTACAAGCAACTTTGCCTCGCTGCCAGGTTCTGGTTGCGGCAAGTCGTCGAAAAACTCACCTGCGACCCGCCCAAGTTCGGCATTGATTTTTTCGGCCGTATCGACCGAAAACGTACCACCGAGGATCGCCCCCAAATTGGTCATCGCTTGTTCGTACGACGAGTCAACCGCCAACATTTGCGAGAACTCTTGCAGCAAATAGGACCACTGCCGCGGTGGCAGCGACATGCGAGCGCTAATCGGCCGCAGCTGGATCGCCTTCTTGGCACCTGGTGCGTAGGTAAACTGCTCGAACCGATGAGTTCCGAAGATGGATCGAACCGTTGTCTGATGAGCCTCCTCACTCCGGTAGAGGGGCTTACCGTCGTTGCTAGCGATCTCAGGACCCAAATCGCCTTCTCCTTGCAGGCGTATGAACAATTCGATTGTCTGATGACCCAATTGAAACACCGTATCACGAATGCTTCGTTCCACCGAATCGAACGAACTGCCGCTCTGAGCTGCGTCCTGAACGGCCTGCTTCAGCTGCTCAGTAACCGAGTCGATCATCTCGAGCGCGTCTTCGATTGCTGTCACATTCTCCGAGTTGGGGTTGCCCGAAGCATTTAAATCAGCGACCTTCATGGGAAGCGGCCTCCTTGCCTTGATGAAACGGATAAAACACCCGAATCATGGCAGGTTGGCCGCTTTTTGTTTACCCAGATTTCGCAACCAATCAGATCGGCCAAGCGGAACCGCGGTTACACCCCGAGCAAACCGGCATCGCATAAGCGTCCGTGAACTTGACTCCACTCGCGGCAAGACTGTCGATATTGGGAGTCTCGTTCAAATCGGCTCCGTAGCATCCGAGATCGGACCACCCCATATCGTCAGCAAGAATGAAAACGATATTCGGCCTATCTTCTGCGACGACGGGAGCGCTAAGCAAAACCATAAGAACAAGAAAGTTGGTTATCCGCATCTCGCTAACTCCAGCGCTCAGTCATTCTATTTCTGAGCGAATCGCATCAACCCGGCTTGAAGAGATGCGGATCAACTGCAAAAGCTGTCCCACGTCGCCATACCATCACAATTGTCTGCCAACAATTGTCCCGCGTCTCGACATAATTGCAATTAGCGGATGTAACCGGAGAAGTTGATGTCTCCAGATCGACGCTGGACAACCGGTTCAAACAAGTACTCGGTCGCACCGTTCACGACGAAATCGAACGTGTCCATTTAGAACAAAGGAATTGCTCTTGGCAACCGATTGCACGCTAAGCGAAAGCGCACTGCAGACTCGTTTTGGCACCGTGCAGTACTTATCAGCCGTCTTTCGTCAATCAACAGGCCAAACACCGGGCGAGTTCCGAGAATCCAACACTGGTTCGCAGAGGCTTGACTAGTGCGCTAAACGCCTCGCGGTACATCGACGATTGTGATTCCGTCGCATTGCTTGAAAGTGGCACCGAGATTTGAACCGAAACGGACAAAGCCTCACGTGCTCCGACAAACGGAGAACGCCCCAACCCGGAAATAGCAGGAGCGACGTGAAACGCGTGTTCTGGGCTTGCAGAGCGGCCGGTTTCGGCGCACGAACCGTCGCAGTTCGAGCACGTGAGCGCGAGTTAGCAAAATGCTCTTCGCACAACCGGTGGAATCGTTTGCGCGTCGGAATCCACACTGAGTGCAAGACAGGGTCGCGAAACTGAATACAGGGGGGAGCCGGACAGGCTCGGAGCTAACTAGGAAGAGATGACGGCCCGAGCCGGGCTCAGCGTCATCTTGCTCATTCGGAACTGATACATCGATCTAGCGTTTGCTGGAGTCGTCTCGAGGTTGATTCAACGACTCCGTCGATTCCGGAAATCCAGTGCGGGAGGGCCTTGAACCGGCCTGCGGTTCACCCAGAAAAATCATCGAAGATCACAAGACCTTCGTGCCCCGGAGGGACTCCGAGCGAGTCCCGGTTCAGGCCCATAGTTGCCAGACGATCCTCATCGCTTTTGCGTCCCAAGCGAACGTACGAATTTCGGAAGAAACTGCATGACTTGATTATCCTTCGTGTCGTTAAGGCTGTGCACCAGCTCAGCGCTATCCCCGATGCCCAATTCTTTGTATCTCTCCAATACCCTCAGACCATGCGCAGGATCGTGATTATCCCCAACCACTCCAGGTTCTTTGCGGTAGGCAAGAAAAATAGGTGGAGCGTTTTTCGTTATCGGTTCTAGCAGGCCTTCGTTGAAAGACTTCCCCGGCAGAGCTTGTCCCATATAAATCCCCACAATACTTGCGTCCTGAGAGTGAGCGAGTTCCCAACTCACAAAGCTTCCCCGCGATTGCCCTCCGATGATGATCTTATCGGCATCGAAGTTATAGGTCGCCGCATTTTTCTTCACCCATGCGAACATCACTTTTGCATTCGTAGTGCATATTCTGAAATCGGAAAGACCTTGAACCTTTGCAATTGATTCCCAGCTAACGATCGCAGTTCCTGCTGCTACCGTAGGATCAGCCCAAGAGGTTTTGACATCGTCTGCTGTAGAGCCGTTATGATGGGCGTAAATGAATACCGGGGCAGGTTCACTGCCAGACGGAAGGTAAAGATTCAGCCATTGTCTGTCCTCTGGTCCATAGGACACACGTGAGTGGGTTGGTGACTTTTCCGCCCCAAAGAGACCAGCTGAAAACAGCGACACGCTACAAGCTAGCGCGGCCAACCATTTAGTAGGTGTGTTTCGCATGTTTCTCATACTCTGACATTTCCCATACAGCCTTCACCCAGCTACATCACCGGGCACTGGAGTGACAATTGTACCACCCAACGTGTTCACGGACACGCTCACTCGAAGCCCGAAAGCCACTCAGCTCGATGCCTTAATTCCGTTCGAGATTCCAACGGACGAAGCCGGTGACCCGACAAAGGTACTGTTCGCGGTTCAGGACTTGGCCAAGGTTCGCGTCCCGCAGAGCGGCCATCTTTTCGCCGCAGAAACTGCAGCTGGTCGGAAAGGCCCGTGCGTCGAAGCAAATCGCCCTTCGCGCTGCGGGTGGAATCGACCCGCGCGGGTTGAGTGACTCGACTGCCCCGCAACAAAGCCTCTAGCGACCCCCTATGCGACTGGGCACAACGTCCGTCATCAATCGGTCGGCTGAGCGCGCGTTCAACTACCGAGGTAAGAGGAGTTCTCCGCGCGCAAGGAAAAGCACCTGGACGACGCGGTCGCCCCCGCCGCCGCAGGATCGGTCACGTCGCCGCCCCGCGCCTGAATCGACGTGACCACACTCTAGTTCCGGTTGGCGACACGGGTCTGGAGCCTGCGTAATGGTCCTTGGAGAGTGACGCTTAAACACCTCAATCGATCACCGGAGATGGTCCGCGCGGGAACCTTTAAAACTCGCATACCAGTTTCACGCCGAACGCAGGCTGTTATTGGCTCCGACGGATCGGTTAAGGTGACCAAAACCGCAGGGTGGTTTGAGAAGATCAAGGAAACACATCAGCTAGACAGCGTTGCTTTGGAGTGCTACGGTTCAGCCAATATGCTCTTTCGAATCGTCCCCGACCGAATCGACGAACGGAACGATACATGCAGGACAGGCGATTGACTGGTTGTTTTCAAGCCATAGCTCAGGTCCTCCTCGTATTGCTTATGTTGTTCGGACTCGCTGAGCTTCAAGTAACACAGACACAGGCTGCAGAGGACGACGATCGTGTCATCGAGGTCCGAAATCCCAGGACCTTGCCGGCGAGGATTCCGTGCTCCCGGATCGCGTTGGGAAAGAAAGGAGATTACAAGCCGTGCATCGCCAGGCTGCCTGACGGAGAGTTATTGATCGTGGCGTTTGATGCGTCGCACGTGAAGATTGGTGACGGATTCCGCGAGGACATGCTCCTTTGGCGTTCGACCGACGAGGGGCACACTTGGTCCGATCGAACAGTCATTCCGCTCCTGGGCCGCGAGCCGTACTTCTCCGTGCTGAAGGACGGAACGCTGCTGATCACCGTCCATTTCCTGGAGCAGGACGTGCGAAACAAAGACGGCTACGTCTGCAGCCTTGTGCTTTGAGTTAGCCGCGCCGCAAAACGGCGTCGGCTCGAACGATTTGTTAGGCCGCGGCGCTTTTATCCTGGTACCAGCGCCAGGGTCGCGCCCACGGGGTCCTGAACGACCGCATAGGCGTTACCGCCATCGGCCCCCGTGGTCTCCTTGATTATCTTGCCCCCTCCCTCTCGTACCCGGCGGAGACTTTCGGCGAGGTCGCCAACGGGAAGGTGGATCATCCAGATAGGTGGCAGACCCAGGTTCACGCCGCGCGCATGACAGACTCCCGCCGCCGGGTTTCCATCATCACCTAACATGTTGTAGTCAGCATAGCGCTCACTTGCGTCCTCCATATCGACGTCCTGCACCGACCAGCCTACGACCTGGCGATAGAAGTCACGGGTTGTCGAGGCGTCGGAGACCGTCAGGTCGAGCCAGGAGATGCAACCCACACGCGCCGCGGCGTCGCGCGATGCGACGCCCTCAGTTGAGGAAAATGCCTCCGCAGAAACGACTGGGATGATCCCGAACGCCGCGCCATTCGGATCGAGCAGCACCGCCCATTGGCTCTGTCCACCGTCGTCTTTGGCATGCATAAGTTCACTCCCGCTCAGATCGAGCGCACGCTCGACACTGGCTGCGACATCGGCGACCTGAATGTGTGGCATCCATTGGAGCGGAAGGTCAGCATACTCCGCGCTGCGCGCACCCAATCCGATGATCGGCATGCCTCGGTTGTTCATCAGATCCTGGCGCCAAAGCGGACTCTCACCCGTGCTGAGTACGCGCGAGTAGAATCGCACTTCACGTTCGTGTTCGGGAACGGCAATGTCGGCGCTGAGGATTCCGCCGACGCGTGGGATAAAGGGGTCACTCATCGTTTGCATCCCAACTGACATCACGTTGGTTGGCGCGTGCTGATACTTCAATGGGCTCGCAATCGCGGCGATCCGGAGGCGGCCTAACGAACTAAGCGAACGCGCGGGAGGTTGTAACTACTTGTATCCGTTGCTTGCTGCTCTGTCACGCCTAGCGCCGCGTGATAGGCTGATTCCGCCAATCGCTCACCCAGGGAACGCGAGCCAAGACGTCGGCGAGGCTTACAGATTCCGTAACCGATCCAGGAGAGCACCAATCCAGCGACCAGGGCGTATCCTCGGTCAGGTGGGGCTTGGGCGGGTGAGGCGGTGACTTGACACGCCGACGCCAGAAACGAAAGCTCCGAAACTGCTTCTGCTTCATCGCTTGCGCCAAGTAAGCTTGGGAAAGGAGAATGAGATGTAATCTGCAGCTTTGAAACTTCTCATCGGAACCACCGTGTCGCCCGGGAGGTCGCAGCAAAACAGCATTTTTGCCCAAGTAGGCCTGCCGTCTCCTTTGGCCAGAATCGGTGGATCGTGGTAGTATGTCTCAAGGGGGACACGCAAATGCAAATCGAACTTCCGCCAGAACTTGAGCCGTTTGTCGAGCAGGAGTTCTCGACTGGACGGTATGCGACTCGGGAAGAAGTCGTTCTGCAAGCTCTGCGCTGGCTGCGCGAGGAACGAGAGCAAGCCGTGTCGGGGATCAAGGATGGCCTCGATGACGCCGCCAACGGCCGGTTGCAGCCCCTCGACGATGCTTTCGCCGACATCAGGAAGGAGTTCGGAGTTCCCGAAGCGGAATGACGTACAAAGTCGTTGTCACGGAGAGAGCGAAGAACGATCTTCGCCATTACTATTCCGTCGCAGCAGAACATGCTCCGTTGACTGCAGCGCGTTGGCTCGACAAGTTTCAGCAAGCTCTACAGACGCTGCTCTCGGTTTCACCCAACTACCAACTACCAACTACCAACTTCCAATTCAGAGGATTCGCAATGGCAAGCTTACGCTGCACGCCACCTGGAGCTACGCTACCAACGGCAGAAGATTCATCGGTCACTTCGCACCAAAGACGAGGATGAGGCCAACCAACTAAAGGTAGTCGTCGAGCGTACGCTCTCCCTCCTGGAGCAAGGAGTTCTAGAGCTGCCTGAAAGGCTAAGCATCGACCAGGTCTGGAAGTTCTTGATTTCAGGCGGCAAGTCAACAAATCGTCCTCAGGTGACAAAAACTGTTCGGCTGAAACAATTGTGCACCGAGTACCTCGCGTCTTTTCCTGATGGCTCGAAGGAAGCGACCACGCTCGAAACGGAGTCGCACCATTCGAACCACTTTCAACGCGTTTTCGGGGAAACAAGGACGTGAGCAGCATCGTGACGGCGGAACTCAGCCGGTATGTAGCTGATGGGGCACCAAACGGAAGAGATGCGCCGACGGTATCGCAAGCATCGTGACACAGATCAGCATTTCCCGAAGTGAAAACGTTTCCATGTCCATCCTCTAGTCAGTTACGGCAGTTCACGCCTAACACCGGGTTCGTGATAGGTCCAGTCGGTGTTTTTTACTTACTCACTCCTCAGGGCTTCCATGGGGTTAATTCGGCTGGCTCGTATGGCAGGAATCAACGAGGCTACCAACGTTACGAGTGCAATCGCTATGGCAGTTCCGCAGAGGCTAAGAACGTGCAACGGAGGAACTTGAAACAGAATGCTTTGCATGATCCTTCCAGCGGTCCAGGCACCGATAGTTCCTATCAAAGCACCTACCGCGAATAGCTTGATACCCATGTAAAGGAATTGACTACCTATCTGCCGTCGCCGGGCGCCAAGAGCCATGCGCACGCCGATTTCACGGCGACGCTGCGCAACGCCGTAGGCAAGCGTTCCGTATATGCCGATGGCGGCTAACAGGAGCGCCACTGCGGCAAATACTGTGGCGAGGATCGCTGGTGAACGACGCATGACAAGACTATCGTCGATGCGAGTCTGCATTGTCGAAATGTCATAGATCGGCAAGTTTGGATCGAGCTCCCCAACCGCCTTCTCCAACGTCGACGTAATGACGTTGGCTGAGAGTGGCGAACGAACGATCACGTGAAATTCGGGAACCTTGACGTAGGGCAAGTAGGCGGCACCGAGTTCTTCGGTCTCGGAGAGATCGATTTGTTTCACCTTTCCGACGATGCCGATTACCGTGTAGGTTGTACGTTTGTCGAAGGCTGCTGGATTTGTCGAAAAACGACGACCGATAGCGTCGCCGTCCGGCCAATGCAGCTGCGCAAACACCTCGTCGATCACTGCCACACGGGGTGGGCCGTCGGCATCAGTGTCATACCACTCCACGCCCTTGAGCCCACTATCAGAATCTTCGAAAAACCGGCCCTTCAAGAGTGGAATATCCATCGCTTTCAAGTAGTCGGAGGTGACAGTGGAAAAATGGTGGGCGCGGAGAGTACGATGTGCACCCGGTTCCGAGGTATCTGCGAGAACGGTAGTAGGCGCGTCCGCGGCGTTTGTGAAAGGCAAAGCGGACGAGACCGCAACCCAATTGATACCGGGTTGTGCCCGAAGTCGATCTAGGAGACGACGAACGAAAGCCACCCTTGACGAATCGGGCCCGTAGTCTCGCCACGGGAGGCTTAGTCCGCCAGTCAAGACGTGTTCGACCTCGAATCCGGGCGAGTTTTCCAACGCTCGTTTGAGACTCACGCTAAGCAAACTCGCCCCACAAAGAAGGATAAACGCGATCGAGATCTGAGCTACGACGAAAGTGTGACGCACACGCTGCACGCTTCGGCTTGAAGTTCCACCGCGAGTCTCGCTATTGAGAGAAACATTGCTCGTGTCTCGCAGGTTGATCCAAATGAGAGGGAGCGCGATACCCGCACCCACTGCGACCGACGCAATGATGGAAGCAATGGCGATTCGGCCGTCGAACGCGATCTTTGCTCCCAAAGGAAGCATGCCGGTTCCCAATTGTTCGATTAGCCTGAGTCCGAGGACGCCCAGCAACACGCCAATGACACCTCCTCCCAGAGAGAGCATGAGGGTTTCGATGAGCACTTGGCAAGCAAGATGCCCTCGGCCAGCGCCGAGGGCCTTGCGAACCGCGATTTCTTTCTCACGGCCACTAGCTCGAATCAGTAGCAAGCCAGCGAGATTTGCACTGCCTATCAGCAACAGACAAAGCACAGCGGACTGCAGTAAAACTAGGATTGGCTTCACAGTACTGATGTGGTCCTCGTGTAACGGAGCTACCCAGCTGTGATACCCCGTGTCCTTCGTACTCTTGGCCATTGGATCATCAGCGAGCAGACGTGCGTTGAGCACACTCAATTGCGAATTCGCGTCTGCAATCGACCCGGTCGGTGAGAGTCTCGCGATCATCTGGCCATCGTGCCTTCTCGCCCTCTGAGTGTGTCGACCTGGCGAGACTCGATGCTTGGGAAAATGCCCTAGTGGCAAATAGATTTCGACCTTCGATGACAGGTATCGGAACTTGGGCGGCAACACGCCAACCACTGTTGCGGAAAGGCCATCTCGCATGAACGTGCGGCCGAGCACGTTGGGATCCGATTCGAAATGAGTTCGCCAGAAACGATCAGTGAGAATCGCGATTGGGCTCGAACCGTAGTCTAATTCCGCTTCGGTAAACGCCCGCCCCATGGCTAATGGAACTCCGAGCGTTTGGAAAAAGTCGGGCGTCACGAGGCCGACGTCAACAAGTCGAGTCGAACCGGTTTCGCCAATGACAAAGGGACGCTGTTGAAACATGGCTATCGACTCGAAGGCCTCTAAGGCCTTGCGACGATCGTAGTAGTCTCCTATGGTTGCCTTGCCTCGCTCGATTCCCGTTGCCGGATACGCATTATGGACAACAACCAATCGGTCGGGTTCCGGAAACGGCAGCGCGCGAACGACAATCGCGTCCAGCACAGCGAAAATCGTCAGGTTGGCTCCAATACAAAGTCCAAGTGTTAGAATCGCGACGCAGGTGAAGCCAGGATTCTTGAACAGCTGACGAAAGGCATATCTGAGGTCAAGCATCGTGGCGATTTCGAATCATGAATTGTGTGGAAGATGCGATTTAGTTCTGTCTACTCAGCTCTTAGCGCTTCCATGGGATCCACGCGAGCAGCACGAAGTGCGGGCACAAGGCAAGCCAGCAACGTGACCACGCTCAAGACGATCGTAGTTCCGGCGAATGTCGGTATGTGGACAGATGGAACCTCGAACAGGATGTTTTGCATGGCTCGTCCTGCCGCCCAAGCGCCAAAGCATCCAAGCAGTGTCCCAAAAGCAAAGAGCCGCAGACCAAGCGATAGAAACTGGCGGCCAATCTGTTCAGGCATTGCCCCCAGCGCCATCCGAATACCTATCTCCCGCCTGCGCTGAGCCGCAGCATAGGCCAGAGCTCCATAGATTCCGATTGATGCCAGCAGAAGCGCGACGCCGGCAAAGACGGAAGCAAGGATCATGGGCGACCGACGCACAGCAAGGCTATCGTGAACGTGCGTTCCCATGGTCTTGAAATTCTCGACCGGTAACTCTGGATCGACCTTTTTGACGGCATCCCGCACACTTGAGATCATCGCAATGGGCGTGCCTGACGTTCGCAAAACTAAGTGAAACCTAAGTGAATGGGTGTAGGGCAAATAGATCGTCCCGATTCCTCGCAACTCAGTGAGATCCGTTTGTTTTACGTTTCCGACGACGCCAACGATGGTATAAGCACGCGACTCGTTGAACGTAGATGCCGCAGGGCTAAAGAGTTTGCCTTGGTAAAGAGAATAACTATGAGTGGAAAAGCGTTTTCCTACAGCATCTCCATTAGGCCAGTACTGATCCGCGAGCGCTTCGTCGATCACAGCCACACGAGGCCGGTCGTGTTTGCAGTCTGCACCTTCAATGAAGCGTCCTGCGCGTAGCGGAATACTCATCACGTTCCGGTACTCGGGTGTTACAGAAGAAATGTAATGAGCACGTTGACTCCCACCGGAATCCGCCGTGAGCCCCTCCTTGAAAATGGTGCTTGTTACAGAGCCGTCGAGAGTGAAGGGCAATCCGCTGGAGACGGAAGCGTATGTCACTCCCGGGAGAGCGCGAACGCTATCCAGCATGCGGTCAACGATGGCACGCCTTAGGTGAAGGTGTGGATACTTCCGGTACTGGATGCCAGCTTCGGCCGTCAGGGTTTGCTCAGTTTCGAAGCCGGTCGGCTTCTCGAGCGCCCTTCTGAGACTCATCGATAGCAATCCAGCCCCGCATAAGAGGACGAAGGCCGCGGCGATCTGTGCGACGATTAGGCCATGGCGCAGATGCTGAACTCGCCTGCTGGACGTGCCGCTACGGGTCTCGCTCTGCAAGTCAGCGCCGATGTTCCTACCCCAATTAAGCCATATTGCAGGGACCGCGAGCCAGCTGCTAAGTGCGATGGCGGCGAGGAAAGAGACGATGGCTGTCCGGCCATCGAAGGCAATGTTGGCAGCTAATGGAAACGCGTCCGCACCCATCAGCTCCGTTAGCTTGATGCCGAATATTGCCAAAGTGATACCAATCGCGGCTCCAGCTAGTGAGAGCAACGTAGTTTCTAGCAGAACTTTCCTAACGACGTGCCATCGCCTGGCGCCTAACGCCATGTGAACGGCGATCTCTTTCGTATTTCCGCTTGCGCGGATCATGATTAGGCCCGCGAGATTCGCAACGCCAATCAATAGCAAACAAAGAGCACCCGCTTGCACCAGCATTAAGACCGGTTTCGCCGTTCTCACATGATCCTTGTGTAACGATTCCACCAAAGTGCGATAACCGCTGTTTTGGATGGTGTCTACGATGGGATCATCAGCAAGCAGCCGCGAGTTCAGCACATCCATCTCTGCCTGTGCGTCCGCGATTGACCGGTTGTCCTTGAGTCGCGCGACCATTTCGCCGTCGTTTGCATGGCGACTGTCTGGAAGGCGCTGTTTTCGATAATGTCCGAATGGCGTGTAGACCTCAGCATCGGACGAAAGAAAACGGAATCCAGGAGGCGAAACGCCGATGATCGTGTAACGGTAGCCGCTGATCGTCATCGTCATGCCTAATACATCAGGGTCGGCATTGAAATGATCTCGCCAGAAACGATCGCTGACAATGGTGTTCTTGCCCCAATCGAAGTCCGCTTCCGAAAACGTCTGTCCCATGGCCAACGAGATTCCAAGAGTCTCAAAAAACTCAGGCGTGACCCGCGCCTCCTTCACAACGTGCGTGGATAGGCCTTCGCCGATGACCCTGGAACCCAGTCGAATCATCGACACGGATTCGAGGGAATCAATCGTGTCACGACGCTCGAAATAGTTGGCGGTCGATGCACCCGCGCGTTCGATTGCTGCGCCTGGATAGACATTGTTGAGCACTACCAGTCGATCCGGCTGGGGAAACGGCAACTCACGAACCAAGATGGCGTCGAGCATCGCGAAGATCGTTAGATTGGCACCGATACACAGACCGAGAGTGAGCACGGCCACGGCGGTGAAACCCGGACTCTTTAGCAGCTGACGAATAGCGTATCTAAGGTCAAGCATCGTGGCGATCTCGAATCGTGAACTGCGTAACAGTGACTCGTTGTTTCCTACTCACTTCTCAGCTCCTCCATGCGGGCAATGCGTGCGGCGCGAACGGCGGGCACCAGGCAGGCCAACAATGTGACCAGGCTCATGACAACCGCCGTCCCGGCGAACGTCGACACGTGGACTGTTGCAGCTACGGACAACTGGAAACCAGGTAACGCAGCTTACGCATCACAAACGCCGTGCCAAGAAGCGTCAAGCAGAACAGGATTGGTCGCAATTGCTTGTTATCAAGGGAGATAGGAGATTGGGATTTCCCAATGCACTGCGATCAAGATCGAATATTACAGGGTTCAGTCCCGCCGCTGGGATGACCTGTCCCGAATGTGAACCGGCAGTCTTAAAGTAGAAGTGCTCGATCCGCCCCGCGCTGCACCATATGGCCCTCCAACGTGCATGCTGCAACGACTCAGAAACAGACCAACAGACCGGGTTGCGAGCAGATTGACAGAGTTCTCTGTCGCTCCAGTCGCGGTGCAGCGCACCACCCGAGCGCAGGGGTGTCTTGCAGCGTCGATAGCGTGCTCTACAAGCAGCGGGAGGGGGCCCCGCACAACGCGGGCGCAATCACGCCATATGTTCGACATCGTATTTTGGATAGTCCGCGTACCCTTTCTCGTCGAACGAGTACCAAGTCGACATGTCAGCCGGTTCGGCTAGCGGCCAGTTGTTCGCAAACCGACGAACAAGATCGGGATTGCTGATGAAGGGGCGACCAAACGCAATTAGATCGGCATTTCCACTTGCGATTGCGGCTTCGGCCGTCGCTTCCGTATAGCCGACGTTGCCCATCAGTGGTCCATGAAAAACTCTTCTGAAGTCACGCAGTGTCATTGGCTCCCCCAGTTCGTGGAATCCAAATCCCGTGCCGTCCATCACATGCAGGTAGGCCAATCCGTAGGTGTCAAGCTGACTGGCAACGTACGTGAATTGTTCGCGGTAATCAGGCGATCCCATATCGTTGAAGTGGCCGTTGGGAGCGATTCGCACGGCAACTCGATTTACTGGGAAGACGCTTGTCACCGCATCGACCACTTCTCTAAGAAAGCGGTACCGGTTTTCAATGCTGCCACCATAGATGTCCGTACGGTGGTTGGTTTTCGATTGCAGAAATTGGTCGAGCAAGTAGCCGTTGGCGGAGTGGATTTCGACGCCGTCGAATCCTGCCGCAAGCGCACGCTCCGCCGCTTGGCGATAGTCCTCGACGATTTTTGGAATCTCGACGGTTTCCAGAGGTCGCGGAGTCTCATACTGCTTCTTCTGACCGTCGGGTGTGTGAATTCCATCGCCGCTGATCGCGACCGCCGAAGGTGCCACTGGCAGATCACCGTCATGAAAATCGCTGTGTGAGGCGCGACCCATATGCCAAAGTTGGAGAAAGACACGACCGCCGTGCGTGTGAACTCCCTCGGTCACCAATTTCCAACCATCGACCATTTCACCCGTGTAGATGCCCGGCGATTGGTTCCAGCCATTTGCCTGCGGCGAGATAGTTGTCGCTTCGGTAATGATCAGTCCTGCCGACGCACGTTGAGAGTAATACTCGGCCATCAGTCCGTTGGGGACCCGACTCTCACCCGCTCGGGAGCGGGTCATCGGTGCCATGACTACGCGATTGGGCAGCGTGAGGTCGTGCATACTAAATGACTGAAGTAGTTGCTTTGATGTAGGTTGATTGTCCATTTTGAAGTCCTTTAAAGTTGAATTGACGAACGACGTAAGCGGTTTACCGCGGTTGTGGTTGCATGCGAGTCCGATAGATCCTGCGATTGATCTTCCAACGATCTTCGGGCGGCGCAGAATCGTCATCGAACACAGTCAAGTACATGATGAACCTCGCAAATCCGGTGAAAAAGACGGACCAATTTTCGGTTAGCTGTGGGTCGACACCGCCACTAGTTCCGCCACGCCGCTACCAGAAGTTGTTGGACGACGTTGATGGCGGACGATTTGTGCGGGTACGCCGGCTACCGTGCTATAGGCCTCGACATTCTTGAGCACGACACTGCTTGCACCAATGCGCGAACCCTCACCGATGGCAATGTTTCCGAGCAACTGAGCGTTGGCACCGATATAGACGCCTCGGCCGACTTTCGGGTGTCGGTCGCCGCCTTCTTTCCCAGTACCTCCAAGCGTAACTCCGTGCAACATCGTCACGTCATCGCCGATGACTGCCGTCTCGCCGATCACGACACCTGTGGCGTGATCGATAAAAACGCCGGAGCCGATCGTCGCTGCCGGGTGGATATCGACGCCAAAGACTTCACTGACGCGACTTTGAATATGGTAGGCCAGCGCTCGACGGCCACGTGTCCACAGTGAGTGCGCAATTCGGTGGGCCTGAATCGCTAGGAAGCCTTTGAAGTTCAGCAGGGGATGCAACAAGCTAGTAGTCGCCGGATCCTTTGCCCGGATCACCTTCAGATCGTTTCGTGCCGAGTCGATGATCGTACTGTCGTTGGCAATGACCTCGCGGAGCTCTTTGTCGAACTTCACCAAGTCCAGTGGCTGTTTGCATAGCCGCTCGCTCAACACTGTCGCGAGTCCTTCACCGAACGAGCTGCGATGCAGGACAGCCCGTTCCAGCAGTGGCCGTAGCAGCGGTTCGCGATCCACCTCGACCATCGCTTCGGCTCGAATCGAGTTCCATAGTGGATCGCCAAAGTCCGGCGTGAAATGTCGATCACGCCTGGCATCCGGTCGGCCGATCAGTGAAGCGAGAGCACATCCATTCGTATCGAAACAAGTGTCACGGGCAATCATCTTGGTCTCGTTCCTTACTCAAGTGTGGTCGACATCAGTTTCCTCATTTCTTCGCATTTATGGACTGATCATTCCATAAATGGCGAAATAAAAACGGTTTGCCTTACGACAGTTTTGAAAGTGCTATTTTGACGACGTCTTTTAAGGCTGCCTTGCTTGCAGAGGCTTTTCCCATCACGACCATTCCATGAAGTGTATTGTTGAGAAACCTCGCCATGGCTCTTGCATCGGTGTCGACAGAGATCTCACCGGACTCCACCGCGCGATCCACGGCGTCTTTAAACGCTTTTTCCACGCGAGCGAGGGCGGACCGAACAACTTCGGCGACCTCTTCATCATGCGGTGCCAGCTCGACGATCGAGTTTGTCACCAGACAACCGCAACAATCTCCGCTGGTCATATGCGACACAACCGCCTCCAACGCCTGGCGAATATTGTTCACGCCGGAACCTGGGGTACGTAGAACATCGATCAGTGGCTGGGTATTTCGATTAGCGTAGTGCTTCATCGCTTCGACGAACAAGGAGTGCTTGTCACCAAAGGCGTTGTAGAGGCTTTGTCGACCAATCCCCATCTCGGTGGTCAAGTCGGTGAGACCCGTCGCTTCGTATCCATTACGCCAGAACAGGCCCATCGCCTTTTCGAGAGCCTGTTGCCGGTCAAATTCAGTGGGTCTTCCGATTGTCACATTTCAATTATCGGACATATGGACCGTTCAGTCAATAACATTCTGACGATTTTCTGAGAATCCTGAGAGCGAGGTCGTATAGATGGAGATGCTGGCGCGAGGTAACAAGCGCCGACTTGATTCTCGAAGCGTCGGTTGGATAGGCTTCGCATTTCGCGTGGATCGCCTTTTCTGCTTGAGCTCGATCGCGATCGCCAGTTCGCCCAAATCGTCTATGCTGTGGGGCGCAATGTCGTCGCTGTAGCCATGCCCGCGCCCAACAATACGCTACAAAGAAGTGGTCGCTCAGTGGACATAGCGGCATTCGACCTTCAGACAGGCGTTATGCTCCGCGCTCGTGGAGATACTCTCGAAAAGCGTTCAATAACTTGCTCTGAAAGCGGTATGGGTTCCACACAGCCGCAATCGTGCGCGTCGGTCTTGGATTGGATAGGGAACGATAGACTCGGCGATCGCTTTCGTCGCGTTGGCGTGCCATTGCGGGGACCATGGAAACACCGTGAGATAACGAAACCAGCTCCTGAACCATTGTCAACTGACTCGTTCGTTCGACGGCTACGGGCTGGAACGATCGTTCTCGGCAAAACGAAATAATGTTGTCCGACAAACAATGTGCCTCGTCGAGCAACACAAAGGGGAACGGCTCGACATCGCGCAGGCGAATTCTCGATTTGTCGACTAGTTCATGATCCGGTGGCAGTACGAGGAACAGCTCTTCCTCGAATAGTTCCTCGACTTCCAGGTACTTTACCGGAACTGGCAACGCGACGACTGCCAGATCGATCTCTCCCTGCGTACAACTCTTGAGCAGCAGGTCTGTCGTGTTCTCTTGCACGATGACGTGTGCTCTCGGGAATGCGGCCGAAAACCGCCTGAGAATCTCTGGCAGGAAGTATGGAGCAATCGTGGGGATCGCGCCGACTCGTACGCGACCGCTTTGGCCATCGTCGGTAATTTCTGCTTTTGTGTCTTCTAGGATCGAGAGCACCTGCTGTGCTCGCGCCTGCAACAGCGTGCCGGCATCTGTCAGCGAAACGGACCGCGTCTTTCGTTCAAACACCGGTTGTCCGAGTTCTTCTTCCAGCTTCTGAATGGAACGGCTGAGCGCTGGCTGTGAGATCACCAGGTCCTCAGCGGCCCGCGTGAAGTTGCCTCGCTCGGCGACCTGCAAGAAGTACCGCAACTGATCAAGTTCCATAAAACGTCTCCGAGAGGATCAATGCACTGCATGCATAGCACATAGTATCACGATGCATTGGATTCATCACGAGAATCCGCCAATACTTCTGAGGTAACGACCAGCCGGTCCGCCTACAGTTGTCGAGTTTCAACCCCCGTCCAGGAGAGAGAGCCATGACCAAAACACCTCATCTCGCTCGCGTGATTTCGAGCTGCGCGGTGCTTTTCATCGCCACGTCCGTGCTCGCCGAGAACTGGCAAAACACACAACCACTTGGAGCAAAAAAGATGGAAACCAGCAGCAAGTGTCCGGTGATTGGCGACATGAAACCCGCGGCCGCTAGACACACGGCAGCCGGAGCGATGTCGAATCGTGACTGGTGGCCGAATCAACTGAACCTGAAGATTCTTCATCAGAACTCGGTCAAAAGTAACCCGATGGGTGAGGACTTCAATTATGCCGAGGAGTTCAAGAAGCTCGACCTGAATGCCTTGAAGAAGGACCTCAAGGAGCTGATGACCGCATCGCAGGACTGGTGGCCAGCCGACTACGGCCACTACGGTCCGCTCTTCATTCGGATGGCCTGGCATAGCGCCGGGACCTATCGCGTCGCTGACGGGCGAGGAGGCGCAAGCGATGGTACGTTGCGTTTCGCTCCTCTGAACAGTTGGCCCGACAACGCGAACCTCGACAAGGCGCGCCGGTTGCTCTGGCCAATCAAGCAGAAGTACGGGAACAGAATCTCGTGGGCCGACCTGATGGTACTCACGGGGAACGTTGCCCTCGAATCGATGGGGTTTAGAACATTCGGATTCGCCGGAGGGCGAGAGGACGTCTGGGAGCCTCAGGAAGATGTTTACTGGGGACCGGAAAGTGAGTGGCTGGGAGACGAGCGTTACAGCGGAGACCGCGAGCTTCAGAACCCTCTCGGCGCCGTGCAGATGGGCCTGATCTACGTCAATCCGGAAGGTCCTAACGGAAAGCCAAGTGCGCTGGCCGCGGCCAAGGACATTCGGGAAACATTCGGCCGCATGGCGATGAATGACGAGGAAACCGTTGCGCTGATTGCCGGCGGACACAGCTTCGGCAAAGCGCATGGTGCTGCCAGCGCGGAACACGTCGGACCGGAACCCGAGGGAGCCAGCCTCGAAGAGCAAGGTCTTGGCTGGAGAAATAAATTCGGAAAGGGCCATGCTGGCGACACCATCACCAGCGGTCTGGAAGGAGCTTGGACGTCCACTCCGACGGAGTGGTCAAACGGTTACTTCGACAATCTGTTCGGCTACGATTGGGATCTGGTGAAGAGTCCGGCTGGTGCGTGGCAGTGGACTCCCACGGATCTGGCCGCGGAGAACACTGTGCCAGATGCTCACGATCCGACGAAGTCCCATGCCCCCATGATGTTCACGACCGACCTGGCACTGAGAATGGATCCGATCTATGGCGAGATCTCGAAACGCTTTCACGAGAACCCACTAGAGTTCGAAGAGGCCTTCGCGAAGGCGTGGTACAAGTTGACGCACCGAGACATGGGACCGGTTTCGCGATTGCTCGGTTCGGAAGTTCCGGAGGCGCAGTTGTGGCAAGATCCCGTTCCCGCGGTCGATCATGAACTGATCCGGGAGCAAGACATTGCAATCCTCAAGGGGCGGATTCTTGATTCAGGACTGTCCATTTCGGAATTGGTATCAACTGCGTGGGCGTCTGCTTCAACGTTCCGCGGCACGGACAATCGCGGTGGAGCCAACGGAGCACGCATTCGGCTAGCCCCGCAGAAGGATTGGGAAGTCAATAACCCGGCCGAACTGGCCAAAGTCTTGAAGACGCTTGACAGAATCCAACAGGACTTCAATAGGTCGCAGTCCGGCAGCAAGAGAGTCTCGCTGGCGGACCTGATCGTGCTGGGCGGCTGTGCCGCCCTCGAAGAAGCTGCGAAAAAGGCCGGCCATGACGTGAACGTCCCGTTCTCGCCTGGGCGCACCGACGCTTCGCAGGAGATGACCGACGTGGATTCCTTCGCCGTGCTGGAACCGAAGTCGGACGGGTTCCGCAATTTCCACGCTCACGAAATCGATCGACCAGCTCCCGAGTTACTGGTGGATCGAGCTCACAAGCTCGCGCTGACGGCATCTGAGATGACCGTTCTGACCGGCGGCATGAGGGTTTTGAACACGAACTCCGAAAACGGACCACTTGCCGAACTTGGTGTGTTCACGGATCGACCGGAAGTGTTGACCAATGACTTCTTCGTTAACCTGCTGGATATGAGGACCCGGTGGCAGAAGTCGACCGTGTGCGAGCACTTCTATGAAGGGCGGGACCGGAAGACTGGAGAAGTCAAGTGGACTGCAAGTTCCGTCGATCTCGTGTTCGGCTCGAACTCGCAACTTCGCGCCATCGCGGAAGTTTATGCCAGTGACGACGCTCAGCAGAAGTTTGTCAATGACTTCGTGGCGGCGTGGAACAAGGTGATGAATCTTGATCGCTTCGACCTTGATCCCGTGTTGCGAAACGGATCGAAGACGCGGGTATACCGTTAACCGGTAGGGATTACCGTGCCGTGTGCGAAAGATCCTCTGGCGATCTCCGGTTTATGGTCGTCGTTCTCGGGTGCCAAACCGCACCCCAAAGGATAGGTCGTCAGAGACTCTAGCTCATCGATGTCGGCTGTGGAACCACTCCGGACTTCTTGCGAAGCGAAACGAGTAAAGCTCCCAATTTGTTCCTGGATCGTCGTCATCGGAGTCTCCCTTTTCGCGGGGCAGCATTCAAGCCTATCACTTGCAGAAGCGCCGTGTCAAAGGCGGCGGCAAGGGAACTCCTCGAGCCTTGTTGATCACCGGAACCACGGTAGGAAACGTGACTAGGTTGCTCACCGATCTCGACTATGGGCGGCTCGCCAACGCGGCGCAAATCCGACACAATATCTTCCGACCAATTCACCATAGGCGTGGTCGTCTCCGTCGCGGCTTTTTTGAATCAACTGAGTATCAGAAAGCGACTGCAGATCGACGTGCATGACAAACCTCGGCTCAAGTTCAATCTACGGCATCACGCACCTAGATACTCAATTGTCTCTGCCGGTGACAAAAAAGGCAAAAAAGCACGCTCTGTCCTCCATGGTGTGCTCGCCGCAGCGATGGTGCACGAGCGTTGGGAAGGGAGCGAAGTCGCGGAGGCAGGGGGCGTTCGTACTTCGAAGAGAGTGATGAAGGAGACCCACTACGGCTTCCCTCCAACACCCAGCGGCAACTATCGTGTCTGTTTCAGGTTCAAAAAGTCTGGACGGTCGTGCCTCACCGGCCTTGCTAAAAGGGTTCCTTCGACGTCCAAGGCGAGGAAGTGGCCGAGTTCGAAAACGGCAGACCAGTAGTCATAGCTGCGGTCTCGCTATTGCCGCCCGAGTTGTCGCCGGGCTCGCGAGGTCCTGAAAGAAATCGGTTGAACAGCCAAAGTGAGACAAAGCCGACTGACGCGACCGCCCAGAAAATGGGCGTCGTTGAATGGCTTGGCCACCAATCGGTCGTCAACCACCGCCAACTCATCAAGTGAATCACGTACGCGACCAGCAAGATAGCCGTCATGGGCGGTTCGCTCAAGTTCCAACGGCGGGTTACCCCGAGCGCGATGGGACGTATCGCCATCGCCATGAGCCAGACGCCGACCGCCGCCTGCCAACCAACCGAAAGGCCGACGATCATGCCGGCACTCGCGGTGTGGCCGCCAGGCAGCCTCTCACCCGACTCTTCTCCGTCAAGCGCCTTGTGTTGAACCCGGAAGTGGATTGCTCGGGCTGCAAGCCACCCTAACAATGTGCCGCTCAGCCCCCCGATCATGGTTGTTCCCATAACTGACAGCCACTCTGGTGCGTCGAATCCGAACGCCACTCTTCGCAGCCACGGCACAGGGAGAAGATCCGACCACAGTGAGGGTAGCACGCATAGGATCACCCCTACGAGACACCGCGCCCGCCACGGAATCCGCTGCCGATCAACATCAATCAAGGTCCATGCCAAAAGCGCGCTCAGCGAAAAGCAGTGGAACAAATACAACGCGACTAAATCCCACTTTGTGTAGAAGATGATCCAGACCACGCCGTGATAAAGGTTGGGTTGGCGTAGAGGAATATTGGCGCCTCCCGAAATCAGTTCGACGAAGTACAGCAACAAGAAGATTGCGGCCGTTACCGACTCGACGATCGGGTAGCGAAACGAGATCGCCGTCTGGCAGGCACGGCAACGTCCGTCAAGGAGTAGCCAACCAAGAATCGGGACATTGTCGCGCCCCTTAATCGGTGTTCTACAGCGGGGACAGCGTGAACGCCGAAAGACGACCGACTCACCGCGCGGCATACGATAAGCCACGACATTCAGGAAACTGCCGACGGTTGCTCCCAAAGCAAAGAACCAGACGGCGGTCATTGCCTCCATACTGCGCAGTCGCACCTGGTCCGCGAGCGACATGTTTTCCACGACGCGACCGGATTTCGGTGGATGCACTTTCGCGGTGACCCAACCCACCGTGGGAATTACGACCATGTAGATCACAAATACCGACGCGAAGGCCCAGACGGCGATTCGATGCCAGTTCCAACTCCGCAGGCGACGACCCGCTGCTGCCGCGAGGGGGGACATACCAAGCTCGACGACATCCAAGAATAGCACCACTCCCAGCATGGCGATGATGACCGGCGAAGAGAAGATCGCCACGGCCGGGACCGGCAGCTGGAGTTCCTGTTGCTGAAAAGCCCATGCCGCGATGATCAGTCCTGCTGTGATGAGCGGCGCGAAGGCGCGCTGCGCAAACGCACCCGCGGCCCGTCCCACAATCCAAAGGCTGCCCGCTACGAACAACAAGGCAGTCGGGTCACGAACCGAACAAGCCCCCCAGGCAATTGACCCGATTCCAGCGTGTGTCATGAGCGCCAGCGATAGGTACTCGCCCAGCAACGACCGGCCCAACACACTTCTTGGCGTCGCGCCGCAGTGATGCACGCTGAGACTTTCGCGTTGGGCATCGTGGTTGTTCACCAACTTGTCTCCACGGACGTTGCATCGTCTTCGGCCCGCGGCGCGATGAGGCAGGCATCCGCCTCGATCATTTGGTCGCCCCCTCGTCGGCGTTTACTAGGATTGAAACCAAATCCGATGCCAGCAAATCGGCTGATGTGGGGAAGCTGCGTTTGGCGACCACCTGCCCCCGGTCGAACAACACGTAGCTCGGGCAGATGGTCGTGCCGAATCTAGCCGCTAGTTGTCGATTGGAGTTAAAGTCAACGCGAAGCACGTCCGCGCGGCCCTCGAAATCACGTGCTAGGTTGGTCATTTCGGGTCGCATTTGGTCGCAGCGGTGGCAACCGAAGTCGACACCAAATTCAACCAGCAAAGGACGGCCGCTGCGCTGCACCCTCGTCTCCAACTCCGCGCCGGACACGACCGGCAAGTACGAAGTTTTGAGTCGATCATGAGAAATCGGCCGCGACATATTCGGCCCACATCCGCCGATAAGCGACACGGCGAGCAGCGCCGAGAGCGGAATTGAACGAAGGAACACGACACAGTTCATGGGCCACCCCCCGACCGACGCAGGTAGACGCCATCGGCGGTCACGACAAACAGGTCCAACTCGGTCATCAGCTCCCCAGAACCGCGAACAACAACCGTGTCTCCGGGTCCGATGCCGAACAACTTGCGGGCGTCGACTGCCAGCATTTCGCCTGTCGCATCGACAAACTGAACGGCCGCCCGCGGAGCCTCCGCAGCCTTTCGCTTGCAGAAGGGGCAGTTGTCGGCGTGATACTTGCCGCCGTGCCCATCTTCGCCGGGAAGAATCTCGGTGACCACGAATGTAGCTTTGCCCGGCGTGAATGCTTCGTTTTCATCCGCGGCGATACGGCCGACGAATTCGACATTCGGCTTCTCGGAAACTCTTGCCTTCGCGTCCTCGATAGTGGTGGGTTCTGTTGGCTCAGCGCTGAGCACGAACCGCTCGCGAAGCGACCGAAGAAGCGGGTCTTCGGTCGAACACCCTGGCAAGCAGAACAATGCCGCTGCGAACAACGCGCAGCCGGCTCTCAACCAGCGAGTCTTGGCTGTTTGGACATTGGAGACGAGCGGAGGTCGGCAAATCATGAGCGGTCCTCCGGCAGCTCGATCGCTTTGAGTGTTGCGAGCGCTTCGTCGACTTCGGAAGCGACTTCATCGTATGACTTTCCAGCGGCGTCGCCGCCATGCACCCGCTCGTCGAGTGCGGCAAAGCTGCCCATCAACGAGTCGACCGCTTGCTTGATCTGTTGCCGATCGGCTTCAGAAGCCGACTCTTTAGCGGCCAGTTCCGGTAGTTCTTCCAGAAAGTGTCCAACTGCGTGAACTGGGCCGTCAGCCTGTTCTAAATCACCCGCGGCGAACGCGGCTTTGATCGCCGTGCGAAGCTCATCAAGTTCTGTCAATACCCCAGCAAAAGATTCGGGAGAAGTGTGTTCGTGATCGTCGGCATGCGATTCAATTTCGTGATCATGCTGGTCGGCCGGTGAAGTAGAGGCAGGCGTTTGGGAAGTACCGCAACCCGCGAGTGAAATACTGGCAACCACTAACACCCCAAAAGAGAATCCACGAAACGTCGAATTCATGACACACCTCCAGTCGTCAAACGAATTTTGCGGGACTCGGGCAGAGCAGATTCGATGTCTACTAGACGAGCAATGTCGGGCGTGCGACAGCAGCGGCATTGGCGACGATTCCATAGATGAGCCGACACCATGCAGATGCTGCCGATTACAGTCATCGCTTGTTCTCCGCGGCCGCCCAAGAGATAAGTTCCGAACAACAGTGCTCCTGCGAGTAGAAGCACGCCCAAGAGACCAAGGCAGACCACTCCCATTCGTCGATGCCTCCGATATCCCATACCCCAGGCAACGAGTCCCAACGGCGCAACCGTAGAAAGCAAACCAACGTGAATCCAGAAGTCGGTCGGCGTGGAACAACAACTGGATTGACGGTCGTTGTCTCCTCCTCCGCCGACAGCGGCGGCCGTTTCGCAGCATTCCTGTTCGCAGCACTCGTTCTGCGAACTGGTTGACGTGGGGCCGGGTGAGTTTGTTGTTGCGAGCCGGCGCTCGACGGTACTGTTCGTATCGCCGGCGCTGAGCTTCAACATGGGAAGGGCGGTAAGCAGCAGCGGTAGCGCGATGCAATGAATCAGGCAGAGCGTCGAGGCACACATGCCCAGCACATCGAGATTAATACGAGTTGACTTCATGTTACTTTCTCTGTCGTTTTATGTCGCTGCGATCAACAGTAGTGAAAAGGCAGTGAATTATGCATAGCGTCGATGCGCGGACTCCGAGTGCATCAAAATTGAATTGCTCAACAGCCCTCGATGATCCCTACTGTGGTTTTTGAGTGAACCTGCCGACTTGACGACTGGTTGGTGTTCCTGACGAGGGTAATGCTCGGCTGCAGCTGAGCGCGGCGCAGCCGAGCAAGTTCTATCGCTAGGTTGGCGTCAAAGGCTTGCCGATGCTTTGGCAGCGCTGAAACAAGGACGTGGTGCATCGCAATTGCTCGTTGCGCAGCCACCTGACATCTGTCCCGCTCCGATGTTCGACAAAGGCTGACACGAACAACTTGGCCACGAGGGTTGTCTCGCGCCAAACGCTCTCGCCAGAAGCCTTCATAAGGGCAGTACGACGCGGCGTTGGCTAAGTAGACTGAAAACCGTAGCGCGCGTCGTGCCCGTTCAGCGCATCGGCCATATTCACTCGGCGCGATCTTCTGCGAAAACAGCGGGCTGACTTCGACCGCCGTTCCAGCAATTCGTCGAACGCAATCCACATCGCGGCCATCGCCGACAACTACCAACGGTCGCGGTTTTGCCGCACGCTTCTGAGCGAGCGCCCGACTAGAGAAAGGGCAGCAGGCTAGATGGGATGAAAAGTCCGTCGCTCCGAGACCTAGATTTAGGGAGTGTTTGACTTCTTCCTAAGTCTTCGGTCAGGAGCGACGGGATGCATAATTTACCGAATTTACAGGCGTTGGTGGGTTTGGATTATCACGACTCGGTAGTTCAAGTGTGTGTGTTGGACCGAGAGGGTGCGGTGTTAGCTAATGGTCGAGTGAACAACCACCAGGGTGCGATTCTGGACTTCGTCGATCTGGCGTTGGAGGGGCGGCTGGTGATGGGAGCAGCGCTTGAATCGTGTTGCGGTGCGGCAAACCTCGCCGAACAACTGCAGCAACAGGGATGGGACGTGGCGTTGGCGAATGCCGGCATTTGCTCGCGGATGAAGCAGAATCCCGACAAGACGGACTTCAGCGACGCGCAGTTGCTGGCGGACTTGGTGCGGGTGGGCTATCTGCCGCGAGTATGGTTGCCACCGGAATCAATTCGTGATCTGCGGCGTCTGACACGGCATCGTCAGCAGTTGGTGGACGAGCGTCGGCGAATCAAACAACGGATTCGGGCCATGCTGCGTGAGGAACGAATTTCACCACCGTCCGATGTGGGAAACGTGTGGACGGTTTCCTGGAAGCAATGGCTACAGTCGACCACTTCACTCCGGGAGCATAGCCGTTGGGTCATGGACGTACATTTGACAAACCTGAATCGCGTATCCGAACAGATTCGAGATGTCGAACGACGCATGGAGGCGAGCACGACGGACGACGCGGTGGTGCAAAAACTGCGCGAGGAAAAAGGAGTCGGCTTGGTGACTGCGGTGACCATGCGTGCGGAGATCGGCAGTTTTCAGCGATTTCAGTCGGGCAAGCAGTTGGCTCGCTACTGCGCCGTAACGCCGAAGAACGCATCCAGCGGCAAGAAGCAAGCCGATGGTGGCTTGATTCAAGCCGGAAACTTGCACTTGCGAACCATGCTCATCGAAACGGCTCACCGGCTGGCTCGCTTCGTGCCGAAGTGGAAAACCTTGAAAGACCGACTCAAAGCAGCGGGCAAACCCGCCAGTGTGGCCGCGGCGGCCGTGGCCAACCGCTGGATTCGCCAACTGTACTGGCACATGACGTTGCCGACGGAGATGCAAACGGCCGCGTAAGAAAGGAGACGCCATGTCGACTGTTGAGTGTGCAATCAAGCTTCCGGTTGTGAGGTGAGCTCGTAATGGCACTGGGCTTTCATGCTCGTAGCTAGGTGGGGCAGCCTCACACCTTTTCGAATCCCAACTTGGGCTCAATGCTCGGATAGAAGAATGGAACACCGGATTGCCACAGGCGACGTCGCAACGGCGAAACCCAGGCCGTTTTGTCACCGCAGGATCAGCAGGAGAACATCCATGTAGCAGCAGTCGCAGCATCCTGCCGCGAAGGTTTAGCGCATTGCGGCCAATCCCGAAATGTAAAAAAAGAGGCGGCCGAGAACTGAAGCCCAGCCGCCAAACTTCGGTCTTGGCCCCAGCGCGGCGCTCGGGTCGCACCTCTGCGTTGCCCTATCCTCCGTCTGGGCTGACCCAACTGTAGCTCACAAAACAACGGAGCAAAAACAAAAGAATACCTGTTGACTAACGAAACGTTTTCATAGAAGTGCCATCGCCATAAGAATCAGCGCACGTAGATCCGTCATATTCAACATACAAGTCACCCTCGCAACTTGAGGCGTGCGCGCTAAATGGCCCGCGGGTTGTGATCGCGGATCTTCGCGCCGGCACGCTTGCTAAACGAGTGGAATGCCCTGAACGATTCACTCCGCCAAACGGGAGCCCACACTCTCATTGGAAGGAGAAGACGCATGTGCGCAGCGAGTGCGTCACCACGGGCACGAACTCAACAACTGAGAGCGAGTTCGTTCAGAGGTGGACCCCGAATCGGCCCAAGCGTGACGCTGGGGGACGTGACCGAGGGAAGACCTGGAACGACGACGTCGCACGTCAGAAATGCCGTGAAGAAGGTTTGCTGTGGCGTGTCAACCAACTGCGGCAACGCCAAGTGGCGGCAAACGGAGCACGTTTCAGGATCATGCTGTTTCTTGGGAGGCTGTTCGTTTGAACGAGCATCCTGCTCCGTCTGATGACAGCAGCAGCCATGCGCATCGCTACTGGCGTGGCGGGCCCGACGGTGAGTGACATCATGCAGGAGATGCTCAAAGCACCCCAACGCCGCCAAGAAGACGACTAGAATCGTTGCGGCGAGCTTTTCAGCCGAGGAGTGCATGGTCGGACGTCTAGAGACAAAAGTGCATTGTGCAGCCCGACCAGGATCATTGATCTTACTGGCCTGTACGCACAGTTTTCAAGAGGGTTCGCTGAATTCACCAGAAACCAACATCTCCTCAGGGACCATCGATGCCGTCAATCGAGTTGGGCAACCTCCCTGCCTTCACGAGTTGGCAAGCGCCCGATAGACGTTGGGATCGATCGTTTCATCAAACAGACGCACGGAACCGTCCGCGAACAGGAAGTTAGCCCGGATTATTCATGAAGATCGTCGCGAGAGGTTGTAAGTACGTTCGTGGCAAGGAAGGCGAGCAATTCTCCCGCAGGCGTATTGAAGCAATACGTCGAGGGAGAATTGTGAAGCATGACGAAGCCACGGATGGACTTACGACCTCGCAGCAGATCGCTCATGAATAATTCGGGTTAGCACCTGCTGGCTGCTGAAGTCATCGAGGTGCGCGTGTTCGACATTCGGCGAATGGTCCGTGATACAGATCCTGAATCGGGTCGAGGAGGCGCACCAAGCGGACGAAAAGGAGCAGAGCGAGTAGCGTGTAGCGAGAACGTCCCTGCTTAAGAGAATTTCAGATGAACCTACTTTACTCGATCGATTGTTTTCTAGATAATGGCGACTCGCCTGGGTTGGTCGGGCTGCTGAACTCTTGAATACAGCGCAAGTGATGGCCTTTACCCGACCGGTTTTCTCGCTCACCCTGGCGCTCTATGTCGCCTTTGCTTTGGGCGGACCGGTCGTCCACAGTCTTCAGTGTTCGACGAGTGTCGATGATCGGCACCACGGTCATCAACACCTCCACGCGCACGGCGAGAACGACCACGGGAGCGAAGCTCCTAGCGAGGACAGATCTCACGACTCTTCGGATTGCTGGGTTTGCCATGTTCTTGGGCAACCTCAAGAGAAGCCCGACACTTTCGGATTCTCGCTTGTTGCGCTGGCGGCAGCGGCACCAACAATGCCAGCGATCGACGTTCACGCCGCCGGGAGCCGTTCTTGGTTCCATTCGCGGGGGCCTCCCTCATGTCCTCGGTCTACATAGAGCTCCGCCGCACAAGTGCGTGTTGGCGATTGCAGCGGGAGCCTGCTTGCAGCGCAACATTTGTCTGAGCGTTCGCTGACTGTCGACGCTTGAATGTTGAGTTGCGCACTTTGCACGCCGGGGCCTTGGGCTTCACAGTTGGAGTCCACCTCATCTTCCGTGCACAAGGAGCGGAGCGACGCGCAACTAACGACGGACGTTTCGCGCGCGTGTAGTGGTCGCACGTGACGAGCGCTTATTTGAGCGTGCTCGCGCGGGCGTTGTGGATTCACCAAAGAAAAACACGTCAAGTAGAGACACCAACCATGCGTATACGAAAACATGGGTTCACTTTAGTCGAGCTTTTGGTGGTCGTTGCCATCATTGGCATCCTGGTGGGATTGCTGCTTCCAGCAGTTCAGGCGACGCGCGAAGCGGCTCGCAGGATGCAATGTTCCAACAACCTCAAACAATTGGCCCTTGCTGGCCACACCTATCACGATAGCTACAGGTCGTTTCCGCTTGCTGCGAGCGGCTCACTCGAGGGTTATTCCGTCCAAGCGAAGTTGCTGCCCTACCTCGAGCAAAGCAACGTACAGGACTTGCTTGATTTTGGACGGCCGCTGCTATCGGGCCCGCCATGGCGCCCGACGGTTGATCCCGGAATGGCGGAGATAGTCGGCACTCGCATTTCCGTCTTTGAATGCCCGAGTGACTCAGGAGACGTTTACTACGAGGCCAACGGGACACGTTGGGCGGGAGGGAACTACATGGCCAACGCCGGGCCCGGGGTCGACTTCACCTACTGCAGCCGCGGCGATAACCGCGGCCTCTTTTGGAGAGGTTCCGCAATACGAATTGGCGACATTCGCGACGGCACGACCAACACCATATTTGTTTCAGAGACGCTGTTCGGAAATCCTCGAGTTGACATGGACCATTTGTTCGATGCTCAGACGCAAACCAAGCGCGTCAGCGGTGGCGGACCCTGCTCCGTGTCTGCCGACGAGTTGGCGGCCCGATCGGCGAGCCGCTACGAAGGTCGGCGGGCCGGACAATGGGTTCGCAATATTACCTATCACACCTTCATAAACGGCTACTATCCTCCTAATTCCGATTTTCCCGACGTCGCTCACCATGGCGAGAGCCTGATGGGAGCGCGCAGTCGGCACCCCGGCGGCGCGCACATCGCGTTGTCGGATGGAAGTGTTCGATTTGTCTCGGAATCGGTCGATTTGCCTACGTGGCGGAACCTTCACGCGCGGGATGACCTACACGTACTTGCCGAATACTAATCCATCATCACTCATCGATCGACTCGCGCAGATTTGAAAACACATCCACCAGCTGAGAGATCATTGAATGAACAAGCGACTACTAATCTCTGTCTCAAAACACGCTGCCCTCACCCTGACCCTCTCCCGCAAGCGGAAGAGGGGACCAATGGAGCCGCTGAGCGGCCTTGTTCCATTTGTTCTGAGACAAAACCTAATCTACACGATCGTCCTTCTCGCCTCATTCCCGTTACAGTCTTGGGCTGACTGGACCAGCTTTCGAAATGGCGGAGATTCATCGGCTGAAAAGTTACCTGTGAAATGGTCACCCGAGTCGATCGCTTGGCAGCTCGAATTGACGGGCTACGGCCAATCTACTCCGGTAATCCAAGGCCAGCAAATATTCGTCGCTTCGGTCGTGGGGGGAATGAAAGAGCAGTGCTTGATACAGTGTGTTGATCTCGGAGACGGAAGCGAGCAATGGCGGTATGAGACTGCCTCTGCGAAGCAATCTCCCTCAACCTACATGGCTTCACGCGCTGCCCCAACTCCAGTCGTCGACCAGAACGGCGTTTACGTGTTCTTCGAAACCGGTGACTTAGTCGCAGTCGACTTGTCAGGTAAGAAGCTCTGGCATCGTGACCTCCGCAAAGAACTGGGAGACTTCGAGAACAATCACGGCTTGGGGAGTTCTCCGGCTCAAAACGATACGCACTTGTATCTCAACCTGGAACATCGGGGGCCAAGTTTTCTCGTAGCGATCCGAAAGGCAGACGGTACATCGGATTGGAAAGTGAGCCGTCCATCGGGCTCCTCCTGGTCGTCACCCATCTTCGTCCAAGACGCCGAGAGGCCGCAAGTTATCGTTAGTTCAGCTGGAACAGTGACCAGCTACGATTCCTCCAATGGCAACGAACTCTGGACCGTCAAGGGACTGGATGGCAACACCGTTCCCTCGCCAACAGTGCATTCGGGAAGGCTCTTCGTTGGCGCCCGTTTGCCCGAATTCGCGGAAGAGGGGAGTGTCCGCTCGAACTGCTGCCTCGATATCTCAAAAAGTTCGAGCGAATCTCCTGAAGTTCTTTGGAGAGCTGGCAAAGCCATTAGTGATTACGCGAGCCCTGTTGTTGCTGGTGACTTCGTCTACTTCATCAACAAGATCGGGGTGCTTCATTGCCTCGATATCGCCACAGGAAAGCTCCGCTACCGCAAGCGTTTGAACGGTCCTTGCTGGGCGACACCGATTGCAAGCGATGGTCACCTTTATTTATTCGGTAAGGACGGCACGACCCAGATCGTTGAGGCGAATGAGAAGTTCACGTTGATTGCTTCCAACAACCTCTGGGACCCGACCAAACCACCCAAACCCGAACAATACGTTGAATTCAGCGGCAGTGGGCACGCGCACGGCGCGCATGGGCGGTCAAGTCACGGCCCGGCGGGAGGAAGGACCGAACAGTCACACAAACATGGAGAACCCTCGCACACAAACTCCCAGGCGAAGGGAGCACGCAGACCTGGAGGCGGGATGATTGCTGCGCTGATGCGCGGAGACGCCAATGGTGACGGAAGTCTAGAGGGTGACGAAGTTCCAGCTAATTTTCGATCGCTATTGCCGCGCGTCGATAAGAACAGCGATGGCAAACTAGATCCGCAAGAGCTCGAGGCTATGGCCAAGAGTTTTGCCGAACGTCGCGCTGGAGCTCGAGTGGGGGCTAGAGACCCAATCGTATACGGAGTCGCCGCTTCTGGTGGCTGCCTCGTAATCCGAACTGGGACACGGCTCTATTGCGTTCGCGACTAGCCATCTGTTTTCATTTGCCGCAGAAACTCGGTGGAAGAGTGAAAACGGTACTCGCCCACATTCTAAAGGAGTCAATTACGTGCCTAGTTCTGCACTTACGATAAACGCATTGCACAGCTTGTGTCTGTTGGTCGTCTTCGTGACGCTCGGTGGTTGTGACTCCGCGACGTCGAGTCAAGAAATTGTGGTACCCGATACCATTCGCTCTAACGGTGAGCTTTGGCGCCTAGAAGAGAGGTCAGCCGATGAGGACCAGCGTGTCTTAGCATACTTCCGAAAGAACCCAGACCTAGTCGATCACCCTGGTTTCGCCGGGGAGGAGGTGTGCTATGCGGACGAACATGGCAATCACAGATACTACTGGGTGTCGGCCGTGGGCGACTCTCGCCAATGGATTCTGTTGGAGTACCGCGGTTCGCGCGCCGGCGAGTTGGTGGAGGGAGAAGGAGATCCTTTTCTCTGAACTTTGACGATGTTTGCTGTGGCGTAGGCGACACGACCTGTGCCGCCGCGACGCAACAATCGTTTTTCCTGTATAGAAACGCCAAAGGCCGATCATGGGTATTCTCACCAACGTCTTCTACTTGATTTCCACTTCACTGCTGATCCCAATCATGCTGGCCCTGCTGCTGTGCCTGGCGCGAGTCCTGATGCTGGGTGGAAGCGCCCTGCGCGAGCACGCTGTGCGGGGTCGTTCCCACCACTCTCTCCAGCACTTTGTGCAGGCTTTGGAGGATGGGGCTGACCTTGCTATAGACCTTCCGCAGGAGGGCCTCGTTGCCCACTGCTTGAGGCGTTTGCGGTTCGTAGCGCGGGATGAACTGCTGGCCGAAAAAGTAGTCCGCGAAGCCGAGTTGGTCTGGCAGGCAGATCTGGACCGGCTGCGGAGCTTGTCGCGATTCGGTCCATCATTGGGATTGATGGGTACGCTGATACCGCTGGGACCGGCCCTAGTCGGCCTAGCCGCAGGCGATTTGCAGATGATGTCCAACAACCTAGTGATCGCATTTGCCACGACCGTCGTCGGTTTGCTGATCGGAACGCTGGCAACGTTCATTCTGGGAATCAAGAAGCGATGGCATCAGGCGGATGCCCTGCTGGTGACGTTTGCGGCGAATCGCCTTCCCGAGTTCATGCAGACGAGCTCATCGAAGGTTGGCGACTCCCCGGATGAACCCTGCAATACATGTCCCACGGGAGGCGAGAAGACTCTAGCGGGGATTGACGGCGACGGGGAGCACTGAGATGCAGAACTCGACTCGGCGGATTCGACTGGCCTCGCCTGCCGCCTTCGACGATCCCGACGGAGATGCGAACCCACTGGCTGGGATGGCAAACCTGTTCGACGTGGCCATGGTTTTCGCAGTCGCGTTAATGGTAGCACTCGTCTCGTATCTACGTGTGCCAGCCTTACTGCAGCAGAAAGACTTCACGGTGATTACCAATCCTGGCCGGCCGGATATGGAAATCGTCGTCAAAGAGGGTGAGGAGATCAAGCACTACGAAGCGACGGAAGAGACTGGCGTTGGCCAGGGCCAACTGCTTGGCCAGGCTTATCGGTTGCCCGACGGAAGGGTCGTTTACGTGCCGGCCGATAAGGCACCAAAATCCGGTCTTTCGGCAACGGACGAGCAAGAGTCGCCTTGATTGAGACAGGAGCGAAAGAATGGAGCGAGGATTCACACGAGCCGCAGTCGCACTGGCGTTGTTGGGTATTTTCGTGGCCGTCGGACTTGCCGCTTACCACCGTTATCTGCGGAAGGTCCGTATCGCGGTCGTCGGGTATCGGGAGGGTGTAACCGCGGTTCCGCTTGGCCGATCTGATTGGTTGCGAAATCTGGGTAAACAAAAAGCGGCCAACCTGCCATGATTCGGGTGTTTTATCCGTTTCATCAAGGCAAGGAGGCCGCTTCCCATGAAGGTCGCTGATTTAAATGCTTCGGGCAACCCCAACTCGGAGAATGTGACAGCAATCGAAGACGCGCTCGAGATGATCGACTCGGTTACTGAGCAGCTGAAGCAGGCCGTTCAGGACGCAGCTCAGAGCGGCAGTTCGTTCGATTCGGTGGAACGAAGCATTCGTGATACGGTGTTTCAATTGGGTCATCAGACAATCGAATTGTTCATACGCCTGCAAGGAGAAGGCGATTTGGGTCCTGAGATCGCTAGCAACGACGGTAAGCCCCTCTACCGGAGTGAGGAGGCTCATCAGACAACGGTTCGATCCATCTTCGGAACTCATCGGTTCGAGCAGTTTACCTACGCACCAGGTGCCAAGAAGGCGATCCAGCTGCGGCCGATTAGCGCTCGCATGTCGCTGCCACCGCGGCAGTGGTCCTATTTGCTGCAAGAGTTCTCGCAAATGTTGGCGGTTGACTCGTCGTACGAACAAGCGATGACCAATTTGGGGGCGATCCTCGGTGGTACGTTTTCGGTCGATACGGCCGAAAAAATCAATGCCGAACTTGGGCGGGTCGCAGGTGAGTTTTTCGACGACTTGCCGCAACCAGAACCTGGCAGCGAGGCAAAGTTGCTTGTAGCCACTGCGGACTGTAAGGGCGTACCCCTGGTGAAAAACGATTCGTCCAAGGTCGCTGCATTCGAGACGGCAAAGAAGAATCCTGGTAACCGACGGATGGCCACAGTGGCCAGTGTCTACACGGTTGATCCTCACGTCCGCTCAGCTGAAGAGGTCGTCGCAGCGTTATTTCGCGACGAACCCGATGAAGAGACAACGCAAGTCAAACGCCCTCGACCTCAGAACAAGAACACAACCGCTCACTTTCCCACGCTGGAAAGTGATGGCGTGGGCGGTGAACTTCCCATCAGCGGAATTCACGTAGCCATAGCCTGGATCATCGGTCAGGTGACTGCACGCCGACGCAGTGGACAAGTCTTGATCACGCTCATGGATGGCCAGGACAGCCTTTGGGAGACGATGAAGCTGCATCTGTCGTTCGGTGCGCGGACAGTTCCGATCTTGGATATCCTTCATGCCTTATCCTATGTCTGGGAAGCAGCCGGTCTGTTCAAAAAGGACGATGCTGGCCGCAAAGCGTTCACTCGCACACGTTTGTTGCGAATCTTGCGAGGTGAAGTACGGTCTGTCATTACGGGCCTGCGCCGCCTCGGAACCACGGCGGGGCTGACTGGGAGGGCCGCAAAAGACCTGGCTCGAATCTGCGGCTATCTGGAAAAAAACGCCGACCGAATGCGCTATGACGAGTACCTGCGTCGAGGTTATCCGATTGCGACCGGTGTCATTGAAGGCGCGTGCCGTCACTTGGTGAAAGATCGCATGGAACGCAGCGGGATGCGCTGGACGCTTGAAGGTGCTCGTAGCATGCTCAACCTGCGAGCTGCATTTCAAAGCGACCACTGGCGAACGTTTCTGGATCACCGGATGGCCGTCGAAGGGGCATCGACACACGCCAACCAAGACCTGCTTGACAACTATCCAGCGATGACGCTCGCATGTTGACCGTCGGATCGACGGTTACACCCGTATCGGGACACGGCGTGGGCTGCTCTGGAAGACGCGGGACAAGCCACCGACTACACGTTGCATCGTTTTGATCGCGATGACGTGACGACAGCTCCACTCGATGACTACAACGTCGTGTTTCTCGCCGGAATGGGGTGGAACCTCGACGAGCAACAAATCGCGGCGTTGGAGAACGCCCGCAATAACGGCACGAAAGTGGTCGTGTCCATTGCGACCAACGAACTGCTAAAACAACAGGTGAACGTCACCGACGAGCAGCAGATGTTGATTGCCGAATATGCGCGCCACGGTGGGCAAGCGAATCTCACTTCAATGCTGAATTACGCCGCGCACGAGTTTGCCGGAAAAGAAGTTGAAGTTGCGCCCGTGCGAGAGCAGCCGGAGTTCGGTTTGTTCCACTTGGGAGAAAAGGAGTTCGAGACGGTGGGCGAGTTTGAAGACTATCTAGCCGCCGAGCGTCCCGGGCTCTCCACCGACGCTCCCAAAGTCGCATTGCTTGGCGCGTTTCTTAGGCCACGTGACAAATTCGATCGGCCACAGTTTGACTATTTTATCAAACGTTTCGAGCAGCAAGGCTTGCGCGTCTATCCGATCTTTGGCCGCGGTGAATCGATCAACATTCTCCAACAGGTGAAACCCGATCTGGCCATTGTGTTCCCGCATGGTCGGCTCGCACGCGGCAACCGGATGCCGCAGCTACTCGCGGAGATGGACATTCCCTGTCTCAGCGCGCTAACCATCATGGAGGACTATGAGGATTGGGTCGCGGACGAGCGAGGGATGGCGGGCGGCATGCTTAGTCAGTCGATCACGATGCCTGAACTGGATGGCGTTATCGAGCCGATCGCCGTTGCGGCGCATCAAGCGAACGAGCGCGGCATTCAGGTTAAGACACCTATCGAAGACCGCATCGACCGCTTTGCAACTCGGGCCACGAACTGGTTGAGACTCCGCCAAAAACCAAACTCAGAGAAACGCCTCGTCATTGTCTACTACAAAGCACCCGGAATGTCAGCGATGACGTCCGCCGGGCTGGAGACTGCCCCGTCATTGTGGAACCTGTTGCAGCGACTGGAAGGCGAAGGTTACGATCTCGGCGGGCGGCTGCCGGAGTCGCCTGATGCCTTGTTCGATCTGATCCAGAGCTGTGGTAAGACGCTCGGTCAATGGGCTATCGGTTCGTACGAACGGTTTCTAGAGGATGCCGATCCGGAGTTGATTCCGGCCGAGTCGTACGCCGAGTGGTTTGCCCACGCCCTCTCTGAAAAGAGGCAGAGGGACACGATTGAGCGCTGGGGATCCATCCCGGGGCAGCAGATGGTGACCGAGAGCGACGGCAAGCCGCACCTCGTCGTCAGCCGTATTCGTATGGGCAATGTGGTGATCATGCCTCAGCCAACCGTCGGAAGCGGAGGCGCGGATGAGGACGAAATCAAGTCGATTCACGGCACCGATCGAGCTCCACCGCACTTTTACCTTGCTGCCTACCTGTGGGCGCAACACGGTTTTCAGGCTGACGCGATCGTTCACTTCGGCACACACGGATCGCTTGAATTCACGTACGGCAAATCCGTTTGCCTCAGCCGGGATTGCTGGCCTGACATCCTCATCGGCGACCTTCCGCACGTATATCCGTATATTGTCAACAATGTTGGCGAGGGCATGGTGGCCAAACGACGTTCGTACGCGGTGCTGACTTCGCACTTGACGCCGCCGTTTACCCAGTCTGGTTTGTACGGCGACTTGTCGTTGCTGCACGAAAAACTGCACGTCCTTGAAACGGAAGAGGATCCTCTGCTGAAGCGCGAAACGCGCAGGACGGTCACGCAGATGGTCCGGGACTTGGACCTTGCCCGGGACCTAGATCTGCCCAAGGACGCCGGAGCCGAACGGCTGTTGACCGATGAAGAGATCGGCAAGGTTGATCGCCTGATTCATGAGATAAGTTCCAAGACCATTACTGATGGCCTGCACGTCTTGGGACGCCCTTTTTCAGACGAACAGATCCGCAACACGACGTTGTTGATGCTCGGGGAGCCGGGATACGACACGCTGCTGGAGCTAACCGGCCGCGCCTCACATCCGGAAATGATCCAAGAACGGCACGAATTGGCGCGGCGGCTGGTCAATGGAGTGCTGGCCGGAGAGATCACCGCCGAGCAGTTTTTCGATGAAGCGGAATTGGTCGCGCTGCGTGAGGAGCAAAGCAAGGCTCGGACGCCAGAGCCGAGCGGTAGGATGGAAATGGTCACCACGAGTGGTGGGGAGAGTGGTGACACCGCCAAGCTGATCAAGATTGCTAACGATCTGATCCAAGAGGCAAAAAGTGCAGGCCTGCTGCACAGCGTCCTGTGTGGTTGTCCCGGATGCCAGGCGTGGGTTAAAGCAAACCCCGATCGCGTGAAGGCGATCACCCAAGCGATGGCGGCGGCCCGCGGCGGGAAGCCACAACGCTCCGAGACGCAGGGCCCGCACGGCCAGTCCCGCGAGCACGGCAAGGCACACTCCCATAAAGATGGCGGCCACGTACACTCCCACAAACACGGTGACAACGAGCACGCTCACGAACACGGCAACGAGCACGCGCACAAACAGGATGCCCACGAGCATGGTGACGAGCCGCACTCGCACGTGCACGGCGATGAGCAGTCGCACAAGCACACGGATCACGCGCATACCCACAAACACGATGACAAAGAGCACCCGCACGAACACGGTGATCCTTTAGCTGATCCCAAAGACAGCCATCGCTCTCGCCAGCATGACGCAGGCACTCCCATTCACAAAGGTGGTCATTCTCGTTTCCCCAAGAATGAAGACCGCTCGGACACCCGAGAACCACATTCACGCGAGCGTAGTGATGCACCGCACACGCATGCGCACAGCCACGACCATGGTGAAGGTTCTTCTGGACATGCTCCCATCGACCTGACGGCTTTCTGGGGCGATGCCTCATCCCGCCCCGAGGTCGTGGGAAGTCAAGAAGACAAGCTGGCATTTCTCGATCTCATGGACAACATTCAGCGATATGCAGATGCCCTGCGCAATTCACCAGGATTCGAACTGACTCACGTCGTCCGGGCGTTGGATGGTCGTTATGTTTCGCCATCGGACGGTGGTGATCCGCTCTTTAATCCGGAATCAACGCCAACTGGTCGAAACCTGTACGCCATCAGCGCCGTGAAGACGCCCTCGGAAGAAGCGTGGCGTGTCGGCAGGATGCTCGCTCGTCAGATCATTGAACGACACAAGGGTGAAACGGGCCGCTACCCCAGGCAAGTTGCTTTTACGTTGTGGGGCAGTGAATTCATCCGGAGCAAAGGCACGACACTCGCCGAGATCATGTACTTGATTGGTGTGCGGCCGGTCTACAACTCGCGCGGGACAGTCCATGACGTCGAGTTGATTCCACCGGACGAACTAGGTCGACCCCGGATCGACGTGCTTGTGCAGACTTCAGGCCAGTTTCGGGACGCCGGAGCTTCGCGAATCGAACTGCTAGACAAAGCCATCACGATGGTGGCGGAGCTGCCTGACGAGACCATTCCCAATTTCGTCCGTGACGGATCGGCGGCCACTGAGCAGGAATTGAAGAAGCAGGGCTTTGCGCCTAAACAGGCCCGCGAATTCTCCACAGCCCGCATCTTCGGTTCCGCAGCCAACCAAGGCTACGGCACTGGCATTATGGGCCTGGTGGAGAAGGGCGATCAGTGGGAAGACGAAAGCCAAGTTGCCGACCAGTACATGCGCAACATGGGCGGCGTCTATCGAAACGGCAAGACGTGGGGAACGTACTATGACGGTGTGATGGGGGCCGCGATGCAGGGGACTGAGTTGGTCATCCATCCCCGGTCGTCCAACACCTGGGGACCGCTGAGCCTGGATCACGTCTATGAATTCATGGGCGGCTTGACTGCCTCTATTCGCCACAAGACGGGGAAAGACCCGACAGGCTACTTCAGCGACCTGCGGACGCGAGGCCGGCCGAAGGCCACGACTTCCGTTGCCGCAATCCGAGAAGAGGCGCGTACGACACTGTGGAACCCGAAGTTCATCCTGGGAATGCAACGCGAAGGCGCCTCGGCGGCGGGCTCCTTAACCGAAACCGTCCGCAACATGTATGGCTGGAACGTGATGCAGCCGTCCGCTATTGATCAGCAGATGTGGGACGAGACTTACCGCGTGTTCATCGAGGACAAGCACGATCTCGAAATGAGGAAGTACTTTGAGGACAAAAACCCCTACGCGCTGCAAGACATGACGGCCGTCATGCTCGAGACGGCTCGCAAAGGTTATTGGCGGCCGTCGGAAGACGTGTTGCAGGAGTTAGCGCGGGTCCACGCCGAGCTCGTCGCCAAGTTTGGCGCCGCCTGTTCCTACGAAACGTGCGGTAACCAGCAACTCCAGGAGTTCCTCAACGGCCATCTTGTCGCACCAGGCAAACAGGCTCCCGCAGAATTGGTCGATGCCTACGGCGCCAGTCTAGCCGCCGCGCTTGTATCGCAGCAGCCGATTCCCGAGATTGCAGGATTGGAACTCGAAGAGAAGTCTGAGTTGGTTGAACAGGTCGACCAAGCCTCAGGATCAACACAGACTGTGCCTCTGGCGTGCCTCGTGGTGCTGTCAGTCGTCGCGATGCTGTGCATCGGTGTCGGAGACCGAGGCGGTGCCCTGGTTCGACGTTCTCCATCAGGCGACGGCAAGTGACCGGCTGGTCTGCCTCGAAGCAATCGACGGCTTATAGTTCGATTGCAGCAACTTGAGAACGAACACGGCCGCATTTTGGCAGACTTGCCCTCGGCATTGCCCGATCGTAGTCCGTGTATGCAGCGACAACCCGCTACGAAATCGCTTTGGATGAATCCGACGGGAATCGCGGTCGCCACAAAGCACCGGCAGCCACAACTAGCGCTGCGCCAAGCAATACCTTCCAAAGGTGACTGAGCGATTCCGTATCGAGACTCCACATCGCTTGTGGCAGCGAATCTTGCAGTAGCGGCGCGAACATGCAGGCCAAAAGGATCGCGACCGATAGTAACTGGTGCGGGAGGGCCAGCCGCCGTCGGGGCGCGAGATAGGTAACGATGACGGCCAGTAAGAGCACTCCGGACGCTAGGAAGCCAACCTGCCTGCCGACTGGCTCCGGTCGGGCGCCAGGAAACTCCGCCAGTTGGGTTTGCTCAACGATCAGCATGCCGATCACCAGGAGCGGTGCTGGTATTGCGTGAATGACCGAAAGCCAGAAAGGCAGCGAACTCCCTTGATTCTCTGTGTCAATCCGTAGGCTCAGTGCTAACGTCGCCGCGGTCAGGACAAACTGAACGATGCACAGCGTCGTCAACGTTTCGTAGCTAGTCAGCTTCGTTCGCAAATCGAGCGCAGTACTCGAATCGGCGAAAGGGTTGACCAAGAAACCAGCGAGCGCCGTCAGCCCAACAGCTACCGGCAAGACGTACCACTGCCGCGCGCGAGCAATTCCGAGGGCCGCATGAGCTAACGACAGCAGGGCCAGCCCAACAGCAAACGCACCGGCCGGATGTCCGGTCATAGTGTCTGTGATTGCAATCCACGTCTGTCCAAGAGCACTCATTCACATCTCCAAAGCAATCTTACGGGTTGTCTGGGCAACCTCTAGCAGCCTGTTGATTTTCTCAACGGGCTGCCGCATCACAGGGATGTGATGCCAAATCAGCGACGTAAGTCGTTGATTTGCGAGCCGCGAAGAACTCTGTTCTGGGCTAGGTGAGGTTGAAAAACGCCAGGAAGGCGTTTTTCAACAGGCAGCTAGGTCAGCACGATTTACACAACGCCCACAGAAGTCATTAGCCATGCCGGTCACTGGACACAGCTAAATGTAGAACAGCAGACAGAATTTGGAAACCCGGTAGTTGCGCGAGCACGGATCACTCACTCGCCGTCCAGGTCATCCTGTTGATGCTGTAAATCCTGTCAAGAAGGCAGAAGACAGGATCAACAAAATGAAACAGGATTGCCGGAAGGGCTCCCCGGCGGAGGGGTCCGACGGACCATCTTAGAGTTCATGCTACATGCGATGCCTCATCACGCGGAGCGTGATGGCTACGTAGACGTCACGCTCCGCGTGACGTTGCCGACCGTTCAGGCGCCCTGTGCGATAGACCTGATATCGAAGTCTATCCGCGCTCCACGGTCAAACAAATCAGCCGCAATGCGTCATCAGCCGGTTGGTGGGAACCGTGGGCTAACGCCCAGCGGCTGATTTTTTATCGCGGTCCAGATCATCTGTTGATGCTGTAAATCCTGTCAAGAAGGCAGAAGACAGGATCAACAAAATGAAACAGGATTGCCGGAAGGGCTTCCCGGCGGAGGGGTCCGACGGACCATCTTAGAATTCACACTACATGCGATGCCTCATCACGCGGAGCGTGATGGCTACGTAGACGTCACGCTCCGCGTGACGTTGCCGACCGTTCAGGCGCCCTGTGCGATAGACCTGATATCGAAGTCTATCCGCGCTCCACGGTCAAACAAATCAGCCGCAACGTGTTAGCAGCCGGTTGGTGGGAACCGTGGGCTAACGCCCAGTGGCTGATTTTTTATCGCGGTCCGGATCGTCTGTTGATCCTGTAAATCCTGTCAAGAAAGGCAGAAGACAGGATCAACAAAATGAAACAGGATTGCCGGAAGGGCTCCCCGGCGGTGGGGTCCGACGGACCATCTTAGAATTCACACTACATGCGATGCCTCATCACGCGGAGCGTGATGGCTACGTAGACGTCACGCTCCGCGTGACGTTGCCGACCGTTCAGGCGCCCTGTGCGACAGACTGATATCGAAGTCTATCCGCGTTCCACGGTCAAACAAATCAGCCGCAATGTGTTAGCAGCCGGTTTGGTAAGAACCGTGGGCTAACGCCCAGCGGCTGGTTTTGTATCGCGGTCCAGATCATCTGTTGATCCTGTAAATCCTGTCAAGAACGGCAGAAGACAGGATCAACAAAATGAAACAGGATTGCTGGAACGGCTCCCCGGCGGAGGGGTCCGACAGACCACGAGATCAGGGCGGCGCAGATTCCAAGCAGCGAGAAAGGAGACGCTGAAGATGTTCGGAACCTCATGCCAATGGACTCCTCAGGAGGAAGGCAAGCTCTCTCATGGTGTGACTACGAAGTCCTTTCAGTCACCCAGTAAACCTGCGTTTCGCATGGATGCTTCCATGGCGGCATGGCACTCAGGGGGCATGGGGGTCATCGGAGCGCGAGGGCGCATGCCCTCGAAACCCAGCAACTTCATCGCAGCTTTCACTCCCGTTGCTCCGTACCGGAGCATGACGGCGTCGATCCGTTGAACGTGGTCCTGCAACGTACGAGCTTCATCGGAGCGCCCAGACATGCTCATCATCAACATATCGTGCAATGCCTGCGGCCAGACGTTGGCAAAGGCCGTCGTCGTCCCGTTACAGCCAATCAGCGCGCCGTACAGGATGATGCTGCCGTTGCAGATCCAGAACCGACGATCCTGCGGGAAGCAACGACGGACGCGAGCTTCGAACCTCACGTCGTGGTCGGTGACGTAGCCGAACACGTTCTCCATGCGGCCGATTCGCCCGATCACCTCCGGCGTGGCGGCCGGCTTGCCGACAAAGCCGAAGTTCTCTGGGTTACACTGATGCATCAATAGCACGGGCAAGGGGCAACGCGGTAAGACCTGCTCGAAGTAGGACTCCACAATCGACTCGTACCTGGGAAAGCGAACGCGCACCATCTCCGCGCCCGCATCGGCGAACGCCTCCGCTCGTCGCAAGGTCTCGGTGACAGAGGGACAGTCGATGCCACCGATGGCGAATCGCTCACCTTCCAACGTTGACGAAAGCGTGCGCATCAATTCGAGCTTCTCGGCTTCGCTGAGAAACCACTCTTCGCCGGTTGCCGTGCCCACGATGAATCCCGCCAACGGCGTTTTCATCCAGCGCTCAACGTTGCGAGACAGCGCGTCCAAGTCGATCTGATCGTCGTCATTAAACGGCGTCGCGACAGGAACGGCAACAATCGGGTCTGTTGAGGGAATCATGGTTACGCCGTCTTCTTTCTTGTTCTTCGTTCGGTTCTGCCTCCGACCTCTCCCTAGTGGTTCAGCGCTTCCATCGGTTGCGATGCGAGATCACCTTGATCGCGCATCCACGCGTCGAGCTTGGATTTCAAGCCAGTAATCGCTTCGCCACGTGCCCAACGGTAACGTTTTCCATTACTCAATGTCAACGATTGCCCAGTTCCTTGCTCTATGCGTCACAACCAGCCGGCATACGTTAGCATCCGGTTTGGTGTCAAACCGTGGGCTAACGCCCAGCGGCTGATTTGGAGTGTAGCCGAACTCGCCAGAGTTTGGTGGATTACATCGACTCCTTGACGGTATCAAGCTAAGGCCGGTTACGCTAATATGGTGTGACGCGTATCCACCTCACGCCCTTGCTTCGCGGTCAAACATTAGGCGTCGACCCGGGCAAGGGCATGGCGTCACTTCAGCGCTCGGTGACTGTACAGGATGTTGTTCTGACGTAAGTCAACTCCTCGACATTGTCACTGTCCCGAAGACTGCCCTAAACTGAGGTGCCTAGACGAGCCATCCGCCGACAGCTACTGCTGCAAACTGACGAGGAGACGTAATGAGTAACACAAGACGTTTGTTTGGTCGACGAGAGGTTCTTCAAGGTGGTATCGCCATTGGAGCGGCTGCCTTCACAACGCCGGGAGTCTTCGCCGATCTAATTCAGACTCCGCCGCAGACCGAAGGACCGTTCTACCCCAGCAAGATGCCGCTGGACACCGACAACGACCTGCTCGTCATCAACGATTCCATCACACCCGGCGTTGGCGAAATCACGCACCTCACGGGACGCATCCTGGACGTTAAAGGCAGCCCGGTGCGCAACGCATTCGTCGAAATCTGGCAAGTGGACAACAATGCGGTTTATATACACACGGACGATACGACCAACCGCGAAAATCAGGACAAGAACTTTCAAGGTTATGGTCGATTCCTGACTGGTTCCAAAGGCCAGTACTACTTTCGGACGATCAAGCCTGTTCCGTATCCAGGTCGAACTCCCCACATTCACTTCGGTATCAGCAGAAGCGGAAAGCGGATTCTCACCACGCAGCTATACGTGAACGGGCATCCTGAGAACGCGAACGACCGACTATTCAACCAAATCGATCCCATCGCGCGAAAGACGGTCCTAGGTG
The DNA here is from genome assembly GCA_965223305.1 of Pirellulaceae bacterium. GTDB lineage: Bacteria > Planctomycetota > Planctomycetia > Pirellulales > Pirellulaceae > CBDCWT01. The sequence goes on along the minus strand of CBDCWT010000066.1, from coordinate 58,663 downwards.
ACTTTAAGCCACTGGAGGACTCAAAGATTGGCGAGCTGGCCGTGAACTTCGACATCATTCTGGGGGTTACAGCTGAAGAAGCCGAGGATGGCACGATGCATGGTATCGGTAGGTCGCAGTGGCGGCGGCGATGACGGCCTCGAAGACGGTAAGGTTGGAATCCGCTCATCGCTGTTTCTGGAAGCAGTAAAGAAACTTGCGTCCACGAAGGAACAACTGGCTCCCCGCCAGCGCTGGAGAGGCATTGATGGTGTCGTCAAGTTTGTTCGTCGCCAGGACTTCGAGCTCACTAGACCGCTTGAGCACGAGCGTCGTTCCGTTGCGGCCGGTGATGTAGACACGCCCCGCCGCACCGACAGGCGATGCGTAGACGTTGGAGAGGCCAGGCAACCGGGTTCTTTCCAGGATGGTGTCGCCAGTCTTCGAGCCCAGGCAGGACAGGATGGCGTTGTTTGATTGGTTGAAGTACAGCATTCCGTCGTACAGAAGGGGCGATGGGACATAGGGTGTCCCGCGGTCTCGTGACCAGATAATCTTGTCGGACCGCGAAATGTCGCCCCGTTCCGTAAGTGGCAGGGCAAGCAGCGAATATCCCTCGTAGCCGCTCATGCAGTAGACGACATCGCCCTCTACTACCGGGCAGGGAGTCACATTCCCCGTCAGGCCGCTGCACTGCCATATGATGTCGCCACTCTCAAGATCATAGCTGCGAACCTTGTTCGAGGCGGCGGTAATGACCTGTGTCTTGCCGCTATGCTCAATGACTCTTGGCGTTGCCCAAGCGTTGGGCTCATCCCGATTCTTTTTCCAGACCGTTTTACCGGAATTGGCGTCGAGCACTTCGATGCTGGATTGGCGAGCGTGGTCCCGAAGGATCACCAGCTTCCCGTTGTAAACAACCGGCGAACATCCCTCCCCGAGACTGGCGCCGACGTAAGCCCTCCCAAGGTCTCGCTCCCAGAGTTTCTGGCCTCGCAAGTCATAACAGAACAGGCCTTGGGAACCGAACCAACAATAGAGCCGTTCACCGTCCGTTGTGGGAGAAGCCGAGGCGAAGTCGCAGTCGCCGTGATGTCCCTCGTGCGGGATGCGCTGCGTTGCTACTCTCCGCCAGTTCTCTTTGCCTGTCTCCCGATCGAGACTGAGAACGACAAACTCGTACTTCGTATTGGGGTACGTGATCCCAAAGACACGTTTCGGCTGATCTTCTGGTTTCGGTAGTGAGGGATCGACCTCGCCCGTGTTGATCGCCGTGAGTACGAATACCTGGTCTCCCCAAATGATCGGCGTCGAGTTGCCCTTGCCGTCGATCGCCACCTTCCATCGGATATTCTCGGTCTCGCTCCACCGCAACGGGGGCTCGGCCGTCCGGGAGACGCCGTTCGCTTCCGGACCTCTCCACTGGTGCCAGTTACTGGCGGACTCGCGCGGCGGTTGGGCGTGACTCTCCCCCGCGACACAAGTGATGGAACCCAGAAGGGCACAAACCATGACAGTTTTGCTGCGTAACATCGTGATGTTGGATCTTTGCTTTAATCGATGTTGGATGACCGCCGAATTGCTTCCAGTGTGTTAGCACAAGCGGGATGCCGCCGATGTGGTCGGAGTTAGTCCGTTTCAATGAGGTTATTGATTACCGTCGTGCGAGGTTCGGAAATCGCGTAGCGTGAAAGTACCACATGCGGTTGCAAGATACAACCGTACGGTTACAATTGTCGTGCCCCTGGCTGATCCTACGCATTGACGCGATCCGGAGCTGGTCCAATACCCGAGAAGAAACACAATCACATGAGGAGGCGGTAAATGGCGGCAAGCGAACAACGTCAAGCACATTGCGTACCACCCCTCGCGTCGGCGTCCTGCACTCCACACGTCGGTCGTTTGGCTGCGCCGCGTTCGACGACGCCCTCCGGCCGGGGATTCGCTGCTGCATCGGTCAGCACTCTCAGTGTGTGGCAGCGCTTCGCGCGAAAACCGCACACTACGAACTTCCTATGGTGTCCGCTTGCGTTTCTTGCGTTGATGTTTGTCCCGGCTTCGCTGGTGGCTGCGCAGGCGGTCGAACGACCGAACATCGTGTTCATTATGGCCGACGATCTGGGCACTGGGCACCTGAGTTTCAACGGCCAGAAGAAGTTCGCAACTCCCAACATCGACCAGCTACGAACGGAGGGGCTCTATTTCCGCCAGGTGTACTCCGGATGTGCCGTCTGTGCACCTTGCCGCAGCGTCCTGATGACTGGCTATCACATGGGACACACTTCCGTCCGTGGTAACAGTGGAGGGATTCCTTTGTTGGATGAAGATGTGACAGTCGCCGAGGTGCTGAAGCATGGCGGCTATGCCACAGGAGGATTCGGCAAATGGGGACTCGGCGACGCCGCAACTTCTGGCGTCGCAACGCGCCAGGGGTTTGACACTTTCTTTGGTTACTACGACCAGGTACATGCACATTCATACTACCCCGCTTATCTTTGGCGCGACGAACGCAAGTACTTTCTACCGGGCAACAGCGGGCGCGCGTCCGACGGTCTCACGGGAGATGTCCGCAAGCAGTACGCGCATGACGAGATTCAAACCAAGGTATTGGACTTCATTCAAGCCAACCGAGACGTTCCGTTTTTTTGCTATGTGCCTTACACGATCCCGCACACCGAGCTGCTTGTGCCAGACGATTCGGTCGCTGAACTGTCAGCCGAGTATCCCGAACCCAATCCATGGGTTGACCCGCGTCGGCATTACGCGGACCAGCCGCGACCCCGCGCCGCATTCGCGGCCATGATCGGGAGAATGGACCGCGACGTTGGGCGAATCATCAAACTGCTCGATCGCTTGGGTCTCTCTGAGAAGACCATCGTTTTCTTTACGTCGGACAACGGAGCGCAGGGCAGCGGCGGACCAGACTTGGAATTCTTTCGTGGCAACATGCATTTTCGCGGCGCGAAGGGAACGATGTACGAGGGCGGTCTCCGAGTGCCGATGATCGTACGATGGAAAGGTCGCATTGCGGCGAACACAAGCAGCGACCTGCCTTGGTACTTTGCCGATGTAATGCCGACCTTGGCCGAGTTAACCGGAACCAGCCAGCATGTTCCCGTGGGGATCGATGGCAACTCAGTATTGCCTGCTATTCTGGGCGAGGACGTCGTTGGCCGCCCGCAAGAACGACATGAGTTCATGTATTGGGAGTTGGGTGAGGGTCGCAGGTTTCGCCGCGCGTTGCGAATGGGTGACTGGAAAGCTGTTCAGATGGCTCCCGACCGGCCGATCGAACTCTTCAATCTAGCAATTGACGAAAGTGAATCGACCGATGTCGCCGCACAGCACCCGGAACTCATTGCCAAGATCCAAGATCACTTTGCATCGTGTCGCACTAACGCGCGACCGCAGCTGGAGCCGCGAGGCTCCGGTGACTGGAAGTTTCGGTAAAGAACTCCGACGAAAGGCGGGCGACTCCAGTCGGTTCACCTTTGTCGCGCACTCACAACATGCGGCAGCCTCATCTGGACTGCGTTTCAGAGTCGTACTGTGTCTTGCTGAACAGCGGCGGTCGATAATACGCCGCTACCTGCTGAGCCTTTGAGTAAACGACCGTACGGTTGTTTTGCAAATCACCTCACGCTAGAATTCGCGCACGGGTCACAAGATAGGTTTCGATTCAGTACGCGGTTGTGCCAATGCCGACCAGGCCAGTAGGCGAACAACTCCGGCAGAGCCGGGCACCGGCGGCTCTTGAAGAGTCGTTCTTTTGTATCGGTCGCGCGTTCTACGCATATGTAGTTCTCCTAGAGCGAGTACTCGAAAAGCATGACCTGTCGTCGTCCGTTCGGCCCGGGATGGGACATGTCTTGTTTGCGCTGTTCGAATGCGATGATGTGATTATTCAAGATCTAATCGAACGCACACAGCTGTCGCGCACAACGCTAACCAGGCTGGTGCGGTTGATGGAAAGGCAGAAACTGATCACGCGCCGCCGTGATCCGACCGACGGCCGCGCCACGCGGATTCGGTTGACTCGCAGAGGGCGATCGTTGGAACGGAAGTGCTTTGACGTAATCGATGAGCTTCGGCAGATCGTTGAGGAAGGAATGAGCCCGAGCCAAGTCCGAGCAGCTAAGGAAGGGTTACGCACGATGACACGCAACATGAAGTCGCATGTCCTCAGTGCGGATACAGAATGACCTTAGCCCGGATTATTCATGAAGATCGCGGCGAGAGGTTGTAAGTACGTTCGTGGCAAGGAAGGCGAGCAATTCTTCCGCAGGCGTATTGAAGCAATACGTCGAGGGAGAATTGTGAAGCATGACGAAGCCACGGATGGACTTACGACCTCGCAGTAGATCGCTCGTGAATAATTCGGGTTAGGACGCTGAATCTCGCGGAACGCGATTCGTTTCAGCTGGGAAAAAGGGAGAACGCAGATGCCACGCTGTCTTGTCCTGTTGCTTGCTGGTCGAGCGCGTGGCGCCTAAACATCAGCCGCCACGCGCCAGCGTGCGGTTCAAACGGGGTTGCATTGCCGATGGGTGTGACGGTAGCACCACAATCCGGCTTCGCAGCAGGCCGAGGCACATGGAACCGCGGGCTAACGCCCGTCGGCTGATCTCGCAGAGCCTCATCCGCCGTTCACGCCCATTGCCCCCGTCGGCTGATGTTGCTGGACGTCGCGGAACGCATCAGCGGGGCGATGCCGCCTACCCCCGCACCATGGGCGACTCCGCCACACCTGGACACTTAGATGAAGCGCAGCAGGCAGTCCACTCAGCGCGTTGAGGCCTCCTGTGCTATCATGAGATCCTCGGTGGACGAACTCATGGCTCGGAGGTTGTTGCCTCAGCAACCTGGCCGACTACCCGGGCGGAGCGTCGCCTCTTATCGGGTGTGTGTAGGGGATGTTCATGAAGCAAGACTTGCTGCTAACGGGGCTCTTGGCGACAACTATCTGCTGCGCAGCCTCGTCGGCTCCTCCCGCCGCCAGCTACTCGGAGCTGATCCGACAGGACCAACCCGTAGCCTATTGGTCGTTCAACACGCGTGGCTTGCGCGCCGACATCGGCCAGTTTGAGATGCGCGAGGTCGGGACCGTCCCGATCCAATCGGGCCCTGCGGCACCAGCGTATCCGCTTTTTGATGCCTCCAATCGCGCCATCCAGGCGAAACGGGGCCAAGGTTATCTCCGTATCGCGGACCCGGTGCAAGATAGTTTGTTGGACTTTGGCCTGGATGATTCGCTTACGATCGAAGCTTGGATTGCTCCCGAGCGGGTGAACGGGTACGTCTATCTGATCGGCAAGGGGCGAACGCACCGGGCTGGTTTCGATCGCGACAATCAAAACTGGGCGCTCCGCTTGAAGGCGGTCAGCGGTGGTGCGGCACTCACGTTTCTGTTTCGCAGTGCGGGTGACGACAGCGCGTATCATCGCTGGACATCGTCGGATGTACTGGGCGTTGGGGACGGCTGGCATCATGTTGCGTTGAGTTATACGTTCGGTCAGGCCAACAGCCTGCGTGCGTACATTGACGGCGAACACACACGGGGCACCTGGGACCTGGGTGGGGCCACGGCCCTCCCGCCAGTCGTGGATAACGACGAGGTCTGGGTCGCGTCCTCCATGGGCGGCCAGGCGGCCAGCACGTTTGAGGGTGGTCTCGACGAAATTGCGATCTATCGGCGAGTTCTCGATGCCGACCGTATTCGAGCTCGCTTCGCCTATCAATCACCGGCGCCCGTGGTGGTCGAGCTTCCACAGGGTCAGGTCCTGGTGCAAATCTGGGAAGGTCTCCCGGACAAGGCGTCCTGGAGATTCAGATCGCCGCAGTTACGCGAGTCATTTACGACCCGAACCTTCGCACTGCCCGAACTGCCTCACCGCTACTCGGCCCGCGGAGTCCGTATCGATCGTCCGGCACCGCTGCTGGTCCGAATGCAGGCGGACGTCCACCTCCCCGCGGGTCGACATCGGCTGCTTGTCCGTTCGCGTGACTCGGCACGGCTGTTTGTCGACGACCAGCTCGTTGCCCAGACGCCGTTCTATGCCATCACCGCCTTGGCAAATGGTCCCATCTGGGAGTTGGATCGCAGCCACGGGCCCAACATTCGTCCGCTCCAACGGGGCGATCGTCAGGCGGTTGTCAACATTACCGGTGAGGGGCGGCAGCACCGTATCCGCTTCGAGACATTAGTCGGTTTGAAGAAACGCCGACCCGAAATGGGAGAGGCTTCTGTCAGCCTAGCCCCACCGGCAGGCGACTTCACTGTGCTCGGATTCGGCAGTCCGGTTCCGCTAACGAACGAGGGCTGGGAGTCGTTCGTCCGGCAGAACCGTCGGGAGCTTGTCCTCCGCAATCAGCAGCGTCGCCGTGATCAGGCACGTGGCGAAGAGAAGTACTGGGAAGAGCGTCACCAACTGGCTCGTGAGTTTGTCGGCCGTAGTGAGCTGGCGGAGCTGTCCATCGATCACTTCATCGACGCTCGACTGAGTCAGGCCGAGCTGGAAGTCAACGCACCACTCGATGATCTTGCGTTCTTGCGCCGGCTGACATTGGACGTGATCGGAGTGGTCCCGACTCGTCAACAGATCAGGCAATACTTGGCGGACCCACCGGGCCAGCGTCGGAGCCGAATGGTGGACCGACTGCTGGAACATCCGGGCTGGGCCGACCATTGGGTCGCGTACTGGCAGGATGTGCTGGCCGAGAACCCCAACATCGTTAACCCTTCGCTCAACAATACCGGTCCGTTTCGTTGGTGGGTTTACGAATCGTTCCTGGACAACAAGCCCATGGACCGGTTTGTGACGGAGCTGGTGCTGATGGAGGGCAGCCCCTACTACGGTGGACCGGCCGGCTTTCGCCTCGCCACTGAGAACGATGTCCCGATGGCGGCCAAGGCGCACATCTTGGGCCAAGCTTTCTTGGGCGTCCAGATGCAATGTGCCCGCTGCCACGACGCACCGAATCACGACGTGGCTCAACGCGATCTATTCTCGCTGGCGGCCATGCTTGAGAGAGCTCCGCTGGAAGTTCCCAAAACCAGTACGGTCAATTTGAGCCCTGAGGAACTTCAGCGGATGGCTGTTCAAGTGACTCTAAAGCCCGGCGAATCCGTAGCTCCTAATTGGACGTTTGCCGACGTTATGTCAGCGCCAGTACCTGCGCATGTTCTTCGGGACCCAGACGATTCACGCGAACGACTGGCCGCGCTAATCACGCTGCCGCAGAACCAGCGATTTGCCAAAGTCATCGTCAACCGGCTTTGGAAGCAGTACGTCGGTCGGGGTATCGTCGAACCGGTGCACGATTGGGAAGGGGCTCGTCCGTCGCATCCCGAGCTGCTTGACTGGCTTGCGCGCGAGCTGGTTGCCAGCGGCTACGACTTGAAGCATGCGGCGCGCTTGATTCTGAACTCCGACGTTTACGCTCGCAGGCCAGTTCGAGAGGCGACGGGCGCTGAGGCGGCGCTGTTCGTCGGGCCGACCCAACGCAAGCTGACCGCCGAGCAGCTGGTGGATTCCTTGTTCGTCATCTCGGGAAAGAGGTTCAATGCCGGTCCGATGGCCAACGACATTGACGGGGCGCGGCCCAGCACCGTGTCGCTGCACTTGGGGTTCCCCCGGCGGGCTTGGATGTTCACGTCAACGTCCAACGAACGGGATCGTCCCAGTCTGGCCTTGCCGTTCGCTCAGCCTTTTGTCACGTTCTTGGAACAGTTTGGTTGGCGTGGCGCCAGGCAGAGCCCGGTGAACGAACGGCCCGACGCGCCGACGGCACTGCAGCCTGCTGAGTTCGCCAATGGGTTGTTAGCCAGACGCGTGACACGTCTTTCAGACGACCACGCGCTAACGGCTGTGGCTGACCGCGAGGACTTGAGGCCAGACAAGCTGGTGCGCGAACTTTATTTGAGGGTCTTTACACGAGAGCCGACACGACGCGAGCATGAGCTGATTGCGCAAGTCCTCGCCGACGGCTTTACCGCTCGACGACGCCCCGACGCCTCTCCGGTGGCGCTTCCGCCGGATCGCCGTGGGATGGTCTCCTGGTCGGTGCACCAGGAGGAGTTAGCAAGCGAGATTAAGCTCGAGCTGCAAGAGTTGGTCCGCCAGGGAGATCCGCCAACTCAAAAACTCGAGCCTCGCTGGAGGGAGCGACTGGAAGACGTGATTTGGAGTATGATCAATTCGCCCGAGTTGCGGTTCGCACCGTAATGGGCAGCGCATGGAAACTCATTAAATAAGCAGAGCGACTCATGACCTCCAACCGACGTCACTTCCTGAAACGTTCGCTAGCGACGGGCTTGACCGCATCGCTGGCCTCACATGTGAGTGCGAATGCGCGTGCCGAGGTGCCGTTTCCCCAAGGAACCGCCGAGCAGTGCATCTTCATCTGGTTGGGCGGCGGCGCATGCCACATTGACACGTGGGATCCGAAGCGTCGAGGGGATCCCCAAACCAGGATGGCCGGCTCGGCCTACGGCTCGATCGAAACCGCCATTGCCGGGACGCGAGTCAGCGAATATCTGCCGCGATGTGCCAACTTGCTGGATCGTTTTAACATTGTGCGGTCAATTCACCACGAGGGTTTTCCCGATCACGCGGCTGCGACGAACTTCGTGCACACGGGACGTCCCACGAGCGGTACGATTGTTTATCCCTCGATCGGTTCATTGATTGCTCATTGTCGAGGCGCGATCAACGACCGCATCCCGGCCTACGTGCTGATCGGATTTCCCAACGTGGCCCGCGGTCCGGGATTCTTGGGAGCCAAGGCCGGTTCGGTGTATCTGACGGATACCCGATCGGGGCCTAGCAGTTTCACTCGCGAGAGTGGATTGGATCGCGAGCGATTGGCGCGGCGCGGGCGACTGCTCACCGAGTTGCGTACAGAGTATCTTGAGCGACGGTCGCGAGGACAGTCGATTCTGGACTATGACCAGGCGATCGACGAGGCGCTGCGCCTCTCGGGCCCGGAGTTCCAGCGAATTTTCCAGCTCGATCAGGAGGCGGACTCTCTGCGCGACGTGTACGGCGGCGAGTTCGGCCAGCGTTGTCTGCTGTCCCGGCGCCTGCTCCAGGCTGGAGTGCGGTTCGTCGAAGTGTCTCACAATTTGAACTTTGTGAACGGCTCGGGATGGGACACGCATCGGCAAGGACAGCTTAAGCAGCATCTGTTGATCCAGGAGTTGGATGTGGCCTTGGCGGCGTTGGTCACCGACCTGGAGGCGCAGCGGATGCTGGACAAGACACTGATCGTGGTGGCCACCGAGTTCGGGCGACCCGCTCAGTTCGACGGTGGTGGCGGGCGAGGCCACCACTCCACAAGCTACAGCATGGTGCTGGCCGGAGGCGGTTTGCGAAACGGGATCACCATTGGCGCGACAGACGAGTTGGGAATGAAGCTGGTCGGGCCAGGCGTTTCGATTCCCGACTTCCACGCCACGATCGCTTGTGCCTTGGGAATCGATCCGTCGCTGGAGCTCTATGCCGGGGATCGCCCTGTACCGCTGACGGACCACGGCCAGCCGATTCGCGAGCTGTTTGGCTGAGAGCGTGATCAGAGTCGCTCTTTTCTTAGTCCTAGACGCGCTGCTTATTGGGCAGTAACGTCCACGCGGACCAATTGGGAATCGATGAGACCACCATTATCGGTCACGGCGATTAGCAACGAAAAAATACCCACAAAGCCGTCTCCGGGGTCGAGCGTCAGAATGTCACCGGTGACCACAACCATGGCATCTGGCGTCACGCTGGCTTGCGCATCATGTAGCCGAGCCGGATCCACATATGTGGCGGGGGAAAACTTGGCCACAAGTTCTGAGTGTGAAGCAATGTCCCGATCGCCGCCCAGCCACCGCCAGAGACTTCCGTCGGGTGTGATGAAATACCACGTGTTGCCGTCGTCGCCCAGCAACCACTTTTCGTTTAGACTCCCGCTCCAGTTGAGGTGGAGATCGCCACTGAAGTTAAGACCTATCGCTTGGTCAAAGTAGTACTCGCCAGTGTGTACTGTGGCGCTAAATACCAGCGGGTCGCCGGTTGGGTCGGTCGCAGTCAATGGCACGCTTAACGTGCTCTGCGTGGTCGGCAGTGACTGGTTTTCGGTGTTCGCAAGTGTTGGAGCTACGTTCGGCTCGACAGAGATCAAGATCATTTCGGAGTCAGTGAGTTCTCCATCAGAGACGGTGACAACCGCCGAAAAGGCGCCCACGAAGCCATCGTCAGGATCTATGGTCAGGACGTTTCCAAAAACCCTCGAGGTCGCCGGCACCCCGGCACCAGGCTCAGCACGATACAAAAGCGAGGGATCGGCATACGTCGCCGTCGAAAGGGTGGCCACGAGCTCTCGGTTTAGGGCCCCACCGCCCAACCAACGATAGAAGTTCCCGTCCGGAGTGATGTAGTACCAGGTCTGCCCATCACCGGCCAGCAACCACTTTTCCTGCAGCTCACCAAAGTTTAGAAACAGATCGCCGTGGACACTCAGTTCCAGGCTTAGGTCCAAGTAGTACTCGGCGCTTTCGAGCGTAGCACTGTAAGCCAGGGTGTCACCCGGGTCGCCGTCAGTTGCCATTAGCGTGAGTTCGAGTGTGTCCTGTGTTGTCGACATGGTTTGGGGTCCCGGATCGGTCAGCACCGGCACGTGTTCATCGCTGTCGGCGATTATCGTGGTGACTCGCTGCTGACCGGACTCGACGGCATTGACAACCCAGGCAATATCGACGATGACCGTTTCATTGACTTCGTCTATCTGATCTTCGACAGCAGTCACTGTGATCGACCCTGTGGTGCTACCGGCAGGGATCGATATCTCCCCTCCAGAGACCATGTAGTCGAGACGCAACGTTGCTGTACCCTGGAGGTCCAGAACCACGGTCACATCCTTGCTGGTGGGCTCGGATAGCGTGGCAGTGAATACCGCAGTTCCGCTCGCCTCGAGAATCGCCGTATTATCTACCCTCAGTGTCACCACTCGCTTATCATCATTGAGAATTGTTGTGCGGGCCACTTGAATGGCCTCCTCCCCAGCGCCGGTGACATCCGTGACTGCAACTGTGATTTCCTCGTCTCCTTCGTCATGGTTGTCATCGATCACCAACACCGTGATGGAACCACTCAAGGCTCCTGCCGGGATCACAATCTGTGTACCGGAAACGGTGTAGTCGGTATCGCTCGACGCTGTGCCGGCGAAACCTAGATCAACGATCACTTCTGATGTCGCGACATGGGACAGCGTGGCGGTAAACGTGGCCCTCCCGCCGTCCTCTGGAATTGCCTGATCATCGACTCCCAGTGTCACAGTTGGTTCGTTCAAGAAAACTCGCTTGCCGGCTCGAGAAGTCGCGACCAATGCATCCAAGTCGTGGTCACCATCCAAGTCGCCCAGCGAGACAGCACTGATGAAGTCAATGTAGAAGAAGTCGTTTTCCCATCGCTCTGTAAAGTGACCGGCTCCGTCGTTCAGCCACGCGCGGACGTGTTCCAATCCACACCTCAGAAAGGCGTCCAGGTCGCCGTCACCATCCAAGTCCCCTAGTGTTCCGCGGCTGCAGTTTCCAAGATCCTGACCGGTATTCGCAAAAACGCCTCGACCATCGTTTAGCAGCACTTGGTCCGAAGCCAGCGCGTCCAGGTCACCGTCGCCGTCCAGGTCGCCCAGTGCGTCGACGACATGAAGAGTCTCATCCCCTAGGCCATGGCCCGTGTCGGTGAACACACCCGTCCCATCATTCAGCCACACGTTGCGGCCAAAGGCGTCCAAGTCGCCATCGTCATCCAGATCACCGAGTACGCGGGATTCTCCGCCGCGCTGGCCACTGTCGCTGAAGAAGCCCGCACCATCGTTCAGCCACACTTCGCCAGCGATGTGAGCATCCAAGTCGCCATCACCATCCAGATCACCCAGAGCGGAGTGAAAAGAACTGCTGCGAGGGTACAGCTGCTGTCCATTCAGACTGAATGTTGCCTTTCCGTCGTTCAGCCAAACTTCGATACCATGACCACCGCTGTTAACGAATGCGTCCAGGTCGCCATCACTGTCCAGGTCCCCCAGCGAGACACGAAGGCTGTTGTGATTGGCCAACATCTGCCCCGTATCGGTGAATTGACCCGCGCCATCGTTCAACCGAACTCGGTTTGCGGCCTCAAGCGGATGATAGTTCGCCTCAAAGATGTCCAGATCACCGTCACCGTCCAAATCACCGAGTGCGACATCCATGGTGCGGCCACCACCGGCACCCGCTCCCCAACTGAACCAACCCACACCAGAAGAGACCGCCGTCCGGAATTCCCAGACATGGGGTTCGGCCGCTGAGCCAGTTGACTCCTCGATCCCGGAAGTGATGCTCGCTTGCACCAGCTCGCCTGGGAAGAAGTCTACTGCCGGGTCGAGCGTAACAATCGAGCCCGTCACGCCAACGGTCGCGGACGCGTTGACCAACTGACCCCGTTGACGCGAGTGCACGGCGAACGACTGGATGTCTGCGGAAGTTGCGTCAATCTCTTGATTAAATGTGGCAGTAATGTCAGTCGATACCTCCGCCTGATGGGAGTGGGGGGGTGGGTCCACTTGGACTAGTGACAAATCGTTGCCAGCATCGGCAACCGGTGCCCCGAACACACTCGACGCCGGCGCCGCCAGAACGAGGCGCTGCTCGAGACTTTCGACGCATGGCCGCAAGAACCTCTTGCGGCGGAGCAGAGGCGAGCGCGAACAGCACCTCCGCGACCAAACAGAACGAGTGTGCATTTTGTGCCTCCTTAGCGACACCACCGGGCGCCGCCTGTGCGAATTCGCACAACGCTCTTCCGGGAGTTAGCGATGGAGTAGCAGTTCGTTGCTCCTGATTCGTGAGTCTCTATTGCAAATTGCATTCCAAAATCATCGAGCACACACCCTCGGCGTTTCACCGGCGCAGGTTGGAAACAGCGGCTTGTAGGGGGGGGCAATGCGACCTCCTGCAGTCGGCTAACTGCGGGAGGTGCAACACGCCGACCTTACCAAGCCTCCAGTGCATCGGCTTCGTCGATCGATTTGCGTTCGAGTCTCACGCCGAAGCTGCCCAACCACGCCTCCACAAGGTTCGCTGGTTGGTCGCGAAAGCGGGTTGCATGACCGTCCTCGTGAATCGCGGGGAAACCTCGTTTGCACGGCGTTGGTAACGGTTGTCACTTTCGCTAAACTCAAGTCACATGTCGGACATCGGAACCCGAGGTGAGTAGAAGTCTCCGAGAATTGTTCCTTGGTTACAGGCTCGTTGCGCCCAGTGTTGTGTGACACTCCACCGCTAGAAACGGCAGCACCTCAAGCTCCGAAACCGCAACGGCTTCATCGGCTGACGCCGCGTTCAGCGTTTCACTCCGAACGCAGAATAGGTTGTAATACTCAGAAGTCTAGCTCACTTCAGGCTCGGTGGTCGCAGTCGTCCGCCATGGCGAGTGTTTCTACTACGCCCCGGCAACCATCAATGCTCTCGGCAAATGCGATTAACATCTTACTTGGTTGTTCTAGTAACTACCGCGTACTTTGCTTCTTGGGTCGACACCATCGGCACTTTGTTGGGCGGCCTTATCTTCAATGGCACTGCGTCCGGTATCTTCGCATTGCTCGGGGTTGTGCTAGGTATTCTTGACGAGAGTATTTTGAAACGACTCGGTGTCGTGATTCTCGGCACTCTGGGGTTGTCTGCCGTATTCGTACTTCGGCCGCAATTCAATGGGTGGGAATTCCTACTTTCGTTGGTGCGACTATTCCTGCTTAGCGTGTCCTTTGGTATCGTTCGAATTCACTGGCACGTGGTCTTCACTAGTCGGCGTCCGTCGCAGCCGACTGCGTGGGAGAATGTCAAACTGTGGCATCTATTCGGCTTCACATCGATTGCGGCAATGTTCCTCGCTCTCGTACGGTTTCTCAAAGACTACGATGGCCCGGGAGAAGGCGTCTTCATGCTCGCGGTCACTGTGACTGTCGGGATCTTTGCGGCAACCGTTCCGTTGACGGCTGCGTTCACCGCGATGGGGGCGCGAGACCTATTGCACGGAGCGTCCTTTGCATTACCTGTCGCAATGCTTGCTGCCTGCATGGGAATCTTCAGTTTCTCGCAAACGAATAGCATACACACTGGCCTTCAATGGTCGGTCAATTCGGTCGTGGAAGCACTAACGGTCGCGATTGGAGTATTTCTCCTGCGTTTGCAGGGATATCGATTGGGTCATCTCCAGCCAGATAGGTCAATTGGTTAAGCAGAGCGATGAGCCTGTGTCTGCGTTGACACATGACATGCCCACCTGCGCCACGAAATGATACCGTACATTGCCAGAACGACGGTTTCTTCCGCCGTCTAGAACAGCGTTGGATAGTCCCGAGCTGAATCAAAAAAGCGTAGCACTTCGATTCCGTTCGTGACAGGGCGATAGATCACTATCCATCGCTTGAAGACAAAGCGACGGTAACCCTTTCCCCAGTGCTCAGTAGCGACTCCAGATTGGCTGGAGAGCATAGGAGTCGCACTTGCCGATGATTTCATCCACGATGCGGTCGGCGGTTAGAGGCCTTCCGTCCTCGAAGGCAATATAATGCGCAAGTTCTGCAAGATCGGTCTGGGCAGCGGGCGTCCATGTTACGATGGCCATCTGCTCAGTCGGTTATGCCCTCCCCGGCAAGGCGCTCACGAATGGCTGACTTAAGGGCGTCGGCGTCCAGCAGTGTGCTCTCACCACGGGCGCTCTGTTCCTCCGCCTCCCGCAATTTAGCCCGTGCAGACGCCAACTCCTGCTGGTATCGTCTAAACCGTGCTAAGCCCTCCTCCAGGGTCACAGCATCGCAACCATTTAGGTGCTCTGACACGAACGCCTTGAAGGCATCGACCTGGTTTGCAAGCTCGTCTGCCATCGTGAATTCTCCGCTAACGACCAGAGTACCACGATTTGACACTTCGTTGCCGCAAACGGATCTGTATTGCCGTGCCTTCGGTGACAATTCTTAACATGAATCCGACCGGCACACTGGCCTCGTTCATGGGTTGATTATTGCGAACTTCCGGATGCAGGAGTTGGCCCCCTCAGAATCTCAGTCCGATTCGAACCCGGATATGTCAACTCGATGATAGCTACACCATGTTCGTCGACGCCAACAATTCGTCCAGTTGGTATTTTCTCGGACGAGTAGAGTTGCGGTCGAAACCGATAGTCACTGTCTTTAACTTTCTTCGCGATGATGGCTCCGAGTTCACGGTGCAGCTTCGAGGCGGTGGCTAGGTTCATCTGAGCTGTCAGCGCGGTGGAATTGTGGTCGGGGTCGTACAATCGCAGCATGACCCGAGTATCAGGAAGGTCTTCGCCCTTCGAGTCGATTCCTCTCCAACTCGTCTCGACGCTCCAATTGAAACGTGGTGGGATTGCAGCCACGCCCGAGTCATCGACGTGAAGGTCCTTCGTGTACAGGTAGTACGCGTTGCCGTGTGTTTCGGTTTTCTCGGTCCCGGTCGGCGCGGCGGCGTAGACGACGGTAAACACGCCACACAATGCGAGCAAAACGAGTACAGGTCTGACAAGACGTTTCATTGCGTACTCCATTCCTAGGACGGCGTTTTTCAACAGGCAGTTAGGCGAAGCGATCGATTCCGGCACAGCAAGGGTCATGTTTGGGCGTCGCCGACCCCGGCTCGCGTTAAACGGCTAGCTCCGCTAAGCCGTCCTTCGTCGCGGACCGTTGAGGATTCGACCTATCAAGGTGTACCGAACTCCGTATTCGTACGTCAACAGCAGGAACGCGGAGATCACGATGACCATTCCCGTGAACTTCAGAAATGCGGGCACCGGAATGTCTCTAACGAACCACTGCGCCAACAGGACGAGCGGAAGGTGAACCAGATACAGCCAGTACGACGAGTCCGAAATGTACCGCATGGTATTGCTTTCGTGAGACATCAATCGACGACACACACCGATCAACCCGAATGTCATCAACCACGCAAACAGGGCTTGCAGAAAGTTCGCAACGACAGAATTCAGCGCAGGATCTCGCAGTGGTGGGACGATCCCGAACGTTCCTGACACCAAATCCAAACCGATTGGAAAGACAATCAGCAGTGCGATCGGCAGACTGATCGCCCACCCCCGCCCGAGACGGCCATCGGTGTCGTCCACGTCCCAGTAAAGGACGCCGAAGAAAGAGAAGATCGCGTAATATGCCAACACACTTGGTATGGGAAGCAGTCCGATGGATGAGTCCGGGCCGAAGCTGTTTGGGTTCATGAACGACTGAGGCCACATCGTCAGCGGAATCAGCCACAGCAGACTGACCGGAGAAGATACGAGCCACGCCGGAAGCTTGCTGATCCTCAACACATTAGCGATGGTTGGGTAGAACAGGAATGCCGCGATTAACCAGCAAAGGAACCACAGAAACCACAGATGCATGAAGACTGGCAATTGAAACAGCAACCCCTCGAGCGCTTCCCAACCGGGACCTTCCGAACCACTAGTACCGGAACCAAGATACTCCCGTACGCCCAGCTGATTCGCGATGTTGGCGCGACCGGCCTTCAAAGTCTCTTCATCGAGAGGAAGTCCGAATGAAGTCGCGATGAAGTTGGTGGTGCCGAAGTCGGTCTTCAGCAAGTCCTTGGCGGTCTGTCCGTTTGCGTCCAACACGTCCGCATCGGCTCCAGCGCCCAGCAGGATGGCGGCCTCCTCCGCGCGCCCGACAAAGGCCGCACTGTGCAGCGCTGTTCCCTGATCGCGGTTTCGCTGGTTGACGTCCGCTCCGGCGTCGAGCAGCATTTCGACCATGTCCAGATGCCCGAGAAACACAGCTACGGTTAGCAGCGACGCGCCATCCTGGCTGATAGCGTCTACCTCAATTTCAGACGACTCGATCGCGCTGCGAACACGGTCTGTATCACCCGCAGCGACCGCCTCCCAGACTGCTGCGTGCTGAGATCCCATTGGTGACGGCTGACTCACGAAATAGCCCACTGCCCACATTGCCGGCACGATGGTCAGGCAGCCAAGAAACAGCGGTAGTGCGATTCTTTTGAGTCGCTGTTTGATCAGCCCGCCAAGTCCGCGTTTCCGCCAAAGCATCGCCGTGAAGAACCCGCTCAGCATGAAGAACAACGGCATGCGGAAACCATGGATACCGGCGAACAGTACGTAGTAAAAGTCGCTTTGCTGAGAGTCTTTCACGTTCCACGGAATCGGCGAAAACGAAAGTGCGGCGTGAAGCACGATCCCCAGCAGCATCGCGATCGCCCGCAACGCGTCGAGGTCGTGTCGCCGGTCGATTGTTGGCGGAACTGGCGGAACCGTGCTCGGAGACTCGGGTGCCTCTTCTGGTGTTTTCGTGTAGTCGACCGCGTCGAATGAAGTACCGATGTTAGACTCCTGACTCGTTGGGAGAATTCGAACGAACCTGCGGATTGACGAACCTTCTGATGCTTCCGTGAGGATGAACGCGAAAAGGTATGAGTTGTGATCTCCAAGCGTCGGGCCGGTTCCCAGCGGCCAACATCCCCGGTCGAATGGCCTTTGGGTATCTCGCCCTGCTTCAGTTACTGAATCTGAGCCTGTTCGATTTCTTTAAGGGCCAAATACGCGTTTGCGATGCTCTCGCCGGCAAACCTCTTGCGCCATTGTTCCGCCGAGGCTTTGTCAGATCGCTGGGCCCGTACATATAGCCAGTACGACACCACCATCCCGATCACGCCGATGACGAGTGACGGAATCAGGGAATTCGGATGCATGACGACGTCGAAGCCGACGGCAACTGCAGTCGGTATCCACATCAGCCACCACGGGAATCCGATCACCGAGCCGAGTCGCAGGTAGACGTTCCTGACGTCGTCAAGCCTGCTGCGAACCCGGTCAACGGGTTCTGAGTAGTCGATCCGATTGATTCTTGTGCAGACAGTCGCGCCGGCCCCGATCACTAAGAGGCCGTAGACGTGCAGAATCACTCCGGAGACGAGACGATGCGGCACATGTGTGTTTCGCGCCCAACATTGAGCGCCCAGTAGTAGGATAATGACGCCCAGCAGTATCTGGATGACTTGTCCCCGGTACAGCGGCCGCAAGGACGTCCTGACACGACTCATCAATTCACGTCGAGACAACAGCAAGCGCGCGGCCAATTCCTGCTGCTGGAGACTCGCGGTCGACGGTGGGATTGCAGACTCGTTGTCGGCCTGCCGGTCGACCTCGCCGAGCACCTTGGTGGGTGCGAGTGCCGGGTTGTCCGACGAGGCAATGGTCTGCACGTCAGATTTGATTTGGCTTGCGTGCTGATACCGACGCTGCGGTTCCTTCTCAAGCGTTCGTAGAACAACTTCGTCAAGCCGCACATCGATCTCGACCTTTTGCGACGGCACTGCGAATCGTCCGATCGGGAGCTCGCCTGTCAGCATTTCATAAAAGACGACGCCCAGCGAATAGATATCGGCTCGATGGTCAACGCTGCGGGCGCCCTCAAGCTGTTCCGGAGCCATGTACCGCGGCGTCCCCATGATCTGGTGCGTACGCGTGAGCACGGTCGGCTGGGTTTCGTTCCCAAGTATCCGCGAAAGACCGAAGTCGGCAATCTTCACAGAACCGTCCTTGGCCATCAGAATGTTTTCCGGTTTGATGTCGCGGTGAATGACACCGTTGTTGTGAGCAAACTGAAGCGCGTCGCAGAGTTGCGGCACAATTGTCAGCGCGTGTTCAGGTGACAACTGCCCGGCGCTAACGACGTCGCGAAGCGTTGGTCCATCCACGAACTCCATCAGGAAGTAGTACGTCTCCTGGACTTTTCCAAACTCGAATAGTGAGACGATATTGGGGTGGTTGAGTTTCGCCAGAGTGCGAGCTTCTCGAGTAAACCTCAGAGCAAACTTCACATCGTGGGCGAATTCCTCCGGGAGGACCTTGAGGGCGACGATGCGATCGAGCCCCTCCTGCCGCGCCTTGTAAACAGCCCCCATTCCTCCCGCACCGAGAAGTTCGATGATCTCCAGCGCGGGAAAGAGCTCCGACAAGTGTCCAACGGTCGGCGGCACGAACGCACCGGTTCGCTTGTCGTCGTTCAGCGCGTCGTTGATTGCTTTCGCATGATCGGGAAACCGATCGAGATACTCCTGCTTCGTCGGCGTGTCGCCGCGTCTTCGCCGATAGTCGACTTCCAATACGACAAGTTCGGCCAGGAGGACATCTCGTTCAACGTTGGTAAAGTCCCCGGCCAGCACGGATTCGACGGTCGGTGGCTCGTTTGACTGCCATTTTTGTTCAAACGCGGCGCACAGATCATCAATCCGTTCCAGGACTGCGATCGGGAGTTTCTGGTGGCGAACGTTCATCGTCTCCGAACAGTTCCTGCTGGCATTTTTCACGAATGAGGTGCAAACGACGCTCAATTGTCCGCTCAGAGCACTCAAAACGCTGAGCGAGTTCCGCGTTTGAGTACCCCTCCAGTTTTGCAACCGCCAACTCCCGCAGCTGCCCGACACCGAGATGTGAAAAAAATTGTTCGACGGATTCCTGCATCCTGAGCACCATTTCGGGGGAGGGTTCGTCCCCGATAGCCTCGATGATGGTTTCGTCGTCCCCGCCGAGCGAATGAACCGCCACCTCTCCGCCGCGCCTCTTCCGCAGGTCATGCCGGCGTTTGTCGATCACCTTTCTCGCCGACATCCGCAGCAACAACCGCCAAAGATCGTCCCGATCAGACAAATCCGGAAACCGCCCCTTTTCTGCCGCAGCGTAGAAGCTGTCAAAGACGCTCAGAACGATATCCTCTTCGTCAGACACGGCCCGATTCTGGCCGATGAGCCGGCGCCGAACAGAACGCACCAATCGGTCAAAGTAGTGCTGCCAAATGCGATTCGCAGCGGCAGAATCACCGTACTTGACCAGATCAATCCAGTGGCTGACGTCGTTTGTGTCCGACATGATGGAAAATCACTGCGTTACGAACACCCTCAAGGCAGATTAACATACAGCAAATGTTCTCCGCTTTCAGGCTGCGACAAATGCGGCCCAGCCACCAAGGAGTATTTTTCTCGGGGACTAAACGGGAAGTTTCGCCACGTTGGGCGCGCGGTACCATGACGTGAAGGGCTCGGCGCACCACTTGCAGTAGTTTGCTCCAATCGACAGTGTGCCACTTCAGTCGGATCTGGAATTCTCTGCGAGTTGAGTTAATATACCCGGCATCGCAGGGCGGTTGTCGACCACAACTTGAGATGCGCCATTTCAGCGACGTGGCCGGCGGGCACGACGAGGTCGAACTGAGCGACGACGGCTACCGACCGCAAAACGACACTCTCACACTGTCACGACCTTTAGTTCGCAACTGCCAAGACATGACACATCATCGCTTCATCCATCCATCGCTCACGTTTCTTCTCTCGGCGTTCTGTTTCGCAGGCCCCGCGACAACTGCGCAGGCAGAACTTCCCAACGTGATTGTGATCATGAGTGACGATCAGGGCGGCGGTGACTATGGCTTCCTTGGTAACAGAGTTATCCGGACGCCCGAACTCGACGCCATGTTCGAGCGGAGCGCTGTGCTCAGCAAGTTTTACGTCAGCCCCGTTTGCGCGCCGACGCGGGCGAGTCTCATGACAGGCCGATACAACTACCGCACGCGGTGCATTGATACCTATGTCGGTCGAGCAATGATGGATGCCGACGAAGTGACAATCGCCGAGTTCCTTCGCGATGTGGGGTATCGAACCGGTATCTACGGCAAATGGCATCTGGGCGATAACTATCCAATGCGACCGATGGACCAGGGCTTTGAGGATTGTCTGGTGCATCGTGGTGGCGGCATTGGTCAACCTTCCGATCCCATCGGTGCGGAAGGAAAATATACCGACCCGACGCTCATCAAGAACGGTGTCGAGACGCCGATGAAGGGATACTGCACTGATATCTATTTCGATGCTGCGATGGAGTTCATCGAAGCGTCAGTCGCCGAGAAGGAGCACTTTTTCACATACATTGCCACCAATGCGCCCCACGGGCCATTCCATGACGTGCCCGAAGAGCTGTACCAGGAGTATCGCACGGTCGACTTCACCCCGATCCTCGTCAACAGGCTCAGGCCACAACGGCTGAAGTCCGAAACGGACAAGCTTGCTCGGATCGCAGCGATGATCACCAACATCGACGAAAACGTCGGACGGCTCTTCAGGAAACTCGGCAGCCTTGGGATCCGAGAAAACACGATTGTTGTGTACCTGAACGACAACGGTCCCAACACGCTACGGTACGTGGGCGATATGCGAGGCATGAAAACGCATGTCGATGACGGCGGTGTCCGCTCGCCGCTGGTATTTCATTGGCCAGCAAATGTCGCCGCCCGTAAAGAGACTGATGTCCTCTGCGCGCACATCGACCTGTTACCAACCATCCTCGACGCGTGTGGTGTGAAGTTGCCTGCGGAACACAAGATAGACGGACGAAGCTTCCTGCCGTTGTTGACCGGTGACAACGCCGAGTGGCCGACGCGGCAGGTGGTCCTCCAAACCCACCGAGGCAACGTACCACAGAAGTTCCATCACTTTGCCCTACACGAAGGGCCGTGGAAGCTCGTCCATCCGAGCGGGTTTGGCAAAGTGAGTTTTTCGGGTCCTCCACAGTTGCAGCTCTATGACCTGAGCCAAGATCCTCGGCAACAGACCGACGTTTCCGCAGAACATCCTGATGTGTTGAAGCGTCTAACAAGGGGCTACGAAGACTGGTTCGCCGACGTGAGTTCGTCGCGGCCGGACAACTACGCTCCGCCGCGTATTGTCATCGGCACTGAACACGAAAGACGTTCCGTGCTGACGCGTCAGGACTGGCGGCATGTTTCGGGAAGGACATGGGCGCGGGACTCGAATGGCTTTTGGTTGCTGGAAGCCCCGGAGCCAGGTGTTTACGAAGTCGAGCTGATCTTCAATGGAGACCATCCTGCTGGCAAAGCAACGATCACTGCAGGCTCTGCCAAAACGGAGGCCGACATCCCGGCAAACAAGACTCGCGGTCATTTCACGCGCATGCACCTTCCCGCCGGCAAACTCAAATTCTCAGTCGATGTTGTCTTCGGCGGAAAGACGCAGGGGCCACACCAAGTGATCCTGACGCGAAAGTGAACCTCCCCCAGCTGGATTGCCGGAACAGCTCGTGGTACATCGAATGGACGTTGCAGTCATTCATAGCAGCTCGTCCAATTCCAGCAACGCCGATAGCGCGTCGTCCATGTCGTGCCCATCGTCAAATCGCCGATCGCCAACGTCCGATATCAACTCATCCACAAAGTTGGCGTACTCGGCGTTTGATACGGAACTCCATGTCGGCTGTGGAATCTCCACTTGATCGACATCGACTACCGAGAATGGTCCCTCGGCATCGGCGGAGGGCCGAGATGCCAAATAGCCGCCTGCCAGACCAAGCCCGGGACCGGGCTTTACGAGTGTCGGTGCCGGCTCGGTCACCCTGACCAAGATCAACTCCGAATCGGTCAAGCTGCCATCTGACACCGCGACCTCGACGCCGAAGATCCCAACAAAGTTGGCAGCTGGATCGATGGTGAGCGCCGAGCCGTCAACACTCGCGGCCGCGCCGGCAGGTCCGTTACCCGTCTGAGCGTCGTACAACAGCGAGGGTTCGTCGTACGTAGCGACGGAGAGTTGTGTGACCAGCCTCGCGTTCAATGGCGAGCCGCCGAGCCATTGCCAAAACCCACCGTCCGGAGTCAGATAATACCACTGGACGTCATCGGAAAGTAGCCACTTCTCGTTCAGGCCCCCAAAGTCCAGAAACAGGTTGCCAGTAAAGTTGATTCCGATCGTTTGATCCAGCACGTACTCGGCGCTATGAACGGTTGCGGCGTAGGTTAACAGATCACCATCCGGGTCGGTCGCGTCGAGTGCAAGCTCCAGCACGTCCTGGGTCGTCTCCAGTGTTTGTGTGCCGATCTCGGTCAATGCCGGGGCTCGATTTGGCAACACGGTTACGAGGAATGTCGATGATTCAAGGTTGAAACCGTCCGAGACCGACACTTTGACAGCAAAGCTGCCGACGTAGTTGGTGGCGGGATCAATAGTAGCCACGTTGTCCGTCAGCGTGACCACCGCGGGGGCGAGCCCAGGTTGGGCAGCGTACAACAACGATGGGTCGTCATACGTCGCAGAGGACAGCGACGCGACAAACTCCAGATTCGTCGCGGCGCCACCAAGCCACTTCCAGAAGTTGCCTTCGGGTGTTATGACGTACCAAATACCGTCATCAGCACGCAACCACTTCTCGTTCAGCGTGCCGCTGAAGTTCTCGAAGAAGTCACCGGCGAAGTTCAGGCTGAGCATTTGGTCGAAGTAGTACTCCGCAGATTGAGCCGTTGCCTGGAACGTTAGCGGGTTACCATCGACGTCACTTGCCATTAAGGCGATGTCGATCGAATCCTGTGCGACTGACACGGCTTGATCGCCAGGATTAACCAAAACCGGCGAGTTGTTGCCGCTGAAGTTGATCTTAAACAGCGTCAAAGTCCCGCTTTCTTCGCTCGTTACGGCCAGCATCGGCAATCCAGTGGGACTCTGCTCGGGGCTAATGAACTCCAGCCCTTCTGGACTGACGTCACCCGGATTCAAGACGTACTGGAGGAACTCCGGTGCCGTCGGATTTGTCACGTCATAGACCATGACGCCACCGGCTGCACGCTCGATCCCGATGAAAGCCAACGTCCGGTTCCCGAGTACTCCGATAGTCACTCCCTCCGGCTCGGCGCCCTTATTGTCAGATCGTCGGTCAAACTCGTCCGGGTCGCCATCGTTGGCGTTGAAGAGCGCCGGAGTTATTGTGGCAGTGATCCTCCCAATCTGGTCGCCGCTGTCAAAGACAAGGTTGCCGAACTCATCCCAAATGGCGAAGGATCGTCCGCCGTAGACGTAGAGC
This sequence comes from Pirellulaceae bacterium, assembly GCA_965223305.1. Taxonomy (GTDB): domain Bacteria; phylum Planctomycetota; class Planctomycetia; order Pirellulales; family Pirellulaceae; genus CBDCWT01. Next base: position 34,757 of record CBDCWT010000066.1, on the reverse strand, counting down.
TGATCGAAATCGCCGTCTCCGTCGACGTCTCCATCAATTGTCGACGCCTGGAGGCGGCCGATTTGGCTATCTTCCTGGAGATGGGCCGCGTTGGGAAACGCCGTTGGATCGAGGTTCAGGTCTTTAATTCGATCATCTTCGTCACGTGCGTCGCCTTCGTTGGCGGTCACGTAGTATGTTTTTCCGCCAACTTCATAGGACGCGATCGCGTCTGGCATGAACATGCCGAAGACTGGCCAGCTACGAATATTGACCGCTTGGTCGCGGTCGCTACCGTCAAGACCGCTCGACTGAGAGAAGTGGATCAATCCCAAGCCAATTGTTGCGACCTCTGGGTCAATGCCAAAGTCGTTGTCGTTCAGCACGGCAAGACCACCATCTGGCAACATCGCAATACCTTCCGGCTTGTCACTCGGCAGATACCCGAGCGAGGGCAGATTCGTCACCTTCCGTTTAGACGCAACCGTTATGCCAAGTTCAGCGAGTTCATCCAGCGACTGTTGCTCGAGAGTCTGCCCTGCACCCAGCTGCGGTGCTTCAGGATCCAGCAAGTTAGTCGCGCTACTGAGGTCAACCTCAAAGATGAACTTTTGACCAGAGGCGTCTCTCGAACTGTCTCGCTCGATCACGTAGAACGTGTTCTTCGCGGGATTAAACACCGCGTCGCCGATTTTGTCGACGTTGTTGCCGAGCTCAGGATCCTGGAGGAAGTACGCATGCTCGGCAACCGGCGTTCCGGTCGTGGGATCGATACCCAACACGCGAATAACCTGAGACGCGTCGCTGGTTGGGCGATCAAACGTGCCGCCACCGTCGTTTCCGAGCGGCGTCTGGATGAAAGCGTAGAAGATCCCTTTGTTCGTGTCGAAAGCACCCGCCTCAAAGCCACGATTGCGTCTCCGAACCAAGTATTCCATCGGCAGTGTTTCAGCACCAAATGTTCCCGCCGGCGCGCCCACTTGAGCTGCCGTTCCCTCGGGTACGTAGCGATTGACGAGGACACCGTCCGGCGCAAAGTGATAGATCGACGGTCGGTACTCGTCGACCAGCCACAAAGATCCATCTGGTGCCCGAGTGATACTCTCAAGGTCAGCACCGAATGGATCATACGGTAACGCATTCCCGAGGGCATCGACGGGTACTTCATCCACCCCTGGGATGTTTGGCAGGCCGGTGATCGGTGTGCCGAAGGCGTCGCCGCGAATCAGGAATGCTAACTGACCACCCTGCACAAGGTCTTCGCTATCAACGGCGCCGCCGCGCAAACTATGCGCCTGCACGTCGAACAGAAACATGGCCCCGGGGCGAGCATCGAAGAGCGCCGAGACGTCTATGATCCCAGAGCTCTCCCAATCTCCAAGGTCGTCGGGATCAATGTCCTCTTGCCCAGTGGGAACAGCCGATCGATCCATCTGGGCTACTCGAGTCAGCTTGCCATCTTCTGGATCAAGTCTCCAAATGGAGGCCTCCTCGCCCGAGGTGTCTCCGAATTCTCCAAACGAGCGATCTTCCTGAAGATAAATGTACCCGTCAGCAGCCCACTCTAGATTGTCGGGACTTCGCAGTCCGAAATCGGGGCCGGCAAACTGCCCGTTCCCAGCGTCGTCGCCGTCGTAAGCGATCGTCATTGTGCCTGCAGTAGGAGCCCCCGCGGCATCAAAGTCGACGTCGATGAGATAGGTCGTGCCCCACGAGTCGGCGCCGTCGAAGAGTGAACTTCGGCCGGTAGATGCCAGCACTGCTCGCGTCGGATTGCTGGGATCAGTTGCCAAGTCCTCAGGCCGCGAGAACTCAAATGCGCCTTGAGCAAGTGCATTCGCCTCTTGCTCTGCGATCGACGTCAGCGCGGTTACTGGCACCCAGGTTCCCGTCCGAGACTCGCCTGTACCCTTGAATTGAGAAGGATTCGTATCACCATTGTCAGCTTTCCAGGCGTATACCGTGCCGTTAGCAAGACCGTTCCGTGAAAGGAAGTCGTCGGCTGCGGCGCCCGTTGCGTCGAGTCCCTTGTTGCCAACATACAGGTAAAGCGGGGCGCCACCTCGATCGTCGCCGATGAGTAACGCAACGGTATCTGCGTTACCCGTCGTTAACGCCGTGACATTTTCCCACGCCGCACGACCCATCGCCGGCAGCGCGTACAGAGTGCCGTTCTCGACGTCCAATGCGTACTCGAGTCCGCCCGAGCCACCATTGGCGTCGGAGTCTTCTTCGCCGGCAAAGTAGATGTTGTCTTCGAAGTTGTGAGTGCCGGCTGCGACGAACTGGGCCGAGCACAGACGCGAGATACCCCCACCGTCACCAAGTTGATCCGCATTTGTTGAATCGACTAGATTCCCTGCTGCGTTGACGACGGTGTCGTACGCGAGACCAGAGCCCACCACCCGCCGCGTACTCTTGTCGATGTCGAAGTAGCTGAGTCTCGCTCCGGTTAGTGTCGCTCCGTTAGCAAGTTGATAGCTGTACCCGGCACCGGATGTTAGTTCGTGGTTCGCGATCACTCGAACAGTGTTGGAGTCAAGCTCAAAGGCCCCTAAACCGTCCAGGATTCCAGGTGGCGTGTAGTCACTGCCGTTCGAGCCCGGCAACGTCTCGCCAACCGTAAAGACCGGTTCGATGGTGGCATTCGCCAGTGTTGGCACCATCTGCCGAGGCTCGGAAGTCTTGAACGACTTCTCCAGCAGTGCCAGCTGACCACCTTGAACCAACTCTTCGCTATCGATCGTGCCACACGCAAACTGTGGGCTTGCGTGTCAAACACGAACAGTGATCCAGGAGATTTGCCGAATAGCGAAGAAACGTCGAGGATTCCCGAGCTCTCCCAATCACCGACGTCTGTCGGGTCGATGTCGACTTGCCCCGGCGGCACTGCCGACCTGTTAATCTGTGCGATCCGAGCAAGCTGACCAGTGTTCGGATTGAGTTTCCAAATCGAGGCTTCTTCGCCCGAGGTCCGGCCGAAGCCACCCACCGACCGATCTTCCTGGATGTAGATGTGTCCGTCGTCAGCCCAGTCAAGGTTGTCGGGGCTTCTCAAGCCGAAGTCGGGACCAGGAAACTGCCCGTTGCCTGCATCGTCACCGTCATAGAGGATCTCGAGAGTGCCAGCCGCGGGGTCTCCCGCCGAACTGAAGGTGACGTCGATGAGATAAGTCGTCCCCCAGGAATCGACACCGTCGAACAAGGAACTACGACCGGTCGAAGCTAGGACGGCGCGGGTCGGGTCACTCGGATCGGTGGCTAGATCCTCCGGCCTCGAAAACTCGAACGCGCCTTGGGCAAGCGCGTCGGCTTCTTGGGTCGAAATCGACGAGATGTCCGTCAGTGGGATCCAGGTCCCAGTCCGCGAGCTACCGGTACTCATGAACTGTGCAGGAGTCGTATCGCCATTGTCGGCCTTCCACGCGTAGACTCTTCCGTTGGCAAGTCCATTTCGCGACAGGAAGTCGTCGGCTACTGCTCCGCCCGCGTCGAGGCCTTTGTTTCCGACGTATAAGTAGAGCGGCGCGCCGCCCCGGTCGTCGCCAATCAACAACGCCACTTTGGCGGCGTTTCCGGTGTCAAGCGGTGTAACGTTCTCCCACGCAGCGCGTCCCAGCGCGGGTGCGGCGTACAACACACCACCGTCAATGTCCAACGCGTACTCTAAACCGCCTGCACCGCCATTCGCATTCGAGTCCTCTTCGCCGGTGAAGAAAATGTCATCGACGAAATTGAATGTCCCACCGGCAACAAATTGCGCTGAGCAAAGCCTCGAGATCCCGCCGCCATCACCCAACAGATGAATGTTGGTGCTGTCCACGATATCACCTTGCTCGTTGACAATTGTGTCGTACGGGATGCCTGTATTCACGATGCGATACGACTCTTTGTCGATGTCAAAAAAGCTGATGCGGGCGCCGGTAACGGTTGCCCCGCTCGACAGGGTGTATCCATAACCCTGGGCTGACCTGAGTTCATGGTTTGCAACTACGCGCACCGTATTGTCGTCGAGCGCGTACGCACCCAGACCGTCCAGGATTCCAGGTGGCGTGTACGTCCTACCATCATGCGTGTCGAGTGTTTCACCAACCGTGAAGAGTGGCTGCACTTCATAGCTGTCGACGACCGCCCGCATCTGGGGTGCTTCGGTTGTCCTGAAACCGGCTTCGAGGAAGGCGAGCTGTCCACCCTGTACGAGATTTTCACTGTCGATCGCGCCGCCGCGCAGACTGTGTGCCTGGGTATCAAAGATCATTAGCGAGCCTGGCGCTTTGCCAAACAACGACGAGACATCGAGGATGCCTGAGCTTTCCCAGTCTCCTACGTCCGTTGGATCCGTGTCGACTTGACCGGCAGGAACGGCCCTGCGATCGATTTGGGAAATTCGAGTTAGCTTTCCGGTATCTGGGTGTAGCTTCCAGGTGGACGCTTCCTCACCTGAAGTCGCACCAAACTCACCAAACGACCGATCCTCCTGGATGTAAACAGATCCATCATCAGCCCAATCCAGGTTGTCCGGACTCCGCAAACCGTAGTCTGGTCCTTCAAACTGTCCGTCACCGGCGTCATCTCCGTCATAGACAATCGTCAATGTTGCCGCCGTCGGGTCTCCTGAAGCAGCGAAGTCAACATCAACGAGATAAGTCGTTCCCCACGAATCGGCACCATCAAAGAGGGCGCTTCGACCCGTCGACGCGAACACGGCCCGGGTGGGGTCGTTCGGATCGGTCGCAAGGTCCTCGGGCCTCGAAAACTCGAAGGCGCCTTGCGCCACTGCGTCCGCCTCTTGGAATTCAATCGAGAGAAGGTTCGTCAACGGTACCCAAGTACCACTCCGGGATTCGCCCGTTCCTCTGAACTGCGAGGGGTTTGTGTCACCGCTGTCTGTTTTCCAAGCGTACACCGTTCCGTTGGCCAAGCCGTTTCGCGACAGGAAGTCGTTGGCGGCCGTTCCACTCGCATCGAGACCCTTGTTGCCAACGTACAAGTAGAGCGGCGCACCGGCCCGATCGTCACCGATCAAGAGCGCCACCTTCTCGGCGTTGCCCGTATCCAAGGCCGTAACGTTTTCCCAAGCTGCATGTCCCATTGCCGGGACCGCGTAGAGCACGTTGTTGGCAGCATCGAGCGCATACTCTAGTCCACCAAGGCCACCGTTCGCGTCCGAATCTTCTTCGCCAGTGAAGAAAATATGGTCAGTGAAATTGTACGTGCCAGCCTCGACAAACTGAGCAGAACAAAGTCGCGACAAGCCTCCCCCGTCTCCCAGTTGTCCGACGTTCGTGCTGTCCACCACCTCACCGGCGGCGTTGATGATCGTGTCGTAGGGTATCCCTGACTCGATAATTCTGCGAGTGTCTTTGTGGATGTCAAAGTAGCTGATCCGAGCGCCAGTCAACTCAGTGCCGTTGGCAAGCTGATAGGGATAACCTGCTCCAGACGTCAACTCGTGGTTTGCGACGACGCGCACCGTGTCATCTTTCAGTTCATAGGCGCCGAGTCCATCGAGGATACCGGGGGGCGTGTAACTGTTATTGTTGGCGCCTGGTAGTGACTCCCCAACCGTGAAGATCGGGTCGACCGAGTAGTTGTTCGTGACAGCAACCATCTGGGCTTCGGGAAGCTCCCGCTTCAAGAAAGTCTCGTCGATGATCTTGAGCTCACCGGTTTCGGGGCTCAACTCAAACGTGACAATCCGGCTCTGATACTCTGGCAGCAGGAACGGGCGCTGACCGGCGGTCGTGTCACCGTTCGGTCCACGGTCCCCGACTGTCAAAAACCTGAGGTTTCCGTTGTCGGAGTATCCGTCAAACCAGAGACCGCTAAAGCCACCGACGTTGTAGCTAACACCGTTTGCGTCACTTCCCAACACGCCCAGGTCGGTTGGATCAAATTCAAACTGTGTCAGTTCCGGCAGGCCCTCATGGTCCTTGAGCCCCATCGGAACGACGTCGATGATCTCCACAGCTTCTATGTCGAGGACGCCGAAAGCGTTGTTCTCCTGGAGCGTTACGAAGGCGGTTGTGCCGTTCGGCGCCACCGCGATGTACTCCGGCTCCACGTCCTTGGAAAAGCTCTTCCCAGGGAAGATACGAACGCCTCGATTTCGGAGCTCGTTTTCCCGGCCATCGAAACGCTTGAAGTCAGCCGTCTTGACAGAAACCGTGTTAAAACCGTAACCAAAAGCTCCGGCGTCTATCCCGGAGACGTCAATGACACTTACCGAACCTTCCGGATCAACTCCGTTTGGCTGTCCTTCGTTCGCGACAAGGATCTTCGTTCCCTCTGGCGTGAAAGTCAGCATGTCAGGCAACGCGCCAACCGTCACCGCGCCGATTAACGTGCCGTTGGTCGTGAACATCAGTACTCGCCCCGGTTCGGTCTCTTCGGCTGCGGGTAACGCGGCGGCGACAACTCCGTTCTTTACGGCTACGCTGGTGAAGCCGTCGCTGTCGAAGCCGAGCGACTGGTCGGCGTTGATCGTCGCGATCAGCACTGGACTCGTCGGATCACTCACATCGACGAATTGCAGCGAGCCGCCGGTGACGACCATCGTTTGTGACTGTGGATCGTAGGCGCCAATTTCTGCGCCTTCCAATTCGATCGTTCCCACGGCGTCGAGGGAGAGATCGCTACTAGTTGCAATCGGCACGACGGTGTCCGTGCGGCGTGCCAAGTTCTGGATCCGAGTGTCCAGACCGGGAGGAGTTTCTTGTTCGGCGAAGGGAGCCGTCGAGTAGTTTGCGGTCAAGTAGTCACCGAGTGCCTGTTGTTCGCCGATCTCGGTGGATACAAGTTCGGTGCCGAAGACATCGAACGGATAGCCGTCGCCGCCACCAGCAAGGAAGTTCAGCGTCACAAGGCGTATCGGTCGGACCGGATCCCCCGAGATTTGACCGTCTTCGACCACGACTTCGTCGACCTGTCCTGCATCGTCGAGTATCGCCAGGCTTCGGACGCGGCTTCCGTCACGGACAACCGCGCCCGTGTCATCGAATTCGATTGGTGTTCCCGAGGGATCAAAGCTGAACGCCATTCCGCCGACTTGAGCGAAACTTCCAGGCGTCGCGCCAGGCCCCGCGCTGGCCACGCCATGTTCGACGAGCTGTTCGAGTTGGCTTGCCGTGACAGTGAGCAATGTCAATTGGTTGTTGAAACGAAGAGAGTTCTCGAGATCAAGTTGCGATATTTGTCCTTCGACTTTTCCCGAGATGGGATTTGCGGCTGGTGGGAGTAGGTCACCGGTCTCGCCGTCGATCGCGCCTATTTCAGCTCGAATGCCACCGCCATTCTTGAGCGATACGCGCACACTCGGGTCGACCGCGCGGGCTGCCGCAAGATTGGCGTCTGCCGTTAGGTTACCGAGATTGGTTTCTTCGCTCCGCACCTTTGCACGTCGTCCCTCGAGAAAGACTGCGGTCGAGCCGAATACGTCGGCGTCCTTGTCAATCACGACTTGTTGAACAGCGTCGGTTAGAGCCTTGACGCGAGCTCCTTTGCTTCCAACTGCAAAAGCGTCGTTAGCCCCCCAGAGGCTCGTGACGCCAGCGCTGTCGGCGGCGTACGCTCCACTCTGGGTCGAGTTAATGCTTCCCAGCAGGACTTTGCCGTTGGCTGAGAAATCGACAACCAAGCGACCGACGTATCCATATTCGCCGGCCGTACTGACAATGGCTACGGGATCTCCGTTGGCATCAGTACTCAACAGCGGGTAGTCACCGCCTGCCAAGTCACCCGACCGGAGGCGATCGGTGCTATCCGCAAGAAGGGTTCCAGAACCGCCTGCAACGATGACGTCGACACCGCTTAGCAGGCCGGCCAACTCTTGTTCGAGGCTGATCTGTTGCAAGTGGCTGACGAGGATGATCTTGTTCGTCTGCTCCGACAGCTCTGCGATCACGGGATTCAGGATTTCGGCCAATGTCTCCATGTCGTTCCCGCTGCCACCGATAGTAGCCGTTCCCCCTGGTGACGAGATCTCGTCGAGCACTTGCGTCGTTGCGCCTACGACGCCAATTATCTCGCCACCCACGTCGATCGTTGTGGCTGGAGCGAGTTTCGCCGCATCGCCTGCCGCCGCAAGATCCGACGGCAATGATTGGAACGATGTGTTTTGTAGAATTTCTTGGGTTGCAAGTCTCGCGAGGCTACCCTCTCCGAAGAAGTCGAGGTTGGCGCTTAGATAAGGGAACTGAGCACCGAGCCACCGTACGTCGCCTAGTCCTTCGCCGCGGATGTCCGTTCCAATGATGCTCGAGAAAACGCTGCTGCCGGCATCGAATTCGTGATTGCCGACAGCGGATGCGTCGAAGCCGATGATGTTCATCACGGAGACGTCGACGCGACCGACGCCTTCACGAATATTGGTGAGCCCAGGCTCGTTGAAGAATGACTGGTAGCTTGCTTGAAGCTGTGCCCGCAGCGAAGGATCACCGGCCGCGTTAAAGAACGGGCCGGGAATGTAGTTATCGCCAGCGGACAGGGTAATCGATGCGAAACCCTCCGTTGCCGCATCCGCTTCTAACGCCTCGACCACCGCCGCGAAGTTCGGTGCCTCAGTAACCGCGTCAACACCTCCCTCCAGGTCTGATGCGTGAAGGATCTGCAGCCTGAAGCGCTCGGTGTCGGTGCTAAGATCGACGAAGGTCAGTCGGTGGTCAGAGCTACCTATTTTGTCCGCCAACGGCTCGCCGGTTGCCGGCCAAAACACCTCGGCATTGACGATGTCTAGGTTTGCCGACGGGAGGACGTAGTCGACGCGCAGGTTGCCGGGAGCCACGTCGTTGAAGTCACTGGTGTCGAACGCCGGATCACCGGTGTGGCTAGTATTTGCTCCACCCTGGGCGATCGCCGCTTCCGGTCCGCCAAGACTGGATGGAGTGATCGAGACGTTGACGTTGGGGTTTTCGAGCAATTGCAGTGCGGCATCACCGGTGCTGTCGCCATCGTTGGGATCGGCGTTGAGGTCACCCATGATGACAAAGTTCGATCCGGCGGCCAGACCGCCGCGGGGGCTAGCCGGTGTCATGTTCCCAGCAGCTGCGAGCTCCGCGTCGTCGTAGATGTAGCTGCCCTCACCCGGTGTGATGTAGTCCGACCAGAAGCGAATCTCGTTGTGGTTTCTCGTCCCGTTTCTATCCTCGGCGCCGTCAAAGACAGGTGGCGTCGGGTGACTCGCGAGCACATGAATTACCTCGCCATTGACGTTGATCGGCACGTCCCAGTGGCTCTTGGACGACAGACGAAGCACCGCCAACTCTTCAGCCGTGTACCAGTTGGCGGTGTCGCCATTGGAATCTGCATCGGCTGGATCAGCTGGCAGCATTGGATTGGGCATGTCCTTCCAGAGGAAGTGTTGGAAGGTTCGAACTTCCTCCTCGACAATGGGATACTTCGACAGCAGGACCATTCCGAACTGTCCCGCAAATTCACCAAATCCAAACGCATCACCGCCGCCACCGATCGAGCCGTTGTTGTCAAGATCGAATCCCGATGGAACACCCGTGTTGGAAGGGGCGTTGAACGTGTAGGGATATACAACAGGATCGGCTCCGTTCTGCCCGACAGCTAGATAGTTCTCCTGGAAGAAGGCGAGTCCAGCGCCTTCTGCATCGAAGTCAAACTCGTTGACTAGGATTACGTCAGGACTCGTGGTCTGGATAATCTCCGCGATGGCACGAGCTTGTTCGTTTGTGGTTTCTGACAGGTCGCTGATTAAGCCACCTTCCGAGGGCCGGTTCAGCGACGCGTTGAAGGTCGCAAATCTTACCTCCGAGGGAACAGCGATCTCGTCGGAATTAACGTTGATCTCAACCTTGGCAAATGTGCTGTTGACGCCGTCGTGTATTTGGACGGTTAGTAACTCGGTCTCCTGAGCAACCAATGCTCCTGGACTTGCAAGCGTAATGAGTCCGCTGTTGGGGTTGATCTTGAACGCTCCCGTTTCTCCGCCGACTTGTAGCAGCGAGAGCTGGCCCCCTTGGACGAGGTTTGCATCGGCGATGACTCCGTCTCGGACGGAATGGGCTTGTACATCGAAAAGGAACAGGGTGCCTGGGTCCTCGCCGAAGAGTGTCGACACGTCGAGAATGCCGGATGACTCCCAATTGCCAATGTTACCGGGAGCAGGATCGGTCGAACCCAACGGCAGCACCGTGTCCCGGTTCATTTCGGCAACGCGAGTCGCGGCACCCGTTGCTGGGTCTAGCTTCCAAATCGACGCTTCGCGGCCAGACTCACCGCCGAACGTTCCGACGCTAGTCGAGCGATCTTCCTGCACGTAGATGTTTCCATCATCCGCCCAGTCAAGATTGTCGGGACTCCGTAGTCCATCATCTTGATTACCGGCCAAATCGCCGTCGTACAGGATCGAAATACTCGACGCCGGATTGTTAATGTCGGTGAAGTCGGTGTCGATCAGATAGGTCGTGCCCCAATCGTCTGCCGGAAAGAGGCTACCCCTTCCGGTAGATGCCAATACGGCGCGCGTTCCATTGGCTGGGTCAGTCGCGAGGTCCTCAGGCCGGGAAAACGCGAAGTGCCCCGCATCATCGGCCAGGGAGTCTTGCGTGTCCTGCTTGGCATAGCCCAAAGCGTCGTAGCCCTCCTGACCGGCTTTACCGGTGTCGAGGATAGTGAGTTCAACCCAAGTTCCACTGATTGGCGTCAGGACGCCGTTGAGCGTGCCGTTGAAATTGCTCGGATCAGTGTGTTCGCCGTTTGACTTCCACACGTAGAGTTTGCCGACTGCCAATCCGTTGCGATCAAGGAAGCTTCCATCGTCAATTGCATTTTTTTGGCCGACATACAGGTAAAGAGGAGCTCCACCGCGGTCATCACCAATCAGAAAGGCGACGTGGGTCGTGTTGCCGGTGTCAATCAAAGTGACGTTTTCCCAGGCAGCTCGGCCCATCGCCGGGACAGCGTGCAACTCGCCCGTTGCCACGTCGAGTGCGAATTCCGTTCCACCGCCACTCTCTTCGCCAGCGAAGTAGATTCGATCTACTAAGCCGCGCCCTTCGCCGAAGAACGCTGGCTCGAACAGGGAACCTGAGCAAAGCCGATGCAGTGCGTCGAAGTCGAGCTGATGTGGATCCGCGACGACGTTCCCGGCGCGATCGAAGATCTGGCCGAAGGCAAGGCCTGAATCGACGATTGCGCGGGTGTCTTTGTCGATGTCGAAGTAGGAAATACGGGCGCCATCAAGGGCGATTGTCGCGCCATCGGCATTGGAAACCTCGTACTTGTACCCTGTGCCGCTCGTCAGCTCGTGGTTGACAAAGATGCGGACTGTATCGTCATCCAACTCGAACCCACCAATCCCGTCGAGGATGCCAACAGGTTGATACATGCCGGCGGTCGTGCTGTTGAGCGCACCTGTGGTCCCCGAGATGACTTCACCCACGGTGAACAATGGAGTTACGGAATACCCTTCGGCACCTTCAATCATCGAAGCGTCTACGCCGCTGCCGGCCGTAATCGCGTAGTGGACGCCGACATCCGTCCCATTGCTGTCGTCATCCGAATCTACATCGCCGACAATCGTTCCAAGTGGTGCATTGGTCGATACCGTGAACGGACCTGCAGCCTCGACCACCGGCGGATTGTCGGGGTCGGCGATGGTAACGTTCCAGGTTGTTGCATCGGCGATGCCGGCGAAGTCGTTACCCGCAGCGTCTTCAAAAGCGCCCGCGGAGATCTCAACAAAGAACTCGGTCGAGTTAGCGAGATCAGCAGCCGGATCGATCGTGACGGTATCGCCGACAATCGAGACCTGCGCGGACGTGACGTCGATGGTCTCGACGACGCTGCTATCGGTGGCGTTCTTGATCGTGATGGTTCCAGTTGTTGCTGCGACCCCCTCGTGAAATCGAACGACCAAATTGCTATCGGGCGCGACGTCGACAGCACCGTCCGGAGGCGTCAGCGTTGTGATCATCGGAGCGACGGTGTCGTCTCCGGTCACGTTTTCGACTACGAGTTGGAGATTGGGATTGCCGGGGTCGAAGCCGTTGTTTAGCCCCGAAAAGGTGACGTCAGCGTCGGCGGTCGTGGCCGCGACGATGATGCTGAACTCCGTACCAGCATTGAGTTTGGCGACGACTTCCGCTTCAGCGGGATCAAAAGTCAGCGCGAACGTGTCGACGACTCCGCCCGCCTTCGGGGCGTACGGGAACGTCCCGAGGGAGACTGGTTCACTCGTGTATTGGTCACGATTGATGCCGTTGACTAGGGTATTGTCATAGTTGAGTCCGCTGAAGTCTCCGTTGAATTCATCCGTCGTAAGCCAAAACTGCACTTCGGTTCCGTCGCTGAAGCTGCGGTCGTTGTGTGTAAGGCTGTACGTTGCGGAAGTTATCTCGGTGATGGTGTCACCGTCTCCCAGCTCGAAATCGGACTTGATGAATCGAAAGCTGGCGATTCCGTATTCGGCGAACGCGTCGTCGTTTCCGCTTCCGTAGTAGTCTCCGCTGCCACCGGGACCGGCGATCTCAATGGCGTCCTGAGCGAACAAGTCCTTTGCGGTGGTTGCCGTTAGCAGGCGTCGTTGTTCGAGCCATTCAACTCTTGGAAGGAAGCTTGTGTCCGAGCGCCGCCGATGTTTCCGCATAGTCCGCTTTTTGTTAAGGGAACGGCGATCGTGTCGGTTGGGGCGTGCTAGTCCAGTAATGCGTTTCATGACGGCTCCTCAATGCGAATAGCGATCTCGGGCATTGGTGTCGCAAGAAGGCATTCCGGCGAGCCAACACCTCGAGAGACAGCACTCAAGTCAGAACGATGGCGAAACAATCTATTTGAGGCATGTGAAGATTTCTTTGTTGCGATTTGAGCATCGCGTCAAAAAACAACTAAGAAATGGTGAGCCGAGTGAAAAGTTTTGAAGAACAAGTGGCCCTCGGCATACTCGACACGTCGAAGCAAGCTTCCGCGCAGACACTAAACGAACCAAGGAACACACACGCGCCCACGCCGTTTGTGAGCACCAGATGATGCTTGCATTAGCCCGGATTATTCATGAAGATCGTCGCGAGAGGTTGTAAGTACGTTCGTGGCAAGGAAGGCGAGCAATTCTTCCGCAGGCGTATTGAAGCAATACATCGAGGGAGAATTGTGAAGCATGACGAAGCCACGGATGGACTTACGACCTCGCAGCAGATCGCTCATGAATAATTCGGGTTAGGTTTCGGTTAGGAACGAATCGCGACGGCCAAAGTTGATTGGCACCCATCTAGAATTGGATTGACGTCGACGACTCGCGTACATCCTTGACGCGGTGCGGCGCTCCAACCTTCTTACCCCCAAACGCGCTGCGTCATTCTTCGCTGACAATCCATTGTCCTCGCGGTTCCGAGGGAGCGAGCACTTGTACCGAACAGAACGTGCAGGGGGGCGAGATGCGTGGAGGAGAAGGCTTAATTGACGATGATTGCGGTCGACGTGGTAACTGCAGAGACGTCAGGGTCGTAGTAGAGATACGTCTTTGCTGGGTGGACTCTTGCTTTGATCGGCATCGTCGCGCGGAGGCGATAATTCAAATCGATCGACTGCCCGCCTGCCAGCTTCCGGAGATAGACGACCACCGTGCGACCAGTTAACTGATATTTCGCAATGGCCTGCAGCGCGACTAAGTTGTCTAGATCAGCGGTCTCCAGCGCGAATCCCGGCGGTATGGGGAGGTCGACCATGACCATCGGCAGCTCCGATGTTGACCGGTTCGCTATTGTGGTTGACGCCGTCAGAACGTCTTGCACGGCGAGGGTCTCTCGATCGTACTGGAGCCGAATTGCCAGTGGGCCTTCCGATTCAACTTGGCCGAAGTCAGGAACGTGGTACCTCAAAACGACCTGATAGCCGGTTGATGATTCGCTGCGCTCTTCCAAATCCAACCTATGCTGTCCAGTGAGGTCATTGAGGACGATTTGCTGCATGACTTCCGCCTGATCGGAGGGGATGACGAACTTCTTGATCGTTTCATCATCCAGCGACAGTTTGATGTGACGAGGATCATCGCTGCCCAAAGGCTTGCCGGTACCCGCTAACAGTGCTTTCAGCGTCAGAATGGTCGCCTGAGTGGAGTGCCAGGTACCGAGGCTGTCTTTCTGTTCGACGAGCCAATGCAGTGCAGCTCGAGTGGTCGCGGGACTTCGCTCACTCGTAAGCAGTGCCAACGTCGCCAACGCCGTTGTCTCAATCTGGCCGCTGCGGCCCGCTCCGTGGAAAACTGTCTCAGTAACCGAGCCCGACGACCACCAGGCCCGCTTTCCATCGCTTGACGACTTCCGCGCGGCAAGCAGGCGGTCGACGTAGGGAGCTGCTGCAGTCTGCGACTCGTCGATCGCCAACAGAGCGTTGCAAACTAGTGCTAAGACATATGCGGAGTCAATCGACTCGGCAGGGCATGACCGGAGGTAATCGAGCGTGCTGGCAGACAACTCTCGTTCGCCCGCCCCGAACACGGCCCATGCAATGTATGCAGTTGTACTTAGTCGGGCCAGATCCCTGTCGAATCCGCGAGCTGGGTCATGCTGCGGACCCCTTAAAGCCGCCGCCCACGACCCGTCGGGGTTCTGATGGTCTAGCAACCATTGCCGCGTACGCTTAATCAGCTCCGGATCGACGTTGTGAACCTCGGCCATGTCGTTAAACTCCATTAGTCCATACGCGGTCAAGGTCCGATTGGCTGGCGGATTGCCAAACCAATCAAAACCACCACCCGCAACTTCGAATCCCAAGAGACGCTGATAGCCCAGGCTGATGTATTGCCGAGCTTTCGCCTCGACTTGTGGCGAACTGCAGTTGGCACGTCTCAAGTAGTCGAGGACCAAAATGTTTGGATAGGTTGCCGACGATGTTTGCTCGAAACAGCCATAGGGCCGGCGCAAGACGGAGTCCAGTCCTTCCACAATCTCGCTAAACCGGGACGGATAGATCTTTACGATCGCCTTGGCGCTATCGGGAATCGCGCTGTCAGGCATGTCGAGCGTGAGGTGTGCGGGTTCGTCCAGCGTTCCGCTCCATGTCCGCTCAACCAACCGTCCGTTGGGAACAACCTCCACGGATCGCTTGATGGCATCGGCAACATCGGCTCCGCGAGCCGCGACGACGAGCTCGTGACGACCGATCTGCTTCACCCGGATTCGAAAACTCGCCGATGTTACTTCCCCTGATTCGAGATGGATCGTCGTCCGGGAGTCATCCAGCCGTTCGAACCAGTCCCCGGCAGCAAGGGCGAGTTCGACCGCCTGTGGCTCGGTGAGGTAGTTGTATACGACGACCGGCAGTGCAACTTCATCGTCACGCGTCAGGGTTGCCGGCAAATCGACGTCGACAAAGAACGGTTGGAAGACGCGGATCGACGATGTCGTCGTGCCTAGATGACCTGCCGCAGAGACCGCGGTGGCGGACAATCGCCAGTCAGTAATCGAGTCGGCGAGATCCACTTCGAGTGTCGCCACGCCCTTGTCGTTAGTAACTAGCTCGGGCTTCCAAAGCAAAGTCTCCGGAAACCACTGGCGGGTTCGATGAGGCGGGCTGGTGGGGAGGGTGCCACTTCCACGCTCCGACTCTCGTTGGTTGTGGAACGCCAACTCAATCTGCTTCAGATTATTAACCGCCTGCATTCGCCGTGCTGCCTCTCGTGACGACTGCACTGCGGGAAGCAACAGTCCCGCCAGTATTCCGCAGAACACCAAGGCGACGACACAGCTTCCAACGCTTTGATTGGGAGCGAGAGAATGCGCGAAACCGCATGCCGCAACTAACGCCAGTAACAGCCACCCCACTTTTGCTGTCCCTACCTGCTTTTTTTTCGTCATCTCGACTTCACGGACTTTCCTCGGATAACTCGTCGCGACTAGCGAATGTACCGAGTTTTCGCTTCTCAACAGTTTCAGCAGATTAGCTGGAAACCACTCCTTGTTGATCAACTCTTCCCAATCTGGCCGTTGTAGCACGTCCAGAACTTGGGTCTGTCCGTCCAGGTACTCGTCAACCAATCCTTGGAGCTGCTCCTGCCGCGCCGCACGTAAGTGGGCCGTGCGCGCGAAAAGCGCTCGCTGCAGTACATCAACGTCACCGCTCCCGAACTCGGGAGCCCACGAGTAAACTGCGTAGACGGGTGCCAGCAACTCTTGCTCGACTACCGAAAACGCGGTTGCCGTCGGGCTCGGCGAGATCACGGAGAAGACTGCCTCGTCGACGGCCGACAGGCTCACGGCTCCTGGGGCCGGCAAGCCGGCTTTGTCCGTAACGTGGACTTGTAGAGTCGCCCGATCGCCGGGGCGATACTCGGACCGGTCGAGCTGCGTCTCGACGGACAATTCGTCGGCACGACGCAGTACTATTGGATACGTCTTGCGGACCGGCGTACCATCGGCGCTCAAACGGTACGAGCAGATGTCCACATGGCCGAAAAGATCTGTCGACAGTTCAAGCTGCGCTTCGCCCCGACCATTGTTCATTTCCACAGTGCGCGTCACAATCGTCTGGCCGTCCCTAATGAAATCGACAAAAACGGGTTGTCTACCTCCTCCGATCGCTACCAGCTGGATCGTATCACCGGCTTCGTAGACAACCTTATTTGTCCGAACGAGGAAATCGTTAGCTCGCTGGCCACATTTCAGCTCCAGCTGGTGTGTGAAAACCAAGCCGTTGTCGTCAACCGCTCGCAGCGCCCAGGTGACGACATCCGAATTTGGCACGACATCTAGCGACGTGACCCCGAGCGCGTTGGCTGTCAGTTCTTCAGCTCTCCCACTGATCGTTAAGCGAACCTGGGCGGGACGTCCGTCGGCGTAGCTCGCGACGAAATACACTCGATTTGCCACCCCTTGAACGAGCGTACCGGACTCAGGGATAACGTCGACGCGCAAGGGACGTGAAGTTACCAACTTGCCAACGGTACGCTCCTCCAACTGGCCGGCGCGGTCGCGTACGGATACCTGAAAGCGAAGCCGAGTATCTCCCGAATGCCGTTCTGATCCCGCGAGCGCTCGGGGAACACCGAAGTCAAACGTCCCCTCGCCGTTGGTGTCAAGCGTCAACTGTTTGTTTTCCAACGTGTACGGCTCGGTGTCTTCAGCAAGAACTTGCAGTTCGACGTCGCCACCTTCCACGGGCTTGCCAAAGAAGTAATTCGCGCGGACACTGCCCCGCACGATCTGCCCCGGTTCATAGTACGGCCGGTCCAGTTCTAGCTGGACCTTGAACTTTGGTAAGACGTACTTTTCTATTCGAATGGCAGTGCTGCTAGACACCTCGTCAAGTTGACAGGTTACGTTGTAGGAGCCTTCGCGGATCTCGTGAGCGAGTAGGAAGTCTGCCGAAGAAATGCCGAACCTACTGGTTACTGCCTTCCGCTTAAAAAGCATGTTTCCATTTGGGTCCGTAACGGTAAACACCAGCTCTTGGCCGGCAACTGGCTTCCTGTTGGGCATCCGCAATGAAAGGCTTCGAAGGTGGATCACCTCTCCTGGTTGGTAGACAGGTTTGTCCGTAGTCAGTATGAGTTTCCACTTCCGCCGGATATTCAGAGTTCGCGTTACGATTTCTTGCGAGCGCCCATGGCGTGAAGTAACACGCAGTTCGTATTCACCGTCGTACCAGTTCGGGATCTCCAGCCGCGGCTCACCAGTTCCATTGGCATCCGTGCTAAAACTTGCCAGTCGAATGGCCTGCCCCGAGTTATCGTCTAGCAGGTCGATCTCAACCGGCACGTTGGCAATCGCTTTACGTGTATTGCGATTAAGAAGCCGGACTCGTAACGACGCCGTGGTCCCACTAGTGAGTTGGGTCTGGGACAAGACTGTGAGATCATAAGGCGATGGGGACAAGTTTGCGAAGTAGCCATGGAAGGCAACCAGGACACACGCGGTGATGGTCACAGCGGCCCAGAATAGGCGCGTTGGTGCAGAAGACCTTGTTGGAATTGACTCGTCAACACGTTTCAATGATCGAACGATCAGTCGCTCGCTGGCGGGATCGACTGTCACGCTTTGAAGAGCCTTCAGGCGCGATTTTGCTTCCGCCAGCGCCGATTTGCAGGCATCGCACTGCGAGCAATGGTTGTTAATGGCGTCGCCATTGGCGGCGGACAACAAACCATTTACGTAGTGATCAACGTACGCGTCGACATGTTCATTGGACGATAACATGAAGAGTTGTTCCTCTGGTGCTGATCATCCTCGATACGGCTGAAGATGGGTCCGTAGCGAATTGAGTGCGTGTGACATGTACGATCGTGCCGTGCCTTCTGCGATTCCCATCACCTGCCCGATATCGCTGTACGACATTCCACTCCACACTCGCAGCACCACGACAACTCGCTGTTGGTCGGGCAATTGGTGAACGGCAGATTGGACAGCGTTTGCGGTTTCAATCGCAATGACCTTGTCGGAGGGGAGCAGACCATCGGTGGCGACAGCGTCGTCGAGGGGTTTAGTAGAAAGACGGGTCCTGCGCAGTTCAGCTCGGCACAGGTTCAGCGCGATCTTGTACAGCCACGGTCGAAACGGTCTCGGATACTTGTATTGATGCCGCTTTGTCCACACGGTGAAGATGACTTCCTGAAAAGCCTCTTCGCCGAGATACCGCGCGCCCAGCAATCGCTCAACGAACGCCAATAGCTCGTTCGCATTGCGACGGACGAGTGTCTCGAGGCTCTTCCGATCGCCGCAGGCGACCTCGCGCATCAGGGACTCGTCGGAGATTGGGAGCGGTGTCATAGTGAGAAACTAGACAGACATCTGAAGTTATCCATCAACGCTCGGGAGGGCGAGGCTCCTGCCGAGCCGGATGTCGCAGGAAAGAGAAGCTAGGTAACTATCATCTTCTATGCGCGCAGAGCGGTTTTCGTTGCAAAAAAAAATGGATTTTTTGACACGATGCGTGCTCTCCTAGTCGACCCAACAGCAAAGACGTGGCCCGTAGAAGCGGAAAATGCTACACTCGCCCTTGAGGAGTGTGCCGCATTGGGGGCTTGATGTACGGCAATCTGGATTTGCTGGGACGAAGCTGAGAGAAGCTCAGAGACGCCGATTCCGCTTGAGCATCGCAACATGCTGCTGCTGATCGCGTCGTTGGTGTTTTCCTGGCCAGCCTTTTCCCGCGTCCTCGCTGCCAGCGGCCTGGTGCTGACGCGATCAAGCACTCATCTGCGACCGCAAAGGACATTGGGCCAGCCTACATGTGGTAAGGTCACCATGCGATTTCGTGCCCGTATTTCGTTGTTGTCCATGCTGTTGCTGATCGGACTAATCTGCGTCTCTATTTCGCATGTGTTGCTGTCTTACAAGACCAACTTGCTGCAGCACGAGAACCAACGGCAAGCCGCCGAACTGGGTTACTTGGTCATTGAAGATCCGAACAAGGCCTACATCCGGCAGGTCGCAACTCCCAGTCCCGGCGTGTTCAAATACCGAGTTCATTTGCCTTCGGGTCGACGCTATGTGCTGCGGCAAGCCGACAGCTGGTACGGAACTGATTTCCCCAACACAACTCCTTTGTGCCAACTCTTCGAGCCAGGGGATCCCAGCGAATTCCTCCTGACAATCTCGTTGCGAGATCAGGAAGGCGATCTGCACTATTTCATTCGTGGTTCGCGCGCCATAGTCGGCCGAACACTCAGCGGCTTGGGGCGTCCTGTAGAACAAATTGGCCTGTCGATCCCCGATGTCCAGCACGAGTTTGATGGCGAAGAACCCATGGAGGTTGTGCGTCTGCCACTCGGCCAGTCTTCGCAGACGCGAGCTGAAACGGGACTCCGCCTTTGGATCAGCCCACTGAGCGACGAAGAAGCGTCCAAGCTAGGCCCCCCCACGAGAGATGGCACCTATGTCGCAAGCGCACCCGACGCGGATGTCAAACCGGAACGCGAGGCCGGGAGATTAGTTCAGCGGCTTGGCGGTTCGACAACTTTCGATGATCAGGGTTATCTAACCGGCGTGACACTGCAGTACGTACCCGTCGTAGACGAGGAGATAAGGTTCCTTAGCAACTTGAGCAGGATCAAAAGGCTCTTCATCTATAAGACACAGGTTACCGACGCCGGGCTCGACGTAATCAGAGACCTAAGCAGCCTACGTGACTTGTCACTGTGCCAGTCTGATATCTCCGACGCCGGACTTGCCAATCTAAACGAGCTGAACGACCTGCGGAATCTTCGTCTTTGGAGCACCCGCATTACCGACAAAGGGCTTGACCATGTTCGGAATATGACTGAGATGAGAGAACTTGGACTTACCACCAACCAAATCACGGACAAGGGCCTGGCTTGCTTGGAGAAGATGACGAAGCTGCGGGCCTTGTATCTGGGAAATACGAAGGTTGCGGGGCCCGGCCTAAAGTACTTGGCGAAGATGAAACATCTGCGTCAGCTCTACTTGGGAAACACACAAGTCAATGACGAGGGACTGATGCATCTCGAGGAGCTGCCAGATCTTGACACGCTCTATCTGGATGGAAGTCGCGTAAGCGACGCGGGCCTAGTCCATGTCGGGCAGTTGGCCAAACTCAGCGTGCTCAATCTGGCTCGATGCGCTGTAACGGACAAGGGCCTCGGTGCATTGTCTTCGCTGCACTACTTGAACGACCTAGTGTTGAATGACACGCCGGTGACCTCCGAGGGTTTGCGAGTTCTCGTAAACTTGAAGCAACTTCGCAGGCTGAGTCTGGACGGGACGGAGCTAGGTGATGAGGCTGTGCCCGTCTTGCTGGAGCTACCCCACATTGGGCGCCTAGACGTAGCCGACACTCGGCTTTCTGACGCGGCCGTCTCCCAGCTCGTGGCCGAACGGCCAGGCCTCGAGATTAACCGCCTCGACCGCCTGCAAAAGCAGGCAGCAGACGAAATCGGGAGACGCGGTCCCTCATCATTCTGGGCGGACGGACGGAACGTCACCGGTGTCAAGCTCAGCGGGCCAAACGTCACCAACGTCGATCTCAAGCACCTCGATCGACTGAAACATATCGAGACCTTGGAAATCCGTGGTACGGTTCTCACTGATTTCGCATTGGAGCGTCTTCGATCTCTGCCACAGCTTCGAACGCTGAAGCTAAGCGGCATGGGAGTCACTGACGCTTGGCTCGAGAAGCTTGCCCAGCTACAGATTCCCATCAGTGAACTTGAGCTAAGCGACTTACCGATCACCGACGCAGGGCTCGAGTACGTCGCGGCGCTTCCGCAACTCGTACGGCTCGAGATCAGCGATTCGCAAGTGACCGACCTGGGACTTCTACATCTCGCGGAACATCCTCAGTTAGAGGTCTACCTGACTCGCACTCGGACGACCGCGGCCGGCGTCAAAGCGTTGCTCAAGACAGTGCGCTATGCCGAATCCAATTAACGTCCATTCGCAGGAGCCGTCCTTGTGTCGCGCACGCAAGCCCTGTGTGCGCGGACTAACTTACTGGAAGCTTGGGTGACATTTCCTTCGTCGCGATCCGCTGATAGACCAAGTCTTCCCAAGGGTGGTTGCGCATTCCGAGGTGGTCGTCCGAGTATGGCTTGATGCCCGTTTCCCACACGCTGACGTATACCGGGTTTGGCTTGGCCTCTGGAAATGGCAGCATCTGATCGGCGTACGGGCAGTTGCTCATGACGGCATACATGTCCTTTTCCGCGTACCATTCGATCGCTGTACCGTCCGGGACGGCAGGTGTGGGCGACAGCCGACACCTCGTAATGCCGTTCTCGTCTTGGGTAAACCAATTTCCTTGAAAAGCGTTGATGTCATTGCGGTCAGCGAGGAACTGGACCAGCCTGCGGCGTTCCGCCTTGTCTTTGATGGCCTGGACAGCCGGCAAACGGTTGAACCCGTGAATAAAGTTCTCATGGCAGCTGTTGACATTGGCTTCCGGGCCATGAGCTAACGTGATCCATTCTGCACAGCAATGTGCAGCAAAAAAGATGTGACTGACTTTGTCGTGCCCGAGCAGATCGTAGGGGAACTCGTCAGCGACAAGCGTCGCGATCTTCTCCATGTACCTGCTCTGCGTCCAAATGCCGCTGTAGAGCCGCGGATTGAGGCCCTCGAGCGCGCCCGTGTTCAGATGGTCGCTGATCTGCGTGAGGTCCGGCGTCACAAAGAGAATGTCGACGATCTGAGTTCGACCGTTGTGTTTGCTCGGCCGATTTTCCATGCGAATCACTTGCCCCGCCTTCACGAAGTAGACATCTCCGGTATGCGCCTGGCACAGATCTTCATAGACGAGCTTGCGTGTTCCCCTTGCTTTCGTGGCAATGACACGGTCGTAGAACGCCTTGTCAGGCGAAACCTTTCGGGCATAGGTCGCCACCGGATCAACGTCTTCATTATAGGAGGACTTTGTGTCTTCCGCGGCGGGCAAAATCGAGTGAATGCCTCCGGCTGCGAGTGCTGCACCGGCAGCCATACCTCCAGTGGTTTTGATGAATTTGCGTCGCGCGGGATCGGTCATTTGTTCGCTCTGTAAGGGTTGGCTTGGCGTTCGTCGCGCTCGATGAGCAACACTATTCCAACTATAGAACGTCTCAAAAACTGGTATGTTGCTGACGGGGCTAAAAATGTTTGCGCTCGCTGTCGATGCAACGAAACCATGCCGGCTGACTCAATGTGCTGTTCGTTCAGTCGCCCTACGGACCGGCGCAGACTTGCGACCGCGTCTGTCGTTATGTCATCAGCGAAACGACCCTCCACAAATCTCCCCAGAACGGTTAACCGCCGCTCCAACTCGGTCAACTTGCCGTGGTTTCAACAGACACGACGTCTCAACGTGAGGGCGAGTGGATCGTCCAGTGGCTTTTCCAGGCACGTCGGGCGACAATTGGACAGTGCTACCACGAGAAGAAGGTATGGCGATTATCGCGGCCGCTGGGAAGAGATCGGCGGGCAAGAAGCAACCCACCGAAATTTCAAGGGCATGTCGCCAGATGAAGAGCGTGCCGCAGCCGATGCGTTTATCGATTGCATGGTCGCGATCATGTGGGGTTTAGTAGTGCTTGCTGTCGCTCGAAGGAGCTAAATCCATGATGCGCCGAACATTCCTCGGATCGCTAGCCGGTGGCGCGACTGCCTGCGCGTTGGCTCCGAAGTTGAATGAGGTACACGCAGCGGACAGGTCTGGTGTGAGAATCGCCGACGTACGTAGCGACGAAAACGTCGTACAGTATGTGACGCGCGTGCGAGGCAGTTTTGATGGGAAGCTCTACAAGCAGATCCTCGGGGCGGCGAACGAGTTCAAAGAAGGCGACGAGATTGTTGGGATCGCCGCTGCGGACGAGGCGTCACGCAGCAACGCTCGCAAGCTACTGACGAACACAACGGTAAGTGACGTCGATTCGCATCCACCGCATGTCGACGAGCTGTTCCGTTTATTGCAGCAAACGACGGATAGCGCGAAGGCCGAGCAAGTCGGTAGGTTGACGATCGGTGAGTTGAAGCAATTCTTGCTCACTCGCGACGAAGCAGACATCAAAGCGATTACTCCGAGTTTGTCGAGTGACGTGATCGGGTGCGTCGTGAAGTTGATGAGCAACGAGGAGTTGATTGCGGTTGGGCAGAAGGTCTTCAATCCGTTGCCGGGAAGTCAGATCGGGGCGAAGGGCTACCTAGGCGCAAGGATTCAACCGAACTCGCCGACCGACAACGTCGACGATATCCGCTGGCAGGTCTTCGCGGGTTGGGCATTCGCAGTCGGCGATGTATTGCTCGGCAACAACCCGGTGTCGAGCACTCCCGAATCGGTAGCCGCGATCGAAGCAACCCTGAGGGACCTGCTCATCACGTTCGGTATCGACGACGTGATGCCTCACTGCGTGCTGTCGCACATCGACGTCCAAGCCGAGGTGGAGCAGAAGCAACCTGACAGCACGGCACTTTGGTTTCAGAGCATTGCGGGCTGCGATTCAGCGAACGAGACGTTCGACATCAGCGCTGAGAAGATGTTGGCGTATGCGGCTTCACGGACCGGTCAGTTCGGCTTGTACTTCGAGACCGGGCAGGGAGCCGACTTCACGAATGGGCACAGTCACGGCTTTGACATGCTGCTGCACGAGTCGCGGGAAGTACGGCTTCGCCCGCGCGTTGACTCGGCAAGTGGCGGAGGCCCAGCGGCAAGCCGGCAGCCGACTCAGACCGTGGGTGCATCTGAACGACGTTGCGGGCTTCATCGGGCCGGAAGTCTTTCGCACGCGAGAGCAACTCGTGCGCTGCTGCCTGGAAGACATCGTGATGGGCAAGCTGCATGGACTGTGCATCGGCCTCGATGTTTGTTCGACGCTGCACATGGACGTGTCGCTGGACGATCTCGACTGGTGCCTTGATCGGATCATGCCGGGCAATCCAGCGTATCTGATGGCCTTGCCGACAAAGATCGATCCGATGCTCGGCTATCTGACGACGGGCTTTCAGGATCACGTGAGGATTCGCGAGAAGTTCGGTTACAAAGTGAACGACCGCATGTGGCAGTTCTTCAAGGAGCTCGACGTGATCGACGCCAACGGGCGGCCGACCGAACATTTCGGTGACCCATTGTGGGTGTATGTGAAGTACCGGCAGCGAAAGGGAGACGGTCGCGCGGCAGGGCTGATCCGCGCCGAGGGCGAACAGCAGATCAAAACGCTCCGCGACCGCGGCGTTTTCATCACTGAGGGCCATGGTGAACAAAGCTGGGACTTGGCCCCTGAATTAGAGCGAGACATTCGCCGCATCTATGCCGACGCGAAGGAGAGCATCTGGGCCGAGTTGCCGGCTGAGTTCATTGAGCAAGTACCTCACGGCTTGCATGTCGAGACGCAGTCACTCGATCGCAACGATTACATCCTGCATCCGGAATCAGGCGAGCAACTGAGCGGCACAGCGCTTGAGGCCGTTCGCGAGCTACGCAGCAAACATGCCGCGAAGTTCGATGCGCAGATCGTCATCTCGGACGGGCTGAATGCACTGTCGATCACCGACGAAGGGCATCTCAAGCCGTTTCTGAAACGAATTCGGGGACAACTCGCCGCGTCTGGCTTTAAGCCTGCGCCGGAGAACATTGTCGTCACCTCAGGCCGCGTCCGCGCCGGCTATCGCATCGGCGAGGCGCTGTTCCGCAACCTCGCCGGTCACCGCGCAATCCTTCACATCATCGGCGAACGCCCTGGCACGGGCCATCACACCTTTTCTGTTTATATCACGGCTCCTCGCGGCGATGTGTGGGGACAAAGAGGCATCGTCGATCACAATATCACAAAGGTTGTGTCGGGAATCGCGATCACCGCCCTCAAGCCTGCGACCGGGGCAGATGACACGGTGAACCTGTTGAAGCCACTGATGAGTAGCTAGCGAGGATTGCTCTTGCAGCAATGACCCTGGCTAAAGGCTGCTGAGAAACCGCAGCAGGTCAGCCAGCTCATCATCAGGCATCACGTCACCGTACGGGTGGCGGTGGGTGACAAACACATCCTCGAGCTTTTTAGCACGACCGTCGTGGAAGAACGAGTAACCTTGACTCACGCCGCGCAGCGAAGGGGGATTAAACTTGGTCATTCCGTTTTCATCGCTGAAGCCGACGTCGTAGGTAGCGTCTGACGTATAACCCAGCGCCGGAACATGGCAGTCCACACAGCCGAGGCTATGAAACAACGCCTCGCCGCGGGCGAGCTGAGCTTTATCAACCGGATCGTCTGATGCCGGTTTTAGCGGCGGCGGAGGCGGCAAGGTCTGGATAAACGCCGCGATGTACCTCGCTGTTAAGGGGGAAGAGCGTTTTCCCATAGTCGTTTGCATCGATTTGAGCACCTGCATATGTAGCGCCGGAACTTTACCGCTCCAAGCCCATTTTCCGGTCACTCCCGAGCCGAGGAGCGTCAAGACGCGCTTGTGCGTTCGCCTGCTGCCGTCGCCCAGCGTGTCAACCAGTTGTCCGGTGGTGTGGCCGTCGGGGTGGCACGAGTGGCAGCTCATCCAGCCGGTGGCCGACAGGCTGGTGTCGTAGAAAAGAGCTTCGCCAAGGTCGGCTGGTGTCAAAAGCGCCCACGGGACCAAGTCGGATGGCGGCTTTCTTGGTCGGCCTATTGGGATCGGACACGATGACTTCATCCCAAAATCGCCGTATGAGCACTAGTGGTTGGTCGGCCGCGGGATTCAGCAATTGGTGACGTCCCTTCGTCGTGACGGTTACCCTTCCGGCGCCAGTTCGGCCATCTGACGGAGGTCTCCCTGAAATACCCACATCTTGTCGGTGTTTCGCGCTCGCCAACGAATTGTTGCAGCCTGCCATTGAGCAGTCCTGTGATGGAATACTCGCCCACGAAGTTGGTAAGTGCCCTTGCCTTGTCGCCACCAACGCCCTGCCCCCGCCGGGACGTCCGCATGGGCTGAGCCGTCTGATGTCCGACATAGAGTCCACCGCGATCGGTGCTCAGCGCCATTCCATAGATTCGGACAACGCGCTTGGCAGGGATCTTGACCACACTCTGCGCCGCAACATCGAGCAGGGCCATTTGGCCGGTAAACGCGTCGGCTACGAGAACGTGCTCGCCGTCTGGCAGATAGAGCTGCCCGCTCGGCGCGAAGCTCAGCGCCAACTCGTTGAGCTTCGTGAGTGTGGGCGACGCGGGCCCGTCGGCGGGCTCTATTCCAAAAGTTGTGATCGTCCGCGACCATAGCGAAGCAACCGTGCAGTGTGAGCCGTCGGATGAAACGGCAATGTTGACGGGATAACGACTGACGGGAATTCGTTCGACGATCTGTAGTTCACCTGCTTTCCATTGCAGCACCAGCAAATCGTGACGTTTGTCATCGACCGCCAGCAACCAGCCGTCAGAACGGAGGGCGGCCACGTCTGCCAGTCGTTCACCGACGACCACCTCTGCCAAAACCTTGCGTTTATCGATATCGACCATCGAAATGCTGCCGCTTCGCTGATTGGCAACTGCCAGGAGCTTGCTTTCGACGAGCCACGCGGCGGCAACGGGTCGGCGAAGATGAGGCTGATCCTTCAGTGGCACTGCCGCCGCCCAGTGAGCATCCCCAAGACAGAAGCAAATAAGAACCAGGACTGCGGCGGCAATACGACGACTGCCCGCTGGGGCGATTCGGGCCATTTGACGAAAACGACACACCGAGGCGGTTTGCCGATCTGGTGGAAAACGCATGGCTTTTCCTTTCGGGGCTCCGGATGCGGTCGCTGCTGGTGCAACCGCACGATTTTCCCCTGTTCGGACGTCGGGCCCCTGGCAGACCCTTCAGGATGACGTCGTCGGTCGACTCGCGCAGTCTATCGCGTCAATCGCCAGCGAGCAAACACCGAAACGACTTTCGTGGCTGTCCACGTCGGGGAGGTTCGCTATTGCATCTTCAATGCCATGCCAGTCATCCGGGTGTCGAGAAGAGCGCTCTTTTCCTGGTGCTGGTCCTGGTCCTGGTCCTGCTCTGGGGAGATGGCAATCTCGTGGGTTCCAGAGCAAGACCAGAACCAGCACCAAGACCAGGAAACTTTGGCACGGAGTGCTGCGGTCGGCTCGTCCGCGTTCCGTGCGTATACTTCTAGTCCATCGGGCAGAGTATTCTTGGCGCACAGAAAGGGGCAGATGTTATGAAGTACTATTTCCATCATGAGAAACTCGAGGTCTACCAAATCGCGATTGAATTCGTGACATGGACGGAGTGTCTACTTGAGAGCTGTCGAGGCAAAGCCTCTTCGGCTAAGCGGCACCTCGAGGAGGCATCGGCAAGCATTCCCAACAACATTGCAGAGGGCGCGGTTCCGCGCTCGAATGTGCGAGTTGCCTCGATGTCCTGGTCGCGCGACGGCGGGTCGATCAACCTCAAATCGTGCCGGGGAAGGAAAAGCTCCACAGCGTGGTCAATATGTTGACAAGGATGGTCAAGAATCTTTCGACGGACCAATCATGAGCAAGTCGGTCGTCCTCCAGCAGCTCTTTCTTGCAGCTTCCGGAGCAGGACCATGACCAAGACCAGGACCAGGAAACGGGACATTTACAGGTGTCCGTGCGTCGAAGCAAAGCTGTATAGCGGGCGTCGGTGAGCGCGTCGGTCGATGTGACCGAACGCGTTTTGGGAAGTTGCCTTCGTGGCGAGCACAGTCTGTGCTATCAGACGGACTGGTGTCGAGACCGAGGTTTGGAATCACCTGCGCGGCGAAGGGCAGCTACCCTGAGCACTCTCTTCCTGGTGCTGGTCCTGGTCCTGCTCTCGCGGATGGCAATCTCGTGGGTTCCAGAGCAAGACCAGGACCAGCACCAAGACCAGGAAACTTTGGCGCCCGAGTGCTGCGGTCGGCTCGTCCGCGTAGACCTTGCACTCTATTCCTGCTCTGCGGAGTGTTCCGTGCGTATACTTCTAGTCCATCGGACAGAGTATTCTTGGCGCACAGAAAGGGGCAGATGTTATGAAGTACTATTTCCATCATGAGAAACTCGAGGTCTACCAAATCGCGATTGAATTCGTGGCATGGACGGAGTGTCTACTTGAGAGCTGTCGAGGCAAAGCCTCTTCGGCTAAGCGGCACAGGCCTGCTACCGATCGGCTTTAACTGACGGGGGGCGGCCCGCCGGAGGTCACGTCGTGTTCGATGCGATCGTTTAACCGCGACCCAGAGTGGGTCTGCCGAATCCACGCTTTTTGTGCGAGTCCGCATGACCGGCAGACCCACGGCGGCGAGCGCCGGAGCGTAAACAGAGCGTCTGCACTGCGCACGCTTGCCGCCGGAGTTTTGCTGATCTGGCTTTGCTATGAAACCCACGTCCACGTCAGCAAAACTCCTCTGGGGCGCGGTTACGAGAGTCGTCGGACCATCGACTAGACAATCACACGACGTACCCAAGTCAGCACGGACGACCAGGACCCTTTCGCTCCAGCCACGGCAGCTTCACGGCCGCAGGTGCCGCCAGAGATGCAACCCACTGCTCTATCAAGGACCGAGCGGCTGATGTTCGGGGCTGGCGTGACTTGCGAACCTGGTGTTAGTGGCCAGATTCTCGTTGACTACGCAGGATTTGTGCACCAAAATTAGTCGCACAAAAGAACTCTGGCGAAACGGACTCGCCTCGGCCTAATCGGCTGTGGTATAGTCAAGTTATGGACAGTCACCCGACAATCGCAACACACATCGACACAACGCAGGGTACGTGCGGTGGTAAGCCACGAATCGCTGGGACAAGAATCCGAGTCCAGGACGTTGTTCTTTGGACAGAGCAAGGGCGGTCTCCAGATGAAATCGTGACCGACTATCCTCAGCTCACACACGCCGACATCTACGCGGCATTGGCCTATTATCACGACAACCGGGAACTCATTGACCGACAGATCCGCGAGGCAGACGAACTCGTTGACCAAATGATGGCCGACCAAGGGTGTCAAGCTCCGCAGGGCAAGGATGCCGATGGAGATCAAGTATCATCTTGATGAGAGTGTCTCCAACGCTGTCGCAAACGGTCTTGAACGACGTGGTGTCGAAGTCTCCACATCGAAGGTTGCCGGGCTGGTAGGGGCTTCCGATCTCGAACAACTTTCCCATGCAGCGACGGAAGGTCGCGTGCTTGTCACCCATGATGACGACTTCTTGCGGATCCATGCTTCTGGCGCCAAGCATGCAGGGATCGCCTATGCCCACCAGAAGCGACTGACCATCGGGCAGACCGTGCTGGCGTTGGTTGCACTCCACCGAACAAGGAGTGCGGAATCGATGGCGGATCACGTCGAGTTCCTCCAGCCCGCCCGGTGATTCCAGCAGCACCGAGCGTTTGATGCGCGGTCTTCGGTGGGTCCTGGCTTGGGCCAGATGGCCTTCCCCGGCCCCGGTGAACGCCAAATGCCTAGGCTTGGCTGGCTCGGTCGATGTGACCGAAGCAGGTTAGCCACACCAGTGAATGTGACTCTGGACGCGGTCACTAATCTGTTGCGTGCCCCGAAGGGTCCTCACGTTTTCCACTCATCGTCCCACGTATCCAAGAAGCTCGGCAACGAGAGGACACCGTCGCCTCGCTCCGAGCGTCTCCGCTGCTCTTCACCGTGAACACCCAATGACAAATAGATCAATCCCGCCCTGGCGTGCTTCAGCATTCGTAGGGCCTTCGCTTCAAAGTCGTGACGGCCGACAGAGCGGGCGAGCCGATCACCAGTGCCGTGCGATGATCTTGCCGCAGAGACGGACGGAGACCACTCGGCTTCATGAACTTTCAAATATTTGTGCTCGGCATGGTTCCGAATCTCGTTCAGTTCTTGAGCATCCGGCTCGATCGCATTACGAAAGCCTGGCTCATCCTCGAACAAGTCCTTACTGAGCCAGAACAGCCCTCGCAGTGGCCAGTTCTGGTATTGTTGGAACTGCGCTTTCAGTTCCCTTTCGCTTCGTTCGCTGTCGTACCAGATTGTTCTGAACGACACCCGGCGTTCGGGAACGCCCAACTGCAGGTAGTCGTTGAGGAAGAAGGCGATCTTGTCGAAGAGCGAGTAGGCCATCCTGAAGGCGGCTTTGACCTTCTCAATCGCCAGCGAGTAGGCCGGGTAATCCAAAGTGTTGTACAGGAGGACATCTTTGTCGGCGAAATGTGCCTCATCCGAAGTGACTCCCTCAAAATGAAGGAACCGGGCGGATACGAACTCTTGCTTCAGTTGATTGAAGAACCCGTGGTAGGTCGGCCCTTCACCGACATTGACGACAATTGAGGGCACCGTGAGACAATCGTGAGCGGCGATAGGGAATGGCCCCAAATCATTCAACGGATTCACGAACATTCGGTTTTCGAGGCACCAGCTTCGATACTGACGCTCCTCTTCGGAGTCCCCAAGCGAGAAGCCATCCAAGTCAGTTCCGTCCCGGAGGTACATCTCGGGCACGTACGCTTCGATCTCCGATCTCAGCCGTTCGAACACTTCAACTGCTTGGGGATCAACTCCATTCCCGAGGCCGGGCGCTCAGATTGATATGGGCCTGACGAAGGAAAACCGGTTCATGGCCGTCATCGTAGAGCGACCGTGAGTATTCGACGAGTCCAAGCCCCTTGTTTCCCAACGCCATCGAAAAGCCGAGATCGACACACAGGGCTCGATCCCAGTATTCGACCGCCTCAACGAATCGTCCGACGTGCGAAAGAACGTTTCCGAAGTTGGTGGCAATCTGGCACTGACGAATTTCGGGAAGTGATCGAAAGGCTTCGGTGCCCACAGCTCGCCGGAGATGGACAAGCTCCTGTTCGATCTCAGGCTGCTCCCAGTCCCAGTTCGAGTCGGTTCCTTGGCGGGAGGTTGCCTGCAAATGCGACCAAGCATTTGCCGTGAAGTAATGCAGCAGTGCGACTTCCTCGGGCGCTGGAGAATGGTCGAGGCACGATTGAGCCAGTTCAATCCCCCGTTTAGCGCCCTCGGGACGACCGAGACCCGCCGAGATATCGATCAAGCGACCGATCTGTGCGAGGGCATCAGCCGTCAAGATTTGACTGGTGACCTCAAACTCCATCAGCGAATTGAATTGTTCTTCAAGATCCGTGGTCGGCATCCGTTTCCCTCGGTGCGGCGGTGGGTGTGACTCCTACTGTAAGGGGCATACTCAAGGATTATCTCGTTTAAGACATTGCCCGTACACATGAGGTTCGCTCCCAGCACCGGCCTGCATCGATCGGTCGAAGCAGAGAGTTGAATGCGGGCGATGTGCCCGAAGCGGTTAAGGGTTGCTCATGCAAGATTGATTCAGGGACACGAGGCTGCGGGGTGTCCATTCCTCCATTGAGGAAACGCTCGACGCCCATTCCAAATGCCCGGCCGAGCCAAATTAAAAAGTAGATGGGACTCCGGTCACGATACAAGGCATGAAAGTTGCTGCATGACCGGGCAGTTAGGGTCACGACGACAGTGGAGTCACGAAATCGTCGCGCATTCGATATGCCGACGAGGATCCGGATTCAACAAGCATGTCCAGAAGATAGAGTACTGACTCGCGCAGCGCTGGGTCGCTCTTAATCTCGATTGGCCGGCTGTAGACAAATCGTCGCAACAACGATTCTAGCATGAAAACTGTATTGTCCTGCCGAAGCATGACGGGTGCGTTGCCGCTTTGTATTTTGGATGCGACCCGCTGGAAAGCGTCAGGAAGGCAAGTCTCGCCAATGTGATAGAGGAACCGAACATAGTTGTCCAATAGGGCTGACGTGGGCGGTAGGTCCGCAAACAGATCGTGCACCCGATGGGCGTGGCCCCCTGGCGTTCCTTCAGTTAAGCCCTGCCAGTGCCGTATATTCTCATTCCAGTATCGGGTTAGAAACATCGCCGCCATCATCTCGCTGCCACTACAATATTCCGCATCCACCTGTTTAAGCCACGAAGCTGTCTTTACGCGGTCAGCAAACATTTGCCAGATAGGCCAGAAACGAGTCTTCGATGGAGAACGATCTTCAGCCCCGACAATTCCCTGAATGATCGTCGATACTTCACGAGGGTGTCGGTCTGTAGAGTCCAGAATTGGCTTAAGGATTTCAGCGGCCAATTCAGTGTCGACACGAAGTACATAGTCCTCCATCGCAGACGTTAGGGCAATTTGAGCGTCGTGCGAATGTTCTCTCCGACGATGGCTGGCGCGGCGATCGTCATCAGCATCCCACCATCTAACTAGCACGTCGGCAAGTCGCCTGAAAGCATCAAGTGACCCCTCTCGGCCTGGCGCTCGCTGAAGGATCGACACGATTCGACAGTTTGCCTTAGCCCCAACCCAGTCCGACAAGTCGAGATTGTCGTAGGCGTCGGAAGGTAGCTCATCGTAGAAGATCGACCGCATTTGCAGCCCTACTTCGTACTCGATTTGCGCCAACTCAAGTCTCTCCTGATATGCTTTTTGCTGCTCTGCACGCCATCGGGATTGGATCGCCAACGCTTCGTTTGCAAGCACCGCGATGCTCCTTAACGCGAGCTGTGCGTCAGCCGTCCAGAGCTGCCGCCCTATTCCGTCTGTAGCGTAACTTCGCACTTCGTCGTTTGCATGGGTGACTGCGAGCGCGAAAGCATACCGAACACGATCGCCAAGCGAGCCGCTCATCGGCTTGTTGGCAAGTCCCGAAATGACCCAAGCGCATGGGCGATCTGGAGCCATGGAGTATCGCTGCATTCGTTCCATCGGATGCCATTGGTCGGCACCGGCTTCAATGGCCGCGCAGACGGTTTCAACGCACCAGCGAGCGTCGTCTTCTGACAGGTCGTCGAAATGATCACGTAGGCACACGGTGGCAACAAACTCTGGCCCGCCTTCGCCTGGGTGGTCGCCCAGCCTCTTTTGTGAGATCGCCCGAGCCTCCCGTAGCTCCCGCTTCCAATCTCCCGGATCGTAAGTGTCTGTATTGCCTTCAAACACTTTGAGGCCCCACATTTGGACGCCGACAGTCCGCTCCAAGTCTGCATGTTGCGTGGCGGCATCTTCGGACATCTGCTGAACATCCGGTTCATCTAGCTTTACGTCTACACGGAACATCTTCGGAGATTCACCATCCGGATCCTTTGCTTCGGGATTGGTTTCGTTGGCGACTGCATCAGATAGATGGAACTTGCGCACATCCATTCGATTCAGTGCGAGTAACCAGACTCGATCTTCCTCAGAGCGATCTTCTTTGCGCGGGACAGCCTTTGAATGTTCATCGATGACTTTCTGGACTCGTGCTGCATGCTCGCCAAGCTGCAGGTTGGCGATTGCGTTCTCTAGGTCACGGGCCCGATGTGCCAATTCGTCCGACTCCTTTCTTTCGCCGTCAAGCGTTCTGTTGCGAGAGAGCGATGGCATAAGGCCCGTCATCAGCGACGGCCGTTGCGATTCGCTGACCATTCGGCCTCGGTCAAGTTGAATGCAATCTCTCGACCCAAGCAGCACGAGCAGCGTCTCAGGGCAATCATGCATATGGGCGGTCGCCACACTCGCTGCAACGGCCGTGACTGCTGCCGATTCAGACCGATGCAGCATGTCAATCAGGATCGCATCAAGGTATTGGGGCGACATCGCCCCGACTTCTAGGAGAGATCGTTCCAACGCCATCAACGCAGACTGCAAGAGGTACGGCCCCACCGTCGTCCCGCGATATAGATTCCACAGACGGCCGTTACCCCACTGTTCGCGCGTCGTTCCATCCGGGAACGTTAAAGTAAGGCGGAAAGGAGGTTCGACGTGCTGCATTGGAATACGATTGCTGCCATACCAGTTCGCGCTATGATTCAAGAGTTCAATCACAAAGTTCTTGCCAACCGCAAAATGGTACCGCAGCAAGAAGTAAAATGGCCCTTGATACGCGCTCGCTGGGAAGTAGTCATGTTGGGAAAAAGGTTGGATTCCGAATCCCGCTTCAAGCTCCATGGAATAGCCGTAGTTCCGCAGTTCACCCATCTTCCCTGGTGTAAGGAAGATGCTATTTCTTGCAGCGTCGATTACCGCGTCAGGCACATCTCGACATGCGGCATCACCGTCCGGGCCTGAGAGAACTATCTCGCGCAACTCATCCGAAGCACGGTCGCGGTCTTCAGGTGCGACTTTGTCCTTGTCATTCAACATGGACCGAAATCTGGGCTCGTCGCACTTGGGAAGCTTGCTTAGGACTTTCAGGGTTCGCTTCCGTCGCTCCTCGTTCCGGTAGCTGTCAAACAATGGCAACAACCAAAACGAAATGGCGGCCGTGGAATCTGCACCGGGAGGATATGGAGTTCGCCATGAAACACCTTTGGCAGCGTCTTCGACCAAACCGAGAAGTAAGTTGGCGTCGGAATCCGTAAATCGGGCAATCTGAGAATAGACAAGGTCGAGAATAGACTTCCAGGCGTTTCCAT
>CBDCWT010000065.1:0-76911 GCA_965223305.1 Pirellulaceae bacterium | reverse complement strand
GACCGCAGTCTATGCCAATTCACTTGCACTCGGGCCCCGGTCGGATTGCCGGAGTCAAGGTAGGCAAGGCACTTACGACAACTAGTTTGGGCTGGCGACCGGGTTAGGCAAGGCCGGCCGGCCACGGCGGACAGAGAGGCTGACTCGTTCACGGAGCCCAAATTCAAGAAAGGCGCCGGGGAAGCTATCCTACGTTGGCATGAATCGCCAGCCGTACTGTAAACCACCCCGTTGGTGGGGGCCCAAGTTGAGCCCACTCTGGGTCCGCCTCTCGCGCCGCTATCGCCGCCGCCAGCTAAGGCGGTCACAGCGCGTGGTGTCGGTCGATGTCCAGAATGCCGAGGTGATTCGCCAGACCGTTAACAGCAACTCGGGAGTTCTGATTACGCCGAATCACGCTGTCCACTATGATGCCCCCGCACTCTATTTGGCCGCAGACACGATTGACCAGCCGCTGTTTTTCATGACCGCCTGGCAGGTCTTCGCAATGAGCAATCGCTTCGAGCGTTGGGCGATGCAGCGGCTGGGTTGCTTTAGTATCGATCGTGAAGGCAATGATCGCCAGGCGTTCAAGCAAGCGGTTCATACGTTGCGTGAAGAGGCTCACCCGCTCGTTATCTTCCCAGAAGGTGACATCTACCACACGACCGACTATGTGACGCCTTTTCGAGAAGGCGCTGCCGGCATCGCTCTTACTGCAGCGAAGAAGGCCTCCCGGCCGATCGCGGCCATCCCTTGCGCGATCAAATTCTGGTACACCGAGGATCCCAGTGCTGAACTCGAGCAGGCGATGCAAAGTCTCGAGCAGAGGCTCCACTTAAGAACGGACCCGTCTCGTGAGCTGGTTGAGCGAATCCACCGCATGGCGGAGGCCGCCTTGGCGTTGAAAGAGCTCGACTACTTAGGGTGTACCAGAAGCGGCAAACTCCGCGAACGCGTTGGTTACCTTGCTGAGGCAGTCTTGTCAGCTATTGAGGCCCGCCACGCGCTGGCCGTTCGAGACCGTGCGATTCCAGCCCGTGTGAAGGTCGTCCGGCAAAAGGTGATCGACGAGTTGGAAGATCGAGAAGATGCCGCCAAGGCTGAGCCGTCAGAGGTCGCCAAACTGGCAGCGGACATGGATGATCTGTTCTTTGTGATGCAGCTCTACAGCTATCCCGGAGACTACCTCGTCGAACAACCGTCGCTCGAACGACTTGCCGAGACAATAGACAAGTTCGAGGAAGATATTCTGGGTCTTGAGTATCCAATGGTCAGGGCCCGGCGGAGAGCTGTGGTTCGTTTTGGCGAGCCGATGACTGTCGAGAGAGTTGGGGAGCGAAATGAAACGAGCCGGCTGACTGACATGCTTCGATCTGCAGTCCAGGCACTGGTTGACGAGCTTAACGCCCAGTCGCCAAACGGAGTTACGTTTGATAGGATGCCCCGGTGACTCTGGTCATTACTTTTGGGAATGACTAAGCCCGAACACAGGATCTGACCATGGCTTTAGACACATATCAACTCTGTCCCTGTGGCAGCGGAAAGAAGATCAAGTTCTGCTGCTCGAAAGACATGGTCAACGACCTCCAAAAGGTCATGCGAGCGGTCGAAGGAGAGCAACGTGTCGCGGCGCTCGACCAGATCAACCGCCTAGTTGAAGAAAAAGGTGAGCGAACCGCGCTGCTTGCGCTCAAGGCAGAGCTGTTATTGGCTCAAGGGGATGTCAAGGATGCTGAGTCGACAATCGTCGCGCTACAGAAATGCTCACCGCACAACCCGGTTGCCCTGGCTCTCGGCGCAATCTTAGCGGCTTCGCAGGCGGATACTCACCAGGCTGTCGACAAGCTGCAGCAGGCGTTGGAGAGCGTCGATCAGACGATTGCTGCGCCGGTCTACTCAGCGATCGGCGTCGTCGCTGCGGCGCTCTTGAACAATGGGGACATCCTGGCCGCGCGCGGCCACTGGTTGATGCAGGCGGGAATGGCTGGAGGCCGTGATTCACAACCGGCGGAGAAGGTGACGCACCTTAACCTGAGTCAAGAGATCCCATTGTTGTTGAAGGAAGATCGGGCCTACCAGGACTGTCCTGCCGGAGTCCCCTGGCGAGGTGAGTTTGAGGCCGCTATGAACTCGGCGCGCAAGGGAGCTTGGTTGGCGGCCTGCGAGAGCCTCGACTCGCTTGCGCAGAAAACCAGCGGCCAACCCGCAATCCTTAGGAACATTGCGATTCTGCGCGGATGGCTCGGTCAATCCGAACTTGCCGTCGCCAGCTGGAGGGCGTATTCCCAGGTTGCTGAGGTGTCGCTTGACGATGCCGTCGAAGCCGAGGCGCTTGCCCAGCTGCTCGATTCTCACATGGACCAACAGGTCGACGCGGTGACAACGACCTATCCGGTCAACGACGTCGAACAACTGATGGAGAGGCTGCTCTCTCACAAAAGTGTTGTCGCCACGCCTGTAGGGAACGTACAGCCCGGACAGGATGATGAACCGCCACCGAAGGGCGCCTTCTGGCTGCTCGACCGCCCCGCCGATCCGAGCGGCCCCATTCACCGCGACACGATCCCCTGCATTGTGGGCGAGCTATTTGTGCACGGGAAGCAGACCGATCGTGAGGCGAGGCTCGAGTTTGCTGCGACGCGTACCACTGATTTCGAAGATAAGAAATCAGTTTTGACAGAGGTGCTGGGAGACCTTGTGGGGGCTCCGTCAGCAGTCGAGACGACGGGCCATGTCTCTGCAGTGTCCGAAGCGCTTACCTGGCGATGGCACGTGCCCACCGAGTTGTCCAGGCAGCAGCAGCGAGAGCTGATCGAGGAACAGCACGAACATGTTGTCCTCAATCGCTGGCCTGAACTCAATCTGAATGTGCTGGATGGCAAGCGACCGATCGATGTCGCTTCCCACGAGGCTTACCGTGTCCGTCTGCTGGCCGCGATCCTGCTGCTCGATCTGACCTGCGCGGCCAATCAGCAAGCATTCGACTTCAATCTCCTCCGCCGCAAACTCGACCTTCCTGAGCGGACACCGGTCCAAGTGGAAGGAGACGAGATTTGGCGGCTACCTCTCTCTCGGCTCACGCTGATTGACGTCGATCGGTTAAACGACGAAGACCTGGTTAAGGCGTTTCAAAGGTCGGTGCTCTGTGGACACGAAGCCGCCACCGCTCGGTTGGGCGCCGATGTGTTGCAGCGGGAAGGGACGACCCAGTATATCGACAAGCAGCATGTCTATGAGCCTCTGATCCGCAGCTGTCGGGATGCGGACGTCGCCGTACGATACGCGCAGGAGGCCCAGCAAGCCGCGGTCAACGCCGGCGGGTCGCCGGCCCGCTGGATCTTGACCGAGCTTGCGATCCGACTGCCCCGCGGCGAAGCCGAAGAGAGTTCGCGCCTCGTACAGACGTTGCAGTCGCAATATATTCAGGAGCCTGGCATCGCTGAAGCGCTCTACCGCATGTTGGTGGCGTTTGGAGTGATCACCCCCGAGGGACAACCAGTCAATCAGGTCCCGGAAGCTGCCGCGGCTCCTGAGGCGGCGGGAGAGCCGGCGAAGCTCTGGACACCTGGCGAGAGCGCGGCGAGCCAGCCAAGTGAAGGCAAGTCGAAACTATGGGTTCCCGGCATGGACTGATAGGCCGAGTGGTTGTTCCCGGGCAGTCTTGGCGAGCGACTTATCTGCGTTCGGATTGACTCGCTGTTGGCGGCGCGCCGATCGTGTTGGAGATCGAGATGCCATCCACCAACAACGACCGACGGTTCATGTCCCGCGCGCTCGAGTTGGCCGCGCGCGGCCGTGGCTTGGTCGAGCCCAATCCGATGGTCGGTTGCGTCGTCGTCCAAAATGACGAGGTCGTTGGCGAGGGCTGGCACCAGAGGTTCGGTGGTCCCCATGCTGAGGTCGAGGCTTTGGCGGCGGCCGGTGCGGCAGCTCGGGGCGCCTCTTTGTTCGTGACGCTCGAACCATGCTGCCATCAGGGTAAGACACCTCCTTGCACCGAGGCCGTTCTCGCTCACCGCGTTGCGAGGGTCGTGGTAGCTGAGCAGGATCCCTTCCCCCCAGTCAGTGGAGAGGGCCTGCACCGCCTGCGCGAGGCAGGGGTGGTCGTCGAGCTAGGATTGATGGGGTCGCAGGCGCGCGAGCTAAACGCACCGTATCACAAGTTGATCTCCACCGGGCGGCCCTGGGTCATCGCCAAATGGGCCATGACGCTTGACGGCAAGCTGGCGTCGCGTGCGGGCCACAGCCAATGGATATCGAACACCCGGGCCCGTGCCGTCGTCCACCAACTGCGGGGAGCGGTTGATGCAATCATCGTAGGGCGACAAACCGCCTTGAACGACGATCCGCTGCTGACTGCTCGCCCGGCGGGTCCCCGCACTGCGACCAGGATCGTGTGCGACAGCCAAGCAACTTTGCCCGCCGCCAGCCAGCTGGTGCGGACCGCACACGAAGTACCGACGATCGTCGTGGTCGGCCGGCGGCCGTCGCAGGAGCACGTCGTGCAACTCGAACAGTCCGGTTGCGAGATCTTGCCGATCGATGCGCCGTCTCGTCCCGAGCGACTCGCGACGCTCTTGGACGAGCTAGGTGGTCGGCGTATGACGAACGTGTTGATCGAGGGCGGCGGTACGCTGTTGGGCGCGGCGCTCGACGCCAACGTCATCGATGAAGTACATGCCTTTGTTGCCCCGACACTTCTGGGAGGGGCTCAGGCCGTGGTACCGTTCTCTGGCGTTGGAGCCGAGAGCATTGATGAGGCACGTAGGCTGAGCGTGTCGACAGCTGAGGAGCTGGATGGCGATATCTACATCCGGGGCCGCCTGTCGTCGCCCTAGCCCGAACTATTCATGAGCGATCTACTGCGAGGTCGTAAGTCCATCCGTGGCTTCGTCATGCTTCACAATTCTCCCTCGACGTATTGCTTCAATACGCCTGCGGAACAATTGCTCGCCTTCCTTGCCACGAACGTACTTACAACCTCTCGCGACGATCTTCATGAATAATCCGGGCTAGTCGTGAAGTTTTGGGTTGCTCGAGCAGCTGGAACTTCCACCCGATTTCAAAGCGGCACGGCGTGCCGTTCGACGTAGTCGTCCACATGGCGATCCGAGGGACCGATATAGTGGAACTGCTCGGCGTATTCGACACCGTGTGACTGGCCCAACGTTCGGTTCTCTCTCAAGACAAACTGCTTGATGTACTGCCGGTTTGCCGTTTCATCGTCGTTACCGAGGACTGGCAGGCGCTTGCCTTGGGCAGCCAAGCGGCGGCGCAACCGGGCACCATTTTCGCCTGCTGGTCCTTGGGTCACATTCGCGCGATTTACGTTCACTTTGCCGTCGATGTAGGACGAGATATCGACGACACGATTTACCAGCTGGGGCCCGCGCGCAAAGTAATATTTTTCTCGCACCGCATGCGGCTCCAGGCCGGCCTCGAAGTGTTCTGGGTAGTCCCTTCGCGAACCCGCCATCCAACATGCAGCTTCGACACAGCTCGCTGTGACATAGTGATCGGGGTTCTCTTCATAGTGGCCCCATGGGTCGTACGTAATCACCGTGTCAACCTTCATCAGCCGAAAGATGAAGATCAGCCGAGCTCTGAATTCCAAGGGTGAAATCCCGTCCATCAGGTGATTGCGATACCCCAGATCGAAGAACTTATCGAGCCCCATCAACCGTGTTACTTCAATCGTGTCACGCTCGTTGTTCTGTATGACCTCCCCGACCGTCGCTCCTCGTCCCGCCATCTCATCGTTGCTAGTACGAATCATGATGCCCCGATAGCCTTCGGCGATGAGCTTTAACACAGTTCCAGCCGCGAACAGCGGGATATCGTCGCAGTGCGGTTGGATTGCGGCGAGGGTCTTTCCTTGGTGCGGGCGATTCGCCTGATCACGGTCGAGAACGACCGCCTCCTCGCCAGTTGGGGTTTTTGGGTTTCGCTGAGCGGCTGCAAACGCAGTCGTGCCCAGCAGCGCACTGCCGGCAACCGAGCTTTCGATAAACCTTCGTCTTTTCATGCGTTTCCCCCTTTCGGAGTCAGTCACTGGGCGGGCCTTCGTAGAAATCGGCATCCTGTCGATCCTGTAAATCCTGTCAGAAGCAGAAGACAGGATCAACATGATGGAGCGGTGTAAGACGCTCGGGAGGGCGAGGCTCCTGCCTAGCCGGGGTAATCGGGAGACAGGAAGCAGGAGCAGGAAGAACCGTCGTGCCAGCGCGCGAAGGTCTCTTTCACTCCCTCCCTTTACGTTTTGCACTTTTCCAAGCTAACGAGGTGGTGGTCACCAAGTATTCCGTGAGTTAGCCCGGATTATTCATGAAGATCGTGGCGAGAGGTTGTAAGTACGTTCGTGGCAAGGAAGGCGAGCAATTCTTCCGCAGGCGTATTGAAGCAATACGTCGAGGGAGAATTGTGAAGCATGACGAAGCCACGGATGGACTTACGACCTCGCAGCAGATCGCTCATGAATAATTCGGGTTAGAGTCGCCAGGACAAATAGTCCTGACTACCTTTCTGTCCTAATTTTTCTGTCATCCAAAACTTGCTCGCCGATCTGCTTGACGACAGAAAGATTGGGACAGAAAAATCGACCGACCGTCAGCTCCTAGAGAGCAGCAGTCCGTAGCGGTGCTCGTTATGCCGCACAACCGGGAGCCACTCTTGCTGTGCGAAGAGAGTCCATTACGAAGGAGATTGGCGCGGGCGAGTCCAATCGCTTACACTACAACTTGCGATGGAACGACCACGATCTATCGAATGCCCCCGCGCCGGTAAAATGGGCTGACGGCGCCTCTTAATGGGATCCTCGAAGTTGCGGCGGCAGATCGCCTGGGAAGCCGCCCGTCTCATGTACTTCCGACAAGAGTCGGAGTATTTTCGTGCCAAACTTAAGGCCGCGAATCGTTTCTGCCGGAGTCGAGTCAAGCCGGCAGATTTGCCTAGCAACGCAGAGATTCGTGATGAAGTCCAGTCGTTTGCACGCCTCTACGAAGGTGACCAGCGCGTTGCCAACCTTTTGGAAATGCGGTTAGAGGCGCTCCGCATGATGCGAGTGCTGCGAAAGTTCCGTCCGCGTCTGATTGGCAGCGTCATGACCGGGCACGTGCGCCAAGGATCGGACATCGACCTGCACGTCTTCGCAGACAATGTCGATTCTGTGACGCTGTTGCTCGACGAGGAGGGTGCCGCGTACGACGTCGAACACAAACGTGTCCGCAAGCATGGCGAGGAACGTGTCTACACCCATGTTCGGGTTCGTGATCGGTTTCCATTTGAACTTACGATCTACGCCGCCGATCAAGCCCACTTCGTCTTCAAGAGTTCGATTACCGGCAAAGCGATTGAGCGAGCGAGTATCGCAGAGCTTGAGCAGCTGCTACGGCACGAGTACCCCGACATCGATGTTGAAGAGTCGATCGCGGAACTAGAACAGGGAGTTGACCGTTTTCAGCTGTACCAGTCTCTGCTGTTACCTCTGGAAAAAATAAAACAGAGCCCGAAATACCATCCCGAGGGAGATGCGCTCTACCATAGCCTGCAAGTGTTCGACCTAGCATGTGACGAACTACCATACGACGAGGAGTTCCTGCTCGCGGCGCTGCTGCACGACGTAGGAAAGGGCATCGACAGACATCATCATGTTGACGCTGGACTTGACGCGCTCGAGGGCTTTATCACCGAGCGAACAAGCTGGCTGATTGAGCATCACATGCTGGCTCACAGAGTCCTCGATGGAAC
Organism: Pirellulaceae bacterium; assembly: GCA_965223305.1. Lineage (GTDB taxonomy): Bacteria > Planctomycetota > Planctomycetia > Pirellulales > Pirellulaceae > CBDCWT01. The sequence goes on along the minus strand of CBDCWT010000065.1, from coordinate 69,183 downwards.
GGCCGGCGCGCGTGCAAATCGCCGGCTGCAAAAGTCAGAGAGCTATGAAGAGTTGCTGCTGCTCGCGCGGTGCGATCTGGCAGGGCGACAGCCGGGTGTTGAAACGACGGAGTTGGACGAAGCACTAGACTACATTCGCGATCTGTCAGAAAAATTCGGTGCTTGAGTAGGCTTGCTTCTCCCTCACCCACCGCCGTTAACGATTGCTACTCACCAAACTCTGGTGAGTTCGGCTACAAACCAAACTCTGGTGAGTTCGGCTACAAACCAAACTCTGGCGAGTTCGGCTACAAACAAAACGCACGCGAGTTCAGCTACGGCTGCAAATCAGCCGCTGGGCGTTAGCCCACGGTTCCCCAGCGACACCGATGCGTAGCGTCCGGCCCCCCCCTCTCCGGCCCTTCGGGCCGACTCTCCCCAAGGGGGAAAGACGAAATCACGCACTAACTTAGAAGGCTGCACTACCTTGCTGGTGCGAGGTCGCGTTCGCCCAGGGTTTCGATTTCAAGTTCGACCAAGAGGCCGATCAACTCGTGAGCGGTCGGTCGGCAGAGTGGGTCGGTGGACAGGACTCGTTGCAGCAGGCGAACAACGCCGGATGGTAGCCACTCGGGGAAACTGTCGGCGCTCGCTCCCTGTCCATCGCTCCGCTCGCCAGCAGCCGGCTGTCCCGTCAACATCGCTTGGAGCGACAGGCCGAGACTGTAGATGTCGCTCCACGGTCCCGGACCGCCGGCCGTCGTAAACCACTCGGGTGCAGCATAGGCGGGCGTGCCTGCAAACCGATGCTGTCCGCTCAGTGGCAGGCGGCGAGCCATGCCGAAGTCGATGAGCGTTGTGTGACCACTTGTCGCCACAAAGATGTTGGCCGGCTTGACGTCGCCGTGCAGCCAACCCGACCGGTGAAGTGCCGCCAGCGCTGAAGTGGTCTGCCGTGCGATCCACAGGGCGTGCGGTGTGCGTAGCCGACCGGCTACTTCCAATGTCTCCCGCACATTCACGCCCGCCATGTACGGCATGACTAAGTAGCTGGGCGGCCCCTGCACCCGGGCTGCCAGCACCGACGCGAGGTTCGGGTGTCTGATGCTGGAGCCGATTTGTGCCTCACGCCTTAGCATCTCGTGCGCCAGCGGGTCGGTCTCCAGCTCTGGCCGGAGCGTCTTCAGCACGTAATCCGCCGTTGAATGGGTGCATGTCGCCGGGGCCGCTTGGTAGACTTGAGACCAGTTACCCTCGCCTAACAGTTTCACCAGTCGCCAGTTACCGATTTTTCGCTGCGACCGGCTGGATCCCGGAACTGAAGGTGCTTGCTGAACGTGACTTACCGAAGGCATCCGCATGGCCCGAGGTGGAGGTGGGCAAGATCGTGGGTGAGGTGCTATTTGATGCCATCGGCTGTTGTAATGGACAAATTGAGGTTTTTAGGTAAATCAAGAGACTTGAGAATAATAGGAATATCGCGTCGACTTTTGGGGTGGGTTCGCTCCAGACGTTGATGAGCAGGCGCTGAATTGATCTCGTGACGTCGGTTCTTGAGGGCACCTCTGAGAGGGCTTGAGTATGTACTTGTCTGTGGTTGTGACGTTGGCTGTTGTTGCCGCTGGTCCCACGTTCGAAGCGGACACCGTAATCCGGAACGTGACGATCTACGACGGCACGGGTGGCGAGCCGTTTTCAGGGGACATCGCGATCCGGGAAGCGAAGATCGTGGGAGTGGGCGACTTTGAGATCGCCGGGGACTACCGCGACTTGGACGGGACCGGTCTGGTCGCGGCGCCCGGATTCATCGATCTGCACAACCACAGTGACACACCGATCACTCGCCCGGCAACTCGACTGAACAAGAACTACGTCACGCAAGGTGTCACCACGATTGTCACTGGCAACTGCGGCGGAGGCCAAGTCGATGTGCAGGATTACCTCGACAAAATCGACCGCGAGGGCGCGGGGACGAACGTCGCCCACTTGGTGCCGCAGGGCGCCGTGCGGCGTCGCATCGTTGGGCGTGACAAGCGTCCCAGCACTCCCGCCGAGCTTGAGGAGATGAAACAGCTGGTCGCCGCGGGGATGCGGGCGGGTGCGTTCGGCATGTCGACCGGACTGATCTACGTTCCCAGCAAGTACGCTGACACCAACGAGCTGATCGAGTTGGCGAAGGTCGTGAGCGAGTATGAGGGGATCTACGTTTCCCACATGCGCAACGAGAACACTCGGCTGCTGCAGTCGGTCGAGGAGGCGTTGGAGATCGGTCGCCGCGGGGAGCTGCCAGTCCATATTTCTCATTTCAAGGCTTCGGGCCGAGCTGCCTGGGGCCTGGCTGCTGACGCGGTTCGGCTGGTGGCGCAGGCGCGTGAGCAGGGGCAGGCGGTCACGGCAGACCAATACCCCTACATCGCCAGCAGTACTTCATTGGGTGCGATGGTGGTACCTGATGAGTATCGCAGCCGAGAGAAGTTGGTTGCGGCTTTGGCAGATCCTCAGCAGGCAACTGAGTTGCGGGCGAGGATCCAGTCGATGATCGGCGATCGCAGTGGCGGGGCCAGCCTCTTCATTGCCAGTTATGCCAAGCAGCGAGAGTGGCAGGGGCGCGACTTAGCGACTCTCTCGAAAGAGCAGGATCGCCCGGTGCTTGACCTCGTCTTGGAGATCCAGCAGAACGGAGGCGCGGCCATGGTCAACTTTGGCATGAGTGAGGAGGAGGTTCGTTTGATCATGCAGCAACCGTTTGTGGCGACGGCCAGCGACGGGGGCGCGAAGGTGCCTGACGAGACCGTGCCGCATCCGCGCAATTATGGAACGTTCCCTCGCAAGATCGGTTCGTACGCCATTGCCAACAAGACGCTCTCGGTCGCTCAGGCGATCCGCAGCGCGACGGGATTACCGGCTGATATCCTCCGCTTGCGGGACCGTGGCTATTTGCGGCCCGGGTATGTGGCGGACATCGTCGTGTTCGATCCTGAAGAGTTCCGCGACGCGGCCACTTTTGAGGACCCGCACCAATACGCGTCGGGTGTGCACTATCTCTTGATCAACGGCAGCTTCGCAATCGATGCCGGCCAAGTCACCGGCAAGCTGGCCGGCCGTGCCCTCCGACATCCGAGTGGGCAACCTACGACGAACTGACACTGTACAGCTTTCACTTGATGACTGCTGTTTGCACAGTGCATTGCTGTAGGCGTGCCGGAACGGGTTCGGGGAGCTGCGGGTAGGCGATTACACTGGGCTGCCCGGCTGCTGCCAAACGCACCGCTGGCTCCGCCAGGTCCTCTCGATAGAAACGCTCGCTCGGAAAGATGTCCGCCGGATAGCTGAAGTTGTCCAGCATCGCCAACGCCACGCAGTGAACCGCCCCTACGGCGCTCTCTAGCATCCCGCCTACCCAGCAGGGAATCTCATGCGAGCGGCAGAGATCGTGAATCTGGACCGCATTAGTAAGTCCACCGACGCGTCCTGGCTTGATGTTGACATACTGGCAGCTCTTGAGCGAAATGGCTTGGGCGGTTTGCCGGACTCCGACAATACTCTCGTCCAGACAAACGGGTGTCTGCACGTTGGCCTGCAGCGTGGCGTGATCGTGTAAGTCGTCATGCGCCAGCGGCTGCTCGTACATGGCCAACTGAAACTCGTCAAGTTGTTGAAAGATTGCCAAGTCGCTGATCCGGTAGCCGCTGTTACAGTCGATATGGAAGACTCCCTGGGGATGTTGCGTCCGCACGGCGCGGACCATCTCTGAGTCCCAGCCGGGCCGAAACTTCAGCTTGATACGGGGAAATCCGGCATCGACAGCTTCCCCAACCTGTCGCAACAGTTCGTCGATCGAATCCATGACCCCAAAGTCGGCCCCGACGGGAACGTGTTCGCGGGTTGCACCCAGGGCTCGATGGAGCGGCATGCCGCACAGGTTGCTGTGCAGGCTCCACCAGGCGTTATCCAACACGGCTTTGGCGAAGCAGTTTCCTTTGAAGTGAGCCAGCTCCGCTTGCAGTTGCTCGCCGCTTCGGATTTCCTTCCCGACCAATGCGGGCGCCAGCCACTGCCGGGCTACCGCGAACAGGCCACCTGCCCACTCGCAGCTATAACAAGGCGCCGCCAGCGGGCTGCTTTCTCCCCAGCCAGCGACAGAGCCGCTGGACATCCGGCAGAGTACAGAGTGGACGGCGGTATCCTCTCCGTAGGCAGTCCGCCAGGGGTAGATCAGCGGCATTTCCACATGGAACAGATCCACACGGTCGATTTTCATTTCTACGCCTTACATCTGTCCGGATTCGACGAATCGTGCTAGGCGAGGATTGACTTCGTTCAGTGCTTCATCGAGCTGATTCAGCTTTTCGACGGCGGCCTCTAGCTGTTGCTGCCGTCCGAGATCCTCCAGTTCATCGGCCACCTGATAGGCCTTTTCAGCACCGAAGTAGCGCATCGAGCCTTTGAGCGTGTGGGCGGCCCGCTGCAGCCCTTCAGCGTCCTGTTCGCTCAGAGAATGCCGCATCGCCTCGACCATCTTGGGGCACTCCGCTAGGTAGGTCTCTGCGACATCCCGCAGCAGATCTTTGTCACCCGCGACGACTTCGAGAGCGGCGCTGCCAATCGACGTCCCTCTGTATGTCCGCCTCGGGCAGCGACGCTGGAACGTTCTCGACGGCCTCACAAATTGCCTCAAGCAGCACGGGGGCGCGGATCGGTTTCGTCACATAGCCGTCCATGCCCGCCTGCAAACAAGCCTCTCGGTCGCCTTTCATCGCGTGGGCTGTCATCGCTACGATCGGTACATGGCTGCCGGCGTCCCGTTCCTTCGCTCGAATCACCGCCGTTGCTTCCATACCATCCAACTCGGGCATCTGGACGTCCATCAGCACCACATCGAAGGACGCCCGCTCCAACGCACGAATCGCTTCGCGGCCGTTGTTGGCGACGACCACTCGATGCCCGTGCTTCTCGAGTAGCCGCACCGCAAGTTTTTGGTTGACGAGGCTGTCTTCGGCGAGCAGGATGTCCAGCGGCGGAAGCTGAACGGTCTCTTGGACCAGTTGTAGATCCTTGACCTCTTGTCTAGGGTTCAGAGCCCACATCATGCCCTCGAGAAGTTCGGAAGGCTTGACCGGTTTCATCAAATAGGCCGCCACGCGTTCACCAGAGTCTGAGACGCTTCGCGACCGATCGCCGCTCGTGAGCATCATGATCAGCGGGCAGTCCAGCTCTTCCTGAACGATCTGGTCGGCGAGTTCGAACCCGTCCATGCCGGGCATGCGGCTGTCCGTGATGACGAGCCGGAACGGCTTTCGGGTATCGTCTCGCAACAGTGCGAGCGCTTGCTCGCCGTCGGCAACTGCAGTACAGGCGGCCTTCCAATGCGTGAGGGTCTCTTCGAGAATGGCGCGACTGGTGGAGTTGTCATCCACAACCAGCACCGGCAGGCCATCGAGTTGGCTCAGGTCATGGCCACTTGCGGGCGTATCTCCCAGGCCGAATTGAGCGGTGAAAAAGAACTGGCTGCCTTGGCCGACCTCGCTTTCGACCCACAGCCGGCCGCCCATCAGCTCGACTAGTTTGGCAGAAATGGCGAGCCCCAACCCAGTTCCACCGTACTGGCGTGTTGTGCTGTTGTCCGCTTGCTCGAAAGCCCCGAAGATGGCCTCCCTGCGGTCACGCGGGATCCCCACACCCGTATCTTGGACCGAGAAGGTCAGTTCCACGTTGTCGTGGTCCCACCTGGTGGGCGTGACTTTCACCACAATCTCGCCGACCGACGTGAACTTGATGGCGTTGCCAACGAGGTTGACGACGACCTGTCGCAGCCGGGAATCATCGCCGATCACGATGGTTGGCGTAGCCGGGTCGAGGTTGCACAACAACTCCAGATCTTTGCTGTGTGCTCTGACTGCGAGGGACTTCATGGCGTCGCCGAGGCGTTCGTGCAGGTCGAATTGAACGCAATCGAGCCCCAGTTTTCCTGCCTCGATCTTAGAAAAATCGAGAATGTCGTTAATGACGGTCAGCAGCGAGTCGGCGGACTCTTGAATGACGGTCAGGTATTCCCGCTGCTCCGGCAGCAACTCAGAATCAAGCAGGAGGTCGGTAACCCCCGTAATCGCGTTCATCGGCGTACGAACTTCATGGCTCATGTTCGCGACAAACAGGCTCTTCGCACGGCTGGCTGCTTCGGCCGCATCTTTTGCTGCACGGAGCGCATCTTCTGCCTGCTTGCGTTCGGTGACATCGCGCAGAAAGATGGCGAAGCCCGCAGATCCGTCGGGGATGGGCTGCGTCGAGATTTCGGCAATGAACTCGCTGCCATCCTGGCGGTTGAGGATCACCTCGATCCGCCGCCCGAGCATCGACCCGAGTTCACGGGCCCCCGTGTAGCCAGCCAGGTTGTTGCGAAACTGCTGGCGAAACGTTGGCCCCACGAACTTACTTGCCATCTCTTGGCCAACGATCTCATCGGCGCCGCAATGCAGCGCGTGTAGTGCTGCCGGATTGAACTCGACGATTCGTCCATCTCGGTCGAGGATGATGATGCTGTCCATTGCAGATTCGAGAATCGCCCGCTTGCGGGCCTCACTGTCGCGCAGCTCGTCCTCGGCCCTCATGCGCTCGGTCACATCCCAGAAAATCCCCTGGATCCCGATCACATCTCCCTCGGGATTGGTGATCGGGACTTTGATGACCTGTACGCTCATCTGAGTACCGTCCGCGAGTTGGTTGGTCTCCAGTTCATTGATGGGCGCGGCGGTCGCGGAGGACGCGCATGTCATCGGCTCGGTACTTGTTGGCGAGATCAGGCGGATAGAAATCGAGGTCGGTTTTCCCCACGATGGATGCAAGCGGTCTGCCAAGTAGTTCGCAAAACGACGGGCTGGCAAAAGTGAAGCGGCCTTCCACATCTTTGCGAATGACGTGGATCGGAAGATTCTCAACAAGGGATAGGTAGTGGGCCTCGCTGCGATCTAGCTCGAGACGCGCCTGCTCGCGGAGACCAATCTCGGATTGCAGCTCCGCGGTCGTGTGCACTAGTTGAGCGGACCGTTGATCGAACCGGTACTGCAGTTCGTCCCTGGCAGTAACGAGATCGGTCTGGAGACCCTTCATCACATATCCGAAAACCGCCGCCACCCAAATCGCAAACAGCTCCAGCAACCCGTTCAACAGCAACTGCAGTGGTTCCCGGTAGACGATCAGCCCCGCCCTATCCGAGTCTTCCTGCTCGGAAATCAAGACGGTCATAGCAGAGGAGAAGATCAGCAGTGAGCAGAACAGCGCCACCAACAACACCATCCGCCGCCTCTTAAAGCGGAGGGCAAGCAGCACCACAGCGACGTAGAGTGTTCCACACGCGGCATTCGCCGGTGCCGCCAAGTTCAAGATGAAGATGCCGGCCGAGATGAGAACGATCGTCAGCCAAAGCCAAAGTGTTGGTTTCATTGTCTGAGTATTGGAGGGCAAGCGCGATCTAGGCTCAACCCGAAGAGATCGGTGGAGAGACCGCATCTTCGAGAACCCGTTCCGGTGTCGCCTGCCGCACCTGCCGGACTTCTGCGGCGGCCAGCATCAAGTTCAGCAGAAACATGATAGCCGCTCCGCCGATCACGACCAGAGCGACCGCTGGATAGGCTCCGACATTGCCGTCCGCCGCTTCGGCTAACGTCCACGCCCAGTTGGATGCCTGCAACTCCCCGTAGTGCAGATTCTGGTATCCCTGCGCCCAACCCTGCATCAATGAAGGAGCCACTGCACCAATCAATGCGAGCAGTACATTGATCAACGCAGAAAGCAGAATCCCGGCGGGAATCCACTGCCGCAGAATCAAGATGACAATGCGTCCGGCGCCCAGATAAGCTGCAACATAGCAGACCGCCAGGACTGTATAGAGCAGCCAGTCGAAGTCATTGGGTGCCCCGCGAAAGGTGACCGCCTGGCCGACCAACGCCATCAGCACCGCACAAGCGGCAACAGAGAACAGGTTGACCACGGCGAAGGCATATCCCGTACCGGAACCGGGATTGAACCAGGTGAACGCGGTACGCCCTAAAAACGACTGCGGCAGCGATCGCCGAACGCGCGGTGAGAGTTGGGCCAGCTCGCCCGAAAGCAACGAACCAAACACGAACCAATACACCGCGGCAACGGTAACCATGGCGTATAGCACATCGTCAGCTTCCGACTTCATCCAGGTGTAACTCATCCAACCCAACCAGAGGACTTGCTGGGCCATCAGTACGATCCGTAAACGCGTAGATCGATTGTCGCTGGCAAAGCTCAACTGGGCTGCCGAGGTCTGCACGAAAAGGACCAGGAAGCTGATGTAGAAGCTCAGCACGGCCAGCGTCACCGTCCAGAAGGTGGGGTCATCGTAGGGGATCTGGCTGGCGGCCGCCAGCAGCTGGATCATGATCACCAGCCAACTGCCTCCGGCCCACAGCAGGCCGATCAACAGGATCACCGAGAGCGCCGCTTGCCAGTGCCGAGCCGACGAGCCGGTCGCGACGACGAGCCCCGCAGCCGACAACAACACCGCCGCCAGAAACGTGCTCGACAAAAGGAAGAAGATCGTGAAGATGTCGACACCGCGAAGCAAGTAGGTGAAGACGATGCAAGGCGTCAATGCCGAGTAGTAAACCAGCATCTGCAGGATCGAGCTGCCCAGCTTTCCAGTGACGATCTGTCGAGAGCTTAGCGTAGTGATCGACAGCAGTTCGAAAGTACCGTCTTCTCGTTCCGCGGCGAGCGACCTGAACGCCGAAAATGGGACCACGATCAAAATTGGCGCGGCCAGAATCAGGAAGTAGCCGACTAACATGAAAGTCCCGCCCGGCGCAAAGTACACGCCCGGCGATAGCAAAGCCACACCCAGCAGTGACCAGCCCCAGCCGAAGACCAGCAGGAGCGCAAAAGTGATCGAAAATTGGCGGCTCTTCAGCGCCTGACGGGCCTCCTTGACCAAAATCGGATTCAGATGCTCGCTGCAGCGCTCGAGCCACGCCTCCCAGCGCTGCCCAATCGACTTCGAGTCGGTTTTCTGGCGCTGATCCAGCGGCACTTCCATCGACGTCACTGCACCACTCCCTCTGTCACGTGCATGAATACATCCTCCAGCGACCGGCTGTGGACTGCGAACTCCGCGACTGCAAACTCCGCCTGGACGATTTCTCGCAGCAGCGAGGCTTGGTCGTCGCGCTTTCCGGAGTGTTCGAAGGTCGCGAGTTCTCCGTCAGTTCGAATCGCGTCCACATCGTCGCGGTTTTCCAGCCAACGCGCGAACCGCTCGCAACCGCCCAAGATCCGCACACGGACATCGCAGCGGGCTGCCGTGCCCTGCTGGATTTCTTCCACCGTGCCGACGGCCAACAGGTGTCCACGCTCGATGATCCCCACTCGATCGCACATCTCGGCGAGCTCGGTGAGGATATGCGAACTGACTAGGATCGTCTTGCCGTCGCTCGCTAACGACCGGATCATCTGTCGTAGCTCGATGCGGGCACGGGGGTCCAGTCCGGCTGCAGGTTCGTCCAAGATCAATACCGCCGGATCGTGCACCATCGCGCGCCCCAGGCATAGACGCTGCTTCATCCCCTTGGACAGCCCGCGAATTGACTTGTCAGCCAGTCCGGTAAGGTCGGTAAAGTCCATGGCGTGCCGCAATGCACGCGTCCGCTCGCGCCCGGTCAAACCGTAGGCGCGGGCGAAGAAATCCAGATACTCCCGGCAGCTGACGTTCGGGTACGTGCCAAAATAGTCAGGCATGAATCCCAGCCGCCGGCGCACTCGATCTGGATCGTTGATGACCGAGAACCCATCGATCATCGCGTCGCCGTACGTGGGCAAGTCGAGTGTTGACAGGATCCGCATGCTCGTCGTTTTTCCGGCGCCGTTGGGCCCGATGTAGCCGAATACCTCGCCTTTGGGTACGTCGAAACTAACGTCGTGAACCGCCCGGGTCGGGCCGAAGTAGCGATGCAGCCTGCGTAGTTCGATCATAGGAGCGAGGCGTTTGCTGCTACCATTTTCCGATCACTACGTGGAAACTAGCCTGCTGGTCGGTAGCCGCGCCCAGCGACACCGTCGGGCCTTGTTCGACGATGGCCAAGTAAGATCGTGGTCCTAGCGAAGAGGGCTGACGCCAAGTGCGGCGCAGGCCGTCTTCAAATACGTTGTTCGTGAAGGTGACATTCAATGCTCTTGAACGCCTCCGGTAGTCGAGCCCCAACACGTCAGCCGCGTTTTCGATCTGACGCGGATCGAACCCCGTAGGGTATTGAGGACGGTGCTGAGCGAGAAGAGCGTTCCAGGCCTGGAACTCCGCTTGCCGTGAAGCCTGCGTCAACGTGGCGGATCGTCCGTCTCCGATCAACTCCGCTTTATAGATGCTGTCGTCAGCATCGCAGACGATGAGTCGGTCGATCTCGATCCCGAGATGATTGACGACCGGCAGCGTGCCATCCGAATCTCGTTCGCCGAACTCGAGCCGACCTTGTAGCGGCCTCGATTCAACAACCAGATACTGGACAGTGGTCCGCGAAGGAAAGCTGCCGCCGCTGAGTCGTTGATGTCGGCCCCAGCGAGTCCGACGGCCCCGGCTGCGATAAAACTGCGGGCGAAAATCGATTGGGATCGCTGCGGCATCAGCAGGAAACACCAGACCGGACGAGGGGGAGTAGCCGGCGTAGTACGTCTGCCGTGAGTAGGAGACGCTATGGCCACTCCTTTGATCGATCTCGCTGATACTTCGAATCCGCGCGCGGACGGAGAGACCGTCTGTCACCAGCGCGTAAACCAGCAGACCGCCCGTGATCAGCAGGGCGCCTACCGGGACGGTTACCAACAACAGGTAGAGGCGGCCTCGCCGTCGCAGGTAGAAGTAGTTGAGCGGCCCAATCACGATTACAAAGAGTGATATCAACACCAAGAATGAATTGACGGGTGCTTGACCTACACCGGGAATCAACAGCTTCCAGTAGTCGTGATTCTCGTGTTGTAATGACAGACCAAACCGCCGCGACCACGTCCAGTGCTGCGACTCGAGGCTAGACAGAAACCAGTTCCAAGAGGCTCTGCTGCCTGGAAACGGGTCGTTGGCTAATGCAGCCAGGCGGCCACGCTCGACTGCGCGGACCAGGAAGGGCATCTCCTCTGGTGGCTTCCTGGGCTCTGCGCTTTGCCGATCTTCGTCGGCGTCTACGTGAATACCAAGATTGCGATATTCCTTTTTATCGAATTCGCTCTTGCCGTACTGTTCCTTGTCGGGCACGCTCCAGCCGCGGTACAAATCGCCTTCATCCAAAGCAGGTATTTCCAGTAGCTCCTCCAGTTCAGCGAGCCGCTCGAAATCGTCGCCCACGTCGTAGACGGCAAGTACTGGCCCGGTGGCGAGCCAGCTTCTGATGGAGGCGAACCGCTCTGCATCCGACCGAGCAAGCGTCTGCAACTCGTCAAAGGGGATGAACAGAACATCGACCGCCGTCAGCTCGATCCAGGAAGTAGGGAGCGAGGCGGGCGGCAACAGCTCGAAGCGGGGGACGTCGGGCAGCAGCCGTAGGAGGTCCGCATCGCTGGCGTCATCCGAGGTGTCGAAGATCCCAGTGTTACGGTTCCAGTAGTTGGTAGGAACCAGCCCGGCGAGCGCGCGGAAGTCAGGCAAACGTGGCTCATCATATTTCGTCACGGTTCGCGACTTCGTGCCCTCATAGGCAGGTGCGTCTGCGTCCACGATCAAGACACCCGGTGACGTCTCGTTCCATTCGTAGTAGTGGCGAGCGCCCAAAGGTACCCGCTTCTCACTTAGATCGGTCAGCCACCGTCCATCCTCACGCACCTCCAAATCCAACGAAAACCAGCTTTCGGAGCAGGGAACCGGCACCGACGTTTCTGCGAAGAGACTTCCCTGGGAGATTGAGAGTTTCTTTGTGACCGTCGTGCCTCGGGTTTGGTTATACCGACTGCGCGGCGTGATCGTGACCTCGATCGTGCGGTCTGCCGGCGCCGGACCGGCCAATGCCGGCAGGATTCGTACCCGGACCGGCCGGTAGCCATTGCCGTCGATCCATCGCGTGTCGATCTCCAACAACAGTCCACTGCGATTCTTGACGTGCGGCAACGGGAGCGCCACCACGGCCCCCGAGCCCGCTTGCGCAACCCCCGTGCATAAGCCGACGAGCAACCAAACTGCCAGCCAAGTCAGCTTTGCAGAACGTCGGTCTTGCGATGTGCTCACCGGAATCATCGTGGGTAGTTCGGTCCGTCTGCCGATTTATTCGGGATTGGTGGGCGGAATCACCTGTTCAGGAGGGCCTGCGGCGGCAAACGGTGAGCTGCGGATGGGCTGGCTCTGAAATGGTCGGAGGATCAAGGACAGCAGCCAGGCCAGGCCGAAGAAAAAGACATGCAACAGCATCGCCAGCAACAGGCTGCCGATCGCGATCGACGTGCCAAGGGCCCAATGCTGTCCCCGCATCGCCCGCATCACGAGATAGAAAAAACAGGCGCTGGCCGTGGTTACACCCAGCATCAAGCGCAACGAGAAGCGGGGAATTAGCATCCCCTGATTTTCGCCGCTGACACCGTCATTGCAAGCGGCCCCGAACAAGCGGCGAGAGAGATACTGGTTTTTTGCACGACGTGCCCGCCGCGCTGGTTCGGCAGCACCGGGTTCGACGCTTTTCGCGCTAAGCGTCATCCAACACATGCCGGAACGGCGCGACGTGAAGACCGTACTCGGAGGGACGCTTTCTTGCCGCTTGTTCCGGCCTACTTCTAGCCTACCCGAGCGGCCCGTGGCGCGCGTAGGCGCCAACGCTCGGGTTATTGACTGTAACCGAAGAAGAAGCTGAAGTTCTGAATGTCGTCGAACGGAGCGTGGGCAACCGGGAAGGCGAGATCCAAAGCCAGGGGCGCTGGACCGAGCGCGGGGATCGCGATTCGTAGCCCGATCCCCGGCGCTACGCGGTACGTGTCCGAGTTCAGCTCGATCTTCTCCTCGACTGTGCCGTAGTCGCAGAAGACCACACCGCGGATCATATCGTCGGCGGTGAGCGGGAACATGTACTCGACAGATCCCAAAAAGCGAAACTCACCACCCACGCCGATGCCAGGGCCTTTGACGGGCGAGGCGCCCCGAAAATCAAAACCCCTAAGCGTGGAGTATCCGCCGGCGAAGTAGTTCTCGAAGATCGGCGTCTGCCCACCGGAGAATCCCAGCCGGAAACTGTAAGACAAAGTGTGACGCCCCGAACCGTCCGGGCGCTCCCGCATTAGAAAGTACTGGCGATAGTCGAGCTCGCCGCGCGGATAGTCAAAGCTGCCAAAGACCTGTTCGTAGCTTAACTCAATCAGGTGGCCCTCCGTCGCCGCGAACGCTGTGTCGCGCGTGTCGTGCGTTGCCGTCACGCGACCGCTAAACAGACTGTTGTCGCCCAAGACTTCGTTCAGCTCGTCGACCGTCACGACCCGGGGATTGTGGATGTTGACATTCTCAGCACGCACAGCCGCCGTCAACGAGAGGTCGTGGGTGAGTCGATAGCCTAGGCCTATTCGGCCACCGAGTCTCTGTTCATCCCAGTCGAAGAAACGGCGGTCGTAGAAAAAGCCGCTGAGATTGAAGCTGAAGGGATCGGCAAACCCGGGTAGATAGAGATAAGGTTCTGTAAAGCTGGCTAGGTAGCGTTGAACCTGGCTACCAGGCATTGCCTCCAGCCGAAATCCCTGGCCAGCACCTCGCCAGGCGGTACCGTTAATCACATCCTGGAAACTGGTCGGCAAGCGGCGCCAATCAAAGTTCCGCTCGTCGACTACAATCTGGCCCGTGACTCCCAGGTCCGAGTTGACTCCCGCGCCGAACATGAAGCGGCCGGTGCGGGTTTCCTCGACGAACACGTCAAAGTCAACCGAGGGAGGAAGCGGTCCCAGTTCATCGACGGTCGCACCAGGCAGGTTGGAAGGGGGAACGAAGGGAGGAAACGTTGGACCGAATGCCGGCGCGCCTTGCAGTGTCTGTACAGGCTGGGGAGGACTGGGAGGCACACCGCTGGTAGGTGGCGGCGCGAAGACCGCCGAATTCTGACCACGGGCTACGGAGCCGTTAAGGACCGGTTCGCCAGAAGTGACCATTGGGTACCGCCAATGACTCCCGACACCAGGCGCAGGTGCGTTGAGCGGTTGTCGCGGCGGCGAGGATTGGCCGCGAATCGTGGCTTGTACTGGAGGAGCCGAGGGTTGTAGAGGAGCCGCGGTAGGCATCGTCGGGGGCGGTGGAGACCATGTCGCACAGCCCGAGATGGCGACGAGCCACGCGACAATAAGCCCTTCGGCGGTAATCTTAGCTCGTTTCATTTCGATCTAATCTGCTCGCTTCAGCGCGCCGGGTTCTGTCCTCGCACGGCGCTGCCGCGACTCGACATCAGCTCGTCGGCGTCGGACATCTGCGGGAGACGGTACTCGATGCGGGGGCTCTTGCCGTTAGCCGGATCGTATTCAAAAAGATGTGAAGCTTGCAGCCGCCGTTCGCTCGCCTGTACCTCGCGAATGTCGACGATGTCACCGGTTCGCAGCGATAGACGATTTCTAACGACACTCTCCCGCGTGTGCGGGTTCTCGCCGGTGATGTGCACATTGATCCTGCCGACACGGAATTGTTTGCCCTCTTCGATGTTGTAGACCAGGTTCAGCCGGCCGACTTCGTCCGACAGGTACCGTGGGCCAGCCTTGACGTTGGCAAAGATGTGGCCTTGACCGCCATACAGGTTGCGGAGCGTGCTGACATCCTTGTTCATCTTGTCTAGGTTGAAGTGGTCGCCCGACTTCAGCTCTAAGAGCCCGAGCAGCGACTCCGCGTCGAACCTTTGGTTACCGCTGACCGCAACGTTGTTGACGACGTAGCGCGGTCCTTCGTCGATCACAAAACGGATCGTTAGCCAGTTTTGGTCCGGCCCGTCATACGCGAGTTGGCGGCTCACTCGAGCGCTAAAATAGCCCAAGGCGCGGTAGTACTTTGTGAGCCGAACGACATCTGCGTCGATTTTTTCCATATCCACTTTTCCGCGAAAGAAGTACCACATGATTCCCGGCTTGGATTGGATCTGTGTCTTGAGGCGCGCCCCGGGCACAATCGTATTGCCGACAAATTCGACCTTCTCGACCCTTTGCAACGGGCCCTCGCTGATGGTGTAGATGACGCCGCAGTGCTCGGGCTGGCTGCCTTCCACGATCGTCACTGTGGCCTTGGGGTAGCCTTTGCTGCGATAGAAGTCTTCCAGCTTGCGCCGCGACTCCTGGATGGCGTACAGGTTCAGCGGTTCGCCGACCTCCAATCCTGTTTCTCGCAACAGTGTTTTTTCGCGAATACTCCGGTCGCCGTGGAACTGAATGAAACGGATGGTGGGACGTTCGAAGACCTCGAACGTCACGATCACACCTTGTGGTACGTTCTGGAGTCGAACGCGAACTTCTCGGAAGAGACCGGTTTTGATCAGGTTGTGTTTATCGGTCTGCACGTCGACCGGATCGAAAATGCGGTCTCGGCGCGTCTTGAGGTTGGCTGTAACTCGGTCCTCATTGATTGCCTCGTTCCCCACGATGCGGACCGCTACGATCGGGCGGTTCTCTGCAGCCGCCACGGCCTCTTGTTGTGCGCGGCCCAGTGAACCGGCACCGAGCTGGGGCACGGCTGGCCCTGCCGTGCTGGGGTACCGAGGGGGGAACGTGGACTGAGCAAGGACTGATTGCTGGCTGAATAGCCAGGCTAGCAGCAGGACCGCCCCTGTCCTGGCTGGGACGCCCAAGGTCGAAAGCAATGCCCACGTACGTAGACAAACTACCATCATGAAGCTCCGAGTAAGCTGAACGAGCCGGATGAGGGAAGGAGCGAGCAGGTCTAAGGGAGATTCGTAGCCAGGATCCGAACGGAGTTGCTAGCGAGACAAGAAAGGTGGTCTGCCCAGTAAGGCCGCGTAGGAATACAGCAACTGGCCTCGAGCGGCAAGGCGAATTCCGCCGGCCGCGCTGCTAGCCCGACTTATTCATGAGCGCTCTGAAGTCGCGCGTTGCGCCTAAATCGGAACCCGAAGCGTAAGCGAGGGAATCACTGGGGTTGGCACACGAACTCCCCTTGCTAACGCGTTTTGAAGGCGCGCTTTTCGTGGTGAATTTGGCGGGTTTTCGGAACCCGAAGCGTAAGCGAGGCAGAGTTGATGTACCATCGCAAGTTGTTCCGTCGCTTACGCTTCGGGTTACGATGGGGCCAACAATCGCAACTTCAAGACTGACGCTTCGCGCTTCCGAAGAACCAGGCAATTTGTCACCCTCAACCCGAGAAACCGCGAAAAGCGCAACATTAAAATGCGCGGACCAGCGTTGTGTGCTCGTGCCAACTCCGACTGGCATCCGCTGGCTGGGCGGTCATGCTGAGGATGCTTTTCCTGTCAGCAAAGAGACAACGACCAGCGTCAGGAATCCCAGGGGGATGGTGACAATACCTGGCTGGCTGAAGGGTACGAGTGCCCGATCGGCCGTCAGCCCGTAGACCTGAGTGAACGTGTCAGCACTAAGCAAGATCCAGGCCAGTGAACTGACCATTCCGACGACGACCGCAGCGATCACGCCCTCTTTCGTTGTCCGCTTCCAGAACAACAGCATCACGAGACTCGGCAGATTGGCCGAGGCGGCGACGCTGAACGCCCACCCGACCAGATAGCTGACGTTGAAGCGCTGGAACAGAATTCCCAACACAATCGCCACGGCGCCAACAGCCACCGAAGCGATCTTGGCGACTCGGACCTTGTCTCGGTCGGACAAGTCGATTCGCAAGAAGCTGGAAAGCAGATCGTGAGTGACCGCCCCCGCACAAGCCAAGATCAAACCGCTGACTGTACCTAGGACCGTTGTGAATGCGATCGCTGAGATGATTGCGAACATCCACTCGCTGACACTTTTCGCCAGTAGTGGGGCGGCCATGTTGCTGTCGGTGACGTCGACCGATCCGCTCGTCATGGCTCCCAGCCCGAGGTAGAGCGTCAATACATAGAAGAACCCGATACTGGCGATCCCAACAATCGTACTCTTGCGGGCGCTCACGGCATCTCTAACCGTGTAGTAGCGGATCAAGATATGAGGCAGGGAAGCGGTCCCGCAGAACAACGCCAGCATGAGCGATAGGAAATTCAATTTGTCGATCGGTCGATCGCCGCGGATGCCGCGAAAACGCGGATGCTCGCCCGGCCGCAAGATACGGCTGCCCGGTGTGGGCTTTTGATAGTAGACCGTTGTCGACCCTCCGTCGGGTTCTGAGATCGCCTGCGATCCCCACAAGATGACCTCACTTTGTTGGAGCTCGCTGAAAAACGACAACGGGCCGAGAGGACCGGTTTCGGTCTTGCCATCAGGGAGCTTGACGACGTGCCCGACCGGATGCAGCTGTGACTCACCGTCGCCTGGCCCGCGCGGCAGGCCGTTGACCAACACGCTCCCGTCCGGTTGTTCCGTCACCATCTGCGCTTCGCGGAGTATGACCTGAGAATCGTCAAGTTCCTCCACGCTCCAGACCGAGATCTCGCCGGAATCCGCTTCCTTGAGGCGTACGAAGCCGGCGTCCTTCCAGGGTCCCTCGGCGGGCAGCAGCTGGCCACCGTCGGCGACCTGCTCGACCGGTTTGCTGAGCGGACCCAAGGTGCGGAACGTATAGCCGTCCGCGCCGCCTGTGCCGACCGTGAAACCGCGGTTCAAGATCGCCGCCACCAAAATCGCGCTGAAGATCACCAGCAACGAGCCTTTGAGGAACTGAACCCAAGTTGTCGAGACCATTCCGGCCGTTACGACAATGACGATGACGGTCGTGCCTACGAGCAACACACCCACCCAGTGGGGGAAGTTGAGCAGCGGCTGAATCAACACACCGGCCCCGACCATTTGGGGAATCAAGTAGAAGATACTTACGGCGAGCGTGCTGATGCCAGCCGCCAGCTTGATCCCGCGCGAGTTGAACTTAGCATCGAGAGCGTCGGCAAATGTGAACTTTCCCATTCGTTTGAGCGGTTCGGCGATGACAAACAACGCCACGATCCAGCCGGCCAAGTAGCCGATCGAGTAGAGAAAGCCGTCGTAGCCGTAAAAGGCGATCATGCCGCAGATGCCTAAGAACGACGCTGCCGAAAGATAGTCACCAGCAAAGGCCACACCGTTGACGAACCAGGGAATCTCGCCGTGGGCCGCGAAGTAGCCTTGTGCGGACTTTGCCCGGTTGCCGAGGTAGAAACTCAGTCCGAGCGTGACCCCCACGAAGACAAAGAACACGATCACACCAATGGCGGATGGGTCGTAACTCACGCCTCACCCCCTTCGTCTTCGTTGGGACTGATCAAACCATAGACGAGCGCCAAAATAAGGGCCGCGATGATCAGTCCGAAACCGTACCAAATCGCCAGATTCACGCCGGCCAGGGGTGTGATCTCCATGGTCTCCGGAGAAAAGGCGTTCAACAGCACAAATCCGCTGTACAGCACCAGGTAGATGACAAAGAAGATCAGCCCGATACGCGCGCTACGAGATTCCATGAAACACTCTCAGAATGACTAGAGGTTGTGCAGCGCCTAACGTAGACGCCATGCCCAGGCTGATCAAGCAGGCAGGCTTCTGCGGCGCGCCGGCGCAGCAAGGGCTACTGGAAGCGAATAGAGAGCCCCGAGCCGATGAAATAGTCGTCGGCGGCATTGTTCAGCCCAACTCCAGCCCGCACATCGAATTGCACGTTGTTGCTGAGCAGGTAGGTGAAGCCGCCATTGAAGAAGTGCTGAGGGAGTACGGTATCGGCGCCGCTGGGAAAGAGCGCGTACCACTCAGTGAACGCGCCCAGTTTTTCAGCCAGGCTGTAAGCAACGGTCCAAGACTGGGCCACTTCCAGATAGGACCGCCCACTCGGGTCGACGCGCCGGTTTCCTTGTGTGGATCCACCCGTCGCCAGGAAGTCGTTGATCTCCCAAGCGTAGACCCAGTTGACTCCTGGCTCGACACGGTTCGAAGTAAATGCGGGACTGCCCGTGGGAATGTTCATTTGTGGGATCAACGCCATTTCCGGGAGCACGCCCTCCTGAGGCGTCAAACCGATCTTGAACCCCGTATAGAGGTCTTCGGTACCGGCAGTCGTGTCTCGTTGCGCTGCGACGGCGGTACGTTCGTCGACCGGAAATAGCGCGATACGAAACTCGAGCCAATTGGCCAAGACGCCATACCGCAACAAAGGTTCTCCAAACGACTGCGAACGCACGCTCTGATTGAGTTCGTTGTCATACGTGTACGTGTACCCGAACTCCAGCTGAGCGACGCCGAGGCCTACTGTGGATGACGCCTCGGTAAAGTCCGGGCGATCGGTCACCAGGGGCTCGTCGAGATCGGGACCCCCGGAGAAACTATTGCCGTAGCTCCACTGGAGAAGCGTGCCGGGAGAACAGCATTGACATCGTACAAGATGGCTGTGTGACTCGCCGCTCGAGCATTTGGTCGAGTGACCTGTCAGAAACGTCGTGCCCATCCCCGGCTCCTCTGCCGGACCGGAGCCAGCCCAAATACTGCAGATCATCAACGCGACAGAAGACACACGCGTCAGGGTTTTGCGTTCGGTTGGCATGCTCATTGTCCTCGGGCTGGTGTCGATAGCATTGGTCGTATCGGCCGTTCGGGACAAATTGGCGAACAGTTTTTGGGCGGTCAAAAACAAATTCCGGCGGGAAATGACCGTTGCGCCGGTCGTTCCGGCTATGCCCCCTGCAACTGCCCGCTGGGCGGCCCTCCATTCGGTATAATACGGCCCAACTTGTGCAATTCTTACTTTCCGCAGGAGTGTTCAAATGCCTCTCTTAGGCCGTCTTGGTTTCCGGTCGTGGCCAGCACTGATCGTGGCGATCATGTTGACCGGTTCTTCTTTCGTTGAAGCTGGAGATGATCCCGTGTACGAACTCAGGATGTACACCTGCGAACCAAATCGGCTGGCAGCGCTCAATGAGCGGTTCGAGAAACACACGATGCGGATCTTCGAGCGGCATGGAATGGAGAACGTGGCGTACTGGGTACCCACCGACAAACCCGAGTCGGAGAACACGTTGATCTACCTGCTACGACACAAGAGTCGTGCCGCCGCTCAGAAGTCGTGGGAGGCGTTTCGCGCCGATCCAGATTGGAAGAAAGTCGCCGCGGAGTGGAAGGAACGCTTTGGCCGGGTCCTCGTGGCTGGGGGAGTCCAATCGACCTATTTGGAGCCGACCGACTATTCAGGTGAAGTCGGGCGGACGAAGCCAGACAGCCTCTACGAACTCCGGATCTACACGGCAGCCGACGGTAAACTAGATGCGCTCCACGCCCGTTTTCGCGACCACACCGACAAGCTGTTTTCAAAACACGGGATACGATCTGTCGGCTATTGGAGTCCGATCGAGCAAGCCGAGTCCGAGCAGTTGATGCTGTATGTGCTTGAGCATGCAGATCGCGAGGCGGCCGCCAAGGCATGGAAGGCTTTCGGGCAGGACCCCCAGTGGCGGGCGGCCAAACAGGCATCAGAGGTCGATGGGCGATTGGTCACAAAGGTCAAACGCTTTTACATGAAGCAGACAGACTATTCGCCGCGGTCAAACGAGGTTTCCTCACTCTAGCTCACTCCCGCTGGGGAGCTCGTGCAGCTTTCACGCTTTGTGATTGAACAAACTCCCGTGGGCTAACGCCGAGCCCTTTCAAGCTAGCGACTTCTTCTCTCGGATGACAGGCGTAGAATCACTTTGGTGTACGTTTTCGTAATCTGGCAGGAGGATGCAAATATGCGAGTCGCCGAAGTGTTTAAACGCTTTGAGAAGGAGAGTCCGATTTCGGTTATGGCCCGCACCACGCTTGAGCATGTTCTTGATAGCGATCGGCTCGATCGGCTCTTTGAGGAATATGCAGTCCAGCAGAAATGTGGAGATCTAGCGTTTTCGACGGTTGCCGACCTGATGGGACTGGTAGCAATCAAAGCAAAGCCGTCAGTCAATGCTGCGTACAAGCACCGAACAAGAGAACAAGTCGGTGTGTCAATCGCCTCGATTTACAACAAACTGCAGGGTATCGAGCCTGCAGTCGGGCGGGCGATGGTTGCAGAGACTGCGCGGGATCTACAGACGGTACTCGGATCGCTCAAGAAAGGCTTGCCTGCTTCATTTGTGAGCGGTTACAAGACTCGGATCATCGATGGCAATCACTTCGCAGGCACGCAACATCGGATCGAAGAACTTCGCACCTTGGGGGCCGCGGCGCTGCCTGGTCAATGCATCCCCATTCTCGACCCCGACCATCGTTTGATACACGATGTAATTCCTTGCGAAGACGGTCATGCTTCGGAATGCACCATGTTTCCCGAGATCCTTGAGTTGGTCGAGCCCAGTGAACTATGGATTGGAGACCGAAAGTTTGGCACCAAGACCATGATGATGGCGATGGCCTTGGAGAAGGAATCGCATTTCATCTTCCGTCACAGCTTGGGAAACGTGCCGGGATGGAAATCATGTGGCTCGAGAGTCAAGATCGGCAAGATAGGGGGCGACACGCTCTACGAACAATCGATTGAGATCGAGTTCCGCGGGCAGACGCTTAAGCTACGCCGCATCACGGTCAAGTTGTCCACACCGACGCGAAAGGGTGATAAGGAGATTCATCTTTTGACCAACTTGCCCAAGCGGGTTAAGGCTCGGCAAGTTACTTGTGCGTATCGCAAGCGATGGACGATCGAAACAGCATTTCAACAACTTGCCGAAGTGCTTCACTGTGAGATCGAAACGTTGGGCTATCCCAAAGCAGCGTTATTCAGCTTCTCCATGGGACTGATGATGTTCAATGTTCTGAGTGTGATTAAAACCGCAATCGCAGTTGGTCACGACAATCCGAAGATCGCGGAGGAAGTATCGACCTACTACATTGCACTTGAAATATCGGAAACGTGGTCAGGTTTTCGAATCGCATTGACCGACGAAGAATTCGCCAAGCTTGAGGGTAATCGAACGGCAGCACAACTTGCAGCCCGTTTACGATTCCTCGGCAAACAGGTGAACCTGAAGCGGTTTCTCAAGAGTAAACGTGGACCCAAGAAACCTCCGCCCAAAAGAAAATCCGGCAATCGCGGAAATCACGTCGCAACAGCCCGCGTCCTCGCCAAAAGTCGAGGGAAGTACTAGCTTGAAAGGGCTCGGCTAACGCCCAGCGGCTGATTTGGAGCGTAGCCGAACTCGCCAGAGTTTGGCGGACTGCATGAAGCGTAAAAGCTGCACAGCCTCCAAGGGGAGAGTGAAGAGATTACGGTGCCACCATGATCGATCTAACGTTTGGTCGGCGGTGCTCGTCACTGGAGGTACTGGAAGAGAGGGTCTTGCTGGCTGCCGACGTTCAGATCCAGCTCCGTACGGTGACGCAGGACCTCTCGGCACCCCTGGTGGCGACCCATGCCGACGACGGCTCGGGTAGGATGTTCGTGGCGCAGCAGGGTGGCCAGATTCGGGTCGTGCAGGGATCGCTTGTCTCGCCGCAGCCTTTTCTCGATTTGGGTGGCGGCGGTCTCAACCGTGTCGTCACCGGCGGCGAACGTGGGTTATTGGGGCTGGCGTTTCATCCCGATTTCTCGTCGTTGTCGGCACCGGGCCGCGGCAGGTTCTACGTCTACTACAGTGCTCCCAGTTCTTCGGGTGGTAACCACGATTCAGTCGTTTCGGAGTTCCGCGTCTCTGCAGATCCGAATCGAGCCGACGTCACCTCCGAGCGGGAACTGCTCAGGTTTCCTCAGCCTTTTTCCAACCACAACGGCGGCGACATTCACTTTGGCCCGGATGACGGACTACTCTACGTTGCCACTGGGGATGGCGGGTCTGGTGGCGATCCGCAGAACAATGCACAGAACCTCACGAACTTGCTGGGAAAGATCCTGCGGATCGACGTGCTCGGCACAAACGCGAGCAATGGCCAATACGGGATCCCTGCATCAAACCCGTTTGTCGATCGTTCCGGCGTCCGCGGCGAGATCTACGCTTACGGCTTGCGGAATCCCTACCGTTTCTCGTTTGACGACGGGCCGACCCCGGAATCCGTAGACCGCCTGTTTGCCGGTGACGTCGGGCAGTTCCTGTGGGAAGAAGTGGATTTGATCGAAAGCGGCGGCAACTACGGCTGGCGGATTCGCGAAGGAGCCCACCCGTTTAACCGCTCCGATCCCAATCCGGGCGGGCTGATCGACCCCATCGCCGAGTATCCAAACGACGCCACTACGGATTCTGTGATCGGTGGATTCGTCTATCGCGGTAGCCGCTATCCCGCTTTGTTCGGACGATATCTTTTTGGCGACTTGACCGGCCGGATGTTTGTTCTGGAGGAAGACGACGGGGTCTTTCAGCTGTCAGATCTAGAGGTCGCTGGTGGCAATCCGCCGAATATCATCGGCTTCGGAGAGGACGAGGATGGCGAACTCTACGTGTTGACCTTCGGTGCTATGTTAGCCATCGAAGTAGAGACGGTTTCTCTCCGCGGACGCGTCTTCCACGACCGCGACAGCAGCGGCGGTGCAGACATCGGCGAAGAGTATCTGAATGGTTGGACCGTCGAATTGCTTGACGAGCAGGGACAGACGGTTGCGGTTCAACAAACACAAGACGTCGATCTAGATGGCGACGAGGCGATCGATCCGGCCACGGAAAGAGGGTGGTATCAATTCGACGTCCCTCCCGGAGTTTATACCGTTCGGCAGCTCTTGAAAGACGGTTGGCAGCAGACCGCTCCCCTGGATCCCGTGGAAAGTCTGGCGTTTGCCTTGGGCCGGCAGTTTCGGTTCACAACCAAGCAGGGGCTTTTCGAGAACTGGGGTGGGTTGGAAGAAAAGTGGTTGCAGTCGACCAACCAAGCGAACGCTTGGTATTTCATTGTTCCTTCCGGCGAGCTGTGGGAGTGGGATCGATCGAGTGGATTACCTCTGGGAAGCCCGCTTGAGGGCAGATCGATCGGTACACTTGACCCCCGCTATTACGAGGATCCGCAACTTCTCGTCGATGTGGCGGCACCCACCGGATCGTTTGTGCTTCAAGTTGCAGCCGGCCAGCCGTTGATCAACAGGGATTTTGGCAACCGACAGCTGGCGACTCTCAGCGGTCGTGTGTATCACGATCTCAATGTCGACGGTGAAAGGGATGTTGGCGAGCCGTATCTGAACGGTTGGACGGTCGAACTCCTTGATGCGCAGGGGCAACTCATCGCGACCGAGCAGACGCGAGACATCGACCTGGACGCCAGTGGCGTGATCGACCCACTGTTGGAGTCGGGCTGGTATCAGTTCGCCGGGCTCGAGACCGGCGATTTCACGATCAATGTAGTACCGCAGGCCGACTGGCAGCGCACGGCACCCGTTGTGCCACCGAACCTGGAGTTTGCTTTTGAGCTTGATCAGCGGCTCAACTTCTTCACCACTGGTAACCTCTGGGAGAATTGGGGCGGGTTGGCTGAGAAGTGGCTCCAGGCCGGCGGGGGTGAGTGGTACTACATCACGGCGGGTGGCGAACTACGGGAATGGGACGGGGCAAGCGGAGTGCCCCTAGGTCGCCCGCTCGCCGGGACCTTGGTGGCTAGGCTCGACGACAGCTTCTATGCGGATCCCACCAGGCTGATCGATCTGGGCGGCTGGAACGTGCCAATCACGACCGGTCAACAGCTAGCGGATCGCGACTTCGGCTTCGCGCTGGTGCTGTAGCCCGAATTATTCATGAGCGATCTACTGCGAGGTCGTAAGTCCATCCGTGGCTTCGTCATGCTTCACAATTCTCCCTCGACGTATTGCTGCAATTCGCCTGCGGAAGAATTGCTCGCCTTCCTTGCCACGAACGTACTTACAACCTCTCGCGACGATCTTCATGAATAATCCGGGCTAGGCATCTGCCGTCTGCCAGCTCCGAATTGCAGATGTCGGGGTCGCGATGGTCGCAGATTCTGGCACTCCCTGGGTTGCGTTTTGCGACCACGCCCGGAATTCGTCGCGGAGACGTTTCAGGCAGTTTTTCGCAAGGCGTGTTTACTAAATGAGTTAAGAATTTCTTGCGAACACTGGCTCAAGTGGCACGTCATTTGAACTGTCCGGGTATCCATCTGGCTGGCGTTTGTACGACGTGAACCTAAATTGGGACATGAGCCGTCAGCGGAGCACTGGACGACACAGTGGTTGCTGCCCCACTTTGCCTCCGCTTCGCTGGCGGCCGTGTTTTTTTCTCGCCACGTCGTGATTGGTTACAATGTCGGTCTCGGGCTGCATGGGACCGGGCGACGGACCGAACGCGAGTTCTTTTCTCGGGCATCTGACGACATCCGCTTCGACGCCTCCGCGCAGATTCCAGCAGGGGAATCGGCACCGGGCTGCGGTAGTTCGTCCGGCAGCTCAGCGACTGCCCACTGTTATCCGAGATCGGGGGAGCTGGCGATTAATCCGACACCATCAGTAGCGGACCAGGATCAGGACAGCGTTTCGCAGCGAGACGACGCCTTTCTGATCCTGCAGGGGGCCGACGACGCCTTGCGGAATGTATTCCGTTTGGCGCCGGGCACTGTCATGACCGTTGGCCGCGACCCTCTCAACCGCATCGTGCTCAAGGACGATCGTTGTAGCCGGCAGCACTGCGAAGTCTTTTGGGAAGCTTCGGACTGGACGCTGCGTGACTTGCAGAGTCGTAATGGCACGAGATTGAACGGCGAGAAGGTTGAGGGGCAACATCGGCTTGTCGATGGAGATCGCATTCACATTGGCAAGACAGTGCTGTTGTTCACGAACGACTTGGCCGAGCATCAGGTCGAAAAGCCGGCTGGCACTACCAATTCGCAGAGTCCCCCGGCGACCGATGTGGCGGGAACCGATTCGGCGATACCGGAGATCATTGAGCGCAAATCGCAGAGCCGCTATATCACTGAGAGCGGCCTATCAAAGTCCGGTGGTGAAACGGGAATCCGCGAGGCGCTGCGGCATCTATACGACCTCATCATGCGGATGGTGACGGCGCAAGACGTGAAGACTCTTTCCGCGACCGTGCTGGATTGTCTGCTGCCCGCGGTCAACGCCGACATCGGCGCTGTCTTGCTGTTTCCTGACTCGATTTCGGAGTCGTCAGACAAGCTGAGGATCGTGGCGTACAAGGCGCCCGACGGCGCGTCCTATCGGGTCGTCTCTCGGCGTCTGTCACGGACGGTGTTGGCGGAACGAGAAGCAGTCCTAGCCATGGACATCCGCGCTGATGGGACCGCCGAGTTCCAGACGCTGGACGGCATCAAGGCCGAGAGTGTGATCTGTGCTCCGATTCGCAATCGGGAGTCTATTTTCGGGTTGCTTCACGTCTATTCTCTCGATCCCAACGACCAGCTCGACGCAGACGCTTTGGAGTTCACGCTGGCCGTTGCCGATCAGATGGCGATCGTGCTAGAGCGACTGAACTACACGGAATCTCTGACCACTGGGCTGCGCGCCGCATATAACGAGAATGAGTCGCTGCGCCGGATGTTGGAGATCGAAAGTGAATTGGTCGGCGGCAGTCCGCAGCTCCAACAGTTACGCGAAAAGATTGGCAAGATCGCCCTTTCCGACGCGACGGCGCTAGTGCGGGGCGAGAGCGGCGTCGGCAAAGAGTTGGTGGCGCGTGCCATTCACTTCAACAGCAATCGTCATCAGGGGCCGTTCGTCTGTCTAAACTGCGCGGCTCTTACGGAGACCTTGCTCGAGAGCGAGCTGTTCGGTCACGAAAAGGGGTCTTTTACCGGCGCTACAGAAAAGAAGATCGGGAAATTCGAGCAAGCGGAAGGCGGTACCCTGTTTTTGGACGAAGTGGGTGAGATGCCGTTGAGCATTCAAGCTAAGTTCCTCAGGGTTCTCGAGGGCCATTCCTACGAACGTGTGGGCGGAAGCATAAGTATCCGCTCGGATGTTCGCGTCGTGGCGGCGACCAATCGCAATCTCGAGGAAGCCGTCGAGTCCGGCAAGTTTCGCAGTGACCTATTTTTCCGGCTGCAAATCCTCGAGATTTTCGTTCCCTCATTGCGAGAGCATGCCACCGACATTCCGGTTCTTGCCGAGTTCTTTCTCGATCGCTGTGCAGCCCGCACAAGCCAACAGGGACTGCGGCTTTCTCCGGATGCGATGGAGGCACTGTGCAAGTACGACTGGCCGGGCAACGTACGTGAATTGCGTAACGTTATCGAACGGGCCGTTGTACTTGCCGACGGGGCCGAGATCATGCCTCGAGACATTCACTTCAGTTCGCTGCCATCACCGGCTACGGCCGAGTCGCTAGATGCCTTTCAGCCGATCTCGTTGGCCGAGCTGGAGGAACAGCAGATTCTCAAGACGCTCCGCTGGACAAAGGGCAACAAGCGCGAGGCGGCCCGGATCCTCGGCATCAACCGCTCGACGCTGGACCGCAAACTGGAACGGTACGAGCAGAAAGAGCAATAGATCGTAGCCGAACTCGCCAAATCGTAGCCGAACTCGCCAGAGTTTGGCGGACTGCTGATTCGGCCAAATTCTGGCGAATTCGGTGGACTGCCAAATTCTGGCGAATTCGGCTACAAGAAACCCTTAGCGGCGTTGCTTCGGCGACTCTTTTCGGCCCAGCAACTGGTGACGACAGTCACCGAAGCCACTCCTCGAACTGCGCCTCCGAGATGACTTGGACGCCAAGCTGCTCTGCTTTCGCCAATTTGCTGCCCGCTCGCTCGCCGGCCACGAGGTAGTCGGTCTTCTTCGAGATGCTTGACGACGCCCGCCCCCCGTGCTGGTCGATCAACCCGTGAATCTGATCTCGCGTATATTTGCTCAGGGAGCCGGTCACGACGAATGTCTTGCCCGCGATCTGAGGATGCTGCAAGTTCGGTGCAGGTACGTTCTCCTCCATGAGGACCCCGGCCGCTGCCAGTTGCTGGACGACTCGGCGGCCCCGGTCGCTGGCCAGAAAGTCGTGGACGCTTTGAGCGATGACCTCGCCAATTTCATGAATCTCGCTCAGTTCTTCGACACCGGCCTGCTGCAATTGCTGAATTGACGGGTACCGCTCCGCCAGGACGGCCGCCACGCGCTGCCCAACATGGCGGATCGAAAGCGCGTTCAGCAGCCTCGCCAGCCCTCGTTGCTTACTGGACGCGATCCCCGCCAGCAGGTTGTCGGTCGACTTTTCCCCCATCCTTTCCAGCCCCGCCACATCTTCGGGCCGGAGGCGATAGAGGTCGCCGTAGGTGCGGACCAATCCTTGTTCGACGAGTTGCTCGACAAGCTTGTCTCCCAAACCTTCGATGTCCATCGCTTTACGGCTGGCAAAAAAGCGGATGCGCTCCTTGATTTGGGCGGGGCATTCGATGTTCGGGCAGCGAATGGAGACTCCCCCTTCGTCCTTGACTAGTGGCTCGTCGCACTCCGGGCAGTGCGTGGGGAAGTGGAACTTAGTTGGCCTGCCTTTGCGTTTGTGTTTTTCGACGCGGACAATGTGTGGGATGATCTTGCCGGCCTTCTCAACCACCACGGTATCGCCGACGCGGACGTCCTTTCGCTCGATTTCCTCGGCGTTGTGCAAGCTGGCGCGACTGACCGTCGTATCGGCGATTTCAACCGGCTCGAGTTCAGCGACCGGGGTCACCGCGCCGCTCTTGCCCACCTGGACGCGAATCGCGTTGAGGCGTGTGGAGGCTTCGTACTTTTCGTACTTGTACGCGATCAACCAACGAGGGCTCTTCGAAGTGGCTCCCAGCCGATCACGTTGTTCAAAGCGATTCACTTTGATAACCAGGCCGTCCACTTCGAAATCTAGATCGTGGAGCCGTTGGATCAGCTCGTTGCAATACTCCACCGCTCTCGCGAAGTTGTCAAAGCACTCGACATGCGGAGTGGTTGGCAAGCCGAGTTGTCGCAGCTTTTCCAGGAATTCCGTGTGCGAGGTCACATCGACTCCGCTGCAAAAGCCGATCCCATGACAAAACAGGTTCAACCGGCGTTCGGCAGCTACACGCGGATCCAGCAGCCGAATCGTGCCCGCAGTCACGTTGCGAGTGTTCGCAAACGGGGGCAGCCCGAGCTGTTGTTGCCGTTCGTTCAGACGGACGAGATCCAAGTTTGTCATATAGACTTCACCGCGTACCTCGAGCACCTCCGGGGGCTGTTGGTCGTTCAGCCGCAGAGGTACTCCCGGCAGCGTGCGGATGCTATGAGTGATGTCGTCTCCGGTCTGGCCGTCGCCGCGCGTGACGGCTCGAACCAGCAGTCCCTGCTCGTACACCAGAGATACAGCAACGCCATCCACCTTCAACTCGACGACCCATTCGATCGCTTCACCTTGTAGCTGTTTCTCCGTCCGCTCGGCGTAGCTGTTCAGCTCTTCGATGCCGTAGGTGTTGTCGATCGACAGCATCGGAATGCGGTGAGCTACCTGTTCGAGATGAGGAACCGGCTGATCTCCCACACGCTGGCTGGGGCTGTCGTTTGTGACCAGGTCAGGATGCCGAGCTTCCAGTTCGACCAGCTGCTGCATCAGCCGGTCGTATTCGAGATCGCTGATGACCGGTGCGGCATCTACGTAGTACCTGCGATCGTGCTCCCGAATTTCATCACGCAGTTGCTCGATGCGATCGGCATCAGTCGGCGGCATTAGATCGTCGCTCCCCGTCGTCGAGTTGTTCTCGTTCCGGTACCTGGCGCCGCATCCAATAGTGATCGGTTGCGATCGCGGCAAAGGTCGCGGCTCCTAGGATGGCGAGTTCTACGATCAGTAGTAAGAAGCCGTACCGATCGAAGAACTCCATCAATCGCTGGCCGGATGGCGAGGCGGCGCCAACTTGTGTCGCGGGGTCCATTCCACGCACCGTCATCACGGCGTATCCACAGGTGGTCACAACGAACAGCAGGCCAACCACAAGCAGCAGCACGTAGAAAGGGTTTTGAAACTGTTTCGGTCTAGACAAGTCGTTTCTCCTCGGCGGTTGTACCTCTGGTATTTTGCCTCGCTCGGGCCGACTTGGGTAGGTATCGCAGTTCCGCTACGATGTCTACTGGCCCGTACAGAAATATCGCCCCTGCCAACCTTGGTGGAGAGAGTGCTGGTGTCCAAGTACAAAGTCCTGCTGACCGACTATGCATGGCCGGACCTTGATGTGGAGCGAGCGATCTTGGAGGAAGCAGGCGCAGAACTGATTGTGGCGGACTCGGCGGAGCCCACACGGTTGGTCGAGTTGGCTCGGGACGCCGACGCAATCATGACTTGCTGGGCTCAAACCACTGCCGAAGTCATCCGAGCGGCTACGAACTGCCGACTCGTCGCCAGGATGGGAATTGGCCTCGACAACATCGACGTTGGCTACTGTACCGAGCACGGGATTCCCGTGACGAACGTACCCGATTACTGTGTGGTGGAAGTGGCGGAGCATACACTGGCGTTGATCTTTGCGTTGGCTCGCAACGTGGCGCAGTTCCACCACTCTAGCAAGATGGGGCAATACGACCTGCGGGCTGCTCCCGCTCTACGGCGCATCGAAGGGACTACCTTGGGGGTCGTTGGGCTTGGCCGAATCGGCCGGCTGGTGGCTGAGAAAGCCCTCGCCCTTGGGATGAACGTGCTTGCCTGCACGCGGCAAACCAACTCGGCGGTTGCCGGTGTCCGGTTTGTAGGACTGCACGAGTTGTTGGCGGCCAGTGACTTCGTGTCTCTTCACCTGCCGCTCACAGAAGAGACGACTCACCTGATCGGCGCGTCCCAGCTGGCGGCCATGCAGCGGACCTCCTACTTGATCAATACGGCGCGCGGCGGCCTGGTCGATCACCGTGCGCTGGCAGCTGCGCTGGGCGACAATCGCTTGGCGGGTGCGGCCCTCGACGTGCAAGAGCCCGAGCCCCCGCCGCTGGATGAGCCGCCGTTTTCCGATTCGCGCGTAATCGTCACGCCACATGCGGCGTTTGTATCGGATCATTCACTGGTCGAACTAAGGCGGCGCTCGGCCAACCAAGTGGCGGTCTGTCTGTCCGGAGGTATCCCGGAGAACATCGTCAACCCCACGGTCATCGAATAGGGGTTACAGGCCTCGCAACCCTCCCACCCGTTTTACTCGATACGGGGTGCTCGCGGCGCTTTTGACGAGTAGCTCGTTCTAACGTATAGGAATACTGGACCCAGAGATGTGCGGCCGCGCGCTCGGGGGTCCTTCTCCGCAAGAACCGTCCCTTTTGGTTGTCATTCCGTGCCACACGTCGTGCGTTCAACACGGGTGTGACGCGGCGCTGTTCCTACGCGAAGGCAGATTGCTTGTGGCCGAGACCAAGGAACAACCTGTCGTCGACGAAGTATCAGCGGACAAGCCGCAGCACCGGCCCGCCGATTTCCGCGAGGCAGCGCGTACTCTGCTAGAAGAGCAACGCGGGCGGTTTCGTGACGTCGAGGCGATTCTACGCGAACAAGCCAACATTCTGCTTCGCTTGGCCAGCCACCACGACGACACAGTGGCCGCCCAGCGGCACGAACTGGCCGAGGAACGCAACAAGCTGACGCGGCAGAAGACGGAGCTCGCTCAGAGCTTCGACCTGCTCGCCTCCAAGACGACCGAACTGGAAGCTGTGGCCAGCCAGCGCCAGCAGGACGATGAATCTGAGGTCGCCAGACTGTTGGAGGAAGTCGATCGTCTCGAACGCGAACATGCCGCGCTGCAAGAACAGCTGGAGACGGTTTCTAACGCGGCGTCGACCGAGGATGCTGGCACGGACGAGGAGCTGAGGGAACGGTTTGAAATGGCGGTTCAAGAGCTGCGGGAGCTCAAGCTGCAAAACGAGAAGCTCACCGATGAAAACAAAGGCTTGCTTGCCCAGCGAGGCCGCGCTGCGCAGTCGTCCGAGGTGGGTGAGCCCGCTGGGTTTGATTGGGAAACGCAGAAGCTGGAGCTGATGCAGCAGATGGAGTCGGATTCCGAGTCCGAGTCGGAGGACGCCGAGCAGGTTAGTGCCCGCCTCACCATTGAAGGCGCGATCAAGATCACCGATCAGGTCGTTGCGGAGAAAGATGCTGAAATCGAGGAACTCCAACGCTTGCTCGCAAATCAATCGAGCAACCTCGGTGACATGGCGGTGGGTGCTGCGGCAATTGGCGAGGTGCTCGATCATGACGAGCTGATTCATCAAGAACGGGAAAACCTCAAGCGGTTGCAGGACGAGTGGCGAGAGAAGCTGCGTCAAGCGGAGGTCGAAATCTCGGTGGAACGCGCGAAGTTCGCCCGGGACCGAATCGAACTGGACGAAAAAGCCCGCAGCCTCGAGAGCCAGCAGGCTGTCCTGGAGCAGGATGATGGCAAACAAAGCAATCAGAAAAAACGGCGCGGAAACTGGGTCAGCCGCCTCGGCCTGAAGGACGATTCGTAGCAGACCCAGCAGCGCTACTACACCCACTCCGCAGAGGTCGTGCAGCTTTTAGTTTAGTGCGTGATTTCGTCTCTCTTCACTCTCCCCCTCGGGGAGAGTCGGCCCGCAGGGCCGGAGAGGGGGGAGCCCTCCCCCGGGCCGCCGTCGCGCTGCAACAGTCGACGTTCGGGAGGGCGAGGCTCCCGCCGAGCCGTTTGCTCACGTATCGTTACTCTGCTTGTGGCGGACGGCACACGGAGTGTGCCTGCTACATTAATCGGCGGACGCTTTCGCGTCGGTCTCGCTGGGAACCGTGGGCTAACGCCCAGCGGCTGATTTGGAGCGTAGCCGAACTCGCCAGAGTTTGGTGGATTGCAAAGCTATACAGCCCCCGCAGGGGTAGGCCGGAACAAGCGGAGCTAGAAGAGGGTAGTAGGCCGGAACAAGCGGCGCAAAAGAAGCTTCCACCAGCGTACGATTTCCCCGCCGCGCAGTTCCGGCACGCGCCGGTGAGCACTCAACACGAAGTGCATCGAACCTGGTGCCGCCGGAACGGCGCGGCATCACCTCTTGTCAGAAGCCACCATCTTTCCTGCCGCTTGTCCCGGCCTACGACTACGACTAGCGAGCCAACTACCTGCACAGGCGAGTTCGCCCTTGCCGACAGCAGCGAATTGGAGCTAGGCTCTGGGCTGCGAACGGGCGCGCGAACCTAAAACACGGCCCTCGCGTATTTCAGCTCGAGGGCCCGGGCGACGCTCGAGCCGGTGAATCGACCTGCGAGCGGACTGACTAGGCTCTCAACTCCTGGCCAACCAGAGACAAACTCCGAGACAGCGCAGATGGATCGCAGTAAGCTCATACTGGCCGCGTGCCTACTAGCGGCGGGATTGATCGGGTTCTTCACCGTTATTAACCGGGGCTCGCGGGACGATCCTCCGCCGTTGCCGCCCGATCCGCCCGGGACTGCTGCCGGCGATCGTTCCCCGGCGGACACTCCCACTGAACCGCTTGGGGACTTGGTGCGGCTCGCCAATCGCGCAGTCGGCCAACTCGAGAACAACAACTTGGATGCCGCAGCTGCTGCCTTTGCCGAGCTCTCGGCCCAGCTGCCGAACGAGGTGTTGGGGCCGCGCAACCTAGCAATTAGCCAGCTGCTGGCCTATGAGGAGGGCCGAGCGGACCGTTCACAGGTGGACGAAGCGCTGCAACAGCTCGCTCGCCTGGAGCCGGATTCGGCAGTCACCCACTGGCTGAAAGCGCGGGCTTCTCTCAAAAGCATCGAAACGGGAAAGGCGACGGACACCGCTGCCGAGTTGAGTGTCGCACTGGACTCTCTCAGCGAGGCGGCGCGGTTGGATCCTCGCAACATCGTCTACCAGTTCGGCTTGTTCGAGGCCGGCAAGAGCTGGGGAGATCAGACGGACGCAGGCTATGAAGCGCTGCGTGCCGCCTACCAGCTCGCACCAGAGAATCTGTTCTTGCTACCCGAGTGGCTGTTGGTTCAAGCTCAGCGGCAGGACCCGGAGGTTGCCAAGACGCTGGCCGCTGCCAAGCAGACGATCGCCCCGTTGCAGCGTAAGAGTCGCTACGACCTGTTACAGTTCGCGGATGACGCGATCGCAGCTGCCGAGGAGGAGAACTGGTCGGCTGTCACCAGGACCGTACGGCGGGCATTCATGAATGCGATGCGAAACGACGACATGACTAAGAGTGACGCGCGGCAACTGCACCCACATCCCTTAGAGTTTGTCGTACGCCAGTTCAGCGATGCGTTGTTGCGGAAAGTCGAGCCGCCTGCTGCCGAGCTCGATCCACCGACCGTCAGCTTTACGCCGTTTGCCGAAGTGGCCGAGTTGCCTGCTGGACCGTACCTCCAGCTGCGACTTGTCGATGTCGACCTGGACGAGCGACTGGATCTCTTGGTGCTTCGCGATGACCATCTGCTGGTGCTCCGGCAAACTGAGCAAGGAAGTTGGCAGCGATTGACGTCTGTCGAGCTTCCCACCGGCTGCGTGGGACTGCTTGCCGCCGACCTGGATCACGATCGAAGCCGCCAAGCGGTTGTTGATTCCGCGAAAGAGGGTGAGCAGTTCGATGCGGATGCCGACGTCGTCGTATACGGCGCGCATGGCGTGACCGTGCTCCGTAATGACTGGGACGCGGAATCTGGATCGCGGGAGTTCCAGATCGTGCAGCAGCCACAGCTCTCGATCCGCGACGTCACAACTGGCATCCTGGTGGACTTCGACCACGACAGCGATCTGGACTTGGTGGTCTCGACAGGTGGCGGGCTCAAGGCGCTGCGTGCCGAAGGGAGGCTTGCGTTTGCGGATGTCAGCGAGTTTTCGCTGCTGCCGGACGATGCCGTGGAGATTACTTCTCTGGTCGCGGTCGACTGGGACCACGATGTTGACATCGACGTGATCGCTTCCAGTTCAGGGTCCGAGTTCGGCTATCTGGAGAACCTTAGGCACGGCAATTTCCGCTGGGTACCTTTCGACGAGTCGTTCGACGATTTTCAAGCGGTGCGCTCCGTGGCGCTGCTGGATGCGGACGGGAACCTTTCATGGGACCTTTGTACGGCGGGAGGTGACGGACTCCGTTTGACTCAAACGGCATCGGCCCCCAACGGCAGCGTACGGCAGCTGCGCACCGAGCCGATCAGCTCCGCAACCACGGAGGTGGTCAGAACTTGGGACTTTGACAACGATAGCTATCGCGATCTGTTGGCCTGGGGGGGTGGCTCGGTTGAGGTGCACCGGGGAATCGGTGACGGGCGGTTTGTCGCGGCCGAAGACCTCGGGCTGTCACCCGGAGCGGTGATCAGTTGTGATGTCGGAGACATCGACAACGACGGCGACCAGGATCTGGCGGTGCTGACAGGGGGTGGTGTCACTCTCTACAGGAATGATGGGGGCAATCAGAACCCGTGGTTGCAAGTTCGAGCGCTGGGCCAGGTGGACAACAAGGGGAAGGTCAACCACAACGGTATTGGAAGCCTGCTCGAAGTCCGAGCCGGGATGAGCTATCAGGCGCAGGTTGTCGAGCGGCCGATCACACACTTTGGGCTTGGGCCGAGTCGCGGCGCGGATGTGCTGCGTTTCCTCTGGACCAACGGAATCCCGCAGGCCATTGTGACGCCGCAGGCCAGTCAGTCGGTCTGCGAACCGATGGAATTGAAGGGTTCCTGTCCTTACCTCTTCGCCTGGGACGGAGCTCGTTTTTCCTTTGTGACTGACCTGCTCTGGGCTGCGCCGCTCGGATTGCAGGTGGCCGAGGGAGAGCTGGCGCCGTCGCGGCCCTGGGAGTACTTGCTGGTTAACGGTGACCAGCTGAAGGCGGCCGATGGACGCTACGAGCTACGGGTAACCGAAGAGCTGTGGGAAGCCGCCTACTTCGACCAGATTCAGTTGTTGGCCGTCGACCATCCGGCGGAGGTGTCTGTCTTCTCCAACGAGAAGGTCGGTCCCGCGTCGATTGCCAAGCACAAGATCCACACCGCGCAGGATCGTCGAGTGCCGGTGGCGGCTCGCGACAAGCACGGCCGCGATGTCCTCGACTTGGTTTGCGCAGCGGACGGAAAGTTCTTTCAGGGATTCGAACGAAACCTGCTGCCAGGCTTGGTCGACGAGCATTTTCTGGAGCTGGATCTTGGAAAGCTGGACGCTCCGGAGCAGGTTTTACTCTTCCTGACCGGTTGGATTTATCCGACGGATACATCGTTGAACATCGCCATCTCGCAGGACGCAGATCTGGCACCGCCCCGGCCCCCATCGATTCAGGTTCCCGATGGCCATGGAGACTGGCGCGAGGTCGTTCCCTACATGGGGTTCCCCGGCGGTAAGACCAAGACGATTGTCGTCGACCTGTCCAGCGCGTTTTTGACGGATGACTTTCGCCTGCGGATTACGACGAGCGCGCAGATCTACTGGGACCGAGTTTTCTTTACTGTCGACGAGCCCGCCGCCCAGTTAAGGGTGACGCCGTTGAGTATCGACTCGGCGGAGCTCCGCTATCGCGGCTTTTCGCGGGCCGTGCCCCAAGGTCCGCGAGCTCCGGCGTTCTACGACTACGAACAAGTGACGACTGACGCCAAGTGGCCGCCGATGCAGGGTTACTTCACACGGTACGGTCAGGTGACAGAGCTGTTGTCGCAGACCGATGACAAGCTCGTTGTGTTGGCTTCCGGGGACGAGCTGGCGGTCAGCTTTCTCGCGCCTGCGGAGGACCCACCGCCGGGATGGCAAAGAGACTTCATCTTGCACAACGTTGGTTGGGACAAGGATGCCGACCTGAACACGATCTACGGTCAGTCCGTAGAACCGTTGCCCTTTGTGGATATGTCCTCATATCCGTACATAGAGGATGGGCCGAGTTCGGAAGACTACCGTCGTTACCTGCGGGAATACCAGAGACGGCGAGCGGACGCGCGGCGATATTGGCGGCGGGTTGCGGAGCCTGTTGCTACGGGAGGCGGTCAATGAAGCCTTGTGACGGCTGATGACACTGTTGGCTGGCGTGGCAGGAGGAGCCCATGTCAGCCTGAGCATCCCAGCAAAGTCCTTCTCCCCGCCGGGAAGAAGGTGGCCGCAGGCCGGATGAGGGGGGCACGTCGCGAAGACTTTTGACTATCAGTACCACAGGCAGCACTGGCGGCTTTCGAGTTTGACGGAAAAGGTGGGCCGTCTTATAGTGAGTTGGTCGTCGTCGGTGGATTCCAACCAGGCGTTGCTCATGTTTCAGCCACTCCAAGTCAGTATGAACCGCACGCGCGCGGTTAGTTTTGCACTGGCGATCGCGAGTTGTATGAGCGTGTTGAGCGTGACGCCTGCGGTGGTCGTCGCGAGTTGTGGGGACTATGTGGTGGTTGGCGGTTCGCACGCGTCGGCGATGCCGACTGACCGAGCTGACCGCATCACCACTTCGCTGCCGGCGGTCCCTGACTGTCAGGGACCAAGCTGTCGGCGGCAACGTTCGATTCCGACGCCACCGCCCAGTCCAACTACATCCGGCTCGGAGTGGACGGCGTTGTTGCAGGCAGCTCCCGCGACGCAGGCCACCGCTCCGACCCGTTTGCGACGGGGCCCCGATGCTCGCTGCCGTGTCGGCTACGCGAGACGCATCGAGCGCCCGCCTCGCTGCCGCGCTGTGTAGCTTCTGTAACGTATGCATCTCTTTGTATGCGCGCCGGGCCCTCACCCCAACTGGGTAGCAGGAGCGTTCGGTCTCTTTGGTCTTGTTTAGCCCGGATTATTCATGAAGATCGTCGCGAGAGGTTGTAAGTACGTTCGTGGCAAGGAAGGCGAGCAATTCTTCCGCAGGCGTATTGAAGCAATACGTCGAGGGAGAATTGTGAAGCATGACGAAGCCACG
Organism: Pirellulaceae bacterium; assembly: GCA_965223305.1. Classification (GTDB taxonomy): domain Bacteria; phylum Planctomycetota; class Planctomycetia; order Pirellulales; family Pirellulaceae; genus CBDCWT01. Next base: position 31,445 of record CBDCWT010000065.1, on the reverse strand, counting down.
AATGGACTTACGACCTCGCAGCAGATCGCTCATGAATAATTCGGGTTAGACCGAGCAAATCCCTCTCGTCTACCGGCCGGGCGAGGGAACTAGGAAGATCACCTAGGAACCAGACCATGTCTGATGAACCCAAGGCGGCTGCCTTGCCGGCGGCGACACCGAGGCGGTATGTGCGCGCGGTTGGTCCCGGCTTACGCAAATTGCTTTATGTCGTATTTGCCCTCGTGGCAGTGCTCGGCGCCAACTCGATCTATCTGGCGAGCATTACCTGCCTGGAGTGGATCAGCCAGCGGTGGGGCGACGGATTGGCCTACCAGAATCACTTTTATCTCAGCATGTTCATTCTGCATCTGGGGTTGGGGCTCTTGCTGATCGTACCGTTCTTGGTATTTGGTGTTTTGCATATGCGGGCGTCGGCCCATCGCCGCAACCGACGGGCGGTCCGCATCGGCTACTTTCTCTTCGCGGCCGGAGTCATCGTCTTGGTGACCGGCCTGCTGCTGGTCCGGGTCGAGGGATCCTTTGAACTCAGGCAACCGCTCAGTCGCTCGATTGTGTACTGGATGCACGTGGTCGGCCCGCTGCTGGCGATCTGGCTCTATTGGCTGCATCGTTTGGCGGGACCACGGATCAAATGGCGCGTGGGTGTTATCTACGGGGCGGCAGTGGGGACTGTCGTGCTGGGGATGGTCATCCTCCAGGCGCAAGATCCTCGACGCTGGAACGCCGTAGGGCCGAAAGAGGGTACGCGATACTTCGAACCATCGCTGGCGCGGACCGCATCGGGAAACTTCATCCCGTCCGAGACTCTGATGATGGACGACTATTGCAAGAAGTGCCACCAGGACGTCTACGACGGTTGGTTTCACAGCGTGCACCATTTCAGCTCGTTCAACAACCCGGCCTACCTGGCGAGCATTCGCGAGACCCGTGAGGTGGCCATGAAGCGCGACGGCAACGTCAAAGCAGCGCGGTGGTGTGCTGGTTGCCACGATCCCGTACCGTTCTTTAGCGGCGCTTTCGATCAGCCAAACTACGACGACGTCGGGGACCTAACGGCGCACGCCGGGATCACTTGCACTGCCTGCCACGCGATCACGAACGTAAACAGCACGTTGGGAAACGCCGACTATACAATCGAAGAGCCGCTCCACTATCCGTTTGCTACGAGCGACAATGCAGCGCTGCAGTTCATCAATAGTACTTTGGTCAAAGCGAAGCCGTCATTCCACAAGCAGACGTTCTTGAAGCCGTTTCACAAGACCGCCGAGTTCTGTTCAGTGTGCCACAAGGTGCACCTGCCGGAAGCTCTCACTGGCTACAAGGAGTTCCTGCGAGGTCAGAATCACTATGACACTTACTTGCTGAGCGGTGTTTCCGGCCACGGCGCGCGAAGCTTCTACTATCCACAGCATGCCGAGGAGAACTGCAACGGCTGCCACATGCCGCTGGCTGAGTCGACTGATTTTGGTGCACAACTTTTTGCCGATGCAACCAAGCCCAGCATCCACGGCCACCTCTTTCCATCCGCCAACACCGCCATTGCCTGGTGGAGGAATGAGCCAGGCATCGTCGACGCACAGCAGTCATTCTTGGAGGGAGTGATGCGGGTTGACATCTTTGGTGTCAAAGAAGGTGGGACCATCGATGGTGAACTGCATGCGCCGCTGCGACCGAGCCTGCCTCCGCTCGTCCCGGGCCGCTCTTATCTGCTGGAAACAGTCATCCGGACGTTGAAGATGGGACACCTGTTCACTCAAGGGACAGCCGATTCGAACGAAGTCTGGATGGAAGTCACCGTGACAAGTGGCGATCGGGTTATCGGTCGCAGCGGTGCAACAGATGCTCAGGGAGAAGTAGACCCGTGGTCACACTTTGTCAACGTATTCATGCTCGACCAGGACGGCAATCGGATCGACCGGCGTAACGCGCAGGACATTTTTGTGCCGCTGTACAACAACCAAATCCCGCCGGGAGCTGCCCACGTCGTACACTACGGCCTTTCGATTCCAACCGATGTGGCTGAGCCAATTCAAGTCACCGCGCGGTTGATGTTCCGCAAGTTCGACAAACAGTACACCGATTTCATTGCCCGGTCGACGAGATCAGACGATCTCCCACTGCGTGGACACCAAGTCGGCCAGGCCTATCGCAACGATCTTCCGATTACTGTCTTGGCGGAAGATACAGTGACTTTTCCCATCGATCGCGCAGATGCCGAGTCTCCTCAGACGAGTGACATTGCCGCCTGGGAGCGATGGAACGACTACGGCATCGGCCTGTTTCTCAAAGGCAAGGCCGAACTGCGGCAAGCGGCGCAGGCCTTTGAGGAAGTCGAGCGGCTGGGTCGGTATGACGGGCCGTTGAATTTGGCCAGGGTCCTGCATCGTGAGGGCCGGCTTGATGAAGCGGTAACGGCAATCCAGCGGGCCGCAGAACACGACCAGCCGCCCGCGCCCAGCTGGACGCTGTCTTGGCTTAGCGGTGTAGTCAACCGCGAGCAAGGACATTTGGAAGAGGCAGAACGGAGTTTTCGGAGCGTTGTCGATGAACGGACTCCCGAGATGATCGAACGTGGGTTCGACTTCGGCCTCGACTATGAGGTCGTCAACCTGTTAGGCGCCGTGTTGTTTGACCGGGCAAATCAAGAGCTGGGCCAAAGCCGAAAGGCAGCTCGTGAGTCGCTGCTGCGACAAGCCGCAGAACAGTTCGAACGAACTCTCCAGATTGATGCTGAGAACGTGACTGCCCACTACAATCTTCAGCTGATTCATTCTCGGCTCGGCAACGAAGCGAAAGCGGCCGAACATCGGCGGTTGCATTCGATATACAAGCCGGACGACAACGCCCGTGATCGAGCGGTGTCGAACGCTCGTCAGAAGTACCCCGCTGCGAATCACGCCGCCGAAGCACTGGTGATTTACTCGTTACACCAAGATCGCGAAACCGGCGACACGGAAACACAGCCTCCCCGCCAGCTGACACCAGCAAACGTGGATTGAAGATCGGCGGCATTTCCAACCGCCGGACTCTGCGTTTGACACTTGGCGGGTTACATCAGAAAAGGCCATCATCATGAGGAAGGGCTCGATGAAGAGATCGGAGAACGAACAGACGAAACTAGACCGTCCGCTTGAGGCCGAGGGGGACGACGCGATTATCGGCAGTGCCCTCCGCTGGTCGTCTGCGTTCATCTTGTTGATTGTCGCCACCGTCGCCGTGGCAGCGTTCGTGCTTAACCGCGGTGAACCCCCGCCGCAGGCAGATGAGGCGGTGTTCGTCGCACCGCAGACTCGGGAGCGAGCGCAGCGTGATCCTCCCGCGGTCCACTTTAGCGACATCACATCGGAATCAGGCATTCACTTCCGTCATGAAAACGGTGCCTACGGCGAAAAACTGCTGCCCGAGACGATGGGAGGAGGTTGTGCCTTTTTTGATTTCGATAGTGACGGCGATCAGGATCTGCTCCTGGTCAACTCGAAGCGTTGGAGTTGGGATCCACGCGGGTTGACCGATCCTGCCACACTGGCTCTGTACGAGAACGATGGGCGGGGACGTTTCGAGGACGTCTCCCAGGCGGCCGGCCTGTCCGTATCGCTCTACGGCATGGGTGCCGCCGTGGGGGACTACGACAACGATGGGGACCCGGATTTGTTTATCTCGGCGGTCGGCTCAAACCGTCTGTTTCAGAACGACCAAGGCCGTTTTACGGATGTCACGGCTGCTGCCGGTGTGGCGGGAAAGGAGGAAGATTGGGGGACCAGCTGCTGCTGGTTTGATTACAACAACGACGGAAGACTCGATCTCTTTGTCTGTAACTACATACGCTGGTCGCGGGATATCGATATCGCCAAAGACTTTCAGTTGTTGGGTTTGGGCCGCGCTTACGGTCCACCGACGGAATTCGCAGGTACGCACAGCTCGCTCTACCGCAATGATGGCAAGGGGGAGTTTACGGATGTCTCTGCTGAGGCAGGCATTCAAGTCACCAACCCGGCAACGGGTGTTCCCATGGCCAAGTCACTGGGTGTGTCACCCATCGACCTTGACCGGGACGGCTGGATGGACCTGATAGTTGCCAACGACACGGTACAGAATTTCCTGTTCCACAATCAGGGGGACGGTACATTCGAGGAAATCGGTGCCCTAGCGGGAATTGCCTTTGACTCAGCGGGCGACGCCCGCGGGGCGATGGGTACCGACGTGTCGTTCCCCCATAACAATGAAACGTTGGCGATTGCAATCGGGAACTTCGCCACCGAGATGACCGCTTTCTACTGTGCCGATGAGGATCCGTTGCAGTTCGTTGACACCGCGATTGCCAACGGTTTGGGACCGGCCACTCGCCTTGAGTTGACTTTCGGTCTGTTCTTTTTCGACTACGACTTGGACAGCCGCCTCGATCTGTTGTGTGCCAACGGCCATTTAGAAGAGGAGATCAACAAGGTGCAGGTGAGCCAGCAGTACGAGCAGCCTCCGCAGTTGTTCTGGAATTGCGGGCCGGAGTCACGCACCGAGTATGTACAAGTAGACACGGCGCTGGTCGGGCAAGATTTTCATCGCCGCATGGTGGGGCGGGGCGCCGCCTTTGCCGACATCGATGGTGACGGTGACCTGGACGTGCTGCTGATGGGTGTGGGCTCGGCTCCTCGCCTGCTGAGAAACGACCAGGAGCTGGACCATCATTGGTTGCGCTTTCAACTCACCGGGACCCAGTCGAATCGAGATGCAATCGGCGCATGGGTCGAGCTAGTCGTTGGCGAGCAGACGTTGCGGAGGCAAGTGATGCCCACGCGAAGCTATCTGTCCCAAAGCGAGTTGCCGGTCACAATCGGGATCGGGAAAGCAACGAGCATCGACCGTGCCCGTGTGATCTGGCCGGGTGGGAACGTCGAGACGCTTGAGCTTTCGGAGCTGGATCGGGTGGTCGAGGTCGTTCAAAGTGACGAGTCCTCGTAGAAGGCGGAATTCACCCTCCCGCTTGGAGGTCGTGCAGCTTTTGCGATTCATGCTGTCCGGGCAGTCGTGTAAGACGTTCGGGAGGGCGAGGCTCCTGACGAGCCGAGATGTATCGAAGTACCGGCTACAGCGGAAACCGTGGGCTAACGCCCAGCGGCTGATTTTGTATCACGGTACCGGGCCATCCTGTCAAACAAGCAGTAGACAGGATCAACATGATCAACAGGATTGAAGGGACAGCAACCAGCGAAGGGTTACCCCATCGCACCCGCTGCAACAGTCGTGTAAGACGTTCGGGAGGGCGAGGCTGGGATGGTGAAAAGAGGTTGAATCTAGAGAAGATCGTAAAAACTGGTATTTCAAAAATGTTGCGCTCCAACGTATTGGTTGTTTTTGGCAAACATCCACCAAGCGAAGGAGCGCAACAGTGGCACGAGTATCCTCTTTTTCGGTCGGGCGTTACAAGTCTTCTTTATGGGCGCTTTGTGCGTCATTTTACCGCAGTCGCGAAAGACTGCGTGATCGAATTGACGAGTTGAAACGCGAGAAGAGCGAAGCCAGGCAGGATCATCAACGCGTTCGCGATGAAAACAGAAGCCTTACTAAGAGTCTTCAACGAGCCGAAAAGCAATTGGCTGAGTACCGTAGACTGGCAGCCAAGCAGCAAGCTCTACCATTCCAACTCCCCGACGATCCACCGTTAAAAGGGCACCAGTTTGGACCACGGACCATGGCTTTGTGTTGTGCACTAGCAAGTCTTATTGGCTTTCGTTCGACCGAACGGGTGTTGCGTCTGATCAGCTACTGGCTGCAGGTGGAATTTGACGTTCCGAGCCACGACACGATCCGTCTGTGGACTTGCCGCAATGGCGTTGCGATCTTACAGGAGTCCGTCCAATTTGCACCCGATTGGATCTGGTTGATCGACCATAGTGTTCAGCTGGGAAAAATGTCTGTGCTGATCGTCCTTGGGATCCGTCAGTCGGAACTTCCTGTAGGACGCCCCTTGCGACGGGACGACATGAAACCACTGGCGGTGGTGCCAACGCTTTCACGAAGGAAGGAGCAAGTCGGTGAAGCACTCGTAGAACTGGCCGATCAAACCGGCGCACCAATCAGTATCGCCAGTGATGGCGCCTCTGAGCTTCATGAGGGTGTCAAATGGCTTGAAAACAAGGGGTTTGAAGTCGTTTTAGTGGCTGATGTGAAACACGTGGCGGCCAATCTTCTCAAGAAGATACTCGGTCAGGACAAGCGTTTTATCCAGTTCGACAGTCAGATTGGAAAGACGACCGCTGGCATTCAACAAACAGAATTAGATCATTTTCTTCCACCCACCAAGAAAACGAAGTGCCGGTTCATGAACCTAGGCAAGTTGATGGATTGGGCTGAGATGGTGCGTTTCCACTTGAAGACCCCGCAAGCACCCGGTAACCGAGATGTGTCCGCAGAGCGGGTCACCCAGAAGCTCGGCTGGCTTTTAGACTTCGAAGAGGATTTGGAGCATTGGCGCGAGTGCCGGCAGGTTGTCTCGGCAGTGCTGGAGTTCACTAACCGCGAAGGAGTGTATGCGGGTGCGACAGAGGCTCTAAGAAAACAGCTGGCAGAATTAGACTTGTCGTCCGCGATAGCCCAACAACTTCTCAACAAGCTAGTCGACGCCTACGCAAAAAACGAGCGGAAGCTGGTCAGCTCCAGTTACGCCAAACTGAGAGTTCCTTGTAGCACGGAGGTCTTAGAGTCCTCTCTCGGCCGTTTCAAATCGCTTCAGCGTCATCACAATCGGGGGACGTTTACCACGCTGCTCGCAATCTATCCCACGCTGTTTGAAACGACGCCCCCACACCGTCTGGCCGCACGCCTCAAACAGGTAGCAACGAAGGGACTCAAAGAGTGGCTGCAGAAAGCGGGCCTAACCAACTCGACCCAGGCGCGAAAAGCGGCCGCCTACGCAGCCTGCCGCTGATCGCATTCAGCAAGAAAACAACTAGATTTGAGCATTACAGACGATTCGTCACCCCAGGGCGAGGCTCCTGCCGAGCCGAGGTTACATCGAAGTGCCGGCTACAGCGGAAACCGTGGGCTAGCGCCGAGCGGCTGATTTTGTGTCACATTACCGGGCCATCCTGTTGATCCTGTAAATCCTGCCAAACAAGCAGTAGACGCGCAGCGGGTTAATACCAGATCCACGTCGACCGCAGCTTTTGCTGGAGTCGCCGGATCCCATCGTCGGTGACTTTTGTCTTTCGGAGCACAAGGAACTCGAGCCCGCGCAGGTCCGCCAAGTAGGTCAAACCGCCGTTGCTAACGTCGGTACCTTCCAAGTCAACCGCGCCGATGTCCTCGAGGTTGTCCAGCTCCGACAGGTCGCGGTCATCGAAGGCTGTGTCACGGATTGTCAGTGCCCGTACCGCAGGAAAAGGCCATTCCAGCCGCCTCCACCTCAACAGCCGCTGAAGAGTCAGCAGTGCATGCCAGGCGACGGCCGAAACCGGGTCCTGGTTGACGGCGGAGTTCTCTTCACGCCGTAGCTTGTAGTACAGGGCCGTATAGCCCCCGGCCAACAACAGAGCGCCGATCCAAAACCAGTCTCCTAAGCAAACTAGCAACGTGACGAAGATCACGAAGCCGGCTAGGATCTTGAACCAGAACAGCGTTCCTTCTGTCGACTCGTCCGATCGCAACAATGGCTTGACCGCACGCTCGAACCCTGTCGAACCGTCGCGGCGGACCACGCCTTCCATGTCGATCACCTTCTTCAAGATCTTGTGGTAGCCACAGCGGTCGCACAAGTCCTCGGCCGCGGGCATCGTTTGCCGGCAGTTGGGGCAGACGATTGGGAGCGCATCGGAGTCGTCGAACTCGTCCTTGACGCGGGAGGTCGTTGTGGCTGTTGGAGCCGGCCTCGAGGCGACCGGATGTTGGCTGCGCGGGGCTTCTTTCGGCAGCGGCGGCGCGATCCCGCGAGAACGCGGCGAGGGCGTGGCGGCGGGCTTGCCGGGAGACGCTGGAGCGCTCGTGCCGCGGGCTGACTGCGACGGACGCCGCTTCTCGGAAGGCGGAGATGAACCAACCGAGCCGGTTTTGGGAACGACCATCCGCTGGTGGCATTTGGGGCATTGCACCGACTTGCCGAGCAGATCGTCCCATGCCGAAAACTGCTTGCCGCAGTGATTGCAGGTGACACGAATCGGCATGACTGAGCCCCGTGGGCGGTGCCAAGATTGCTCCGGTGCACGTCCAGCAGTGTCGACTCACTGGGCGAGCTTCAGATCCCTGGCGGAAACTTCAACCGGTAGGCCATTCTCGGGAATGGGAAGGTCCAACGTCCACAAGATACCTTGCACGACCAACCGCCGATACTGCTCGAGCCGCCAATTCCGGTGGAAGTGAATGCCGCTGAACCCGAAGGAACGTCCTCCGTCGCCCCGCTCCCAAGCCCAGGCGACGGTCTCCTGTTTGCCACCGATTTCGGCCTTGAGCAACTGCTGCACAGGGTGACTGGAGTCAACGAATTTTAGTTCGTAATAGAACTCATCGTATACGCGAAAGTTGCTGATTCCACGGAGGATGGCATGATCCGGATTGGCAACGGACACGTCGGTTTCGAGAACTTCGTACTTCCGTTCTGGTCCGCCATGGCAACCGCCAAACAGCTCCAGAAACCCGCGGATGGGAGGAGCCTCTTTGGTGCCCATCGCCCAGTGAAGCGCCACCAAGCCGCCACCCCGTCCAGCTAGTCTCCCGAAGGCCTCCAGCCGACGTGGCTCCTCATGCATCCACTTGGCTCCCTGAGATAAGAACAGCACAACACAATCGGCTCGGCTGATTAGCTCAGGACCTTCGGGCCAAGCGCCGTCGGCGCGGGCAGTCACAACTTCTAGGTTGGGTACGTTGGCAAGACACCTTTCCAACAGCCTGACGCCGGCGTCGTACTCGTGCGTTTCGGGTGGGTGTCCGTCAGGCCCTTGTGAGAGCAGCAGCACCCTGAGAGTGGTGGGTTCCGTTGCAGAACAGGGTGACGCGGCGCCGAGCAGGAGCAGCGTCACGAGTAGCATTCTGCGGTGGAGACCAGTCACCAACGTTCTCCGCAAAGGTGACAAAGTGCTGCGCCCCGATTGTGGAGCTGCCACCCGACGCATCTGGTGACAGCTCCGCCTCCATCCTCCCGCATTTTGGGAGGAGGAAGATCCGCTACTCCTCTGTTGGCTAGTTGGTCAATTGTAGACTGCCGTGCCGCTCGACGCGACCACGTACACCTTGAACGTAGGCAACATCCGCCCTGCTGAGCCGGTCTAGCGAAACCGTGCACGTGCGGCCAGTCACCTTTTCAATGCGAACTTTGCCATCTAACAGGGCGATCAGCTTGCCTTCAATGCTATACCAACCGCTGTCGTCTACCCATCGCCGAACCGCCAGCGGCTCGACAGTCGAGACGGCGCGTGTGGCGCTGTTAGGATCCTGAATGCTCCGAGCCATCGACCGCTCGGTCACACGCCGCCCGCTCGCAATCGGGTTACGAACTGGTCGGTTCGACGCGCCCGAGTCAGTGGGGTCGCCGAAGAGGTCATCCAGCGGATCAGAAGCGGGTGCAGCAGGTCGCTCGTTCGTGGTCGGAGTTGCCGGAGTCGGATCGCCGAACAAGTCGTCCAGTGGATCGTTGGCGGGTGCCGTGGGTTGTGCCTCTGGTGGATCACTGAACAGATCATTCAACGGATCATCTGCCGGGGTTGCTGGATTTGACTCCGGGCTCGGCGGCTGCGACTCAGGAGGCGAAGCTGGCGTGTCAAACAGGTCGTTCAGCGGCTCGGATGGCTGCTCCGGTGCAGGCTGCGGTGCTGGCTCGGATTCTCCCCGCGGTGCTGGCTGTCGCGGATCGTCGAACAGATCGTCTAGTGATTCGTCACGGGGTGCCGGCTGCGGATCGGGTGTCAGCGGCGTTCTTGTTGGCGCCGGCTGCGTCGGTGCCGGTGTGAACGGCTGCTGCGTCGCAGGTGGGGTCTCGACCGGACGTGGCGGCACGTCCGACGGGGACGTGGGTGGATAGGACGGATCACTCATGCTGGGCGGGGTCGGAACCATGGCGTCCGCCGCCGGCGCCGGCATTTTGTGTAAGCCTTTGACGCCCTTCTGGACGGCTCCAGATTTACCGGACTGAACCGGTCCCTTACTGCCGTGCTGGACAACACTGCATCGTGGCTGGCTCGTGGGAGCACACAAGCGATGTGCTCGACGACCGGCCAAAACGATATTCAAAGACAGAGTTGCGATCACGGTCCAAACGAGCACGATCTTCGCTAGGCGTCGAGAGATCTTCATTGGATGAGTCCTCCACTTCCAACCGGATCCAGAGTCAGATCGCTTCGCTTTGCGAGTGCCGATCGGTGGGCGCTCGAGCGATTCAATCGGACCGATTCCGATGCCGCGGTTTTTCCGACGGTAGTACCTGAGTTATCGTTACAAGCGTCACAAATGGTCGACCCGCTTCATGCTAACTGGACGGGTCTAGTGCCGCAACTTTTTCATGTTCTCTGCTTTCGTCTGCTTGGGCGGCTTTCCTTGATCGTGACACGTTCCCTCGCTGATCCAATCTCGGCAGTCAGCACTACGACAACGGTTGTAACGACAATTACGGCCCCATCGGCTCCCCACGTGGCGCTGTTAAGGATTATTCTCCCCCGACGTTCCGCCGCCCTCCGATCGTAGGCGAACTCGCCAGCATCTGGCAGAACTGCCGAGTCGTCCGGCCGCCGACGAACTCGGTTAGCAGCCTGTTGATTTTCTCAACGGGCTGCGAGCCGCGACGAACACTTATTCTGAGCTTGGCGAGGTTGAAAAAAGGCCAAGACGGTGCTTTTCAACAGGCAGCTAGTCCAAATTCCGGCGAATTCGGCTGCAAGACAGGACCACCCGACGGGCTCGACCGGGGGGGCCGGCTCGACGTAGCACCTCGGTTGTACCTACTCTGTCTATTTGAGGCCTGTTTGTGGGGTACGATTGGAAGTTAAACGGCAGGGTTCCCCAGTAGCTGGTTACGGCGATGAGCGGCCGCACTATGCAGAAGCTCAGCATTCTGTTCGGCGTCGACTTAAGATCATTGGCTGCGTTTCGGATTGGCGCCGCTCTAGTGATTCTTTGCGACTTGCTGTTTCGAAGCCGCGAGCTGACAGCCTACTTCACCGATGCCGGCGTGCTGCCGAGGATCGCCCGCATCGAGCTGTATGAAACGGCTGACCAGTTCCGCAGCGTGGATATGTGGTCACTCCACCTCCTGAGCGGGCAGTTTTGGGTGCAGGCACTGCTGATGGTGGCCGCGGCGGCGGCCGCGATCTGCTTGCTCGTTGGTTACCGAACTCGGCTAGCTGCCGTCGTCAGCTGGCTACTGCTGCTGTCCCTGGACAGCCGCAACCCGCTGCTGGTCAACAGCGGTGACGTGCTGTTGCGTTGCATGCTGTTGTGGAGCTTGTTTCTGCCGTTGGGTGCGCGGTTCAGCCTCGATCGAATTGCGGATCGTCACTCGAGGGGACCGCGCGCCGTTTCAGTCGCAAGTGCCGCCATCATGCTGCAGCTGTCGATGATGTACTTCTTTTCAGCACTGTTCAAGTTCCACGATGCCTGGCTTACCGAGTGCTCGGCGGTCTACTACGCATTGAACTGCGACGCTTACTTGACCCAGTTTGGGCAGTGGCTGCGCGAACGTCCGGTCGAGCTGCACAAAGCGCTAACGTTGGCCACCTTCGTGTTGGAGTTCGCCGGCCCGATCATTGTCTTCTCCCCTTGGAAGACCGCCATTCTGCGGCTGATCACAACCCTAGTATTCTGGGGATTTCACGTGGGCTTAGCGCTGACGCTGACGATCGGGCTGTTCCCCCCCATCTGCATGGTCGGGTGGCTCGTCTTCCTGCCCACCGAGTTCTGGGACTACCTGGCGCGAAGGCTGCCGACAGGTCTGGGACGTTACGCCGCGCAGCCGGGCGCGGCAGGACACCGACCGTGCGGGAGACGGCCTCGACGACGACCGGAGTCTAGCGATCGCCAGCCATCGACCGATATCGCGGTTTGGCTCTTGGCTGGTCAACGCCATCGTGCTGGCGGCGCTACTCTACACCATCGCCTGGAATATCCGCGAGTTGAATTTCTCACAGCTAGAGGCGGTCGTGATGCCTCGGCGCTATAACGGGTTCGGCCGGGCAGTGGGACTTGACCAAAACTGGTCGATGTTCTCACCAATTCCCCGCACCGAGGACGGTTGGCTGGTGATGAAGGGTACCCTACGGGATGGCGACGAAGTGAATCTCTGGGACTATGACCAGCCCTTACCCTGGAAGAAGCCGGCGTTGGTCAGTGCCACGTACAAGACGCAACGCTGGCGGAAGTACCTTGACAATCTGACAACCGAACCCTACGGGCTCCACCGAATTCACTTCGCGAACTGGCTCCACAGGCGATGGAATGACGAGGTCGCCGAAGGAGATCCACAACGAGAAGTCGTGGAAGTGCAGTTGATCCAGCGGTTGGAGATCACGCCGCCCCCGGGCAATCCAATCCCTGAGCCAGAAGACCGTGTTTTGCTGACGTGGTACTACGAGTGAGACGCGCCGCGGTTCAGTCCCACCACCATCGATCGGGTGCCAACCGGTCCACGTCGATTTCCTGCTGCTTGGCCGCGACCCCGCCCGACTCGTCCGCCAAAATGCTCTCTGGAGCCAACGCCAGTCTGGGTTGAATGCTGACGCCGCCCCCGACCGGTGTCATGAGCCGCCGTCTTTTCCAAACGCTGGCAACCGCCGTCTCAACTCGTTCCGGCGCCGAGACATCCTCGACCGGAATCCGGGCCTCGTCCAGGAACAGATCCATCGACCAACTCGCTTGACCGTAGAAGTCTTGCTCCTGAATGAACGCAGCAGCGACTGCTAGGTCAATACAATTCCGCAGCTGAGCGTAAACAGGGACCCGCGTTGGCAATCTCCTCGTACTTTGCCGTGAATCCCTGCGTGAACCGCTTGCCCGCCGCGTCCACGTGCGCCGTGGCCGTGCGGGATCCGTCGGCCGCAACCATCTCGTTCGCGCCGATCAGCTTGACTCCCTGGCCCACTAGTTCCATCGCCCGCTCGTCCTCTGTCACGCGAACGCATTCGTAGTTCGGCACGAAATACCACCGCTGCATCGCATTGCGGGACACCGAGACCGGAGAGGCCAGGTCCACATACGACTTGAACTTGACCGGCGTCCGCTCTAGGCCAATCCCGATCATCTTCATGCGATAGTCGGCTTCGACTAGCACCTGGGCAAAGTGTGTGTTGGCGGAAATCCCTGAGATCGTGATTCTCTGCATGCCCAGGCTCCTGCGCAGCCCATTGGCGATAAAGACCGCCTGGCTTGGAGCCGGGCGGCCACCCAGCTGTCGCAGAAACTCCTGCATGTTGGCGAGGCCTTCTTGGGTCGGATCGATCGAGCAACTGATCACGGGCTCGGAAGTTCCATGCGGTGGAAACGCGCGGAGAGCCACAATCAGATCGCGCAGTTCGACTACCGGGCGCCCTGTTTCATAGCCGCGCACGCGCCCCCGACAAATCGGTCGCCCATCCCTCGGCCGGCCCCGCGATCACGATGTCATTGGATTCTGGAAAAAAGAAGACGTACTGGACGCGGGTTAATCCCGCCAGGTACCGCATCTCGTCGTCCGGAGCCTCGCCCTCGGCAAACCTGGCATTGATGGCTGCTTCCAGCCGGTTGAGCGAGATCTTGCGAAACTCGCTTGCCCGAGACACCTCTGCGTCCAGGGTCGCCCGAGCACCCGCAATCGCCCGCTTCGACAGCCGCCCGCCCGGGTCGGCGAACTTGTGCATCCGTAGCACTCCGTCGGCATCAACAGCCACTCCCGCAATCTGTTGCGTCGTGACCGTCGTGGTGGTGAGGCCACCACCCGTTCCACCGCCCGTTCCACCAGTCGTCGTTTGTCCGTAAGCGGGCTCGTGACAGAAAACGGCAGCTGCCACCAGCACAGCCGCCAGGCCAACGTATCGCGATGACATCAATTCTGCTCTCCTGCAAAAATGACCGGTACGTCCCCACGGCCGTTAATCAGATTCGATGCTGCGGTCGTGGGAACGCTTGATTCTAGAGGCGGCTCGATGATACCGGCTGACTGTGATTTGCCCGCTGACTGGACCGCTAAGCCGTCAACAAAATATATTACTTCGGCGATGTGCTTTCGGCAAACAGTTTCGGTAATCAACGGTGTTTAGGGGGAACCGCGTGCCCCCCGCCCGGCGCGTCGTGAAGTTGCGCTTTTAGCTGTTTGGTGGGTGCCGGCTCGCGAATTTGCCGGGTGTTTCGTAGGCGCGAGGCGTGAGCGAGGGGGAGTTGATGCACCATCGCAAGTTGTTCCCTCGCTTACGCTTCGGGTTACGATTGAGGCGAAGTGCGCAACTTCAAAACGGGCGCAATGGGGTTTTGCAAGGATGAACGGCTTGGCGTGGGCGGGCAGACGCCTCGACAGCGCCTAAGTCAAACCGGCAGAGCCCATTTACACTCATCTCCTTCGGCGCGAGTGTGAGCGATTTGGCCCCTGGGCCTTCTCTTCGCCACTCCTGCGCCGCGGGCCTCATCCGAGCCGGGCTGGTGACTTTCGGCTGGCGCGCGGTTCTGCGTGCTTTCGCGACTTGGACCTCGTCAGCAGCCGCAAGTTGCCGGCTCCCAGTAGATCGTCGATCCGTTCTCGGAGCTCCAGCGTTACTTCGACTCCGGCCTGCTGCGATTGCATGTGGACGCGGCTGCCGTTTTCCAACTGCAGCAACAAGTGTAACTCGCAGCGTCCGGGATACCCGCGAACAACTTCTCTGACCTTCGCCAAGCGATCGGAGCCGTGTGCCAGTTCGTCGACGCGAATGACCACACCAGTTGTGTAGCGGGTCTCCAGATCCTCCAGCGGAATGAGCTCACTGACGATCAAGTTAACTTCGTCGCCACCGCCACGCCGGTCGAGTGACCCGTGGGCTACGAGGATCGCGTCTGGTTTGACCAGCTCGCCGAACACCTCGTAGTCATCGGGCCACAAAATGCAGCGAATCGAACCTTCCATATCTTCCAGATCGAAGTTCGCGTACTTTGTGGGAGCCCCCTGACGCGCGTTCTTGACATTGGCCAGTTTGATCGCTGACAGCATTCCGCCCATCAGCACCTCGGTCTTGTCTGCCAGGCCGCTGAGGTTGTCAGTGGTATGGGAGCAATAAGTGCGGAGCTTTGTCTCGTATTCGGCAAGTGGATGGCTGGACAAGTAGAAGCCGAGTACTTCTTTTTCCATCAACAGACGTTCTCGTTCGACGAACTCATCGACGGAGGGCAAATCGGCGGGCAGGTCCTGGTCGTCAGCGTCGTCGGTCATCCCAAACAAGCTCTTTTGCCCGCTACGGCGGTCGGCGAGCGCCGCGGCTCCCGCCTGCATCGCTCGCTCGAGCACCGCCATGTTCTGGGCGCGGCGAGCTCCCGTCGAGTCGAATGCTCCTGCCTTGACGAGTGTTTCGATTGTCGACCGTCCGCAGGCTGACGGATCAACCCGCTCGCAGAATTCGAACAGGTCGCGAAATGGCTGACCGTTTTCCCTAGCTTTGACGATGGCTTCCGCCGCAGCACCGCCGCAGCTCTTGACCGCCGAGAGCCCGAAGAGGATCTTTCCATCCCGAACCGCGAAGTCGACAAAGGACCGATTCACGTCGGGCGGAACGACCTCGATGCTCATGCGTTGGCAGTCTTCCAGGTGTTCGACCAGCGCGTCTTTCCGTTTGAAGTTACGGCCGGGAATGTCACCGGACAGCAGTGCCGCCATGAACTCAACCGGGTAATGAGCCTTCAAATAGGCTGTCTGGTAGGCGATCAAGGCATACGCCGTGCTGTGAGATTTGTTGAAGCCATACCCGGCGAATTTGATAATCAACTCCCAGATCTCGCGGGCCTCCTTGTCGATCATGCCGCGTTCTGTTGCACCGCTGACGAACTGTTCGTAGTTCTGAGCGATCAGCGACTCTTTTTTCTTACTGATTGCCTTGATACAGGTATAGGCATTGGCAAGTGGAATTCCACCGAGTCGATTGAGGATCCTCATCACCTGGTTCTTGGTAGACCATCACGCCGTTGGTCTCTTCCAGCACATCTTCGAGTACGGGGTGTTTGTATTCTGCGTTCTTCCGCTTGTGCTTGACGGCGATATAGTCGTCGACCATGCCGCCCTCCAGCGGACCCGGTCGGTAAAGTGCGTTGGTGGCGATGATGTCCGAGAAGTGATCCGGCTTCATGCGCTGTAGGAGGTCACGGATGCCGCCGCTTTCGAGCTGAAAGATCCCTTTGGTTTCACCCCGTCGCAGTAACGCAAAGGTCTCCGGGTCGTCCAGGGGGAATTTGTGGGGGTCGACCCGTTTTCCGGTCGACTCCTCGATCAGTGCAACTGCCTTCGAGAGGATCGTGAGGTTACGGAGGCCGAGAAAGTCCATCTTCAGCAGACCCGCTGCCTCAACGTCGTTCATCGACCACTGTGTGATAATATCGGTCTTTCCCGAGACGCGACCGAGAGGAACATATTCGGTCAGTGGTTTATCGGCGATGACGACCGCAGCTGCGTGGGTGCCCACGTTGCGGGCCAGGCCCTCGATCTTCATGGCTAGATCGAGAAGTTCCCTGATCTCGGCGTCTCCGTGGTAGGTCTTCGATAGGTCGTCGCTCTTCTGCAGCGCCTTTTCGAGTGAGATACCCAGTTCATCGGGCACCATTTCGGTTACCTGGTTGACGCGGGCCAGCGGAATTCCCAAGACGCGTCCGACGTCCTTGATCGCGGCTCGCGCGGCGAGTGTTCCAAACGTGCCGATCTGCGCTACGTTGGCCTCGCCGTATTTCTCCTTGACATAGCGAATCACCTCGCCGCGGCGGTCTTTACAAAAATCAATATCGATGTCGGGTGCTTCCAGCCGGCTCTCGTCTAGAAAACGTTCGAACAGTAGATCGTAGTGAATCGGGCAAACGTGACTGAGATAGAGCGCGTAGCAGACCAACGCGCCCACGCCGCTGCCGCGCGCCGTCGCGGGAATGCCTTCTTCACGCGCGTACCGGACGAAGTCCCAGACAATTAGGAAGTAGTTGGGGAAACCGAGTTTGTTGATGACTTCCAGCTCCCGGTCCAGCCGCTGCAGCACCGTCTCGGTGAGCTGTCCATCGGCACACATTTCCGGAGAATTGGCATACCGCTCGATCAGCCCTTGGATGCAGAGTTCTCGGAGAAAGTCTGCGGCGGTTGTCTCGGCGGGAAGTTGATATGTCGGAAAGTGTCGTTGTCCGAGCTCGAGATCGATGTCCACGAGGTCGGCAATTTCTTGGCTGCGAGCGACTGCACCCTCGTGTCCCGGAAAGGCCTCATACATTTCCTCGGGGCTCTTCAGATAGTACTCGCTGCCGTCCATCTTCATTCTTGAAGTGTCGGTGCGAAACTTGCCCGTATTAATGCAAAGCATCACATCTTGTGCTTCTGCATCCTCACGGTCGACATAGTGCGCATCACAAGTGGCCACCATCGGTAGATCCAGCTCTTGCGCAACGTGAACGGCACCTTCCATTGCCAACCGCTGGATTTCGGCACCGTTGTTCATGATCTCAATAAAGTAACGCTCGCCGAAAACCTGACGAAACCAGCGGGCAATTTCCAGTGCCTCGTCCAATTCGGCCTCGGAGCCGGAGTTCCGCAGCAGCGTTCGGGAAAATTCACCGGAAACGCAACCGCTCAAGCAAATGATGCCCTCGCTAAACTCCTCGAGCAGCGCCTTGTCGATCCGAGGCTTAAAGTAGAAGCCCTCCAGCGATGCGGACGAGGCCATCTTGACCAGGTTCTTAAAGCCGGTGCGGTTTTGGGCCAGCAGAGTCAAGTGGTAGCTGGCGTCCTTCATGCTGCCAGCTTCTTTTTCGAATCGGCTGCTGGGCGCGATATAGGCTTCGTATCCGAGAATCGGATTGATGCCAGCCTCTCTAGCCTTGCGGTAAAACTCGACAGCCCCGTGCAAGTTGCCGTGATCGGTCAGGGCCAACGCGTTCATTCCGTGCTGCTGAGCACGATCGACTAACTTTCCAATGGACCCAGCCCCGTCGAGCAGGCTGTAGTGGCTATGGCAGTGCAGGTGAACAAAGGGGCGGTGGGTGGTCATGGTTCGATCCGTCGTTGACCAAGTTGTCAGAGAGGTCCGGTAGGGAGCAGGTCCGCTGAAGCTAATCTGAGGGACGATTGGGATCGCTGACCGCCCGCAGGTACTCGGCCAAGCGAGCTTGCAAGTCGATCAGCGTCTGCCAGTCTGCCAATTCCAGTGTGACACGTTCGCCCTTGCCTTCCACATTAACCGCCTCCAGCAACTCACGGATGCGGATGTGAAAGTACTCCAGCATTTCGGCCATCTGAGCCGCCTGGCCAGGTGAAAGTCGGTCGGGCAGCTCGGGGGGCTGCAAGGAGTGCAGTGTCGCTTGCAGGTTTCCATTGTCGTCGCTGAGATTCAGATCAAAATCTAACGACGACTGGGCCTCGCCATCAACCCGTGGTGGTGGGTCGATTGTCGCTTTGTTACTCGAACCGCCACGTTTCATCTCTGCCAGGCGACTGGCAATCTGATCGCGAGACCCAAACAGCAAGACAGAGCGGCCGACGGTAACCATGTCTCCGAACCGCAGGATGCGGAGTTGGATGTCTTCACCGTTTACTTTGGTGCCGTTGGTGCTCTCGAGATCGGTGAGCACCAGCTTTTCGTGGTCTTCCTGAATCTTGATATGGAACCGGCTGACCCGTTCGTCGTTTAACTGGATGGTGTTGCCTTCCTCACGGCCGATGGTAACCGGCGGCAGGAGGTCGCCAAAGACCCGCCCTCGGTCGGCACCGTCGAGTACGCGCAAGGTAATCCCAGCCATCCTAAGATGCTCACTGACAACGAAAAAATGGGCGAAAACCCACAGTCGCTTATAGCATCCAGGCAAATCGCGGGTCAAGTATTGACACCTCGAAATCCGGGAATTCCCGGGCAGTGTCGCTGCTCGGGCGGATCTTTGGCCGAGTTGGATCGGCGGCGCCCCATCCGGTAAATTGACACGTTAACTCCGGTTGGAGCGCCCAACCGCTTTCGGGATACGGCGAACAGCAAAGGGAAGCTCATGGCGACTGAGGCGGTGTGGACCGTCGCGCTGCTCTGTCTGGCACTGTTGCCGGTTCTTGGTGTTTGGGGGCACGTGGCCGTCAAGAGTCAGCTCGGTCGCGCTGCGCTCGTTGTGCTCTGGATCGCTCTGCCGATCACGTTGATCAGCACGGCCGTGAGGTTTTCGCAGCCGGTCGCCCCGCCGATCGAACCGGTCAACCGGCCGATCGAAGTGCGATCGGATGGGTATCTGGGATCAGCGGCTTGTGTGCGATGTCACCCCCGCGAGCACAGTACCTGGTACGGCTCGTATCATCGCACGATGACACAGGTCGCAACGCCGGACAACGTCCTGGCGCCCTTCGACGACGTCGCGCTCGAAGACGGCGTCTCGTTCCGCGCCAAACTTCGCGGCGATCAGCTTTCTGTAGAGCTTCCGTATCCGTACGAGGAGCGGCCGGTGGTGATGTCCACAGGTTCGCACCACATGCAAGTCTACTGGTTTGCCGCCCACGACAACGCGAGATACGTCGGCCTGCTGCCTTTTGCTTACCTCAAACAGGAGGGCCGCTGGCTGCCGCGGCGCTCGATGTTCTTGATGCCTCCCGATACTCCTAAAGGGTTCGGTATCGGTCACTGGAACCAAGTCTGCATCGAGTGCCACGCCACCAATGGCAAGATGCTGCCCACCATCAACGAAGATGGCAATTGGTGGACCGACCAAGTGGATACTCAAGTGGGTGAACTGGGGATTGCCTGTGAGGCCTGCCACGGCCCCGGGGCGGAACATGTGCGTGCCAACCGCGATCCCGCTCGCCGTTACGCGCTGCATCTGAGCCACAGCTCGGACGAGACAATCGTGAACCCAGGGCGGCTCCCCCACGACCGCGCCTCTCAGGTCTGTGGGCAATGCCATGGTCTGTTGGGAGTGGAAAAATGGCGCAAGTGGGCACTCGAAGGCAACAACTTTCTTCCCGGCCAAGATCTCGAACAGTCAGATACACGTTTCGTGATTCGATTTGGCGAAGACCAGCGCCGCGAAGTTACACAACTCGCCAAAGAGCAACCCGACTATTTCGAGCAGCATTTCTGGCCGGACGGCATGATCCGCATCGCTGGCCGAGAATATAACGCGCTGGCTGAGACGCCCTGTTTCCAACGTGGCGAGATGTCATGCCTTTCGTGCCACCGCATGCACCAAGCGCGGTCGGATTCTCGCGAGATGAGCGAGTGGGCCGACGATCAGCTCGACGTGGCCATGCGCGGCAACCAAGCTTGTGTGCAATGCCATGACACGTTTGACACACCAGACGAGATTGCGGCACACACCCATCATCCCGCCGATTCGAGCGGCAGCAACTGTTACAACTGCCATATGCCCTACACCACGTACGGTCTCTTGAAGGCCATCCGCAGCCACCATCTTGATTCCCCTAGCATTGCTACTTCGCTGGCGACCGGTCGGCCCAACGCTTGCAATCAATGCCATTTGGACAAGTCACTGGCTTGGGCCGCCGAGCAGATGTCTGAGTGGTATGGCATGGAAACGCCGGAGTTGAGTGAGGACCAGCAGTCGATCGCCGCCTCGGTGATATGGCTGCTGACGGGAGATGCGGCGCAGCGTGCGTTGATGGCCTGGAGCTTCGGTTGGGAAGATGCACGGCAAGTCTCCGGCACCGATTGGATGCCGCCCTACCTGATCCAGTTACTTGAAGATCCTTACGACGCCGTTCGATTGATCGCTTCCCGTTCGCTGAGAAGCCTGGAGGGGTTTGACGAGTTCGAGTACGAATGGCCGGTAACAGCGGAACGGCAGCTGGAGGTTCGTCAGCATGGTATGGAGCTGTGGAGGCTGCGTGTCAAGGAAGCACTGCCGGCCGAGACCCTTGTCGACGAGAGCGGAGAGTTGATACACGACGACTTCCAGCGGCTGTTGGAGAGGCGTAACGACCGTGCCGTCAAAGTGGCAGAGTGAGACGATGATTCACCGTCCACCTTTAGCGGATACCATCTAAGAATTGCAGGTTTGACGCCGGACGGCAGAGATAAGAGAGAGCTGTGCGGGAATCATTCCTATGCTGAGAGTAAGGCTGAAACCGTGAGCGCGAGTAAGATTCCTTTGGACCGCACCTCGGCATCTTTGGTACGGTTGCACCTTCAGTTTGCTTGGTGGTCATTGCTCTGTTTTCTGTCGGTCGGAATTGCGCTCGAGGCGCTGCATGCTTTCAAGATCGGCTGGTACTTGGAGGGTGAATATGAAGCGCGGCGGCTGATGTGGACGCTGGGTCATGCGCACGGCACGCTCTTGGCGCTGGTACATGGGATGTTTGCTGCCACGCATTTTTTCGTTCCGATCGACCTGAGGGGGGCTGGACGGATGGCCTCCCCCTGTTTGATGGGCGCCAGCCTTCTGCTGCCCGGCGGCTTTTTTCTGGGTGGGATCTTCATCTACGGCGGCGACCCAGGCATCGGTATTTGGTTGGTTCCCCTGGGCGCGCTGCTGCTGGTGGCGGGAGTTATGTTGACTGCGATTCAGTTGATGAGGGCCCAACAGCCGCCAAGCAAGAGCTGAGCGTCAACGGCTGAACGATTAATTCAGCGGTTACGCGAAGGGGGGTGGCTGCTTGTCAGAGGTTGGTGCGGTTGCGAAAACGAGGTAGAATCTGAGGCGGGTCGCTGGCAGGGCTTAGTTTCCGCTCGACCACCAGAGACTTTTTTGCTTTAGGCACTTAGGTGCAAAGGCGCCCGTGGCGCAACTGGATAGCGCATCGGTCTTCGGAACCGAGGGTTGTAGGTTCGAATCCTACCGGGCGTGCTTGAGTTACGGCGACGACCGTACTAAAACTCCGAACCAAACTCGCGGCATCGTGAACGTTTCGGACCGGGAGCAGCGGTCCACCGCGACTTCTTTTGCCGACCCTGTGGGTCAGCCTGGGTTTTTCGCTGGTTCACTCCGAAGGGTCGCGTCATGCCTCGTCCCAACAAGGTCTGGTTCCGCAAGGACACCGGCTGGTGGATGGTTACCATCGCCGGAAAGAGAAAGTTCGTCTCGCCAAAGGCCGCAAAAACAAACGCGCCGCTGAGCAGAAGTTTCACGAGTTAATGATTCACGCGGCACCAATCGCCGGATGTCGCCCATGTGCGGGTGGCCGATTTGGTGGAGGCGTTTCTGGGGTTCGTCGAAAAAACGCCATGCTCCTGATACCTACCGCAACTACCGCTTCTACGGCCAAAAGTTCGCCGAGGCTTGCGGGCAACGTTTGACCGCCGATCTCAAGCTGTTTCACGTCACACAGTGGGTCGATCAGCATCCTTGGAACGAGACCAGCGAGCGAAACGCCCGACGTGTTGCGCATCGCGTGATGACCTGGGCCCTGGAAGAAGGTCCGATTTCTGCCAACCCTCTGGCCGGAATGAAGAGCCCCCGCGCCAAGAAGCGGCAGCGAGCTCTCACCGAAGAAGAGTTCCGCATTATCTTGGCCGCGTCGCATGGTCGCCTGCGGCTCTTTCTCTGGGCGCTTCGCAAGACCGGCGCTGGTCCATCCGAATTGCGACGACTCACGTGGGATGATGTCCGCGCTGACCGATGGGTGCTGCAGGCTCACAAGACCGACAAGAAGACGCGCACGGCCCGGGTCATTTACCTGATCCCCGCCATGCAACGGCTCATGGTCTGTTTGCGCGAGCTGTCAACCTCGAAGTACGTGTTTGTCAACACTCGCGGACTGCCTTGGGCTACGAATGCCATCCGCCTAGCGCTTGGTCGTATCCGCGATCGATGCGGACTGGCCGATGACGTTTGCTCGTACCTGATCCGCCACACCTTCGGGACGCACGCGATCATGAATGGACTCAACTCATCCGAAGTGGCCGAACTCATGGGCCATACGTCGACTGAGATGATTGATCGCGTCAGGTTCATCTCGCCGATCAAGTACACCACTTGCAAGATGCGGTCTGCTGGGCGAATCGCCTACTCTCCGCCAATTCGCAGTCCCAAGGAAAATCACGGCCGGCTGATCCACCGATGGGATCTCTCACTGTTCTTCCCGTGGACCGACGGCTGACGGACGGCGCAAGCCGGACTACGTCGCTCCTGGCAAGAGGATACTCTCAGCAAATGCTGCCTTCCAACGGAAAGCGAGCAACGGCTAGTGCGAGATGAGCGGCACCAGTATGCGCGCGCCACACGTATCGGGATTGTTGGCCGGCTTTCTGTCGAGGCGACGTGAGTTCATCGGGCATCCAGATCGTGTCAAGCAGATACACCTGGAAAACTGCGTCGACCTGCGCCGCGACCCGTTCGTCCAAGGCATGGGTATGCCAAACCTCGTCGCCATGTTGGTCAACACTTGAGCGCAACAGCAGCAGTGTCGTCGTCTCATTTCCCCTGCACGACCCTCAAATCGAACCGTTAAACCAAGAAGTGCACAGAGAGGGCGCCTCGATGGTAGTGCACCTGAATTCTTCGCTGCTCGTTGGACTTTGGGTAGCAGTTCGTGAGCACGCTCGACGCCCTCCTGTGCACTTTGCCGATCCACTCTGAAGCTCGACACGGGCGACTTAAAACAACGACGCGACTCTTGCAACAGATTCTCGGAGGCTGCCGAATCGCTGGTCTGGCCTCGATTCCAATCCCTCGAGTCTAGACAATAGGATTCATTCAGCGGCCATTACCTACCGCAGTGTGACACGCCGTAGCTAAGGGACCCTGCGCGTGCTATCCAAGGACACACCCTCCTTATGCAAATTGGCGAGTCCCAACCGGCGTCGGTCTTTTAGGCCGAGGTCGCAAAACGGTGTTGGCGAAGATGCCCCGGACCACGCAGCCTGATGCACTTCGAAGAACCACCGAGCCTCCGCATAAACCACACTCCGCGCCATCAGAGTGACTGCGTGTGGCGACCAAGGTGAATGCCTACCAAATCAGTTTGACTCGTTGCGCAGGTCTGGAACACCGACGCAAGTTGCGTTGCCGATCGAAATTGCGTTTGGACGCACGGGTGGGCTTCCCCTGGACTTCACCCGTGCAGCGAACGGAACGCATGCTGTGGCAGGGGGGACCAAGTGACGCGAGCCCGATCATCAGGCTCAATTGTCCCCCAGGAGGAGGTGCCCGCCAGCACCCTTCTGAGTAGAATTGGGAGTGGTTACGCAAGCAAGGAGGTCGTTATGTTGTCGAACAAGGCGAAGCTGGTCGCGGAAAAGTCGAAGCACATCTACGAACAGCAACTTCGGAAGCGGCTCGAATCCAGTGATCGCGGCCGTTTCGTATGCATTGAACCGCAGTCCGGCGACTTTTTTGTCGGAGATACCTTCGACGCCGCTGTGAACCAAGCGATCGAGGCACACCCGGACTGCCTTACCCATACCCTGCGTATCGGGCACGCGGCAGCGCTGCACATGGGAGCAGCGATTCGGTGAATGGAGAAGTAGATGACGAATTGCGAGCGTTGCTGGAGATTCAAGTCGGGGCAAAATCCGGTGGCGAAAAGACAATGGCAACCGCATGGATTGACACGGCGTTCAACGGCGGATTGGTGTTGCCGCGTACCGAGATCGAACGGCTTGAGCTAAAAGAATACTCTTCGACGCCGGCGATTCTTGCCGACGGCCAAAGCGTGGAACTTCCTACATTCACATGCTATCTGGAGTGGTTTGGAAACGAGTATCGGACTCAAGTCGTTGCCAACGACGGTACGTATCCGTTGCTCGGCACGATGTTGCTGGATGGCCGGGACTTAGAAATCAGCTACAGCCGGAAGACAGTCAAACTCTCGTGACTCGCTGCATTTAGACCAAATCCCGGGTCAGACGCGCGAGTTTGGCCGCGCCGTCGCCAACTATGCGATTCCCCTGAGGGCCGCTTCGTGCAGCCGGTGGAATCGTCCAACGCAGCGACCAGCCGCGTCAAAACGACGGCGCATTCACGGCCTCGACTCGCCAACCGGGCGGCTCGGGTGACATAACGCCGCTTGGTGCCAATCCTGGTAGCCATGGCCAATCTGCCTGCGGTCATACCACGACATCGCAGGTGGAAATCTGGACGACTACATCGCTCAAGTCGTTTCCTAGCATGTGGATCCGGCACAAACCGCACCATGATCATGAACTGCCCGATTGGCGACTGATTCTCGCTCGTGAAAGATTAAGGAGAGATCCGTGTTTTTCTTTCCGGAGCGTTGATGCAAATGGAAAACTGGCCGGAAACGAATGCTAGCCTGATACGACGGATCAAAGATCCGACGGACGAATCGGCATGGATGCAGTTTCTAGCGATCTACCGACCGGTCGTGGTTCGATTGGCTGTCAGCCGTGGTTTGCAGCACGCTGATGCCGAGGATCTCGCACAGCAGGTCTTCATGGCAGTGGCGAAGGCAATCGAGCGTTGGAAGCCCGCTTGCGGTGGCGCCCAGTTTCGTTTTTGGCTCAACCGAGTTAGCCGAAATGCCATCATCAACGCTCTCACGCGGATTCCACCAGACCACGCCGCTGTCTCGCTCAGTGCCGATTGTCTGCTGAATGAGATCTCGATTTCCGATCAACCGCTTTCGGCGGAAGTATTGCATGCAGCGCGTATGGAGTCGATTCGCTGGGCGTCTAGGGAAATCGAACATCAGTTTAGTGAAGCGACTTGGCAAATGTTTTGGCTGAGCACGGTCGACGGCAAACCAGTCGATCAGGTCGCCAAACTTATCGGCAAGTCACGGGGCGCTGTCTACATCGCGCGTTGCCGAGTGACGCGGCGGCTGAAAGAGGTAGTCGAGCAATCAAGTGCCTTCTGGAGCGAATCAAAATGAAGCCCCTCGATACTTGCCTAACCGAGCAGGAACTAAGGGACTTATTGTCCTCCGACGCGATCCCAGATGAGCTGGCTCGGTTCGAGGAGCATTTGAGCCAATGCGACAATTGCAGCGTGCGCGCGGAAGGCCTAGTCGGTGATGAGACATGGTGGCGAGACGTACACACTTCGCTGTCGGAACGACGGCCCATTAAAGAAGAAGAAAGGAGTCCAGAGGGCGAAACGGAAATGCTCCTCAAGCAGTTGAAGCAAATGCTTGGTCCCACGGACGAGCCGTCGATGTTGGGCCGGATAAGCGGCTACGAGGTCGTCGGCTTGCTTGGTCGTGGCGGCATGGGGGCGGTATTCAAGGCGTTTGATCGGTCACTAAATCGCTATGTCGCCATCAAGCTGTTGTTGCCTCATGTAGTCGCCAGTGGCGCGGCGCGCACGCGCTTCGCCCGCGAAGCTCAAGCCGCAGCCGCCGTTGTGGACGATCACGTGATGCCAATCGTCGCCATCGATTCCTGGCAAGGCGTGCCTTACATCGTGATGCCGTATTATCCCGGATGTTCGCTGCACAAACGATTAAGCGATCAGGGGCCGCTGGCGGTCCGCGAGATCCTGCGCATCGCCATCCAGTCGGCCAGGGCGCTCGCGGCAGCTCATAACCAAGGCATCATTCATCGTGACATCAAGCCCGGTAATATATTTCTCGACACAGGCATTGACCGCGCTCGATTGATGGATTTCGGACTGGCGAGAGCCATCGATGATGCAACGCTGACAAGGACCGGCGCGCTTGCGGGAACACCGCAGTTCATGTCGCCCGAACAGGTTCGCGGCGAAACGCTGGATCCACGCTCGGACTTGTTTAGTCTAGGAGCCGTGATGTACGCGATGTGTACCGGACATGCTCCGTTTCGCGCCGAAACGAGCTACGCGGTGCTGCGCATGATTACCGATCGACAACCGCCTTCGATCCGCGACGCAACCCAGAGATACCCGTATGGCTGGAAGAGATCGTCTTCCACTTGATGAGCAAATCCCGGCAAGACCGTTTCCAATCCGCGCGCGAGGTTGCCGATTTACTCGAAGATTGCCTGGCTCACGTGCAGCGTCCGACAATCAATCCGCTACCAGCGAAAGTCGCTGAGATCGCTTTGACGCGAGACGCGCTCGATGGTCCGGACCGGCTGAACCTGCGTCGCGTGAAAACGCTGGTCTCATCCGTCCGATTATTTCTTGTTACCCAATGGAGGGAGAATCCCGTGCGAGTCATGATCTTTACCATCCCGATTATGTTGATAGCGCCGATGATGGTGTTGCACGGCTCCTTCTATGCCTATACCCAGGCAGAGCAGACGAATGCCCAGAGTGCGGCGCAGAAAACCTCGCGGTCGCAAACCGACGGAGAAACAACCACTGATGAAACGATCGCAGCAGAATTGGCCCGAGCACGAATCCGATTCGACAATCTAGCTCGGATTGGCATGGCGCTGCGGAGCTACCACGACAAACGCGGCAGTTTTCCGCCTGCCATTGTCGAAGGTCAAAACGGTGCAAAACACAGTTGGAGAGTCGCAATCTTGCCGCAGCTCGGTTACACGGACTTGTACAACCAATACCGCTTGGACGAGCCTTGGGACAGTCCGGCAAACGCGAAGGTGTTGCTGCAGATACCTGAGGTCTACCAAGCTCGCGGCACTCCGGAAGAGTCCATCAATACTTGCTATTTTGCGGTTCTAGGCGAGGGGACAGCTTTTAGCGCGGAGGGAAAGGGTCTGGAGTACTTTGACTTCAAGGACGGAACCTCAAACACCTTGCTGGTCGTCGAGTCCAAACGCGATGTTCCCTGGACGAAGCCACAAGACATCGAGTATTCGCAAGACAAACCACTTCCAAAGCTGGGTGGTTTCCACCAGAGTGGATTCGCCTGTGTCGCTGCCACCGGACAGCCTTACTTCATTCCTGACGCAGTTCCGGTGATGCTAATTCGCAACATTATTGGCCGAAATGATTTGGACGGGATCAACCTCAATAAGCTGCTCCGAAATCGCGATGACTGACCGATCGAAATACGAATCAACGACAATCTCGGCGATGTTGAGCAAACAAATAACCCCATTGGACCGAGCGCCATCATGCGAGCCTTCATACCATTGGTCAAGTTCTTCCATGTCTTGCTCACATCGGCCTTGTTCTCACTAACGGGACTGTCGGAGTTAGATGGTTCTGACGAAGCCGGCCGTATTCGCATCGGCCCTAATCGTCTTGTGAGTTCAGCAAGAAAGGACACCGCACACTACGAAGTCGTTGTTGCCTGCGACCCCACTGATGTGAGGCGACTAGTTATCGCTTCGATGGCGTCCGCGTCTCCGTCAGAGCACAGCTTGCACGAGGTTGCAACATTCGTCTCCACTGACGGTGGGATCGATTGGGAAGTCACTAAGATCCTGAAGGGGCAACGGGCCAACGAATCTTTCTTTGACCCTCACCTCACGTTCGGCCCGGATGGTTCAGTCTATCTGGTGGCGTTCAGCACAGTGGTGCAGCTTAGCAACGCTGCGGCGCCTCGCATCAAAGCGGAAGAAGCGAATCTTGGCGCTGTCGAGGTCTTACGCTCTGCCGATTCCGGGAGGACATGGGGGCCTCGCACCTCCATTAAGTCGGCCGATCGACCTTTCCTCCTGGCAGACCACAAAACGCCAGGGGCTCTGCATTGTTTCGCGGTCAAGCACTCTCCAGTGGCGGCCGTCTCAAGGGACGGAGGAAAGTCGTTTACTAACTGGAATCCCATCGTCAAGATCAAGTCCTACTCTATGGGAAATCCGGCGATGCTCTCGGATGGAACGCTGCTCGCGCCCTATCCGGTGCTCCGGGGAGGCGGTGGTCGTCTTCCCTCTCCGGTCACGCTCACCGTGGCCCGGTCTGCTGACGGAGCCCTGTCTTACGATACCTCAACAGTCGCTGACTACACGTTTGCCGATAACGGCTTGCCGAGTCTCGCTGTCGACGCGACGCGCGCGGGCAACAAAGACCATTTGTACATAGTATGGCCCGATGCATCGGGCGGACAGAGACGAGTCTTCTTCAGCCGATCTATCGACGGCGCGAAGAAATGGGCGCAGCCAACGTTGCTGAGCGAACAGATAGATGAAGGCGAATCGCCGAAGCGGCACCACGCATATCTACCGAGCGTGGCCGTCAACCGCGCCGGCGTGGTTGGAGTGAGCTGGTACGACACGCGAGATCTGCCTGAGAAGAAGGAGGGCTGGAATATCCGCTTCCGCTGTTCGCTCGATGGAGGCCAGACATGGCTGCCCAGTCAACGAGTGACGGACCAGGACAGCATTCTGAGCGACGATGCTCACTGGTCCGCAAAGTGGACTGGCGACACGGCGGGCTTGGCAGTGGATGCCAACGGCATCTTCCACGCGGTGTGGGTCGATAACCGTTCCGGATTACGACAACTCCGAACAAGCGAAATCAGTGTCGTGTCCCGTACAGAGTAGCCGTCGTGGATGATCGCAGGAAACGCAATCAAGAAACGACGGGTCGATCAGCGACAGTAGCCAGACTACCACGCAGGTGAACCGGCACGATTCGCTTTCGGTCGGAACGAATCGAGTTGCAGGCCTGGCTTGCTCCGAGAGCTCGGACCCACCGTTTTCTTAGCAACATTAGCGCGTGGTGAAAGACCGCACGATCGGCCACGGGGGAAAGACACCCGTGCGAGTTCCGAGATAACGCTTCGTGCGGCCGGTGGAATCGACACGTGCGGCGAAACGCCTGGAACAAGGGTGTCAAAATGACCCAGCCGCAGTGGAAGACCTGGGTGAACTTCACGTGTCCATGCTACGTACAACCCGTGTCGGCTGACACGGTCCGATTTGACTGCTTCGGGCCCCGAACCACGCCTCATGCGGCCAAGCCGAATCGCAACCACTCACAGTAGACGATTCGAATCGGGTGAGTACGAAACCAAAACTGCGACGGCTGCAATACGGCCTTGGCACGCTGCTGGTCCTCGTCACGGCAACGGCTGTGTTGTTACGTGGACCGGCATCGCGATCAAATCGCCAACGGGAGGTATTGAAGTTAGTGCGAACGCTCGACGCGTCGGTCTCCTACGAGCACCTGTGCCCAGGCCGGTTCAAGAAACAATTGGCCGTGACTTTTTCTGTGACATGACAGAGATCAGCTTGAATTCTCGGCGTCATCGTTCGCCGGAGTCAGCGCCGACCGACGAATTATTACCTCATCTTGACGGGCTTTCACAACTACACACCCTAAAGGTAGGGTTTCTTGCATTGGGAAATTGGGGAGCCTCTCGCTGGTTATGACGAAACACGATTTACTGATGCGGGATTGGCGCACCTCGGGCGTTTGACACCACCTACAGACTCTCCATCTATCGTCTAGGCGTGGAACAAACTCTGGATTGGCGCACCTTGCAAACCTGACGAATCTCAAACAGCTCTACCTATGTATGCCACAGGTTACTAACGACGGCCTCGTTTACCTATCACGATTGAACCAACTCGAATCTCTTTACCTGAAGTTACCACAGATGTCGGATGACGGGCTGGTTCATTTGCGATCACTCACAAAGCTAAAACGGATACAAATCTACGGAAGTCGATTCACGGATGCGGCACTCGATCATCTGTCACAACTACCGTCGCTTCAAGTCTATAGATTGCGCCCAAACCAGTTCTCACGCGTGGGGCGCGACAGGCTCCGAGCGAGCTTGCCGACCGTCCGTCCAGCAACGAGTGCAATGGACGTTTGGTGAAACCCCGTTTTCAGCGTCAGGATCGACTGGACGTCCGCGAAATCACCCTCGTTGCACCCAGCGGGACAACGAGGGTGATACCGCCCGGCGTAGACGATCAAGACCGTCAACCCGACGTGCAGAGCGGCAGAGTTCACTGCACGAACGAGCGCAGTCCCAGCTCTTCTGTGCGAGCTAGCCAACCCGCGTCGGTGGAATCGTCGAATGTCGCTAGTTTAAGCCCAAACACTTTGACTGCCTTAACGATGCTGGCATGCAGTGCAGTCTTTCGTGCTATCACGTCCCAAGCTGGCGGCTAGTAACGATAGGCAGGCAGCTGGATAAGATGCGGCGGCTTGGCTTGCCTGACAGCACTGCCGCGATAGCGTGACTAAACGTCATTCATCAATTGGGTTACACCTTAAGCTAGAAGATGGGATGAAAAGTCCGTCGCTCCGAGACCTAGATTTAGGGAGTGTTTGACTTCTTCCTAAGTCTTCGGTCAGGAGCGACGGGATGCATAATTTACCGAATTTACAGGCGTTGGTGGTTTGGATTATCACGACTCGGTAGTTCAAGTGTGTGTGTTTGGACCGAGAGGGTGCGGTGTTAGCTAATGGTCGAGTGAACAACCACCAGGGTGCGATTCTGGACTTCGTCGATCTGGCGTTGGAGGGGCGGCTGGTGATGGGAGCAGCGCTTGAATCGTGTTGCGGTGCGGCAAACCTCGCCGAACAACTGCAGCAACAGGGATGGGACGTGGCGTTGG
This sequence comes from Pirellulaceae bacterium, assembly GCA_965223305.1. Taxonomy (GTDB): domain Bacteria; phylum Planctomycetota; class Planctomycetia; order Pirellulales; family Pirellulaceae; genus CBDCWT01. The sequence continues at coordinate 6 of CBDCWT010000065.1, read as the reverse complement.
CGAATG
>CBDCWT010000064.1:0-58687 GCA_965223305.1 Pirellulaceae bacterium | reverse complement strand
AAAGTTGCAGGTTGTCCGGCTGCCGGTCTTGCAGGCCACGATCCATTCGCGATGGTGGCCTAGCGATTTGGGGATCGTCGGCTCGGGTCGCTGGAAATCGGCAAACTTCTTCGCGGGCCAGAGCGCGTGTTGCGCGTAGTTCGCCAGCAGCATCCCGTCGCTACCCACAAAGACGCCCCAGCTCCAGTTGGGGATGCGGTGCTTGGCCCAGAAGGGGGGCCGGTGGCGGCCATGGTCCCAAGTGATCGAGACAGGAGGCGCATCGCCGCGTGCGGCGAAGTGCCAGCGGACGGTAAGCGATGATGGCGTGCTCTCCGGGTGCGCTCGGCTTCCCAGTGCCTCAACCGACTCCGGATGGCGGAGTTGCAGGGCCCAGAAGGCAAGGTCCATATAGTGGCAGCCGAAATTGCCTAGGGATCCCCCGCCGAAATCCCACCAGTAGTGCCAGCCGTGAGGAACATACGTGGGGTGGTAAGGGCGCTCCGCCGCCGGTCCGAGGAAGAGGTCCCAATTCAACTCGGCGGGCACGGGCGGTCGCTCTTGGGGGCGATCATCGCCGCCGCGGCCCCGGGCTAGCCTCAGACGGACGTCGCGAACTGGCCCGATTGCCCCAGCTTGAATCAGCTCGACGATCCGCCGGAAGTTGTCGCTGGCGTGTATTTGGTTGCCCATCTGCGTCGCCACCTTGGTCTCGGCGGCAAGTTCGGCAAGCCGTCGTGCTTCGTAGACAGAATGAGTTAAGGGCTTTTCGCAGTAACAGTGCTTGCCCATCCGCATGGCCTGCGCGCTAGCGGGAGCGTGAACGTGATTCGGTGCGCTGATCACGACCGCGTCGATCTGTTTGTCGAGCGACTCCAGCATCTTCCGGTAGTCTTGAAACTTCCTGACCTGAGGGTACTGCTTGTAGGTTTCCGCGGCCCGGCGCTGATCGACATCGCACAGGGCGACGATGTTCTCACTGGTCAGCTCGGCCAAGTTTTCAGCTCCTCGTCCGCCGGCGCCGATAACGGCAATGTTCAGTTTCTCATTCGCAGAGGTTGTGGCCCGAGCAACAGGGTTGGATAACCACACTCCTGCCCCGACGAGCGAGGCGTCGACCAACAGCCGTCGTCGCGAAGTCAGTCGGGTGGTTTTGACGCCCTTCCGATCGGTGTTGTTCTTGCTCATTGCTGGCTCGGTTGCTTTCTCAGCAAAGTTGGAGGTCCTAACCCGAATTATTCATGAGCGATCTGCTGCGAGGTCGTAAGTCCATCCGTGGCTTCGTCATGCTTCACAATTCTCCCTCGACGTATTGCTTCAATACGCCTGCGGAAGAATTGCTCGCCTTCCTTGCCACGAACGTACTTACAACCTCTCGCGACGATCTTCATGAATAATCCGGGCTAAACCAACGAATTAATCAACAAAATCAGCCGGAATGCGTTAGCATCCGGTTTTTGCAGAAACCGCAAGCTAATGCCCGGCGGCTGATGTCTCAGAATCGCGATCGGTCGTTTGGAGACCAGCACTCGTGGGGCGCTCCGGTCGATCGGGAATCCTCGGAATCGCTACGCGGACCGGTTTCTGCTCGGCGGAAGCCGAGTAACTATACAAATACTTGAACATCAGCTGGTCGACTAACTCGCCGTAGGCCTGGTCGACGCTCTCCAAGCAAGCGTTTGTGTACTCAGTTACAAACTGCTCGGCACACTTCACGCCGCACTCTTCGTAGATCTCGCTGGCGATCGTCTCAAACACGGGTTGCGCGTCCAAGAGCTGTCGCTCCGCAGGTTCGTAAACACTTCTAATGTCCTCGATCGCGTCTTGGTATCTTAGCCCCGCCAGGTCTTCCACCAGTTGAAACTTCCACTGGATCTGCGTGCGGTCAATCCGTGCGAAGCTCGGACTGCGGCTCCAAGCATCCGTGATGCTATTAGTGCCTGCGTAGATCGGCGAGAAACAACTCGTAAAGCAGGGGCCTAACGTAAACCACATGCAACCTGCCACTGGCGGCGGCAGGCAGTCGCGAATCTGAGAGATATAGACGTAGCCGCTTGTTTCCGAACCGATGCATCGCTCTGGTTGCAAGTCCAGCAGCTCGAACAGCTCCGGTTCGCCGAACGGGCGAGCTAGTGGGCTCTTTTGACCGCCTACCTGGAAGGCATTGCGTTCGGTGATGTCAAACTCCGTTCCCTGATAGGAATCGCGCATAACTTTTGCCAACAACGGCACGTCGGCCTTCATATCAGGCGTGACGGCAAACGGGTACCTGTCTTGCGCGGGGTCATCGGTGAACTGCAGTCCTTGGGAAGGCGCCACCGCGCTGAGGGCACGCCACTCGCGCAAGGAATTCTCCCGGTTGCCCGGCACACCGTACACGTCGTACCAGACAAACGGTGTGCCCGGACTCCAAAGACCTAACTCCTCGGCGAGCGTCAGAACATTAGGTGAAGCCAGAAACTCGTCGGAGTTAGCCAGATCGACACTTCCGATACGGCTGCGGTTGGCGCTGCAGCTGACTTGGCCATCCGGCACTCGCTGCGCGCACCACACCGCCCCGGGTTTGCCTGACTCGGGGGTCCACTGGTGGCCGGGGCCGAAGATCTCCATGATCCAGGCTTCATTCTTGTCGACAACCGGAATCGCGCAGCCGGCGGCCGGCGCCCAGTAGTAGGTGAAACCGTACTTCTCGACCATATCACCCATCAGTCGTATCGCCTCGCGGGCGGTCTTGGCGCGCATCAGCCCGTTGGCGATCAAAGAGGTGGTCCAGTGATTGCTGCACGTGCTGACGCGACCGCGCTCGTTGACCAACTCGGACCGCATCCCCATATATTCAATTCCCATGCTCACGCCATGCTCATTGATGCCCCCCGTGACACTGTCGGCCAAGTGACCAGCCGCGAGCACGCAGCGATAGGTGGCGTCGATCGGAAGTTGACCGACCAACGTATAGCCCTGCCTCGTCTGCGCGACGTGTTCCTCCCACGTGGCAGGCGCAGGGAAGTCATAGAACATGGGTACCGTCGTTCCGGCTGGGTATTCTTTGGCAGGCACGACGTAGACAAGGCCCATGATGTCGCCGTCACAGGACGTTGCCATCAGAACGGATTCGTCGGAAGTGGCCTTCTTCCCCACAAGAATCGTGGTGCACGCCGGAAGCACGACTGGGGAGAACAGGGTCAATATGGCGCAGCAAACGGCGGCAATTCTCGGCATCGCCTACCTCCTGGGGTCATCGCCCCTACATCGGCTGAAAGTGGTCACGGGGCTGGCGCACCCAGCATACCACGTCCGATTACCGATCGTCGACGAACGCCGCGGACTTATCGCCCGCGCTCTGTGCTGCCAAGAATGAAGTGTTTTTCTTGTTGCCAGCGGCGATCCCGACGTAGGATCAGCAGCGGAGATCGCCAGTCGTCATGGGTCGGGAGGTCGCGCCAGCCGGGCGCACAGGCTATTCGATGGGAATCGTGTAGCTCAGCAGCCCAATCGGTTCGCCTTCCTTTGCCTCCGCATAATGAGCGTGGCACATCACACACTTCTTCATCACCACCGGAATCGGAGTCGCCGCGCGCAAGAACCGCTTACCATCCTTGGTCTCCACTTCGTCAACGAATGCCTTACCCGCTTTCAGCTGCTTGATGGCCTTTTTGTCAAAGGCGTCTCGCGCCACATTGTCGTCATCATAGGGTTCACCAGTGGCATCCAGTAGCCTTACTTCGTGCCAACCCTTCTTGTTGATCGCATCGAACAGAGCGATGGCTGCGCTGCCAGCTGGAAAGTCATCCTCGTCATGAACGTACTTGTCGGTGATCAGCACGACGGCCGTCTTGTAAACGTCGTCCAGCATCTTCACTGTCTTGCGAGCACGTTCAATTGCAGGGTCAGACTTGTGATGATCAGCTCGCGTTGTTAACCCGGTTAGGCAGGCGATCAACGAAATCCCCAAGATCGCCAACACTGTCCGCTGCGTCTTCTTCATGACCGGTCCTTTCATAAGTGAAATTCAAGATATTAGGACTGACCCTGCACCAGTCAGTTGCCGTCGCTGACCTGGGAAAGTTGTCGGGCCGTTGGCAGCACCTCCTGCAGTGTCACGGCACTCAAATACTCCAGTTGCACTCGCTCGGCTTCAGCCAACACGCCCTTCAGCTTGCAAAAAGATTCGATGACGCAAATTCCGTCGGTGGCGACGCAGTCCAGCAGGTGCATGGACCCCTCGAACGACGTGATCACTTCGGCAACCGTGATCTCGCTGGCCGGCCGAGCGATCTCGATGCCACCACCCACGCCGCGAATGCTGCGAACGAATCCAAACCGCGCCAGCTGGTTGACGACCTTGGCGACATGCGCCGTTGAGATATCGAAGAAACCGGCCACATCCGCGACCGTTGCCCGCTCGCGGCGACATGCCAAGAACATCAGCGTTCTCAGGGCGATGTCGGTCTGAAGGGCCAACCGCATAACGGACCTCGAGCAACCAATCCAGTAAAGCAGCAAAAGAAGTACTTCTTATACCTGAATTGATGGCGCAAGTCCAGCTTCACGCGGAGTTGCTGCGACGGGACTGGCAGCCTTAGCCCGGATTATTCATGAAGATCGTGGCGAGAGGTTGTAAGTACGTTCGTGGCAAGGAAGGCGAGCAATTCTTCCGCAGGCGTATTGAAGCAATACGTCGAGGGAGAATTGTGAAGCATGACGAAGCCACGGATGGACTTACGACCTCACAGCAGATCGCTCAGGAATAATTCGGGTTAGCAGCTTCTCAACGGGCTGCCGCATCACAGGGATGTGAGCCGCGAAGAACTCTGTTCTGAGCTTGGCGAGGCTGAAAACGCCAAGATGGTGTTTTTCAACAGGCAGTTAGTTCTGGCCGTTCTTGCCCTGCTGCCGATTCGCCTGACCTTGCTGCTGCTGGCCGTTCTTCTTTTGGTTCGGATCTTGCGTTTTGCTTACCTCAGGCTCGGTAAACAACTTGGCCAGCGTTTCCTGCAACGAGCTGGCACTGGTGGACGTTGCCACGCGCTGGACGGCGACCGTCCTGTCGGGCCGTGCATTCTCGTCAAGGTATTCGATCATCCTCGCGATGCTAGGCATCCACTCTTCCTGAGCTGAGACGATGACGGTGTTCGAGACGGGGTCGACACCAACCGACAACGCGCCCTCGAACGAGGCCTTGACCTTGGTCTTTTTGCTGTTGTCGTCGGTGGACCCGGAGATTCGATAATAGTTCGTCGTTTGGCTGGTTTGCTTTTGCTCGCCTTTGTTTTGAAAATCCTTGTCCTTGGAGCTCAACAGATCGCGGTACACTTCTTTGATCGTCTTCGCCACGGCATCCGCCTGCGAGAACTCAAGTTTGAAGATTTGGAAACTCCGGGCGCTGATTGACTCTTCAGAAGGCGGCTTGTCATAAATATCGATCAGTGACCTGACGGTTTCCAGTTGGGATGGGCTGGCGTTGGAGACGAGGATGGAATTTGTGTCGAAGTCGTAAATAAAACGAAGTTGCTTTCGCGCACTCAACCCCGTTCCTGACTCCTTACTGGACTCGAAGTCAAACCCATACCAGGCACGCATCCAGTTGTCTTGGGTGTCGAAGGTCTCCTCCTCTTCGAAGTACTCCTCGAGGTTGAGTGTGACCATCGAGGCGAAAGCGTACTTCAGGTAGAAGACCTCGTAATTCGGAGCTGGCGGTGTGAGGCTGTTCATCAGGTCTTCGAGCTCGTCCAGCGCCACGGTGTCATTCGAGCTCAGTGTGATGCGGCCTTCTCTATCGACGGTGATCGTTATCGGCGGTGGGCCTTGATTCATTGCCCGCTGCCGCCCGCTGCCGCTCCCGGAGTTTTCAACCTTGTCGGTCGTTATCTGCGCTGCGAACCGGTAAGGCGACTCAACTTGCAGGCTGGCTTCTGCTGGCGGTATGACAGTCTTCGTGGGTTCCTCGGCTTCAGGTTCGGGGGTCTCGATCAGCAGCTGGTTGCGCCCCTTCCAGTGTTTCTGGAGCTGCTCCAGCAGCCGAACCGTTGCCTCCTGGGTGCGTGGTTCGATATAGCGGACCGTGTGCGGGTTACCCGACCGGCCCGGGATCTCGCCCAGTTTCTCCAAGAATCTGCGCACTTCCACCATCTCGGCATCGTTCGCCCACAGCAAAAGGCGATTTCTTTCAACGTCCGCATCCACCCGGAATTCACCTTTGGGAACCTCGTTCTGGTTTCGCCGCGAATAACCAAAGTAGTAGTAGCCTCTGCGGTTGTTGTCGTCTTCCTCCTTCTCGCCCACCATCAGCTTGTGCAGTGTTGCCGCCACGGACTCAGCGGGGAGCCGCCTCAGCCAGACCACTTCGAGCTGTCGGCCGGTCCCGTCCAGGTTGTCAATCATCGACTTGATTTTCAGATGATCCGCCTCCGTGGCATGGGCGAACACGACTCTGGCATTCACGTCCGTTCGAAAACGGGTGCGGGGATCCAGATCGCCGATCTCTTCCAACGCCGTCACGATGGCCTCCGGGCTGATCGCCACGAGCTTGTACTTCTCCATCTTCATACCCATCGACATCGCCGGGGAAGCCGATGTTGCCCCAGCCGCCAAACCACCCGTGGGGACGTCCAACTGCTCGATCGCCCTCTTGATGATCTTCAACTCTGCGGGCGGAGCGTTGGCCAGAATCGAATTGTTGCGGTGGTTCACCGCAAGATGGACTTGAGGACCGTCGCCCTTGCGCAAGTACTTGCTGATATCCTTGCCCTTCTGCTGCATCTGCCGGAAGAGCTGCAGCCGCTGGGTCTCGACCTGGAGCTCTTGCGGGGTGCGGCGGGTGCTGGGATCTAGGCCCAGCAGAATCATCACCTGATCGGCCACCCGGTCCGCCCGCGCGAAATGTACTTTGAATTCGGTCGGCACTAGGTGGCTTGCCGCGGCAAGATGCTCGGCGTTGATCAGCTGGCTTGCTTCGCGCAGGTTGATCACCGCGTCGATCACCAGTAGGCGATTGGTGGTCACCAAAGGGTGCACTTTGGCGTGCGGGCTCAAGAGAAACTTGATGTCGGCCGCCACTTGGTCCGCCTTGAGCTTCTCCGGAAGATGGAACGTGATCTTGACCAACTCGTGAGCGGGCAGGTCGAGCAATTCCGATTCGTCATCGACGCGGACCAGCAAACTGGGGTCGATTTTTTCGATGCGGTTTACAGCCAGGATCCGCCCCTTTTTGACCATGGTAAATCCGCGTTCCAGCAACAGCCGGTTGAACAGGTCGTGGATTTCAGGCACGGTGTACGGCCGTGAAGTTGTGATGTTGACGTAGTCTTTGGGAAGTTCCTGCCAGTCCAAGCTGTAGTTGCTGATCTTGGCCAGCCACTGGACTAGGTCCGGCCAAGACTGGCCGTAGAAGTTGAAGTTGACCAAACCCCTTTCGTCGGGTTTCGCCTCGAACTCGCGGGGATCGGGTGGGCGGGGCGGCTTCTCTGGCCGCTTCACCGATTCGACGGCCTCTTTCTTGTCAGCACCTTCTTTCTTTTCACCAGGTTTAGCTTGGCCGTCCTTCTTGTTCGGTTGCTTATTCGCCGGCTTTCCAGTCGGAGGTTTTTGGCCAGGTCTTTGGGCTGAGGCCGGTTGCGAACCCAAACAGAAAACCAAGGCGAGCACGAATAGCGATCTGGCGAGCATAGTACCTACCTGCGGGTATTAAGGAGGGATCCCCTGGAGACCTTCTAAAATACACGAATCGGGCCGGTCAGAAAAGCGAAAACTGGATATCGAAGTCCAGTTAACACTCTGCGGGCTAACGGTTTACCGGCGCGGCCCCCCTACCTCCCAGCCTCTCAAAATCGTCCGGATCGTGTCAGACACGTTGCCCGTGCCGTCCCCGGGATGCGGCCCTGCTGCCTTGTGTTGAGAGAAGGCCCCACTCTTACTCTTGGTCGGTTGGCCGCGCGATTTCACGCAGAGCTTTGTGATCAGCTGTGCGTGACCCTGGACAGCCCAACTGCGCTAGGTTTAACCTGACGGTTCGAAGCGGACCGCCCGGAACCAGCCACCGGGACGTCACGCGCCCTGAATCTAACCACGTTTTTGCCGATGCCTGCCCATCGCACCGCCTGCAACCGGGATTGTCCTGACGCCTGTGGGATCATCGCCACGGTCGAAGACGGGCGGATCGTGCGGATCCAGGGCGATCCGGACCATCCCGTCACGCAGGGCTTTCTTTGCCACCGAACCAGCCGATTTTTGGAGCGACAGTACGATCCGGCTCGCCTACTTACCCCACTACTCCGTACCGGTTCCACTTTCGAGCCGATTTCTTGGCCAAGTGCTTTGGATCTGATCGCCACACGGATGCTCCGGATTCGCGACGAGTCCGGAGGAGCCGCCATCCTACATTATCGATGTGGCGGATCGCTGGGCATGATGAAACATGTCACCGATTACTTTTTTGAGAAGTTTGGTCCCGTGGCGGTCAAGTCCGGGGACGTCTGCACGGGTGCCGGGGACGCCGCCCAATTGGAGGATTTCGGTCAAAAGAACAGCAATGATCTGTTCGATCTGCTTGCGAGCAAGACCATTGTGTTGTGGGGAAAGAATCCCTACGTGGGCCAAGTCCACCTCTTGCCGATTCTCAAAGAGGCACGTCGCCGCGGGGCTCGTTTGGTGCTGATCGACCCCGTCCATCATCGCACGGCAAGCCTCTGTGAGCAGTATCTCCAGCCTCGGCCTGGAGGCGACATCGCGCTGGCGCTGGGCGTGGCATGCTGGTTGTTCGAGCACCAACGGTACGATCCCCAAGCACATTCATACTGCAATCATTTCGAGCAGTTCCGCACTTTGGCGAAGTCTCGCTCGCCGGCCGAGTGGGCTCAGATCGCCGACGTCGAAGAGGCTCAACTCGTAGAGCTTGCGGCGAGCTACGCGGCCGGTCCTTCAGCGATCCTCGTCGGCTGGGGGATGCAGCGTCGCGCTCACGGCTGCGCAACCATTCGGGCGATCGATGCGCTGGGCGCAATCTCCGGCAACTTAGGTGTTTCCGGTGGTGGAGTCTCGTTCTACTACGAGCGACGTGGGGCGTTTGATACGTCATTTGCCCGGGGGGGCGAGGTCGCGCCGCGTCGCATTCCGGAACCACTCTTGGGGCCGGGAATTCTTGCTGCAGCCGATCCACCCATTCGAATGGTCTGGGTCACAGCGGGCAACCCAGTCGCCATGCTGCCCGACTCGCATGCCGTTGCCAGTGCGCTGAAGTCGCGCCAGTTCACAGTTGTCGTCGACTCGTTCATGACCGACACGGCTCGTTGTGCCCACCTCGTCCTGCCGACCACAACCATGCTGGAAGAGGACGACCTCCTGGGGGCGTATGGTCACCACTGGTTGGCCGAAGCGCGGCCCGTTGTCGCTCCACCGGACGGCGTCAAGTCGGACTATGAAATCGTCCAAGAGTTGGCCGGTCGCCTGGAAATGAATGGCGAGTTCACCGACAGCGTCGAGCAGTGGAAGAGACGCCTGCTGAGAAAGGTCGACCCACACGGTGTGTCGTTGGAAGCGTTGCGCCAGGGTGCCGTCCGCAATCCTCAGAGCGAGACGATCATGTTCGCTGACAGAAAGTTCGCGACGGCCAACGGCAAAGTGAATCTGATCCAGCACGTGGTGGTCGACCCACCACGACCGACCGCCGATCGTCCCCTACTGCTCATGGCGTTGTCGAGCGAACGGTCTCAGGGCTCACAGTGGGTTCGCGACGCGCTGGACGGGCCCTTGGTTGCCACAGTCCATCCGGAAGCGGCAGTGGGGATGACCGACGGCGAGCTGGCTGTGGTGCAGTCGGAGCTGGCCGAGTTGGTGGTGCGATTGCGTTTTGATGTGCGCCAGCGGCGCGACGTGTTGTTGATTCCCAAAGGAGGTTGGTTGAGCCAGGGTCAGTGTGGTAATGCACTGGTGCCCCCACGCGAGACCGACCGCGGCGGCTGCGCCGTCTACTTCGACACGCCAGTTGCCGTTCGGAAGGGACCCGGGCATCGGTGAGGCGACCTTGGTTGATTGGCCGCCGCCGACCTTGGTTGATTGGCGTCGGTTCGGTGGATCGCGACCCAGGGCTGCGTCGCCGCTCGCTTTGCTCGCGTCGACTTACCCTGGGCTTTGATGGGGACGTCCCTGCGGGACTTGGTTGGTTGGCGTGGGTTCGGTGGATCGCGACCCAGGGCTGCGTCGCCGCTCGCCTTGCTCGCGTTGACTTACCCTGGGCTTTGATGGGGGCGTCCCTGCGGGACTTGGCTGGTTGGCGTGGGTTCGGTGGATCGCGACCCAGGGCTGCGTCGCCGCTCGCGTTGCTCGCGTCGACTTACCCTGGGCTTTGATGGGGACGTCCCTGCGGGACTTGGTTGGTTGGCGTGGGTTCGATGGATCGCGACCCAGGGCTGCGTCGCCGCTCGCTTTGCTCGCGTCGACTTGCCCTGGGCTTTGATGGGGACGTCCCTGCGGGACTTGGTTGGTTGGCGTGGGTTCGATGGATCGCGACCCAGGGCTGCGTCGCCGCTCGCTTTGCTCGCGTCGACTGACCCTGGGCTTTGATGGGGACGTCCCTGCGGGACTTGGTTGGTTGGCGTGGGTTCGGTGGATCGCGACCCAGGGCTGCGTCTGCGTCGCCGCTCGCCTTGCTCGCGTTGACTTGCCCTGGGCTTTGATGGGGACGTCCCTGCGGGACTTGGTTGGTTGGCGTGGGTTCGGTGGATCGCGACCCAGGGCTGCGTCTGCGTCGCCGCTCGCCTTGCTCGCGTTGACTTGCCCTGGGCTTTGATGGGGACGTCCCTGCGGGACTTGGTTGGTTGGCGTGGGTTCGGTGGATCGTGACCCAGGGCTGCGTCGCCGCTCGCCTTGCTCGCGTTGACTTGCCCTGGGCTTTGATGGGGACGTCCCTGCGGGACTTGGTTGGTTGGCGTGGGTTCGGTGGATCGCGACCCAGGGCTGCGTCGCCGCTCGCCTTGCTCGCGTTGACTTACCCTGGGCTTTGATGGGGACGTCCCTGCGGGACTTGGTTGGTTGGCATGGGTTCGGTGGATCGCGACCCAGGGCTGCGTCGCCGCTCGCTTTGCTCGCGTTGACTTACCCTGGGCTTTGATGGGGACGTCCCTGCGGGACTTGGTTGGTTGGCGTGGGTTCGGTGGATCGCACCCCAGTGTTCCGCGCAAGGCGGGCGAGTGTCCCGAAGGGACAACTCTATCGAAGCCCAGGGTGAGGCAAGGTGAGTTCCACGAACCTTGCCGCTGCCCTGGGTAATCGGTAAAACACAAACCAAGTCCCAACGGGACGGCTCTAGTCCCACGCGTATCGTTCGTCCAACTCCAAACCGTGCCGGCGACAAAGTTCACGAAACTCGTCCTGGAAGGAAACTCGCTCGTGATGTTCCCGTTGGTTCTGAATATACTTCTTGACCTCGTCGATCATGGATCGACTAACTGAGAAGGCTCCGTAACCACCTTGCCAAGCAAAGTCGCTTGTCCTCGTCGATTGGCGCTTCACCCACTTGCTCGTTTCTGTCTTGCTCTCTTGAAGGACCTTCATGACCGCAAAACGGCGGCTGAGCCGTACCAACAGATGGACGTGGTCCGCGACTCCGTTAATGATCAAGGCAGGCGAATCGACATTGTCGCGCAAGATTGTAGCCATGTATGCGTACAGTTGGTCGCGTAGCCCTTCGTCACGCAACCAAGGCTTCCGTCCTTTCGTTGAAAAAACGATGTGCACGTAGATTTGTGCCAGCGACTGTGCCATCCTCATTTCCCCCCGTTGGTTTAGGGCCGTGAACGTCGGGTGTCGATTTTACCACCCTGAACCTTGGTTGATTGGTGCGGGTTCGGTGGATCGCGACCTTGGTTGGTTGGCGTGGGTTCGATGGATCGCGACCCAGGGCTGCGTCGCCGCTCGCTTTGCTCGCGTCGACTTGCCCTGGGCTTTGATGGGGACGTCCCTGCGGGACTTGGTTGGTTGGCGTGGGTTCGATGGATCGTGACCCAGGGCTACGTCGCCGCTCGCCTTGCTCGCGTCGACTTACCCTGGGCTTTGATGGGGACGTCCCTGCGGGACTTGGTTGGTTGGCGTGGGTTCGGTGGATCGCACCCCAGTGTTCCGCGCAAGGCGGGCGAGTGTCCCGAAGGGACAACTCTATCGAAGCCCAGGGTGAGGCAAGGTGAGTTCCACGAACCTTGCCGCTGCCCTGGGTAATCGGTGAAGCACAAGCCAAGTCCCAACGGGACGGCTCTAGTCCCACGCGTATCTTCACGATTCCAGCAAACCGTGGCCACGGGTACGCAGTTCCATCATCAACTGATCGAGATGGTCGCCCGTGGTTAGCGGGTTGATCAACGTCACGCGCAGCGCTCCGGTTCCCTCGTACGACGTTGGCACCAAGTAAAACGTACCGGAGCGGATGACTTCGCGGCGGAGGTCCCACTGAAATTGTCCCAGCCGATCGGCCGGTGCAGCCCGCAGTTCCGCAGGTACGTACCGGAAGGCGACAATGTTACACTCCGGGTCATGCAAGGGCTCGAAGTCTGCCGCGTCCACCAGCTTCCGATAAAACTGCTGGCCTAAATCAAACGTCACGTCCACTAGGTCCTCAAACAGCTGGCTGCCGAACAGCGACCAGACTCCCCACAATCCAAACGTCGCCGCGCGCTTCGTGCACTCGACAGTTTTCAGCCCGCTGTCATAGTCAGCCAGGCCGGGCGCCGATGGATCGAACAGATATGGGGCCTCCTGTCGAAATGCCTCGAAGCGATGTTCCTTGTTGCGGTAGAACACGAAGGCACACAACGCAGGCACAAAGAGCATCTTGTGCGCATCCCACACCAAACTGTCAGCTCGTTCCAGTCCTGCCACACGGTGACAGTGCCGTGCGCTAAAACACGCGGCGCCCCCATGCGCGGCGTCGACGTGTAGCCAGACATCGTGCTGCTGGCAGACGTCGGCGATTTCGTCGAGCGGATCGAAGGCGCCAATCGGCGTAGCACACGCGCAGGCCACAACCGCCACCACGGGCCGTGACTCGGTGTGCAGGATCCTCAGTGTCTCGTCCAACCGCTGTGGATCGATCCGGCGACCGGCGTCCAACTCGGCACGGACAATCTGGCTCGTACCCAATCCTAAGACGCCGGCTGCCCGTGCGATGCTGTAATGGGTGTCTGGGTGGGTGACCAGCACCGGCCGGGGGCCCGCTGCAGAGACGCCATCCTCCCAAACGCCATCCAGACGTACGTTGCGCGCCGTTAATAGGGCCGTGAGGTTGGCCAGAGAGCCACCGTGGGTGGCAAAGCCGGCGAAATCGTCCGCAGACCAGCCGATTAGTTGTCCCAGTTCGTTGACCACCGCCTGCTCGACCGCACTGGCCCAGGGACCCATCTCGTAGATGGCCATGACTTGGTTGGTGACCGACCCCACCGCATCAAACAGGCCAGCCAGAGGGATCGAAGCCGGTACCTGGTGCCCCACGTAGCGGGGATCATGCAGGTTCAAACCCCGCGACAGCATCGTGCCTGCTAATTCCGCAAAGCGCGCCGCGAGCTCGCCGTCTACAACACTATCTCGCCGGAGAAAAGCGGCGGCCTTCTCAACGTTACTAGGCGGTTCTTCCCAGTTCAGCACCTTCTTGCCAGCTGATTCGACACTGAACAGATGGTCCGCCAGTGAACGGATCAGTCGGTGACCGGCCGACTCGAGCAGCGCGGGGTCGTACGCCGCTTGGATCCGTCCTCGGGCGTCGTCGAGCGAATTCGTGCCTGCGGGCATAGAACCTGTCGTTGGTCGGTAGCAGCTGCACACGCGCCTCGGCAGCCAATCACCGAAGTTGAGGTGTGAACTCGCGAGGCCCGCGTCGTCGTGGCGCTCTGTCCGGTCAACAGCCAAATAAACGAGAGTGATGCTGGGACATCAGCCGCTGGCGTTGGCCCACGGTTCCTACAGGAACCGGATGCTAACGCACTCCGGCTGATTTGTTTTTCCCAAAGTCCAACTCGTTGGTTACTGTAGCGCTTTGATGCGGATGTCCTTGAACTCGACCCACATCGGTTTGCCTGCGTGCAATTGCAAAGCCAGGATGCCTTCGTAAAGTGCCAGCTGAGGATCGTCGGTGAAATCAAGAATCAGCCGGTTGTTGAGGTAGTGGCGAATGTGGTTACCGCGAGCGATGATTGCAACATCGTTCCAATCGTCCAACTTGAACAGGTCCTGGAACTGAGCTTCGTCCATAAAGACGTCCTCGACGACCTTTCCATCCTCTTCCCAGCGAGCCCGTTCGCCCACGACGCAGATCCGCTTCCGCGTGCCGCCCTCGTCGTAGATAAAACCAGCGATGTTCGGGAAGTCGTGCTCGTTGCGAACCTCATGCTGATATCCCCGCACCACCCACTTGTTCCTGACTTCACCCGTCGTGATATGCTTCGACCGATACTGAATGCCTGAGTTGTTGGTGGCGTTGCAGCGGAAGGAAAGGCGGAGGTCGAAGTCTTTCAGCTTTCCGCCCTTCCAAATAATAAAGGTGTTGCCATTGGCCGCCTGCTCCTCTGTCGTTTCTCCCCGCAGCGTTCCCTCGTGCACGGACCAGAGGCGCGGGTCACCGTCCCAGCCAGCCAGCGATTTTCCGTCAAAGATCCGCTGCATGCCATCCGGCTCGGGCGGTACTGTGTGATGCTCGGCGGCAGATAGGCTACACGCAACGACGGCAAGAGTGATCGGGAGCAGTCGGTGAACCATGAGTGTTCTCCAAGTCAGTGTCAGAGTCAGTTAGTGCACACTCTAGTCCGGCAGCGATACCTGGTGGGGCGTTCTCAAGTACGCTACCAAATCTAGCACTTCCTTGTCGGCCAAGTTCTTTAGGAGCCCCTCGGGCATCATCGAGACCGGCGCGATTTCGCGCGATTCGATTTGCGACTTCGCGATCACTACCGGCTGTTCTTGATTGGCAATCCACAGGCGGAGCTGCCGTTCGTTCTCGCCAGCCGGAATACCCGAATAGACCCGGCCATCTTCGGTTAGCACGATCTGCATCCGGTAGTTGTCCTGAATGATGGCGCTGGGCGTGAGCACGTTGCCCAGGAGGTACTCCAAATTGGTGCGATTGGCACCCGTGATGTCGGGACCGGTCAGGCCGCCTTCGCCATACATCTTGTGGCACGCGGCGCAGGTTCGCTTGAACACCACACGGCCGTGGCTGGGGTCCGCGCTGTCGAGGGCAACCTCGGTCAACAACGAGCGGAACTTGGCAAACTGGGCTTCCTTGTCGGCGGATAGAGCGTCAATCGGGCCCCACACGTCCACAAAACGGTTGCCCACCACCCGCCGCAGCAGCCGCGCCACGTAGGCAGGGACATCTCGCTTTGGCACGTGCCCCTTCTTGATGGCCTCGGTTAAGGCGCGACCGGAACTCGGACGGGATGCCAGTGCGTGCACGGCCTCCAGCTTTTCTTCAGTCGTCAGCTGCGAGTATCGGGCGAGCACCGCCCGCGTCAGCCCAACGTCGTCGAACGCCGCCGTAGCGCGGATCGCTTCCAATCGCAATGACGAATCGTCGAGAAGCGAGACCAACTGTGGCCGAACTTCTGGCCGCTGGCGGCCGGTCAGCCCTTGCAGAGCCTGGCGGCGAAGTTCCAGGTCCGCTTGGCGATCGCTTAGTGTCATCAGCAACTGCTTGGCGGCAACCGTGTCTCCGAACTGTTGAGCCAGTTGGAGTGCCAGTGCACCAATCTCTCCCTCGTCTCGAGAGAGCTCGTCGTAGACTGCTGCCCACTTCGTCGGTGCCGCCACATCGTAGCGCCCCTCGAGGCCGTCTCGCAGACCAAGCAACAGCTCGCGCCGGGCTTGCGTATGGCGCCCTACAGCGGCGACCACCGTATCTAAGTCGTCCGCGTCCGCCAGCCTCCGAGAAATGTTCCGGGCCAGCAACGGTATCTGAGTCTTGGCGGCCAACTCCGTGGCCCTCTCGGAATCGTCGACGACTAACGGTTCTAAGCCAAACCAGATCATCTTGGGGATGTTGTGATCCTCAGCATCCTCGGCATGTTGTGCCAGCTGCTCTACAATCGGCCAGCGAGCTTCGTGAGGCAGACGCTGCAGCGCAGACGCAAGGTAGAGCCGGACAACTGGTGAAGCGTCCCGCTGTGCCAATTGTTCAAACTGTTCCAGCGTCGCAGTGGCCGGGGCACCGTCTTCGCACAGCAACTGAATCGCCCACGCGCGAATATACTCATCACCATCTCGTAGCGCCTGGTTCAGCAGTTCGAGCTTTGCTTCGCCGATCACATGCAGCGTCCAGAGGGCTCGCAGGCGGTAATCGGGATTCATGCTTGCATCCGCGAATACCTTTCGTAGTTCATCCACAGCGCTCGGCTCAACGGTCTGTTGTTGCGCGCGATGCTGGAGGTTCAAGCGCGCCCGGCGTGCGTGCCAAGCGCTTTCGCTGCGCTGCAAATTGGCCAGTTCCAGGTCACTCATTGTCCGCACGTCCGAATAGCGGCCATCCCATTCGACTGCGAGCGACTTACTCGGCGCGATACGAAAGACACGTCCTGTGTCTTTGTTGAGCACATCCTTGCCGCAGATGTCGGCGTCGTGCCAGTCGAGAATGTAGACTGCACCGTCAGGTCCGATTTCGACACTGAAGCCGATCCACTGAGCGTTGTTGGCTAGCAGGAAATCGTCACCATGGACTCCCACGAACCCTGAACCGCTTGGTTTCAAGATGTCGGTCAATACGGCATGCTCGTGGATATTTGCCATGAATATCCGCCGCTTGTACTTGTCGGGGAAAGCGTCCGATAGGTACACGCGGGCGCCGCCATGAGCGGAACGATGCCGATGATCGGCGATCGTGCCGATATCGCTGTAGATGTAGGGACTAAAGTGCCGGCCGCCCTGACGATGATAGATGCCGCCGGGGATCACGTGCCACAGGTGTGGAATCACACAGGCGCTGATAAAGAACTGACCTTTGGCATCGTAGTCGAGCCCCCAAGGATTGCTGAAACCGTGGGCCACGACCTCAAAACGATCCTTGATTGGATGGTAGCGCCACACACCTCCGTTGATTTCAGTGGCCTCACCTTCGTATCCGATCTGCTGGGGGAACGGCTCCCGATGCCGGTAGATGCGGCCGGCCCCCGCGGGTTTACCGACCCGCGACGGCGTGGCGTATCCCTGGCATCCGTAGAGCCAGCCATCAGGTCCCCAATGGAGGCTGTTGAGTGTCTCGTGACGGTCGCGAATGCCCCAACCGGTCAAGCGGACTTCAATATCATCCGTATCGGCACGGTCATCGCCATCGCGGTCGGGAACGAATAGCAGGTTGGGCGGCGCTCCGAGCCATAGTCCGTCGACGCCCACGGCGATCGCAGCTGGAAACGGAATCCCCTCCAAAAACACCTGGCGACTGTCCGCCGCTCCATCGCGATCTGTGTCTTCCAATATCAGGATGCGGCTGTCGCCAGAGTTCGAGAAGCCCCGTCCCCGTGTTTCGTAATCCCGGTTTTCAGCGATCCACAATCGGCCGCGGTCGTCCCAGCAGAAAGCCATCGGTTGAGTGATCGTGGGCTCGGCCGCGTAGACGTTGACCTCGAATCCATCGGCCAACGTCATGCTTTGCACTGCTTTTTCCGGCGTCAGGAACTCGGCTGTACGGCCTTCTTGCTGGGCGACACCCCACTGTGCGACGGCCAAGCTCTGGCCTGAGAATTGTGACCACTGCTCGGTCACTTCGACGTCGCTAAGCGTGCCTGTGTACACCAACAACTGATGTCTGAGAGCGACCCGCTCTCCCACGGCGATCTTCCAATCGCCCAGTCGGGCGGGTGCCGGTCCGACGCCCAGTTGGTGGTCGACACGCCACGGTTGGGGGAAGCCATGGTTCCGGGGGTGATCGAAAATGGCGATGTGCGCCAGATCGTCGCGGCCAGCCACCTGCATACCAACATCCAGCCAGACGGCCCGCTGCCCCTCCGCTCGCCGGGCATCCTGCCTGGCACTGTTGAAGACCTCTCCACGGATCCCTTGTCGCCATGGCATCCGCAGAAACAGCCCTCCATAGTCATACTTGCCGATCGTGATCGATGTTCTCGCTTCTCCGGTCCACTGCAAGTCCAGCAGGTATCGGCCGTCTTTTTCGTGCATCGTCCAGATCTGTGACTCAGTAAGCACGGCTTCTCCGTTCTCGCCGAGCAAGTCATAGACCGTCTGCCATTGCACTGGATCTCCCATCCCGGCGCTCGCCGCCTTCAGCACACCGGCAGAGACCCGACGCCAGTATTCACCTCCGGGGTGATGAAAGTAGTCGCGGCCGTTGACGCGGGTAAAGCCCCAATACAACCCGGTTTGATGTCGGTGGTGTCCAGGGCTGTATTCAGTCAAGACTCCACGCCCATCTGGTGCCAGAATCGGGTGCAGGTAAGGTCGGAAGTCTGGCTTGACATGCTGTGTCAGAATCGGCTGATCTGTGCCTGCACGATAGACGGAGATCGTCCCTGCCGATTCGTCATACCGCGCCTGCAAATGGGGCTGGGCTCTGAGGGCCGACGAAGGCCAGGCCAGCAGCAATGCGGCAGCGGAGACAATCAAACAACGTGCTGAGTATCTTGGCATGGGGGGCAACTTCGAAACTAGAGTTGTGAACGGCTTTTCTAACGTACGGCCATCTTACTTGGCGAGGTCAAGCCGATCCATCCAGTCTCGAGTCGAGATGTGACTTGATAATGGCCGACCAGCGGATGTAGCCGTCTTCGTTCAGATGCAATTGATCTTTCCGAAACAGCTCTGGGCGGGGTTGGCGTTGCCCGTCGAGAAAAACGCTTTCCGTTCCCACGAAATAGGTCTCATCCAGAGTCTCGCACAGCTCGCGGACAGCGCTGTTGGCCGCCTTGATCTGTGGCCAGGCCGCCCAGCGGCGGGGAGTTGGCGTGACGGCGACGTAAAACACCGGCGCCGTTGCGTTGTGCTTGCGGAGCTGCTGCCAGACGTATGCGAAGAGCCGGGCGACTTCTGCAGGCTGTTTGTCATTGTCTCCGCCAGTGATGTCGTTGCCGACGAAGAACACGGCCGCCCGAAAGGGATGTGGCCAGATCAAACGCTCGGCGAAAACTGCGACATCGGACCAGCGCGCTCCGCCATACCCGCGCTGGATGGGATCGTAGGGTGCCATATCGGCGGCGATGTTCTTCCAGATGCGAATACTCGAACTGCCGACGAACAAGATGCTGTCGGCCGCATGCTCCTCGGTCTTGTCTCTGCTCTCCAGCTTCTGAATCTCGCTTTCCCATCGTTCGACGGCCGCAGCGCGATACGGTTCCACATCGGCGATGTCGTATTGGTCCGCAGCAGCTGCCGACCGGTCTGTCTTTAGAAAACCGGTTCCCAAACCGGCCGAGATCCCAAGCATGAAACGACGTCGGTGCATAGCCAGTCCTTTCGAATGAAACAGCGGAGATTATACGTTAAACTGAGTCGCATGAACGCCATCGATAGGCTGAAAAAAAATCGCTGGCTGTGGCTGGTCGTAATCCTGTTGACTGCCGACCTGGCCATGATGGGGCCGGCAATGGAGCGAGCTCGATCGTTGGGCAGCCTGATCGACCAGCCATGGTGTTGGATCAGCGCGTTTTCCTCCACATATGGCCGCGCGGACGTGTTCATCCTTGCTATGGCCTGTAGCCAAATCGCGTTGCTGACTACTTGGTCGTTCTTCAGTACGTGGATGCGGCCGATCCGAGGGTTCGTCTGGTTGGGCGGCGTTCTACTCTGGTCGTTGTCCTTACTGTGCGTACATTCTGGTTTGCGTACCCTGGGATATAACCTCTTTGATCTCAGTTTACTGTTCGGCTTTCAGTCACTTGGCTTGCTGGTCGGGTTGTTCCTGCTAACACAGCGGCGCTACGTCCTGACGTGCGGCGGGGTATCGACTGCCAAAGACGACTCACGCCGCCAGTACAGCCTAACGGAATTGTTGGCGTTCTTCGCAGTGGCTGCCGCTGTTTGTCTGATCGTTTCTTGGCTAAACGCTATCTGGGGCTTTCGACCGTTTCTCTACTACTGGAACTACGAGCTATCGTTGCTGGCCCGACAATCCGCCCAAGCGTTGACTCTCGGCTTACTAGGAAGCGTGGCGGTTTGGGCCTGCTTAACCGAGAAACGGGTCGTCGCTCGCGTCTTTGCAGTGTTGATGATTTCCGGACTACTCGGTTGGGCGGTGATTACCGCGACCCTTCACTACCAGAACTACATTCGGCTTTCTTCCCGAATCGAAATGAGTGCGCGACCCGCCTGGGTGGTGTGGTTCTTCTTGACTGCTGCGCTGCAAATCGTGCTGTTGTTCGTGGTGCGAGGATTTGGTTACCGGCTGGTGACACCGACGGAACACGACGTGCGGTCTCGCTCTCGACTTCAGCGTTGGGTGGCCCGAGCCAAGGTACCGACGATTGCCGCCTGCTCGTTGGCAGTTCTGCTGTACTTTGCCCTCGTCGTTTATCCCGAGTACCGGGCCAACCGGCAGCTCCTCAAGCAGACTGAGCATATCGGCTACGTCTCTCGTCCCTGGCACACTAACACGCTGATGATAACTCTGAGGCAGCCGCTTGACGCGGAGGTGGCGGACGCACTCCGCCGTCATGGACAGGTCACGCATTTGCAGATCTATGGCTTGACCGAAGACGATGGTACGCTCGAGCAGTTGGCCGGCCTGCCGAATCTGCAATGGGTCCGCCTGAGCAGGCCCCAGATTCCAGACGAGAGGGTGAGGCAGTTGGAGCGCCAGTTACCCAATACCTCGATCGAAGTCTGGAGACCGGACGACTGAGTAATCGATCGGGAGGGCGAGGCTCCTGCCGAGCCGAGAGTGCGAGAAACCGTGGGCTAACGCCGGCTAACGCCCAGCGGCTGATCGGATCGTAGCCGAACTCGCCAGAGTTTGGCGGACTGCTCGATTCGTCCAAATCCTGGCGAATTCGGCTACCAATAGGATGTCCACCCGCATTCACTGCAGCAAGCGTGTAATCGATCGGGAGGGCGAGGCTCCTGCCGAGCCGAGAGAAACCGTGGGCTAACGGGCTAACGCCCAGCGGCTGATTTGGATTCGTAGCCGAACTCGCCAGAGTTTGGCGGACTGCCGATTCGACCAAATTCTGGCGAATTCGGCTACCAGAAGTCCTTAACGGCGTTGGGCGACACCCGCCTCGATCATCCCGCCAAGAACGAACCTCTTACCTCTTGCGGTGTCTTTGAATCACGCGATGATGTGTTTGCCGGGAGATGGAGAGGGCCATCTGCGCGGGTACCTAGCGGGAACGAGCGGAAGAGAACTTTGCGAGCTAGCAGGACAGCCACGCTCTGGTCCCTGACAGAAGGCCAGCGGGCGCGCTATGTGGCGGCGATTGTCGCCATGGCCGTGGGCACGGTGTTCCTGTTGCTCGTGCCGCTCGTTCTGAAAATTACCTTGGATGCCCTGCGCGAGGGAACTGCAAGTTTCGGCGGAACCCTCGTTCCAGCGGCCGCGGCGATCGTCGCTTTCAACGCGCTGCACGGCTTCTTTACTTATTTGCGCGGTCGCTGGGCGGCCGAGGCCAGCGAGGGGATTGTCCGCCGTTTGCGGCACCAACTCTACGCGCACCTCGAGCAGCTTCCGTGCGCCTATCACGATCAGGCGAATACGGGTGATCTCGTACAGCGATGTTCGTCCGACGTGGAGACAGTACGCGTGTTTCTGGCGTCCCAGGTTGTCGAAATTGCGCGAGTCACACTTTTTCTGCTGGTCGCAGTCCCAATCATGCTTGTCCAAGATCTGTGGATGAGCCTACTGTCGCTGGCCCTCGTACCGCCGATCATCTTGTTTGCGATCCTGTTTTTTCGCAGGGTCCGCCAGCTCTTCAAGCAAGTGGACGAATCGGAAGGACGGTTGACGACCGTCTTACAAGAAAACCTCACCGGTATCCGAGTGGTCCGTGCGTTCGCTCGACAGGAATTTGAAATCGAGAAGTTCCTCGAACGCAATGGTGAATTCCGAGACTTAGAGTACCGGTTGTTTATCGCGCTGAGTAACTACCTGGCGCTCTCCGACTTGCTCGTGTTCTTTCAAATAGGCGCGGTGTTGATCGGGGGTGGCTATTTCGTACTCCAAGGGTCTATTTCGTTGGGCACCTGGTTGTTGTTTTGGTGGTTGCTGCGGACCATCATCTGGCCTGTTCGGCACATCGGTCGAGTCTTGACCGATGCAGGCAAGGCGACCGTGGCCATCGGCCGCATTCAAGAGATCTTGAGCGTTGCGGAAGAGAGCGAGGAGGATCTGCCGGCGGAGCCGGTCGGCGGTGACATAACAGTACAGGGCTTGACGTTCCACTACGGGAGTGGGGCGGCGGCGTTGAGCGATCTGTCGCTCACCATACGGTCCGGGGAGACCGTCGCGCTGCTCGGTCCTCCCGGCGCCGGCAAGTCGACGCTGGTCAATCTACTGGTAAGACTCTACGACTATAAACAGGGGTCGATCCAGTTTGGCGGCCGCGAGTTGAAGACAATCAGCCGCGATGCTGTTCGCCGTGCTTTCGGAATGGTGCTGCAAGATCCCTTCTTGTTTTCCAGAACGGTGCGGGAGAACGTCATCATCGGTCACAGTTCGGCGGCCGATCACGAGGTGGAGGAAGCGACGCGGGCGGCAGACATCCACGAGAACATCACCGAATTCGAATCGGGCTACGAGACGATGGTGGGAGAACGCGGCGTCACTTTGTCAGGCGGCCAGCGGCAGAGGATGGCCATCGCCCGCGCGCTGCTGAAAGACCCGACATACCTCGTGCTCGACGACAGCCTGAGCGCGGTGGATACCAGAACCGAAGCACATATTCTTCGGGCCCTGGCCCACCGGAAAGGCAAGGCCACCACGATTCTGATCGCTCACCGGCTGTCTTCAACACGTCTGGCAGATCGGATCTTTGTGCTGGGAGACGGGCGAATTGTGCAGCAAGGCACCCATGATGAACTGCTGGCAGCCGAGGGGCCTTACCGCCGGCTCTGGAATATTCAGGGGGCGCTGGAGGCAGAGATCGATCGGGACTTGTCGGGAGCCAAGCGGTCATGAGTACGGCTGATTGGGTGGATGACGACCACGAACACGAAGTCGATCTGCGGCTTTGGAAGAAGCTGCTGCAGTATACGCTCCGCTACCGCAAGACGGCCTTGGCGTTTACCGTCGTTTCCTTTGGAATGGCGGTCAGCGATCTGGGTTTTCCACTCTTGACGGGTTCGTTGGTCGCCGACATCGAGGTTCGCGGAACAGACGTCGATCTTCGCTTTTACGCGTGGGCGTTCGTCGGACTGACTGTCTCTATTTGCGCATTTATTTGGGGCTTTATCGCCTGCGCCGGCAAGATCCGCACACATGTGAGCCACGATATCCGCGCGGATGCGTTTGCGCGGTTGCAGCAGCTCTCCTTCAGCTTTTACGACACGAAACCGGTTGGCTGGTTGATGACCAGGTTGACGTCCGATTGCCAGCGTCTCTCGAATATCTTGGCCTGGGGCGTCATGGACTTCATTTGGGGCACCACGCTAATGCTGGGTATTAGCTTGGTGATGTTGATCTACAACTGGCGGCTTGCTTTGGCTGTCCTCTCGGTCGTGCCTTTCTTGTTTGTCGTAAGCGTCTACTTCCGCAAGAGGATCCTTAAGACATCGCGGCTGGTGCGCAAGACCAATTCCCGGATCACGGCCGTCTACAACGAAGGGATCATGGGAGTTCGAACGTCGAAGGTGTTTGTACGCCAACAGGAGAATCTGAACGACTTCGACCAGCTGGCCGACCAGATGCGACGCTGTTCGATCCGCAACGCAATTCTGTCGGCTGTGTACCTGCCCATTGTATTGACGTTGGGAAGTGTGGCGATCGCGTTTGCGCTTGCGATGGGGGGACATCAGGTGCTGGTGGGCGGTATCGCGATCGGCCACATTCTGATGTTCATGTACTACGCTCAGCTGTTTTTCGCACCGATCCAGGACCTTTCTGCTTGGTTCGCCGAACTTCAGATGGCACAAGCTTCCGCAGAACGTGTGTTGAGCCTGGTGGAATCAGTGCCAGAAGTCCAAGACCGAGAAGATGTGATCCGGCGGCTTCGCGAGACCGGGTCGGATGGTCACTCCGATCGGCTGGGCAAGATCGTGTTCGAGGAGGTCGGTTTCCGCTACCGTAGTGGACCGCAGATCATCGAGGGTTTTAATTTGACCGTCGACGCCGGCGAAACTGTGGCGCTTGTCGGAGCGACCGGGGGTGGGAAGTCGACGCTGGTGAATCTGTTGTGCCGTTTCTACGAGCCAACCGAGGGCCGCATCTTGATTGACGGCGTCGACTATCGCGATCGAAGTCTCAGGTGGTTGCAGTCGAAACTAGGGATTGTGCTGCAACAGCCGCACCTGTTCAGCGGCACAATCGGAGAGAACATCCGCTATGGAAATCTCGAGGCGACGCAGCAGCAGATCGAGGCTTCAGCAGAGCTGGCCGGGGCTCATGGCTTTATCTCGGCGCTCGAGCACGGCTACGATACAGAGGTAGGCGAGGGTGGCAATCAGCTTAGCCTCGGCCAAAAACAACTTGTCTCGTTCGCTCGCGCAGTCCTCAAGCAGCCACAGTTGGTGGTCATGGACGAGGCCACTTCGTCGGTCGATACCGAGACGGAAAAGCGCATTCAGGCAGGTCTAGCAAGAGTCCTGCAAGGCCGGACGAGTTTCGTGATCGCTCATCGCCTATCGACCATTCGAGCGGCCGATCGGATCTTGGTCATCGAGAAGGGCAGGACTCTCGAGGAAGGCACCCATCGCGAGCTGATCCGGCAAGGCGGGCATTACCATGACCTCTATACGGAACAGTCGATGCGGAACATCGTCATTGACGACATGCTGGGCAGTTGACGACGGAGGAAGTTGCGCCGGCCAAGCCCTCTTCTGCGGAGGCTGTGCAGCTTTGCGCTTCACAAACCTGCGGACATCGACGTCACCCTCCCGCTCGGAGGCTGTGCAGCTTTGCAGTCCGCCAAACTACGCTGCAAATCAGCCGCTGGGCGTTAGCCCACGGTTCCCCAGCGAAACCAACGCGTAGCGTCGGGGAGAGCTCCCCCCTCTCCCGGCCCTTCGGGCCGACTCTCCCCGGGGGGGAGAGTGACGAAAGACGAAATCACGCGAAGACTACAAGCTCGCGGGAGGATTGACCCTAACCCCGAATCATTCATGAGCGATCTGCTGCGAGGTCGTAAGTCCATCCGTGGCTTCGTCATGCTTCACAATTCTCCCTCGACGTATTGCTTCAATACGCCTGCGGAAGAATGGCTCGCCTTCCTTGCCACGAACGTACTTACAACCTCTCGCGACGATCTTCATGAATAATCCGGGCTAAGAGGTCACACAGCTTTTACGCTTCATGCAATCCGCCAAACTCTGGCGAGTTCGGCTACGCTCCAAATCAGCCGCTGGGCGTTAGCCGGCGTTAGCCCACGGTTACCCAGCAAAACCGACGCGTAGCGTCCGGCGAGTGTGCCCCCTCTCCGGCCCTTCGGGCGGACTCTCCCCGGGGGGAGAGTGACGGAAGATGAAATCACGCACTAAGCCTACAAGCTGCACGACCGCTGCGCACGGAGGTTGAGATGAGACGCTCGCGAGTCGAAACGACGACTCCAATTGAGCGGTTACTGCGGTCGGTTAGCGATCTTCCGGACGGGCTCGCGAGGTGGGTGTGGTCCGCGACTCGGTTGGTTGGGCCTTCGCTTGCTCGATGCGCCACAGTTCGCGAAACAGGTTCTGTCGTTCCGTGAACGTTCGGGTTGTCTCGAGCGCTTGCTGGATGTCCGCGGCGGTCATAGAGTGGTCTCCCTGCGACAGAACCAGATGCCTTCACACCCCGCAGCGAAGAGCAAACGCTGTACCATTTGCGACGGTTTCCGTGGGAGTCCTGTTTCACTGCGAAACGGATGGCATGACATCAAATGGCGGCTGATCTCGACCGGCATTTCGGTGCTGTTTCTTGCGACTAGTAGCGCAAAATGCGATGTTTAGCCGCGCCCCGGAGGAGTTTTGTCGGTGGCTGCTTGTAGCCGAAATTTCTTGTAGCCGAATTCGCCAGAATTTGGACGAATGGACCGTTCACCTCTGGTCGGAGGTTCGGAAGCTGAAACGGCGAAACTCCCGAAGGTGAGTGTTTGGACCTTGGGGAACGCACTTACCGAGCGCGCTCAGCGACGGGGTCTTGCCGGTGTCGTTCTGCGTGGTGGTAAGCGTTGGGCGGCAAGCCCCCTCTGCGTCGCGGTTAAACGGCGTGCTCGTGCCCGGCGAGCGGGCGCCGATCCTTTTCAACCGACCTTTGCGCGGTACGATGTGGCGGTTCTACTTTCGAATGCCGTCAGAAAGCGTCCAGAACTTGCGCGCCTCTCGCGGGGAATCCACGTCCAAGGAGCCATCCATGACAAGAACATCCATGAAAAGGTGTTTTTCCGTTGGTGTTGATCGGGCTGCTGCAGCAAGTCTGCCAGGCTGACTTTCCATCGTTCCAAGAACGGGTGGTTGATGCTCAGATCGGCAAAGTCTGTTACGCCCGTTACGTTGGCCGACGTAGATGGTGATGGCCGGCAGGATATTGTCGCGGTGAGCGAAAACCGGGTGTTGTGGTACCAAAATCCGGGCTGGCAGCCACGAGTGATCATCGCGGACCAGACTCCCCGCGACAATGTTTGTATCGCTCCGCTGGACATCGATGGCGACGGCAGCATCGACTTTGCTTTGGGAGCTGGCTGGACGAAGATCGGTACGATCCACTGGCTGCGCCGCAATGGTTCGCTCGATCGTCAGTGGCAGGTGCATGCGATCGGCGAGGAGATATGGTTGCACAGGATGCGGTGGGGCCGATGTGCTTGGAAAAGGACGGCCGCAGCTGGTCCTCTCGCCGCTGAATGCTGAGCAAGGCCAGCGGGGTGTCCGACTGACCGCTCTCGAGGTTCCAAGTGACCCGGTGGGCGACCGCTGGCCTGCGACCATCATGGACAGCGAGCTGAATCGGATGCACAATCACTGGCACGTTGACCTTGACGACGACGGAGCGATCGACACGGTCACCGCTAGCCAGGAAGGGGTCTACCTTGTTCGGCGCGGGAGCGACGGTTGGTCCAAGACCAAGCTAGGGGTGGGAGCGACTGACGACGATCCACAGCGTCGTGGTGCCGGTGAAATCAAGACTGGGCGTCTGGCGAGTGGGACGGAGTTCATCACCACCGTGGAACCGATGCACGGACAGCAGTTGGTTGTCTACACGTCGCCAGACGGAGAGGGCGATCTTTGGCAGCGGCATGTTATCGAGCGCGGATTCGAGCGCGGGCACGCGCTCTGGACTGCGGACGTCGACGGTGACGGATCCGATGAGATTGTTTTCGGTCACAGCGACACTCCGGAGCTACCAGGTGTCGAGATCTACGACGCCCAGAACGAGTCTGCGACGCGCTGGCAGAAGCACGTCATCGACGCGGGCGGAATGGCCACGGAAGATGTGATCGTGGCTGATTTGACGGGAGATGGACGTCCCGACATCGTCGCCGGGGGCCGCCAAACGCACAACGTGAAGTTATATGTTAACGAGGGATCGTGACGGGCAGTCATTGAGAAGGTGGCTCGACTTCGCGCACGACCACGCGATTGCCGCTAGTGTCCACCACGCGAACTTGGCGACCCGCGTCCACGAACGAACCGTCCGCCACCACATCGACGTACCTGCCGTCAAACAAGGCGCGGCCGGCGGGCCTTAGCGCTGACTCGGCGACGCCTTGGTCTCCGATCTTGGCGGCGAGGTGCGTAACCGGCTGGGAGACAGTGCCGCGCTCGCCTTCCCCGAATTTCGGCGGTTGGAGAACCAACCAGCCGAGGACCGGGATCGTTCCCAAGTAGCGGCTGATCGCCACGGCCGCGACTATCGAAGCGATCCCGGACACAACGACGACCCCCAAAGATCCGGCCATGGCGCTCATCTCCAGGTCTGTCGAGGGGATGATGAAATGCTGGCTCGCCATGAGCACGCTGGAGACCATGAGCAACAACCCGGCAATGCCTGCCACACCGAATCCGGGGATGACAAACAACTCCATCAGTACGAAGAGCACGCCAACGGTGAACAGGACCACCTCCAGCCAGCCGGCGGTGCCGCCCAGAAAACGGCTCCAAAAGAAGATCGCGAAACAAAGAAACGAGATGAGCCCTCCGATCCCGATACCCGGGGCGCTGAATTCGATGTACAGCGAAATCAGGCCGATCACCAGGAGCAAGCCCGTGACTACCTTCCAATTCAAGACAGTCACGATCGTATCAGTCGCTGTCTGTTCGAGCACAGTCAATCGGTCCAGTCCGTAACGCTGCCTCAAATCCTGACGTGTTTCCGCCGTGCCGGCGGCCAACTGGAGCTCAACCGCCTGTTGGCCGTTGACGGTCAGAAAGTGCTTCTCACGCGATTCGTGGACCGGTTTCAACTTCTCCCAATCCTCGGCGTCGTCGGCCGACTGCAGCTCTGCTTCGGACATGTAGGTCTCCTCGCCGGTCGACGAGTTTTTCACGTGATAGACAACTAAATCCATGTCGACCATCGCCTCGGCCAGCGCAGGCGGGCGCCCGGTGGCGATCGCCAGATCTCGCACGTGCCGTACGAGCACGCTGCGCTCCTTTTCCGGAACGTAACGGAAGGCGTTGTCCTCGCCGAGCATGATCTGGCCCGCATCACCCATCCGTCCTTGCGGTGCGATCAGAATGTCATCGCAAGCCAGGCTGAGAATCGCGGCCCCGCTGATTGCCTCACGAGGTATGAAGGCGACGGTCCGGGCCCAGCTCAAGTCCCGTAGCCTTTCGGCCATGTTCAAGGTAGTTGTCACGAAACCACCCGGGCTATCGATCTCGATGATTAACAGATCTGCCTGCTGCTTCTTTGCCGTCTCGATCTTGCGGTAAAGGTACTGTTCCAGCAGCGGCGTAATGGGTCCCTGCAGTTGGATGAGGACTGCACGAGAGTAGCGGCCTTCTCCGTCCTCGGCCGCCAGTGCAAACGCCGGGAAGCAGCACAGAAAGCCAAACCAAGCAAGATAGATGCGCCAAGACATCGCGAAACCTGCTTTATTCTAGTTTGAACGCGAATCGGGCCGTCGCTTCGGCCGATTCCAACCGCTGGACGCGCAGCTCGTTTTGCGGCCCGGAGGCCTCGACCACCAACGTTACCCACTGGGGACCAGCTTCCACGTCGGCCAAGAGAGTATCACCATCCATCTCGCTAGGCTGTTGCCCAGTCCAGGCTCTTACATTGCCCGGTGCTGAGATACGCAGCCCGATCGTACCAGCTTGATGGACATTGACACCGAACCGCACTACATAGGCCGGAGTTGAGCCTACCTCGACGGTTGTTAGGCTGTCGAGAGAGAGGTCTCCTCCGGCAAGACTCAACGCAGTCACCCATTGTCCTGCACTGAGCCGTGGAACTTCGTTGGCGTCCGCGAGACCCTTCCCTTGCAGCGTTTGCCAGATCCGAACCGATTCTCTTGTTGGTACACGGAACTCCGGGAGCTTACCGAGCGCCGTCAAGAAACTCACCAGGTCGACAAAGTCCTCGTGGCTTAGCGTATCCGTCAAGCTAGGAGGCATGAGGGACACGGGTTGCGTAGCTCGTTCCTCCACTTGTTGACTCGGCACTCTTTGGACGACATTCTCGGCGTCCCGCAGCAAGAAATGCTCCCCGATTTCTCCTATCACGGTACCACTCAACACCTGTCCGGAGTCCAGGATAACGACTGTCGTCTCGTAACCCTCTTTGATCTTTCGGCTGGGAAAGACAAGCGACTCGGCGATATAGTCCAGGGGCGCGCTGGCACCAAGGCTCATCAAGTCCGGACCGACCTTTCCTCCGGCGCCGCCGATGGCATGACACTTCGTGCATCCTAGAGCAGCGCGGCGGTAGACCAGCTCACCCCGCGCCGGATTGCCCCGCGCGACGACATCCTCCAACAGCCCGTTCCACTCTTGGGTGCTGAGGTTCGCACGGCTCGTCGTTACGCCTCCCGCGGCGGTCAAGGCCTCCACGAGCGACTGAGCACGTTCCCCCAGCGCGGCTGCCTTGTTCAAACCCAGTGCCGCGACCTCGAGGGGTAACGTCCGGTCCTGCAGTTTCGTGGCGAGCGCCTGCGGGCCACTCGTCTGTGACAAAAAGCCGTTGTAGACGACCTCTGCATCGGCCAGGTCAAGGGTTGCCAACGCATCGACTGCGCTCGTTGCAGCCTGATGTACGTCAAGCGAGGCGATTGCGGCAATGGCTGCTGCCTGTATCGAGCCGTTCCGATCCGTTTGTGCGACGTGTGCCATCGCCGGCAACGATCGGCTTCCCAACGCGGCCAGTGCCGAGATGGCTCGTTGGCGGGCAGCTACCGTATGGCTGTTGTCTTGTGCGACCTGCTCAAGGAGCGGCCGGGCCGCCTCCAGCTGCCAGAGACCGGCCAAGCTCATCGCCGCCGGTTCGTCGAGGATAAGTTCAATGAGCGGCTCGAGACCTCCCGATGGCTTGATCCTGCGGGTGCGCGCGGCGGCCATCAGATGGTCGAGCAACGTTGCTCGTTCGCCGGGCGAAGGGGTCTCTAAGCAGCGGTCAAAAACAAGCCGCAGTTCCTTCGCAGTCCCGGTGGCCGCGATAAGCTGTGCCACTTTTGCACGGGCTTCCTCGTCCAGCTCTCCACTTCGATAGCGATCGACGAGCGGCAGGAGCAGACTGTGCTTGCCCGACGCTGCCAGGACAAACGCCACACGCTCAACGTCTCCGCCGAGACTGATCCTTCCTGCTTCGAACTGAGGCAGCCACACCGGTTCAAGATCTCGTACTGTGACCCACAACGCAAAGTCAATCAACTCGTCCACCGGATAGTCCAGCGCCCTCAACGCCACCTCAAAGGCAGCCAGCGAACCTACTGCTCGCAGGGCGTTGATTGCTTCTAGCCGAACACGTGGGTGATCGTCGACGACCGCTTCGGCGAGCCAAGACAACGCGTGCGGCAAACCGGTGCGATGGTGGCTCAGCACACGAACCGCCGCTGCCCTGACGCGATGATCGCTGCTCCGCAACAGCTCTTGCAGATAGTCTGCCGAGACAGTTCCTGTCGTCTGGGCGGCCCAGATTGCCTCGAGGCGCTGCTGGTGGAAGTCAGGATGAGCGGGATCCAGCGTCTCGATCCACTCAGCGAGTCCTGCTCGCACCTGCTGCGGATCACGGTCTTTTAAGACCTGTCGTGCCATGTCACGCGTCCATTGCTCGGGCGCCTTTAGCGCTTCCAGCAGCGCGGGGACCTCGGCGTCATGCAGCCGAGGGTTCTCCACCAACGGCCGGTCGTTCGCGGTCACTCGCCAAATACGCCCGTGGTGGTGGTCTCGCCGCGGATCGCGGAAATCGACTTCGCCATGATTGATGATCGAGTTGTACCAGTCGCAGATGTATATCGCTCCGTCGGGGCCCATCTTGATGTCGACCGGGCGAAAGGCAACGTGATCCGACTGTATCAAGTCCTCCATCTGCTGGGAAAAATATCCGCTCTGGCTTTCGCTCAAGGCAAAACTCACCACTCGGTGAGCGCGAAAATCAGCTGTGAGCAGTCGGTGCTGCCACGGCGCCGGCAGATGGCGCCCCGAGAGAATCTCCAGACCGCACTCTTTCGGCTGCCCTGGGTTCAGTCCCTTCAAGATCCGAGGTACTCCGCGTGCCCAGTAGAAAGCGGCGCCTGGCCAAACGAAGTTGATGCCTTCCCGGTACGCGCCGTCGGTGGCAAAGCTTTGCCCCCAGCGATCAAACTGAAAGCCCCACGGATTGACCATTCCCCGGGCGTAGACGTCGAGCGACCCGGCCCGCACGTCGTACTCCCAGACACCGCCAGCGGCCAGACGCCGCACGCCGTGCGGCGTCTCCACGTGGCTGTTGATTAGCACCGACTGGTTGAAAAACAGCTGGCCGCCGGGCCCCCAGCGGAAGGCGTGAAGAATCTGGTGCGTGTCCTCCGTCCCAAAGCCCGATAGCAACACCCGGGTCTGGTCCGCCCGCCCATCTCCGTCCGTATCGGACAGGTGGACCAGCTCGCTGGAGTTGGCAACGTACGCTCCGCCATCTCCGGGCAACACAGCCGTAGGAACGAGCAAGTGGTCGGCAAAGACCGTCCGTTTGTCGGCTCGCCCGTCTCCGTCGGTGTCCTCCAGAACGATGATCTTGTCGTTGGCCCTTTGGCCGGGCTTAAGATGCGGGTAGATCGGACTGGTGGCCACCCAGAGGCGACCGAGGGCGTCCCAGTTCATGTTGATCGGATTCGTTACCATTGGCTCGGAAGCGAACAAGCTGACCTCGAAGCCTGCAGCAACTTGAAAGGTCGCCAGCTCCTGGGCGGGGTCGGAGTCCGGCAGCGTTTCCGGACCGATCTCCGATCTGGGAGCGGCAGGAATCAGGTGATAGTCGTTTCGTTCGGGTTTCCTTAGGCGAGCGATCAACTCCTCTTGCTTGGCGATCAGCGGGTCAAACAGCGGTAGCTCGACGACGTTACGTCCCTGCTCGTGGCGGCGAAATCCGCGCAGGTATGTTTCGTTTTCAGGCCGCCAGCGGGCAAAGAACAGACGGTTTTTCTCGACAATGGCCTGGCGAAGCGCGGCAGCTCGTTCGAATGCGGGACCGTGGTCCAAGTTGACGCCGCGCGCGAAACCCGCAGCATCGCTCGTCAAGATCTCGGTGCCGTCGATGTAGAGTGTATAGTTGCCACCTCCCAGGCCGGTCACCTTCAGAACGCGGCGAACCTCGCTGGCTTCCTCGTCGAGCGGAGGTTGTGGCAAGACGTGGTCTTCGCCGCTGAACGTGATGCGCTCGCCGTCCCGGGCGACTTCTCCCGCAGTTGAGGATCCGGTTTGCAGCTGCAGCGTCTGAGCATCGAGTGTCACCGTCCACGCAGGAGGATCGTCGTGGATTGACTTGACAAGCAACCTGGCCGCGGTCCGATATCCGGCCTCGGTAAGATGGAGGCCGTTTTCAGTAAGCGACGTTCCTGGCCGCTCGGCATAGAACTCTTGCAACTGGGTTCCCAAGTCAATCAGCGACAGATTTCGTTTCGATGCGATCTCCTTCATTACCTCCATGTACATCGACAGATTCTGATTGTACTTCGCCGCCGCCCTGCTCTTTGATGGATCTTGTGGCGGGGACGTCAACAACACCAGCCGCGCACCGATGGTGGACAACCGATCCAGCATCCTCCCTAGCCCGCTTCTCCAGCGTGCTAGCCCCGGCTGGCCTTCGAATGCCTCCACCGCGCCGTAGCCCACGATGATCACTGTCGGCTGCTGCTGCTCGACGATCGAATACAGTTGGTCACCGCGGAGCGTGTGGTCCGAGTGCGATTTGGCATAGATCCAGGAGTCACCGAAAACCGTGTCGCCGCTCCAAGCCAAGTTGCGGAAGACAATCTGCTTGTCCGGGTGGAGTCGAGTTAGCTCGGATTCCAGAAAGCCGTAGCGCTGGGCTCGCTCGAGGAACGTGCTGCCAAGCAATACGACACGATCACCGCTCTTAAGCTGAAGTGGTCGGTCGTGCGCCTGTCCACGGGCGAGCAAAATCAGCGAAAACAACAGAGCTAGGTAGCAGCGCTTCATGTCAAGTGACGTCCAGAAAGGTTGCGTAGGAGAGCAAACTCCCATCTTGGTCGACCTACCAACCGCGATCAAGGGAGTGCGACGTTCGGCTGCACGGTAGTAGGTATGCTTTGTGTGTCTGCGGACGGCTCACGGAGTGAGCCTGCTACTGTGCGGACGGCACGCGGAGCGTGCCTGCTACTATGCGAATGGCTCGCAGAGTGGGGGCTGCTACTATTCGAATGGCTTGTGGTGTGAGTCTGCCGCACTGCCCCTTACGCTGAGGCAGGTGGAGATTTGGCTGGAGGGGCTGATTCAGTGCCACCATAAACGCCTTGTAACGCTGCTGCGATCTGAGGTGCGGTTGCTGAACCAGTGGTCCCCAGCTGGTGAACAACGACCGCCGCTGCCGCTGCTGCGATCTGCAGCGACTCTTGCAGCGTCGCCCCGGCAGCCAGCGCCGCGGTAGCGTTGGCGGTCACAGCGTCCCCAGCGCCGACCACGTCGATGGCTCCGCGGACCGGCAGCGCTGTAACATGAAACGCTGGCCCTTCGGGGGTGGCGCCGATGAGACCACGCTCCGCCATCGTCACGATTACGTCGCGTCCGTTGCTGCGGGCGAGCTCAGTTGCGGCTGAGTGGACCTGGTCCAGCTGGCACAGCTCAGCCTGTCCAGCAAGCACAGCGAGTTCCGCCACATTCATTTTGTAGATCACCGGTGGATACCCGCTCAAGCCGCGGCGCGAATCTGCGATGACATTGGTGCTGCCTGCGATGTCAGCCAAGGCGTCAAGGACCTGGCGAGTCACGACACCGGTCTCCGCAACGTCTACCTGGTCCATCACAATCAACCCATCAACTTCGGGCGCCAATGACTGGATCGAGCGAACCAGTCGCTCGACGAGCTGTGGGGGTGTGGGTGTCCAGTTCTTAGAGTCGAAACGGTTCAGTTCCCGTGGTACGCCGTGTGGCTCCAAGACCAGCGGCTTGCAGTACGTAAAGGTGCAACGGTCCGGGGTGGGAATGAAGTGATCCAAACAGACCCCCGGCAATTTGGATAGCGCGGCCTGCAGTTCGTAGCCCTCGCCATCCTCACCCCGGAAGCCGACTAGATGGAGCTGCCCGACGCCCAACGCGACCAGGTTGTTTAGCACCGTCCCGGCCGCGCCGGGCTGCGCTCGGGTACGAACGACGTTGTGCACGGGCAGACCCGTTTCTAGGGATGTCTCTGCTCGCCCCGGGTCGATTTCCAAATAGCGATCTAGGCAGTAGTCACCGACGATCGCCAGCCGCAGCTGGGAATAATGGGCTGCGATCTCAAGGAATCGGGCAGCGTTCATGAGTCCTTTAGTTCGTGTAGCAGGTTGTGGACAAAAGCCAGATTGTCACACTGCAAATAGTGCATCGCACCACCCATACGAGAATAGCTCTTGCAGAATCGCAGGTAGTAGGCCGCATTTGTTCTGGGCGGTTCACCCTTGGTCCAATCCCAGCCTCCGCCGTCCTGTAGATCCACCACGTAGATATTCAAATCCTCGACAACTCCACGGTCAGCTTGGAGCCGTAGGTTGTTGACGCAGCTCAAACTCTTCTC
Source organism: Pirellulaceae bacterium (assembly GCA_965223305.1). Classification (GTDB taxonomy): domain Bacteria; phylum Planctomycetota; class Planctomycetia; order Pirellulales; family Pirellulaceae; genus CBDCWT01. Next base: position 23,466 of record CBDCWT010000064.1, on the reverse strand, counting down.
AAAGACCTGCGGTCCCATGATGGCTGAACCGATCGAGAGAACGACGCCGTCATCCAGTCCTTCGACGGATCCTCCAAACAGCTTGAAGTCCTGCTCCGCGGCTCGGCCGATCGCCGCACCATTGAAGATCGGATGATTGGAGATGATGTCGTATCCGACGCCAGGGTGGACTGTGAGTGGTACTTCGTGCCGCCACGCCTGGGCCAGTATAGATGCGTGCTTCCACCGATGCGTCACCTGCTTGGGGCCCGCCTGCCAGTCCCACTGCAGCATCGTCCGCAGCAAGTCAGCTCGAGCACCAGTCAACGAGTGCTCGGGCTGATCGCAGATGGCTTGGCGGAGAGCGTCCGGCGGAGGTAGCGTCGTGCCGTCTTCGATGATGAAACGGCCCAGCGAACGGCCATAGCCCAGTTCTTCGAGAGCCCCAGTCAGCAGTGCCAAGTGGATGTTCGTGGCAGTTTCGTTCCACGTGCCGAACTGGCCCCGCGCAACGTTCATCCGCACGCTCTCGGAAGATGCGCCAAACCACGCGTACTCCCAGTCGTGGATCGTCCCGGCGCCGTTGGTCGCCAGATGAGTGATCCAGCCATGTGCCAGCAACCACTCCACGATCAACGCCGCGCCATTGCGGAGCAGATGGGCCCCGTAGATCAACATCACTGTCGCACCGCGGCTGCGAGCCTTGCGGATTGCCGCGGCGCACTGAGCGACCTCGCTCGCCAACTCAGTCGATAGCACCGGAGCTGGCGAGTCAGGTGGAATCAGAATCTCGTCGGCCCGTGTGAGACTCTCCCGCTGAGCAAGGGGAAACACCTTCAGTTGTGACAAATCAAGCGGTCCGCGGTGTGTCATGAGCTGGTGATGATCTCCATCAAGGCGATCGCATCCCGGTAGTCTGGTATTACCACGTCAGCGCCGACACCCAGCAAACGCTGACGTTTCCATGGATCGATACGGCCCGAGCCGTTGTGGGCCTCGTCGCTGGCCACCGCTACCGCCAATCCGCCAGCTTGCTTAGTGTCCTCAATCTCGACGTATCCGTCACCAAACGAAAGCAGTTGCGCCCCCGGGATTTCGTAGTCGCTGAGAATCCGTTGGATGACCAGCTGTTTTGAGTAATCTTGGTAGTTATCCAACGCTCCGAAGATGCGATCGGCGAAGTAGGCGTGGAGTCCCAGCAATTCCGCCTCTTGTTTGACCAGCGTTTCGTCGGTACCGCTGGCCAAATGCAATGTCAGACCTCGATTCAGCAAATGTTCAAGCAGAGGACGGCTACCGTGGACCAGCAGTTCGTCGTTTGGGACGCTGCGAGTCGCCAACGCCTCGAGGCGTCCACGAATTCGTCGATCGAGCCGTCGCAGATATTCGTGTTTATACCAGAGCGGTTCATGCGGTGTCCCGCCCCGTTCTCGGATGCGATCGGCCAGCTGAATCATCTGATAGACCGTTTGTTTGCCATTCAGCCGCATGATGTCTTCGGTCGCCAGCCGCGTCAGTTCCTCCTCGGTTTCGCCTTCGAGCCGCGGGAGCATCTCAACGAACATCGGTATCATCACCTCCGGCCAGCCTTGCCGAATTAGCGAAAGCGTGCCGTCGAAGTCAAAGAGTACGTGCTTGATACCAGCGTGGGGTTGAAAACCGTCCGCAAACTCGACGATCCCCTCGAAATGTGCTTTCGGCACCATGACGCCTCTGCTTTGGAAGTTGTTGTCGGCCCCTCGCGGCCGACCAGCTTGGTCATCGCACTCGGACAATGCCAACTAGGAATGCCGCGGTCAACGGGTTTCCTTGGTGACCAGCTGGTGAATTCGCTCTAACACCGTGCGGATGATCTTGGTGGGCCTGGGGCGACGCGCTGCGGATAAGTCGAGCTGGGGAGAAACGACAAGTCGCGTCTGAGATCGCGGTACGTTGCGGCGGAAAATGTGCTGGGAAAACGCGGTTAACCTTGTTTTGTGGGGTTGCGAGGGCGTCTGGGTGGCCAGCCGTCGAACTCGTAAGGAGGGATCTGTTTCCGCGATACGGCGGAGGTCTGACCAGGCAGCCAGCCGCTGCAGACAACGCGTAACGTGCCTGCGCCGCCTCTCCTCGGCGGATGGCGCGAGCCCAGACACAACGGACGTGCCTAACGTACCACCACAACGGCCCCGTAGCCAGATAGCGAGGTAGCGAAGATGCTCGTTATCCGCGCGATCAATCACCAACGTCAGCACCGCGCTCGGGTTGATTCGCTCGATCTCCCGAATCTGAGGGCGAAAAGGCAGCAGCCAGGTCACGTCAGGTGTGTGGGGCCCCTGCTGGATGATGTCAGCCATGATCTCCAAAGCTCGCACCCCGCCGGAACCAAGCCGGTACTTCCGGCCAGCAATTCGAAAGGCGTAGCGGCGGAAAACTGGGAAGTCGTAAGTCGAACGAAGATCACTCACGAATCAGCTCGGACTAGGACCGACTAACTGGGTTGGGCGTGCGCCTAGACTTCCCATCGACGCCCGGACTCATTGTGAACCACCTCAATCTGCGGGCGACGTTTGCCGGGCAACAACTTGAAGGTGAAGGGGATCACCTGGCACTCCAGCTCATTGTCGTCACCGACGCCGACCCGCGCGATGGGCTCCAGACTCTTACTTGGTCGGTAAAGTTCTAGCCGCCAAGGATCGCGATCGACGACCAAGAGTTCCTGCACGCGAACCTTGGCGTAGAATGGCACCTTTCTGCGGGTTTGGTCTTCGGGGCTGACGATTTCGACAGCAAAGTCGGGTCCACCCAGCCAAAAAGTATCGCAGTTTGTTGCTCGTCCTCCTTTCAAGAACACCGCAACATCGGGCACGCGATAGTTGGCTTGCCAGTTCTCTTGGCGATCGCTGACGTTTACGCCCGCACGAACATCTCCCTGGCCAGGCCGATCAATGATCTCTAGAAAAATCGACGCCAAACGGATCACCACCTGTTGGTGCTCGTCGTTGGGCATCGGCGCCATCATGGTCACGCCCTCCCATACTTCATCATAGCGGTCCGCCCCGGTCGCTTGCCGCGCGGCCTTCAACGACGCCTCGAGTTCCGTGTCTGTGATCATAGTTACCATGGGGCGGCCCTCACGCTGTTATTATAGCGAAGAGCGTCTGTTCGATTCACCCTCTTGACTCGGACTGTCCCCGGCTTTGGTGAGAGTGCGCGCTGGGTGAGCGTGACCGTGCCGCAGAGGGGTTGCGGCGGCGGACGGCACGCGGAGCGTGCCTGCTACCTTTGGGCAAGGTCCAAATTGGATTTTGCTGGACGATTGTGTCACCATAGAGCCCGCATGTGCTCTCTTTGCTAGCGAGTGGATCGAAACGATGTGCAGCCTTGTCGACTGGAAACCGCTAAGCGTGTTCATTGCACTGTCAGCGGCAGTGTCTGCGGCCAGCTCAGGGGCGGATCGCAAGGCCGATTCGCTGGGCGAGCTGCGTTTGAAGACCGTGCCGATTACAACCACCGATATCCCACCGGCTTGGGCTGTTTGGGAACGGCAGCTTTTGGACCGGCTGTTTCCCGCAGCACAGGCGTTCGTGGACAAATACACTCGCAGTGACGGGACGATCATCTGGCGAGATGTGTGGCCCGGCATGGATGGTTCGGATGACGGCTATGAGAGCTTCTACAATTTCCCGTTGTACTACGTGCTCGGCGGGCACGACGCCATCGCTCCACTGGCTGAGAAGCTCTGGGAAGGAGTGACCCGCCAGTTCACCGGTTACGGACAGATCCATCGGGAATTTGACGCTCACTACGACTGGATGCATCACGGCGAGTCCTATACGTACTTCTACTTCTTTGGACTTGCCAATCCGAACTCCGCTAAGCATCGGCAGCGAGCCGTACGATTCGCCGGCTTATACATGGACGAGGACCCCACAGCCCGCAATTACGACCCCGCGCTCAAGCTCATTCGCTCGCCGATCAACGGCAGTCGCGGTCCGCACTTCGTCAACACGGCCGAAGATTGGGTGACCCACCGGCCGATCCTGGCCAACTATCCCCTGCCCTTCGAGGACATTCCCGGCATTGCCAAGAGTGAAGACTGGAACGACGATGCCCGTTTCCCGAGCATTTTGAGCGCCATCAACGAGCGGATGATGCGCGGTGATGTGCCGCTCAACCTGACCGCCACAAGTCTGATTGCAAACGCCTATATGTACACGGGGGAGGAAAAATACCGGCGCTGGGTCGAAGATTATGTCGGCGGATGGATCGAACGAATGCGGAAGAACGGTGGAATCCTGCCTGACAATGTGGGTCTATCGGGAGAGGTCGGCGAGCACATGAAGGGCAACTGGTGGGGCGGGTACTACGGCTGGCAGTGGCCGCACGGGTTGTTCAACCAGCTCGAAGCGACAACGATCGGTGCGTCGAACGCCTATCTCGTCAGTGGGAACGAGCGCTGGCTCGAGTTGCCGCGCTCCGTCATTGATCTGGTGACCAAACATGCTAAGAGAAAGGACGGCTTGGTACTGGTCCCGCACCGGCATGGGAAGGCGGGTTGGTACGATTATCGCCCGATCGCGTCGAAGTACCTGGCTCAACTGTGGTTCATCTCGCGGGCACCTGAGGACTGGGAGCGGCTGACTCGCTTGGTCGATACAAAGCAGTGGGAACAGCTTCAGTATCGAAAAGGTAAGGGTGACTCGGAAAACTCCGGCGCGTGGTTGATGTATGTGCGGGGTGAAAATGACGACTATCCCCTGCAGGTCCTCCGCGCCACCTATCGTGAGACCTTGGCGCGGTTGGCGCGCATCCGTGAGGACGCAACGACGCCTGACGAGCAGGATGTCCACCACTGGCAGAAGTTGAACCCGGTCGTGCTCGAGGCCCTCGTCCAACTGACCTTGGGTGCGCCGAACCACATCTACCACGGTGGGCTGCTGCACGCCAGCCTGCGATACTTCGACCCGCAGCGACGTCGGCCAGGACTCCCGGCGGATGTCGCCGCGTTAGTTGATCGCCTGACACCCAGTGGAGTTCGCCTCCATCTGGTCAATCTGCACCCCACAGAAAGCCGCCGTGTCGTTCTGCAAGCTGGGATGTTCGGCGAGCACAAGTTCACGCGCGTCCGCCAGGTAGTGCACTACCCTTATCAGTTCGATGAGATCGGTACCCAGCGTTTTCAAGTCGAGCTAGTACCAGGCGCGGTCGGGAGGTTGGAAATCGGCCTGCAGCGCTTTGCTCACCCTCCCAGCTATGATTTCCCGTGGAGTGATGGATGACTGGTCGGTACAGGTGGCGGATCCAGCTGGGATGTGGGCAACGCGCGCCTCGGAGTCGGTTGATGTGAGGGAGTGATGACAGCAATGTGGAAGTTGGCGGCATGGAACACAGGCAACCGTCTGAGCGCTGCCATCAGGCTCGCCTTCTTGGTGGGACTTGCTACGACGCTGCGGGCCGCTCCTATCCAGGCGGCGCGACCGAATGTGCTGTTGATTCTCACCGACGACCAAGGCTACGGTGACCTCGGTTGTCACGGGAATCCGGTGCTCAAGACTCCGCATCTCGACCGCCTGGCTGCGGAGAGTGTTGAGCTGACGCAGTTCTTCGTTTGTCCGAATTGTTCTCCCACTCGGGCCAGCTTGCTGACCGGACGATACAACTACCGCACCGGCGTGACCGAAGTCACTCGCGGCCGGCACTTGATGCATAGCGACGAGGTGACGCTTGCCGAGCTGTTTCAAGGGGCGGGATACCAAACAGGCATTTTTGGCAAATGGCATTTAGGGGCGCAGCCACCCCTGCGGCCCACAGATCAAGGATTCGACGAAGCGCTCGTCCATAAAGGGGGCGGTATCGGCCAGGCTGCCGGACCCGTCAACAATTCCTACTTCGATCCGATCCTCGAACACAACAACGAGTCGAAGAAGTTCGACGGTTACTGTGATGACATCTTCGCCAATGCCACCATTCGTTTCATCGAGGCGAATCGGGGCCGCCCCTTCTTCGCGTACTGGGCAACGAACCTACCCCATTTTCCTCTGGATGTTGGTGACGAGCGGGCCGACCCATACCGAAGACTAGGCCTTCATGAGCACAACGCGCGAACGTACGGGATGATCGCCAATATTGATGCCAACGTGGGCCGCGTGCTCCAGACGCTGGAGAGGCTTGAGCTGGCGGACGACACGATTGTCATCTTCCTCTCAGACAACGGTCCGCGCACTCGGCGTACCAAGAACGATCTCTATCCAGACCGTTACGTGGCCGGGTTGCGAGGAACCAAGACGAGCGTGTACGAGAACGGGATTCGCGTCCCGTTCTTTGTCCGCTGGCCTGCAGTGCTGGCCGCCGGTCGCAAAGTTTCCGCGATGGCCGGACACATCGATGTTCTTCCGACACTGCTCGATGCGTGCCAGATCTCCGCGCCAGACGGTGTCAAGCTGGACGGGCACTCGTTACTGCCGCTGCTGCGGGGAGAGTCGGAGACTTGGCCGGACAGAGCTCTATTCTTTCAATGGCACTCGGGGCCGGTGCCGCACCAGTACGTACACTTCGCCGTGCGGACTCAGCAGTACAAGCTCATCCAACCCCAGGACAACCCGCACGCGATCATTCACCACCCGTCGCGGGGCGAGCTGGCGCGAATGTTGGCCGCGCTCGAACTCTACGAAATCGAGAAAGATCCCAGCGAGTTGCATAACATTGCCGCTTCGCATCCGGATATCGTCGAGGCGCTGCTGACTCGGTATGAGGACTGGTTTAGTGATGTGACCGCTGAGCGAGACTACTATGTTGCGCCACGGATTCACTTGGGTGGTGAAACCCAGCCCGTCGTGTTATCTCGATTCGAATGGCGTGGCCCGAGGGCAGATACGCAGGTGGGAAGCTGGGACGATCAGCTCGGCTACTGGGACGTGCGCGTCGTTCGTGAAGCCTCCTACGACGTTACCCTGCAATTCGCCCCCGCTGTCGGCGATGGTACGGCGCACTTTCGCTTCGGAGCAGTTCATCACCGTCAGCAGGTGCAGCCTGGAGAGACCAGTTGTCGGTTTCGCGTGCGACTCGGCGAAGCGGCTGGACGATTGGAGGCCTTTTTGAAACTGCAGCGGCTCAGCACGGGCGTCCACTTCGTGCACGTCAAGCTGGTTGAGTAAGTAGCAGGCACACTCCGTGTGCCGTCCGCCTCACAACGAATCGCCAGAACTCGGAGGAGTCGGCGGTCCGCCAAACTCTGGCGAGTTCGGCTACTAGATCGGAGGAATCGGCAGTTCGCCAAACTCTGGCGAGTTCGGCTACGAGATCGGAGGAGTCGGCGGTTCTCCAAACTCTGGCGAGTTCGGCTACCAGATCGGAGGAGTCGGCAGTCCGCCAGACTCTGGCGAATTCGGCTACCTCTGGCGAGTTCGGCTACCCGGCCACCAAACAGGCGCATTTCGCCTCACAACTGGCTGCAGGTCTCGAGGACGCGTTGATTGAGCCGCAGTCCGTACTCCAGCGAATCGGTGTCGGGTGTCCAGGTCGGTCGTCGTACATACGTACTGGACTCGGCCAAGACGCCCCGTGCGGCAAGGAGTTTCTTTTCCAGGCAAAGGAATAGCTCCATGTTCTGCAGCGAGAAGACGAGCTGCGGTAGGATACGCTGGAATAGGTCGAGTGCCTCGTCATGCTGGCCGCCGGTGCCCAGCTGCCAGATCCGCTGCAGCAAATCTGCCGGCCCCAATCCCGGAATCAGCCCGCAAATCCCGCTGGGAATCAGGTCGAGCATGTACATGCCGCCCCAGCCTTCCAAGACGCCGATACGACCGGCAGTCGCTTCTCGGATTTGCTTTACCTTGGCAGACATCAATGGTTCTTCCAGTTTCAGGTAGCGAAAGTTTTCGCATCGGTCTGCCAGCCGCCCAGCGAACTCGCCGTCTACCGTCGGTCCACCCGGGTTGAAATCCTGGATGAGCACTGGGAGGGAGGTTGCTTGGCAGACCGTTTGGCAATAGTCGAGTAGATCGGCCTGAGGCAGCCCGAATTGCCGCGGGATCGCAAACGAGATCAAGTCAGCCTCCATCTGCTCATGCCGAGCTGCCAGTTCAGCCGCGCCGCGCGCGGATGGATGGTTGGACTGAGCGATCACCGCCAGCTGGCCGTCCGCCGCGCAGATCGCTGTTTCCACGACTCGCTGCCGTTCTTCCTCCGTCAGCTTATAGAACTCACTGCCATAAGCCGGCAAGCAGACCGCAGACAGCTGGCATTGCTGTGCGAACGCGACGCAATTCGCCAGTCCTGCGAGGTCAATCGACTCGTCCGCCTTAAACGGGGTGGGGATTACCGGTACGACACCGGACAGTTCGCTCGTGCCGCGCGCTACCATGACTTCCTCGTGCTTGCCACAAGACGTGAGTCGACGGACTGCTTACGGGTCGTCCAACAATAAGTTGCCGAATTCTGTCCTATCCGCTGCCTCGCGTTGGGCGCGCCTTTAGCTGCCACCCTCAAAGTAGTCATCCTGTCCACTCTCTCTGTAGGAAACGCTGTTCTGTCTCTCGGTCAACTCCCGGCTCGGCAGGAGCCTCGCCCTCCCGGACCTTTAACTCTCGGCTCGGCGGGAGCTTCGCCCTCCCGGACCTTTAACTCTCGGCTCGGCGGGAGCTTCGCCCTCCCGGACCTTTAACTCTCGGCTCGGCAGGAGCCTCGCCCTCCCGGACGTTGACGACAACCTCAGTGTCCCCTCCCCCTGCCACGCGCAGCGAGTATAGCGCCTTACTCGGCGAAGTCTGTGTCACGGTCATCCAGCGCCAATTCCTTGATCCATGTATTTCGAAAGCGCACGTCATGTCCCTCGCATTGCAGCTTCAAACCACCGGGGACGTCCGTAATTCCTCTCCCCTTGTCATTGCCCCCGTCCAGCCCCGAGTTGGCACCACCCCAGACGCGGTCAATCTCCTGATTCCGATGGACCTTCATCCCGTTGAAATAGACCGTCACCTTGGCTTTTTCGCTACGTTTTCCGTTCTTGAACCGCGCAGCGCGGAAGGTGATGTCATAAGCATTCCACTTTCCCACACCGTTGTAAGCGTGATACGGCGATTCGGTCTCGTTGATGATTGCTCCCATTCCGTGCTTCGTCTTGTCGCCATCCAAGATCTGTATCTCATACCGGTTCTGCAGATAGACGCCGCTGTTTCCCCCGGGCTTCGTGACCAGGAACTCGATGTGAAGCCGAAAGTCACGGTATTTTTTCTTGGTGACAATATCTGCAGTTCCGTAAAGCCCGCCCGCTGCGACCGGATCGTCGCTCATTAGTACCGTTCCGCCATCCACCGGATCCTCGACAATCTTCCACTTGATGGGTAGGGAAGATCGAAAGCGGGGACCCTGCCAATAGGTCCAGACTTGATCCAGTCGTTCACGGGTACCATCGATCAGAACATCTGAGTCTGCCGGGGGACGCATGCCGATGCCAATCCCCGCAAAGACGGTGGAACCACTTGCTAACAAGATGATCAGGGTCGTCAGGATTCGAGTCATTGTCTTCATCTTCCTTCTCCAGTGGCAGGCGACATCGCCTTGTACGTTCAGGCAGTTGCGCAGAATAGTCGGGAGAGCATTCTAACCTACAAACTACCTCGGGCTCCATTTAGGCAATCTCAGTTACCTAGCCCGGATTATTCATGAAGATCGTCGCGAGAGGTTGTAAGTACGTTCGTGGCAAGGAAGGCGAGCAATTCTCCCGCAGGCGTATTGAAGCAATACGTCGAGGGAGAATTGTGAAGCATGACGAAGCCACGGATGGACTTACGACCTCGCAGCAGATCGCTCATGAATAATTCGGGCTAGACATTCCGCGGCTTCCGAATTGGGAGCCACACGTAGTTTGACCGTCTGACGTTCTGGCGGACGGCACGCGGAGCGTGCCTGCTACTTTGCAGCTACACCAACTCGCGGATGATCTTGTGTTCGGCGAGTACGTGACGGGGTCGCCCTGCGAAGTCGTCGAACGTTGTGGAGACATCGATGCCCAGGTGGCGGTAGATCATCGCCAGGACATTCTCCGGGCGATAGTGGCAGGCGGTCGGTACCTCGCCCTTCGAGTTCGAGGCCCCTACGACTCCGGTCTTCAGCCCACCACAGGCAAGCAGCACGCTCATCAAGGCGCCCCAATGATCTCGCCCGGCGTTGCGGTTGATCCGCGGCGTCCGGCCGAACTCGCCCATAGCCACGACCAGGACGTCATCTTGCATCCCCCGTTCGTGGAGATCTTCGACCAGCGACGCCATGGCCCGATCGTAGGCCGGCGCCCGCCTCCGCAAGGTCTGGGCGATTCTGTTGTGGTTGTCCCAGCCGGTGCAGCGTACTGTCACACAAGTGACTCCCGCTTCGACGAGACGCCGTGCCAACAACATACTCTGTCCGACCGTGTTGCGACCGTAGCGGTCGCGGCTGGATGCCGGTTCGCTTGCGATGTCGAAGGCCGTTTGGGCGCGCGAACCGTGAACCAGCTCGAAAGCCTGCCGAGAGAATTCGTCGACGGCCTGCGACGCTCCGTCTAAGTCCTGCCAGCGCCGGCGGGCATCGAGCGCGGCCAAAAGCTCCCGTCGATCTTCCAGGCGGTCAATCGCCAGGCCCGGAAGTTGCGCCGGTTTGGGTCGCCAGTTGTCTCGAAGGGATCGTGGGCTTGGCCAAGGTAGGCCGCCCGGCCATTTCGCATCGCCCGTGGCACGGCGACATATGCGGGCATTGAGGAGTGGTTTGGACCGCAGAGATGGGCGGCCACCGAACCGAAACAAGGGGCCTGGTTCGCGCCACCCTTGGCCCCCGTCTTGAAATAACCAGTTCGCGACAAATGGCTCGAAGGGTCGTGGCTGTTGTGACCATGGTGTACCGAGCGCACAATCGCCAGCTTGTCCATCATCTGCGCCTGCTCGACCATCCACTCGCTGAGCATCTCGCCTGGCACGTTTGTCTGGAGCGCCTGCAGGGGCCCGCGATACTCGCTCGGCGCCTTCGGCTTGGGATCGTACGTCTCGATCTGCGTAGGTCCGCCGGCGAGCTCCACGAAAATGACAGCCTTACCGGATCCAGTGTGACTTGCCGCGACACTTGCCTGCGCACGCAACCGCAGCAGATCGGACAGGCCCAGCCCCGCCGCGCCCAAGAAACCAGCCTTCAGGAAGCTGCGCCGGGAAACGCCGTCGCAAAAACTGGAGCCACTGCCAAACAGAGTCAACATCCGGCACCACCGTTTCTGAAGAAAGTAGCCGCCAACAAGCCGGAGCAAGAAAAGAAGGAAGTCGCAGGCAGCGGCTCGGCAGGAGCCTCGCCCTCCCGAACGTCAGCCATGGCACCAAAGTACTCTCCGACCTGCTCCCTATTGTATCGATGTCGTGAAGCGGGGAAATATCAACGCCAGCTAAGCTCTGGGTCCATTCAAGCGGGGCTCGTCGCCACCGGACCCGCATTCTTGACGCGTTCACTCACTCCGTCCGCGTAGGTGCTGAAGTTCTCATGGAACAGACCGGCGAGTTTGGCGGCGGTTTTGTCGAACTTGGCCTGGTCGTCCCAGGTGTTCTTGGGCACCAGAATCTCGTCAGGCACCTTGGGGCAAGCTGTGATCATCTGCAACCCGAACACCTCGTCGATTTTTGTCGGGGCGTCGGCGAGTTGGCCGGCGTTGATGGTGTCCAAAATAGCCCGGGTGTAAGCCAACTTGATCCGGGATCCAACCCCGTAGGCACCCCCGCTCCAGCCGGTATTGATCAGCCAGACTTTGGCTTTGTGTCGTTTCATTTGTGCCGAGAGCATTTGGGCGTACTTGCCAGGATGCCACACGAGGAAGGGTCCGCCGAAACAAGGTGAAAAGGTCGCTTGCGGCTCGGTGACCCCGACCTCGGTTCCGGCAACTTTGGCCGTATAGCCGCTGATGAAGTGGTATTCGGCTTGGTCCGGCGTTAGCAGACTCGCCGGTGGCAAGACTCCGAACGCGTCACAGGTCAGAAAAATGATGTCGGTCGGGTGACCGGCGACGCACGGTATCTTGGCGTTCGGAATGAACTCGATGGGATAGGAGGCACGCGTGTTTTCGGTGATGCTGGAGTCCGCGAAGTCGACTTTACGGCTGACCTCGTCAAAGATCACGTTTTCCAGTACCGCTCCAAACTTCAGCGAACCAAAAATCTGAGGCTCTGCCTCGCGCGTGAGGTTGATCGCTTTTGCATAGCAGCCCCCCTCAATATTGAAAATGCCCTCATTCGTCCAGCAGTGTTCGTCGTCTCCAACCAACGCGCGTTTCGGATCGGCGGAGAGTGTTGTCTTGCCGGTGCCGGAGAGTCCAAACAGTACAGATGATCTCCCGGTCTTCTCGTCGGCGGTTGCCGAACAGTGCATCGACAAGACGCCTTGCTTGGGCATTAGATAGTTCATCAGCGTAAAGACGCCCTTTTTCATTTCGCCCGCGTACTCGGTTCCCAGAATGACCAGCTGCTTCTCCTCCAGGCTCAAGGCAATACTGGCGTTTGATTTCATTTCACTGGTAAGCCGATTCGCCGGAAACGTCCCCGCGTTAAAGATGACGCAATCGGGCTCACCGAAATTCGCCAACTCTTCGCGAGACGGCCGGATGAGCATGTTGTGCATGAACAACGCGTGGTAGGGTCGGGCGCAGACAACTCGGACTTTGATCCTGTACTTGGGATCCCAACCCGCAAAAGCGTCAACGCAGTAGAGCGTGTTACGAGTGTTGAGGTAGTCGATCGCTCGCTGCCGGTTAATGCGAAATACTGCTTCACCAATTCCCACATTGACCGATCCCCACCAGACTTCGTCCGATGAATCAGGGTGCTCGACGACGCGCTTGTCCTTCGGTGATCTACCCGTCTTTTCGCCGGAGTAGGCTATTAAGGCTCCCCGATCGGATAAGGCCGAGCCGGGTTCTCGCCGCATTGCCTCCTCGTAGAGAACGGCCGGCGACGGATTCCGCAGCACTCTGTCGACCGTAATCTCGTACTTTGCCAGTTCAGACATAATCAACCTGCTCGACCCAGTCCGGCATACCCTGATTGCCGCGTCTCCCGGCTACTCCGGCCCACGGAGCCCAGCTAGCAGCGCGGCTGTGAATCGCAAACGCACACTCTCGTGAACAAGATGCGTTTTGTCAAAGGGTGGCCCTGAACCCATATGTCCCCGCACTCGACGAGCGGGAGGGTGAAGTGGATGTCCCACAAGTTTGTTCAATGGCGAGGTGTAGAGCTAGTGGATCTCTGACGGGAGGGCGACGCTCCTGCGGAGCCGCTGTTCGACTCTCCCCTTGGGGAGAGTGCCGGAGAGGGGAGACGTTCCCAGACGCTATCGCGTCGGTTTCGCTGGGGAACCGTGTGCTAACGCCCAGCGGCTGATTTGGAGCGTAGCCGAACTCGCCAGAGTTTGGTGGACCTCGTCTTTCTTCACTCTCCCCTTGGGGAGAGTCGGCCCGAAGGGCCGGAGAGGGGAGCACGCCTCGTGGGCGATCACTCCCGGGCAGCCCTCCCCGGACGCTATCGCGTCCGACCCTCCCGCGCGCGGGAGGGAAAAATCTGCACGGCCTCACTGGGCTGAAGCCGGCTGGAATTGGGCCTCAAGAACGAGACAGATCCCGGATTCTGTATTGCTGGGACCGATAGGAGATGGCCCGACAGCACTCACGTAGGGAAGCGAGATAGGTCTGCAGCAGAAAACAAAAGGCAATCCCAACTGTTAGGACGATCAGCAGGATAACAACCGGCAGATAGTCCCAGAGCATTTCTTTAGTGACCGGGCTGGCCGTCTTGTGTTGGGTTGCTTTCCATCGGTCGTACCGTGCCTCCACACCCTGGCTGCGAAGGGTCTCTTTCCACGCCTCCGGCGAGACGCGGACCAGGCCCGCTGCTTCGACGGCGATCGGGATCGGCATCAAGTGACGATGGGCGAGATAGAGCAGCGAGTTGATGGGAAACGCGACGAGCAGGAAAGCGAACAGCAGGTTCCCGCGGAGGCCGGTAAGAGCTCGTCGTTCAACGCCTGCCCGCCGCGCAGACCAACTTCCGTCCATCCGCCGACAGTTGGCCGCTATCCGCTCGCGAATCGCGCTTGGCAGACAGCGGACCAGAATTTCCGTGCAGAGCAATGCGACGAAAAGTTGGATGACCAACAGGGTTAGCATAGTGTGGGCCCCCCGATAAGACAGCGTCACACGATTCTAGCATGTTGTCGATTCTCGCAAAACAAGTTCCCCGTTTCGGCTGCGACCGGCCAACCGCGGCGGTCTGCCAGAGAGAGCAGACGGACCGCAAGGCGGCGGTTGCTACCTAATAGAACTCCCTGAGCACTTGGCGGAGGTCATCGGCAGTCATGACTCTCGGATTGTTCAGCAGCCGTTGTTGGTTTACCTGCTCACCAAGCCAGTCGATGTCGCCCGCCGCGACATCCACATCTCGCAACCGCGCCGGAGCACCAACAGCGCGCAGTAGCGCCTGAATCTGCTCGCTCCCCTGCTCTGCGGTTTCCTGACCGAGCAGTTCCAGCAGCAAATCGATCCGCCCCAGCACTTCCTTAGCGCCGCGCGGATCGGAGCAGTCGCCGTCGGTAACACCGGAATTGAATCGCAACATGGCACCTAACGAGATTGCTACTGCCATTCCATGCGGCACACCGTAGCGTGAAGTCAGTGCGTAGGAAAGCGCATGTGAGGCAGTCGTCTTGGTGGTGTTGATCGCTTTGCCAGAAAGGTGTGCCGCCTCGCTCATCGCTCGGCGAACGTCGGCCGTCGGTTGCCGGACCGCGGCCACTAGATTGGCGGCGGCCAGCCGCACAGCTTGCGCCGCAGACTCGATCGACTCCGTGTTTGCTTCCACCGCCCAAATCGACTCGACGCCTTGGCAGAACGCATCGAGACCGGACGCTGCGGTGACTCGGTCAGGCATGCTATGTGTCAGCAGCGGGTCGACGATCGCGTAGTCAGGCATCAGATGCTGGTGAGCGACCGAGTACTTGCGACCGTCCACGTAGGCCAGGGCGAAACGGGTCACTTCGCTCCCCGTCCCGGCGGTTGTCGGAATCGCCACCAATGGAGGGCCAGACTGTTCGATCGGGCTGGCTCCCGTGATTACGTCGTGCGAAGGACCACCATGCCGGGCGAGTACGCCTGCGATCTTGGCGATATCGATCGCGGAGCCGCCGCCGATGGCAAGCACAACATCAGGATCGGCTGCTCGAAGATCGTCGGCACAACGATTGATATCGATCAGCTTCGGGTTGGGTGCAAAGTCGGCGAATCGACTGACGTCGCGAGAGCTCAGCGCCGACTCGATTGACTTGCCTGCCCCCGACGCTGTATAGGCTGGCTCATCCACTACGAGATAGACCGTGCGTGCCATCAGGTGTTCGAGAATCCCCGCAAGCTCCGCTAGGCAGCCATCGCCGAAATACGTAACTGGTTTCTTTGGAGACATCGTTGCTAATTCTGGGCAGGTCTATCAAAGCCCCAATTGGCCGCCAAAGCATCGGCCGCCTCCTCTGCGTCCGTGATCTCCCCCCAGCCGCCGTTGCGCAGGTAGGCATGAGCGAACTCGTGAGCGATCACGTAGCAGGCGAACTCTTCGGAGCAATCGGCCAACCTGGGCTTGAGTACGACACATCGGCTGCTGCTGCCTGTAGGACCGGGTGGCGCTAGCCAAAGTGTCCTGCCCCGCCCCGGTACATAGGTGTCCAGCGTTACTCGAAAACGGGGATCGTCCAGGAAGTCGCGCTGGACCGGTTCTGGCAAAGCCTGGAGAACCTTCAGGATCCGTTGACGCAGGCGTTTGCTCCCTGCGAAACCATCAAGCAATGCACTGAAAATGAGATCTACCTCCGCCCGCATCCTACAGCAACCACGTACCGTTGATACTGGGCGAAGACGGGGCCGTCAAGAAAAGGTTTGCGTCCAGTTCGGGGGTCTGCCATATTGCTTGGCGAAATGACGGACAGGAGCAAGTTATGCCGGACAAACCCACTCCCTCAGTTACCCGCCGGAAGTTCCTCGCCTCGTCGGCGGCCACCACTGCAGCAATCGTGGCAGCTCCGGCAGTGATCACAGCCAGCAAGACCGATACCCCTACGATTCTCGGCCAGGGCGAGTATCGCTACGAGGTTGTCCACCACTGGCCGCAGCTGCCGAGCGAATACAGCTGGCAAACAACGCATAACGTGGCGGTCGACGCCGACGGAAGTCTGTACGTGATTCACGAAGGGGATCATCAGAAGTACGCCGATCACCCGAACATCTTTGTCTTCGACTCAGCAGGACGCTACGTCCGATCATTCGGTAGCCAATTCCAGGGTGGTGGGCATGGGCTCGAAGTGCGGACCGAGGGGAGCGAACAGTTTCTCTACGTCTGTTGTTACCAGCACAAGAAAACCTTCGCGAAGCTAACGCTCAAAGGCGAAGTGATCTGGCAGAAGTACGCTCCCATGGAGTCCGGACTCTATCCCGAGGGTGAAAACACCAACCCACAGCGCATCTGGGGACGGGATCGGTTCCTGCCTACCAACTTTGCTTTCCTCGACAACGGAGACTTCTTGCTCGTCGACGGCTACGGTTCCTACCGCGTGCATCGCTATGACCAAGATGGGAATTGGAAATCGATGTTCGGCGGTGTGGGCCCGGGTGCAGGCACTTTCCGCTTGCCCCATGGTATTTGGGTCGATAAGAGACCAGGCCGCGACCCATCCATTGTCGTCGTGGATCGCGTCAACCACGTGCTGCAGTACTTTACCCTGGACGGCGTCTACAAAGAGACTCTCAGCGGGTATGGGCTGCCCGCCAACGCGGATACCTGGCAGGATCTGATGGTCGTGCCTGAGCTGCTCGCTCGGATCAGCATTCTCAACCAGCACAACGAAGTTGTGGCTCGCCCTAGGTGCTGATGTGACGCGGATCCAAGGCGATAGCGAATTCGCGATTCGCAAAGACCCAGCCCTGTGGCGGGACGGCAAGTTCATTCACCCGCATGATGCCTGCTTCGATCAAGAGGGGAACATCTTCGTGGCCGAGTGGGTCGCCAGCGGACGAGTGAGCAAGCTGCAGCGGTTGGCTTGAGCATCCGGCAGATGTCAATCGGTTTCGTCCCCACCGCAGTACGCGAAACGATCCGCTGTCGCTCGTGTATTCGTAGGCGCCCATGTCGAAGGCGCCGAACAGCGGCCGGGTATTGCCGTCCAGGTCGCTTGCGATATCGGCGATGGCCACTCCCGTATTGATAGCCGGCGATCCGCTGGCCAGCTGCAGGTCTCCGTTGGCCGCGTCCACGAGTCGAGGGTTCTTGACGATCTCGCCGATACCACTTCCCGTTCCACTGTAGGTTGTTGTGAACCCGAACAACAGGTTGTGGCTGTGGTTTAGCGTGCCGGAGATCCTCCTCAATCCGTACTGCCCGCTGCTTCCCAGAATGATGGTGTTCCGCACCGTCGCGGATCCACTGTACTGGTAGATACCGTTGACCGAAGCGTTGGCGACAGTCGAGTTGGCGATCGAGACCCTATTCAGCGAGTTCGAAGTGGCTAGATAGACCCCGCTCTGAAAACCGTAGAAGACGCTGTTGGCGACATTCAGGTTGCCGCCCTGTCGCACCAACCCCCAGCTCCCGCTAGCAGTAGCGTCAAACCGCGACCTGGAGACCACCAGCGAGTTGTTGTTGATTCCAGCATAGATGCCCGCTACGCCGGTCACCGTACAGGCCGAAACGGTCACAGTGCTGGAGTCGCAGTGGATTCCATACGAGCCACTGTCGCTGACCAGAACATCGATCAGAGTCACAGTCGAGTTCACACAGCTGATTCCAGTGCCGTTTCGCAAGGTACTCCAGTTGGCCCCCTGTGCCTGATCGTTGACAGTCAGGTTGCAGCTATCGAAGCGGATCCCAGCTTGACTGTTATCACGTACGACCGTGGAAGAGGTGAGAGAAAAGTCACCGTCTTCGGCATCGATCACCACGATTCCACCTGCATTGTTTGCGACCAAGCTGTTGCTCAAGGTGATGGCCGCCGAAGGCGAAGCGCTGGCATAACAGGCGACACCCCACCCCGACGAGTTGATGATCGAAGTCGAGCTGACGTTGACCGAATCGGCGTCCAACGAGAAGAGTCCCAGGGAGTTGTAGGACAGTGTAGTGGAGCTCAACTTCAGGTTGGCGTAGGAAACTTCGACTCCCGTTCCGTTGGACGAGATCGACGCACCCTGAATCGTTGCTGTACCCTTGCTGACGTCAACGCCCTTGTCCGTGCAGTTTTGGATCTGCACACCGTCGAGCACTACATCACCGCCAGCGACAGCAATCCCCACTACGCCGCCGTTGACCACGCAGTCTTCGATCAGCCCGTTGGTGCTATCGATCCAGGCTATCGATTCGTGACTATTGCCGGCAAATGTAAATCCCCGGAGTTGCACCTGGTCGCTGTCGCGGACGAAAAACTGCCTGTCGTATCCCACCACGACCGCTCCTGCATCGCCTGTGTGCGCGCCGTCGGTATCGGCGATAAACTGCAAAGGCGCCGCGCCGGCGATGTCACGGATCTTGACGTCAATCCCGTAAGTGCCGGCTCCCACATAGACCGTGTCGCCGGAAGCGGCGATTTCCGCTGCTTTTTCGATGGTCAAGAAGGCCGCCGCCGCTGCGGTTCCCGTGTTGGTGTCGTTTCCCGTGACCCGGACATAGTAGGTGGCCGCGGCGGTCTCGCCACCCAGGAAGCTACTGGCGTAAAGGATTCCCACTGCCAACAGCATCGAATTCGTCGCGCGGCGCGAGGCGCGAGGCAAACAACTAGGCATGAGTTGAAATGCGAGAAGCGTAGATTAGGGGGCTGGTTTCAGCCGAATGATCCAGGAGTAACTCGCGCGGCGCAGGCGGATCCGCTCGTGGATAGCTCGGGCTAACCAAGTCTAGCTCATGAAACCGCCTGCCGGAGAGGATGCGGCACGATGATGCTGGATTTGCCGGATACAACAGGCTGTTCGAACCGCCGAGTGTCTTGTCCTTCGGGAATCTCGGATCCGCTTGCCGCAGAGAGCCGGTGAAAGCAGCGCCACCAGAGTACCTCAAGTTCTCTGATTCCTTTGGGCCACCTGCTCGGCCATGGGTCGAAACGCCAAGAAATAGAGCATCTCTAGATAGCGGCGCATTTCCTCCCGCTCGATATTCGTAAAAAACTTCCAGAAGCCGTACACCCGGGCCAGCCGCAACAGCCGATCGGCGTACAGCTCCCAAGTGTAGTGGCTGGCCACCCGTTCCAGCGCTCCATGGGAGATTGTCTCCCAGTACCCCTCCTCTTCGGTGCATTTAACGAAGAAGTCGAGCATCTTTCCGGCTGACTCGGCACCGTTGTTCGGGTCGATGTGAAATCCTGAGATTCCATCCTCGATCGTCTCTAGTGGCCCGCCGTAGCGGGTTGCGAAAGTGGGCAGTCCGCTGCTCATGGCCTCAATGACCGTAAGGCCAAATGCCTCGAACAGCGCAGGCTGCACGAACGCGCCCCGCCGATCGGCGACGTAGCGATAGAGCTCACCCACGACACGTTTGTCCGTCTGCATCACCACCCAGCGTAGTTGGTGCTGCAGATCGTACTCCTCAATCAGCTTGTCGATCTGGATGATCTGTTCCTGTTCTTCGGCGTCGTTGCTTTCCTCGGCCGTGAGCCTCCCTCCCACGAGGAGCAGATTGGCGTGGCTGCGTAGCCCCTCGCTTTGCCCGAACCACTCGACGAGCCCCGCTGGATTCTTGATGTGATCAAGTCGCGACATAGCGAGCAACAGTCTCTTGTCGCCGTTGGTAAGGTCTCCGCGGGCGTCGTTGCGCGTGGCATCGTGTACCAGCTCGACGACGTGCCGGCAGATTTCTGGATCACGGCGGTTGTGCTCGTGCGGTGGGAAGAAGGTCTCTGGATCCGCGCCCGGCGACACGATGTTGAACTTTGGGTCAAAGACATCGACGCCATAGACGACTCGATATCGCTCCGGCAGCGTATAGGCCTGGTAGCTCTCGTATTGCCCAATCGAATCTGGAGTGCCAGCGATTTCTTGATAGGTGCTCGTAATGATGAAGTCCGCGGTGTTAATCGCGATCAAGTCTGCCGTGTACTGGCAGGCGAAGTTGTGCGAACCCTCGTGCTCCTTCCAGTAGAGATCGGAATAGAGGTACTTCGTTTTTTCCAACGCGTGGGCAATATTGCATTGGGTGACGCCGAGTTCGTGTGCCATGATGGAAGCGACGAGGTTGCCGTCTGAGTAGTTGCCGATGATGAAGTCGGGGTCCTGTCCAGCCTCTCGGCGGAACTCGCGTTGGGCTTCGATGGCGAACTGTTCTAGATAGGGCCATACTTGAAAACGCGAGATCCACTGCGGTACGACATCGCCGTTGTCTTCCCGAAACGGCACCCGCAAGATGCGGGCGTTGCGGGTGCCCGCGATCGCCTCCAGGCGCTGGTCGCAAGTCGTTCCCTCAGCCTCTGGAATGAGCCGGGTTACCACCAGTATTCTCGGCTCGATTTGCAGTCCTTGTTGTTCTAGGAACTCGTACATCGCCCGTTCCAGTGCACGGACTTGATCCAGAATGTAGACGATTTGACCGCCAGTGTCCGGTTTGCCCAACACGCCAGCTTGTCCGAAGTAACCGTGCGGCGAGATGACGGCGATGGTAAAAATGATCGGCAAACGGCTGAGGAAACGGGCGATGCAGTCCGGTGCTGGTGCTTCCAAGATGTCGCTCAGGTACCTCATCGTCTCACGAGCTCGGTCGATGGTTCGTCCCCAGCCAGGTTCAAATCCCAACTGGGCCATCTCACCGGCGATGTCCGACCATAGTCGGCCGGCCGCTTGGCGCGACATCATGGCGTCGGCGGCCCGCATGGCATGCCGCAGTTCTTCCAGGTTGCCTATGGCGTCGTTCAGCATCAGCGGCATGCCGCGTACTTGATGCGATCGCAGGAACTGGTACAGCCGCTCGCCGCCGTTGTCCAGTTCTTGAAACAGACGGCTGGAGAGATGGCGACTCAAGTAGTCGACGCCGTTACCGATCGAGCGAATCTCGCGCAACCGCGGAAAGCCGCGTTCGAATGGGTGCAGGTCAATTTCCAACTGAGCTGCGGTGCCGACCTCTCGTTCGACAACACGCTCTTTGGCTGCCAGAAACTGAGCGGCCGAAATCTCTTTCAGCGACATCTCCGCGACATTCAATTCGCCGTAGGACCAGCGGGCGACAGACCAGCGGACAGCAAAACAAATCGAGTCGTCGCTGACAACGGCTTCCTGAGACGATCGGAGCACTTCGTAGAGAATGCTCCCTGTCAGAACACGGCCAGTTTCTAGGTTGCAGAAGTCTTCCAAGTGATCGACCAACTCGGCCCTCAGCAACAGAGGTTTGCCTTGACCGGTATAACGGCCGATCAGCTGGTCGGCGGCATCGCGATGCCGGATTAGGAATTCGTTGGCAGCCTCGAACATTCAAGTCACTGATTCGATGAGTTAATAGGTTCTTCCATGCGGTCGTTGGGAATCACGATTTCCTCAAGAAATCGATAGTAGTCCATTCCCTCGAGAATGCCTCCGGCGTGCTTCGCCTCCGCGAAATAAATACGCGGCAAACCGCGAAGTTTCGCTAATTCACGGCTGTAGTTGCCCACGACAACACCCAGAGTCTCTCCTTTCAACATTCCCTCATCATTCCCTGAATCGCCCGCCACGAGCACCTGCTCGGGGACGAATCCCCACTTGTAGAGGAGATGCCGCATGGAAAGATCACTTCCGCCGCGAACAGGAATGACATCAATGTACATGCCCAGTGAGAGGATCACTTTGGCCCTCAGGCCGGCTTCACGCAACACTCGTCGCACAACGGATACCTTGAGACGAGTTCTGGTATCCACGACGTAGCTGATCTTGAACCTGGACTGCTCATGTTCCTTCTGCAGTGTCAGCCCCTCGATACCGTCAAGCACGCGGCGCACTTCATCCGGTCGCCAATGGTAGTCGATTTGCCGTCGCCAGCTACGGTCGGCCGTCAGACCCTCTCCATAATACAGCTCTGTACCGACCGAAGTACCGAAAACATCTGGCATCGGCAAGTCCAGTTCGCGGACTAACTTGAGCGCGTCATCCAGCCGCCGGCCAGTCGCGATGCCGAAGCCGACATGATCGGCCGCTCCGATCTTCCCGATCAACTCGGCTAAGGCCTCGCTGTCGCCAGTCAATGTGTTGTCGAGATCGGTGATGATCAGCCTGTCGAATTCAGGGATTCGCCTGGCTTTGGGTGACTGAACAAGCGCTGGCGTCGCCGAGTGCTGTAGGATACGAGTTACTTCGTTCAGGTACCGCTGAACATGGTGCTCCCAAGAGTAATTGTCATGAGCACCGTCGATGCCCTGCTGCGACCACGTCTGCCACTGTGCGGAGTCAGTCAGGACGTCGAACAGTGTCTGCTCGATTTCCAGCTGATTGAACGGATCGATCAGCACGCCGTTGCGGCAATTTGCGATGATGTCACGTGGCCCACCGTCGTTTGTGGCCACGATTGGAACGCCGGTTGCCGCTGCTTCGAGGAGCGTCAATCCGAATGGCTCGGTCATTGCCGGATTGATAAAGACGCCGTGGTGTCTGGCCGTGATGCGGTAGAGATCGGGGACGTCCCGGGGGAGGTGTGATTTCGGGTAGGCGACGCTGCCGTAGAGATCGTAGACGTCGATCAGCGTCAGCACGTTTTGAATGATCTTTCTCTGGGAAGCGGGCAGTTCACGAAGATCCTCGCGGCTGCCCATCATCAAAACGAGGTTGGCCATCTCTTGTAGGCGCATGCTATCGCCGAAGACACGCACCAACATCTCCAAGTTCTTGCGCTCATCGGGACGCGCCACGGTGAGAATGATAGGTCTGTCCGTGGAACGTAGGAAGCGACATAGCTCCGTTTCGATGGGCAGCGTGACACGGCTGTTCTCGGCTGGATGAAATGCAGCCAAGTCGACTCCTGGCGCGATAACCTCCATTCGGTTTGGGATGTAGTGCTCGTATCGTTGGTACTGCTCTTCGACCTCTTGGTAGGTGCTGGCGACAACCATCGCTGCGGTTTCTAACGCGATTTCTTCGGCTTCGATTCGAGTGGTGAAGCGATACTTCTTTTCCAACTCTTGCGGCTCTGTTTTGCCGAGTGCCAGTCTTTGACGCTTGACTCTTCCTAGCGAGTGCCCGGTGAAAACATACGGAATGTGCAGTAACCGCGCCAGCTGAGCACCAGCCAGACCAGCGTCCGCATAGTGGCCATGAATGATGTGGGGCAAGCCTTCGCGTTTGAAGAAGCTGAGCGTCGCGTCAATAAAGAACTCGAGATATGGCCAGAGCATTTCCTTGCGCAGGTATCGGCGAGGGCCGAAAGGGATGCGCACGATGCGCGCCTTCTCGCTAATTCGCTCCTGCGGCTGCGCGTAGTCGGAGCCGACTCGATCGTCGAAGATCTGGCGGGTGAGCAAGTCGACGCGGGCAAC
>CBDCWT010000063.1:0-10947 GCA_965223305.1 Pirellulaceae bacterium | reverse complement strand
GCGACCCGAGCGCTCGTGCTGAGAATGTTGCTCAGCTTGCGGCGACTGAGACGACCAGCCATCTCAACTTCGGAGAGGTTGTAAGTTCCGGCAGCGCCGCAACAGATTTCGGTTTCCGGCAGCTCCAGCAGCGTCAGCCCGGGGATGCTCCGCAGTAGATTGCGAGGCTGTTCGCGTACTTGCTGGGCGTGTACCAAGTGGCAGGCGTCGTGGTAGGTGGCCTGCACGGCGATTTCTCCCGGGGGTGGCACGAGTCCAAGCTCGTCCAGAAACTCGCTGACGTCTTTCACCTTCGCGGCAAACTCGCCACGTGCCCCTTGTTGCTCGTCCTGCCAATGGTGTTCGTAGTCGCGCAACATCGCCCCGCATCCCGCAACGTTCACCACGATTGCATCAACCTTCTCGGTGTCGAAGGCTGCGATGTTGGTGTCGGCCAGCTGGCGAGCCGGTTCGCTGCGGCCAGCGTGGTAGTGAATTGCCCCGCAACAAACCTGGCTGCGATGGATCAAGACATCGCAGCCGTTCTCTTGTAGCACTCGTGCCGTGGCCCAATGCAGGTCCTCGAACATCGCCTGGGCCACGCATCCAGTGAACAACGCGACCGTCGCGCGCCGCGGACCCTTCGCTTCAAGACGCTCGGGCAGCGGAGCTGGTTGCTTGAGCCGGGGCAGCATGGAAACGAGTCGTCCCAGCCGCGGCGGAAGCAGTTTCCAAAGGCCCAAGCCCATCACCACGCGGTCCAACCAGAGTCGCTGAGCCAGGCGTGCTGGCCACAGCCATCGTCTCAGCTTATCCGGATTGGTAAACAGACCAAACAGGATCAGCCGATGAAACCAATCGTCCGTCTTGCTGCCGCTGCCGGGACTCTCCATCGCGACTCGAAACGGCTCGATCAACCGCCCATACTGGACACCCGAAGGGCAGGCGGTTTCGCAAGCGCGACAGTCCAGGCACAGCTCCAGGTGGCGGCGGACGCCGTCGGTCAACGCCAGCCGCTCGTCCGTCACGGCCCGCATCAAGTGAATACGCCCTCGCGGGCTGTCGTTCTCGTCACCTAGTTCGACGTAAGTAGGGCATGACGCCGTGCAGAGCCCGCAGTGGACGCAGTCCAGAAACCGGCTGTAGTCGATATCCGCGCCTGGATTCCGGGTTCCCGTCACGGGTGCTGTGGGAACTGGATCCGCCGCGGCTCTTGTCTGACTCATGGTGACACCTGACGAAGTCGCTGGAGCTTGTGCACGCGGTCGCTGGCCCCCGCGTGACGAAAGGGAGTTCAGAACAACTAGTCGTAGACGAAGCGACCGGGATTCAGGATGTTGTGAGGATCGAACGCCTGCTTGACGTCC
Organism: Pirellulaceae bacterium; assembly: GCA_965223305.1. GTDB lineage: Bacteria > Planctomycetota > Planctomycetia > Pirellulales > Pirellulaceae > CBDCWT01. The sequence goes on along the minus strand of CBDCWT010000063.1, from coordinate 9,601 downwards.
TGCAACAGCTGGCTGGGAGCACCACAGTTACCCCACACGCTCTGACGAGTCATTTCGCCGCCAGAGGGGTTTGCGAGCACGGTCAGGTATCCGTCAGCAGCGGTTGCTGCAGGTCGTAACTGGCTGACAACCGTCTTGGACAATCCCTGCTTGGGAAACTCTGAAAACCGTAGGATGACGATCCCGTTGCCGGCGTGAGCCAGGAACGAACACGATCCTTCAATCTGCTGTGCCGTGGCGATGACCTTGGTCGTCCTGCTCGGTACGACACTTGCTTTCAACACCAGTTCTCCTTGGCCGGCTGGAAACTCCGCCATCGAGTCGAGCAGTGAGCGAGCGCCGTCGTCTTGCACGACAGCGACACTCCGTTCACCAAGCGCTTGCCACTCGCGTTCAAGCTGTTGGATCATCCACTCGACTTCTACATTAGTGCCTTCTAAGGCAACCGCCAAAAGGAGCTGCGTGTTGTCAAAAGGCAGCTGCTGCCAGGCAGGTTCTTCTTGCCAGGCGGGGCCGCCGAGCAGTCCGATGGCAACCTGCGTGGTGTGCGATTCGACCAGGGCCGCAAGAAGCCGTTCTGCGGACTCAAGGTTGCGAGGTTGACAGACCATCATCGCGATCGCGGGTGGTTGAGGTTTCAGCTTGATGGTTAGTTGCGTGATGATCCCGAGCGTTCCCAGCGATCCGGTAAGCAGCTTGCAGAAGTCATAGCCGGCCACGTTCTTGACCACACGGCCTCCCCCACGAAAAGCCATGCCACGACCATCGATCGCGCTGATACCGATCACCTGATCTCTGACGTTACCCAAGCCCAAGCGGAGACAACCTCCCGAGTTCGTAGCGACGACCCCTCCAAGTGTGGCTCGGGAAGCTTGTGGTGGGTCGATCGGTAGCCGTTGTTGTTCAGCAGCCAACAGCCTGGCGATCGCTTGCACGGTCATGCCGGCTTCGACGGTGATCGTCATGTCGCGCGCGGGATAGTCGATAACTTGATTCAGCTTGCTGAGCGATAGACCGATGCCCTCCCGACTTGCCGGCAGACCGTAGGCCAGGCTAGTGCCTCCTCCGATGGGATAGATCGGTGTTGCACCGTCCGCACAGCTCCGAATGAGATCCGCGACCTCGTCGTGGTCGGCTGGTTCGACGACTTCCCGGATTGGTAAGTGTTCACCGGCGGTGTTTACCAGTTCAGAGGCACTCGACATGGTGGTGGCTCGGCTGCGGCGGCGATGGGACAAACACTTTACTTGGAGTCTTCAGGGGGATGCCGGTGCGCACGTTACGCCGGCGTCCTGGGCACTACAACGCCGCTTGTCGGCCGGGATGATGCTGCTCGAGACCGCAAGCCCCGGCGGTGGGCAACATCTTGTGCGGGCTGAGGTTGTTGTGACGATTGAAAGCGTGACGAAGATTTTGCATAGCTGCTAGGTCGTCTTCGGAAAACATCTTGCTCATGAAGCCGATCTTCTCCACACCGATACCGTGTTCACCGGTCACACTACCGCCACACGCCAGACAGGCCTCTAAGATCTCGCCGCTGGCCTTCAGCACGCGTTGGACTTGCTTCGCGTCTCGCTCGTCGAAAAGCAGAATCGGGTGAATATTTCCATCTCCGGCGTGGAACACATTGACGATTCGCAACTCGTAAGACTGCTCGATTTCGCGAATCCGCCGCAGGATATGTGGGAGTTGTGTGCGGGGAACGACACCGTCCTGAGTACAATAACTAGGGCTCAACCGTCCGATCGCGCCGAACGCCTGTTTCCTGCACTTCCAAAGTTTTTGGCGCTCTGCGGTCGTCTTCGCCAACCTCACTTCGCGTGCGCCGCATTGTTCGCATTTTTGAATGATGCGATCACGTTGTTCGTCGAGCCCCGCTTCGATTCCATCGACCTCGATCAGTAGAATTGCTTGAGCGTCCAGCGGAAACCCGAACTGGAAGGCCGCCTCGACAGCGGTGAGGATTCCCTGGTCCATCATCTCCAAAGCAGCCGGGACGATCCCCGCACCGATGATCTCGCTGATCGCGTTGGTCGCATCTTCGACCGACTCGAAAACAGCCAGCATCGTGCGATAGCCTTGCGGATCTTTGGTAAGCCGCACCCAAGCTTGAGTGACAATTGCCAGCGTTCCTTCGCTGCCGACCAGAGCACCCACCAGGTCGAGCCCGGTGGGATCTTCTGCCGGCCCACCGATCTGAACGATGCGGCCATCGGCCAGCACGGCCTTTACACCCAAAACATGATTGACGGTGACGCCGTACTTGAGCGTATGGGGGCCCCCCGAGTTCGTGGCAACATTGCCGCCGATGGTGCATGCGCCTTGGCTGGAAGGATCCGGTGCATAGTGATAGCCCGTTCCTTTGAGTGCCTGTGTCAGCCAGACATTGACGACTCCGGGTTGGACCACCGCATAACGGTCTCGTAGGTTGACTTCGAGAATCTCCTTCATGCGCGTCAGCACGATCATGACCCCACCGCCCACCGGCAGGCACCCTCCGGCCAGGCTTGTGCCAGCACCGCGTGGCAGAAACGGCACACCGGCCTCGTTGCAGGCTACGACGATGGCAGCAACTTGCTCGGTCGAACGCGGAAAGACAACGACATCGGGGCTGTTCTTCTCGATCGTGAAGCCGTCGCATTCGTAGACAAGCAGATCGGAGCGAGCTGCCAGGACCGCCTCGCTGCCGACGATCGCCCGCAAGTGCTCCACCAGGTTTTGCGAAATCGTAGTCACCGTCGTCACGCGATCCATGAGCTCGGCCGATTGATAGCCCGATTATAGGCCGGCTGGGTCGCTTCGCCAGGGTCGTACGCCCGGCGAAGCGGTGGGCCAGGCTTTGTCTCAAAACAAGTAATCGGGCTGCATAGGGACTCCAAGTGTTCTCTCCCTAGTGTGGGAGGTCGTACAGCTTTTGCGCTTCACAAACCGGTGGACATCCCACCTCACCCTCCCGCTCTCGCGGGAGGGTCGGACGCGTAGCGTCCGGGGAGGGCTGCCCGGGAGTGATCGCCCCGAGGCGTGCCCCCCTCTCCGGCCTTCGGGCCGACTCTCCCCGAGGGGGAGAGTAAAGGAAGCGCTTCATGAAATCCGCCAAACTCTGGCGAGTTCGGCTACGCTCCAAATCAGCCGCTGGGCGTTAGCCCACGGTTCCCCCGCGAAGCCGACGCGTAGCGTCCGGAGACGGTTCCCCCTCACCGGCCCTTCGGGCCGACTCTCCCCAAGGGGAGAGTGACGAAACCAAGCCTAGCCCAACGCCGGCTCGACTTCGTCGGCGATGATCTTGCCAATGTTCAATGCGGAAGTGGCTGCCGGCGAGGGGGCATTTCCCACGTTGATGACACGGCCGCGGGGTTGAATCAGGAAGTCGTCGACCAAACCGCCATCCGGCGAGATGGCTTGGGCGCGTACGCCCGCGCGGGCAGGCTCGAGATGTTCACTGCGAATTGCAGGCATCAGTCTCTGCAGAGCCTTGACAAAAGCTGCCTTGCTGAATGATCGCCACATCTCTCCCGCACCTACCCTCCAATGCCGTGCGGCCAGACGGAGGAACCCCGGATAGGTGAGTGCCTCGAGTAGATCACGCAGATTGAAATCGAGTTTTTCGTACCCCTCCCGAGCAAAGGCCAACACTGCGTTGGGGCCGCATTCCACACGTCCGTCGATCATCCGAGTGAAGTGGACCCCCAAGAACGGAAAGCTCGGATCGGGTACCGGGTAGATCAGATTCCGGCAGAGATGACGCATTTCCGGTTTCAGCTCGTAGAACTCGCCGCGAAACGGGAGAATCTTCGCTTCCACATCACCGCCGCTCAGCTTAGTCACGCGGTCGGAGTGTAGACCGGCACAGTTGACCAGCACGTCGGCTTCCAAGTCCCCTTGAACGGTCTCGATTGCCACTCTGCCAGCTGACTGGCGGATTGCCCGGACCTCGGTCGAATAGTAAATCTGGCTGCCCCGTTCGGTGATGATTTCACCCATTCGTTCGCAGACACGAAGGTAGTCGACAATCCCCGCTTCGGGGACATGAATCGCTTTGACTCCTGCGGCGTGTGGCTCCAGTTCATGAAGTCGATCGCGATCGATTATCTCGCACCGAATGCCATTCTGTTGTCCGCGCGCATAGATGTTCTCCAGTCGCGGTAACTCATCTTCGCTGACAGCCACAATGACTTTGCCGCACACATCGAAGGGGATATCTTGCTCGGCGCAGAACCGCTCCATCGCCTCTTTGCCTTGGCGACAATTTCGAGCTTTCAGTGAACCGGGGCGGTAGTAGATGCCCGAATGCAGCACTCCTGAATTCCGCCCAGATTGGTGAGCTGCTAACTTTTTTTCCTTCTCGAGCACCGCCAGACTTAGCCCCGGGCGGCGCTCCGACAACTCGTGTGCCGTTGCCAAACCGACGATACCACCTCCGACGATCGCGACATTCACGTCTTGCATAGCCGTCATAATCGGTGCTTTTCGACAATACTGTAAAGTCAGTCCACGGCGGTCCGATACACACGTTTGAGCCCCGATCGCCGCTGCATTCGGCACAAAAAGTATGATCGGCGCTTTTCCATCCCGCCATTCCGCAAAGTCCCGCTGGACGGAGCGGTTTGCCGGACTGTCAAATCTTCCCGCGTGGCGGGTTGTCAGTGACTGGGGCAGAAACGTGTAACTCTAGGTACAACAATAACTTGTCGCCTGTAAGATCCAGGCTGTCAATACAAATGCAATCACACTAGACTCTACCCTGATTTGTATTGGCTAGTCGGACCATTGCTGGGTGGAAGATATTCGTAGGCGCCAAAACCACCCCCGAAGGAACGGACGTGTTCGCAGCAACTCGAGTCCACTGTCAATTCGTCGCGGTCGCGGTGTTGCTCGCCGTCGCATGGGGTGAGGCACGTGGCGAGCGCGTGCTGGGACGGGGTCTGTTTCGCCGAGCCTCCCGCTTGTCAGGAACCGCGGCGCTCGAGGTGAACGCACCTCGAATCCCGAGCGAGATGCAGTACGTTGACCTCGACGAGTACCTTGGCTCTCCGCCGCCTGCCGATACGTTCCCTTCGGACTGGTGGGACTGGCAGGTCCTGCCGCATGGAATAATCTATCCGTCTTACTTGGCTGGTACGAAGGAACCGCGCTTTGCGGCGCACATCATCAACGCTAAGAACGACGGGTGGCTATTCGACGCCGTGCTGGGGACGCGTGTGGGCCTACTCCGTTTCGGCAACCATGACCCGCTTTTCCCCGAAGGGTGGCAGGTGGATGCCGAAGGCGCGGCGCAGGCGCGTTTGGATATACCCAACGATGTGGATGTGCGATCGGTGGACTTCCGCGCGGGGTTGCCGATTACCTACGGCGCCGGGGCATACCGGTTCAAGTTCGGCTATTACCATCTGAGTTCACATCTTGGGGACGAGTTCTTGCTGAAGAACCCCGGCTTCCCGCGGCTTAACTTCTCCCGCGATGCGCTGCTCGTGGGCAGCATGATCTACCTGACCGAAAGGCTGCGGGTCTACGGCGAAGCGGCCTATGCTTTCAGGACTGAAATCGGCCAGGAATGGGAGTTTCAGTTTGGTCTCGACTTTCTGCCGCCCGGCCCCACCGGAATCGCAGGCGCACCGTTTTTCGCGGTGAACGGTCATCTCCGCCAAGAGGTGAACTACGGCGGCGCGCTAACCGCCCAGGCGGGTTGGGCCTGGCGAGCCGCAACCAGCACCGAAATGCTCCGCATCGGTGCCCACTACTACAACGGCGAGAGCAACCAGTTTTCTTTCTTCGATAATCACGAGCAGCAGCTTGGCTTGGGCGTGTGGTACGACTTTTGAGCTTCCCCTTGGCGCCGAGTCAACTTGTGGCAAAGTAGCAGGCTCACTCCGTGAGCCGTCCGCCCACAGAAAGCTCTCTCCTTCGCAACCGACCTGCACCCAAAGTGGTCGTTGTCCTAGCGACGGCGTCCATCAGCCCTCGGCGAGCAACTCTTCGATCCGCTTGGCCATGATCTTCTGGCCGCCGGCGCCTTTCCAATTCAACTCACCGTACCACCAATACCGTAGCCGCCCCTGCTTATCGACCAGGTAGACGCTGGGCCACATCGAGTTGCCCCAAGAATTCCAATTGGCCTTGTCGTTGTCGACGACGACCGGAAAAGTGAACTCGGCTTTCGCGACCTCCTCGCGAACTCGGTCGACTTGGCGCTCGGCGGAGGTTTCTGGAGTGTGGACACCCAGGATCACCAGGCCCTGGTCCGAATAGGAAGACTGCCAACCCCTGTACCAGGGGTAGTTGCGAACGCAGTTGATTCACCCGAATGCCCAGAAATGAAGTGCCACCACTTTGCCCTTCAGCTGGGCAAGATCCAGCGGCTCTGAGTTGATCCAAGTTCCGGAGTCGGACAACTCCGGCGCTCGGAAGGAGACTTGGCCAAGTAGAGCTGGGTCGAATTTTCGGCCCACCAGCGCGCTCACCTGCTGCCGTTGGGTGGCATTCAGCTCGGCCAAAATCCGGCGCTGCTCGCTCTCAAGAGCACGTCGGGCAGCACGCATCACCTCGGCCTGGGACGACTCGCCATCTTTCAGCTGGGCCTGCAACCGAGCGACCTTCTGTTTCCGATCTGTGGTGATCTGCTCGATGTCTTCCAATTGTTGACGATCCAGTCTCAGTTCCGCTGACGCCTCCGGATCGAGCACGAAGGAGATGCCCCGCAAGCGGTAAGCGATCTGTCGGAGTCGCGCATGTTGCTCGGACGTGAAGATCTTCGAGACACCCTCTCTCGAGGCAGAGAGCACGGCCTCCACCTTGGGCTGCTGTGCTTCGAGTGGCCGGTTCCGCAGGGCAAGTAAGGTGGGATCAAACTGCTCGTTCAGTGCTCGGAGGTTTTTCTCCTGCAGGTCACTCAACCCCAGTTCGTCGTGAATTGCCGGCTCTCGTAGCAGGAACAAGAACGGTTCCGGGATCGCCCCGTAGTTCGAGACGTTTTGTCCGTCCGCGCTGCTGGGCAACCAGATGGCACAGAGCAGTACCGAGTGAACTATCAACCACTTCATCGCTAACTCCCAACCCACAGCCACAGTCCCTAGCTGGCCTCCTGCCCAAGATATCTCGAGGCCCGTGCAGCCTCAGTGATGAAGCTCACATACCTCAGCAAACCTCGCTTCGGTTCCGACCTAGCCGCTCTCTCCGGCGGCAGGCGATTCGGTTGCCAGCGCTCAACGGTCACTATATACTTTCAGTAACTTGTGTGTACAGCATACTTTGCTTCATTCTCCGTTGACCAACTCCTAAGGAAACTCGGTATGACCTGCAGCCGTATTGTCCGGGTGATCGTCGTCAGCTTTGGGATCGCATTCCCTGTGCTGGCCGAGCAACCCCCGGCAGCCGACACGGACGAGAAAGATGTTCAGGTCAAGCAGACCGAGGAGTACTACGAGCTATTGCGGCTCTTTGTCGATACGCTCGATCAGGTTGAACGGAACTACGTGGAAGATGTGAGTCGGCGGCAGCTGTTGGAAGCGGCTATCGAGGGAATGCTATCAGAGTTGGATCAGCACTCGGATTACATCCCACCCGAGGATCTCGACAGGTTCAAAACTGGGGTTGAGAGCGAGTTCGGAGGAGTCGGCATTCACGTCTCCAAGCCCCAACGAGGCCCGCTGACGATCATCAGCCCGTTGGTTGGCAGTCCCGCTCATCGAGGAGGCCTACTGGCGGGCGATGTTATCACCCATATTTCGGGCGAACCCGCAGACGAGCTGACCGTGGATGACGCCGTGCGGAAAATCAAAGGGCCGGTGGGTACACCGGTGAAGGTCACCGTGCGGCGTGCCGCCGACGGTAGCACCGAGGAGGTGGAGCTGCTGCGTGAAGTGGTCCGGGTGGAGACGGTGCTCGGCGAAAGGCGGAACGACGATGATTCGTGGGACTTCCTCTACGACGAGGCAAAGGGCATCGGGTACGTCCGCGTCACAGGATTCGCCCGCCGCACGACCCTCGAACTCCGCCGCGCCCTGAGGCAGTTGAAGGAAAAGAACGCCAAGGGGTTAATCCTGGATCTCCGATTCAATCCGGGCGGCCTGCTTTCAACAGCGATTCAGGTCAGCGACATGTTTGTGGCGACCGGACGCATTGTCAGCACCGAAGGCCGAAACACGAAGTCGCAGACCTGGGACGCCCGCCGCGGTGGGCCTTGCGAGCAATTGCCGATGGCGGTGATCGTGAATCGTTTTAGTGCTAGCGCCAGCGAAATCGTGGCTGCATGCCTCCAAGATCACGGGCGGGCTGCGATCATCGGTGAGCGGACGTTTGGCAAGGGCAGCGTCCAGAACATCATCGAGCTCGAGGCTGGCCGCAGTGCCCTCAAACTCACGACCGCCGGATATATTCGGCCCAGTGGCACCAATATTCATCGCTTCCCCGATGCCGGCGAAGATGATCAGTGGGGTGTGCGGCCCGACGAAGGCCTTGAGGTTAAGGTCAGCGGCCGCGAAATGAGGCGGATTGCACTTGCCCGACAGGCCCGTGACGTGGTCGGCCACCAAGCGGACACCTCGGATGCCGAACCGGACGAAGAGGTCGTGGATCGGATGCTGGAAAAGGCGGCTGCCTATCTCGACGAACAGATCGCCAAAGGTGCCAAGGAAGTGGCAGTGAACTCCGACGAATGAGCCGCGTAAAGCTGTTGGCGATTGAGACGACTTGCGACGAAACCGCTGCGGCCGTGATCACAGACCAGCTCGAAGTCCTCAGTTCGGTTGTCGCTTCCCAAGACGAGCTGCATCGACGTTTTCAGGGAGTTGTTCCAGAAGTCGCCGCGCGGGCTCACGTCGAGCGGGTCCTGCCAGTCATCGACGAGACGTTGCGGAAAGCGTCGCTGCAGCTATCCGATCTCGACGCGGTGGCCGTGGCCAACACCCCCGGACTTGCCGGATCGTTGCTCGTAGGTTTGGTGGCTGCCAAGACCCTGTGCTTGGCGCTGCAAATCCCGCTGGTCGCGGTGAACCACCTGCACGCACACATTTTCGCCTGCCGGTTGGCGAGTGAAGTCGATGTGTTTCCCTGTGTCGGGTTGATTGTGAGCGGCGGGCACAGCCACCTCTACCGCTGCGAGTCACCATGCGTATTTCACTACCTGGGCGGTACTATCGACGACGCAGCTGGAGAGGCCTTCGACAAGGTGGCGAGTATGCTCGGCCTGCCTTTCCCAGGTGGGCCCGCTTTGTCGCGGGCTGCTGAGTCGGGCGACCCGAAGAGATATCGCTTTCCCCGTGCATTTTTGCGCGACGACAGCCGCTTGGACTTCAGTTTCAGTGGCCTCAAGACAGCCGTCCGGTACACGATCGCTGGTGGAAGTACCGCCGCCAAGAATCTGGAGGAATCTAATTTAAACCCGACTGAGATTCAGGACTTGGCCGCGAGCTTCGAAGAGGCGGTGGTGGACTGTTTAGTCGCCAAGGCGAGCTTGGCTATCTCGCGAACCGGCCTGAACAGACTGTGTGTGGGGGGAGGGGTCGCCGCGAATCGGCGGTTGCGCGCGCGACTCGCCGAGGCCGCCGAGTCCGGTGGTTTTGAGCTGCACATTGCCCCACCAGCACTCTGCACCGACAACGCGGTT
>CBDCWT010000062.1:0-84902 GCA_965223305.1 Pirellulaceae bacterium | reverse complement strand
GATCGTCGAGGCCTTTGCGCCGCTCCTTCCTGTGCAGTTCTTATTGGAGCAGCTCCGACCAGACACGGCCGGCCTGGCCCAGCTCTACCACCACTACCGCCAACTCAATCGTCATCCGGAGGCTGGCACGGTTGCGCAGCGGTATCTAGCCGCGATGCAGGAAGATGTCGTCGTCGCAGACAAGGAAGAACAGTCCAACATCTGGTACCGAGCCAACGCAGTTTATACCTATCTCGGTGACTACGATCAGGCTCTGATTTGTGCCGAGCGGTCTGTCGATTTAGATTTGAGCAGCTATCTCAAACACCATGCGCTGGCGATTGCCTTGCTAAACAGCTCGCGATATACCGAGGCGGTCGAACAGTTCCAGTGGTGTCTACGGAGGAGGCCTGACGACCAAGCGGTAGCCCAGCAGTTCGAGCAGGCAAAGCGAAAGAGCCTGGAGCTCACCCAGCGGGCCCCGGAGGTGGTGCCGCGCTAGTTTTGAGTTGCGCCTTCCGGCGTTCGGCAGGGAGAAGAGGCCGAATTCGCCACGTTCTTCTTAACCCGAAGCGTCAGCGAGGGGAAGTTGGTGCACCAACCTAAGTAATTCCCTCGCTTACGCTTCGCGCTTACGATTGAGCCGAAAGCGCAACTTCAAAAAGCGTTAGCAAGGGAGTTGGTGCAAACCGGAATCCAATGCGCCACTCCGACCGCAAACTGCGTTCCTGCACCCAATGGGCTCTCGTGCCGAGAAACAACATTGACGCTCCATTCCGGCACGGCTACACTCCGGCCCGGTAGTTTCAGGACATTTCGAAAGCAGGCCCTCCCGAGGCATGCGTGTGGCGGACCGCGGCCAAGATCGTATGCCCTGAGTTAATCGCGACGAGGAACGAAAATGGAACTCGAGTTCGTCAATCACGCGTCCGTCATCTACAAACATGGCAGTGTGCGGCTGATCGCAGACCCCTGGATTGAAGGAACCGTCTTCCAGAATTCGTGGGCGCATTTGGCAGGATCACGTTTCACCTACGACGACTTCAAAGATATCACGCACATCTGGTTTTCGCACGAACATCCGGACCACTTCTTTCCCCCGAACGTCCGCAAGATCCCGGTAGCTCACCGGGAGCGAATAACTGTCCTCTTCAAGAAAACGGTTGACAAGAAGGTTGTTGAGTTCTGTCGCGACTTGGGCTTCAAGGACGTTATCGAGCTTTCGCCCAACGAGTGGCACGAATTGTCAGACGGTGTACGCCTCCTCTGTCAACCGTACCACGACGACTCAGCGTTGGTATTCGACACGGGTCAGCAGGTCGTCGTGAACACCAACGACTGTGTTGTGGCATCCCACGCCGACCTTGCTCCAATTCGCTCGCAGATCAACGGCAAGATTGACGTGCTGCTGACGCAGTTTTCATATGCCAGCTACGTCGGAGAAACGTATGACGAGCGGCGCAAACACGCCCAGCGGAAGTTCGACCAGATGGCACTGCAGATTGACTGTTTGGAGCCGGACTACTTGATTCCCTTCGCAAGCTACGTCTACTTCTGTCACGAAGATAACTTCTATATGAACGACGCGATCAACAAGATCGATGACGTTTACGACCACTTTCTCCGCACTGCGGATGTCACACCGATCGTTCTTTACCCGGGTGATAGGTGGACCGTTGGGGCTACACACGACTCCGAGCGCGCCGTGTCTCGTTATCTGCAAGACTATGGCGACGCTTCCGAGCCTCTCGTCCGGTCGACCTCCGTTGACGCACCGACGCTCGTTGAGTCCGCCCGTGAATACCACCGCAGAGTGCGAGAACGGATCGCTTACCTGAGCGCGGTCAAGGTGTCTCGCATGGTCCGACCACTACGTGTGTTCGTGACAGATCATGAGCGTGCTTATGAATTGAGTCTTACTGATTTTTCTGAATTGTCTGGGGTCAGCAGAGACGGGTGCGGCATCACGATGTCATCTGAGACCTTGAACTTTTGCTTGAAGTTCGACTGGGGCTTCAATACCACCTCGGTTAACGGCAAGTTCCACATCTTGGATCAGCGAGCCCTGCGGACATTTACAACCTTGACCAGCCTTAGTGATGCCATGAATCACGGGAGGGTGGGCTGGAGTGACCTCGTCAAGCGGACGCAACGCAGGATCAGCAGGCGACTACAACTTGCCCGCGGAGCAGCCTAGCCTGACAATGCCCGACTTACCGGCTCGTGCCCAAAAGGGGCAGCCATGCGAGCTAACGGCTAGCCAAACTCAAGACACGCACTCAGAGAGCCCACTAAACCGGTCGCCAACGGTGTTAGTGGAGTCCTTCGGAACGGAGCAACCGCATTGATCACCACAAAACGCGATCTACTAGCCCGCGTCATCCCCCGACAGATCGCCTTCCTGGAATTCATCAACAACAATGTCGAGTTCATTCGCCTACGCAGTAAGGTGTTTGGTAACGCAATGGTCGAAGGTGACCGGCAGGCGGTTCACAGCGCTGTTGCTGACGTCGTAGGGCGGAGCTGTCGCATCCAGTACCTGGAATTTGGCGTCTTTCGGGGTGAGTCAATCCTCAAGTGGGCAGAGGAATACAATCGACATTCAGCAAGTCGCTTCGCAGGTTTTGACACCTTCACCGGCCTGCCTGAAGATTGGACGAAGTCTCACCCAACGGGTACTTTCAACGTGGGCGGGCGGCCGCCAACAACGGCTGACACCCGTGTTTCGTTCGTATCTGGGTTATTCCAAGACACACTCGAAACGTTCTTAGACAACCAGTTTGTACCATCGGTTCCGACGGTCATCCATATTGACTGTGATCTCTATAGCGCCACCCTGTTTGTGCTAGCCTCTCTTCATCGGGTGCTCGAACCCGGCACATGCGTGATCTTCGACGACTTCTATTCGATGAACCACGAATTCCGGGCGTTTCTGGATTTCTGTCGAGCTTTCAACTGCCAGTGGACGGCCTTGGCAGCGACTCAGTCGTGTAATACTGTCGCGATACGGCTGGAATAGGTATCCGCCGTGCCTTTGCTCGTAGGTTAAAACGCGCTGTTGCTCTTGTCTCTGAGTGGGCTCGTCGCTACTATTCGCCGCTTCGTTCCGCGATCGTTCATCGCACCAACGCGTCTCTTCGGCGCAGCTAATCTCTACGGTTAAACGCAGGGGTCACAGGCACTCCGGTATGTCTCGACTCAGTCAGTCTGTTAATCCCCGGCAACTACTCATTGTGGCCGGCTGGCTGCCGCTGTTCGCCATCATTCACTACACAGCCTATTGGCTGAGATTCGAGGGCGAGTTAGGGATCAGTGAACAGCTTCAGTTTACGACCACCGTCGGCTGGGTCATTGTAGCCAAGCTGCTGATTTTCAGTTGGTTTGGCGCCTACCAGGGTTGGGGTCGATACGTGACGTTTCACGATCTCGTTGTGCTTGTCCAGGCGGCAACGATCGGCTCGCTGCTGATCGCCTTCGGTGACTATCTGCTCTTTCCATCGGTGGCAGTTCCGCGCAGCGTATTCTTGATGGACTGGGGTGCGACGATCTTCATCTTTGGCGCGCTGCGATCTGTAGTTAGGTTGGTCGAGGAGCGAGCGATCGGGCCTTTCCTCGTCGAAGGCCAGCAACCGGTGTTCATCGTCGGGGCGAACGACTCGGGTGAAGCGCTGCTCAGAGCCATTCGCCGCAATTTTAAGTTGCGCTATCGTGTAGTCGGGTTCATCGCCGACGCTCCGGCGACTCGAGGATTGTACATCGGTGGGATTCCCGTAATCGGAACCCTTGAAGAAACGTGTCAGCTGGCAAACAAGCATGGCGTATCCGAGGTATTGATGACCTCCGGTGAGCTGTCGGGCCAGCAGGTTCGACAACTGGTTGAAGACGGTCGCGAACATGACATGGTCGTCAAGGTGTTGCCGAGCTACGAGCAGCTGATTCACGAGCAGGTGGACTTGCGTCCTCGAGAAGTTTCTATCGAAGACCTGCTGCGGCGCAATCCAGTTAAGTTGAATATCGACGAGTTGCGTGAGTGGATTGACGGTCAAGTGTTGTTGGTAACCGGCAGCGCTGGAAGCATCGGCGCGGAAATCTGCCGGCAGCTGCTGCAATTTTCGCCAAGGAAGCTCGTAATTGTCGATCAGTCCGAGACCGGCCAGTTTTTCCTAGAGCGCGAGCTCACCCGGCTGACCACGCAAGTCGAAGTCGTGGTCTGCCTCGCCGATGTAACTGATGGTATGCGCATGAACGCGATCTTTGCGACCCATCGGCCAGACATCGTCTTCCATGCAGCTGCTTACAAACATGTTCCGTTGATGGAGGCCAATCCGGGAGAAGGTGTTAAGAACATCACGCTTGCCTCGCAGCTCGTTGCAGATTTGTCGCATCAACACAAGGTAAAGTCGTTCGTGATGGTGTCGACTGACAAGGCCGTGAATCCGACCAGCGTGATGGGAACCTGCAAACGTGCAGCGGAACTCTACGTGCAGGCGCTGGCGGCCCGGTCCGACTGCCGGTTTGTCACCGTCCGCTTCGGTAACGTGCTCGATTCCGCGGGCAGTGTCGTGCAGATTTTCCGCCAGCAGATTGCCTCGGGCGGGCCCGTAACGGTGACACATCCGAAGATGACCCGCTTCTTCATGACGATTCCAGAAGCGTCACAGCTGGTCGTTCAGGCGGGCGCCATGGGCCAGGGTGGCGAGATCTTCGTGCTCGACATGGGAGAGCCGGTGGGTATCGTCGGCCTGGCAGAGGATATGATTCGCCTGTCGGGGCTGCGAGTTGGCGAAGACGTGGCGATCGAGTTCACAGGTTACCGCCCCGGTGAGAAACTGTTTGAAGAACTTCGCGTAGACGGCGAGCAAAACGTCGCGACGTCACACGCCAAGATCATGGTCGCAGCCTCGGTGCCGGTTGATCTTGGCGCCATCCGGGTGGATCTCGAAGAGCTGTCACGTCTGACCAACTCTGCCCGGGACGAGATTGTCGGCAAGCTGCAACAGATCGTTCCCCAATACCAAGAGACGACCGATCCAACTCGTTATCCGACCGCCGCGTAACCGCGATGTGAGCTGGGCCCCCCTGTGATGCCGCAAGATCAGCGGTATGGCAGAGCCCTGATGTGCATAGTCATCTGAATTCGAGGAAGAAATCAATGAATTTCGGACTAATCGGTGCTGCCGGCTATATTGCCCCCAAGCACATGAAGGCGATTCACGACACACAAAACCAGCTCGTGGCCGCCGTCGATCCTCATGACTGCGTGGGGCGATTGGACAGCTTCTTTCCCGAAGCGCGATTCTTCACAGAAATTGAACGATTCGACAGGTATCTGGAAAAGCGGCGTCGAGCTCCCGCCGACGAGCACGTGCAGTACGTCAGTATCTGTTCGCCGAATTACCTGCACGACGCACACGTGCGTCTGGCGCTGCGCGTTAAAGCACACGCGATTTGTGAAAAACCGCTTGTCATTTCTCCCTGGAACTTGGACGCCCTCTCCGAGCTTGAAGAGGAACACGGTTGCCGAGTCTACAACGTGCTGCAGCTGCGACTTGTTCCCTCACTCGTGGCGATGAAGGCAGCACTCGACGCCCAAACTCCGCGGGATCGGTTGGACATTTGTCTTTCGTACATCACCCGTCGTGGCCGCTGGTATGACGTCTCGTGGAAGGGTTCCCGCGAGAAGTCGGGCGGCGTCGGTATGAACATCGGAATCCACTTTTTCGACCTGTTACTGTGGCTGTTCGGTGCCGTCGAACGCAATACGGTTCACCTCAGGACCGGACGGCAGATGGCGGGCGTTCTAGAGTTGGATCGCGCTCGGGTCCGTTGGTTCCTCTCGACCGATGCTGACGATTTACCGGACGACGTGAAGAAGTCCGGCGGCTATGCCTATCGCTCGATGACCTGCGATGGCGAAGAAATCGAGTTTTCTGGGGCCTTCACGGATCTCCATACTAAGGTCTACGAACAGATCTTGGCCGGCGATGGGCCGGGAATCCTGGATGCGCGCCCCGCCATCCAATTGGTTCACTCGATTAACCAAAGCGAGGTGGCATCCGCGACAGGTGAGGCACATCCGTTGATCTCCCAAGCCAAACCTGCGCCGAGCAGTCCGCAGCTACCAGCTAGCACCGCCGGCTGATTTCTCGTCTTGCACTCCGAGCGAGGGATCCACTACAAGGGCACCGTAATAGTATGTCTAGCGTTGCCACCAGGATCCGTCACCTCCCTCACGGGTTGCTCTCTCGATTTCGCCAGCAGAACTCTTTCTTGGCGAGTGTCGCCCGACTGATCGGAGGCAGCGCCGCTGCGCAGTTGATTGCGGTTGCTAGTACGCCGTTCATTACACGAATCTACAGCCCGGCTGATTTTTCCGGCTTTGGTCTCTTCCTGTCCGCGTTAGGGATCGCGAATTCCGTAGCTACGTTGAAGTATGAAGCGGCGATCGTCTCGGCGCAAAAGGCGTGTGATGCGACGCGCTTGGTGTTTCTGTCCGTGGCGGCTGCTATACCACTCGGTGCCGCCGCCACCGGTATCCTGTTTCTCATGGCTCGCTCCTCGCTGTTGGGCTTCGGCAACCTGGGGTTGCCGGCCATACTCGTGTTGTTTCCGACCGTCGTTGCCTACGCGTCGTTTACGGCCTTGCGGCAGTGGTATGTGCGCCGCTCGAACTACCGGCGGATCTCACAGTCGCTGGTGTTTCACAGTGCATCGCGGCTGGTTAGCCAGCTGGCATTCGGCCTGGCCGGGGCCACGGGAATCGGTCTGGCGATGAGCGAAACGGTTTCTCGCCTGGCGATCTCCGCACGCATGGCCCAGCAGTCGTGGCCGCGTTTTCGCCGCGCTGCGCGGACTCTTCGTTGGCGCGAGCTGGCGCGTGTCGGCGCCCGTTACTCCAGGTTTCCGCGACATGCGACCCCCTCGACTTTGATCGACACCGTGGCGCATGTTCTGCCTGTCCCACTGGTCGTTCAGTGTTTTGGCGCCGTCGATGCGGGAGCATTTGTACTTGTGCAACGGATTATCGCTGTCCCCGTCGGACTGATCGGGCTCGCCGTCGCAGACGTCTTTCACAGACGGCTGGTCGAACAGAGAAGGTCGAAGCCTGGGGGAGCATTGCGGCTACTGGACAAGACGGCGCTCTACTTGTTGGCGCTTGGAGCCGTGCCTTGCGGCATCGTCATGCTGCTGGGGCCACCGTTGTTATCGTTCATCTGCGGCGAATCATGGCTCAACGCGGGGTATGTCGCGGCGGCGTTAGCTCCCCTTGCTCTGGCAGAGTTTGCGATCAGCCCAATCAGTCAGTGTTTCTCGGTCTACCAAGCTCACCGCTTCAAGTTAATCTACGACGTGCTCTGTCTCGTCGCCTCGATCGTCACCCTTGTCGGATCGGCTCAGCTCGATATCTCATTCATCACAGCCGTGAGGGCATATGCGACGGCCAACGTCGCTGTGACCGTCGTCTACTTCTTGCTCATGCGGTACATCGTCACTAGGTTCCACCAAGATTCGTAGAGGAAGAAGGTATGTGTGGAATAGCCGGGTTTGCCTCCACGGGTCGCGGCGGGATTTCGCCGGAGGTGTTGCGCAGCACGTTGCACAGCTTGGAGCACCGAGGGCCGGATGACTCGGGATTCTTGTCGCGCTGCGGCGGCCGGGAATACGCCGGCAAGGATACATCACGCTGCTTACCCGACACCGACTTGCTCCTCATCCACCGTCGGCTCGCCATCCTCGACCTGACATCGGCCGGATGGCAGCCGATGTCGTCTGCCGCCGGAGATCTGACAGTCGTCTTCAACGGCGAAATCTACAACTATTTGGAGCTTCGCGAGGAACTAACTCAGCAGGGCTACACCTTTCGATCCCAGTCGGACACGGAAGTTTTGCTCGCCGCCTATTCTGCCTGGGGGGTCGATGCCTTGCGGCGGTTCGTCGGCATGTTTGCCTTTGCGATCCTTGACAGAAGAGTGAATCGGTTATTACTCGCCAGGGACTTCTTCGGCATTAAACCGCTTTACTTTGCCAACGACGGAGACCGCTTTGGCTTCGCTTCGGAGATCAAGCCGCTGGTCGATCACCTCAGCATCTCGAGACGGGTCAATCCCACGCGGCTGTTCTACTATTTGCGGTTCGGAATGACCGATCATGGTGACGAGACTCTGCTCGCTGACGTCCACCAGGTACCCTCGGCTCACTATCTGTGGATTGACCTAAGTGACTTGTCGACTGAGGGACCGATTCGTTACTGGCAGGTTGAGCCGGCTTGCCGCACGGACATCTCTTTCGACGAGGCGGTCAGCACTGTCCGGAAGATGTTTCTGAAAAACGTCGAACTGCACATGCGCAGCGACGTCCAGCTGGGCGCCGCTCTCTCAGGTGGTATCGACTCCTCGGCGATCGTTGCCGCCATGCGCTATCTCGGAGGCGACGCAATCAAGCTGCATCTGTTCAGCTACGTCTCGGACGACGAGTCGATTAGCGAAGAGAAGTGGATCGACATCGTCGCGCAGAAAACCGGTGGCATCTTGCATAAGGTTCGGACGAGCGGATCGACTCTGCCCCGAGAGTTGTCGGATGTGACAAGGTTGCACGGCGAGCCGACTGCCGGTAGTAGCGTCTACGCGCAACATCACGTCTTCCGTGCCGCACAGCAGCAAGGCATTAAGGTGATGCTTGACGGTCAAGGAGCGGACGAGATCTTGGGTGGATACCGGCACTACTTCGGAGCAAGATTGGCGTCCCTGTTGCGCCGTCGGCAGTTCGGCCGGGCGTATCGATTTTGGCACCAGATTTCCAAATACCCCGACGTGGGGAAGTGGGGTGCCTGCCTGAACACGGCAGATCATCTCTTGCCGGCATCCTGGCAACGTCCGCTACGGAGGTTGGTCGGGAAAGAGCTGGTCCCCAGCTGGCTTAATCCTCACTGGTTCCAGGATCGCGGTGTCCAGGTGGCTCCCGTTAAGTACACCACCGAGTTAGACGTGCTGCGCACGTGCCTGAGCCGGGCGGTCCAGGAACGAGGTCTGTCGCACTTGCTGCGTTATGAAGACCGCAATTCGATGGCATTCTCGGTCGAAAGCCGTGTACCGTTTCTCACACCCGAGTTGGTGAACTTCATGCTTTCTCTGCCTGAGGAGTATCTGATTTCGGACGCGGGCACCCCCAAATTTGTGTTCCGCGAGGCGATGCGTGGGCTCGTTCCCGATTCGATCCTGGACCGCCGTGACAAAGTCGGATTTACCACACCCGAGAGTACCTGGATGGCCAACCAGTCTGAGTGGATCCGGCACGAGTTGGACAGCGACGCCGGACACTCGATTCAGGCCCTCAACCATAACGCGACTAGAAAAGAGTGTGCTGCGGCTTGCCGAAGCCGCAACGCCACCGATCTTTGGCGGTCTCTGAGCCTGATTGAATGGACTCGTCAATTTAACGTTGACTATTCGTAGGAACTTTTGGTTTACCCACGTCTTCGCACCATCCGCCTGTTCTGGCGGGCGCATGACTTGTGACAACAACATGGGTGCGAGGTTGAAAGGCCAGTCGAGCCAATGCGAACGGACTATCAGCTAGCCACGCGAGTGCGGTTGGGAATCGTCGTTTTCTCGATGCTGGCCGCGCTGCTATTCAGCTATACCGCAATCATTGATCCGCTGGAGTACGCAGGATACGTATTCGAGATTCACTCGATGTGGGGGTTCGCGACGGGCGTTTGTTTGGCGCTGCTTCCGGTCTGCTACCTTCCGCTGGATGCTCGGCGGCCGTCGACCCTTGTTTCTTTTCTGCTCTATTTTCTCGCGTACATTCCCGCCTGCACCGTACCATACTGCACTGGCACTGTGCAGGGAGACAGGATCTGGCAGTTCCAGCTAACTCTTGCCGTCTGCTTTTGGCTAGTTAGCAGGACGAGCCGTCTACCGACTCTGGCGATTCCGCATCAGGCTTTACCGAAGATAGCTTTCTGGGCGCTCGTGATCGCCAGTTTCTTGGCTGCCTGGGCGGTCATCTTGATGCACTATGGTGTCAATATTCGCTGGGTGGTGTTTGCGGATGTCTACGACGTACGGGCAGATTTTGTTGATTCGGTAGGCCAGCAAAACCGGATGATGACCTATCTGGTTCCCTGGCTAGGAAATGTGATTGCCCCTTTCTTGTTCATCTATTCCATCCGCAACCGACAATGGGGTCTCGTTTTCCTGGTCGGCGCATCGCAAGTTGTTGTCTACACGATCACTGCGTATAAACATTTCTTGTTTTCGATCGTGTTCTTGATCTTGCTCTACCTAGCCATGCGGCTTAGGCAAGGGACGCTGCTGGGGCGTCTGGCGGTGTCGTGTCTGGCGATTGTGGTTGTATGCACCAGCCTCGACCTCATTACCGGCGAGGCGCTCTGGACCAGCTTCATCACTCGACGCCTGTTCCTGAACAGCGGCCTTTTGACCGGGTTCTACTTCGACTTTTTTTCGATTAACCCAAAGTTCCATCTAGCTCATAGCGTGCTGCGATGGTTCCTGGAGACGCCGTACTCGACCGCGGCGCCGCTGCTCATAGGTGAGACGTTCATCGGAGCTGGCTGCAGCGCGAACGCTCATATGTGGGCAGACGCTTTCGCCAATTTCGGGTTGCCCGGCATGGTGGTTTTCTCGATGGTGTTGTCGGGCGTGCTCTGGTTTTACGACAGCATCTCCAGAGGTTGTGACCACATTTTCGCCGCTTTGGTGCTGGCGATCCCGGCCATGGCGTTGGCCAACACCGCCTTGCTCACCACGATTCTCACACATGGGCTTGGGCTAGCGATCGCTCTGATGTTCGTTGCTCCACGGGAGGTCACTGCGGAGCGGCCGGCTGTTCCGCGCGGCTTCCACCCGCAAGCGGCGGGTTTACCAACGACCGCCAGTCGTACACAGCTGAGGGCTCCAGCCTTCGACCGGAGGAATAAACGATGCTCGTTGTAGTCGACTACGGCATGGGTAATCTAGGGTCCATCTACAACATCCTCCGGCGGGTGGGAGGCGAGCCTACGGTCTCATCGTCGCCGGAGGTGATCGCCGGAGCCAGCAAACTCATCTTGCCCGGCGTGGGCGCATTTGATAATGGAATGCGCAACTTGGAGAGAATGAAGATTTTGCAGGTGCTTCACCAGAAGGTAACCCAGGAAAGAACCCCGATCATTGGAATCTGCCTGGGCATGCAGTTGTTGACCTGTGGTAGCGAGGAAGGGGAACTTCCGGGCCTCAGCTGGGTCCAGGCCCAGACCGTGCGTTTTCGATTTACCCCCGAGCAGCGGCTCAAGGTACCGCATATGGGCTGGAACAGCATCCGAGCGGTGCGGGACCACTCGCTGCTAGCAGAACTGGACAATCCCCGCTTTTACTTTGTGCACTCATACTACGTTCGTTGCGAGTCGCAGCACGATGTGCTGGCTGTCAGTCAACATGGGCACGAGTTCTGTGCTGCCATCTCCAAAGACAACATTCTTGGCACGCAGTTTCACCCTGAAAAGAGCCATCGCTTCGGTATGAGGCTGCTGGAAAACTTTGTTTGGCGGTTCGGAAATGCTGCAAACCAGAGTGATGCCATGTCTGCTGCTTAAAGGTGCCGGACTGGTCAAGACAGTCAAGTTCGCGCATCCCACGTACGTCGGCGATCCGATCAACGCTGTGCGGATCTACAACGAGAAGGAAGTCGACGAGCTGGTGCTGCTGGACATCACGGCGACGCGCGAGGGGCACGAGCCTCCCTTTAGGATGATCTCCGAGATTGCCAGCGAGTGCTTCATGCCTTTGGCATATGGCGGCGGCATCCGGACGCTGGACCAGATTGAGCAGATATTCAAGCTGGGTGTCGAAAAGGTCTGTATTAACACACAGGCGCACACCGACCCGGCACTGATCCGTGCCGCCGCTGCGCGATTCGGGAGCCAGAGCATTGTGGTGGCGATCGATGTGAAGAAGTCGTGGTTGCGCGGCTACGGAACCTACGTCCGCAGTGGTACTGTCGCGACCGGAGTAGATCCCCTCACCCATGCCCGGCAGGCGGAGTCATACGGGGCCGGTGAGCTGTTGGTCAATTCGATTGATAGGGACGGGACGATGGCTGGATACGATCTCGACTTGGTGCGCCTTGTTGCCGCCGCTGTCGAGATTCCAGTGATCGCCTGCGGTGGTGCTGGCTCAGTCGATGACTTCGCGACGGTCACCAAACAGGCAGGCGCATCGGCCGCTGCGGCGGGCAGCCTGTTTGTCTTTCACGGAAAACATCGAGCGGTACTCATCAACTATCCGGCGCGCTCTGAACTTGAAACAGCGCTTGATTGACGCCGCACACGAATGGAGGACGGATTCGACCATGTCTGTTGCGACAACCACGGCTGAAAGAAGCTCCCGGAGACTCGCCACACGGCGGTCCCGTGGGGCCAACGAGTATCGGATCTGCACTCGCTGCATCATGGACACGAGCGACCCGCTCATTGAGTTCGACGAAGCGGGCCGCTGCAATCACTGCCGGAACTACGATCTGCGGGCCGCCAATGAGCTGCCGCCGGAGGAGCAAGCGGAAGCACGCCTTGCGCAGATGGTTGCCAAGATCAAGGCGCGAGGAAGCAAAGAGTACGACTGCATCATCGGTGTCAGCGGCGGGGTCGACAGTACGGCGGTTGCCTATCACGTACATCGGCTGGGCCTGAGGCCCTTGGCAGTCCATCTAGACAACGGCTGGAACTCCGAGCTGGCCGTCGACAACATTAAACATGTCCTGCAGAAGCTCCAGATCGATCTCTACACCCACGTCATCGACTGGGAAGAGTTTCGGGATCTGCAAGTGGCGTTTTTGAGGGCTTCTGTTCCTAACTGCGAGATCCCAACGGATCACGCGATTAGCTCGATTCTAGTGGGCACTGCCAGACGCTTGGGCATCAAGCACATCATCACTGGAAGCAACATCACCACCGAAGCGATCATGCCGATCGCGTGGGGCTACTACAATCAAGATTTGAGACATTTGAGAGCCATTCACCACCGCTTCGGCACTCGCCGCTTGAAGACATTTCCGCAACTCAGCCTGCCCGGTTACGTTTATTCGTTTATTCTGCGAGGTGTCCGTTATATCCCGATTCTCAACTACTTGGACTACAACAAGGATGCTGCCAAGCAGCTCATTGAAGCTGAGTTGGGCTGGCGCGACTACGGCGGGAAGCATTTTGAATCGATCTACACGAGGTTCTTTCAAGCTTACATCCTGCCGCGAAAGTTCGGCTTTGATAAACGGCGTGCGCATCTGTCGACGTTGCTCTGCGCGGGCCAACTCTCCCGCGAACAGGCGCTGCATCAAATCGAGCAAGATCCCTACGAGAACGGCAACCTCGATCAGGACAAGGAATTTGTGATCAAGAAGCTGGGTCTCTCGGCTGGTGAGTTCGATGACATTATGAACGCTGCCCCGCGGAAGCATCTAGAATATCCCTCGAACAATCTCTTTTTTCATCGGCTCAAGCACGGCAAACGCCTATTCAAACGGCTCGCGATGCGAGTGTGATGCTTCCCTCGGCTGTTACGGTAAGCAGGTCATCGCCCCAGCTGAGAGGTGTTGCAATGCCAGGCACGAACCTCCATATCTACCAGTCAACATTCACTCATGAGAGTCGAATGTTGAAGATCACCAAGACGCTGGCGGACGTCGGAGTGTTCGCGGCAATTACGGTGATTGCCAGATGGGAGGCTGGCCTGCCTGAGGCAGAACAACTCGACTCGAATCGTCTGGTGTGGCGGCTGCGATCGCGTTTTGCTGTGGGAGACTCCGGGCTGTCAAGAGCTATCGGCATCTGCGAATGGTGCCTGCGAGTTTTTTGGCGGGTTCGCCAGCTGCACGTCACCTGTGTTAACTGCCACAGCCTGGTCGTATTGCCGCTGTGCGTCCTATTGAAATGGGTCCACGGTTGCGAGCTCGTTTATGACACCCACGAACTCGAGACGGAGACGTCCCGATCGCGGGGTCTGCGGCGTCTGTTGTCGAAGCGGCTGGAACGCATCTTGATTCGCCAGGCGGATCGAGTGGTCGTTGTCGGCGAGGCGATTGCCGAGTGGTATCGCTCGGAATACGGGCTCGAGCGGGTGTACGTTGTGAGGAACATGCCCTATGCCCGCCCCGACCGGCAACAGAAGACGCGGCTCTTGAGAGAGCGTTTTGGGTTAACCACTGGAGACCAACTGTTTCTGTACCATGGGGCGCTGAGCGGCGGGCGTGGTGTGGAACTGTTGCTACGCGTTTTCTCGCGGCTGCCTGCTGAGAAGCATATCGTCTTCATGGGCTTCGGCCCGCTGGTCGACCGGATCAAGTCATTCGAACGCGAGCACACCAACATTCACTTCCACCCTGCGGTGGCACCAGAGGAAGTGCCTCGCTACGCATCTTCAGCCGATGTAGGGTTGTCGCTGATTGAGAATGTGAGCTTGAGCTATTACTACTGCTTGCCCAATAAGGTGTTTGAATACCTCAACAGCGGCCTTCCGATTATCGTCAGCGATTTTCCTGAGCTGGCCCGGTTGATCGAGGTGGGCGGCAGCGGTTGGAAGGTCTCACTCAGCGAGGATGCTGTCGCCGATTTGATTGGCAGCTTGACGGATGAGGCAATCGCAGCAAAGGAAGAGGCCGTGAACCGCTGCGCCCGCGAATTCATTTGGGAGCGTGAAGTGCCGACGTTGTTGAGCGTCTATCGAGGCTTTGCCGCGTGAGAGTCGGGCAGCTAGCCGGACGCCGGCGCGTGCCGGCACGCCATCAGCCACTGGGCGTTAGCCCACGGTTCTGCTGGACTCGACGTGCTGAGCATGGCTGGCACGGCAACACAAAACGCATCGAACCTGGTGTCGCCGGAACGGCGCCGCGGTGATGTCGTGCTAGAACATCAGCATCTCTCTCGCCGCTTGTTCCGGCCTACAACTGACCGGACGCTAACGCGTGCCCGCGGATCTGGGGCGTACTTTAGCACTGGTATGTGTGGTTGATCTTGGTCTACGTTTACGCCACGCGCATGATCTTGGCGTGGCGGCACACCATCAGCCGCTGGGCGTTAGCCCACGGTTCTGTTCGACGCGACGTGCATCCGCAGGCCCTCAGCGCCGATTCCCCCCGTAGCTGACTGGCGGCATCGAGGGATAAAATATCTTCTGTATATTCGGTAGCGAGGTCCGATCTGCTGCGGGGCCATCATGAGCAGCGATGATCCAATCGCCTTTTTCATTACATGGACCGTCTACGGAACTTTCCTTCAGGGTGACGAGCGCGGTTGGAAGAGGCGAATAAGAGGGCACCAAGCCCCTCAGCCGAGGCTTGCTAGCTGGCGGCGGGAGCGTCTGAAGTACACTGTGCAACTGCTCGACGAAGTTCATCAATCCGTGGTGGAATCCGAAGTTGATCGTTTAGCAGTGTTTCGCCGTTGGCGAATCTGGGCAAAGAACGCAAGGACCAATCACGTACATGTCGTCGTTACCGCAGGCGGCTATGCGGGAGACAAAGTTCGGGATCAGTTCAAAGCGAACTGTACTCGCGTGCTACGAGAGCGTTGGAAACAGTTTGTCGATCGTCCAGTTTGGACGACAGGTGGCGATTGGCGATGCGTCAACGACGAAGATGAACTCGAACAACTAGTTCTTTACGTTAGCGAAGCACAAGACCGGAAGCATCTTGACAGCCCGACGAGTTCAACCGGACGCTAACGCGTGCGGCTGATCGAGGGTGAGCTTTAGCACTGGTTTGTGTGGTTGATCTTGGTCTACGTTTGCGCCACGCGCATGGTGTTGACGGCGCCGCACACCATCAGCCGCTGGGAGTTAGCCCACGGTTCTGCTGGACTCGACGCGCTGAGCATGGCTGGCACGGCAACACAAAACGCATCGAACCCGGTGTCGCCGGAACGGCGCGGCGGTGATGTCGTGGTAGAACATCAGCGTCTTTCCCGCCGCTTGTTCCGGCCTACAACTGACCGGACGCTAACGCTTGCCGGCTGATCGGCGGCCGAACTTCGGCACCGGCATGTCGTGGCTGACGTGCACCCGTGAGAGCAGTGCAACCTATGCTGGTCTTGACTTGCGGTGGTCGCTGCCGATATAAGGCCCGCCCGACCATGGAGTATCGTAGCTGGCAGCTGACGTACGGCGTAGTAGCAATCACCCATGCTCAAACGAACATTTGATGTCCTTCTCGCGGGTCTCGGCTTGCTGATCATGAGCCCCGTTATGTTGCTGGTCTCGCTAGCAGTGAAGCTTACCTCGCACGGCCCCGTCTTCTACAGGGGAAAGCGGGTCGGACGAGCCGGACTTCCGTTCAGGATCTTCAAGTTTCGCTCGATGGTCGTCGATGCCGACCAGCTCGGCGGATCCTCTACCTCGGGCAACGACGTGCGGATCACGACAGTGGGCAGGTTTCTGCGCAGCACAAAACTGGACGAGTTGCCGCAGTTGATCAACGTATTTTGTGGCGACATGAGTCTGGTCGGACCGCGCCCCGAAGTGCAGGAGTACGTGGACCTCTATACCGACGAAGAAAAACGGATCCTGGAGTTGCGACCGGGGATTACTGACTGGGCGTCGATTTGGAATTCAGATGAGGGTGCTGTTTTGGCCGCGGCCGAGGATCCCGACCGCGCCTACTTGGAGTTGATCCGTCCCACGAAACTCAAGTTGCAGTTGAAGTACCTGCGTGAGCAGTCGTTTTGGACCGACCTGAGGATCATCAGCTGTACGTTGCTGCGGCTCGTGCGCAGCAATTGGACACCCAACGAGATTGCGTGCTATGGCAAGCCAGGCCAGTTGGCCGCCAGCACGCAGACGCAGCGCCCGGCCGCCTAGCCCGGATTATTCATGAAGATCGTGGCGAGAGGTTGTAAGTACGTTCGTGGCAAGGAAGGCGAGCAATTCTTCCGCAGGCGTATTGAAGCAATACGTCGAGGGAGAATTGTGAAGCATGACGAAGCCACGGATGGACTTACGACCTCACAGCAGATCGCTCATGAATAATTCGGGCTAGTTGTTTGTCCCAAAAACGAACTTGTCAATTCTAAGTAGGCGAGGAATCTGCTGTGCCTACATTTCACTTCAGCGTCGACGTCGACTGGGTTCGCGGCTCCGAGTCCGGAGTGCTGGGGCTTTATGATTTCTGTGAACGTTACCAGTTACAACCGACTTTTTTTGTGACCGGCCAGTTTGCCGTGGAGTATCCCAACGTCGTTCGCAAGGGGGCGCGGCGAGGCTATCAAATTGGGACCCATGGTTGGCAGCACGATCGGCAAGAAGACTTTGGCCGGGCTCCCTTCGCAGACCAGTTAGAGTGGATTGGTCAAGCGACGGACGCAGTCCGAGATGCCGCCGGAGTCGTTCCCGATGCTTTTCGGGCGCCCAATCTGTGGGTTAGCGAAAACACGGTTCGCGCCCTTGCACAGCAGGGATATCGCATCGATTCGTCCGTTCCCAGCCGGCGGTTCACACTCGGCTATGGACGGCGGAACTCGTGGAGCCAGTATTGGGCGCCCCGCGAGCCGTACTATCCTTCCGCATCAAACGTTGGTCGCCCCGGCGGCGGTCCGATCTTGGAGATTCCGACTTCGTCTTACATTCTGCCTATGAACATGAGCGCGCTCCGTGTACTGGGAATGCGGGCGCTGATGTGGTCCGCACGGCGACTGAGGGCCTGCTGTTCGACGCTTGTTTTCTACGCGCACCCGGCCGAGTTTGTGGCGGCATCGCTGATGGACTTGCCGTCTTCGGAACCGCGCCGGCACCGCGAGGGCATCGGACCCGGCAACTTCGCTCTGCTCGGCCAGTTTGTGAAAGCAGTTAGATCGCTGGGGTACGAGTCCCGGCCGATGTCTGCCGGAACGACGTGCCGGGTTGGGGACGCCGCGTGAAGTCGATACTTGTCACAACGCGCAGCAACCAATTCGGCGGCGTCCTGGGCACGGCCTATCGTCACGCCGGCGGGCCGCCATTTTCTGCAGTCATCGTGCTTCCAGAACGGAAGGATCTCGGCTGGACGGCTCCCGAACAGGCCTATGCAGCATGGAAGATGCTCGGACCGTTCGACACGCTCAGAATGATGCGGTATCGGTGTGGAGGATACCTGTTGCGGCCGGCCGAGCGATCGATTGGGCTGCACGCTGATTGGATTGGCTCGATCAGCGACGAGCAGACTCGTCTGGTCGAGCTAGACGATATCAACACAGCGGAGGCTGCTGACCGAATACGAGCCCTTGCGCCGGACCTGCTCGTCTCGATCGGGACTCCGACGATCTTGCGACGGCACGTCTTGGAGATTCCCAGCTGGGGTGCAGTCAACCTGCACAACGGTCGGCTCCCCAGATATCGAGGCCACTTCGCGACTTTTTGGGAACGGCTGCACGACGAAGAGTGGGGTTATGTGAGTTTGCACGAAATGGTGCCCCGTGTTGATGCCGGCAGGATACTGGCTGAAGAACGCGTTGCGCTCCGCGAGTCGCGGTCGCTGGTCGATGTGCTGATTTCAAAGAAACAGCTGGGCGGCCAGCTACTGGCCCGCGTTGTGCTGCATGCCTCCGCTGTGCAGGCAATCGGTCCGAGCGGTGGGCCCGTCCACGACACTCCGTCCGGCGAGCCGTGCTACTTTGGTTGGCCGAGGATCCAAGACCTGCGCAAGCTGGGTCGAAACACCCGCCGCAGAGCGGCGTGAAGGAGTCAGCGGGAGATGCATGTCTGGCTGATCCATCTGGGTGAACTCCTACCGACCGATGGGACACCGCGCCTATTTCGCTACGGCGTGTTGGCACAGATGCTGTCGGACGCTGGGCATCGCGTAACGCGATGGGCGCCGACATTTGTTCACGCCACGAAGAAGTACCGGGCCGCAAGCGATTGTCGGATTGACGTCGACCTGAATTACTCTATCGAACTGCTGCATGCGCGCGGTTATCGCCGTCACATCGGCCTGCGCCGCTTGCTGTTTCATCGGGCGATGGTCAGAGCGTTTCAACGCCGGTTGGTCACCTCAGACCGGCCCGACGTCGTCGTTTGCGCCATGCCGACGCCTGGGATGTGTGCCGCTGCTGTCGAGTATGGCAAGCGTGAAGACGTTCCAGTCGTACTGGACGTCCGTGACTTATGGCCCGACCTGTTCGTCGATCTGATGCCTGGCTGGCTACAGCCGTTGCTTCGACGGATGGTCCATCCGATCGACCAACTCAACCGGAGCACTTTCGCGCGAGCCGATGCGTTGGTGGGAATCTCGCCTGGCTTCCTAGAATGGGGACTCCGGCAAGCAGGGCGGCCGCAGGGCCCCGCGGACCGTGTCTGTCACATGGGGCACCGCCGAACAAGCATGAGCGACGACGAGCTGCAGGCGGCAAAGCAACGATGGTCTCGGCGCGGTGTCGAGGACGATGGCACGTTCCGCTGCACTTTTTCGGGGACGATCGGACACCTCTTTGACTTGGAGACGGTGATCGCCGCCGCCGATCGCCATCATCGCCGAGGTGACCAACAGATCCAGTTTGTGATTTGCGGTGAGGGCGCCAAGCTGGACCACTACAGGCGGCTCGCCCGATCTTTACCGAACGTCGTCTTTCCCGGCTGGGTGCACGCGCACGATGTGGCAGCGCTACACGAAATGAGCTCGATAGGCTTAGCTCCGTACCTGCAGAAAATACAGACCACCTATCCTAACAAGGTTGTTGACTACATCTCCCGTGGAGTGCCTGTGATTGCGACTCGGTCGGGGGAACTGGCCACTCTAGTGGAGTCTCGTAGTGTCGGTGGGGTATACGAGGAGGGGGATTGCGACAGTTTTTGCGAGATCGTCGCTCGCGCTCGAGAGGATTCCAACCTACGTGCCCGGTGGCAGGCGAATGCTACCGCCTTGTACGAGGATGAGTTTGATGCGCGCCAAGTCTATCGTGTCTTTATCGACTATCTGCAGTCGATGTCTAACCAAACGAAGGAGCTACGCGCCTGCGCATGAGCGAGATCCTCTTCTATGCGATGACGCCTCCGGCCTCGTTTGTGCCCAAGAGGCTTCCGGGTTCCAGCTGGCAAGTGGATGTGATTGGGCCGCAGCTCGCTCTGCTGGCGTCCAAACGCTTGCTGTCAAAGTTCGCCGTAGGATGTTGGTTCTTGCACTCCACCCGCCAGTTTCTCAATCGGGACTGCCGGCTGCTAGTGGTAAGTCAGCGGGCTCGCATTGCCAGCTACTGCTGGGCTCACCCCGGGTTCTATCGTTACCCCTTCATGGGCCCGAGAGACTTGCAGATCGGCAAGGTCTTTACGGACCCCGACGATCGAGGGCGTGGTCTCGCGGCGGCCGGGGTTTCCGAGCTAGTCTGGCGTTCCCAGCAGCCCGGCCGGACCATCTGGTATCTAACTTCACGGGACAACACGGCGTCTATTCGGGTCGCCGAGAAACTGGGATTCGAGCTGCGGGGACTCGGTGGTATAAGGAGCCGCTGGGGTACGGAGTTACTGGGGCGGTATGAGGTTCTGCGGCGTGCGGGAGCCAAGGGCACCGGTCAACCGGCGACCCCCCCGCGCAGGGAGACCGCGGCTTCCCATCTGCAGCGGCCTGAAGCGACGGCCACCAAAGCCCGGACTGCGGCGCAGCGCTGCGAGGGATAACGCACGATCGACTGCGCGGCAAGCGATAACGAGCGAGCACTGCGGCAGGAGTGTCACAGCACAACAAACGGTAGGGAGACCGTCATGACAGCGAATGCAGTTCCATTCTTCGATTATCCGAGCGTCTTCACATCTGATGAAGACAAGCTGATGTCGCTGATTCGGGACGTCGGTCGGCGCGGCGCCTTTATCATGCAGCAGGAACTGCGGGACTTCGAACAACACTTGGCTGAATACGTTGATGCCCGTTATGTGGTCGGGATGGCCAACGCGACGGACGCTCTGCATTTTGCGGTCCGAGCGGCAGGCATTGGTCCCGGAGATGAAGTCATCTTCTGCTCGCACACCATGGTCGCCACTCCGGCGGCGGCCTATTTTGCGGGGGCGACTCCGGTTCCCGTCGAATGCGGGGACGATCATCTGATCGACGCCGAAGCAGTCGCGCGCGCCGTGACACCGCTGACCAAGGCGATCATGCCCACTCAGCTTAACGGCAGGACAGCTGACATGGATGCGCTGCAGGAGATCGCTGCAGCACACGATCTAACGATCATCGAAGATGCGGCGCAGTCATTGGGCTCGAAGTTCAAGGGCCGCTGTGCCGGGACCTTCGGGATTGCTGGCTGCATCAGCTTCTATCCGGCCAAGACGCTTGGAAGCCTCGGTGACGCGGGTTGTTTGGTCACCAACAACGAGGAAATCTATCGTCGGGTACGGCGTCTACGCGATCACGGCCGCGGTGAAGACGGAGAGGTCGTCTCGTGGGGGCTCAACTCGCGGCTGGACAACCTACAGGCCGCAATCTTGGATTACAAACTGCAGTCGTACGATCAGGATGTGGCGCGC
The DNA here is from genome assembly GCA_965223305.1 of Pirellulaceae bacterium. GTDB lineage: Bacteria > Planctomycetota > Planctomycetia > Pirellulales > Pirellulaceae > CBDCWT01. Next base: position 63,447 of record CBDCWT010000062.1, on the reverse strand, counting down.
CGTCGCGAAGTTGCCAGCATGTACCAAGCGGCTCTCGGTGATGTCGCTCAGTTGAGGCTGCCCGCCGCGCCGGGTTCCGATCTTGACCACTTCGACGTGTTTCAGAACTACGAGATTGAAGCAGAGCGGCGCGACGTGCTGCAGGATTATCTGTGCGAGCACGGCATCGGTACTCTTGTCCAGTGGGGAGGCAAGGCAGTGCATCAGTTCTCGAATCTTGGATTCCACCAGCGACTGCCGAGAACGGAAGGGCTATTTGAGAAGATGCTGATGCTGCCGATGAATACGTCAATTCGGGACGATCAAGTTCGTCGCGTCTGCGAATGTATCAAGCAGTTCTATGCTGAAACTTCATCTGCGGCGGCCTAAGGTCGCGGCATGTCGGTCGGCGCCACGCGCAAAATCTGACCTGAGAAAGCGGTTTTCCCATGACGAGTAATTCGATCGGTGTTTCGAGCAGCCAGTTACTCGAGTTCTATCGCATGATGCAACGCATCCGCCAATTCGAGGAGGCTGTTGCCCGGTTGGACGAGGCGGGACAGATCAGGACCCCCTGCCATTACTGCATCGGCCAAGAGGCGCCTCCCACCGGCGTTTGTGCAGCACTGGAGCGAGACGATGCCATCTTCGGCGCTCACCGGTCCCACGGGCACTATCTAGCTAAGGGCGGAGACTTGCCGACGCTAATGGCCGAGATCTTCTGCCGGGCGAGTGGTTGCTCGAGCGGCCGCGGAGGCTCGATGCATATCAACGCGCCGGAGTGCGGGGTGCTAGGCACGGTACCGATCGTCGCAGCCACGATCCCGGTTGCAGTCGGAGCCGGTCTGGCTGCCAAGTTGAATTCAGACGGCCGCGTCGCAGTTGCTTTTTTTGGTGACGGTGCCACCGAGGAGGGCCACTTTCACGAGTCACTCAATCTGGCGGGCGTACAGAATCTGCCCGTGATCTTTGTATGCGAGAATAACCTCTATTCGAGTCACATGGGCATCTCTGAACGGCGGCGTGAAGACAACATCCCCGCATCGGCCACCGCCCACGGTCTGCCCGGGATACGTGTGGATGGCAACGATGTGGTCGCCGTGCATCAGGCGGCTGAGGAAGCTGTCCAGCGGGCCCGTCGCGGAGACGGGCCGACGCTGTTGGAGTGCCGTACCTTTCGCTGGCGAGGCCACGTCGGTCCCGCTTGGGATATGGATGTCGGTGTAAAACGAAAGGACGAACTGAAGAATTGGCTGTCGAAGGACCCGTTGTTGCGGTGTTTTGGTGATCTGGTTCGGCTGGGGATCAACAAGCCTGCGCTGGAAGAGATCCGGCAGGATGTTCAACGGGAGATCGAGGAGGCGATTCAATTTGCCCAGCAGGCGCCGCATCCGGAACTGGATGTGCTGTCTCACCATGTCTACCGGGCTGCCTAAGTCAACGAGTTTGATGTAAGGATGAACAGATCTGCCGGAATGCGTTGGCATCCGGTCTTGTAACCGTGGGCCAACGCCAGCGGCCCCTGTCACAGAATTACAGTCGGTCGCTTAGCACGCGGCAGCAAAGAGACTCAGTTTCAAGGACGATACCGATGCGAGTAACCAACTACTCAGAGGCAATTCGGGAGGGCCACGCTCAAATGCTGGCCAGCGATCCGACCGTGTTCGTGATCGGGCAAGGGTTGTGGAGCCCCTGGTACGCTGGTGCGAGCTTGAAGGACCTCGACAAGGAGTTTGGCCGTGAACGGATCATTGATTCACCAGTCTCCGAAAACGCGACAACAGGCGCGGCGATCGGAGCGGCGATCGCCGGCATGAGGCCTATCGTCTTTCATCCGAGAATGGACTTCATGTTGCTGGCGGTTGATCCGATCGTCAATCAGGCGGCCAACTGGTCTTATGTCTTCGGTGGCAGTATGAGCGTGCCGCTGGTGATTCGAGCTGTCATTAATCGTCGCGGCGAACAGGGCGCCCAGCATTCGCAGGCTCTGCAGGCCATGTTTGCGCACGTACCTGGGCTCAAAGTCGTCATGCCGAGTACACCCTACGACGCCAAAGGGCTGTTGATCGCGGCCGTCCGTGACCACAACCCGATACTCTACATCGACGATCGAGAGCTGTATGGTGAAGTGGGGCCAGTGCCTCCGGAAGTCTACGAAGTCGAGATCGGCAAGGCGGCTATCCGGCGCGAGGGGCGAGACATCACAGTCGTAGCGACATCTCGAATGGCATCCGTAGTGGCCTCGCTGGACAAAGAGTTCGCCGAGTTGGGAATCGACGCCGAGATCATCGACCTGCGTTCTCTCAAGCCATGGGACCGCGAGTTGGTTTTGAAGTCAGTCAGCAAGACCGGCAAACTGGTGATTGTCGACGAAGCCTGGCAGACGTGCGGCTATGCTGCAGAAATCGCCGCGACTGTCGCTGCCGAGGCGTTTGAAGCCTTGGCAGCTCCGATCGCTCGGCTCTGTTTACCGGATGTCCCGGCTCCCGCTTCGGCAAAGCTCGAAGAAGCTTACTATCTTACTCGAACTGACATACTCAACGCCGTTCGACAGACGAGTCAGGGTTCGCAGCTCGGGCGGCGGGCTGGTTAGGGAAACGCGAGGTTGAAGAACGCGAGCGCGAGGCATTTGCCTAGCCACCGTTTTCAACGCCACCCCGATTTGCGAATCTCGCTTCCATCAGTTCGAGCGCGCGGCTTCGGCTCGGCAGGAGCCTCGACTCCCAAGGTCGATGCGCGGCTGCTGCGGAGCCCTCTCTACGATCTTCACGAGTCATCCACGTGACACTTACCGCGGAAGTAGTGTCACGATGATAACCCGGTGGACTCCTACAGCTTAACAAGCTGTCGCGAGACGATCTTGCCGCACCGGCATCACTTCACACGAAGGTGTGTGGGTAGTTCTGCCAGCTTGTCCATCGCAGAAGAAGGCCGAAAGCGCAGGCTGGCGGGCAGCCGATCTAGACGAACAGACTGTCGAGCAGCAACCACACCCACGACAATTCGGTGACGATGCAGCAGACCCATGTCAGCCCGTCGACGCGATCCGCCGGTCGCCAAAACGGGAGCCAAGGACGCCCCGCTTAAACAGCGGTCAACTGGGAATCGCTGCAGGTTATCGTCGGATTTCACACCTTAGGTCCAGCGACTCCTTACGAGTACTCTAAATGAGTCGGAAAAGTCTCTTTCTGCTCTTCGCCTACACCGTGACAGGCGGAGCTGTGGTCTGTGCGCTGGCCATTCACGTCGTAGTTCCACCGCTTGTTTCCGCGGCCTTCCATGGCCAGAGTCGTTTTGAGTTTTTGAATGACCTGTTTGCGCGTCAGCCGCCACGGCCGCTGAGTCTCTACATCAGCTATGCTCAGACGAGTGTGTTGTGGATTGGGATACTCGCCGCAGCGGTATGCCTCGCAGCTGTGATGGCGCTGGACAAGTCGTTTCAAGTCTGGTGGGACCGAGTCTTCGGCTCGGTTGACGACAGTGTCTGCCTGTCATCAATTCCCAAGGCGCGGCGGTTCACAGTGATCGGCGCCATTGGGGCCTTTACGTTATTGTCACTCACGGCCACTTTGTTGAACGTTGAACTGTGGCCCTTTTCGGCCTACAGCATGTACTCCAACAGTCGCCCGGACGAAGGTCCGGCGGTCGAGCGTTATCGGCTGTATGGCGTTACGGAAACGGAGCCTGAACTAGAGCTCGTATTTCCCGCTGGCGAAGAGCCGCATCAACCGTTTCAGGCCGAAGCGGTTTTGGGGTGCTGGAGCCTCAGGGGAAACAAAACGAAGACCCGACAGGGTATGGTCGAATTGCTCACGGCGTACACCGCACGGCGGCTCGACCGTACACGGATGGGACCACGCTTCGGGCGATTACGTCTCTATCGGGAAGAATGGGATAATTTGCAACCGGACGCGAGTAACAAGTTCGTGCCGGATCGCAGGGTACTGGTCGAGGAAGTTTCAGTTTTGCGATAAGCCAACCACGCTGGGTTTGTTTTTTGGCCAATGTAGGGTCAGTCTAGGGTTAACCAGAGATGATGTGGCTCCGCCAGCGAATTCGAGCGTTTTGGTTGACGCCTACTTCGTGCGTTAACCTTGCCGTGTGCCGGATTCTGTTCTACGGCGCACTGTTGATTTGCTACTTTCGGTTTGACTACGGCTGGTACGCCGACGTGCCAGAGATCTTCTGGCGACCGACGGGAATGCTGCGATTCTTCGGCATGACTCTCGTTGACTCCGCCTACCTCGATGTCCTGCAATGGAGCTGGAAGCTCTCACTGTTTCTGTCGGCGATCGGGCTGGCGACCCGTGTGTCTACTCGGGTTGCCTTCCTGTTGGGAATCTACCTGATCGGAACGACTCACAGTTTCGGAATCACTTGTCACTACGACGGCATCCACGTGTTGCTGCTCGCTGTTATGGCACTCGCACGTTGTGGGGACGCGATCTCGGTCGATGTCCTGCTCCGCCGCCGCCGATTTCGCGACCAGGTTATCAAGCCGGCATTTCAATCAGCGGAATATACGTGGCCGATACGACTTGCCTGTCTGCTGTTGGCTCTGATGTACTTCAGCGCGGGTTTCTCGAAGTTGCGGGTCTCCGGCATTCACTGGTTTACCTCAGACTTCCTAGCGCATCTGCTGGTTTGGCACCAATATGTAGGAGCGCCTACGGAATGGGCGCCGTATTTGGCGCGGGTGCCTTGGCTGTGCAACTTGTTGGCTTTCCTCGTGGTCGTCGTCGAGCTGTCTGTGCCGTTGGCTCTGCTGAGCCGTCGCTGCGGTTTGTTACTCGTACCGGCAGCTTATTGTCTGCACGTAGCCATCTACGTGCTGATCGGGCCTCAGTTTCTCCACATGATCACGTGCTACGTTTTCTGGGTTCCCTGGCAGCAAGTCTTCTCCGCAGTGATCAGTGCCGGCACAAGGCGCCCGCCGGACGGCATCTCACAAAGCCGACCACAGCCGGAGGCCCGAGCGGCCTGAGCGTCGATGCGGCAATTCACCAAACTCTGGCGAGTTCGGCTACGCTGCCAATCAGCCGCTGGGCGTTAGCCGGCGTTAGCCCACGGTTCATCCCAAAACCGGATGCTAACGCATTCCGGCTGATGGCCGTCCTCCCTGGAGTTGCGATTGGCTGTTCGCGAGAAAGAAGGCCGGAACAAGCGACGCGAGAGCTCTGGCTTCACGCTCCGTGAGCGCCGCGCTGTTCCGGCGACGCATCAAACCGGTGTTGCCGGAACAGCGCGGCGTGGGAAAATCGTAGGCACAGGGATGGCTGCTGGCGCCGCTTGTTCCGGCCTACCGCTCTTCACAAACCAGCGGACATCCACCTCACCCTCCCGCTCGCGGGAGGGTCGGACGCGATAGCGTCCGGGGAGGGCTGCCCGGGAGTGATCGTCCCCGAGGCGTGTCCCCCCCTCTCCGGCCCTTGGGGCCGACTCTCCCCGAGGGCCCCGAGGGGAGAGTGAAGAAAGACGAGAAAGCTGCACGACCTCCGGTGGGGGAAGGGACTTTGGTTGCGGCTAACCCGAATTATTCATGAGCGATCTGCTGCGAGGTCGTAAGTCCATCCGTGGCTTCGTCATGCTTCACAATTCTCCCTCGACGTATTGCTTCAATACGCCTGCGGAAGAATTGCTCGCCTTCCTTGCCACGAACGTACTTACAACCTCTCGCCACGATCTTCATGAATAATCCGGGCTAAAGGCCGCGCTGGGCGCTCCGCGATCGTCGCAGCCCCGCTCCCTGGGCCGGTCTCAACCTACGGACATGGTGGTGCCGCCAACACTTCCTTCAGCAGCACCTAGTTCCAGTTCCCCACGGACTGGAAGAGGTAATCGACAGCCACCACGTCGGCAGAGGGACTGTTGCCGTTCATTGCAATCGCATCCAGCTCCTCGAACTCTTCCACGCGGATGGTGGTGAGCAGCGTGTTTAGGGTCGAGTAGTTGCTTCTTCCGAATACGGAGTCACTACTTTCGACATCATAGTAGGTGGCTGAATCGTGACCACCCGCTGCGCCGGAGACATCGACCCGGTCGAAATGGCGTGCCCGGAAGTAGAAACCAAGGCCGCTGAGTTCGGCCACAGTGCCCCCGGCGGCGAACGACTCATCGCCGATCGAATCAAAAAAGAAGGCACGATCGTTGCCTCCAGAAGAGGCATCTGCGTCGACCTGTTTGAATCCATAGGCGATGTTGTAGAAGCTGTAGTCACTCGCATAGAGAACGCTATGATCCGGGCGTCCGACAAAGAAATCATCCCCGGCCGACCCATAGAGGAACGCCAGGTCGTTGCCGCCAGCCGTGGAATGCGCGTCGACTTGCGAAAAGGCATGGGCCACGTTGTAGAAGCTGTAGTCGCTGGCGTAGAGCACACTGCTGAGTTCTCTGCCGACGAAGTAGTCATCCGTCGCCGCATCATAAAGGTAAGCTCGATTGTAGCCACCAGCGGTGGCATGCGCGTCGACTTGGTCGAACCCGTGCGCCATGTTGTAGAAGCTGTAGTCGCTGGCATAGAGGACGGCGCTGTCGCTGCGGGCGACGAGGAAGTCGTTCGTAGCGCCATCGTAGAGGATCGCCCGATCGTAGCCTCCAGGTGTCGCAAAGGCGTCGACCTGTTCGAATCCGTGTGTCATGTTATAGTGACTGAAGTCTGCCGCGTAGAGCGCGCTATTCTCAGGACGTCCGACAAAGATGTCGTTTCCGGACGAGCCATGTAAATACGCGCGATCGTAGCCGCCGTTGGACGCGTAGGCATCGACTTCGGTGAACCCGTGCGCGAGATTGTAGAAACTGTAGTCGGCCGCATACAGTAACCCGCGATCGGCTAGGCCCACAAAGAAGTCGTGATCTTCGGAATCGTGCATGTATGCTCGATCGTAGCCACCATTGGTGGAGTACCCGTCCACACGCTCGAACTCGTTCGCCACGTTGTAAAAACTGTAGTCGTCGGCATACATGACACTGAAGTCGGCCCGAGCGACGAAGTGGTCGTTGGAGGCCGAATCGTGCATGTACGCCCGGTCGTAGCCGCCGTTAGTCGCGTGCGCTTCGACTTGATCGAAGTTGTATGCGACGTTGTAGAAGCTGTAGTCGTCGGCATACATAACACTGCTGTCAGCACGGCCCACAAAGTGATCGTCCAGCAGCCCGTCATACAGTTCGGCTTGGTCGTAGCCACCGTTCACCGAATGCACGTAGACTTCGGAATAGTTGTGCATTTCATGCCGGAATCCGGTTCCGTAGAGGATGCTTGTGTCTTCGCGACCCACATACTGGTCGTTCCCAACCGAATCGAAGACGACTGCCCGGTCACTGCCGCCGCCTGAGAACACGATCGACGTCTCTGCATCAAAGACCTGCACCCGCTGGCTGGAGTTCGCCACGTTCAACAGACCGACTTCGAAGGCTGCGGTCTCCATCGAGCTGGTTCCGTGGACCGTCACAAGATCGCTGCCGGCGCCGGCATAGACCATTGTGTTTCCGATGTTGAACAGGGCGTTGGAATAGACGACGCCATTGACCGTCAATTCGAGACTGGACAGGTTGGCGACGACGGTGTCGTTGGCGGCCGTCCCGTGGACGGCTAGCTCCCCGTTCGCGGACGACAGTAGGTTCGTAAATCTCAGGTCGACGTCGCTGTTTGTCCCGGACACTTTGACCAAAAAGTCTTCTCCGCCGCTCGCAGATACATCGATTCGTTCGTTGTCGGTCGTGGAGCTGCTGGATGCGAGCAGCTGACCCGATCCGCTGTAGAGTTCCAAGTCGACATCGCCTGCTGCGTGGCTGAAGATCGCTTCAGCAGTCAAAGTCCCCGCCCGAGTCGCACTGAGCTGATACCACGTGACGGGACTGCTCAGGTTCTGGTCGGTAAGTCTGCTCGAGGCGACGGTTCCCAGCTCGATGGCGCTGGCTTGAAGTGTCAGTTCTGCATCGTAGAAGCCGATGCCTCCTCCTTGAGTGGTTGCGACGGACACTGAGTACGATTGCCCGCCAATCACGTCGAAGGAGAGTGAATTGCCATTCTCGGTGCCTGTCGCGCCGGTTACGTCGAGATCGGGAACGAGCTCATGGTCGCCATCGACGGTCATGTTTACCGTCCCGGTTGCCCCGGCAGTGAACGTGAAGTAGTCCAGGTCGTTGAGTTTTCCGATGAGACCGTTTTGCGTGAGCTGATCCGACAAGACGCCGAGATCGTGTGCCGTGGCCACGGTCGAACCGAAATCGTCCGCGGGCATCAGCGCGTCGAGCGCCGCCTGGACGTTGATGCGGTGATAGTTGGCGTTCGTCGCTGTGTCGAAGAAGATGTCCGCCGTGTTCCGCAGGTGGTCGTAGATGGCGTCCTGCGTAATTCCTTGCATACCGACAAATTCCATAGCTTGGCGTACTAGCGCACTAGCACCTGCGACATACGGTGCTGCCATGCTGGTTCCCGACGCGGCGCCGAAGTCGTTAGGAACGTTGTTGGCACCGAACACATGGTCCGGCACGGTGCTGACGATCGACTCGCCGGGAGCGGCTAAGACGCGCCCGCTACGTTGGCTGAAGGAACTGAATTGTCCGTCGGCGCCGACGCTCGAGACCGGTACGAGGAAGTCGCTTGCCGCAGGATAACTCAGGCCGGCTGTGTTGTAGTCTTCAAACGAATTGCCGGCCGATGCAGTTACGAAGATTCCGTCAGCTTCGAGCTGCGCCAGCTCGTCTTCAATCGTTGTCCAGCTGGGAATCTCTTCCGAATTCCAGGTCGTGCCCAGCGAGAGATTGACCGTTGTGATCGGATTTGCGAAGTCGTTTCGGTGAGTGTGTACCCAGGCCAGGGCGCTTTCAACCCAGCTGAAGAAGCCGGCGCCGTCGTCGTCAAAGACCCGTAGGGCGACTAGGTCGACGTCGGGAGCTACACCTCGATGGGTCGCGTGATCGCTGCCGACGATACCTGCGACATGAGTCCCGTGGAACCCAGCGGGCCCATCGTCGTACGGATTGGTATCACCTTCAGCAAAGTCATACCCCCCCACGACTCGGTACTGCGCACCGAATCCAGTTCCCAACGAGTAATGATCGTAAGCAATACCGCTATCAATAATGGCTACGGTTTGGCCTTGCCCGCCAAAACCGTAAGTGGAATGGACGTAGTTGACGCCCGTCGACTGGTGTGCGCTTTCCAGCCATGGATTCAAGCTCCCGACATGGTTTTCAACCTGTTGAACAAGTTCAACGTTGACTCGGAAGTCAGCTGCGTCGACCGGCGTCAGTTCTTCGTAGTGTCTCTCCAGCGGTACGTCGACTGGCAAGAGTGTCGCTATGGGCTGCGCCGAGAGAGCGATCCGCTCTTCGAATCGCTCGAAGCGCGCCTGGCGCTTCTGGGTGCGCAACGCCTTCCAGGATTGCATGGGTACTCTCGTTGCTGCTGTGAATTCGTGAAGTCGGACTAGGATGCGTGCAGCGGTGTGTCCCAGAACGGGCCACGATGTGTGCGGAGCGCCAGCTGAAACACCGGCGGCTACTAAAAGAAATATAGGTCATGAATTCACGAAGTCGTTCTATGCAGCAGGGCCAGGCGTGCGGTGTGCGGTGAGGAGCGGTGAGTCGTTTTCCGATGCCGAAAGTCAACAGTTGCCACCCGGCGTCCAGTGCAAGGCACCGGCTAGGTTTGTGTGTGGGAAGATCGGGCGCTGTTGCCGAGAGGCATCGTGGTTGCCTTCCGGCATCCGTCATGGGCGCGTGATCTTGCCAGTCGAGCGGTCGGCGGATCGTGGACGCCGACCCAGAGCTGCTGCGGCTGGACACGTTTGAACCGGGAAATTAGCGACTTCCCGTCGATTCGACTCTATTTTTTGCACCGGTCATTCCGAAGTTGGAAAGGGGGGGTCTTTCACGTTCAGATGGGCTCTTCGTAGCCGACGTCACCTGGCGCTGCTGGCCCGGGACGTCTATCCCCTCAACGGCTTAGCCGGCGCAGTTCGATTTGCGGCAGTTTTCAGAGACGCTTGTCCGTCGACCCACATCCATCCCGCGAACTTGAGGAAGTCCAAGCGTGAAACGGACCAGCCTGGTCAGGATGCTCTACCTTACGGCGGTCTCCAAGCCGGATCACGAACGCGCCATCTATCGCTGCATCCGGCGCCTCAAGGCGAACACTGTGGTCGAGTTTGGCGTGGGCACGGGAGTGCGATCTCGTCGACTGATGACGATGTTGCTCCGCTATCATGAACCGCAAGATGTGCAGTACGTCGGGATCGACCTGTTTGAAGCGCGGCCATCTGCGACGCCGGGTATGACCCTCAAGCAGGCACACCGATTGCTCAGCGAGACCGGTGGCTCGGTCCGGCTTGTGCCCGGCGATCCCTTTTCCGCACTCTCCCGCACCGCAAACTCTCTCACGGGTACCGACCTCATTGTGATCGGAGCGGATCAGGATCGGGAATCACTCCAGGCGGCCTGGTTCTATCTGCCGCGTATGCTGCACGACCAATCGTTGGTCATGCTCGAGCGCACCGAGGGACAAGGCGGGTTCGACATACTCGCCCAGGCAGACGTGATGCAACGAGCGGAGCGAAGCGGACCGACTCGAGGCGCTGCCGCCTAACTCGGTGACGCAGCGGCCCGCTCTTCGCCCGCCCGCCGGACGGGCGCCGACCTTTCGTCATGTCAAGGGGCGCTAGCAGCCTGTTGATTTTCTCAGTGGGCTGCCGCATCACAGGGATGTGATGCCAAATCAGCGACGCAAGTCGTTGATTTGCGAGCCGCGAAGAACTCTGTTCTGAGCTTGGCGAGGTTGAAAAACGCCGGGAAGGCGTTTTTCAACAGGCAGCTAGGGCCGTCCATAGCGGTTCGCTGATTACTCAGCAAGAAAAGACCTGGCCTCCACGTGATCGCAGCGGCAGCTTTTTTAAGTATTCCCTCGTTTACGGCTGCGCGCTGGCGAATGATCCGGATTAGAGTGGAAGGTGGTCGGATAGTCGAGGACGGGTTTGCCGTGCCGTCCCCTCTTCTGCGGCGAGGAATTGCATGAAACAACGATGAGGTGCAACGATGAAGGCTGGTTTGCTGATGTTGGCATTGATTGGCGTCTCTGTACCTGGGATGGCCGAAACGATCACAGTCAGAACGCCTAACCAGCGGTTTGTGGTCATCGATCGGATCTACCGCACGAACGCGACCGTGTATACCGTTTTCGACACTGAGACAGGCGAGATCGTCTATCGTTTGTTACCGTTGCCGCCCAGGCGCCTGAAGATTGACACCCGAGTGTGGGATCCTCGCACGGGGCGATTTCGTGAGATCATTGGCTACGATCACTGCAGCATGGCGGTCTACAGAGATGATGACCATACGCGCGTCGTCTATTGGGTCACCGAGAACACGGGAGTCCAACGCCAGAGTGACGAATTGTGCATCGAGGAGATCTATGACTCACAGGGCAGTCGGTCGTCCACACATTCTGCTGGAAAAAAGTGACGGTCAGTCGATTTTTCTGTCCCAATCTTTCTGTCGCCAAGCGGGTTGGCGAGGAGGTTTTGGATGACAGAAAAATTGGGACAGAAAGATGGCGTAGCTTCAGGCCTTCTCGAGTGACTTGAACGTAGCTGCCTGCCGCGTGATGTTGATCCAGCGCAGGCCATCCAACGCCCGTGCTGCCGGTAGCAGGACAGCGATCGCCTGGCCGCAAGATGTAGCAGTAGCTGATTTTTCTGCCCCAATCTTTCTGTCGTCAAGCAGATCGGCGAGCAGGTTCTGGATGACAGAAAAATTGGGACAGAAAGATGGCGTAGCTTCAGGCCTTCTCGAGTGACTTGAACGTAGCTGCCTGCCGCGTGATGTTGATCCAGCGCAGACCATCCAACGCCCGTGCTGCCTGTAGCAGAACAGCGATCGCCTAGCCGCAAGACGCAACGGCAGTCTATTTTTCTGTCCCAATCTTTCTGTCGTTAAGCAGATTGGCGAGCAGTTTTTGGATGACAGAAAAATTGGGACAGAAAGATGGCGTAGCTTCAGACTCTCTCGAGCGACTTGAACGTCCCTGCCTGCCACGTGATGTTGATTCAGCACAGACCATCCAACGCCCGTGCTGCCGGTAGCAGAACATCGATCGCCTGGCCGCAAGACGTTGCAGTAGCCGATTTTTCTGTCCCAATCTTTCTGTCGTCAAGCAGATCGGCGAGCAGGGTTTGGGTGACAGAAAAATTGGGACAGAAAGATGGCGTCGCTAGAGCGTCTCAGCCGGCGACACGGCGAGCCGTCCGTAGATCTCGTCTAGCATCCGCTGCTCTAGAGTCACATCCCGGCCTAACGGGATCCAACCAAGAGTGACGGGACCGGCGTCCGGTGTTGGGTCGTCTCGGACGAGCGAGCCGTCGTGGCGGCTGGTCGACTGTCCCACCGTCGCGTGTTCCGGCCGGCTGACGTCCTCCAGTTCTTTAAAGACCACGACTTCGACCGAATAGCCGTCTGCGGCCGGTACCACTCGGACTTGTGCGCGGCGACGGATCGTCTGGAGGGTGCTATGCAGCCGTTCGAAGCCGGCTGTTGAATCGCGTCGCCAGGGTTCGAGGATGGTCGCGCCGACCGTTGCCGAGGTTTCAATCCTGCCTTCGGATAACACGCCCCCGACGATGCGAACTCGATCTTCACGGACAATTTTGAAATAGTCGTCGACTGTATCGACGATCTGGTTCCAGACGAATTCACGATCTGTGTTTGGAACGAAAATCGGATTCTGCATCACGGCTCCCTCGGCGGCGAACGGGATCGCCTCGTTAACAGGAACGCCGTGATGGAGGCAGCCCATGGCGGGCACCAGCATCGCTAGCAAACAGCCGCGAATTCTCGATACCATGTCCCACTGACTCGAGCGTAGTTGAGGGACACCGCGAACCGGTGTTAGAAAAAAGGGCGGGTAGTTTGCCGGAAAGCAGCGAAAGGGACAAGGGCATTCGCCGCGCTCTTGGCTCCTTCTTTTTCCTATCCGCTCTCGTCGGCGACGGGCAGCCAGATGGTGAAGGCGGTGCCTACTCCAACCGTGCTCTCCACCCGGATGCGGCCCCGATGCGCTTCGATGATCTCCCGGCACGAGGCAAGTCCTAGCCCTGTGCCGCCTTTGCCAGTCGCGTCAGGACCGCTCTTAGTTGTGAAGAAGGGGTCAAAGATGTTGCGCAGCTTGTCGGGAGGAATGCCGCTTCCAGTGTCCCTCACAACCAAACTTACCATCCGGGCCTCTTCGTCGGTCCCTAGTCGCAACAGAAGTTGGCCGCCGTCCGACATTGCCTGCCGGGCATTGATCAACAGGTTAAGCATCACTTGTTGAATCTGATTCCCGTTTGCCGAGACTTTAGGGACGGCAGCGAACTGAGTATCGACGTGAATTCGATACTTGCTGAATTCCCGTTCAAGGAGCACCAGTGCTTCGTTCAACAGCTCAACTAGGTCAGTGGGTTCGAACCCATCGCCACGGTTCCTAGCCATTCCCAGCACGGAGTTGGTAATCTTGTTCGCCCGCTGTGCGGCCGCAAGGATCTTTTCGAACGCCTTGGTTCGCGTCGCGTCGTCCTGATGCCTGAGCCCCATCTTGGCGTAGTTGAGGATTGTCATCAGCACGTTGTTGAACTCGTGCGTCGTCGTGCTAACCAGTTCGCCCAACGCGGTCAGTTTCTGTGCCTGGGTCAGCTGCTGCCGCAGAGCTTCCAGCTGCTGCTCGGTGCTGAGCTGCGGGCTGCCGACCGAGCTCAAGGACTGTGTGATCGGTGAAGGTAGTTCGGTGCTTGGCTCTGTTCCCACGCGTCAGACTCCTAGGTCGCTATTTTTACTCACTTGCCTTCCTCTAGTTTTCTAGCTGTCTTTCCCGACGTGCAGGCCTTAACTTGTTCCAGATCCGGCATTTAGAGTCATACAACGTATCGTCGGATCGACCTGCCCAACTGAAGAACAAGCAGCTATAATCCGCCACCGCGCGGTGTTCTGGCGAGCTGGACAAGCTGGGTCTTCGTGGTGGGAAGTGCCGCCGCGTTGCTACTTTGACGATTGGGGGCGAACTTCCAACCTGGCTCGCCTTGATTCTGATCGCAGTGCCGCGCCGCTAGATAAATAGGAGCTGAACGCAGGATGCGAACCGTTGAGGTCCTGGAACAGGCGTTGACAGTGGCCGAGCAGGTGGGCTACCGCGTACGACATGAATGGCTAGGCGGAGCAGCTGGGGGCAGTTGTGAATTCGCCGGACGACGCTGGATCTTCGTCGACCTGTCCCTCGGTGTCGACGAACAGCTGGAGCAGGTCATCGAGGCATTGAAGGTGGATCCGGCTGTCTTCCTCCAGGATGTCGGTCCCGAGTTGCGACGACTGCTCGATTTACCGCGCGCGGCTTAGCCCGGATTATTCATGAAGATCGTCGCGAGAGGTTGTAAGTACGTTCGTGGCAAGGAAGGCGAGCAGTTCTTCCGCAGGCGTATTGAAGCAATACGTCGAGGGAGAATTGTGAAGCATGACGAAGCCACGGATGGACTTACGACCTCGCAGCAGATCGCTCATGAATAATTCGGGTTAGGGTGCGTCCGGCAGAATTTGGACGAAATAGCGGTCCGCCAAACTCTGGCGAGTTCGGCTGCGACTCTGGCGGGTTCGGCTGCGATCGGATAGCGGCTGAACGTCGGGCAAAATCCTCAACGGCGTTTGCCCGCACCCAGCTCTCCCCTGCGCGAAGAGGCGTTCGACTCTGGCAGCTAGTCTTCATACCAGCAGCGAATAAACTGATGCCAGTGGCTTGGCATTTCTCCGCTGGTGCCCAGAGCGACATCGGTCGTGCCTTCCTCCCATTTGCTCCAGATGTTGGGTAGGACGACCGTCTCGATATGCACGACTTTGATCTGCTGTTCTTCGATCCAGCTGTTTACGGCCTCCAACGCCGCCTCAAACGACTCGTAGTCTCCAGCCTTGAACAGCCGCGGCGAGGAGAGCATTTTGGGGACGAAGTCTTTGAAACGCAGCATGTCGCAACCCGTTACGGACGATCACCAACATAGAGCTGGTGTGTGATTATATATTGTTCGACGGCCCGCGGCGTGCGAAATCGAATGCTTCGGCCCAATCTGATCCGCTCGCGGACATCCGTGCTGCTTAACTCCACGAGCGGCGTTTCGACAGCATGCTGCCGAATCTGTTCGATTCGCTCGGGGCTTGCGAAACGTCCTAGGAGCGACAGATCCGGCAGCAACTCGCCGGCGCGGCGGAAAACCAGCGGGACAGCCAGCTCACAGATCCGGTCTGGCTCGCGCCACGTGTGGAAATCGGCCAGGGAGTCTGCACCCATCAGAAAAAAGAGAGTTGCTCGCTCGTTTTCTTGGGCGATCGTTTCCAAGGTATCGACGGTGTAGCTGACTCCACCTCGATCCAGTTCGATCGTCGAGACTTGGAATGACGAGTGGCCGGCGGTCGCCAGCTGTAACATCTCTAGTCGCTGCCGGGGTGAAGAGAGAGTTTCTTGTTGCTTGTGAGGCGGGGTCGCGGCGGGTACGAACCAAACGCTATCCAAACGGCATTGCTCGCGACAAGTTTCGGCGAGCAGTAAGTGGCCAAAATGGACGGGGTCGAAAGAACCTCCAAAGACACCCAGGCGCATAGTTGTGTTACTCACAATACTTAACGTAAGTTATTCTCTCGCTGATGATTCGCGCTTCCCGATCGGTTCGAACGCACAACTTCAACTCACCTCAGGGGGCCGTTTGCCACCACCCGGCGGTCTGATATCGTAACGAGATGCCGCCGGTGTTGTAAGACGGCCCCGCCGCAGCCGTCCCGCGCGAAAACGCCGGATGTCCAAGTGCCTTAAACGGCGATGCTACTGGAACACCGGATTGTGAGTCGTCTTACGGGCGATCTGACGAGTATGGAGAAGCGCCAGCAGAGTTTGTTCGAGGTGGCACCTTCCCCTTGGGAAGTGGACGAAGCGGGCGACCGGTTAATCGTAGAAGTCGTATTCGCTGAGCGACCGTTCGGTCCCTTCAGCTATCTAGTACCCGAACGATTGCGGGCTCGTCTGCAGGTTGGGTGTCGCGCGAAGGTGCCGTTGGGGCGCGGCAGTCGGCGCGTCGTCGGGTACTGCATCCGTTTGCACCCTTCCGAGCACGGCGCAGGTGGGCACGGGCAGCGACGCTTGAAAGAGGTCCACTCTTTGATCGACAAGCAGCCTCTGCTATCAAACTCGATGCTGCGGCTCACTGAGTGGATGGCGGACTACTATCTGTGCCCGTGGGGGCAGGTTCTCGAAGGTGTTATCCCGGCTGGGGTGCGCGGCCAAGCGGGCACGCGGGAAGTGACGTTCCTGAGCGTTCCTACGAACGTCGCCGCCCGTCTGACGCAGTTGAAGCTTCCTTTGAAACAGGCCGAGGTGCTCCGCACGCTGATCGAGTCTCCGGTTGCGATGTCAACGCCACAGTTAGCTGCGGCCGTTGGTTGCACGGCGGCCCCAATTCGTGCGCTGCAGCGGAAGGGGTTGGTTCGGGCTGAGGTGCAGCGCGTCCAGCAGCAAGATCATGCGCTACCACCCGTCATTCCGGATCAACCACCGTCCCTCAATCCTCATCAACTTGAAGCCGTCGAAGCGGTTGTCTCGGCGTTGAATGAGGAACAGTCGGCGACTGTGTTGCTTTACGGCGTTACCGGGAGCGGCAAGACCGAGGTTTACATGCGAGCGATCGAGGAGGTCGTTTCGTTCGGCAGGCAGGCGATCGTCCTGGTACCCGAAATCAGCTTGACTCCACAGACGGTTGCCCGGTTCCGCGCACGGTTCGATCGCGTGGCCGTCCTACACAGCCACTTGACCCCTGGCGAACGGCATTGGCATTGGGGTGAAATTGCCCGGGGAGAAGTCTCGGTTGTGGTGGGGGCGCGAAGTGCAGTGTTTGCGCCCACCCCGCATCTCGGTTTGATTGTGCTTGACGAGGAGCACGACTCATCTTTCAAGCAAGACTCGGCGCCGCGGTATCATGCCCGTGACGTCGCGCTGCGACGAGCGGCTGCCGAGCGGATTCCGGTGGTGCTGGGTTCGGCGACCCCATCGTTGGAAAGTTGGCAACTGGCCGTGGAGGGGCGATTCAAACTGGTGGAGCTTCCCGAGCGCGTCATGGCGCGGCCACTGCCGGACGTTCGGATTGTCGATCTTCGTAACGAGCCCGCCAGCGGCGGTGCCATCAGCAGGCCGCTGCACCAGGCGATGCGAGAGGCGCTGGACGACGGCGGACAGGTGATTCTGCTGCTCAACCGGCGGGGGTACTCGACATATATTCAGTGTCCGGCCTGCGGTGATGTGCTCAATTGCCCGGAGTGTGACATCACGCTGACGCATCATCGCGAAGGTAACAAGATCGTTTGCCACTACTGCGACTTTGCGAGTACACCGCCGGCACGGTGCCCCGCCTGTAACTTTGACGGTATTCGCTTTAGCGGGCTGGGGACTCAGAAGCTAGAGGCGGAGACCAAGGCAAGGTTCGGGGCCGACAGTTGCTTGAGGATGGACACCGACACGATGCGTCGATCTGGAAGTCATCAGCAGGCACTCGAGCGGTTCCGTTCGGGAGAGGTGCGCATCTTGTTGGGTACCCAGATGATTGCCAAGGGGCTGGACTTCCCCAATGTAACGCTGGTGGGTGTCGTCAACGCAGACACCTCCTTGCACTTCCCTGACTACCGCGCCGCCGAGCGGACTTTTCAGCTTGTAACCCAAGTTGCCGGGCGTGCGGGACGCGGCCCGAAAGGCGGTCGCGTTCTCGTGCAGACATTTTCTCCCGATCACATTGCGATTCAGGCGGCCGTTCGACATGACTTCAAGCAGTTCGCCCAATGCGAAATCGGAGACCGGTTTGTTCACCGATATCCGCCGGCGACCAAGATGGTGCGGCTCGTCTTGCGTGGCCCGCACGAACAGCTGGTCGAGTCGACGGCCAGCGCGTTGCACGAGTCGCTGCTGGAAGTTCTGGGCTCTGATGGCGGCGTGCGTCTCCTCGGTCCTGCCCCCGCGCCGATCGCAAAGCTACGTGGCAAGTATCGCTTTCACTTACTGATGATGGGGCCCGAAAGCGACCCGATTCGCGCAGCAGCGGGAAAGGTAACCACGGCGCAGGTCTTCCCGGACGAAGTCCAGTGGATCGTCGACGTGGATCCTTGGGACATGTTGTGACGTCTTACTTTTTGACCTGGCTCCAGCATGCTAAGCGCCCTAGAATACTGGTGTTACAACCAATCGGCGCGCTATGAGCTATCGATCGATCAAACGAGCCCTGGGCGAGACCAACATCGAGCGGAAGTGCCGCGTGCTGTTCGGTATCTGCCTGGGGATTCTGGTTTGCGGCGCCTTCCTGCTAGTGGATAGTCTGAGCCAGAGGCTTGTTCGCAGGACGAGTCAGCAGCTGGGAAGGGACTTTGCCACCGTCTCGGTCATCAAGTTGCATTGGCGGATGTGGACGAGCACACCTACCGAGAAGGGGTTTGTCGATGCCATGTCGAACGACATGCTTGGCCAGGACTTCAAGTTCTCGGTGCTGGCTCTCAGCAACGATGAAGCTCCTTGGAAGAATATATCGATCCGGGAACTACCTAATGAGCGGGAAATCGAACTCTTGGAGGAGTTGAAGCAAGAGTGGCTGGACCAGTTGGCCGGCATGTCCGGCGGCGAGGACTCGCCCCCCGCCGACGGTGCTCAGCAGGACTCGGACGATTTGCCCGCGGCGGTTGACGTCAATATGCAGCGAGCTTTTAGGGCATTAGTCACCAACAGCGATGGTCGTTACTGCTACTACGAGCCTGTCTACTGGACTCAGACTTGCACGGCCGTTTGCCACTCGGATTACGTCGGCAGCTTCTCCGCGGCCGATGAGTCCGCATACTTGGGCCGTGCCGGACAGCCGTTTCGTGTGCTGAAGGTGTCTCTGCCCTATGACAAGACGCAACGGTTAATCGCCGAGACGCGGGCCGTGCTCATCGCCGCCGCCATTCTGATGATCTTCTTGGCTATGGTGGCGCTCTATTTGATTGTCCGCTATGTGATCGTCAGGCCGGTCAAGCACTTGCGAGATGTGAGCGACGAAGTGAGCCGGGGCAATACGGAGCTGCGGGCGGATATCCAGACAAAGGACGAGTTTGAGGACTTGGCCGACGCCTTCAATCGGATGCTGCAGCACTTGATCGAAGCCCAAGGTAAACTCCGCAATGTGAACACCGACTTGGACGCTAAAGTCGACGAGCTCGCTCAGCTGAATATGCGGCTCTACGAGATGAATCGGCTGAAGAGCGACTTCTTGGCGAACATGAGCCACGAGTTGCGCACGCCGCTGAATAGCATCATTGGTTTTTCAGAGGTCCTGCAGGGCATCGAGTCGTTGAATGACAAGCAGAAACGCTATGCCCACAACATCCAGAAGTCGGGCCGTGTGCTGTTGGACATGATCAACGACATTCTAGATTTGGCTAAGCTCGAAGCCGGTAAGATGGAACTGCGGCCCTCGGAGTTCCAGATCGAGGCCGTCGTGACGGCCCAATGCGATATGGTGCGGCCGCTGAGCGAGGAAAAGAACATCGATCTTGAAGTGACTGCCAAAGGCTGCCACGAACCGGTCTATCAAGATCAGAGCAAGATCCAACAGATCCTCACGAACTTGTTGTCGAACGCGATCAAGTTCACGCCCGAGGGTGGCCGGATTGCCGTCACAGTAGAGCCGGACCGGCACGGCCAGCTAAAACTGAGTGTGGCCGACACGGGAGTAGGCATTCCCG
This sequence comes from Pirellulaceae bacterium, assembly GCA_965223305.1. Lineage (GTDB taxonomy): Bacteria > Planctomycetota > Planctomycetia > Pirellulales > Pirellulaceae > CBDCWT01. The sequence continues at coordinate 43,710 of CBDCWT010000062.1, read as the reverse complement.
AAGAGGACCGTGAGATCATCTTCGAGAAGTTCAGGCAAAGCAAGGATGTGCTGGGTAACGACGGCCTGACTCGCGAGTATTCCGGTACGGGCTTGGGACTCTCCATCGTGAAGGAGCTCTGCAAGCTGCTTGGGGGTGAGATCACCTTCGACAGCGAGCTGGGCAAGGGGAGCACCTTCGAGGTTGTAATTCCTTGGACGCTTGAGCATAGCGCGACCCTGGGTGCCGAGGTTAACCGTAAGCTCGATGTCTTTGCTCAGCCCGATCGTGGCGACTTTGGCCAACAGGCTGATGCTGGCGAATCGTCGATCACTGCTGCCCAGCCGGGGACGGTGAATTGACGCGCGTCCATCTCTTTACTGACGGTGCCTGCAGCGGCAACCCCGGACCCGGCGGCTGGGCGTTTATTCTGCGTCACCCCTCCACCGGAAAGGAGCGGCAAGAGTACGGCGCCGAACCCGATACCACCAACAATCGGATGGAGTTGACTGCTGTCGTCAAGGGACTGGAGACTCTCCGGCGGTCCTGCCAGGTCGAGCTGTTCACTGACAGCGTCTATGTAGGCAAGGGCCTGACCGAGTGGATGAGCAGGTGGAAGGCCAACGGCTGGAAGCGACGTGAAGGAAACCAGCTCAAGCCCATCAAGAACGAAGACCTCTGGCGTCGTCTCAGCGAGTTGGTCGACAACCACGAGATTCGCTACACCCGCGTCGCGGGCCACAGCGGCCACCCGGAAAATGAGCGTTGCGATGAGCTCGCTGTAGAGGCCTACCAAGAGTTACTGTAGATCAGGCGGATCCGAGTTGCTAGTCGATCCATATGTTGTGGGTGACAGAAAGACGGCGTCACTTCAGGCTCGTTACCGTCCGCGCCTTTCTGTCGCGGCCGTTTCTTCAGCCCACGTCTCCTAGCTCGAGCGCTTCACCGTAGCGGACGATCACCATTCGCCGTAGCCTTTTCATTTGCGGGTCGAGCAGCTCGGGGTCGGCCGCCATCAGCTGTTGCGCAGCAGCTCGCGCTTCTTGCACCAATTCCGCGTCCCGCCGCAAATCCGCAATCCGCAGCGGTGGCATGCCATGCTGGCGGAGACCGAACAGATCGCCCGGTCCACGAAACGAAAAGTCAAGCTCGGCGAGTTCGAAGCCGTCTGTCGTTTTAGAGAATGCCTCTAAACGCTGTAGCGCCTCCGGGCTGGGTGTGCTCGCGAACACACACAGATATCCAGGGAAGGGACCGCGGCTGATCCGACCGCGCAGCTGGTGTAGCTGAGCGAGTCCGAATCGCTCGCCATTCTCGATTGTCATCAACGATGCGTTTGCCACATCCACACCAACTTCGACGACCGACGTTGCCACCAAGACCTGCGTATCTCCGCAGCGGAACGACTCCATCGCAGCGTGCTTCGCTTCGGCCGGTTGTTGGCCGTGAACCAGGTCGAGCCGAAATGCTGCTAGCTCGCCATTGGTCAACTGCTCGAACGCGTCCTCGACGTTGGCGAGCGTCAGCGACGTAGAGTCGTCAATTAGCGGTGTAACGACGTAGCCTTGACGGCCTTCGCTGAGTTTCCTGCGAAAGAAGTCCCACCACTTTGCACGCTGCTCTTCAAGGCCTAGGTAAGTGTGTACTGGTTGTCGTCCCGGTGGAGCTTCGCGTAGGGTCGACACGTCCAGATCGCCAAACAGCGTCATCGAAATCGTGCGAGGGATCGGTGTGGCCGTCATGACGAGGTAGTGAGGGTTCAACCCGGCGCTGCGCAGCTGCGCCCGCTGGCGGACTCCGAATTTGTGCTGCTCATCAATAACGACCAAGCCCAACTTGTGAAACTCGACACGGTCATTAAGTACTGCGTGCGTGCCCACTAGTAGATTGATTTCGCCGCTGGCGATCGAATCGAGAGTGTCTCTCCGCTCCTTGGTCGAGGTCGATCCGGTCAGCAACCCGATTCGCGCCTTGCTGTGGCGCAGGCTGGCCGCAAACGTCTGCGCGTGCTGGCGAGCAAGGACTTCGGTGGGAGCCATTAAGACCGCTTGGTGCCCGTGTGCCACGGCCAACAGCATCGCGTGCTGGGCGACCACTGTCTTACCGCTACCGACGTCTCCTTGCAGTAACCGGTTCATCGGCTGATCTTTGCGCATATCGGCACTGATTTCGGAGATCGCTTGGTGCTGGTCTCCGGTCAACTGGAACGGAAACAAGCGGCGAATCCTGGCGTCGATCTTGCCAGTCAATTCCAGGCTTGGAGCGCGTCCTGCTTGGAGTTGTGCCGTCCGCCGCAACGCGAGTGCCAATTGCATGACCAGCAGTTCTTGGAAGATGAATCGTCGCCGTGCGTACTCCAAAGCGGCCGGGCCGCTCGGCTCGTGGATCTCGGTGAGCGCATCTTGGATACCCGCCAGACGGTGTGCCTCACGATACTCGTCAGGAAACACCTCCTCGACGTGTCGCGTGTAGTCGGTGACAACACGCTGGACCATCTGCCGCATCTGAGCCTGGCGAATTCCCTCGGTCAGTGCGTAGGACGGCAAGATGCATCCGGCAGGCGGTTGCTCGTCTTTTCCCAGCCGCTCGACCCGCGGGTGAAACATCTCCCAACTGAGCCCCTTTCGTTTAGGGGAACCCGACAGCAAGACGCGCGCTCCGCGCTGGAACCTCGCTTGCATGAACGGCTGGTTGAACCAGACCGCCCGCATAAAGTGGGAATCCTGCCGGATCAACACACCTAACACGGTGCGACCCGGAGCCGTGTTTCTCAGCTCGACCTCTTCGACGGTGCCGCTAATGCTGACGGCTTGGCCTTCCTGCAGCTGTTCGATCGTTCGCAACTCACTCATGTCCTGGTAGTCGCGTGGAAAAAAGAACAGCATGTCGCGGGCCGTGCGCAAACCGAGCCGTTCGAGCAGTTTTGCCCGCTTGGGGCCGACTCCTTTCAGGAATTGTACAGGGGTTGCCAGTTGGCTCGCCTTGTCCGATACCGTGCTCATGACGGAATTCTACTCAGCACTCCCACGGGAACCAACCGCTCGTCTTGGCGCTGTTGTCGGCTGGATCTCTCATTTCGATTCGGCACTTGTCAGCTTGAGGCGGAGAGCGAGGACATCTCCGAACCGTTGTTGTTGGGCAGTCCGAGCTTCTAGGCCATGTTTGTGAAACGCCGCTTGGATCTCCTCGACAGTCTTGCGCTGTGACGTGGATCTGCCGTTGATCAGACAGCAGCAGCCGCCGGCCGAACGGACGCGCTGGACAACGTTGCTGTCAAGTTGTCCCGCGCTCGTCGTTCGCAGGGGGACAAGCTGCTCGCTACGTGCCTCGATCTCGTAGAGGCCGGTGACCGGCAACAGACAATACCGTCGCAGCGCGAGGGGTGAGTTGGCGCTCAGGTTGTCGGCCTCGATCAAGCCGCTACGGAAGAGCACAGGCAGGTTGCGGACGTGGGGTTGAATCCAGCTAACTGCGCCACGCCAATCCTGGTTGCGATCTGCCAGCAGCCGTCCGTCTTCTCGAAGCTGTTGGATCAGTCCAGCTGACCAGATTGCCGTAATGGTGACCAATGTCGCAACCGCTCGCTGCTGCCAGCACGATCTAACTGTGGCGACCATCATCGCAGCAAAAAAGATCGGAGCGATTCCGCTCGCCAGCAAGTACCGTGCAAAGAACAAGCGGGTGATGTCCCACCAGGTTAAAGACCAAGCGACGCCGACTGGGACGACGAACCAGCAAATGACGAGCGACAGCAGGCCAAGTTTCAGAAGGCGCGATGCTGCTCCGCCTTGCCGGGCTCGATTCACCAGCAGAGTCGCCGCAGTCAGCAATGCCGGCAGTAGAACGTACGTATGCAGCGAAAACCAACGCACAGCGGCTGTGGGGTGCCGGCGCCGGACGAACATCGCCCAGTTCTCTCGCACCGCGAGGATGTTTGCCAAGTGCGGGAGTGCCGGTGTCAGGCAAAGCGCCAACACCCCCATGTCAACCAGCAGCATCCGCGGCCGGTAAGCGGTCCCCACTCGCACGGAAAACAGCGCGTACCAGGTGTACTCAGCCAACAACAACAGCGAACTCGTATAGTGCAGCCAGAACAGCAGAGCTGCGAGCAGCACGGTCACAGTGCGTAGCAGCCCTGTGGGGTGCTGCTGTAGCCGCCAGAAAAGATAAACGTGCAAGGTTCCCAGTAGCTGGACGAATGCGTACGGCCGCGCCTCTTGAGAGTAAAAGATGGCGTGGTGATCGACCGCCAGCAGACAAGCAGCACAAACGGCGGCAACTGGGGATCGGGTCCAGCTGATCGTGAGCAAGTAGCTTAAGACGAGCAGCGCCAACCCCGCCACAAGGGAGGGAAGACGTAACGTCCATTCGCTCATTCCCGCCAGCGTAGTTATCAGTTTGACGAGATAGAAATAGAGCGGGCTTTGATTGCCGAGCTGTGCCCGCTGGGCCAGTTCGTCCACGTTTCCGGCCACGACCCACGCCGTGTGCAGCTCGTCCAGCCAGAGGCTCTCGCCGATTTGCCAGCAACGGACGCCGGCTCCCAGAGTAACCACCGCAACCAGTACCAGTAGTGGCCGAGTACGGCGGCCAGTTCGTGGATCGACCGTTTCACCAGCTGCCATTCGCCACCGCTATGTGTACCCCACACTCGACGCCGTTAAGCACGTTTCCTCGAGGTTCTGCAGCGATCCGATCGTAGCCGAACTCGCCAGAGTCGTAGCCGAACTCGCCAGAGTTTGGTTTGGTGGACAGTCGATTCGTCCAAATTCTGGCGAATTCGGCTACAGAAATCCTTAACCCGAATTATTCATGAGCGATCTGCTGCGAGGTCGTAAGTCCATCCGTGGCTTCGTCATGCTTCACAATTCTCCCTCGACGTATTGCTTCAATACGCCTGCGGGAGAATTGCTCGCCTTCCTTGCCACGAACGTACTTACAACCTCTCGCGACGATCTTCATGAATTATCCGGGTTAACGGCGTAGCCCCACGCTCCGTGGCGCGGAACAAGCGACACTTCTTGCTGCGGTTTCCCCTTCCGCTGCCGGGGCAAACGTTACCGCTCGATCTGCAGTTCCGGCAACGCTTCCTGAAGTTGGCGTACACCGTCCTCGGTCACGTTCGGACAGAATTTGAGTTTGATCTCCCGGAGTTGCGACAATCCAGCCAAAAACTCGAGGCCCGCGTCGCTGACCTGAGTCTTGCCGAGATGGATCCACTCGAGCTCTGGGAGGCTAGCCACGTGCCGAACACCTTCATCGGTCAACGCCACGTTTTCCGAAGGGAAGCCGACCGCATCCAAGTTGAGTCGCTTCAGCGAAGTCATCTCTGCGACGTAGGGCATGCCTTCGTCTCCGACGCGAGCGCCCCACAGGTTCAGATTCTCGAGTTTTGGGAGAGCTTTGAGGTGCGAGAGACCGGTGTTGCCGACGATCGACTCGCTGAGGTCCAAGACCGCCAGCTTGTCGAGGTTCTTAAGGTGCTCCATTCCTTCGTCACCCACCATCGTCCCACGCAGGTTCAGACGTTTGAGGTTGGCCAGGTTTCCTAGCGCGGGCATACCTTTGTTGGTGATGAAACAGCGGAAGAGTGTTAAGTCCTCTAGGCTGCTGAGTGAACTCAGCTGCGAGAGACCTTCGTCGTTGACATTTGTGTCGGCCAGCGAAAGCACACGGAGGTTTGTCAGGTCTTGCAAGTGCTCTAGCCCTGCATTCGTGATTCCCGGACCCCAGACGCGCAGGTTCTTCAGTTTCGTAAGTGCTTTTAGATGTTCGAGGCCCGCATCGCTGAGCAGGTTGCAGTCTTGGAAGTCGAGCAACTCGAGATTCGTGGTGTCCTTCAGGTGCTCGAGGCCGGAATCCATGATGAACGTCTGCGCGCAACGAATCCGCTTGAGCTTCGGTAGGTCGCTCAGATGTTCGAAGGCCACGTCACTGATACTCGTCCGCTGCAGGTTGATGTCTTCCAAGTTCTCTAGCTGCTTGAGGACGGCAACACCGGCATCCGAAATGCCGCTACCTCCCAGGTCCAGCACTTTAAGCCGCCGTAGACCCGCGACGTGCTGCAGACTCTCGTCGTTGACGTCCGGAAGTGAGGCCTTCAGCCGTTCCAGGTAGGGAAGACTGCGAAGGTGCACCAGGTCGCCTTTGCGAGCTCTGCCAGCTGCCAGGTCGACGGCCACGACCTGCCCCGCGTCATTGCGCTGCACGATAGACTCACGCTCAGTCTCGTTGCTGGCGAGATCTTCCAGCGCGGTGGCTGCCGCTTGTTCGAGGCCGCCGACAATGGCCTGTAGATCATCCCGCTCCTTCGTCAAAGCAGCCATCTGGTCTTTGATCGCTGCGATTTCTTCACGTGCGGCCACGCCTTGCGTCGAGCGTTGGCAACCAGCCAACGACAGGACACACCAAGTCGCTACGATTACCATGCTGTACTTCTTCAGGCAGTTCATCAAGCCATTCTCCTGGTCGGTGGGGAGTAATCGAGTTTGTTTCAGTTTAGCGTGTGCATCGGCTTTTGATGAAGCAGGAGCAGCAGCACCAAGGCCGCTGCCGCTCCGCGGAGACAAGTCTATGCAGAGAGGCGGGCGGAGATCCAGTCTGGGGAGACGAACCGGCGCAGCAGATTATGCAAAGTTTGCTTTAGTGTCCGCTCGACTTCCTCCGGTAGGGGTTCAGACAGTACCGATCCGTCCGCCCGATGGAACCCGCCCCATCGCAGTAGCAGGTCCCATTCATACATCGTGGCAGCAGCGTTCACCTGCTCGGCGACGCGTAGGCTCCACAACAGTCCGTAGGCATCACGGAAGTCGAGCCACAGCTGATCCAACGGCTTGACCGCGCGGCGCGTCGAAGCGGCACTTTGCGCGGCAGCGACCAACGCAGCTACAGCAAGTGCCAGGCCAAGCGTTGCGGAACTGGCGGCGATCGATTCTTGAAAAGGAGCGGGCACTGGCAGATAGTTGGCCAACAACTGGATCTGGGCAAGGGCGAGTAGCAGTGACGAAAGCCAATACCGTGTGGGGAGGCCGTTGACCAACCCCATCACGATCAGAAGTACCATGAATCCTGCCCGCAGGCCCCGCACATCCGCCGCTTGTCCTGGCTTCAGCAGCCAAGCCTCGAGCGCTGGCAGTACGAGAATCACCCAAAGAGATAACACGACCAAGTGCCAGCCTCGATTCTGAGGCCGTTTTGCACCAAGCAGCGAAATCACCGGGCAGAAAATCAGACAGGCGGCCGGTAGACGCAACCACAACAAGCTGGACGGATCGCGCGTCGTGGCCACCAAGCACTCGACGCCGCTGATCGCCGCGATTGCTGCCAAGACCCACCAACACGGCCCCTCCAAGGTCGTGCGCCGCACGCGCCTATGTGCCCAGCAGCCGATCCCGATGCCCACCGCACCAAGTCCCAGCGGGAGCAGCAGGCGGGCCATTTGTAGTGACGAGGCCATTTGTAGCGGATCGCGGCCCACGGGCCGCGGTTTTGCCCAGGCGTGCGGATTTTGACGGTTGAAAAAAAACAACGTCTGGATTCAACCACTGATCTTAGCGCTAACCCATCTCGACACAAGGGGATATGCCAAGTGCTCGGGTCTATCCTACTGGGTAATTTTGCAAAAAACCAACGGTTGCGTTTGCTCGACCAGTAATCGCGATGCATGTTTCCTGAGACGCGGAACGGGTTCCAGCAGGTTTCGTAGCGCGAGTTTGTAACGGATCAAATTGTCCACCACGGGGATTTCGACCAACGCCGCGTCGGTCATGTTGCCTGTTTCACTGGGTCCAAGAGCAAAAAGAGCAAGGAGTATTGAGATGTCGAAGTGGTTCATCGTTCCCGCTTTGATGGTGTTAGCCTCGAGCACACCAACGCACGCCGATTGGTTCAAGTTCTCACGGGGCCTCGAGAGCTCCGTATTCACCAGTGGCGGTGGTGGCACAGTCGTTTTTGAAAATGGCAAAGGGATTCCCTCCTACGGTGCACCTCACGGCTATCCGTTCTATTCGGGCTGCTGCGAAGCGCGGTCGCACGGTTGCCGCAAACTGTGGGCTGGTTACTGCTCTAAATCGCGAAGCCCGCGAAGCCACTGCTCCCGCGGTTGCCGCTCGATGGGCTGGCACGCGAAAGGCTGTCACTCCAAGGGCTGTGGCGGCGGTTGCGGCAAGTCCTACCGGGGTCACCGGCATCGTCGCTCCTCGTGTGGTTGCGGCGTCTCCAGCTGTGGCGGCTGCGGTGGCGGTAAAGGTCACTTCAGTGGCAAGGGCTCCTACTTCGGCGGCAGTTGTGGCTGTGGTGCTCCGGCCAGCTTTGGCGGTCGCTGTGGCCGGTGTCGCCGCAAGAGTCTGTTTGGATGGATGAACTCTGGTCATCACTCCGACTGCGGATGCGACGGCACGGTCATCTCCGGCGGTAAGATCCACGGTGGCAAGGGCCCGACCATTTTTTATGACACTCCCACGCCGGAAGTACCTTCCGACTCCGATATGGAGATCCCCTCTCCAGCGGCTCCCACACCAGATCCTGTGTCGACCCAGTCGGCTGGCAAGTGGTGGTCCCCAGTGCGGTTCCTACCGCTCAAATAGCGATTCCGATCGGCCTCTTCTCACCAACTTGTTGAACAGAGCGGAGGCAACGACGGGCAACGCGGGAGCGGACGGACGTCAAGTTCGTCCGCTTTCGTCTATTTAATACCGCCTGGAATTGGGATTGGTGAGCGCGTCACAAGAGCCGGGCGTGACGATTTTTCAGCTTGAAGTTCGTCCCACTTTTGCTTCCGCCTTCGTGTCGAGCCGATGGTTACTGCCGTCTTTCTGATCGCCATCTTGAACTTGGGGCTGGGTTTTGCCCTGTCAGCCTTGGCGGACAGTCGTAGCCAGCAGGCGGTCGCACAACTGCTGAGCCTGCGGCGTCACAGGCCGGAGCAGGTGCCCGTCGAAGAGCCTCTTCCCGAGCCGACCGACGACGATGAAAGCACGGAAGAGGAAGGCTGCATGCTGAAGGAGGAATGGCTGGCCATCCTCCAGCAAGCCAAGATTGATCCGCAGTCGACGGTCGAGTCGGTCTTGTGGCTGGTTTACCTAGAGCTACCGATCTTGCGGGCGTGTGTACTGCCAGTGGACAAGAGCTGGTGGTGTCCCGAGTCCCGGGAGTTTCTGGCGGATCATCTATCGGAAGAGGGGACAACCTGGCTGGGCCGGCTAGAGCAGTGGGCGGCGGTGCTCAGTAAGCACAAGGACGAAGGCGAGATCCTCACGCCGTTGACCGGGCGTTTCGAGGAGCTTCTCCTTGACCAACATTTTCAAGCCAAGACCGCCCAGGACTCGCTGTTGGACCGCGGTGAGAACGCCGAGCAGTCGCCGACAGAAGTTGCTCGTGAGTTGGCTGCAATTTTCAATTCTTTTGACAAAGTTCGGGACTTCGTCTCGGAAGAGCTGTCCCACCTGCTTCGAGACGACAATCGGCTCGAGCTCATTGATGACCTGCGGCAGCAAGACGTGGCGTCGGGCGCCCTGAGTCGGCTGGGGCTGGAAGTCGTCGCTCGTGATTGGTGGCAGGAGGACGCCGAACGCCAACGACTGGTCAGCTGCGTGTTGGTTGATGTCGACCGCACTGCCCGGTTGAATGAGACGCTTGGGGCTGATGCAACCGACCGGGTGCTGCCCGCATTCGGCGAGGTGATGTTGGATTTCGTGCGGAAGGATCGAGGTTTTGATCGAGTGATCCGCTACGATGGCCAAGCGTTTCTGTTGTTTCTCGGGGATACGGCGCTTTCCAACGCGACCAGCGGAGCCGAGCGAATTCGCCAGACTCTTGAGGTTTCTACCTTCCAGGTGGGTGAAGAAGCGGTGGATGTGACGGCTAGCTTCGCTGTCGTCGAGGCGCGGCGGGACGAGTCACTACCCGAGTTGTTGGCTCGTTTGCGGCGTTCAGTTGGCGAGGCCAAGAATGCAGGCCGCAATCGGACGTTTGTCGACAACGGCGGAGGGCCAGCGCCGGTCAAGCTACCCCAGTATCAGGTCGAGCGACGGGAGATCCGCGTCGAGATCTAGCAATACGTCGCTTGCTATCCATCCGCGCAGTGCAGCTAGCTGCTCTCGGCCGTCGAGAAAAAGACGAGCAGTTGCAACTCCTCGCTGATGTCGCCAATTCGCAGGAGGTCGGACATACCAGCAGCCCATTCACCTCGAACTTCGCTTCTGAATCTCCCGAATGTCGTGAGGGCTTGGTTTGAGGGCGCGCTGGGCAGTCGGATCGTTGTCGTAATCGAACATCACATCCGCCGGATGTTTGCTATAGCCCAAACCAAAAAAACGGCCGAATGCGTGGCATGCTGCTGCTTCGAGTCGAGCGGCATCGTATTGCTCTTGGCTTGAAAAGAGGATCCGCCAAGTTCCGCCCGGATCGTCAGGCCTCTTTACGGTGACAAAAGGGAGCGGACCAAGCTCGAGGACTGCGTTTGCATCTGCCTCCCGCGATACCTTGCCGCCTCCGACGTCGGCCACTTGCTTCCAAGAACGTAACGCCTCAGCAATGATCTGCGCTTCACCCGCTGCTTGAACGGCCGGCAGCTTCTTCAGGTAGTAATGCAGTTGTTGCTGCTCGCTATCTTTTGGGATCGTCGACTGAAGATGTTGCGGATCTTCGTCGGTCCTGGTCGACGGAGGTGTACTGAACGCAGCACTCATCCCAAGACCAACAGCTGCTGCCAGCAGAAGCAGGCAGAGTGCCCACTGGAGGGGTATCACCGACAGAATGCTGAGCGGCCACGAAGATGGCGGCGCCTCTTCTTCCCACGGCGAAGAGACGATCTTGCTATGCTCGAACCAAGGCTTCCAGTAGTCGCGGACGAACTTCTCGTTGAAGAAGTCGCTGTGGGCGTAGTTGTGTCCACGATCCACGACTCCGGTGCGTCCGAAACCGTGGCGACCAGTGTCGCCGTATCCCCAACTCAGGCACTTCGCGAGTACTGGCCAGATGTCGCGCGTACCGTAGTCGTTGACCACGTCCGTAGCCAATCGGTCCCGTACGTAATCCCAGCGGTAGGTTCGTGGGATGATGGCACCAGAGAGGATCAGACGGTGGAACTTGATGTCGGGGTTTTCGGTGAGAATTCGTGCGATTGCGTACGTCCCGAAGCTATGGGCGATGGCTGAAATCTGAGCGTCTGGATATGCCGCCCGCGCGTGCTGTATTTCTCGCCGCAGTTCATCGATCGCAGCCCGACGCGTGATGAAGGGACACCAGAAGCGAAATGCATCCAAGTACCCATACTTGATCGGGATCACTTTCGTATCGGGAATCTCTTCCAAGATTCGTTTAACCATTGGCTGCCAGCCAGCAAAGGTCCGAATTCCGTGAACGAGAAGAATTACTTCTTTCAGTTGAGAAGCCAAGTCTACTTCTCCGCAACCTGGTTGCACGAGAGCTTGATGTTCGAGTACACGCATTGTGAGGCCGGGTGACAGACGATGCAATCAAGGTGATGACTGCAAAGCACTTTCGGACAAAGGTCGACTGCGTCGACAACTTCTGCAGACTAGGCTTGGTCCCGGAGCGGTACTACCTGACCCTCTCCCAGTGAGGTCGTGCCGCTCTTAGTTGGTGCGGATCTCGTCTTTCCTCACTCTCCCCTTGGGGAGAGTCGGCCCGAAGGGCCGGTGAGGGGGGGCGCGCCTCGGGGCGATCACTCCCGGGCAGCCCTCCCCGGACGCTATCGCGTCCGACCCTCCCGCGAGCGGGTCGTGCAGCTTGTAGCTTAGTGCGTGATTTCGTCTTTCGTCACTCTCCCCTTTGGGGAGAGTCGGCCCGAAGGGCCGGAGAGGGGGGCACGCCTCGGGGGCGATCACTCTCGGGCAGCCCTCCCCGGACGCTATCACGTCCGACCCTCCCGCGCGCGGGAGGGTGAGGTGGATGTCCGCTTGGTTTGTGAAGAGCGGTAGCGGTAGGCCGGAACAAGCGGCGCCAGCAGCCATCCCTGTGCCTACGATTTTCCCGCGCCGCGCTGTTCCGGCAACACCGGTTTGATGCGTCGCCGGAACAGCGCGGCGCTCACGGAGTGTGAAGCCAGAGCTTTCCCGCCGCTTGTTCCGGCCTACTTTCTCGCGAACAGCCAAACGCAACTCCAGGGAGGACAGCCATCAGCCGGAATGCGTTAGCATCCGGTTTTGGGATGAACCGTGGGCTAACGCCCAGCGGCTGATTTGCAGCGTAGCCGAACTCGCCAGAGTTTGGCGGATTGCAGAAGCTGCCCGACCTCCGAGCGGGAGGGTGAAGCGATGTCCGCAGGTTTGTGAAGCGTTCAGTCCCATTGTCACACGACTTGGAAGGAAGTTCTTCAGCCTGGAATGACAGCTAAAATTAGCGAAAATGGCTGCCGGGTAGTAATATCAGAGCAATGAACGCGAATTTGTAGTTGGTGGCACTATTGTCTACTTCGCAACGCGTTCACCGATGATCGCAGCTGCTGACTCCATTCCTTCTAGGTTCGAATGAAAACAGACACCACCGCCGATTCTGATGAACGAACGGCGTCGAAAACAGACAATTCGTCATCCGACGACTGCTCATCCGCTGCTACGGAACTTCGAATCGACGCTTGTCCGTCCGACGAGTTCAAGGAGCTAGCTGCTCGCTCAGTTGGTCTTTCACGATTTGTCAACGCGACCACCTGCTCGGTCATCGGTGTTGTGTCGCTGGTCGCCGGCAGCACTCTACTTTGGTTCGTACCCTTTCCCTGGAAACTGATCGTTCCACTAGTCTGGCTTGCTCTCGCTGGCGTTATCGCTGTGAATGTGGTTTGGTGGCCCCGTTGGGAACACAGAAGCTGGTCATATCGCGTCGGTGAAAAGGTGCTCGAGCTACGTTATGGCGTGATCTGGCATGTCGCCGTCGCGATACCGCTATCGAGGCTGCAGCACGTCGACTTGCATCTGGGGCCGCTCGAACGGAAATGGGGACTAGCTTCCCTTCAGATCCACACCGCCGGCACGCGCGACGCCTCTCACCGGATACCCGGGCTGGATGTCGCGATTGCCAGCAGGCTGCGCGATCAACTGATCGGAGCCGCGAACCGAGGACCGAATGAACGAGCCGACGATTGAACCCGCAGCAACACAGCCTGCAGATCCTGATCGTCATGAACGCGCTGTAGATGCCGGCTCTGTGAGAAGTGACTCGCGTTTGGAAGACGCTGACACAACGCAAGGCCTTAACATCGACCTTGAATTGCATTCTGCACCTAATCAAGACGCGGCGCCACCAGGCGAAGCTGGCGACATCGCGACTAGCAGCAGACTCGATAGAGCAACTCTCTGGCTACCGTGCCTGGAGTTGTTCGTCCGTGTCATCATTCCCGTCTTGATCGCTAGTATCTTTGTTCCGCTAGGCACCGTGATCTTTCTTGTTGTGTGTTTCGGCCTGCTGCCGATGGCGGCACTCTATGTACTGCACTATATCACTTTTCGGTACCTGGTGACCGACAAGGAGCTCGTGATCAACTCAGGCGTGATTTTTCGACGCGAGCGACGAATCCCGCTGGACCGTGTACAGGAACTGGAGATTCACCAAGGTGTTGTCCACAGAATCCTCGATTTAGCGAAAATGGAGATAACCACGGCCGGAAGTGATGCGCAGGAAGCCAGCCTCAACGTCTTGTCCCGGCAAGCCGCTGAAGATGTCAAAGCAACGATCGGCAAATGCCAGGGAGCATCGGAAAGAGACTATCAAGTTGGCGTCATCAACGACAAACCCGATTACGTTTGCCAGCTTGGAATTCGCGATTTGTTGCTGGGCGGCTTAACTTCGAAACTTGTGGCCAGTCTGGGTGCTGTGCTCGCCGCGATCGTGTACTTCCAGATAATCGTTGAGCGGTGGTGGGGCAAGGCTGAGCGGGAGCTGGGTCGGCAAGTCGAGCGACGATGGAATGGAGGAGCGGAGTTCAGCAAGCTGCTGGAGCATCTTGAGTCAATGTTGCCGGACCTAGGACCCTTCAACTTTGTTTTCAACTTGTTCTTTGACGACACGCTCGCGAAGAGCCTCTCGTTGGTGTTGGTGGGACTAGCAGGCTCGGTGGTGGCCTATGTGGTTCGCTATCATGGGTTCCGTTTAGCAAGGAGTGGCGACTTGCTGACTACGTCATATGGGCTGTTAGCGATACGGCGCGGCAGTCTCGCACGTGATCGAATTCAGGCGATCAAGCTCGAGGAAGGTCTTCTCCGACGCTACTTTGGGCTGGCTACGATCCGAGCGGATAGCGCGGGTGATCGGAGGGAGATCGACGAAACCACGAAGCGAGACGTCTTGGTACCGGTAGCGTCAAAGACGGTGGCACACCAGATCGCCGAGCAAGCGATGCCTGAATTGACCACGGTCGAACCAAACTGGAAACGCGTTTCACCGCGCGCCGTCCTGCGCGGTTCCAAGAAGGGTTGGCTATTGATAATAGCAATCATGGCACAGACATTTGGCATGTTTGGTTGGTTCTGCCTAATCTTGCTCCCAGCTATTCCAGCAGTGTACTTTTTGAACTACCAGTGGTTCCGTCACACCGGTTATTGGATGGGAGAGCGTCATTTTCTCAGTCGAAAGGGCTGGATTAATCGCGAGACAGTGTGCCTACCACTCGATAACATTCAAAACGTTTCAGTAACGCAAAGCTTTTTTGATCGCCGCTTGAGCTTGGCAGCTCTATCCATTGATACGGCCGGACAATCCAACACTGGTGGCGGTCCGATCATTCGCCATCTGCCGGTCGAAGAAGCAAAGAGAATTCAGAGGTCGTTAGCTAATCGAGTAGCGGACCACGAGTTTATCTGAGGCGATCACGTGGCAAGCAGTGCGGCGCCGTATTGATGCGGCGCTTGACCAGCGATAGTTTCTTGGCAGTCATCCGACAGCAGTCTCGAGAAACTCGCGCAGCTTGCAAGTCCCGACTTTTCGGGCTGGAGCGAGGTTCTGGAAGAACTCCGATGCACCTTCAGGAGTTGTGACGTTGGTGACGAACTTAATCGAATAGAACGGTATTTCGCACAGGCTGGCGACACGTGCCATGTCGTAGAGCTCGAAGTCCTCGAGATCGCCGTCAAGCATCTGGTGCGTTTGGCGGTCGAAATCGCTCGAAAAGCGGTTGCTGCTCAGGCACACTTGAGTGGTCTCTCCATCGGGTAGGTCCGGGACGGCAAGCTTGGCCGGTGCCGTATAGAATTCAAATCCGCGCGCCGGGATGGTCTCGTCCCAGCGCCGGGCCTCCCGCACAAAGTAGGCGGACAACACTTCGGCGTCGCTCCAAGGGTACTTGCCGGCCGCACCGAAATTGACCATTCGTGTAAAGGGCATCTCGTCCTGGTCTCGGTTTCCCAGCAGCAGCCGCAGTCCAACCGAGAGGAAACTGTGCCCCAGGGGACCCGTGATCCCGATCGTCAGTTTGTCGAAACGGTAGGCCTGCTGTGGCGCCGCGTTTGGGCTCTTGTCGTTGACCCAATAGGGCGCTGCGTCGGCGGGGAGAATGTCTTGCGCTTCACTCATCAGGGCAATGAGCAAGAGTGTGTTCGTAGAGGAGATAGGCTTGGTCATGCCGATGCGTCCTTGATCTGACTACCTACAGCGACTTCATGTATTCCACGAGCTGCCAGCGTTGTTCTTCTGTGAAAGTATCGTTTCCATAGGTATCGTGGCCGAGCCTCGAGCTGCCTGGCCAACTCGTATCGAGCAGCGTTGTGCCTGATCCCTCCGTAGTTTGGAAGCCGACTTTGACTGGATCGAACTCTGAACTGCCGACCCAGAATTTCTGAAGTCGCTCGTTCCCCGGAAGCAATATCTCATAGAGATTCGCCACGGAACCACTATGGAGATAGGGCGCCGTTGCCCAGATCCCGTCAAGCGGTCGTCCTTTGTACGCCAAGAGCGGGTTACTCGTGGCGCGCGCGGCCGGCGCCTCAGTCTGGGGCTTCTCTTCGATCTCTTCAAAGTAGCGCGAATACTTCGCCTCATATGATCGCAGTAGTTCGATGAGCTCCTCTTCGCGACTCGCCGATTCTCCATACAGACTTTTCATCTTCTGCTGCGTCAACGCATTGAGCTGCACAGTGTCCAATTCAGGCGTCATTGCCTGCAGTAGGAAGTCAGAGCTGACGTCACCAAACGGACTGAGAATTGCGCCAACGACGACGTTCGCCAACAGCTCAAGGGTCGGCACTTCCGCCGGAAGCGGCTTACTAAAGAGGCGCCGCGAGCCTTCTAGCCGGCCGGTCTTTGAAGTGCGATTCACGGCGTTTTCCGCCATCAGGCGATCTGTGCCGATATCCACAAGCGGCGTCATGACCACGTCGACATGTCGACTCTGCTGACCATGTGGCACAATCTCATGACAACTGACGCAATGTTGTTGGAATAGGATTCGGCCGGCTTCCTTCTTCACCGGATCGATCGCACCCAGATACTCTTCTGGCCAGACCGGCGAGGTGAGCTCTTTCAGCCGGTCTTCAAGCCACAGTTGATTGAGACGCTTAGCGCTCGTCCGTTGGTAGGGACGTAGAATCGTCGTCTTGCGCAGCTCTGCTTCCGCGAACACGCCTAGCACCTCGCCGACATTGCGGCCAAGCCGCTCGATATCGTTCTCGTTGCTCGCGGAGCCATTCCACTGCACTTTGTTTTCCGCTGAGGCTCCCCACAAGAACGGAAAGCTAACCGGCGCGTTAGGCGAGCGATTGTTCTCGGGGAGATCCAAGTCAATCGCAGACACGCGATTAAAGATCATTCCGAACGCGTCGAGCCGCGCCCGGCCCCACGGATGAGGAGGAGTGCTGGCGGTCGTAAACTCATCCCAGTATTCCTTGAATTCGTCTAAACGTCCCTTCAGCTCGGCCGCTCGTTGGTGCGAGTAGTCTCCTTGCAAAACACTCCTGGCAAAGCGATCGAATTTTGCGCTATCAGCTATCGTCGCGTCTATCGATTGCTTGATCGCGCGAATCAAGCCGCCGGTGTCGGCCAACGTTGGAGCGCCGTCGATCTGAAAGGTCCTGCCTTGATAGCTGATACGGTTCGTATGACATGCCGCGCAGTTGAGCCCAATGAATGTCTCGCCTTCCGAAGCAGTGTCGATCGCAAATCCAACCGGTAGCCCATCAGGATTTGTGCGACTCTGAGGATTGGGCAAATATCCCAAGGGAATCAACGCCGTGGCAGCGAAGGACTGCTCGCTATCGGCAGCTTCAAGTGATATGAACCAGGAGTAGGGCATGATTCGCGAACCCTGGCTTGTTGTGTAGTAGCCCTGTCGAGTCTCCGAGTCCCAATTTTGATCGAGAAAAATCGGCGGTGACTCTTCCGCGTGCCCAACGCTTGCTAAAGATAATAAGCCGAAGACCGAGGCTACTATTAGTTTGTCGAGATTCCGATGACGCGCGGTGTTAACAATGGGTCGTCTCATTGTCTACCCCTTTAATTGCATGTACTAATTGCACCTATCCTTCCCGCTACCTTAGGCGCTGCACACCTATCACAGAAATGGATACACCCGTATTCCATCTACAGCATCTACAGTGCTACATACCATACCATATATGCGCGCAGTGTCACCGCTTGTTGTGCGGAGTATTCAGACACCACTGCCGCGGCTAATCTGGCTGTAGGACGGGCACTCTTGCCCGTCTGTGAGTATCCCGCAGTCCAATCACTGGTCACGATACATTCGAGGAGCTCGACGGCTTCTCCCCACGAAACAAATGACCGGGCGTGGCTCTGCAACATCAGCCGCTGGGCGTTAACCGCGGTTTCCTCCGTAACCGGATGCTAACGCATTCCGGCTGATTTGTTTGTCCCAAAGCGACTCGTTGATTTAGGATACCTCGCCGCAGGAAGCCTTTTCTTCGATCTGGGGTGGCAAAAGGATCTCCGCGAGGTATGCTTTAGAGAGATTGTGCTTCCCCCCTTGGGAAGTTTGGCTCGATGCTGGGCGGAAAGAAACGAGCAGCTCTATTTCACTTGAGTGAGCGCTGTTTCCTCCCGCAGCGGAGTTTTCTGGCAGAGCTGGACCCTCTTGCAACTCCGTTGAGCCGGTGTGTTGGCTTGTGCGGCACACACTGCTGCCAACTATCGGTCGTGTTGACCGCTCTGGAAAGCCGCTAGCGTCGTGATGGACGCCTGAATTCTGTGACTTCTTGTTTGTCCGGAGTTCCCGTTGAAGTGGCTTGCTTTTCGTGGCATCTGCGGAGCGACCATAGCGGTTGCACTAGGTATCAATTCCGCAGTCAGTGACGCGAGCAATCATGCCGTCGTTTTCGTCGTCGTCCACCGTAGGACGTAGGACGATCACGACCATCGCGCAGGCCGCGAAAGTTGGATCCAATGAAAGGAAAAACATTGAGGACGTTTGAAGAACTTGATCTCATTGCCCCAGTGCGGCGTGCTGTGGCGGATGAGAAGTATGAAACTCCGACGCCGATTCAAGCGCAGACAGTTCCCGCAGCGCTGGCCGGGCGTGATGTCTTGGGCTGTGCGCAGACTGGAACGGGCAAGACCGCTGCGTTCGCGCTGCCGATTCTGAGCCGTCTGGGCCGACGAAATCAAAAGGCGAGGCCGAATCGTCCGTTTGTGCTCGTGCTGGCCCCTACGCGAGAGCTGGCGATCCAAATCGGAGAAAGTTTCAAGACCTACGGGCGCCATCTCCGGCTTCGTCGTGCCTTGGTGTACGGAGGGGTGAACCAGGGCAATCAGGTGCGGGCTCAAAATCGGGGAGCCCATATTTTGGTGGCTACACCGGGTCGCCTGCTCGACTTGATGGACCAGGGGCACATCGACCTGGGTCAATTGGAAGTGTTTGTACTGGACGAGGCGGATCGGATGCTCGATATGGGCTTCTTGCCCGATCTCAAGCGGATCATCAGCCAGCTACCAGACCGGCGGCAGTCCTTGTTTTTCTCTGCCACTTTGCCCCCAGCGATCGTCAAGCTCTCTCATCGCCTGCTGACCAAGCCGTACACCGTAAACGTCACGCCGAAATCAACCAGTCTGGCAACAATCGAACAGCGTGTCTTGCTGGTCGAACGCAACGGCAAACAGACACTACTACGGAAGATCCTGATGAGCGACGGTGTCAGGCGGGCTTTAGTCTTCACGAAAACGAAGCGGACGGCGAACACGCTTGCCGACCGGCTGCTGCGAAGCGGGATCAAAGCCACCGCTATCCACGGCAACAAATCTCAGAATGCCCGCGAGCGAGCATTGGAGGCGTTCCGATGCGAACGAGTCGAGGTGCTTGTTGCCACGGACGTCGCTGCGCGGGGGATCGACATCGATGGCATTACTCACGTCGTCAACTTTGACCTTCCTGTTGACCCAGAGAGCTACGTTCATCGAATCGGTCGCACGGGACGCGCCGGTGCTGTTGGAGTTGCTCTCTCGTTCTGCTCGACCAGCGAACGTCGCGAGTTGCGGGCCATCGAGAAACTGATCGGCAAGCAACTGGCACTGGAACACCCACAGTCGGAACGACCACGACTCGAATCACGCGCGCAAAGGCCAACACCCCGTTCGGCAGGCCGACGAAACGCCGCTTTGAAACCGCGGGCTTCGAAGGATTCCGCAGTTCAACCGGCCACAGCTTATCGCTCTACCAAAGCGTCGGGCGCAGACGGTCAACCGAAACCGAGGCGTCGCCGCCGCAAGCGATAGCACAGCCCGCGTTGATTGACATGGAGACACGTCAGTTCTTTCAATCAAGATGACGACTGGCGAATCGCAGGTACTGTTCCCAGTCGTAAGCCGTAATGTCGTGTTGGCCCGTCCGCAGGTGGTAGCCGATCGTGTCACCAACGGGTGTGTCCGGTTGCGGCCACTCTGAGGTGTTGACGCCGCGCAACCCGAAGAGCCGGTAGATGGGCTCCGCGTGGACTGCCGTGAGAAACTCCCCTTTGGGATCGGCCAGTCCGTCGTCCGTCGCACTGGCAATGTAGACAGGCCGGGGCGCGATCAGACCTAACAGCATGTGTTGGTCGAACGGCAAATCGTCTTCGCGATCGATGAACTGCCGAAAGCGATCGCAGTATCGCCACGAAGCGTGGCCGATCGAGAAGGCAATATTCTCGCCGTAGTTCCGCCGGGCGAGTGAGGCCCCTCCTTCGCCACTGTTGTTCGAAATGACGATTGCGAAACGCCTGTCCTGCGCGCCGGCCCAAAGTGCGGTCTTGCCCAGCCGAGAATGGCCGAAAACCACGACACGTTTCGCGTCGACTGCGGGAAGGGTCTCCAGATAGTCCAGCGCTCGGCTCAGACCCCAAGCCCACGCCCCCAGCGCTCCCCATTCTTGCGAACTGCGTTCCTTTCTGCCGGCGAGTTTCAACGCGTAGCCGCGGATGCCATCTCGCCAGCCGTCGATGTGATCCGGCTCGACATCTCCGTAGTAGAACGTGGCGACTCCGTATCCCTTTTCGATCGCCATCTTGATCGGCCAGCGACTAGCGTTGATACCGCGAAGAGCTTCGGTCGCTCGACTGTTTACCACCGCCTCGTTGTTCCCGCGCATCCAACCTGTCGGCAACGGAATCGACGGGTCGTCTTCCACGCTGGCGTTGCCGGAGAAACTCAAACCAAGAAACACCGGTGCCGGTGCGGCAGCTCCGTTGGGCAGGTAGACCATCAACTCGATTTGTGGCGCATCAGGATCGTCAAAAAACCGCAGCCGGACGATCGTCCGCGTGGCAAGGCCATCTAGGGCGTCCTTGCGTGTCGCGACGACTCTTGATCGTTGCTCGACGGGCAACTCTGGTGTGTGCCCATACATCAGGTCACGAAAGTCAGCAAGAATCTCGCCACGGCGCGTTCGCAACCACGACTCCCGGTCGACAATCTTGCGGTCGTCCTTGCCCACCAACGGATCCGGAACGGTGTAACTGCCGACCTTGGCCTCGTCGTAGTTGCGCCCGTACTTGTCCTGAGCGTGCGCTAGATTGACGACTTGGACGGCGATCAGAAATCCAGTGGCGGTACGTCGCGCTCTTGCAACCGTCCGTGGATGTCGAGATTGCTGCTTCAGATTCATCTTCACACAAACTTGGTTTTTCCGGGTACGGCGACGTCTGCCGCGGGCGGATCGGCGTCCCACGAATACGCGCGGGGGGACAGGTCCTCGGTCGAGTTCATAGCCTGCTCCCACGTGACGGTCGTGCCGGTATACGCGGACATGCGAGCGATGATGGCCATCATGGTGCTGTTGGCCATGTAACTACCGTTGTTGATCGGGTGACCGGATCTCAACGCTTGGTACATCGCATCATGTTCGAGTTGGTGCATGTCGGTGCGTTTACCATCCCACTTCCAGGCGTTGTCGCCATCCATTTCGTACTTCATCAGGTTGCAGCGGCCGCGCGCACCGTGAGCCAAGCAATGCGATAGGTAGCTGCAACCGCGCTGATGCCGCGTGCCGGCGTAGGCGCGCACACCGTCCTCATATTCGTAAACTGCGTTGAAATGGTCGTAAATGTGGCCGTATTGCTCTCCCGTCCTCGTTTCGCGGCCGCCAACGCAGTAACACTTTGCGGGCCACTGGTCCTGCAATGTCCAGGCGATCTGATCGAGCTGATGGACGAACTGCTCCGTAATGAAGTCACCAGAGAGCCACGTGTAGTAGTACCAGTTGCGCATCTGGTGCTCCATCAAAGACTGTCCTGGCATGCGCGGCCGCACCCACACACCGCCGCCGTAGCGAGTCGCTTCGAGTGCCACGACTTCGCCGATCGCGCCGCTGTGAATGCGTTTCATGGTCTCCTGCAGACCTGTCTCGTAACGCCAGCAAAGACCAGAAACGATCGACAGGTTCTTCTCTCTGGCAAGCCGCGTCGATTCCAGAACGCTGCGAACTCCAGGAGCGTCCACGGCCACGGGCTTCTCGGCGAAAACGTGTTTGCCGGCATCGACGCAGGCTCGCAGGTGGTGGGGGCGAAAGTGCGGCGGTGTGCACAACAGCACGACGTCGGCCGCTTCGATGACCGGTTTGTAAGAGTCAAAGCCAACGTGATGTTGTTCTTTGTCCGCAGTCACTCGGTCAGCTACCGGCGAGTTCTTCAGCAATCGGTAGCTCCGTTGGAGTGCATCTTCAAAGGCATCCGCCAATGCGATCAGGCGGGTGTTCTCGTCGGCAGTCAACGCTTGAATGGCCGCCTTTGTACCGCGGCCACCGCAGCCAACGAGCCCCACTTTTAACAGATCGCTCCCGCCGGCGTGGGCCGAGCGAGCAAGGTTCGTTGCCAAAACGGTGCCAGCACCCGCGACCGTCGATTCAGTAACAAAGTCACGTCGCGTTAACGTTCGATCAGATTGTACGTCCATCACTTTGCTCCTTTTCAATGTCCATTGAGTATACCGACGAAATCTCTCTGGGGCATGGCCAAAGTTGAACTATGAGGACGAGCGCATTTTGGTGGCACAAATAGCCGTCGCCAACGGCCAACTTAGGGCGGCTGTGAGCGGCCAGAGACACCATCGCAATCCGAGAGCCGAAGAGAAGCCTGGTTGGCTAGGTCCTACCCGCCGAGCCAGAAGAATCAGAAGCTCAGCGTCGATTGGGTTCGAATGGCCCTTAGCAGCCCGTTGATTTTCTCGATGGGCTGCATCACAGGGATGTGATGCCAAATCAGCGATGTAAGTCGTTGATTTGCGAGCCGCGAAGAACTCCGAGCTTGGTGCGGTTGAAAAACGCCAGGACGGTGTTTTTCGACAGGCAGTTAGGTCTCGACCCAACAGATCTTGGGCCAACTAGCCCGAATTATTCATGAGCGATCTGCTGCGAGGTCGTAAGTCCATCCGTGGCTTCGTCATGCTTCACAATTCTCCCTCGACGTATTGCTTCAATACGCCTGCGGAAGAATTGCTCGCCTTCCTTGCCACGAACGTACTTACAACCTCTCGCGACGATCTTCATGAATAATCCGGGCTAGACTCCTTGGAGCAGCGATGATTCGCTACACAGTCGTGTGGTTGGCTGCACGCAGCCGCCAGGCGATCAGTCATGCTCGTGGCGAACGCTAACTGCCACTTGATCGCTGACGCAACACATATAAGGAGTCCAGGTTCCCGGCCGGACTTGTTAGTATCGCAGAATCCAATCCACAGTCAGGCGGTTGTCAAGCACATCCCTGCGCTCGGTCAACGGAACTTCCCAGGCAAGGCCAACTTCCGTGTTGCAGCTTGGTTTGTACTTGACGCCGAGCGCGCCGGTCACGATGTCGTTTCCGGCAACTCCCGTCGATCCGAAGTTGAACAGGTCGCCGCCCTCGACACCAGCCAAGGCGGGCTGCTGACCAGATCGCAGCCAGTGGTACCAGTTCACTTCGCCAAGCAGATAGAAGCTATCGGTGATCTGGCGGTCAAGATGATTCGACCAATACCAGACCTGGCTTTCGTCGACTGTGTCCGCCGGCAGACGGAGTCCCGACGCACTAATCCAGTGCCAATTGCAGCCCAGTTGTGCGGCGCCCGTCAAGTAGAGATGGAACTCGCCACCGCCGTTACCTTGCAGCGCCCGTGTGCTCCCAACAGGCAGCTCATAAGATAGGCCTGTGCTAAGCAGTCGCTGCGCTTCGTAGTTGGCGAGCAGATTGTATTTCAGACCGACCGCCAGATCTGCCCAGCCATCATCGATGAGTGGATTCTGCGAGACGATAAAGCCATCTTTGCTGGCCACAATCGACAAGCGGTCGTTCAGCGCTGCTCGCGCCTGGATCGCATATAGCTGTACGGCGTTGCCGCCGGCCGCGAGAGGAATCCGGTGCTGAATGAAGATCAACCTCGCTTCCGTCAGAGTTCGTGGATCCTCGAAGAAGACTGGATTGGTTATCGGACTAATGAAGCTCCCAAAACACTGGTCACTTGGCACGATGAGGCCGCCGAATAACCCCGATCTGCAGTGACAGGTACTTTCATCGCACTTGCCACTGCACTTGCCCTCTGCGGTGCCTTCGAACGATGCGAGGGTTGTCTCCAGGTCCTCAGAGGCCTCGAACGACAGCAACACATCTTCGGCGCCTGAGTGCGGATGCTGCTCGGCGCGCGCAGGCGTGCCTGGAAACGTGAGCAGAGCAGCGATGGCTGCTGCCCAAGATAGGTAGATTTTCATGGTTAGGCTTGGCGGGGCTTGGCGGGTTTGGGTCGCGAATTCGCTGGAGTCGCGAGAATTGGTAGAAGTTACTATCCGAATTAATCGACCCAAGCCGCACTTTCCATGAGCAGCCTCAACGACGTCGTCAAAGCTTAACAAGACCTCAAAGTCCGCGTTGTTGTGAGCGATGCAAGCCGAAACGAACGACGACTCGTCATCTTCCCAAATGCGCACGGATCGCCCTGCCGGCTGGCACGACGCAGCTTACTTGCTGTAGAGAGGCGATTCGCCGGCCAAGTCGACGAGCATCCGTTGCAGGTCGTCCTCGAGCCGCGCCATCAGCGGATCGACCTCCGCCGTGCGGTCGCGCTGGGGGCTGACTTCGATCGGATCGCCGACGTCGATCACAACGTGCAAGTTGCCGTGCACGCGAGTCCTGTCGGTAAGATCCTCCTCGTATCGCTCGATGGTTTCGAGAATCCGATCGACAGATGGATGCTGAAGGTAGTCGGGCAAGTAGCACGACACCTGCTGTGCCAAGTAGATATCCGCGAACTGCTGCCAGCGGCGTTCCCGTTCCAATTCGTCGAGCTGTCCATCAACCATGTCTGGCAGCATCTTCATACGCAGCGCTTTTACGCGGGGTACGACCGCTCCTTGCCTTGGTTCGCCGAGCCATTCGACCTCCAGAGGCTGCAGCAGCCGATCGATGAGCGAGTCGAGTCTTTTGGAGAATGGCCCGCTCTGTTCCTTGCCGAAGTGTTCGACTTCCTTCAAGCAAAGCAATGCCCGGCCAGCTTTAAAGACGCGTTCCAGCAAATCCAAGCTGCGTTGCGGTCGCCAGGTAAAACGGTGCTCGATCTCCGTGAGTACCGCGTCGACCGCTTTTTCCAGGTCGCCGCGAAAAAGGTACTTCAACGCGACTGGATGAATGACCACTTTGCCGTTTCGCTTCTGCCGGCGTTTCGCCGCTGTGCGGGCAATGAATCCGACGCCGTCTTGCAATGCGTGCAGGTGATCGTTCGTACGGCTGACCGCCCCTTCAGGGAACAAGATCAATGGACGCTCGGCGCTCGCTAGGATCTCAATGGCCGTGTTGATCGCCTTTCGATCCACGCCTTCGCGATTAATGCTGAAGCCACCCATTTTCCGAATGGACCACGCCGTGAACCAGTCTTGGTTGAAGAGGTGCCAGCTGGCCATCGCGAAAACATGACATCCCACTTCGCGTGCCAGCCATCCCAGTACCAGAGGATCCCCCGGCCGGCAGTGGTTGGGAGCCAGCATGATCCCATGGCCGTCTTCGAGCGACCTGCGGAATCGGTCTTCGTGGCGAAACTCGCAGCTGATGATGCCCTCGCTCTTTCTCAAGTGACGGCCGTACAGATCCAACCACTGAATCACGGTTGGCCACCATCTGCCGCGATGGGGAGGAATGAACTGATACGGCTTCTCGATGACGACTTTTTGCATAACTTCGCAGCGGAGAGTACGGTCTTCCGAGGCGTGCCGACAAGCGATCGGAGCCGGCAGGAGCAGCCGCGCCCGACGCGACGCAACTCAGAGACGCCGCCATCTCGCCGCTAGATAGGGCATAAGCTGCTTAGCATGTAGCCACCGGCAAACTCGACGTCACCAGACGCATATTCTGGACCTTGGTGTTAACGATGAAGTCGACCGGTCACTCTGTCCGAAACCACAATGAGGACTTCTGGCGGAAAGAGGAAATAGCATACCGGCAGATACCACTTCTGCCCATGCCAAATCACTCGTCGGAGCTGATGGATGGCGCGCTTGAAGCCAAAACTCAAGCCAGTTCGAGGCAAGCGGTCAGGGGGGGGCAGTACTCGCTGGATTGGTCCGTTTGTGGACTACATCCGTGGCGAGTGCCGTCTAGCTGAGAACACGATTGCCGCCTATCACCGCGACCTCCGCAGGTTTCACAGTTGGCTGGGTGGAAATCGCCTACAGCAACTGACGATCGCGGATCTGACCGATTTCGTGGCCACACTGCATGACCTCAAGCTGGCGCCGGCCAGCATCGCGCGGCATATCGTCGCCGTTCGCATGTACTTCCGATTCTTACAGCTGGAAGGTGTGCTCGAAGAAAATCTCGCCGAACTGCTTGGCAGCCAGAAGTTGTGGGAACGCGTGCCTGAGGTCATGTCGCCCCAACTAGTGGAGAGGTTTCTGAATGCACCTCAACCCTATGACCCGTTCTGGTGTCGGGACCGAGCACTCCTTGAGTTGCTCTATGCCACCGGCTGCCGCGCTTCAGAGCTGTCGGGCTTGAAGGCTCGCGACGTTCATCTGCGGGAGGGTTACTGCCGTTGCCACGGAAAAGGCAACAAGCAGCGGATCGCGCCACTTGGCAGGCCAGCCGCTGCCGCTGTGCGGCAGTATTTGGAGGATGAAAGGCCAGCGCTCGCGGCAGCGGCGAGTAGTCCACCCGAATGGCTGCTGCTGTCCCGCCGAGGAAAACAGCTGCGGCGCGAGACGATTTGGGAACTAGTGAAAAAGTACGCATCTCGGGCAGGAGCTCCGGCGTCGATCAGCCCGCATACGCTGCGACATAGCTTCGCCACCCACTTATTGGCCGGTGGTGCCGACCTGCGACAAGTTCAAGAGATGCTCGGACATGCCAGTATCGCAACGACGCAGATCTACACCCACGTCGATCAGTCGAGGCTTAAGAAGGTCCACAACCAGTTCCATCCGCGCGCCTAGAGTGCATCTCCGCGGCATGAGGCCGGTAGCGCAGGGTTGCCAAGATCAGCCGAGCCGCGTTAGCGGCCGGTTCGAATCGCCAAAGCCGGTTCGCAAGCGTAGTTGGGGATAGAAGGATATAGGTGTAGGCCGGAACAAGCGGCGCCAACAGCATGCATCAGCTTTAGATCCCCCGCCGCGCAGTTCCGGCGCCGGCCCAGCGTCCAACACGAAGTCCATCGAACTTGGTGCCGCCGGAACTGCGCGGCGGCAACGTGCAGCACGAAATCGGCATCTTCTTCCGCCGCTTGTTCCGGCCTACACCTGGTTCCGGCCTACGTCTGATCTCTAAGGGACTGCACCCGCTTGTGGATCGCTATTCGGCTTGCCGTGGTGGGGCGAGGTTGATTTTCTCGACCAACTTGACCACGTCCCGGGTATTGGGATCGATGTAACCTGAGATCGCGGTGATCGCCTCGATCACATGCACATATTGCAATCCGTAGTCGCAGTCGAGTTCTATCTCGGCTTGCTCCTGATAGCTGCCGGGGCCTCGGTCGTCCCCGATAATTCCCACGATTTCGTTCCGCAGCGAGCTCATGGGGACACGTGATCCGAGACTAAACTCGAGTGAGCGTTCGTTTAGGAAGACTCCGTTCAAACGTCCCGAGCTGTCGGCGGTCAGCCGGACCTTCATCGGCGGCATTTGCAGGTCGTCGACTGCTCCGGACGAGGGATCGACCAGTGGCATCTTGATATTAAAGTCGCCTTCTTGAGATACGATCTTGAAAGTCATGACGAAGAAGACCAATAGCTGAAAGACGATGTCAATCATCGGCGTCATCTGCAGCTCGACCTTGTCTTGGCCGCTACTTGTCAAGTGACGTATTTTCATGATCGTGTCGTCAGATTCCAGGCCGGCAGTCGAAACGTGGAACAGCTCAGCGGTGTGGCGGGCGCCGGATCGATCGCCCAGGCGTCAATTGCCAACGTCCTCCTTAGCACGCAGCGCAAATCTCTCGAAACGATGATCGCGGCAAGCCTCTATCAGCTCCTGAACTCGTCCGGTCTGGCTGCTACGGTCGGCGCGCACAACAATGGTGGCCTCCTCGATCGGCTTGCCCTGTGCCTGCAAGGCGTCGGCTTCGCGGATTAGAAAAGGACCGAGCGCTGCGATCGGAACAGTCTGGTCCCCGATGATTACGTCGGCCTCCGGTGTCAGGTGCAGCGTGATCGGGAATTCCAGCGGCCCATCTGGTGGCTTGGCCAGTTCGCTCTCCGGTAGTTGGACTTGCTCGTTCTGTTCGTTCTGAGAGAAGTTGATCAGCACCATGAAGAAAGCGATCAACTGGAAAGTCATGTCGATCATCGGGGTCAGGTCCCCTTCGTATACACCAGTTGTATCTCGCTTGATTCTCATGAATCTATGTTCCCACAGCCGTGAAGTTGCCCTATTTGTGAGTCTCGAAGCGGTTCATCAGCCCTTCGCTGAGAATGCCGACTTCCAGCACCAACCTGGCGATGCGGTTTTTGAGGATGTTGTAGGCAGCAATGGCCGGGATCGCAATGAACAGTCCGACTAGAGTCGTGAACAAGGCCGTCGAGATGCCCTCAGCTAGATAGGAAGCTTTCGGCGTCGAGCTCGAGTTGGCGATCACATTGAAACTCTTGATCATTCCATGGACGGTGCCAAACAACCCCACCATGGGGCTGATCGTTCCGATCAGCGCCATGTAGCTGAGCCGATGTTCGAGCTTCATGCTCTCCTCTTCACCCACCTCCTGCATTGCCTCAATCGCTTTTTCGTACCCTGTAGAAACCTTGGCCAGCCCGGCGGACAACACCTGCCCCAGAAAGGACTCATCGGCTTTCGCCAACTCGTAGGCTTCCTGATATTGTTTGTCGTTCAGATGTGCCTCGAAGCCCTCAACCAACACCGACGGGCAAACGTTCTCGCGGCGAGCGGTCAACAAGTTCATCACGAACAGAGCCACCAGAGTGAAGGAGAGTCCCAGGAAGACGAGCATGTAGAGTGGGCCTAACGCCTCCCACATCCAAGCCAGCACACTGCGCTGCTGTCCCACAGCTGGCGGGTCTTCGGCGGCAGTAGGGGGCGCTGCTTCGACAGCCGCTGCATCGGCTTCGGTGCCGCTCGCGTCATCGACTTGTGCATGCAGACGGCCGCCCGGCGCACTCGTATAGGCTAGCAGTAGCGCCAGGCCTAACATCCACCAGACGCTGGTTGTCGACTCTGAACTCATTTGAATGCGCATCTCGATCTCCAACGGATCTATGGATCCAACTTCGCCCACCTGCTGCCTGAGTACTTTTCAGCGAGCAGCTGTCGGGCCGTTACGGCCCGGTCGGCTCGCCTGACCGTCTTCCAAAGCTGACTCAGGTGATAGAGGGACTCGGCATGAACTTCCGCATCAGCGTAGAAAAGAATGTCAACGTGCAGAAATGCCAGCAAGGCGTCCTTGGGACGGCTGGCTTTCAGGTAGCAGCGTCCGAGAGCATTGTAGGCGTGCCCATACAGCGCTGTGTCCTGGGGGTCTGCCTTGTCAATTAATTCGGTAAGAATCTGCTCTCCCTGTTCCGGAGCGTCGAGCTCGGCCAAACAGATTGCCTGTCCAATCGTTGCGAGCTGTTGTTGGCGTTTGGCTTCGGGCGAGTCCGCTGGCAGCTTGTCGGCACTATCGAATAGGGCTTTCGCGGCGGCAAACTGTTGTTGAGCCAGGCGAGCACGCCCCTCCAGAACCACCGACCGGATCTTGTATTCCGGCCATGGCGCCTTGCCGATGGCCTTGTAATAGCGTGCGGCATCGCCGTACTTGCCCTGGGCTGCAGACAGCTCTCCCAAGATCTCAGCAGTGGCAAAAAAGTGGAAGCTGGTGGGATGGTTCTTGGCGAAGTTGAAGAGCCCCGACGCGGCCTTTGCGGCGTCGCCACCTTGCTCTAAGACGAGGCGGCCCTCGGCGTACGCCAAGTAAAACTGTAGGTCCTGTTTGATCTCGTCACGCTCGATCTGGTC
Organism: Pirellulaceae bacterium; assembly: GCA_965223305.1. GTDB lineage: Bacteria > Planctomycetota > Planctomycetia > Pirellulales > Pirellulaceae > CBDCWT01. The sequence goes on along the minus strand of CBDCWT010000062.1, from coordinate 13,903 downwards.
GATGGCGACTTTTTTCAGATCGGCCAATCCAGATTCGATACGGCCAATCAGAATTCTATTGCGGCCGCGTCGTAGGTCAGCCGGCTCCTCGCGAAAAGTGACCCGTCGAATTTCATTGACCGGTACTCGCTGTTGCTTGCCACGCGCCTCGACCACCACCTCGCTCGTGCTGATCTTGACGACGTTGCCAGAGACAGGTGTTCCGCGGAGCGGGACAACCTGATCCTGCGCCAGCGCGGGCCCGGACCAGGCAACACCGAGGACTACCAATGACCATCTCCACATCGGAACACTCCTGATGGGCTCTTTCAAATGTTTGTTTTCAGTATCCATCCAGCGATCAGCCGCCAGTCACTCCTGGCGACCAGGCTGCTGTTTGGCGACTTGGATCTGCCTTAGCAACGCGTCATATTGAGAAGTCCAGCGGTCGCTGCCGAGTCCGTACAGGCGTTTTGTGAGCGTCACGTCCCTTTCCGCCATCTGCATCAGTTTTTGCCGTTCGGCACCCTGTTGGGCCGCGGCCATGCCGAATCGACACTTGGCGAGATTGAGCCGAGCTGCGTGAAAGCTGTCTCGGAATTTCTGCCGATTCGCCGTGATCTTCGCGATCTGGCCCCACCCCCAGACGATATGCTGTTTGCCGGCCGACGTCGGAAAATCACCCTTGATTGCGCGCTCGTAAAGCGAGATTCGCTGGGGCCCCTGTTCGGCGGTTGCCCATTGCTGTAGCGTCCGAGCGGCCTCGATCTGTACGTTCAAAGTCCTGTTGTTCTCAGTCAGCGCGGCCCGGAACAAATCCATGGCGCTTTGATACTCCCGCTGACTGCGGCGAATCGTTGCCAAGCGAACCTGCACCTGTGTTTTCATCGGCGGCTCCAACTGAACACGCTGGAGCAGATTCTCGAAGGCGGCTGCCGATTGCCGGTAGTATCGAGCCGCGGTTGCGTCCAGCGCAGCGCCGCCGCTGTCAAACCCAGCCCCTAGACTGGCGAAGGTCTCTCCGACCCAGTTCAAAACGTCCGGCTCGGTCGCATCGCCACTCAATTGCGCGAGGAACGTCTCAAAACCCTGGGAGAGAGCGTCTCGCGCTGCTGGTGTGGCCGACTTCAGCTGCTCCTCCAAGTCCCGCGCAATTCCAACGTAGACTCGGACCAGTTGTTGCCGACCTTCCGGCGAGCCGGGAAACGCCGCCGACATCTCTTCCATAATCTTCCGGGTGGCTTGAATCACTTCGCCGCCGTTGGTTGCGCCCGGAAGCGAACCGATGTAGGCGCGAAGCGCTGTCTTGTACGTATCCTCGACGAACCCCGTGACGCGCGTCGACGGGTGCTTAGCACGAACCAGCGTCAGTGGACCGGTTCGGTCGGTCTCCAGCATCTCAATGGCCTGCTGCGCTTGGCCAGTTTCCAAGCGCGCCTGAGCCAGACAGAGCGTCGCGGCAACTCGTGTCTTGTCTATCACGGCGCTCTCCGGCATCCGGTCGATACCCATCGTCAGCGTCTGCAGTGCGGCCGATCTCAGCTCAACCAGTTCTGCTTGATCGGCCGGTGGCGCGTTGGCAGACTCATCCGCGGACAACCGCCGTTCTCGGACAGTATCTAGGTACGTTTGCCAGAGAGCCATCCCAGTCTTCAATGCAGCTGTGCCCTTCTGGGGTGAGTCGTCGGGCAGTTGTGCTAGGTAACCGCGCGCCCGCTCGAGCTGTTTGGTGTTGATCATAAAAGGCACCAATGTTGCCAGAGCTTCCTCAGCCTCCGGATACTCGGGCCATTGAGCCAAGATGTACTCGGCGATCATAACAATCCGATCCGACTCAAACTGCTTGTCGTCATCCCCGCCAAGCTGGTGAAGCTGAAGCAAAGATGCCAGAGAGATCTTTGCACACTGCCGCGCGCTGGTGCTGTCGGGATACCGCCGGGCGACGAATTCGCCTATCAACGAGGCTTCATAGTAGTCCTGTCTGAGATAGTAAAGGTACGCCAAGAAGTAGCGAACCAGGTTCACGTCCTCAGCAGGTGTTTCGTTGTCTGCCAGTTCGAGGGCTAAGCGAAAACCCGCAATTGCATCCTGGTGGGCGGAAGTTAGCGACTGACGAGTTTGGTCGAGCCGCCGTTGAAGGTCGGACCGCAGCTTTTCCTCTCGCGCATCGGCCAACTGTTGTTCTAAGTCTGCAACCGAGGCTGATGCGGCCTGTGTCAAGTCGAGCGATTCCTTTGCCAGGTCTTTCGCGCCGACAAAATCGCTGACTTCCGTCTTTCGGTCAGCCAAGTCACGGCCACTGAGCCGCGCGACGATCAGCTGCGCTTCGCCCTGGAATTCGTTCTCGCTGCCGGCCACGATTCTCGCTTGCTTTTCGGCTTCGTTGCGCGAAGCGATGGACTGCGCGTTGTTGCCTAATTCGGCATCGCCAGCCCGCTTAAGATGGGCGCGGGCCAGGCTGAGCCTGAGATACAACCAGTCAGGATTCTGTTCATCTTCGGGACGGGCCTGCTGGAGCCACTCCGAGCAACGGCGAATGGCCTCCATGTATTTGTTTTGCGACTCGTGGAGCCAGCAATCGACGGCCAGGCGGAGCGTTTTTGTCTTAAGGATCCGAAACGCATCGGGAGAGTCAGGTTGATCCAGCAGTTCGACGTAGAAGCCGAGCGCATCACGCCGCTTGCCCAGCTTTTGGTTCACCCGCCCCTGGTATAGGCGGGCATAGAGCCCAGCAAGTCGAGTGCGGTACCTCTTATAAATGGATTCGTATTTTTCTGCCGCTTCGGCGAGCAGCTCTGAGTGCTGCGGGGAGCCGGGTTCGGCTGTGTCTGCGGCTTCTTCCAAGATCGCCGTGGCAAGGAGCTCGGTCTGCAAGTAGTCAGCCCGCAACTGCTTCCGGCGGGCGATGATGGTCGCCTGGTCGGGATCACTGGGATTCAAGACCTTCGGGATGGCTTCCAGCTCGCCGCGGATCACTCCTTGGTGGTCGAGGAAGACAGTTCGTGCTTCCTCGTAGAATCGCCGGGCTTCGTCGAGGAGTTGGCGCCGATTGCCTTTCTTGGCCTGCCCGACCCGCATTCTCGCTCTCTCGGCAATGAGGTTACCCAACTGAGAGCGTGCGGTGTTCGCCTTGAGGTGATCTGGACGCTGACCGATAAAATCGTGCAGCAGCTGTTGCGCCTGATTTAGTTGTCGCTGGCGAACGGCCAGGTCGCGTTCTGATCGAGAAGAGGCGATCAACGTAAGCGCTCGCTCGAAGTCGAGGAGTTCGCGGAAAGTGTCGGGTAGCGAGGCCTTTGATTCGACCTGTTCCAGATAGTCCAGCGCGACGTCGTAGTAGCCGCGCGAACGCAATCCATCCAAGAACGCGCGAAACGGCTCCTCGGCAATGCCGTTAACTGCGAAGAATCCGGCGGCCCAGAAGGCCAGCAGAGACAGGCAGTCAGAACGCATCCGGTTCATTCGAAGTTGTCCTTCTGACCGTGCCAACCGGCTGAATCGGTATAGCTTGTCTGTACTCCAGGATTGCCCGCCGTAGGGACAAGAGCAGGGCGGAGCACCATTGAGAGAATAACGACCACCAACATTCAATTCTAACCACCTTTTCAGGTTGGGCGAGTACGGGAGTCTGATCGGCACGACAAAATCGCATCGCTTTGGAGTATAATGCTTGAAAATCCGGAATGTACTCAAACGCCGCGCCGCCGTTGTGATGGACTCTTCGCCTCGTGAGCCGACTCGCCTGCCGCTCCACAGGCGTCCACCGCCTAACTACTTCGCCCGCTCAGTTCAGCTGCGTCTGCTAGTAGTGGTCAGCTGTTTGATGTTGGTGCTCGTGCTGATGTTCGAGGCCCGCAAGCCAGAAAACTGGCATTGGATGTGGGCTGGCGCCATTGACAAGACAATTCCAGCCGCGCCGTCTTCGCAGCCCAAGCATTCGGCGAAACGGCAGCCGCCCGAGCCGTATGATGTCGTCTCTACAGCGGACTTGAACGCCTCGAGCGGCGATGATCCGCTGGTGGCAGTACGAGAGCGTGCCTGCGCGGAGGCCATCGGCCGGTTGAGCCTCGACCAGCGGCTTGTCTTGGACCGGATTCAAAGAGCCAGCCGCACGGGCGAGCCAGTCTCGAGGTCGTTGGCAGAAACTTGGGCACCTGCGTGTAGCGCGCTATCGGAGGCTTGGATCGGTTATCTGGCCGATGCGCGCGACTCCGTTACCTCATCCGAGAAAATGGCTGAGGAGGATCGGGAGAGGTGGCTGGATGTGCTGGCGGAAGGTCTCGCGGAGTGGCAGGAGCGATTCTTGCCGGCCTTGCAGGTACCACTTACAGGGCGCCCCTGGACAGCGGCCGAGCGAGAGGTTCTGGACCAGCTCCAGGCAGTTGTCGATCGGCGGTCCTTTGCTGAAATCCAGGATGACACCGTCGCCCGAGCAGATGAACAGCACGCCTGGTTTCGTTGCTTTGAGCGGCTGCAGCGAATGTCTGCGGCGGAAATCGAACAGGCCTCAACAGGACAGGTCGGTTTTTTGCAACTCTTTCAACAACCCGAGGTTTATCGCGGCAAACTCGTTACAGTGAACGGTACGGCGCGCTTGGCTTACCGGGTCGCGGCGCCGGCTAATGTGTGTGGGATTGAGCACTACTTGGTCTTTTGGTTGAAGCCAGCCGGTGGCCAGCTTGCTCCTTACCTGGTCTACGCACTCGAGACGCCAGCCGGTTTTCCCGAGATTAAAGACAAGCATGCCGGCCCGGAGACGGCTGCCTTGTCGGCCGACGTTTCTTTCACGGGGTACTTCTTCAAGCGGCAGGCCTACCGTGCCCAAGATGGCGTCAATACGGCGCCGGTGTTGCTGGCCAAGTCTCCTTCCTGGTCGCCGCCGGCCAGCGTCGAGTCCACGACACCGGCGGTGACGGTGGTCGGCGCCGTCGTTTCCGTCCTCGCCGTCGGGGTGCTTGCCATCGTGCTGGCTCGATTGGCTCATGGTCCCTCAGCTAGGCGGGCCAGGGTCACGTGATAGGTCTGCTGCTAGTCGGGTTTTGTCTGTCGCAGCTGCCCTGGGAGGGCGGTCAGCAAGCCACGGCAGTGACATCGTCACTAGAACTACTCGAGCGTTATGGGTTCGGCCCCGAGCAGTTAGCCCACTTCGAGGATGGCCGCCCTTTCAGCGAAGCCGAAAACCGTGTGTTGCTGCGCTTGCTGTTTCGACTGCCCCGTATTCCGGCAGGCGACTTAGCGGCACGGGCACGCAGCGAGTGGCAAGCTGAAGACCTTGCGCTCCATCCAGCCGCTGATCGATGTAGTGTGTTTCGCGTGACTGGTCGCGCTCGGAGCGTGACGGAGATCACCGTGCCAGAGGACGAGGAGTTGCACTTCGAGTTCGATCGCTACTACCGAGTGGAGTTGGCTTCGGCTGCCGGCTCGCCCGAGTTGGTGATTCTCACGCGGGCGGTGCCGGTGCTCTGGAAGCGGGCCGTCAGGTTGGACGAGCCTGCGGTCGTGCGCGGGGTGTTCGTGAAGAACGAAGGAGCCGGCTCCACGAGCCGGCTCGTCTTCGCCGCTTCCCGCATCGAGTGGTTCCCGGACCGTGCGACGGAGCGCAGAGCTACCTCGAATCAGGTCTGGCTAGCCACTCACGGTATGGACATTGCTCTCTTCGACGACGTTCGGCAGCGAAACCGGAAGCCGGTTGCAGCGGCCGATCGCGAGTGCTTTTACCGGTTGTTGGCTACGGTCGAGAGTGTCTCGCAGGAGCAGTTTGCCGAGCGGGCGCGGCGCCCGCTCGAATTGGGTCCGCTGCTGCAGGAACCGGCGCTGCACCATGGCGAGGTGTGCTTGGTGCACGGAACGGTGCGGCGCATCACGACGGTGGAAGTTACCGATCTGGCAATCCAGCAGCGGCTAGGGATCCACCGCTACTACCAGCTCGACATCTTTGTACCACTGGGTGATCAGGTGATTCAGTTCACGAGTCGCGATGCGTCGAAGGCGCCCAAATTCTCCAACAGCTATCCCGTAACGGTATGCGCGGGCGAGTTGCCTGCTGGACTGGAGCCTGGTGAAGAGCTGAACCGCGCGGTCAGTCTTCCAGCAGTGTTCTTTAAGCTGTGGGCCTACCGCTCTCGATACGTTTCCTCCTTTGACGAACACCAGCTGCAATTGAGCCCCATGTTGATTGGAGCATCTCTCAGACTGATTTCACCGCCGAGCGATGCGCCCTCACAGCTCCCCTTGCTCTGGGGATGTAGTTTCCTGGTCGTGTTGGCAGTGGTCTGGTTCTTCATCTGGCGCACCGGGCGCGGCGACAAAGAGTCAGCTCGAAGGAGACGGAAGCTGTTGGAGGAGCCCTCCTCCTGATGCCGCGTCATGACTAGCAAATAGACAGGATTTACACGACTAGCAACAGAAGAAGTGAGCGACCAGGTAGAGCGATCCAATCGCTGCGGGGTGTGACTGGTTCTTCGTTGCGATGTGTCAGAGGTCGGAAACAAAACTTGCCACCCCTTGACGCCGTCACTCCGAGAAGGATATTGCCAGCAGAGCGGATTGCATCACACTGCAACGACGGGAGGTTGGAATGCGACGAGCGAAAATCACGATTGTGGGCGCCGGCAATGTCGGCGCGACAACAGCGCATTGGTGCGCTGCGGCGGAGCTGGGCGATATAGTGCTGGTCGACATTCCCGCTACGGAAGAGATGCCAAAGGGTAAGGCGCTCGACTTGATGCAGGCGTCGCCGATCGTTGGATTTGATGCTACGATCACCGGGGCGACCGACTACGGGCCGACTGAAAACAGCGACGTAGTCGTGATTACCGCTGGGATTCCTCGCAAGCCGGGAATGAGCCGTGATGATCTCCTGGCGACGAATGCGAAGATCGTCAGCTCCGTGGCTCAGGAAGTCAAGCGAACTAGCCCGGACGCGATAATCATTGTGGTGAGCAATCCGCTTGATGCGATGGTGCAGCGAGCTTGGCAAGTTAGCGGCTTCGGTCCGGAACGGGTTCTTGGCCAAGCTGGTGTGCTGGACACGGCGCGCTATCGCACCTTCCTTGCTATGGAGCTGGGCGTTAGCGTGGAAGATGTATCGGCGCTGCTGATGGGCGGTCACGGCGACACGATGGTGCCAATTCCCAGCTGTACGTCGGTTGGTGGCATCCCCGTGACTCAACTGCTTGACGAGGCCCGGCTCGCAAAAATCGTCGAACGAACGCGCAAGGGTGGTGCGGAGATCGTCGGATTGCTAAAGACAGGCAGCGCCTACTACGCTCCGGCCGCGGCGACGACTCAAATGGTTGAGGCGATCGTCCGTGATAAGAAGCGGCTCATCCCGTGTGCAGCTTACTGCCAAAAAGAGTACGGTGTTGGTGGTTACTACGTCGGAGTTCCCGTTATCCTCGGCAGTGGGGGGGTCGAGAAGATCGTGGAACTAGAGCTGACCGCCGACGAACAGGCCGCTTTTCAGAAGAGCATCGATGCGGTCCAGTCCTTGGTTTCGACGATGGCGGGATTGCTGGACGGCTAGCCGAAAGGCATCAACGCTAGCAGCGTGAACTCGCCAGCTGGCGTTGACATCCCCTCAGCCGTGTCTTACAACGCGTCGTCTAGCCTGGAATATGCACGGAGTGCGCCGCGAGTGCCTTCCTGCCAGGAAGAGCAAGCGATGATTTCGCAGGGGGGGTGTTCAGCCGCGGAAACATCGTTCGTGGATGATCCGGAGCTAAGATTGATGTGGGCCCCATAGCAACCAACCCAAGACGCGCCGAACGCCGATGAACCGCCTTCAACTCTGGGACCATCCACTGGAGTCGACGTCCCAGGATCGCAGTGATGATGGTCGGACGATGCTGGCTGGCGGTGACCAAGACGGCCACGCCCTTTTCGCTCCGCTGCACTATGAGCCGAACTACGCCTATCCACTGGTCGTTTGGCTACACGGACCGGACGACAACGAGACTCAACTGCAGCGGGTGATGCCCGGCATTAGCATGCGGAACTACGTCGGTGTGGGACCGCGCGGTAACGCCGCCTCGGTAAGAGGTTACTCCTGGTCCGATGGCGACTTGGAGTCGGCAGAACAAGCCGTCTTCAGTTGCATCGACCTGGCGCGCGACCGATTCCACATCGCACCCCGGCGTGTCTTCTTAGCCGGCTTCGACTGTGGTGGTAGCATTGCATTGCGGATAGGTCTCCGGCACCCGTCCTGTTTCGCCGGCGCGTTGTCGGTTGGCGGTCCATTTCCTCAGGGCAGTATGCCGCTGGCCCGGCTGAACCAAGCCAGGGATTTACCGCTCTTTATCGCGCAAGGGCGCGACTCCCAGCAGTATCCGACCGAGCTCGCGTGTGATGAGCTGCGACTGTTCCATGCGGCAGGGCTGTACGTTACGTTGCGGCAGTACCCATGCGGCGACGAGTTGGATAGCTTGATGCTGAGAGATATGGACGCCTGGATGATGGAACTGGTCACGGGGGTCGCCTCGTCGGAACAGAGCACCGACTCTCGTTCCGCGGGGGAGTTGAATTGACCCCAGCTTCGTGCCGCTCGGCGCCAGCTGCTGTCATCTTCCCGCAGCGCCATTGACAACAGCGGCCAGTTTGCAGTACAAACCCGCCGCTTTTCTATTGCTCGCCGCCACCCGTGTGCGTCCGAGACAACCGTCGTTCGACGATTCATCGATCGAGCTATGTCCAAAGATCGCGATAGTACGTCCGCTGCGCGGGACGAGTCGCCCGAGAACCGGCGATTTTCCGTCGGCCGCGTCATGAGCGACGTGCTCGAGCGATTGCAGCGCAACTTGCTGCGAAACATGGCGGTGTTTGTGGGCGTGGTCACCGCAGTCATCGGGCTGGCTGTGGCAGCCCAGTACCTAACGATCAACCGTCCGGCCGGTCAACGTGATCTCAGTCTATCGGAGGCGCTAGCTCAACTTGACGCGGGTTTTGTTGAACAGGCCCGCGATACGGCCGTCCTGCTCCGACAAGGGGAGTTGCTGGCCGAAGAAGAGCAGGGCGGTGCGGCCTACGTTCTCGGTGTAGCTATGGTTTACGACGCCGAGCAACGGATCGATCCCAACGAGCGGGCGGCGTTGTACCTCTTGGCGGCACGATATTTGGAGGAAGCCGAAAGCCAGGGTTACCCTTCAGGCCGTGAGGCGCACGGGCAGTTGTTGCTGGGAAAGTCGCGTTTCGAAGCGGGCCACTTCTCGGCTAGTTTAGCGCCGCTCCAGAAAGCGCTGGCCCTGCAGATCGAGGATTCAACCACAGTCCACTACCTGTTGGCTCAAGCGTATCTTCGTGACTCGACGCCGCAGCCCGCTAAAGCGCTCGAGCACATCCAGCAGTATCTGTCGGACTCGTCCATCGACACGGCTTCGCGAGAGGCAGCGCTGCTGACCGGAGCAGAGATTCAGTTCCGGTTGGGAAACACCTCCGAATGTCGCCAGATGCTGGCCGAGCTGCCTGCCGGATCGCGCTCCCAAGCAGACGGTTTGCTGATGGAGGGTCGGATGTTGCTGGACGAAGGTGAGCGGGCTCAGGCCGAGTCCACTCCCGCTGGGGACGATCGAGCTGCGGCAAAATACGGTGCTGCTCTCGAGGCATTCGTTGGTGCCCAGCATCGCGACCCAGGCAACGAGGAACTCGTCCGCAAGGCGCAGTACTTACAAGGGTTGGCTCACCGCAAACTGCAGGAATACCAGCAGGCAGCAGAACGTCTTACACGCACCTACCGGTCGAACTACGACACGCCCGAAGGGTTAGCTGCAGGCTTCGAGGCAGCAGAGGTCCTGAGGTTGTTGGGGCAAGACGACGAGGCGATTGAAGCCTATGGCAGGGTGCTGCGCCAGGCGCTCGACATGCCGGTTTACAGCAATCCGTGGATTCCTCTGCAGACACTGCAGGAGCGATCGGCGAACGCCTTCAGGGACTATCTTCGCCAGGCGGAGTTCGAGCGTGCGATTCAAATGGCCAATGCAGTTGCACCGCTGCTGAGCACCGAGAGGGCCCTTGAACTGCAGGCGCAGGCGCACGGAGGGAACGCACAGCACTTGCAGGAGCAAATTGACAGCGGCGCGGTGCCCAACCCGGCGATGCAAAAGGAATCTCACGCTGCATGGCGCCGTGCGGCTGCGATCTACCAACAACTCGCTGGCCAGCGTTTCGCGACCCGCCAATATCCGCAGCTGCTTTGGAACAGCGCCGAAAGCTATCTCAAGGGACACGACTACCGTCGCGCCGCGCGTCTGCTGCGGTCGTACTTGCGGAACCAGATTCGACGCCACCACCCTCCGGCATTGACCGCGCTTGGGGAAGCGACGCTGGCGTTGGGACTCGCAGAAGAGGCCCTGGAACCACTAACCGAGTGCATCGAGTTCTTTCCACGTGACCCTCACATTTATCGAGCCAGGCTCTTGGCTGCTGAGGCGAACGTCGAACTGGATCAACTTCAGCGTGCCAAGGATCTGCTTATCGACAACCTGGAGAATGGGGATCTGACGCCACGCAGCCCTGACTGGCGAGAGTCATTGTACGCGCTAGGTAAGGTTCACTACCGTGAAGGGATGCAGCACGAGGCCGCCAGCCGACTTAATGGCGTCTATAGCAATCAAACTCAGCTGCGCAAGGCCGGTCTCAAGTCGTTGGAGCTGGCGCAGGAGTCCTTTCAACAAAGTGTTGAGCGGCTGTCTGAGGCCGTGATGCGCGACGAACTTCGCCAGCGTGATCGGTTTGCCGCGGAGACACTTGAAGGCCGCTACTTGATCGCTGAGGCGTACCGCCAAATCGCGAAACTTCCGCTGCGGATCATCAGTGGTGTCTCGATCGAGACAACCCGAAATGACTTGAACGCGGAGATTCAACAGCAGCTGACCAAGTCTGCGGATGCTTATCTCAGTGTACAGAGGGCATTGAACGAAAAGCAGGAATCCCTCGGCCTAAGCTCGTTGGAAGAAAAGCGGCTGCGCAACACCTATTTTTCCAGAGCAGATGTCCTGTACGACCTGAAGCGATACAACGACGCGATCGACGCCTACGCGACTGCAACGAATCGTTACCTGCATGAACCAGAGGCGCTCGAGGCTTACGTGCAGATTGCAAATTGCCACCGACTCCAGAACCGTCATTCGGAGGCTCGCGGAACGCTGGAGCAGGCGAAAGTCGTGTTGAATCGTATCCGGCCGGACGCCGACTTTGCTCAAACAACACGTTACAACCGTGAAGGGTGGCAACGGCTGCTGGACTGGTTGACGACGTTGTGATGCGGGACATCCGCTCCACGGCCGCCAGTCGCGCCAGAGTTGATTTGGGAGATTCGGCTACAAGCTGACACAGAGAAATCGCCAATGGAAACAGACCGTCTAGCTCAGTTGATCGAGCAGAAACACACGATTCTGACCCAGCTCCGTGAGCTGTCTCAGCGGCAGTCCGACCTGATTCAAGGCGGAGATATCGCGAGACTGCTTAGTTTGTTGGCCGCCAAGCAGGCGTCTCTGCAGGACCTGCAGAACGTCGAGAAAGAGCTTGACCCGTATCGTGAACAAGATCCGGAACAGCGGCAGTGGCGGTCCCCAGAGCTGCGGCAGCGTGTGCGGCAGGTCGTAGCAGACAGCCAGTCGCTATTGCAGGAAATCATGCAGGTGGAACAAGTATGCGAGTCCCAGCTAGCCCAACGCCGCGGCGATGCGGCCGAGCGGCTGCAGGGCGTGCACGACGTTTCTTCGGCAAGAAAGGCCTATCTCCAAGATGCTCCCTCGCGGGTCAGGCAATTGGACCTCACATCGGAACACTAAAGCGAGTTGTCTATGAACTCCCAAGATGCTCCACGATCGATCAAGCAGACCACCGAGTCAACGCTCGAGCTAGAACGCGTCTTGGATGCGTGGAACTCGGCTACCGATCGGTTGCAGGCAACGCACGAGGCCTTGCGCGGTGAGGTGCGGCGATTGACGGACGAGCTGGAGATCAAGAACCGCGAACTCGCCCGCAAGAATCGCCTGGCCGACCTGGGGCAAATGGCATCTCACGTTGCGCATGAGGTTCGCAACGGACTCGCGCCCATGAAGCTCTACCTGAGCCTCCTTCGCCGGAGGCTGGACGAGGATTCGGGTTCACAGGACATCATGGACAAAGTCGAGTCCGACTGTAGGGCGTTGGAAGCGACGGTGACAGATCTCCTGAACTTCACGTCCGAGCGCGATCCTCAGCGGCGTGTATTCTTGGTGGCGGATCTGGTGGCGGAGATTTGCGATTCGTTGGCTCCCCAGCTACAGGCACAGCAGATCTTCGTCGATGTCGACATACCGCCCGGGCTGTTGCTGACGGCAGATCGGGACATGCTGCGGCGGGCGATTCTGAACCTCGTTCTCAACTCACTGGACGCCATGCCCACCGGAGGCCAACTCGTGATCACCGCCGTTGATGGACTGCGCGGAGTTGAATTGGAGGTGGCTGACAGCGGCGATGGCTTCGACCAACGACATCAGGATAAGGTTTTCGAGCCGTTCTTCACCACAAAGAGCGAAGGAACGGGTCTCGGTTTGGCGATTGTCTACCGCATCGTCGAGGTCCACGGGGGAGAAGTGTGGTCGGCGAATTGTGCGGAAGGTGGCGCCGCCGTCACGATCCTAATGCCCCGCCTGGCTTTGGAGGCTGCTGCGTGACCACACTGACGAATCAACCACGAGCGGCACAGATACTGGTTGTCGACGATCACCAGCGGGCGCGTGAGTCGATGGCCGATATTCTCCGCTGCGCCGGCCATCAGGTGAAGTGTCGAGCCAGCGCCGCGGAAGCGATGCAGGATCTCGAGAACGGCGATTTTGATGTCGTCGTTACCGATTTGAAGATGCCCGGCATGAACGGTCTAGAGTTCATCCGCGCCCTGCATGCGCGCCAGACAGACTGCGAGGTCTTGATGGTGACTGCACACGCGAGTGTGGCGACTGCGGTGGAGGCCATGCGGTATGGTGCTTTCGACTACATCGAAAAGCCGTTTACCGCGGAACAACTCGAGGAGCTTGTGGAACGGGCGATCAGGCATGGGGAGGTCGTGCAGCGGAGGACGGCGGTCGCCGCGAACCCCGAGGTTGCCGGCTACATGGTCGGCAGCAGCCCGGCGATGCGGACCTTGCGAGCTCGAATCGACCAGCTCGCCCCGACCGCTGAAACCGTGCTGATTGTGGGTGAAAGCGGTGTCGGTAAGGAACTGGTGGCCCGCACGATTCATGCCGTTAGCGAGCGCTCCGCGAAGCCGTTGGTCAGCGTCAATTGCCCCGCGCTCTCTCCTCAACTGATGGAGAGCGAGTTGTTTGGGCACGAACGCGGTTCCTTTACCAATGCCGATGCGCCGCGCGTCGGCAGATTCGAACTCGCCCAACAAGGGACCCTCATGCTCGACGAGGTGACGGAGATTGGGCTCGAGCTGCAGGCCAAGCTGCTGCGGGTGCTGCAGGAAAAGTCGTACGAGCGGGTCGGTTCGAGCGAAACCCGTCAGGCAGATGTCCGCGTGTTGGCGTCGAGTAACCGGGACTTACAGAGCGAGGTGGCTGCGGGCCGGTTTCGCCAAGACCTCTATTTCCGATTGGCGGTAGTGCCTTTGCAGGTGCCCCCGCTGAGGGAACGGAAAGAAGATTTGACCGACCTGATTGCGCACTTCCAACAACAGGCTGCGAGTCGACTGGGGCGGGAGACTTGCTCGTTTGCTGACGACGCGCTGCAGCTGCTCCTGGACTATCACTGGCCGGGCAATGTACGGGAGCTCGAGAATATCGTGACCAGAGCGTGTGTCTTACACGGTGGGCAGGCGGTGAGTGCCCGGGATTTGCGGGATTGGCTGATCGTCGACTCGCTCGAGACCTCCTCGTCCGCCGATCCGATCGCAGCCGTAGGGATGAACCTGCAGGAGATGGAGCGGCGGCTTGTCGAGGCG